>NZ_JAIMBX010000003.1:0-685286 GCF_032907385.1 Devosia sp. BK
CCAATGGTACTAAGTCTCAAGACTTGGGAGAGTAGGTCACTGCAAGGTCTGCTAAAAACACATCCCTCTCTACGATAATCATAACAAAAGCCCCGGTTCGAAAGAACCGGGGCTTTGCTGTTTCTAATGCGATGAAACCGGAAGCACAGCGATGAACGCTGATTTTTCAGCCCAATGCGACAAGTGCTTTGCTCTATGCTGCACTGCGCTCGCTTTCTCTCGTGGCTCTCAATTTGCTCACGATAAGGCCGCCGGCCAACCCTGCCATAACCTAGATGCCGCCTTTCGCTGCACCATTCACGCGCGTCGGGAAGAGCTTGGCTATGAGGGGTGTGAGGCATTTGACTGCCTCGGTGCCGGTCAGCGAGCCTCGGCCATCTTTGCTGGTGAAAACTGGCGCCGCGATCCGACTATCGCGCGGCGCCTCTATGCCAGCTTTTCGCTGCTGCTCCGCGTTCAGGAAATGCGCCGGGCACTCGAGACCGCTGCGGACCTCGAAATCGGCAGGACGCTGCACGAGCGACGGCTTGCCCTCCTCGACACGCTGAACGCGCAGGGCGAGAGCCTTCGCGAAGACATTTCCGACGAGGCGAGCGCGACGCTCAAAGAGTGCCGCGCCTTCCTCAAGAGCCTCGCGCCGCTGCTTTCGGCCTAGGGCGTGTGGGGATTCCGTGATGCCGGACTGCAAACGGCGATTTTCTGCGCTTCCGTTGCTCACGTACCCGAACGTACGCTCCGCTCCGGTTCTCGAAAACCACCTTTTTCGCCTCGTCCTGACGTAAATCCCCAAACGCCCTAAACCAGCTTGCCGCTATCCAATGCGACCATGATCCAATCGCGATATTTTTGGTCTTTGCCTGAGATCTCGGGCGTCACTTTGCTCGCCTCTTCCATGAAAAAGCGATAGTCCCGCCCGCGTTCCTGGCCGGCTAAAGTGTGCATATCTTTGGCGACGTCGATGATCTCTGGCGAAAGTTCACCCAATTGCGTGCCGCGAATGGCCCAATTGACCATATCGTCGCTGGTTCGATCCTTTTCGGACCCGGCCAGAACCCGCACGGCATGGGCGGCAAAGAGGAAGCGATCACCCGTTGGCCGATCATAGCGCTTGTGTTGCTGATAGAGCGTCTCGACCAGAACCGGTGCCTCGGGCCTGCCGAGGCCAATATCTTCCACCGCAATGACACAGAGCCGCGACCAGAGCTTTTCTTCCATCTCCGGGCTCGTGCGAAACATCTCCCAGGCGAGCAGCAGTGCATTATCAACGAGTGCGCGCCGGATCGATTTTTGCAGCGCTGAAATCACCTCATCGGCTGCAAAGCCGCCAGCCGTGGTCGTCCGCTGCCATGGATCCTCTGGTTGCTTGACGGTGATGCTCATTTGCCCGCTGCCCAATCGCAAAGCTGGGTCCAAAGACGATTATAGCCGGCCCATTCGACGAAAGGCGGCGGGGCCCAATGCGGGCCGCAATCCGACGCGAAGGCAACGCTTCGGCCCTTGCCGAAGTCTCCTGCGACGATCAGCGGATCATTGCCGACACTTGCGACGACATCGCCACCTGTCTTAGCCGCAAAGCGGTTGTAACCCAGCAAAGCCGGCCACTCGGCCTCGAGCTCCGCCACGATAGCATGTCCCCCATTCTCGACCTTCGGCACGACGCCTTGCGGCGCCTCTACGCGATCATCGCCGCGCTCGATGGTCACTGGCAGCGCTTCTTCGATAGGCGAGCCCGCATATTGTGCCTTCGCGTCGATCCCCTGGAAGGTCAGGTAGCCGCCGACCATGACGAGACCGCCGCCCTGCGCCACATAATCGCGCACCGCTGCGAGCCGGTTTGGCAGAACTTTGGAGCGCGCAAACGTATCGGGATGGAGGAGCAGCGTACTGGCCCCGATATCAGAGAGGAGCACGCAGTCATAGGTGGCAAGGTCTTCGACCGTGAACGGAAAGTCTCGCGCCGCGACATGGGCGGGCTGATAGGTCACGTCCCAGCCACCGGCTTCGAGCGCTGCCTTGAGCCAGCGGACGCCCTCGGCATATTCGGTGGTCGTAAAGCTATCGAACCCCTTCTGGTGGATGGAATGCACCGTCCAGGATTCCCCAGCGATCAGAATGCGTTTGCTCATGGCATGGCCTCATGTTGGCGCGGGGCAGTGGTTTGCCGCCCGCGTGAAAAATTCAGGTTGGGTCGGCGTGCTGCGCCGGCGGCGCGACGGAATTACGGATGACGAGCTCGACCGGCAGCCGCGTTTCGTCAGGCGGCGGCGTCCCTTCGAGCAGCGCAAGCAAATGTTTGACTGCCAGTTCGCCCATGGCGCCGACCGGTTGGCGAATGGTCGTCAGCGGCGGATCGACGAGTGCGGCGAAAGCCATGTCGTCGAAGCCGACGAGGCTGATGTCGTTGGGGATAGAGAACCCGAGGGCTCGCACGGTCTGGATGACGCCGATGGCGATATAGTCGGAACAGGCGAGAATGGCTGTCGGCCGCGAGGGCGCTTCGAGCAAAACCGATGCGGCCGCCGCGCCATAGTCGCGGCTATAATCGCCGAGAAGGACCCAGCCGGGACGGATCGAAAAACCGGCTTCGTCCATGGCGCGGTTATAGCCGGCGAGGCGTTCGTTGACGCTCATCAGCCGATGCGGCCCGCCGATCAGCGCGATATCGCGATGCCCATGCTCGATGAGGTGCCGTGTCGCCAGATATGCTCCCTCGGCATTATCGACGAAAACGCGGGGCAGGTTGACGCCTTCGATATCTTCGTCGAGCACGACGACATTGGTGCGTCCGGCCAAGAGCGCGGCCAGCGTGCCGTCGTCGACGCGGTTGGTCATCATGATGAGGCCATCGACATGGCTATCGGCCATGCGCCTGATGGCCTTCACTTCCGCGTCCGTGTGGCCTTGGGTCGAGGTGATATAGACCGAATAGCCACTCGCATGCGCCTGGCGCTCGACCGCCGCCGCAAGCTCGGCAAAGAATGGGTTGGCTATATCGGGGGTGACGAGCGCAATCGCTTCGGATTTCCCGGTCGAGAGCCGCCGCGCCAGGAGGTTGGGGCGATAGTCGAGCTTGGCGATCGCTGCATCGATCCGGTCCCGCGTCGCCTGCGGCAGATCGATGCGATTGTTGAGATAGCGCGAGACGGCCGTCGGGGAGACGCCGGCTTCGGCCGCGACGTCGCTCAGGGTTGGCATGGTGCCTCCGCGCTTTGAGACGGCATCCGAGTCACACCGCCCATCCCATGACCATGACAGGCGCGTCGGGTGCGATCCGTGACAGCACTTCGCGGGTGCTTGCGGTATAGTCGACAGCGCCGCCGCGGACGGTCCCGAGGCTGGCGCCCAAAATGTCGGTATAGCCATAGCCATGGGCCAGAAGATCGATCTGCGCCGATTGCACCGGATGGATGGTCGGGTTGAAGGCGACGCTTTCAATGGCGGTGCCGGTGACCGCGGCGCCATCGCGTAGGTGCAGCGTCAGGGCGCCGGGGCATTTGCTATAGGGCGAATGGCTGCGCCGTCCTGCCGCGAGCAAAGTCTTGGCGGCGGGGGAGACGCTATCTTCCTCGAAGCGCAGATTGGGCCAGAGTTCGCGTCCGGGCACGGCGCCGCGCTCGCCGAGATAGGCCGGGTCGAACGGCCAGGGATAAAGGTCGCTGAGTTTGAGCGTGTGGCCCAACGGATCGATCAGCTCTAGCCGATCGCTAGCGGCATATTCAGCGAGGCATTGCCGGCAATGGGCGCAGGGATGGGCTTCGCCAATGGCGATCACGGCGATATTGGTGCCTCGGCTCATGGCGCGGGTGAAAACAAAACCCTCGCCATGGAGCGTATAGCCGAGATGCGTCGTCGGGAATTCGACATTGCCGCCGAGGATGAGATTGCCCGTCTCGGTTTCGAGGCCCACAGCGCCGACGTGAAAGTCGGAAATCAGCGGCTTAGCAATTTCTCGCGCTGCCAGATCGAGCAGCAGGCACATGAGATCGCGCTCGGACTGCAGTCCAAAGCGGCCAACGAGTTCGCTGACCACTGAAGCCGGAATGACCCCGCCTATATTGTCCTGCGGCTGCGATTTTGCAGGCGCGATTGCCGCAAGGATGGCATCGGCAATCGCCGCCTTTTCGGTTTCGCCGATCTTGCCAAGCCGCGCGGGGACAGCCGAGTCAGCGGCAAAAGGATTGACGCTCATCGGGTTTTTGCCGAGAAATTGTGCACAAGTCCTGTGCGGCGCAGGCTTGTGCAAATTGGGTGCGATAGCATTTGACAATCCCCTCGAAACCATCGTTAGATCGGCTATGTAAAGCGCTTTACCAACGATAGGTCAAATGGGTTCTACACTCCTCCGCAATGCGACCGTCCTGACTGTGGATGAGGTCAATACCGTTTATGCCGGTGGGTGGGTGGCATTTCTCGATGGTCGGATCAGCGGTGTCGGATCTGCGAATTTGTGCCCGAACCCCGATGATTTCGACGTGGTCCAGGATCTCTCGGGGCATTTGGTCATGCCCGGTCTCATCAATGCGCATACTCATTCGGCCATGGTGCTGTTTCGCGGCCGGTCGGAGGGGCAAAGTCTTCTCACCATGGAGGGCTGGTACAATTCCATCCGGGAGCCGGAGCTGTCGCTGGTCTCGTCCGATATCGGTCCGGCCGTTGCGCTCTCCTGCGCCGAGATGGCGCTGAGCGGTACGACGACGTTTTGCGATCAATATTTCTTCGCCGAGGAAATCGCCGCCGCCGTCAAGGATGCCGGGCTCCGCGCTGTCATCGCCTATGGCATTGTGCAATTGGGCGACAAGGAGCGTGGCGAGGAAGAACTTGCCAAGGCGACGGACTTTCTCCGCCAGCAGCGTTCGTCCGACGGTCGGGTCATTCCCTGGTTCGGCCCGCATGCGCCCTATGTCGATAATACGGAAGATCTGCTCCTTGCCGAAGTCGCCGTCGCCAATGAATTCGGCGTCGGCTTGCATCTCCATATGGCGTGTGGCCCCGAAGACAATGAAGAGACCGAGCGGCGCTATGGCACGACGGCGGCGGTTGCGCTCGAAAAGCTCGGCTTTTTCAATGGCCGCATCCACGCAGCGCATTGCCTTGATCTGAGCCCCGAGGACATCGCGGTTTTCGCCCGCGCGCCGCACGCTTCAATTTCCCACAATGCGACGGCCGGGCTTCGTTCCGGCCGCGAGGGCATTTGCCCGGTGGTCGATCTCAAGGCAGCGGGCGTCACTGTTGCTCTCGGCACCGACAATGTCGCGGCCAACAATGGCTATGACATGATCAACGAGATGCGGATCGCGGGGCTCGTCGCCTCGCATCGCGAAAGGACGGCGCAGCCAATCTCCAGTGCTGAGCTCGTGCGCATGGCCACCATCGAGGGCGCCAAGGCGCTGGGGCTCGACCATGAGATCGGCTCGCTCGAAGTCGGCAAGGCCGCCGATATCATCGCGATCGATATTTCTGGTGCAGGCTATTCCGAGACACCTGACATCGAGACGCTGCTGGTCTATTCCGGAAGCGGACGGGATGTGCGCCATGTCTTTGTCGCCGGCGAGCAGCTGGTGCAAGATCGGCAGCTCCTGCGTCGGCCCTTGTCCGAGATCAGGGCCGAGTACTCAAACACCTATAGGGATTTCTGGGACCGCGTCGCAGCGGCTCGGAAAGTGGCATAATGGCAAGAAAACTCATTCTCGATACCGATGGCGGCGTCGACGACGCGCAGGCCCTGATGATGCTGATCGCCAATGGCAAGACGCCGGACGCGATCACCACCGTCTTCGGCAATGTCGGTCTCGATGCGGCAACGCGCAATATTCTCACCGTGCTCGAAGTTGCGGGCAAAGGCTCGGTGCCGGTCCATAAGGGTGCCGATCGTCCGCTGACCCAGCCGGTGATCGACGCGAAATATATCCACGGCGAAGACGGTCTCGGCGGCGCCCCGCGCCCCGCAAAGATTCCGGAAGTCGCCAGCACCGATGGCGTCGGCTATCTCGTTGAAACCTTCCGCGCCGCCGCCAAGGCCGGCGAAAAGGTCGATATCCTGATGATCGGCCCGCTGACCAATATGGCGCTCGCCCTTCGCTTGGCGCCCGATATCGTTCCCGGCATCGGCCAGCTCACCATCATGGGCGCTACCGTCTATGGCCGTGGCAACACCACGCCGGCTGCCGAATTCAATATCTATGCCGATCCCGAAGCCGCCGCGATCGTCTTTGGTGCAGATGTCGAAACGCTCGTCGCGCCTTGGGAGCCCTGCGTCACCCATTTCATGACCGGTGATGAAGTCGAAGCGCTCCTTGCCGAAATTCCGGACAGCCCGGAAAAGACTTTTTCCGCCGCGCTTGTCGACCATGCGCGCAAGACCACTGTCGGCTATGGCGGGCCCGATCATTTCCGCTTCGTCGATCCGCTGGCCATTGCCGCTGTTATCGAGCCGGAGCTTGTGACCAAGACCATTCGTGCTTCCGTCGATGTGGCGCTTGCGCCGGGCATCGCGCGCGGCATGACCGTGGTCGATCCTTCAGGCCGCCTCGGCACGCCGATGGTGACCTTGATCGAGGAAGCAAAGGTCGATCGCCTCGTGGCGCTCTACCGCGCGTCCGTTGCCTACCGCGCCACCGCCTGACCCAAGCCTTAAGGGAGCTTCGTCAATGTCCACCCCAACCTTTACCCGCCGCGCCTTTGCCGGCCTCCTTGCCGCCGGTCTCATGACCTCGGTCTCGGCTGGCGCAGTTTTCGCCCAGGAATATACCAAGGAAAACCCGCTCAAGGTTGCCCTCGTCGTCCATGGCAATCTCGGCGACAAGAGCTTCTTTGATTCCGCCGCGGCGGGTCTGGATCGGGCCGAAGCGGAGCTCCCGGTCGATGTCACTGTCATCGAAGCCGGCAATGATCGTGGCCGCTGGCAGCCAGCCCTCGCCGATGCCACCGACCAGGGCTATGACGTCGTCATCGCCGGTACCTGGGAAATGACCGGCTTCATGGCCGAGCTCGCGCCGGACTATCCGGAAACCAAGTTCATCGTTTTCGACGACGCGCCTGATTTCACCGCCGGAAATCTCGGCAATATGCTCGCCATCAATTATCGCGTGTCGACCGCCGCCTACTTGGCCGGTTATGCCGCCGCCAAGATTTCGACCACCGGCAAGCTCGGCGAAATCCTCGGTGTCGAAGGCGCGACCATCCTCGAATTCGCACTCGGCTTCGAGCAGGGCGCCAAGGCCGCCAATCCGGATGTACAGGTGACCCGCGCTGTCGCTGGTTCCTTCACCGATCCGGCCAAGGGCAAGGAACTGGCGCTCGCCCAGTTCGCCCAAGGCGTTGACGTGGTCTTCCCGATTGCCGGCGGCACCGGCATCGGCGCGCTCCAGGCCGCCCGCGACGAAGGCAAGCTTGCCGTCGGCGTCGATAGCGACCAGGCCGAAATCTTTGCTCCGACGGATCCGGCCCAGGCCGATGTGATCTTCACCTCGGTCGAAAAGAAAGTTGGCGATTCCCTCTTTACCGCCCTGCAGCAGACGCTCGATGGCACTGCGCCCTATGGCACCAACCTGATCCTCGGCCTTGCCGATGGCGCCGTCGGCATCGCCAAGAACAGCTACTATGAAAAGCTCGTCCCCGCCGATGTCCGCGCCGAAGTCGACGCCGAGGAGGCCAAGATCATCTCCGGCGAAATCACCGTCGACAGCGCCATGAAGTAAGCGTTCCGGCCCCGCCTGTCCCTCAGGCGGGGCTTTTTCTATTCCAGCGAGGAGACGCCATGGCGCCGCTGCTCGAAGCCATTTCCATCGGCAAGACTTATCCCGGCGGCACCGTCGCTAACGACGGCGTCAATCTTACTATCGCGGCAGGCGAAGTCCATGCCGTCGTCGGCGAGAACGGGGCCGGCAAATCCACGCTGATGAAGATCCTTTTCGGCATCGAACAGCCCGATCGCGGCGAACTGCGCCTCGATGGCAAGCCCGTCTCCTTTGCCAATCCGCGCGATGCCATCGACAATGGTATCGGCATGGTGTTCCAGCATTTCTCGCTGGTGCCGTCCTTCTCGGTCTATGAAAACGTCGTGCTCGGCTCCGAGCCGCGCAATGGCATCAAATTCGACCGCCAAAAAGCGATCGAAGAGGTGCGCGCGCTTTCCGAAAAATTCCGCCTCGCGGTCGATCCTCTGCCGCCCGTTGGCCAACTCCCTGTCGGCCAGCAGCAGCGAGTGGAAATCCTCAAGGCGCTTTATCGGAACGCGCGCATCCTCATTCTCGACGAACCAACCGCCGTTCTTGCACCCCAGGAAGTCGAAGAGCTGTTCGTCGCCGTCCGCGCCCTCGTCGCGCAGGGCCGCACGGTCATCTTCATCGCCCACAAACTGCCCGAAGTCCTCGCCATTTCCGATCGCATCACCGTCATGCGCGCCGGTAAGACGGTCGGCTCGGTGAACGCCAAGGAAGTCACCGAGCAGAGCCTTGCCACCATGATGGTTGGCCGCGAAATTGCCCTACGTGTCGATCGCGCCAAGGGCCGCGGCGATCTCGCCTGCGAGGTCAAGGCGCTCAAGCTCACCGCCGAAAGCGGCGCCCCGATCGCCGAAGACCTCAACCTAAAAGTGCATCAGGGCGAAATCCTCGGCCTTGTCGGCGTCGAGGGCAATGGTCAGGCGGAACTCCTCGAAGCCATTGCCGGCCTCCGCGCAATCGCCGATGGCGTCGTCTATCTCAATGGCGACAAGCTCAACCCGCTCTCGACCCTCGAACGGCGCGAGCGGGGCCTTGCCAGCATTCCCGAAGACCGTATCGCGCGGGGCCTTGCGACCGGCGCCACCATCGCCGAAAACCTCGTCGCCACCCGCCTGGCCGACAAGCGCTATGTCCGCAATGGCCTCCTCGATTTGAAAGCCATCAAGGCCCAGGCCTTAAAACTGATCGAGCGCTATTCCATCCGCGCCGGCGGTCCCGGTTATCCCGTCGGCACGCTTTCGGGCGGCAATATGCAAAAGGTCGTCGTCGCCCGCGAACTCTCCGAGCAACCAAAACTCCTGCTGGTCAATCAGCCGACCCGCGGCGTCGATCTTGGCGCCACCCAGTTCATCTGGAAGTCCCTCACTGAAGCGCGCGATGGCGGCGCCGCGGTGCTTTTGAGCTCTGCCGATCTCTCCGAACTCCTCGCGCTGTCCGATCGCCTCGTCGTCTTTTATCGCGGCAAGATCGTCGCGGCCTTCGTCAATTCCGATGACCTCACCGCCGAAACGCTGGGCACCTATATGCTCGGCCTGTCGAGCCAGGATCCCGAAACCATGCGGGCAGCCCTCCAATGAGCCAGAACTCTCCTTCCCGCTGGGCCATGATTGGCCGCGAAACCGGTCGCGCCCTCACCGCCGTCGTCATTGCGCTGATCGTTGCCCTCGTCGTCATCCTTCTTACCTCGGCCGATCCCGGCGCCGCCTTCCAGACGCTGCTTACAGCGCCGCTTTCGTCCAACCGCACCATGGGGCTCTGGATCGACGACGTCGCCAAACTGACGCTGACCGGCCTTGCCTTCAGCGTCGTCTTTCAGGCCCGGCAATTCTCCATGGGCGTGCAGGGCCAGGTCTATATGGGCGGGCTCTTTGCCGCGCTCATCGCCATGTCGCCCATCGGCGCCACGCCGATGGCCATTCCCGTCGCCATGCTCGCCGCCATGTGCGCGGGCGCCGTCTATGGCTTCATCCCCGGCTATGCCAAGGCGCGGTTCGGTGCGAGCGAGATCGTCTCGTCGCTCATGCTCAATTACATCGCCATTCTTATCGTCAATTACCTGATCCGCGCCCACCTCGCGCCGCAGGGTACGGGCCAGTTGGCGACGGCGAAATTCCCCGATACCGCGATCTATCCCGCCATTCTCCCCGGCACGCGCTTCGATCTCGGGCTTCTGGTGGCGCTGGTGGCCACTTTCGTCGTCTGGTTCCTGCTCTACCGCACCAATTGGGGGCTCAAACTGCGCCTCGTCGGGCACAATCCGAAATTTGCCGAATATGCCGGCATCCGTTCGAGCTTCATCATGGTCTCGGCCATGACCGTCGCCGGTGCCTTTGGCGGCCTCTTGGGCTCCGTCTTCGTCCAGGGCCGCGCCTTCGGCAATCTGGCGCAGAATTTTGACGGCAATCTCGCTTTCGAAGGCATTCTCATTGCCATCGTCGCGCGCTCGCGGCCGCTTGCCGTGCCCTTCGTGGCGCTGGCTTATGGCTACCTCCGTCAGGGCGCCCAGCTCATGGGCATCCGCACCGATGTGCCCACCGAAATGATCTCGGTCGTTCAGGCCATCATCATCCTTCTCGTTGCCTCGTCCTTCTCGCTGCCGGGCAAAAAATTCTTTGCCAATCTCTTCGGCCATAAGACGACACCAGCCTCCGCAGCGGAGGCCGCGAAATGATCGAACTCCTGATGACGGTCTTTTCCGCGACCTTCTTCGTCACGGTCATCCGCACCACGACGCCACTGCTGTTCGCGACCCTTGGCGGGCTCATTTCCGATCTTTCTGGCGCCCTCAATGTCGCGCTTGAAGGCATGATGCTGATCTCGGCGCTCACCGCCGTCATCGTCTCGGTCTATGCGCCCTGGTATGTCGCCGTGCTGTCCGGCATCTGCGCCGGCGGCATGCTCGGCGCGCTCATGGCTTTCTTCCATCTGCGCTTGAAGGCCGACATCATCCTCGTCGGCTTCGCCGTCAATATTCTGGCGACGGGCGGCACCGTCTTCGCGCTCTCCCAGGCCACCGGCGGCGACAAGGGCACGTCGATCAATCTCCAGTCCAAGGCCGTCCCCGCGGTCAATCTCTCCTTCCTGGACGCGGTCCCCGTCATCGGGCCGACCCTCCGCAGCCTCCTGTCGGGCCATTCGATCCTTTCCTGGCTCGCGCTCTTCATGGTCTTTGCGGTCTGGTATTTCCTTTACCGTACGCCCTATGGCCTTTGGCTGCGCGGCGTCGGCGAATATCCGGCGGCCCCAGAAGCGGCGGGGATCAACGTCACCAAGGTGCGGGCTTGGAGCCTTGTTGCCTCGGGCGCTCTTGCCGGCATCGGCGGCGCGCAATTGGCCATGTTCAACTATATTGGCTTTACCCGTGACATGACCGCCGGCCGCGGCTTCATCGCGCTCGGCGCGGTGCTCCTCGGCGCCCGCCACCCGGTCGGGGCCATGCTTGCCGCGCTCCTCTTCGGCATTTTCGAAGCGCTTGCCGTTGTCATGCCCAATCTCTTCAATTGGATCCCCGGCGAAATGATCCAGACCATTCCCTTCGTGGTCACGGTCCTTGCCCTGATCCTTTTCAGCTATCGCGCCCAGCGCGCCCGCCAGATGCGGATCCTGACCAAGATATGACCCTCCCCGACGACCTCATCCTCTCCGCGACCGATGAGGTCGCCATCCGCCAGCATCTCCTGCTGGTATCTTTGGGCAAAAAGCCGGCCGATCTCGCCGTGGAAGTCGGTCGCCTCCTCGCCGTCCATGCCAATGAATGGATGGACAATCAGGAGATCATCATCGCCGGCCGCCGCGTCGCCTATGTCGGCCCGGTGGGCTCCTATCGCGGCGAGGTGGCCAAACGGGTTTCCTATCCCAGCTTCTCTGCCGTACCCGGCTTCGGCGAAGTCCATAAGCACATCGAATCCACCCACATCACGCCCGATTTCGAGGCCGAGCTCGTCCTGCCGCGCGGCAATACCTGGACCTGTGAAGCGAGCCACGAATTCGCCAACGTCAATGGGCCGAAAAATATCGAATTCTGGGAAAAGGCCCGACGCGCCGGCTCGCCTTTAAAAGTGTTCATTCAGCCTGGTTCAGCCGTGCCGCCAACGCCATGGGAGCAGTCGGGCGGCTATTTCGGCTATGATGAGCAGAAAGAATTCCTCTCGGAAAACCTCTCGGTCACCAGCCTCGACGAAGTCATGGATTGGCCCTCGGTCTGGGATCCCACCAATCCGGGCTACGCGCGCATGTGGGGCATGATCCGCGCGACGTTCGAAATGCGCGGCGTCGTCGAAGGCCACGGCAATGGCCTCACCGATCTCCACGACATTTCCGCCTTCGCCGCTGCCGGCCTCTCGTCGGATCACGAAGTCTGGGCGCTCGAAGAAACTTGGGACCGGCTGCTGCGTGGCCTTTTCACCGAACTCCGCCCCTTTTCTTATGACGCCATAATTCCCGGCCTCATCGAAAAGTGCCTCAAGGACTGGTCCAATATCGCCTTCACGACCGACGATCGCAGCGCCAGCGATACGCTGCGCGATGGCGCCACCGACCATAACGTCCGCCACGCGATCCACTATGGCTTGGCACCCGAAATCGCCATCCAATGCGCCACCATCAATCCGGCGCGGCATATGCGCATCGATCAATGGGTCGGCTCGATCACGCCGGGACGCTATGCCGACATAGTGCTTTTGCGCGACGTCCCCTCGATCGACATCGCCCACGTCTATTCCGATGGACGGCTAGTGTCCGAGGGCAAGACCTATACCGGCCCAAAAACCCGCATCGACTGGCCCGATTGGGCTTCGGGCTCCGTCAATATCGGCCGTACGCTGACCGCCGCCGACTTCGCTATCCAGGCCGAACCCGGCCGCACCACCATGCAGGCGGCGATCTCCCGCCCCTTCGCCTGGAACGAGGATTTTGCCGTCGAGACCCTCCCGGTAGAGAACGGCGAAGTGCAGCGCGATCCGGCAAAACTCATCACAAAATGGTCGATGACTGATCGCTACCGTGGCGATGGCGCGGTGGCGTCCATGTTCTGGACCGACGTCGGCCCTGCTGATCCCGAAACCGCCCTGTGCTGCTCGGTCGCCCACGATAGCCATAATATCTGGTGCATCGGCTCTTCGGACGAAGCCATGGCGAAGGCTGTTAATCGCCTCGCCGAAATCGATGGCGGCTATGTCCTCGTCCATCGCGGCGAGGTCGTTGCCGAACTGCGCCTCGAAATCGCCGGCCTCATGACCGCGCGCCCCGCCGAAGCGTTCGATGCCGATATGAAAGCCTTTCTTGCTCGCGCGGACGAGGTCGACTGGGTCTATGCCCCCGCCGCCATGAACCGCTGGAAACCGGGCTTTCCTGAATTCCTGATCTTTGCCACGCTCACCTGCTCGCCCTGGCGCTGGGTGCTCGTCGCCCCATCCGCGCTTTGCCCCGAGGGCTTTGTGAATGTACAAACGGGCGAGACACACAAAATAGTCTGGTGAACATGGATATCAGCGGCACAGGTATTATCGGGACCTTCTTCCATGCGCCGACGCGCGAAAAGCTTGAGGTGCTGGAGAATGTGCTGATCCGCGTCGATGACGCGGGCACCATCACCGATATTCACCCGGCCGGGGATTCCATGCGGACCCTCGTCGAGGCCGAGCTTGGCGATCGGCTCTATCGTCTGCCCGATGGCCATTATGGCCTCCCTGGTCTCGTCGATCTACATATCCACGCGCCGCAATATCCCCAGCTTGGCCTCGCGCTCGATGAGCCGCTCGAAGTCTGGCTGCAGAAATATACGTTCCCGCTCGAAGCCAGATATGCCGATCTCGACTTCGCCCGCGAGCGCTATGCGGTCCTCGTCAGCGATCTCCTCGCCACCGGCACGACGACGGCCCTCTACTTCGCGACCCAGCACGAAGCCGCGACAAAGCTCCTCGCCGATATCTGCATCGAAAAAGGCCAGCGCGCCCTTGTCGGCAAGGTGGTGATGGATGATCCCGCCGCCTGTCCCGAAAATTATCGCGACGAGAGCGCTGAAACCGCGGTGGCCGAAACCCGCGCCGTCATCGAGCATATCAGCAATCACCCCGATAACGGGGCAGGGCGCGTGCTCCCGGTGATCACGCCGCGCTTCATTCCCTCGTGTACCGATGAAGCCCTGGAGGGCCTTGGTGCACTGGCGGAAGAATGCGGCTGCCACGTCCAAACTCATTGCTCGGAAAGCGACTGGGCCCATGGCCATGTGCTCGAGCGCTACGGCAAAACCGACGCGGCTGCCCTCGACGCCTTTGGCCTTCTGACGCGCAAAAGCGTTTTGGCCCATTCCAATTTCCTCACCGACGAGGATATGGACCGCCTCGCCAATCGCGGCGCCGCGGTGGCCCATTGCGCCCTCTCCAACATCTACTTCGCCAATTCCGTCTTCCCGCTTCGGCACGCGCTCGAAAAGGGCGTCCATGTCGGTCTTGGCACCGATATTTCCGGCGGACCCTCCGCTTCGATGTTCGAAGCGGTGCGCGTGACGGTCCAATCCTCCCGCATGCTGGCCGAAGGCACCGATCCCTCGCTTCCGGCAAACGAGCGCGGCCGCCCCAACTCTGCCGTCGATCTCATCACTGCCTTCCATCTCGCCACAGCTGGCGGTGGCATCGCGCTCGATCTTCCCATCGGCCTCATCGCCCCCGGCTACCGCTTCGATGCCCTCGCTATCGACACCACTGCCCATACCGGCGCCATCCGCCTCTTTGGCGAAACCGACCCCAATGCCATCTTCCAAAAACTGATCTATGGGGCCACTCGCCCTAATATCGCGAAAGTGTGGGTCGACGGCCTCGATCGCACCCCTTGATGCCTGAGCCGTCTCATGTCCATGATGGCAAAGGCGATTTGCGGAACGGGTGCCATGGCGACGATGGAGTTCAAGGTTGTGACGGCCAGCTACGATGCTGCCGCCCAGCTCCTCTCCTATACGGCGACGGGCCTCCGCGACGGGCTCCATTTCACCGTGTCCTCGCGCGTCAAATGTTTGAAAGATCCATCGACCAAGGAGCGGCTCCACATGGTCGTGCTCCTCGCCCTCACCGATCATTTCAAGCGCCCCAGTCCCTCGGGACACCGCTGGTAGGGCTTGCACCCGAGCCCGGCTTGGGAATAATCCCCAGCGACAGGTGAGGACCATGGCAGCGCGACAGGACAATTCTGCGACCCGGCTCGACGACGCTGCCCGCGCCGGCTGGCTTTACTATGTCGCGGGCAATACCCAGGAAGAGATCGCGGCCAAGATGGGCATTTCGCGCCAGACGGCGCAGCGCCTGGTCTCGCTCTCGATCAGCGAGGGCCTCATAAAAGTCCGGCTCGACCATCCCATTGGCCGCTGCCTCGACCTCGCCCAGCGCCTCACCGATCGGTTCGGCCTCGTCCAATGCGAAGTCGTGCCGTCCGATCCGGCCTCGGGGTCGACCACGATCGGAGTCGCCGAAGCGGGCGCCGCCGAGATCGAGCGCTATCTCAAGAGCACCGACCCCATCGTCATGGCCATCGGCACTGGCCGCACGCTCAAAGCCGCCATCGAGCAGCTCCAGCCCATGGATTGCCAGCACCATAAGGTCGTCTCGCTCACCGGCAATATCGCCCCCGATGGCTCCGCCGCCTTCTACAACGTGATTTTCAACGTTGCCGATACGGTGAAAGCCCGATCCTTCCCCATGCCCCTGCCGGTCATCGCGTCCTCGGCCAAGGAGCGGCAACTCCTCCACACCCAGGCGATGATCGAAGCGACGCTGACCCTTGCCGCACAGGCCCAGATCACCTTTGTCGGCGTCGGCCATCTCGGCCCCGACGCGCCGCTGCTCCTCGATGGTTTCATCACCGAAGCCGAACATGCCGAACTTTTAAAGGCCGGCGCCGTCGGGGAAATCTGCGGCTGGACCTTTGATGCCGCGGGCGAATTGATCGCCGGCCTCACCAATGATCGCGTCGCCTCCGCGCCCATCCCCAACGGCCCCGTCATCGCCCTCGCCATGGGCCGCAGCAAAGCCGCCTCCATCCGCGCCGCCCTCAAAAGCGGCCTCGCCAATGGCGTTATTACGGACGAAACGACGGCCGCACTTCTCCTTCAGTAAGTGAAAATCCCAAAGAGCAAAAATACCCCGCTTGACACTTTCGCTCAGCTGGTGAACATTTGCTCAAGATGAGAGCAAAAACTCGCTCCGTCCTTGGGAGGATATCAATGAAACTCACACCCCTTTTCGCGGGCGCACTTCTGCTTGCCCTGGCTGGCTCGGCTTCGGCGCAGACCCTGACGATCGCGACGGTGAACAATGGCGACATGATCCGCATGCAGGGTCTTTCGAGCGCCTTCACCGAAGAAACCGGCATCGAACTCAATTGGGTCGTGCTCGAAGAAAATACGCTCCGCCAGAACGTCACGACCGACATCGCCACCAATGGCGGCCAATACGACATCATGACCATCGGCACCTATGAAGCCCCGATCTGGGCCAAGCAGGGCTGGCTGAAGCCACTCGATGGGCTATCCGCCGATGCCGAATATGACGTCGACGATCTCCTCCCCGCCATCCGCGGTGGCCTCTCGCTCGATGGCAAGCTCTATGCCGCCCCGTTCTACGGCGAGAGCTCCTTCATCATGTATCGCAAGGACCTGATGGAAAAAGCCGGCCTTGAAATGCCGGAAGCCCCGACCTGGGAATTCATCGGCGAGGCCGCCCGCGCCATGACCGATCGCGCCAATGACATCAACGGCATCTGCCTTCGCGGCAAGGCCGGCTGGGGCGAGAACATGGCTTTCCTCACCGCCATGTCCAATTCCTTCGGCGCCCGCTGGTTCGACGAAAACTGGAAGCCCCAGTTCGATCAGCCCGAGTGGAAGAATACGCTCGATACCTATCTCTCGCTGATGGCCGATGCGGGTCCCGCCGGTGCTTCATCCAACGGTTTCAATGAAAACCTGACGCTCTTCCAGCAGGGCAAGTGCGGCATGTGGATCGACGCCACTGTCGCCGCATCCTTCGTCACCAACCCGACCGACTCGACCGTTGCCGATCAGGTCGGTTTTGCCCAGGCGCCGGACAATGGCCTCGGCAAGCGTGGCAACTGGCTCTGGGCCTGGTCCCTCGCCATTCCGGCCTCCTCGCAAAATGCCGAAGCGGCCGAGAAATTCATCAATTGGGCGACCGACAAGGACTATCTCGCGCTCGTCGCTGAAAAGGACGGCTGGGCCAACGTGCCTCCGGGCACGCGCACCTCGCTCTATGAAAATGCCGACTATCAGGCCGCTGCGCCATTCGCCGCAATGACCCTGGCCTCGATCAATTCGGCCGATCCGACCAACCCGACGGTCAAGCCTGTGCCCTATACCGGCGTCCAGTTCGTCGCGATTCCGGAATTTGCAGGCATCGGCACCAATGTGGGCCAGCTCTTCTCCGCCGCTCTCGCCGGCCAGATGAGCGCCGACGACGCCCTGGCCCAGGCTCAGGAAGCGACCACCCGCGACATGACCCGCGCTGGTTACATCAAGTAGAATCTTCCCGACTGCCGCCTGGCCGATCGATCCCCTCTTTTGGCCAAGCGGATTTTCAAAGATCCGCTCACACCCACCGGGTTTCCCTCGGACTTGATCCGAGGGCCTCCATCCACTCGGTGAATATTGCGAGTGGTCCTCGGATCAAGTCCGAGGACAGAACGGTGCCTGTGAGGAACGCAGCGCAGAACAAGCGCGCGCCGGGAGAAAGTCACAAAAGAATGGCAACCAAACAAACCCGCGCCCTGGCGCGCACCATGATGGCGCCGGCCGTTATCGTGCTCTTCATCTGGATGATCGTGCCACTGGTCATGACCCTGTGGTTCTCGTTCCAGAATTATAGCCTCATCAATCCGATGATGACGGGCTTCGCCGGCTGGGCCAATTACGTCTATGTCATCGGAGACCCCAGCTTCACTCAGTCCCTGATCAACACGCTCCTCCTCGTCGGCGGCGTGCTGTTCATCACCGTGGTGGGCGGCACCTTCCTCGCGCTCTTGCTCGATCAGCCGATCTGGGGTCAGGGGATTTTACGCATCATCGTCATCTCCCCCTTCTTCGTCATGCCGCCGGTTGCTGCGCTGATCTGGAAAAACGGCTTCATGCATCCGGGCTACGGCATGCTCGGGCATCTCTGGAAATTCTTCGGCCTGCAGCCGGTTGATTGGTTCAACCAGTATCCGCTGTTTTCGGTCATCGTCATCGTCGCCTGGCAGTGGCTGCCTTTTGCGACGCTGATCCTCCTCACCGCCCTGCAGTCGCTCTCGGAAGAACAGCGCGAGGCCTCTGAAATGGATGGCGCCAACGCCGCCAATCGCTTCCGCTACATCATCCTGCCGCATATGGCCCGGGCGATTACCATTGTCATCCTCATTCAGACGATCTTCCTTCTGGGCATCTTCGCCGAAATCCGCGTCACCACCGGCGGCGGCCCCGGCTATGCCTCGACCAACATCGCCTTCCTCGTCTTCCGCACCGGTATTCTCAGCAATGACATCGGCGCCGGTTCCGCCGGCGGTGTCGTCGCCGTCATCATCGCCAACGTGGTCGCCATCTTCCTGATGCGCGCAGTGGGGAAGAATTTGGATGCGTAACAATGGCGAGCACCGTCCCTTCTTCACCTCTCCCTCTGGGGGAGAGGTCGCCCCGCTTGGGGCGGGTGAGGGGGCCTTACTTCAACTTGGTGCGTGGGCAAGGCCCCCTCACCCGTCGCTTCGCGCCGACCTCTCCCCCGAAGGGAGAGGTGAGGCTGCGCCTCTTACCGGTGAAAGGACCTAAAATGGCCCGCCGCGTCTCCGTTCAAACCCGCATCGGCTTCACCGTCCTCGCCTGGGTGATCGCGCTTCTGCTGTTCTCGCCCATCCTCTGGACGCTCCTTACCGCCTTCAAGACCGAAGCCGAAGCCATCGCCTCTCGGCCGACCTTCTTCCCGCAGAACTTCACGCTCGAAAATTTCGGCGCGGTGCAGGAGCGGTCGGATTATTTCAAGCACGCGATCAATTCGATCCTCGTGTCCTTCGGCTCGACCATTCTGGGCCTCATCATCGGCATTCCCGCTGCCTGGTCCATGGCTTTCGCGCCATCCAAGCGCACCAAGGACATCCTGATGTGGATGCTCTCCACCAAGATGATGCCCGCCGTCGGCGTCTTGATCCCGATCTACCTGATTTTTCGCGATCTAAGGCTGCTCGACACGGTCCATGGCCTCACCCTGATCATGACGCTGATCAACCTGCCGATCATCATCTGGATGCTCTACACCTACTTCAAGGAAATCCCGGTCGACATCCTCGAAGCCGCCCGTATGGATGGCGCCGAACTCTGGAACGAGATCACCCACGTCCTTGTCCCCATGGCCGTCCCCGGCATCGCCTCGACGCTGCTGCTCAACGTCATCCTCGCCTGGAACGAAGCCTTCTGGACCATCACGCTGACCTCGGGCCGGGCAGGGACGCTCACCGCCTTCATCTCCTCCTTTTCCTCGCCGCAAGGCCTCTTCCTCGCCAAACTCTCCGCCGCCTCGCTCCTCGCCATTGCCCCAATCCTGCTCGTCGGCTGGTTCAGCCAGAAACAGCTGGTGCGTGGCCTGACGTTTGGCGCAGTGAAGTAAAGGACTGAAAAAAATGGGTTCCATCACCCTCGAACACGTCAACAAGTCCTTCGGCGAAGTCGAGATCATTCCCGATATCTCGCTCGATATCGAGGATGGCGAATTCGTCGTCTTTGTCGGTCCGTCGGGCTGCGGCAAGTCGACCTTGCTGCGCCTCATCGCCGGCCTTGAAGACACGACCTCGGGCAAAATCCTCCTAGACGGGCAGGACGTCACCGACGCGCCGCCCGCGCGCCGGGGCCTCGCCATGGTGTTCCAGTCCTATGCGCTTTATCCGCATATGAGCGTGCGCGATAACATCGCCTTTCCGCTCAAGATGGCGAAAATGCCCCAGGCCGAGATCGACAAGAAAGTCGACTACGCCGCGCGTACCCTCAACCTCGGCTCTTATCTCGACCGTCGCCCGCGGGCCCTCTCCGGCGGTCAGCGCCAGCGCGTCGCCATTGGCCGCGCCATCGTCCGCGAGCCCAAGGCCTTCCTTTTCGACGAACCCTTGTCGAACCTAGACGCAGCGCTCCGCGTCAACATGCGCCTCGAAATCACCGAGCTGCACCAGCAGCTCAAGACCACGATGATTTACGTGACCCACGACCAGGTTGAAGCCATGACCATGGCCGACCGGATTGTGGTGCTCAATGCCGGCAATGTCGAACAGTTCGGCTCCCCGCTCGACCTCTATAAGAAGCCCGCCAATCGCTTCGTTGCTGGCTTCATCGGCTCACCGAAAATGAACTTTGTGGACGGCCCGGAAGCCGCCAAGCACGGTGCCCATTCCATCGGCGTTCGCCCCGAACATTTTAAACTCTCGACCACAGAAGGCGCCTGGAAAGGCACGGTCGGCGTTGCCGAACAGCTCGGCTCCGACACCTTCCTTCACGTCCAAACCGACGGCCTAGGCCTGATGACCATCCGCACCGACGGCGACCAGACTTTTAGCCACGGTGACGTAGTCTATCTGACACCCGACCCAACCCGCATCTATAAATTCGACGCTGCGGGCAAGGCCTTATAAGCCTGCCACACAAACAGCGTCATTCCCGCGAAAGCGGGAATCCCTTGTTGCAAACAGGAGAGAGATTCCCGCTTTCGCGGGAATGACGCCGGGGCAGGGCCGGATGTGAAGAATAGGACGACCAGAATGACCAAACTTGCCGCCGCCACCCTGCCGAGCCTCACCACCGCCGCGGTCCCCGGCTACACCCGCGCCGACCTAACCCCCGGCATCGTCCATTTCGGCGTCGGCAATTTCCATCGCGCCCACCAGGCCGTCTATCTCGACGCGCTCTTCAATATCGGCGAGGGCCACGATTGGGCGCTGATCGGCGCTGGCGTCCGCGACACCGACGAGGCCATGCGCCAAAAGCTCATGGGCCAGGATTGGCTAACGACCGTCGTCGAGCAGGAAGCTGACTCCAGCTCCGCCCATGTCACCGGCGCCATGGTGGATTACCTCAAGCCCGGCGATAGCGCGGCCGTCATCTCAAAACTCGCCGACCCCGCCATCCGTATCGTGTCGCTGACCATCACCGAGGGCGGCTACTATATCGATCCGGCATCGCAAAAATTCGATCCGACCCATCCCGACATCGCCTATGACGCCGCCCATTTCGACGCACCCAAAACTGCCTTCGGCCTGATCCTCGCCGGCCTCGTCGCGCGGAAAAACGCCGGTCTGCAGCCGTTCACCGTCATGAGCTGCGACAACATCCCCGGCAATGGCCACGTCACTGAAAACGCCGTCGCAGGCCTCGCTGCCCTGATCGATCCCGCGCTCGCCAACTGGGTCAAATCTTCCGTCGCCTTCCCTAATGGCATGGTCGATCGCATCACCCCCGCGACCTCCGACCGCGAGAAAAAGCTCCTTGCCGACAATTTTGGGATCGAGGACGCCTGGCCCGTCTTCTGCGAAAATTTCAAGCAATGGGTGCTCGAAGATAATTTCCCGGCCGGCCGCCCGGCGCTCGAAAAGGTCGGCGTTCAGTTCGTCCCCGATGTCGCGCCCTATGAGCACATGAAGATCCGCATCCTCAATGGCGGCCACGCAACCATCGCTTATCCGGCCGGCTTGATGGACATCCACTTCGTCCACGAGGCGATGGAGCATCCGCTGGTCGCCGCGTTCCTTAAAAAGGTCGAGACCGAAGAGATCATCCCGGTCGTGCCGCCGGTGCCCGATACCGATCTCAACGACTATTTCGCGCTCTGCGAAAAACGCTTCGCCAATCCCAAGATCGGCGACACGATTCGCCGCCTCGCGCTCGATGGCTCCAATCGACAACCGAAGTTTATCATTCCGACCGCCTTGGATAGGGTCAATGCTAACGGAATGGTAACAGGCCTTGCCCTCGTCTCCGCACTTTGGTGCCGTTATTGCTATGGAACGACCGACAGCGGCGCGGTCATCGAACCCAACGATCCAAGCTGGGATCGCCTCACCGCACAGGCCAAGAGGGCCAAGGATAATCCCGAAGCCTGGCTTGAGATGGCCGACATCTATGGCGACCTCGCGAAGGCCCCAAGCTTCATCGCAGCCTTCACCAAGTCGTTGAATTCATTGTGGTCAATCGGCGCTAAGGCGACGCTCGAAGCCTATCTCGCCGACCGCCTCTAGCCCCGCCCGCTGCCTTCCGCTAAGCTCCGCCCGGGACGGAGAAGCGAGGGCAGCGTGGGGCAAGACCTCCTTGTGGGAGTGGACGTAGGCACCGGCAGCGCCCGTGCCGGAGTTTTCACAGTCGACGGTAAACTCTTGGGCCGTCACGAAAATCCGATCCTGATGCGGCGCAGCGACGCCAACTTTGCCGAGCACGACAGCGAAGACATCTGGACCGCCGTCTGCCTCGCCGTCCGGTCTGCACTCACTCAAGCCAAGGCCGATCCCGCCGAAGTCGTCGGCATCGGTTTTGACGCCACCTGTTCCCTCGTCGTCCGCGATGCGAACGGCGCGCCGGTCACCGTCTCGAAAGACGGAGAAGATCGTTGGGATACAATAGTTTGGCTTGATCATCGCGCTCTCGAAGAAGCCGATGAATGCACCCGAACCGGCCATGAAGTGCTCCATTATGCCGGCGGCGTCATGTCTCCGGAAATGGAAGTGCCCAAGCTCATGTGGCTCAAGCGCCACCTCCCTAAAAGCTGGGCCCGCGCTGGCCATATGTTTGATTTGGCTGACTTTTTATCCTGGAAAGCCACGGGTTCGCTGGCGCGCTCGCAATCGACCCTGACCTGCAAATGGACCTATCTCGGCCACCAGAAGCCAAGCTGGCGTCGAGACTTTCTGCAGCTCGTCGGCCTCGACGATCTCATTGAAAAAGCTGCACTTCCTGACGTTTCGAGCCCGGTCGGCGACGACTTGGGCCCACTGACTGAAGCCGCCGGCGCCCAACTCGGCCTCACCCAAAAGTGCCGCGTCGGTGCCGGCCTCATCGACGCTCATGCCGGCGCTCTCGGCGTCCTCGGCGCCTTCACGTCCGACGTCGAAACCATCGACCGCCATCTGGCCCTCATCGCCGGAACATCGAGCTGCGTCATGGCTTTATCGGCCGAGGACCGTCCGACCACAGGGGTTTGGGGACCATATTTCGGCGCCGTCCTGCCCGGGGTCTGGCTCAACGAAGGCGGCCAATCGGCCACTGGCGCGCTGCTCGATCACATCATCCGCTGGCATGGGGCAGGGGACGAACCGACCCGCGAAACTCACCTCGCCATTTGCCGTCGCGTCATGGAATTGCGCGAAACCGAAGGCCTCGCCCTCGCTAACCGCTTGCACGTGCTGCCAGATTTCCACGGCAACCGCTCGCCCCTCGGCGATCCCTTTGCTCGCGGCGTCATCTCGGGCCTTACCCTCGACAGTGATTTTGACAGCCTCTGCCGCCTCTATTGGCGCACCTGCGTCTCCATCGCCCTCGGCGTTCGCCACATCCTCGAAACGCTGAATACCCGCGGCTATGCCATCGACACCCTCCATATCACTGGCGGGCATACCAAAAATCCATTGCTGATGGAGCTTTACGCCGACGCTACCGGCTGCACCGTCGTCGAACCATCGACGCCCGACGCAACGCTTCTCGGCATGGCTATGGTCGCCGCCAATGCTGCTGGCCTCTATTCGAGCCTTGATCAGGCGTGTCTGGCCATGCAGCAGGGCGGCACGTCGCGGGCGCCCAATCCGGCAGCCCGGTCGCAATTCGACAGGGACTACCGGATTTTTCTCGAAATGCTGAAGCAGCGCCAAGCTATTGACGCTCTGGAATAATCAGGCGCGGCGGACGCGCGTGAATTTCACAGGCTGCTTCTTATATTCATTGCCAGCGCCCGTTTCAGCCTCGGCAAAAATCTTCATCACCGTCTCGCGGCCATCCACCACCTGACCAAAGGCGGCAAAGCCCTGGCCATCGGGATTGCGGCGTCCGCCGAAATCGAGTTCGGGCTGATCGCCGATGCAGATGAAGAACTCCGAAGCGGCAGAACCGACAGCAAAGCGGGCCATCGAAACGGTCATATCCTTATGGGAAAGGCCAGCCATTTCAGTGGTTTCATGGGCAATCGGTGGATAGGGCGCCGGCCGGTCGTCGGTCGTGTGATAGCCCCATTGCACGACTTCGATCTTGTGCAACGATTGCGGGTTCTGATTTTCATAGGTGACGATGCGATAGGCCTCGGCATCGTTGAGCAGGCCGTCATCGACATAGCGCAGGAAATTTGCCGCCGTAACGGGTGCCTTGGCGTCATCGACGGCAATGGTGAAGCTGCCAAGCGCGGTTTCGAGCAGAACTGAAATGGTCACGTCTTTAATCCGATAAAAGAGAAGCTCCCGCCGGTTGTCCGGCGGGAGGCATTGTTTTTATTCAGCTATTTCAGCGTCGCGGAAGTAGGGGACGTTGAGCGGCGAACGCCAAAAGCCGGTCACCTTGGGGCTCATCATCATATAATTGTAGCGGTGGTACTGCGGCAGGATGACGTGGTCATTCATCAAAATGGCCTCGGCCTTTCGCATATCGTCGCGCGATTCCGCTTCGTCGCCAGTCGCCTTCGCCGCTTCGATTGCGGCATCGTAATCCGGGTTGGACCAATTGGCGAGATTGTTGGCGCTGCCGGTGACGAAGTTGTCGAGGAAGGTCATTGGGTGCGGGTAATCAGCACCCCAGCCCATCTGCGCGATCTGGTACTCGACCTTCTGCACTTCGGGATAGAAGACCTGCCATTCGGTCGCCTGGATCTCGACGTCGATATTGAGGTTTTCCTTCCACATCTGCTGGATGGCTTCGAGCAGCTTTTCGATCGGCGGGGAGGAATAGGTGACGTAGAGCGTCTTTGGAAAACCTTCGCCATTTGGGAAGCCGGCTTCGGCCAGTTCGGCCTTGGCGCCTTCGACATCAGCGGTTTCCGAGAGACCAAAATTATCGCGGCCTTCGGTGAAATCTTCGCCGGCAAGGCTCATGCCCGGGGGCACAAGGCCGAGGGCCGGGGTGTCAGCCGATTGCAGCACGAACTCGATGATCTCGGAGCGATCGATCGCCATCGAAAGCGCCTTGCGCACATGGATATTGTCGAGCGGCGCCTGGTGCGGATTGAAGAAGGCATAGGTGGTGCCGAGAGCGGGAACGATGAGGAAAGCATCGGACTCGACGGAAAGGCGCGGAATTTCGGGCGCCGGGACGGCTTCGATGCCGTCGACATCGCCGGCTTCGAAGGCGGCGAGTGCGGTTGCCGGATCGGGGACCAGGCGGAAGGTCAGCTTGTCGAGGCTGACCGCGTCGGCGTCATAATAGTTCGGGTTCTTTTCGAAGACGACGGATTCGCCCTGATTGAACGCGGTGACGCGGAACGGGCCGGTGCCGATGAAGGTCGCGGGATTGCGCGTCCAGCCTTCAGGGTCGGCCGAAACGACATCTTCGCGGACAGGATAGAAGGTTGGGTAGTTAAGAAGCTGCAGCATATAGGGCACGCGCTGCTTGAGCGTGAAGGTCAGCGTCTTGTCGTCGGGAGCCGAGATCGCAATCGCGCTGGCATCGCCCCCGCCATAGGCTTCTTCGGCGCCGACGATGTGGTAGAGCATCTGCGAGTTCATCGCGCCCGATTTGGGATCGAGCACGCGCTTCCAGGCATAGACGAAGTCCGATGCCTTGACCGGTTCGCCATCGGACCACTTTGCATCGCGCAGGTGGAATGTGTAGGTGAGGCCGTCTTCCGAAACATCCCAGCTTTCAGCCAAAGCCGGTACGACTTCGCCCTCGGGGCTCAGGCGCACGAGGCCTTCGAAAGTGTTGCCGATGATCGGGGCGGCAAAGGTTTCGGCGGTGGTGCCGGGGTCGTATTTGGCGCTTTCATTGTTGACCACATAGGTCAGTGCGCCGGCAGCGAAGGCCGACCCGGCCGAGGCCAGCAGCATTGCCGTTATGAGCGGCAGTACGCGTTTCATCATTGCGTTCTCTCCTTTGTCGGGGATGTTACCCCGTTTGCTTGTTGCGCCAGTTCCCCGGCGAAGTGGCAGGCGGCCAGATGGCCGCCGCCAATATCGGTGAGCTGCGGCTCGACACGCGCGCAAAGCTCGGTGGCGAGCGGGCAGCGGGTGCGGAAGCGACAGCCGGATGGGATGTCGATCGGGCTCGGGATTTCGCCCTGCATCGGCTCGACCGCTCGCGCCGCTTCCGGGTCCGGCACCGGAATGGCCGAGAGCAGGGCGCGGGTATAGGGGTGCGAGGGGCGGTGATAGAGATCGGCAGAGGTCGCGAGCTCGACAATTTTGCCCAAATACATCACCCCGATCCGATCCGAAATATGCCGGACCATGGACAGATCATGGGTGATGAAGAGATAGGTCAGCCCGAGATCAGCCTGCAGGTCTTCAAGCATATTGACGACCTGGGCCTGCACCGAGACGTCGAGCGCGGAAATGGGTTCGTCGCAGATGACGAGATCGGGCTCAAGCGCGATGGCGCGGGCGATGCCGATGCGCTGGCGCTGGCCGCCGGAAAATTCATGGGCGAAGCGCTGGGCGGAATCGCTTGGGAGACCGACGCGGTCGAGGAGGCTCGCGACTTTCTTGCGGCGTTCAGCCGCCGTGCCGATGCCGGCGATTTCGAGGGGTTCGGCAATCAGATCACCGACGCTCATGCGCGGATTGAGCGAGGCATAGGGATCCTGAAAGATCATCTGCACGCGGCGGCGGAAGCTGGATAGCTGACGTTCGGGCGCTTTGGCGACCTCTTGCCCATCGAATAGGATACTGCCTGAGGTTGGCTCGTGGAGGCGAATGACGGTGCGGGCTAGCGTCGATTTTCCGCAGCCCGATTCACCGACGAGGCCAAGCGTCTCGCCTTTCATCAGGTCGAGATCGACACCATCGACGGCGCGAAGCACGGGCCTTGCCGCAAAGGGGGCTGCCGGCAGATGGAAGTGCTTGTGGAGGTCGCGCAGTTGGAGAAGGGGCTTCATCATGCCGCCACCTCGTGAATGGCGTTGACCTTGGGCGCATCTGGGTGTTGCAGCCAGCAGCGCGATTGATGCGCGGCGCCGAAAAGCGGCGGCAGTGCGGCCATGCATTGGGCCATGGCGTGCGGGCAGCGCGGGGCGAAGGGGCAGCCGGATGGGGGCGAGAGCATATTGGGCGGCAAGCCGGGGATCGGTGTGAGCCGCTTATGCGTATCGTCGCGGAGGTCTGGCACGGCGCCCAGAAGGCCGACGGTATAGGGATGTGCGGGACGGGCGAAGAGGTCGCGGACCGGTGCAGTTTCCATGACGAGGCCGCCATAGAGGACCAGCACGCGGTCGGTGACTTCGGCGATGACGCCGAGGTCATGGGTGATCAGGATCACCGACATGCCGAGGCGCCGTTGCAGGTCCTTGAGCAGAGCAAGAATCTGGCGCTGGATGGTCACGTCGAGGGCGGTGGTCGGTTCGTCGGCGATCAGCAGTTTTGGATCGCAGGCGAGCGCAATGGCGATCATCACGCGCTGGCGCATGCCGCCAGAGAATTCGTGCGGATAGGAGCTTAGGCGCTTGGCGGCAGAGGGGATGCGGACGAGTTCGAAAAGTTCGATGGCGCGCGCTCGTGCTTCGGCGGCGCTTGCCTTGCGATGCCGCCGCACCGCTTCCATGACCTGCTCGCCCACGGTGAGCGTGGGATTGAGCGAGGTCATCGGGTCCTGGAAAATGACGCCGATGCGGTTGCCGCGGATGTCGGACAGGGCGTCTTCGTCGAGCGATAGAATGTCCGTGCCTTCGAAGGTCGCCGAGCCGGATTTGATCCGGCCGCCAGCTTTCAAGAGGCGGAGTACCGACATGCAGGTGATCGATTTGCCTGAGCCGCTTTCGCCCACGAGGCCGAGGATTTCGCCTTGTCGCACATCGAAGCTCACGCCGCGGACGGCCTGGACTTCGCCGCGGCGGGTGAAGAACGAGGTTGCGAGATCTCTGACGGAAAGAATGGGGGCGCTCATCGGCTGAGCCTCGGATCAAGCGCATCGCGGAGGCCATCGCCGAGGAAATTGAAGGCGAACATGGTCAGGGAAATCGCGGCAGCCGGGAAGAACAATTGGTGCGGATAGGCACGGAGCGTCTCGACGGCTTCGGACGTCAGCGAACCCCAACTCGCGAGCGGTGGCGTCACGCCGAGGCCGATAAAGCTCATGAAACTCTCGATGAAGATGGCCGAGGGGATGAGCATGGTCAGGGTGACGATGATCGGTCCGATGGAATTGGGCAAGAGGTGCCGTGTCAGGATGCGGGCTGGAGACGCGCCCATGGTGCGCGCCGCCGCGACATAATCCTGGCTCTTGAGGCTGAGGATTTGCCCGCGCACGATGCGCGCCATATCGACCCAGAAGACGGAGCCGATGGCGATGATGATCGAGAGGAGCCCAGAGTCGAACACCACCATCAGCAGCACGACATAAAGCGTCAGCGGAATGGTCGAGATGATTTCGACAATCCTCATCATCACGGCATCGACCTTGCCGCCCATATATCCGGCTATGCCGCCATAAAACACGCCGATGAAGAAATTCACGAGGGTGGCGACGAAGGCGACGGTGAGGGAAATCTGCGCGCCATAGAGCTGGCGCACCAAGATATCGCGACCGAGCTGGTCGGTGCCGAAGAGATAAGTCTTGTTCCAAGCCCAGCCTGTTGGGCGGACTTCCGAGCCGTCTTCAAGCACGAGCCGGGCGGGCAGTTTTGAATAATCGAGCGTCAGGGTCTGATCGCCGAATTCGTAGGGCTGGCTCTTCTTGATGATGTCCTTGCGCCCGCCCCGCAGAAGGCCCAGCATGTTGCCCTCCGCATCGACCTCGTAAAGGTTGAAGTTCGAGGCATTGAGAAAGAAGCGCGTCGTTTCGCCTGCACCGTCTGTAACCGCATAGGTTTCGAAGAAGGGCGGGATATTGGCGAGCTTCAGGTCCTGCTTGTAATAGGTGTGGGGCGAGAGATAGGGCCCGAAGAAGGCCGCGATCACGAGAAGCACGATGAAGACGATGCTGACGACGGCGGGCCTGTTGGCCCAGAGGCGGCGGCGGACTTCCTGACCATAGGTCGGGGCGGGCGGCGGAACGGGCGTCGCCTTTTCGTCGGCCGGGAGCTTGGCCCACATTTCCGGAGATATGTCGGTCATGCGGTGGCCTTGGTCAGTTTGATGCGCGGGTCGAGCCACACATAGAGAAGATCGACGATCAGGATCATTACCATCAGCACGGCGGCATAGAAGATCGTGATGCCCATGATGGCGGTGTAGTCGCGATTGGTGATCGAGAGCACGAACTGCCGCCCGATGCCGGGCAAAGCGAAGATCTGTTCGATGACGAAGGAGCCGGTGATCAGGTTGGCAACGACCGGACCCAGTACGGTCACGACGGGCAGAAGCGAATTGCGGAGGCCATGCTTGATGAGGATTTGCCCCTTGCGCAGGCCCTTGGCGCGGGCTGTGGTCATATAATCCTGATCGAGCGTTTCGAGCAGCGACGAGCGAGTCAGGCGGGACACGAAGGAAATCCAGAAGCCGGAAAGGGCAAAGACCGGCAGAAAATAGCCGCGCCAATCATCGAGGCCGAATGTGGGCACCCAGCCGAGGCGCAGGGCGAAGACGTAGATCGAAACTGTGGCGATCACATAGCTTGGAATGGCGACGCCGAGCGTTGCGATAAACATCACCGTCGTATCCGGCCAGCGATTGCGGTTGAGCGCCGCGATGACGCCCAGCGGCACGCCAAGCGCCACCACGCAGATGACCGCGAGAAGCCCTGTCTGCAGCGTGACGGGAAGGCCAGCGGCGATCATGGAATTGATCGAGACGCCGGGATATTTGAAGGACGGGCCGAGGTCGAAGGTCAGGATGCGGCCGAGATAGTTGAGATACTGCTCCCAGATCGGCAGGTTGAGCCCATATTTGGCATTGAGGGCGGCCGCGATCTCAGGCGCAAGCATGCGTTCGGACACGAATGGTCCACCGGGTACGGCATGCATGAGAAAGAAAGTCAGGGTGACGATCGCCCAGAGGGTGACGAGCATCATGCCCAAGCGATTGAGAATATAGGTGAGCATAAACGACGCCGCTCTGGAAAGCGGTGCTGTAGGACGCCGCAGACTCGAAACATGGTTCTATTGCAGCACCATTAAGCCCCGAATTCAATATCTCAAACAGGCGGCCCATCGCCTCGTTGCGCGCGCCGCAAGCGTTACATGCAGGAACGCGCGCTGGGCGCAGGCATTTGGGAATCCAGATGCCTCACAGTCCATCCTGTCAGTTGTGTACCCATGAATATCATGATCCCCCAAGAGCCGCGCGTTGTTCGGCGTGACCAGCCGATGAAGTTCGGCACTCAGTTTACCGCGACCGGTGTGCGTTTCCGGGTTTGGGCTCCCTATTCCAACGGGGTCGCGCTCAAAATATACGATCTCGATATCACCGTACCGATGAACAGCCAGCCGCGGGATTGGTATGAAGTCGAGATCGAGGGCGCGCAGGCGGGCATGCGCTATCGCTACGTGCTCGAGGATGGCACCGAAGTGCCCGATCCGGTTTCAAGATTTCAGCCAGAAGATGTTCACGGCCCAAGCGAGATCATCGACCCCCACCAGTTCGAGTGGACCGACATCGGTTGGCCAGGCCGGCCATGGGAAGAGCAGATCATTTATGAACTGCATGTCGGCACATTTACCAGGGAAGGCACGTTCCGCGGCGTCATCGATAAGCTCGACTATCTCGTCAAACTCGGCATCACCGCCATCGAGCTTCTCCCCGTTGCCGAATTTCCCGGCAAGTGGAACTGGGGATATGACGTGGCGCAATTGTTTGCGCCCGATTCAAGCTATGGACGGCCAGAGGATCTCAAGGCGCTGGTCAATGCTGCGCACGAAAAGGGCCTCAGCGTCTTTCTCGATGTCGTCTACAATCACTTCGGCCCCAAGGGAAATTATCTCTCCGTCTATACCCCGCTGACGACCGACAAGCACGAAACGCCTTGGGGTCCGGCGATCAATTTCGACGCAGATGGCGCTTCTGTCATTCGCGAATATGTTTTCGCCAGCGCTCGTTATTGGCTCAACGAATATCATTTTGACGGCCTGCGTTTCGATGCCGTCCACGAGATTCACGATAATGGCCCTCGGCATCTGCTGCAGGATCTGGCGGAACAGATCCGCAGCTCGACCGATGGGCGCCATATTCATTTGATGGTCGAGAATTCCGACAATGAAGCGAGCTGGCTTAAAAGGCGCGAGGACACCACGCCATGGCTCTATGACGCCCAGTGGAGCGATGACATCCACCATGCGATGCACAATGCGCTGACGGGCGAAAGCGCCTGGTATTATGCGGACTTTGATGGTCGCATCGACCTTTTGGGACGAGCGCTAGCGGAAGGCTTTTCCTGGCAGGGCGAATATATGGAGCATGAAGGCCGCAAAAAGGGCGAGGCGAGCGCCTTCTTGCCGCCAACGGCCTTCGTCTCATATGCGCAAAACCACGACCAAGCCGGCAATCGGCCGTTCGGTGAGCGGATCAACCATCTAATCCCCGCCGACCGCGTCCGGCTATGGGCCGCGATTTATTTGCTGAGCCCACATATTCCCATGCTGTTCATGGGGGAAGAATGGGCGCCCAAACAGCCTTTCCTGTTCTTTTCCGATGTGGGCGAAGATCTTGCCAATGACATCAGGCAATCGCGGAAGGATGAGCTCAAGAATTTTCCCGAAGATATGGACCGCGGCGATCCGCCCGATCCGATGGCGCGTTCGACCTTTGAAAGCAGCAAGCTCGTCTGGTCCGATCTCGAGAAAGACGAGCATGCCAAGAGCCTTGTGCATTATCGGCAGCTTCTTGCGCTGAGAAAAGAAGAGATCATTCCGCGCCTTGCGGATATCGGCGGCAATGCTGGCAGGTTCGAGCTGCTGGCTAAAAGGGTTCTCAAGGTTGAGTGGACGCTAGGGGATGAATCGGTTTTGACGCTGATCGCGAATTTGTCTGATGAACCGTTCTCGGGCGCCAAAATCTCCGGCGCGGATCAGCTTTGGCTTGAAGGGTCCGCGTCAAAGGATACGATTGGCGCTTGGAGTGCTGTTTTCACTCTCGATCGCGCAGGTTCCTGACCGTAACGAGCGCTGGGCATGCCGCATAGGCGTTGCTGCTCGGCGACATCCGCAGGCCTCTCAAAGCGTCACTGATATTGTTGACATCGTTAGTCATAATTATTAGTGCGGGCTGTGAGGCCACTTTTATGCGCCTCGGTATGGGGGAAACGCATGAACCGCTTCATTGCAGCCTTATTGGCTGTCATCCTTACCGTTGCCCCGGCGCTAGCGCAGGAGACACGCAGCATCACCGATCTGACCGGTCGGACGGTCGAGATTCCAGCACATCCAATGCGGATCGTTTCGCTGCACGATCTCAGCATCACCATCCCGCTGATCGAGCTTGGCGTGCCCCCGATCGGTAGCCATGGGCGGACGACGGCCGATGGAAAGCCGTTCATCCGCGCCAGTGCAGTACTGACAGGGGTCGATTTCGACAATTCCGAGATCAAATTCGTCGGTAATCTGCCTGCTGATATAGAAGCGATCTCGGCTCTTGAGCCCGATCTCATCATCACGACCGAATGGCAGACCGCCCCCGTCGGTCAATTGGAGAAGATCGCTCCCGTCGTTGTCATCGATACCAGCGCTGACGCTTTTGCGGCCTATGAACTTTTGGCCGACATAACCGGCACACAAGAGCGCATGGCTTTCCTCAAGACCCGCTATGATGGCCAGATTGCGCAGATCAAGCGACTGATCGACACGGCCAACATTTCGGTCTCTGTCATTCAGGGCAATGACGGCGCCTTCTATGTCGAGCACACCTATGGCACGCTCGGGCGTGTGTTGCGCGATGCGGGGTTCAAGGCGCCTGCGCTCATCGAGAGCATACCCGAGGGCGGCGACATGATGGTTCCGGCCGACAGACTTCCGGAGCTCGATGCAGACTTTGTCTTTGCCACTTACCGCACGGACACGCTCGAAACCCCTCAAACGTCCAATGAGAAGCTAAACGCCGTTGTCCCCGACTTCTGCCAGTATCTGACGGCGTGCCAGAACCACCAGCTGATCACCATTCCGCGCGAAGAAGCCTCGTCCAACTCCTTCTATGCGCTCGGAGCCATCAGCTACATGCTGATCTCCAACATTTCGGGCCGAACCTTCGTGCCCTATGCCGGCCAATAGGACCTAAGTGGCGCGGCACCCAAGTGTCGCGCCATGCTCGCCCACCGTCGCAGCATCGTCGCATCGCTAACGCTGCGGAACCCGGCCCACGTCTCGTCGTTTGCCCTTCAGTTGAAGGGTTTACGTCATGCGCAACAAATTTGAGACACTGGCACGGGCAGGCTATGCTGCTCGTGGCGTTGTTTATATTCTCCTTGGCGGTCTCGCCTTCATGTCAGCTTTAAATGGCGGCGGGGGCACGGAAGACTCCTCAGGAGCGCTCTCGCATGTCTTGCAATTCCCCTTCGGTCGCGTGCTTCTGGGCCTGATTGCCATCGGTCTTGCCGGTCACATCGCCTGGCGCCTCGCGCAAGGATTTCTGGACGCCGACAATGTCGGTACGGACGGCAAGGGTCTTGTCGGGCGCGTCGGTTCGCTGATCAGCGCAGGCGCCAATGTTTTCCTTGCGCTCACTGCTGCGCGCATGGCGTTGGGGCAAGGGGGCGGCAGTAGCGGTGGTGGCGGGGAATCCGAGGCCTCGGCCTGGCTCCTCCAGCAGCCGTTCGGCCCTTTCCTCCTTGGCCTCGTCGCTATTGGTGTCATCGGCGCGGGTCTTGTTCAGATCGGCAAGGGTGTCACACGGAAATATCGCGATCGGCTCGATCTTCCATCGTCGCCCAAAGTGCTCGACTTTGCATGCTTGTTCGGTCTGGTTGCGCGCGGGGCTTTGCTCGCCATCGTCGGTGGGTTCGTGGCTTATGCGGCTTTGACCGTTTCGCCCGAGCAGGCTGGCGGAATTTCGGATGCTCTCGATTATGTCTACGCGCTGCCCTTCGGGCGTTGGCTTTATGGCACTGCGGCTCTTGGCCTCGTCGCGTTTGGCTGCTATTCCATCATCCAGGCAGTGTACCGCCACATGAATGCGCCAAGCCTTGCTGATGTGAAGCAGGCGCTTCCTGGTTAGATCTTCCCGAAAATTTACCCTTATTGGGGTTGGGTCGAGACGATCAAGCTGATACCACACGCCCCAATCGGTCTTACGTCGACTCCTGCCTGTCTGTTCAGGCGGGTGAGACGAAATCAAAGTTAGGAAATTTTTTGCAGGTTCAGGTACGCGACAACAACGTCGAACAAGCCCTTCGTGTCCTCAAGAAGCGCCTTCAGCGCGAAGGCGTCTTCCGCGAAATGAAGCTCCGGAAGTATTTTGAGAAGCCCTCGGAAGAGCGCGTCCGTAAAAAGGGTGAGGCCGTTCGCCGCGCCCGCAAGAATGCTCGCAAGCAGGCTATCCGCGAAGGTTTGATCGCGGCTCCCAAGCGCCCGGTGCGCACCGATGGTCGTCCGTCGCCCCGCTAAGGCATAACCCAGGGCCCGCCGGCATAAGGTCGGCGGCCCTAGGCTCTCTTCCTTCTTATCCATCGGATCGGGGCTTTGCCTCCCAGTATTCCGATGTCGCGGTTTAGCCTCGTTATGGGCTGTCCGCCAACTGATGCGCTCAGCGTCGCTTTGCCCAGTTACTGCAATAACCATTCCCGATCTTTAAGTTCACATCGTGAATGTAATTGTCCGCGACCTGCGGTTCTGCAGTCGCTTGGCAATGCGGCTTAGTTCCACAAAGAACATGGGTTATATGAACACAGAAGATGGTTGTATTATCACCGATATTGGGTACATTGAGGTTGTGTATGTAGATTGCCTTAACCGCACCCTATGAACCAACTTCCTGGCTGATGAAAAAAACTGTCGATTGGACGGCTGAACGTCAAAGGTTTCGGGCCGTTACTGAGACCACCAATTTGATCGCTTGGGCGACTGATTTGAATGGTGAATGCTTTTACCTCAGCCCGGAATGGTTTCATTTCACCGGTGCTGACGCTGATCAAGGGATCGGCCTTTCCTGGCTGAGCCTTGTTCATCCAGACGATGCCGGAAAGGTCCGGCGCAGCTTCCTCCACGCTCATGATACGCAGACTGCTTATGGCGCGGCCTTCAGGCTGGCGCGGGCGGATGGCGATTATTCGAGCGTCTGGGCCGTGGGCCTACCAAAATTCGGCGAGAATGATCAGTTCGAAGGATTTTACGGCACTGTTTGCCCGATCCAGGACTATCAAGAAGAAGAGCCGCGTGAGGAAGAGCCGCAGCCACGCGGCAAATACGCCATCACCGAGCGCGAACGGGAAATTCTGCGACTGATCTCTTTCGGCAATACCAGCGATACCGTTGCTTCGATGCTCGGCATCACCAGCCGGACTGTGGATACGCATATTGCCAATGCGGGGGCGAAGCTTGGTACGTTCAACCGCGTTCATGCGGTCGCTACGGCCCTTCGTAAAAACCAGATCTAGCGCTTTTTGAAACTAGTTTAGGCGTGAGACTGCGTTCACGTCTACGTCCATTGCAGAAAACCAGCAATTGACACGACGTCGAATCGCGCCAGATACGGAATATTCCGTACCAAGAACCCACAATATCTCGAAGAATCCGCGTTAAGCATACTGACAATCTGCGTCATGACGGCTTTCGATCGCAGCGCTTCTGGAATATCGCGCCAGCGTCAGGCTCCGATTTAGTTAACAACTGTTAACGTTTTTCTTTCCAGTTGGCAAATCGAAAGCGTTCAGACGGTCACAATTAGTGTTGTGCTCTTTCTGTCTGGGTTTTCGGTGGTACCGATCTTTACGCGCCTCTGGCGTAATGGCTTCGTTATCGGTGTTGTTCAGTGGCTGGCGACAGTCCTTGCTTTCTGCTGGGCCCGTCTTCTCACCCAGCCTCTTCGCCATTGCATTCCGGCATTGCTGTGCTTCTCCGCGCTGACAGGCGTCGCCGTCGCAGCGTCGCCCGGTTGCACTTACGTCAATTCAGGTGTGATGAACTATTCGGGTCCGCCATCCACCGCGGGACTGTTGCTTACGACGCAAGTTTTTTATGCCGGCGACGAAATTCGCTTTGCCTATACGAGCAATCCAGCCAAAGCCGGCGCAGTATTGCAAATCCTATATACCAACATCTTGCCCGCAACGATTCTTGGGGCGACCGTTACCAATGCCACCAATACCAGCTATGTCATCAATGGAACAATTGCGGCGACCGGCTCCGCCCTGCTGCAAGCGGCCCATGTCGATGCGACGGCCGCCCTAAGCCAGTCGAACCGCGTTACTGTCTCGCTCACCTGCAATCCGGCGCCCGCGCCGACAACACTGGCCGTTTCGGGCCCAAGTCAGTCGTTTTTTGGTCAGCCGGTTCAGTTTCAGGCAAGCGCGAGTTCGATTGGTGGAACACCCACGGGTGATGTGGTTTTCTCGATCGGCGGGGTGCAGCAGTCGCCGGTTGCCTTGACCAACGGCGTTGCGACCCTATCGCGTTCGGATTTGCCGGTCGGCACATATGCGGTGACCGCGAACTATCTCGGGAATGCGAACTTTGGTGGCGCAAGCGGCACGCTGGCCGGAGGGCACGGGGTCGCACTAGCGGCGACCACTACGACCGTCGCTTTAAATCCAACCCCAAGCGCTTATGGCCAGTCTGTTACTTTGACGGCTCAAGTCAGTGCGACTGCGCCCAGCGTGTCGACGCCCACCGGCACGGTGGTGTTTTCCATCGATGGCGTCGATCAGCCGGCGGTCGCTTTGCAGGCGGGCACGGCGACCTTCACGACCACAGCACTTGCCGCCGGCACGCGGTCTATCATTGCCAAATATTCGGGCTCATCGGGTCATGCTGCCAGTGTTTCGAGCCCAGCTTACCGGTCCGTCACGCCTGCAGCGACGACGACTACGCTCAGTCTTTCGCCAAATCCGAGCACTTTTGGCCAGGCCGGCACAATTACCGCCACTGTCGAGGCCTCCCAGATCACGCCGGTGGGCACCGTGGTTTTCACCGTCGATGGCGTTGCCTATGCGCCGGTCAGTCTTGTCAGCGGCAAAGCCAGTATCGCCATGCCGCCGCTTGGTGTCGGGACACATGCCGTGTTGGCGACATATCATCCCACGAGCAATTTCACCGGCTCCAATACGTCGGCTTCCCAGCAGGTCGATCAAGCGGCCACCACTGTCCAAGTCACGGGTCCGGGTGCCGTGGTCTATGGTCAGCAGGCAACCTTCGGCGCAACGGTCACCTCCGCTGGCGGCACGCCGACTGGGACGGTTACCTTCAAGATCGACGGTGTTGCGCAGACGCCGGTGCCTGTCGTCGGCGGTGCTGCGAGCTTCACCGCACTTAATCTTTCCGGCGGCGGACACGTCGTGGAAGCTCACTATGGAGGCTCCACCAATTTTAAGTCGGGGGATGGGGTCTTGTCGGGCGGACAGGTCGTTTCGCCGGCCTCGACCACGACCACTTTGACCATGGGTTCGGCAAGTAGCCAGTTTGGGGATACGCCGACGGCGGTCGCTCGCGTTTCGTCGGTCGCAGGTGCTCCCGGTGGCAGGGTCGTCTTCAGTATTGATGGCGTCCCGGGGCCAGACGCCCCGCTCGTTGGTGGAGAGGCGACGGTATTGCTGTCGGGCCTTGCGATTGGCGATCGCAGCATCACCGCCGCCTACCAAGTGTCCGACAGCTTTTCGGCCAGCGTTTCAGGCGCTGTCGCGCACACCGTCAGTAAAGCGACATCCTCCGTTTTGTTGACCGCGACGCCCGAGCCAACTGTAACCGGGCAGGCAGTGACCTTTACGGCCCGTGCCTCCACGCCAGGCGGCCCGGCAACGGGGTCGATAATATTCACTATCGACAATCAGCAGGTTTTGCCCGGGGTGACCCTCGTCAATGGTGAGGCGACACTCACGCGTTCCTCGCTGGCAGTGGGTAATCATACCGTATCGGCAGCCTATAGCGGGAGTGCCACCGCTCTTTCTGCAACTTGCTCGCTTCCGGGTGGGCACACTGTTGGCCGTGCCGCCACGACCACCACGATTTCAAGCAATGCTGCGAGCGGGGCATTTGGCGCCGCTGCGGTGTTCACCGCTCATGTCGAAGCGCTCGCGCCTGGCGTCGGCACTCCGACCGGGAGCGTCACCTTCTCGCTCAACGGGGCACAGCAGCCGCCGCAGAACCTCGTCAATGGCACGGCAGTCCTCTCCCTGCCGAGCCTTGCGGTGAACACGTATACCGTAACTGCCGTCTATAGCGGGGATGCAGGCTTTATCCAGAGCACCGATACGCTCGCCAGTGGCTACCAGTTGCGCCCTGCCGATACTGCTCTGAACCTCACCGTTTCACCTGAACCCAGTCGGTTCAAAGATGAAGTCACGCTTCGTGCAGAGGTGACATCCCTAGGTGGTGTGCCAACGGGCGATGTGACCTTCATGGCCGACGGGCAGTCTCTTGGTTCGGCGGAGCTTCACGCAGGTGTTGCCTTGGCCAAGACGACAACTCTTGCCGTCGGGCAGCGGCAGATTACGGCAAGCTATGCTGCAACGACCAGCTTTAGCGCGAGCCCAGTGGCCAGTGTACAGCATCAGGTCAACAAGGCTTTGACTTCGACGGAGGTCACCACCTCGGCGCCTTCAATTACGCTAGGCGGGACTGTGACCTTCTCCGTCAAGGTCAACTCCACAGCCGCAACGCCGACAGGCACGGTCGATGTTTACATCGACAATACGCTGGTCGCGGACGATGTGTTGCTTACAGCAGGTATGACGAGTGTTTCCGCCACGCCGTCTTCCGTCGGCACTCATGTTATCAGGGTTGAATACTCTGGAGACGCTGATCTCGAGCAGTCCACGGGCATTCTCGCCGGTGACCTGCACATTGATAGGGCGCTGGTTTCGCTAAGCGTATCAGCGAGTGCCAATGCGGTCGCCTATGGGCAGTCCGCGACCCTTTCTGCCGATATTTCCTCAGCGGGCGGGCCGCTTTCTGGTGACATTGTCTTCGATATCAATGGGACGAGGTACCAGGCTCCGATCACGAATGGCAGGGCGGAACTGACCGTTCCGACGCTGGAGCCAGGATTTTATCTCGTCACTGCCAGCTATGCGCAGACGTCCGATTTCCAAAGTGCAACCGCACCATTGGCGGGTGGTTTGACCATCCAGCGGGCTCCATCTGCGCTGACCGTTGTCAGCTCTTCCCCCGTATCAGTCTACGGGGCCAGTCCGACGATCGAGGCGCGCCTCAATACAGGTTCTCTTGCGCCAACCGGCACAATATCCTTCACGGTGGACGGCTCGCCAAGATCTGCCGATTCATTTGCCAATGGCGTGGCGGTGTTGAGCCTTTCTGGCCTCGATGTCGGCAATCACACCATCTCGGCCAGCTATTCGGGCGATGGCCATATCCTGCCTGCGACAGACGCTCTGACTGGCGGACACACGGTTACCCCGGCGAGCACCGTCATGGCTTTGTCCGCGACGCCTTTGACTGCGGAATTGGGGACTGCCGTCGAGTTGGTGGCTGAGGTAACCGGCGTGCGGACGCCGTCAGGCAACGTGGTCTTTATGGTCGATGGGACCTCTTATGGCGCCCGTTCTCTGGTTGGCGGCAAAGCGCGACTGACATTGAGCGCTTTGACAGTCGGTTCGCACGACGTCAGCGCCTCCTACGCCACGCAGAACAATCATGACACCTCCAGCGCGACGCTGGCGACCCCTGTCGTCATTACGCATAAAACGACGACGCTTGGAATTTCCGGCCCCCCTGCGCCTCTTCATGTCGGCGAGCTGGCCACGTTCCGTGCAGACCTGACGGCGGGTGCATTTACCCCCACCGGCACGGTCGATTTTATCATAGATGGAGATATCTCGGCGCCGCTCAGAAGGCCCCTCGTGAATGGCTCCGCCACGCTCGATTACGCATTTATGTCTGGCGGCAATCACACTGTGGAAGCGGTTTATGCCGGTACGCATGAATACGGTCCTGCGCGCGACGCGCTTGCTGGCGGGCAGGTCGTTGTCGCGGCTGCCACCAGCACGGCTTTATCCTTGCCCGCCGCACCTTTGCGCTTTGGCGATCCGATCACTGCCACAGCCGTCGTTACTGCCCTGACTGCGGGGGCGGGAACACCGTCGGGTATCGTCGAATTTTTGGTCAATGGGACTGTTGTCGGCACCTCGGCCCTTGTGGGTGGCTCTGCGGACTTCGACTTACCGGCATTGTCTGCGGGACAATATGTGGTCATCGCCCGCTATGTCGCGGGTCGAGACTATGGGGCAAGTTTTGACGAGCGCATTGGCGTCACCATCGAACGAGCGATTCCAAGCGTTGCCCTTGTTGTCAGCCCGAGCCCCGCCACTGCCGGTCAGCCCGTGGTGTTTGGACTCACGGTCGCTGCGCCTGGCCTGGTTCCGCCAAGCGATGTCACCTTCAGCGCTCCCGGCATGTCTCCGGCAACGGTCCAAACCAACGCGTCCGGCAAAGCTTCTTACTCAACAGCGTTCCCAAGTGCTGGAAGCTTCACCGTCGCTGCCGATTTCAGCGGAACATCAGATATCTCGCCGGCCAGCGCTTCTGCTGTGCTTGTGGTCGACCCTGCGCCAATCAGTGTCACGCTCGTCTCGCATGTTCCCCCCGGCGAAGTCGGAGCGGACTATTTCGGTTCGGTCACTGCCGTCGGTGGTACAGGGCCTTATTTTGTCAAACACGGCACCGGGTTTCCGCCGGGTCTGCAGATGGACGCGGCAACGGGGCAGATTACCGGGCGCCCCTTGTCTGCGGGATCGTACACCTTCGACGTCGATGTGCTCGATGCAAACGACCAGCCGGTCACCACAGGCAGTTATTCGATCACCATCGTCGTTCCCGTCGCGGTGCTCATCACGTCAAGTCTTCCACCAAGCGGTGTCGCTGGAATCCTTTATCAAAGTGTAGCGCCTACCGTCACGGGCGGCGCTGGCGCTTATTTGTTCGCGCTATCGGGGGCACCATCGGGGATTAGTGTGGATGCAACGACTGGCATTGTCGCAGGGACCACGCGCCAAACCGGAACGTTCAACCTTGTCCTGACCGCGACCGACACCAATGGTGTTGTGGGCAGCAGAAACTATCCGGTGACCTTCACCGCGCCAGTGATCGCGGCGTCGGCCAACATGCCCGCAGGCGAAGTGGGCGTTGCCTATCCCGGCGGTTCCATTACTGCATCCGGAGGCGCTGAACCCTACACCTATGCGATCGGTGCCGATCCACTGCCGCCCGGGCTGGTACTCGATGCAGATACAGGCGCCGTGACCGGTATTCCCTCAGCCGCAGGGACCTATCCGGTGACGTTCACAGTCACAGACGCCAACGGTTTTTCCGGGCAGGCATCGGCTTCGTTCGTCACCACCGTGGTGCCCGTGGTCACACTGCCGGCAAGCCTGCCGCCGGCACGAGAAGGGCAACATTATCTCCAGTCGATCGCTGCGGTTGGCGCGACGGGTCCCTATACCTACAGCGTCTCAGCGGGCAGCCTGCCATTGGACCTGCAGCTCGATACCACGACGGGCTTGTTGTCTGGCATACCGAGCCAATCGGGCACTGCTGACTTCACAATCACTGCCACCGACAGCTCCTTGCCTGTGCCGCGTGTTGGTACCCAGCGCTACACCTTTGCAATCGACGCTGCCTCGGTGCTCACGATGACGCCGCCGCCTGCGGTGGTCGCAGGCGCGGCATATTCCCATGCCTTCAATGCCACGGGTGGCTCTGGAAGCTACACCTATCAGATTGCTTCAGGCACGTTGCCTCAAGGCCTCCAATTCGATCCGCAGACCGGCTTGGTCTCTGGAACCACGACCGACGTCGGCAGTCATGCCCTTATCGTCGCGGCGACCGATACCGGCTCCGGTAACGTATCGAGCCAAGGCTTTGCTCTGGTCGTGGTTCCGCGATCCGTCGTGGTCTCGATCTCAGGGACCTCTGCCGCATTTGGCGCTGCTTTCTCGGCAAATCTGACGGCGACGGGCGGGCAGGGCACTTACACCTTCACCAGCCCCGACAAACCAGCGTGGCTATTCCTTACAGCAGCCGGTGACCTTACGGGCACACCCGACACTGCTGGCTCTGTGAGCTTCGATGTCGAGGCCAAAGATGCAAATGGCTTCATCGGCACTGCCGTAATTACCCTGGTTGTCGCGCCGCCGGTGCTTTCGCTTGGCGTCCTCAGTGATACTGCCCACGAAACCACTCGCCCCTATAGCGCGACGTTTTCGATAGCGGGGGGCGTCGCGCCTTATAGCGTGGTCCTGAAGGGAGGAACGCTTCCGCCCGGTTTGACGCTTGGTGCCACGGGAACAGTTCAGGGGACATTGTCCGGTACGCCATCGCTCGTCGGCACATATACCTTTGACATCGAGGCTCGCGATGCCAATGGCTTCACTGTCGAGCAGGGCTACACCATCATCATCAGCAGCCATCTGGGCACTGCCATATTGAATCCGACCCTGCCAACTTGGATTGCGGGCGAGCCTGGGTCTGGCACGGCAGGAGTGACCAATGGGGGCGGCAGTTTCACCTATGTGAGCTCGGACCTGCCTGTTGGTCTCAGCCTCGACCCGGTCACGGGCGACATTTCAGGGACACTGACAACGGCCGTGACCTACACGTTTACGGTGACCGCGACAAATACCTTGACCGGTCTTGAGAATAGCCAAAATTATTCGCTCTCCGTCGTTCCCCCGACCTTCACCTCGGCAAGTGCGCTGGCAACTGGTACCGCGGGGACGTCCTATTCTGCTCAGATCGCCGTCAGCGGTGGTTCTGGCATCTACACTTTTGGCGCAGCCACGGGGCTGCCGACAGGTCTGTCCTTTGATACGGCGACAGGGACATTGTCCGGCACACCGACTGAAGCGGGTGCCTTCTCCATCGTCGTTTCCATCCGCGACAGCAATGGTTTCAACAGCACCGCGACCTATGCGCTGCAGGTCGACGCGCCGACGATTACGCTGGCTGGCGGCAGCCTCACCGACACGATACTGGCATCGCCATTTGCGCCCTATCAGTTCGCCGCGTCAGGCAATGGTGCTGGGGTGCTCAAGTTCTCGTTGAGCGCAGGAACGCTTCCGCAGGGCCTTGCTCTTGCGGAAGACGGGACGCTCTCTGGCTCTGCGACTGCCCAAGGCAATTTCTCGTTCGAAATAACTGCGACCGACGCAAATGGCTTTACCGGTTCGGCGCTATTTGATTTGACGGTACTCAGCAATGAAAGCGGCGCCCTCAGCTTCTCCGGTGCGTTGGCGGATTGGCCTTTCAAGCAACTCGATACGCGCAGCGTTGCGGCATCAGGCACGCCTGTCGCGATTGTCAGCTATAGCGTCACCGCTGGTGCTTTGCCGCCGGGTGTCAGCCTCGCGCCAACGACTGGTATGCTCAGCGGAACGCCCACGGCGGCGGGACCTTTCCGTTTCGAAATCACGGTGAAGGACGGCGACTATTTCAAGTCCCATACCTTTGACCTGAACGTGGCTCCCCCAGGATTGAGCTTGAGCGGTAGCGTCCCGCTGTCGGGTCGTGTGGGTGTGCCCTATACCGCCGATGCGGATGCGACGAGTACATTATCCGGCTCGAGCTTCGTCTATCGACTGATCAATGCGCCGCCCGGCCTCTCGATCGATGCATCCGGCGCGATCACGGGCACGCCGACAACCGATGGCTCGTTTACCTTCACTATCCAGGCGACCGATGGAGACGGTTTTTCCGTCAGTCAGGGCCACACCCTCGTCGTTTCTGAGGCGTTCATTCCACTCGCGCTCCCCGCTAGCCTTCCCGATGCCGAAAATGGCGTGCCCTATTCCGAGCTGGTCCAGCCAACCAATGGGACTGGCCCGTTCACGTTTCAGATTGACGCGGCCCCTGACCTTCCTCCCAATCTGTCGATCGATAATACCAGCGGCTTGCTTTTCGGTACGCCTTCGGCCGACGGCCAATTCTCCTTCACGATCACGGCCACAGACAATCTGGGCAATAGCGGTTCTAAAACCTACACCTTGACGATTGCGCCCGCAGGCGCCAGCACGCCGAGCGTGACGACCGTCAACCTCACGCCATCCTCCTCAAGCCCCGTGGTGGGGGAGCGGGTGGTCTTGAGTGCGGAGGTGCTGTCGTCGGGCGGTATTCCGGGTGGTACCCTGGTCTTTAAATCCAACGGCGCGACGATTGGCAGCGAGCTTCTCGACGCTCAGGGCCGCGCGGAAATCGAGTGGCCGATCGGGCTTGCTTCGCAAACGGTGGAGGCCGAATATCTCGGTGCCTCGGGCTTTCTGGGCTCCAGTTCCGCACAGCTTACCGTGTCGGCCACAGCAGCAGCCACGGAAGCCAGCATCAGCGGCAATCTCTCGATCAGCCGGCATGACGATAGGCTTGTGGTTGTCGCAAGCGTCGGGCGACTTGCGCCTTCAAGCGGTCCGGTGAGTGCCGGCACTCTTAAATTCTACCTGGATAATGCGCCCATCGACTCTGGTCCGGCCGTTGGAGGGACGCGCACGCTGATTAGCACATTGGATCCTGGGCTTCATATTCTACGCGCGGAGTTTGAGCCAGACGACCCAGCGCTCGACCTTGGCGCATCCGCAGAGGTGAACATAACCGTCAGTGCAGACACGGTGGTCACCGTCACGGGTCCGGCCTCGGCAATGGAAGGCGCGACGTCCACATTCGTGGCCACCGTCGATCTCGTGCCGGCCCATGCGTTAGACGCCATTGGCGATGTGGAGTTCTTTGCCGGAACAACGAAGCTCGGCGAGGAGACACTCGTGGGCGGAGAAGCAACATTCTCGACCGATGAGCTGCCCGTCGGTACTCATGACATATGGGTGAATTACCCGCTCCATCACGTGTTCCGCGCCAGTACATCGCCCCGCATGGCCCATCGTGTCATGCACGTCTCGACGGTATCTGAAGACTCGTTTACCGATCTTTCGCTCTCAACTGCGTCGCCGGTCATCAGCCAAATGATCACGATGAGGGCTGAAATAACCGCGCTGTCTGGGTTGATCCCGACTGGCGACGTCGAGTTCGTGGCGCAGCCGTCAGGCACTGTGCTCGGCAGGAGCGCAGTTGATGCCATAGGTGTTGCGAGCCTTGATTATGCATTTTTCGATCTCGATACGCGGAACATTGAGGCGCGATACCTTGGCGAGGGGAACTTCAATGCGAGTTCAGACACCTCGCCGGTCGTTCCGGTGAGTGCGCCGACCAAGCTCAACCTTTCAGCGTCAGCGCCCAGAACACTTGTTGGCGAGACGGTCACATTGACGGCCGAAGTCGAGCGACAGGCACCCGCCAGCGGCCTGCCATCCTCCGCAACGATAGAGTTCCTAGCCGATGGCAGTGTGATCGGAACATCGGTGACCAACGGCGCGAGCTCAGCGACATTTGTCACACCGCCTCTCGCCGCCGATACAGCGTTCACGGCGCGATATCTTGGTCCACTCAATCTGATCGATGCTGCAAGCCAGTCGGCGGTCCTCAACCAACCCGTCGTCCGCGACGATGTCGATCTTGCGGTCGATGCCACCAATAATGGCACCGATTTCGTCATCGACGTTACGTTGACACCTGTCGCTCTAACCGGTCGCACGCCCATCAGAACACTGAAACTTCGTCACGCCGACGGACTCTTTGCCGATCAGGTCATCACGCTTGCAGGGCCGACCGCGCAGTTTTCCGTTCCCGAAACCCTTTTTGGCCCAGGCGTCCATACGCTTTTAGTCAGTTATGACGGGGACACCTATTTCAATGCGGCCAGCGCCCAGATCAACCATCAGGTCATGGGCGATACGACGGTAAGCTTCACCATTTCGCCTAACCGTCCCGTTCCCGGCGCTCTTGCCACCCTGTCGGCGCGCGTTTTCTCGCTATCGGGCAGTGGCATGCCCACGGGATCAGTCCTGTTCCGCTTCGCCAGCAGCACTTGGAGCGATCAGGTTTCAGCTAACCTTGTGGGTGACCACGCAACGGCCAGCATGGTCTTTCCGGACGCGACGGAAGGCGACATGACGGTCATCTATTCGGGAGACGCCGTCTATCAATCAAACGCCGCTGCGCCGCTTCGGCGCCGCATCGTCATGATGTCGGGCCTTGAAGCCACAAGCACCGCTCTCTCGACCTCGGCCGCTGCAGTGGGCGTGGGCCAGCCCGTAACCTTTACGGCTGCCGTGCAGACGCCAACTGGTTCGCCGTCGGGGTCTGTAGTGTTTTATAGCGGCAACATTCTCTTGGGGCGCGCCACGCTTGGCGGGGGACTAGCGCAATATACCGTGCCCGGCTTTGCGTCCGGCACGCATTCGATCATCGCCTATTATGGCGGCACGGCGCTCCATGCCGCGAGCCAGTCACCAGCGTTGAGCCAGCGCGTGATCGGCGCCGATGGCGTCAGTTTCTCGATGAGCACACGTCCCGAGGCTTTCGTCGCGCTCGGTCAGCGGATCGAGGTGATCTATACGCTCGTTGCGACGGGTGGTGTCGATCTGACGGGCCTCGGCGTTAGTTCCGCGGCTATGGCGGTGGCGTGTCCGTCGGATAGTCTGGCAGCCTTTGCTACCATGGTCTGTACGGGGTCATATACGATCACCGAAGCCGACATGCAGGCCGGCCGCGTTGATCTGCCTGGCACAGCGGTGGTCGATGGGATCGGCGCAATCGTCTCGGGAACGTCGATCACCTTGCAGGCGACGGCAGTCGCCGAACAGTTCGCCACGATGACCGAAGAGTTCATGACGACGCGGCAAAAGCTCGTGGCAACAGCTCTTCGTCTCCCTGATATTTTTGATCGACGCCGCATTGCGCCCGGCCGGCGCCCCGGCACAGTCATTGCGCGGGCCGATGGCACAAGCCAGATCCTCGGCTTCACCTCGAGCCTAGCTGACGTCATGAGTTGGGGCGCGGCAAAGGCTGCAGAAAATCTGGCAACTTCGGTCGCGCTGGAGCCCCTTCCGGTCAATATCTGGATCGACGCGCAGATGACGCTGCATGCGCAAGCCGGTGTCGATACGCACTGGGGTGACTTCTCGACCCTCGCCATTGGTGTTGACTACCTGCTCGGCGATACTGCGCTGCTCGGCGCAGTGTTGCAGGGGGATTGGATGCACGACAATTCCAGCAAGGGGTCAGTGAGCGGCACCGGTTATCTCGCAGGCATCTATGGTTCAGTGGCCCTCTCCGAGCACCTCTCCCTTGATGGCAGTCTTCTCTATGGCCAATCGCAGAACGAGGCGGTTGCGGAAATGTTTGGCCAATATTTCGCTGGCTCGTTTGGCACGGAGCGGTTCCTTGCCAATCTCGATCTGAGCGGTTTTTGGGAGCACGACGCCCTCACCATCCGGCCGAGCGTGCTTATGACGCTTTCAAGCGAAGATGGTGGCGACTATCTCGTGCGCAACGAGACCGGGGATGCCGTTCTGGTCGAAATCGAGCGGCAGACGGAATTCAAGCTGGGCCTGGGGAGCGCCTTTGAATACGGCATCGATTTGGAAGGCGGGCACGTCCTGACGCCAAAGGCAGAGATCGAACTCGGGCTGTCTGGCAGCGTTCTTGGCGATCTCAGTGTCGACAGCCGCCTCTATGGTCGCAGCACGGTGGGCTTTGGCTATTCGAGCCCAAATGGGCTCACGCTCAACGGCGAATTGGGTGCAGATCTTGATGCGACGGGGTTCCGTTCCGTGACAGTCAGGGGCGGCATAGGCGCAAAGTTCTAGGCGATTTCTGAACTATCCGCTTCGCCTATGACCAAGCATCCAGCCTTCGATCTCGCTGATTTGCGGGGTATCCGGCGCGCCGTCATAGCGCCCTCCGTCGACCACATCGATCATGCCAATTAGACCGACAAGAGAATCGAAGCGGTCTTCCGCATGCGGGTCTTCGCCGAAGCCCGTCGCGATCAATGGCAGTATTGCGCCTGGCTTCACGTGGGGTTTTTCCATGAACCAATGGGCGAAACTATCGGCAAATCTGACGCGATCGCCTTGCTTTCGCTTGCTCCAGCCGCGTTTGGGAAAGCCGATTTGGCTATAGATATCGCCGGGATAAGTTTCAGCGATGACAATGTCATTGGTCCGGACAAGCTCGTGCAAAGGCCCGTCGAAGGGCCATAGTGCGATGCGATCGAGGTTGGGAATGATGAGCTCCTGCCAGCCGGAGATGGCGGCTTTGCCAACTTGGTTGCCGCCCATGGTCCAGAAGAGGCTTGCGGCGGCTGGTCGTTCGTTGCTGGCGCGTTCGCAGAGGCGGAGGAGGTCATCCCAGGCCGTTAGGCCTAGCGCGGCGAGGAGATGGGCTCGCTTCGCGTTGCCGGGGCGTGCGGGATAGAAGGGGCGGTGAATTCCGATTTCTTGAGGCGTTGCGGCGACGTCGAGCCAGGTCGGCCACTTGCCCTCTCCAATGGAATTCAGGAATTCTCGAAAGCCCGTTATGCCGGCAGCTTTTGCGTAAACTGCTGGTAAACCTATCGAAAAATCGACGCCTATAAGGAGTGCGCCGTTTTCGCGCTTTCGTTTTGCCAGTCTTTCGAAGAACGTTTCGGTGCTGCCGACGGGTTCGGGTGCGGTAATTTGCCAGCCGCTCTCTGTCCGGCAAGCGAGGCTCATCCAGCGTTTGGATGGGGTTTTGCTCCAATCGCAATGTGCGATCAGGCTCACATCGGCTGAGATGTTTTGTGGAGGTCGAATGTTCGGCAATCGAGAAGCGCACTCCACGGGACTAAAACAGAGAAGGCCCGCAGTGCTGCCTGCGGGCCTTTTTCTGTTAGCATTCCGTTAACATCGACGCGCGGTTAAGCGCGATTAGAACGCGTAATTGACACCGGCGCGGATGACGCTGAAGCGCTGGCCGATTTCGCGGCTGCCGCCGGGGAGACCATTGTAGGTCTGGTTGCCGAGATCGACATAGAGGTACTCGGCCTTGACCGAGAGATTGTCGGTGGCCTTGGCTTCGATACCGACGCCGGCGGTCCAGCCGAAATGGGTGGCGTTCTGCGAGGTGGTGACGCCGCCATTGAGGACCTGGGACGTGCCGCGACCGAAGGCGGCGCCGAGGGTCACGAAGGGCATGACCTGACCGAAGGTGCCACCGGCGCGAGCGCGGGCGGTGCCAAACATGTCGAGCTTGCTCTCGAACGTGCTGCCGTTGCCGAGTGGCTCGCTATAGGCAAGGTTGGCCCACTGCAGATCGGCTTCAGCGCCGACGACGAAGCCGCCCATATCCATGTTGAAGCCGAGCTGGCCGCCGGCGGTCCAGCCGGAGCTGTTATTGTTGGTATTATTGATCGCGGGGCTGGTGGTAGTATTGCCCCAGAGGTAGCCGCCGTTTACGCCGGCATAAAAGCCGTTCCAGTCCGCAACGGACGTGGAGGAAAACATGGTGGACGTAGCGGGGGCGCCGCCGCCGTTCCAGCCCAGGTCGGCTGCGCTCGCAGACGCGGTAAGCGTCAGAAGGGCTGACATCACAATGGCTGAGCGTTTCATTCGGGCCTCGTCGAAAATGAGCCTTAACATCAAGGCCCAAAATCGTCCGAAGGTCTTAACGACGGGGTAAGGAATAAGGTTAACGCTGAAGGTTTTATGTTTTTGTGAAGGGGTTTGTTAGGGCAGGGGACAAGTCGGCTCGCCCGCTGCCTGTGCGAAATTCTGGCGCCAAAACAAAAACGCCACCCCGAAGGGCGGCGCTTTCAAATTCAAATTGTTCGCAAAAACCTAGTTGCGCGCCGGTGGCGCTGCAATCAAGCCTTCACGCTGTGCACGCTTGCGAGCCAGCTTGCGGGCGCGACGGACGGCCTCGGCCTTCTGGCGAGCCTTCTTTTCAGAAGGCTTCTCGTAATAGTTGCGCAGCTTCATTTCGCGGAAGACGCCTTCGCGCTGCAGCTTCTTCTTCAGGGCGCGCAGCGCCTGGTCAACGTTATTATCGCGAACGACTACTTGCAAAGGTCAACTGCCCCTTCAAAACTTGGCAATGTGCTAGGATGGAAGCGCCGGAGCCGCAGAGCCACGTCGCCGACCAGCAGCGCCGGTCACCGTGGCGGGGTCTATAGAGTAAGATTGCGGCTCTGTCCACTGTAAAAGCCGCCGAATACCGCCCAAAACTGGCTCAAGACTCCTACGCTCAACCAACGCGAGCGCCATCACTGTCTTGCTCGCAGCAAGCCGGCATTCTACGTCTTGCCTGACTTAAGGAGACCACCATGTTCCAGCCGCTCGTCCTCGTTCCCGGCCTTCGCTGCGATGCCTATCTCTGGCATGCCGTGATCGAGCGTCTCGACGAGCGCGTGGCGCCGGTGGTGGCCGACGTTTCGCGCGACGATAGCGTTGCTGGAATGGCTGCGCGGATCCTTGCCGCGGCGCCGCCGCGCTTTGCCCTCGCGGGGCTTTCGATGGGCGGCTATGTGGTTCTCGAGATCATCCGCCAGGCGCCCGAACGCGTGACCCATCTGGCACTGCTCGATACCAATGCGCGGCCCGATAGCGAAGAGCGCAAGACTGCACGCCGGACCGAAATGGAACTCGTCCGCCAAGGCAAATCGGCGCTTGTCTCCCGCATGGGTCTGCCGAACCTATTGGCGCCGATCCATCTCGATAGTCCCATCGCCGAAGCCGTCCACGCCATGACGCTGCGGGTCGAATCCGAAGTCTATCTGCGCCAGCAAAACGCGATCATGACCCGCATCGATTCCCGGCCGTTCCTCGGGCAAATTGCCGTGCCGACCTTGGTCGGCGTCGGGGCCGAGGACAAGCTGATCCCGCCTGAACTGTCGGAGGAAATGGCGGCGATGATCCCAGAGGCCAAGCTCGCCATCTTTGCCAATGCCGGCCATATCCCGACGCTCGAAGCGCCACAGGCGGTGGCCACCGCTATGCGGGAATGGTTGGCCCGGTAGTTTTTACTGTTCCTGAGGGATAGTCTGCCTGCGAGGCGTCTAGTTCCCACCGGGCTTCCCTCGGGCTTGACCCGAGGGTCTCTCGCCTACGCCTGAATGACTGTGGCTTCCGAACTGGCCCTCGGGTCAAGCCCGAGGGAAGTGCAGTGGGTGGGAGGTCTTCGAGGACAGGGATGGGAGCGACGCGTTTTGCCTTCGGTGAGGAAAGCTCCAGCGTTCGCTGGAGCAAAGACTAGTTCGCCCGTACGATCCGATTTATGTGCCCCATCTTTCGACCCGGACGCGCCTCGGCTTTGCCGTAGAGGTGGGGTTGGGTGTCGCCATCGATGCCGCCGGGGACAATATCGACCTCGTCGCCGATCAGGTTCTGCATGACCACATCGGCATAGCGCTGCGGATCGCCGAGCGGCCAGCCGGCAACGGCGCGGATGTGCTGTTCGAACTGGTCGGTGAGGCACACTGCTTCAGTCCAGTGGCCGGAATTATGGACGCGGGGTGCGATCTCGTTGACGACGAGGCTCGGGCGCTCGCCGCCGATGACGAAAAACTCGACGCCAAGCACGCCGACATAATCGAGGGCAACGACGATGACCTTGGCGAGCATGGCCGCATGTTTGGCAATGCCCGGCGCAATCTCGGCGGGAACCGTCGAGGTGAAGAGGATATGGTCGCGATGGACATTTTCGGCCGGATCGAAGGCCCGCACGGTGCCATCCGCGCCGCGCGCCACAACGACAGAGATTTCCTTTTCGAAATCCACAAAACCTTCGAGCACCAGCGGATGGGGCTTCAAATCGGCAAAGGCTGATGCCGCGTCTTCCGGCGCCCGCAGCACGCGCTGCCCCTTGCCGTCATAGCCAAGCCGCGTGGTCTTCAGAACTGCGGGAAGGCCAATCGCAGAGATCGCGTCATTGAGCTCATCGCGCGAATGAACCGCGCGATAGGGCGCGACCGGAATATTCTTCGAGGCCAGAAAGCTCTTCTCGGCCAGCCGATCCTGCGAGATCGCCAAAGCATTGGCGCCTGGCCGCAGCGGCTTCAAACTCGCGAGAATTTCGGCTGTTTCTGCCGGCACATTCTCGAATTCATAGGTGATGACATCGACTGCTGTCGCGAAGGCCCTCAGCGCTGCTGCATCGTCATATGCCGCCACGGTCTTCAAGGGCGTCACATCAAAGGCGGGGCTTTGCGGATCGGGGCAATAAATGTGGCTCTTGAGCCCAAGCTTTGCCGCCGCGAGGGCCAGCATCCGGCCCAGCTGACCGCCGCCCAAAATGCCGATGGTGGCGCCGGGGCGCAGTGCCGCAAAAGTGTCTGCCAAGAGTTCTACTCGAGATCGGAGGGGAAATGCGGCACGGCCTTGGCCTGCCGTTCGCGATGCGCGTCGAGCCGGTCGGCCAATTCGTCATCATTGAGGGCCAGAACGGCCGCAGCCAAGAGAGCGGCATTGATCGCGCCCGGCTCGCCGATGGCGAGCGTGCCGACGGGAATGCCGCCAGGCATCTGCACGATGGAATAAAGGCTATCGAGCCCGCTGAGTGCCTTGGAGCGCACCGGCACACCGAAGACGGGCAGCGGCGTCATCGCGGCGATCATGCCCGGCAGATGCGCGGCGCCGCCAGCCCCGGCGATGATGATCTTGATGCCTTCGGCGCGGGCATTGGTGGCAAAATCCACCAGCCGCTCGGGCGTCCGATGCGCCGAGACGATCCGCGCCTCATATTCGATTTCAAGGGATTCGAGCGTTTCGGCGGCAAGACGCATGGTCGGCCAGTCCGATTGACTGCCCATGACGATGGCCACAGGTGGCTTGAGCATGGCGGTGTCTCCCCTGCCGCTCCGCAAAAAACGCATCTAACTCAAAATCGGGGACCGCTCAAGCCGGGGAGGGGCGCTCTGCGACTTTTCAGGCGATGATATCGGGCAGTAAAATGTTTTCGAGCTGGGTAATACGGTCTTTCAGCGCCAGTTTGCGCTTCTTGAGCCGCTGCACGAGCATTTTGTCGGAAAATTGCGACTGCGTCAGCGTGTGGATCGCCGCGTCGAGATCCGCATGCTCCTGCCGCTTTGTCGCCAGTTCCAGCCCGAGTTGGGCCTCTTGTTCCTTGCTGAGCTGCAGCATGACCGGAAAACCCTGCTCCCACTCACCTTTGGTTAACGCATCACACCTTGTTTTGCATCTGATTTCGATGAGCTGCCCATCTGTGCTCGACAAACCATGAAAGATTTGTGACCATGGTCCTCGTCCACGATGTCTAAGGAGTTGTCTATGACTACTGAAGGCCACATCGCAGCGCTGGAGCGGCGCCACCAGGAACTGGACCGGCAGATTCAGGCAGAGATGCAGAATCGCCAATATGACGACCTGATGGTTTCCACGCTGAAGCGAAAAAAGCTCGAAGTAAAAGACGAACTGTCGCGTTATTCCGAAGCGCAGCATTAATCGGTCGGACGACCATCTATCACTGAATTCTGAGGGTCACGGATTTTCCGCGGCCCTTTTTATTTGGGCATGGCAACACCTTCGCGATGTTTGGCGCCCGCCAAAGCGAAGCCGAAATATTTAGGATTAACACCCTCTTAAGGCCGTTTCTTCATTGTCTTCCCAAAACGGCACACCCGATTCGTGCCTTTTGCCCGCAATCAGCTTTGGGATAGGCATGACGCGCGTTCTTGTGGTCGATGACGATCCGGTCCAACTCCGGCTTACTGCCGAAATTGCCAATCGAGCCGGCTTCAAGCCATTGACGGCGACGGGGGGCGAGCAAGCCCTCGCTATTCTGCGCGACGATCGCAAGATCGGCGCGATGATCCTCGATCTCGTCATGCCCGATCTCGACGGCATGGGGGTTATGTCGGTGATGCGGGCCGAGGGACTCACCACGCCGGTGATCATCCAGACGGCCAATGCCTCGCTCGAAACTGTCATCTCGGCCATGCGCCAGGGCGCCGCCGACTATTTCGTCAAACCCGTTTCGCCCGAGCGCCTTATCATCTCGCTGCGCAATGCGATGAAGCTCGATACGCTCGAAGCGGCTATCCGCTCCGACACGGCCAAGCGCAGTGGCACGCTGACCCAATCGGACATGATCGCGACGGCACCAGCCATGGCCCGCGTGTTGACGCTTTCGGGCAAGGCGGCGAAAAGCCCGATCCCTGTGCTCATCGAGGGCGAAACCGGCGTCGGCAAGGAAATGGTCGCGCGCATCATTCAGGGCATGTCCGACCGGGCGGGAAAACCGTTCGTCACCGTCAATTGCGGCGCCATCCCGCCCAATCTCGTTGAATCCATGCTCTTCGGGCACAAGAAGGGGGCCTTTACCGGCGCCATTGCCGACCAGACGGGCAAATTTGCCGAAGCCCATGGCGGGACGCTGTTCCTCGATGAAGTGGGCGAATTGCCGCTCGAAACGCAGGTCAAACTGCTCCGCGCCTTGCAGGAGGGCGAGATCGAACCGGTCGGCGCGGCGCGGTCAGAGCGTGTCAATGTGCGGGTGATATCGGCCACCAATCGGCGTCTCCTCAACCTCGCCAAATCGGGCGAATTCCGCGAGGACCTGTTTTACCGGCTCAATGTTTTCCCGATCTATGTGCCGCCGTTGCGCGAGCGTATGGAAGACCTGCAAAATCTTACGACGCATTTCGTCGCTCGCCTTTCGGCGGAAGCCGGCAAGCGCGTCGTTGGCGTGACGCCCAAGGCGCTCGATCTGCTCGCCTCCTACGATTGGCCGGGCAATGTCCGCCAGCTTGAAAACGCCATCTATCGCGCCATCGTCCTTGCTGACTCGGCCTTTCTTGAGCCCGAGGATTTTCCGCAGATTCTCGCGCAAGCTGCCGGCCGCGACGAGGCTTATCGCGCGACCGAGCGCGCCCCGGTCTTGGCGGCGCCCATTCATATCGATACCGCTCCGGCTCGGCCGCGACCTGAGCCCGAAATCGAGCCGATGCAGGATCGCTTCCTCAGTTCGGCAGGGGATCTGCGTGCGCTTGGCGATATCGAGCGCGAGGCTATCGCCTTTGCCATCGACTATCACGGCGGCCGCATGTCGCGGGTCGCAAGGGCGCTGGGGATCGGCCGCTCGACGCTTTACCGCAAGCTCCACGAATACGGCATGGCCGAGGGGCTGATCAGCGACGCGGCTTAGGCGGGAAAGCGCTGCAAGGCCGCGTTGCAAAACGCCGCCTTGCGCATAACGCCCCCGTTCTTTAGAGACCGCCCTAAATCGTAACGCATAGTCGTCCTCATGGTGAGGTGCGGAGCGCAGCGTAGCCTCGAACCACGAGGACGCGGCACGCGCTCCTTGAACCACACCCTCGTCCTTCGAGGCTTGCCTCCGGCAAGCACCTCAGGATGAGGACTACTAAATTTCAAGGGCTCCCCATGATCCGCCTCGAAAGCATCGGCAAGCAGAACGGCAAGCAGATCGTCTTTATCGAGGCATCGGCAACGCTGCTCAAGGGCGAAAAGATCGGTCTTGTCGGGCCCAATGGCGCGGGCAAAACGACGCTTTTCCGCATGATCACCGGAGAAGAGCAGCCCGATGAGGGCCAGGTTTCGGTCGAGCGCGGCACGACCATCGGCTATTTCAGCCAGGATGTTGGCGAAATGAGCGGGGTCAGCGCGGTTGCGGCCGTCATGGACGGCGCCGGCCCGGTCAGTGAAATTGTCAGGGAAATGCGCGCGCTCGAAGCCGATATGGGTGATCCCGATAAGGCCGACGAGATGGACGCCATCATCGAGCGCTATGGGGAAATCCAGCACCAGTTCGAAGAGCTCGACGGCTATTCGCTCGATGGCCGCGCGCGCGAAGTGCTCGATGGCCTCGGCTTTTCGCAGGAAATGATGGATGGCGATGTCGGCGCGCTGTCGGGTGGCTGGAAGATGCGCGTGGCGCTTGCCAAGATCCTTCTCATGCGCCCCGATGCGCTACTGCTCGACGAACCCTCGAACCACCTCGATCTCGAAAGCCTGATCTGGCTCGAAGAGTTTTTGCAGAATTATCAGGGCGCTCTCTTCATGACCTCGCACGACCGCGAATTCATGAACCGGATCTGCACGAAAATCGTCGAGATCGACGCCGGCGCGCTGACGACCTATTCGGGCAATTACGAATTCTATCAGCAGCAGCGGGCGCTGGCCGAAAAGAACCAGCAGGCCCAGTTCGAGCGGCAGCAGGCGATGCTCGCCAAGGAACTCGATTTCATCGCGCGCTTCAAGGCGCGCGCCAGTCATGCGGCGCAGGTGCAGAGCCGGGTGAAAAAGCTCGACAAGATCGACCGTGTCGAGCCGCCCAAGCGCCGGCAGACTGTCGATTTCGAATTCCGCCCGGCACCGCGCTCGGGCGAAGACGTGGCGCTTCTGAAGGGCGTGTCGAAAAGCTATGGCTCGCGCTCGATTTATGACGGGCTCGATTTCCACGTCCGCCGTCGCGAACGCTGGGCGATCATGGGCATCAACGGCGCGGGCAAGTCGACGCTGCTGAAACTCGTTACCGGCACCACCGATCCAGATGACGGGTCGGTCTCTCGCGGTCCGTCGGTGAAGATGGCCTATTTTGCCCAGCACGCCATGGATGTGCTCGATGGCGACCTGACCGTCTTCGGCCAGCTCGAATATTCGTTCCCACAGGCAGGCCAGGCTCCGCTGCGTGCGCTGGCCGGCGCCTTCGGCTTTTCAGGCGACGATATCGAAAAGAAGTGTCGCGTGCTTTCGGGCGGCGAAAAGGCGCGTCTCGTCATGGCGATGATGCTGTTCGATCCACCGAATTTTCTGGTGCTCGACGAGCCGACCAACCACCTCGATATCGCGACCAAGGAAATGCTGATCACGGCGCTGAGCAATTATGAGGGCACCATGCTCTTCGTCAGCCACGATCGCCATTTCCTCGCCGCGCTCTCCAATCGCGTGCTGGAGCTGACGCCCGAAGGCGTGCACGTCTATGGCGGTGGCTATACCGAATATGTCGCCTCGACCGGCCGCGAGGCACCCGGTCTCCATAGCTGAGGCGCGACGCTAGCGCTGCACGGCCGAGCGGGTGCGCCTCAAGTCGGCGCTGGCGAGGGCGATGGCCAGCAGCGCCAAAGCCGGCATGAGGATGACGAGCGCGCTGCGGGCTTCGGGGAAGAGCAGCGTGCCGGCAAGCGAGGCGAGGAAACCGCCGCCCATCTGAAAGAAGCCGGTCAATGCTCCCGCTGAACCGGCAATTTCGCCAAAGCCTGACATGGCGGCGGCGGTGGCGCTGGGGCTGATGCAGGCAAGCGACAGCATCCAGAATCCCACGGGGACCATGACAGCCAGAACCTCATTGGGCCAGATGCGCGGGGCTATGGCGTAGCCAAGGCCCGAGAGCCCGATGAGCACCAGACCGATGGCGACCAGTTGCCAGCCATCGACGCGCTTGGCGAGGCGCGCGGCAATGAGATTGCCGGTGATGAACGAGCCCGTCTGGATCAGCATGGCCATGGCGAACTGGAAGGGCGTGAGGCCGATCTGATCGATGAGCACGAAGGGCAGGAGCGCGGCGGAGGCGTAAAAGCCACCAAAGGCGGCCGCCAGCGTACCGGCGGGGAGTAGAAAGGCCGGGGCGCGGAGGAGGCGTCGATAATTGCCGAGGATTGTGCGCGGATTGAGCGGGACGCGCCGGTTGGCAGGGAGCGTTTCGCGTGCGGAAAAGCCCAGAAGCGCGATAATGGCGAGGCCGAAGCCGCCCATGACGACGAACATCAGGTGCCATGAGCCGATCGCAAGAAGCGCTGTGCCGAGTGTCGGGGCGATGGCCGGGGCGACGGTGAGAACGAGGTTGATCAGGGTGAGGATGCCGATGGCTTCGCGGCCGATGAAGAGATCGCGGACCATGGCGCGCGACAGCGCTACGCCTGCCGAGACGCCGAACCCCTGGAGGATGCGGCCGATGAGCAGCATTTCAAGGTTTTGCGCCGAGGTGCAGACCAGTGCGCCCAGCACGTAGATAGCAAAGAAGGCAATGCCGACCATGCGCCGGCCATAACGGTCGGACAGCGGGCCGCAGATCAATTGGGCCAGGGCAAAGGCGGCGAAATAAACAGTGAGCGTCAGCTTGCCGCCAGCGTCGGTCGTACCGAGATCGATGACCATTCCGGGCAAAGCAGGCGCATAGAGCGTCAGGCTCAGGGGGCCGGTCGCGACCATGAGGCCGCCGATGATGGCGGTGCGGCGGCCGGACATGGCGCCCGATGCGGATGAGACGGTCAGCGGACGGCTCCGGCGCGGGTGAAGAAAGCCTTTGCCTTGGCCCAGATGCCGGCATCCCACAGATCGGAATGATCGGCGCCCGGGACGATCCAAAGTTCGTCCTTATTGGGGACGAGATCATAGAGCCGTTCGCCATTCGATACGTCGATGGTGCGATCGGCGGTGCCGTGGCCGATGAAAACCGGCTCCGTGACATTGGCGATCCACTGATCGGAATGGAACTGATCGAGCATGACGAGGCTGACCGGCAGGAAGGGGTAGCGCTCGGCGGCGACGCCGACAGCGGAGAGGAAGGGCGTTTCAAGAAGCAGAGCGAGCGCATCCCTCTGGCTCGCGACATAGGTCGAGGGGCCCGTGCCAAGCGAGCGGCCCCAGATGACAAGCGGGAAGCCTTGCTTCTGCGCCCAATCGAAGGCAGCGATGGAATCATCGAGGATGCCGGCTTCGCTGATCGAACCGGGCGAGGCAGGGAAACCGCGGTAGTCAAAAGCGAGGAAGCCGTAGCCCTCGGCGGCAAAGGTCTGGTAGCGCTCGTGCTCAGCCGAGAAGCTTTCAGAATTGCCTTTGTAGTAGATGATCAGCGGCTTGCCGGGCGATGGCGCCTTGTACCAGCCATTGACGACGGAGCCAGCCACCGGAATGGCGACGTTTTGGGCGCCGGGAATGCCGGCTTCGGCGAGGGTGGTTACCTCGCCGAACGGATTGTACTGCAGGGCGCGCTGGTTGACATACATGTAACCGACAATGCCGAGATAGGCGATGACGACGAGCCCCACCAGGGCCAGAAGAGCAAGACGTAGGCGCTTCACCGATGCGATCCTCAAATCATTCGGGTCAGCTATAGCGTCTCGCCGATCTCAAATCTCGGAAATTGTCTTCTCAAGGGCCTGGGCGAAGACCTCGTCAGGCTGCGCACCCGAAAGGGCGTATTTTTCGCCAAAGACGAAGAACGGCACGCCGCGAATACCCTGCTGGGAGGCGGAGGTGGCGAGCTGTTCGGTGGTTGCCAGCTCATTGGCGTCGTTCATCGCGTCGAGCGCATCGCCGCGATCCCAGCCGAATTCGGCGGCGATATCGGCGAGGATATTGTCGTCGTTGATCTGGCGGTGATCGAGGAAATAGGCCTCGGCAATGGCATTGGCCAATTCGTGCTGGTTGCCATTGGGTTTGGAGAGCCGCGTGATGGTGTGCGCCTTGGCCGTGTTGAACATGCGCGGCTGCTTGGAGAGATCGAGCGTGATGCCGGCCTTGGCGGCTTCGCTTTCAACCCGCTCCCACATTTCCTTGGGGTCGCGACCGTATTTTTGCTTGAGCATCTCGCCGACATCGACGCCTTCGGGCGGAACTGTCGGATCGAGATAGAAGGGATGGTTTTCGACGACCACATCGACATCGTCGGGGACATTGGCGAGGGCGGCATCGAGACGGGCCGAGCCGACAAGGCACCAAGGGCAAACGACATCGGTGAAGAGGTCAATCTTGAGCGTGCGAGCCATGGTTCGCTCCAAAATGAAAGGTGCCCCCATGTGGGCTGCTTAACGCAGACCCGCAAGAAGGCACCTTTGGGTAACTTGTGTGGCCGGCCGTTAGATCGCAGCAGGCGCTGGGTTCTGTGCGGTCACCAGAGCAAAAGGCGGAGCCCAGGCGGCGGAGATGGCAAGGCCAAGCACTGCGCCAAAGCCAATCCAGCCGAGCATGGGGATCATCAGCCAGCCACCAAGGCGCGAGACGCGCGCCACGCGGATGGACGTTGCGAGGCCAAGCATCATGACGCCCGTCATGACGAGGGCAAGCTGCAGCGAATCAAGCGGAGCGGCAAAGAACGGAAAAGCGATCATGCCAATGATGAGGGCAGTGCCCCAAGGCAGGGCCTTGCGACCGCGCAGCCCCTGACCATAAGCGATGCCGATGCCGAGACCGGCCATCGCAAGCGCCACGAGATGAATACCGGCGCCAACCCAGCCTGGAAGGCCGGCAGGCGAGAAAAACAGCGGCATGACGCCGAGGCTTTCGGCCATAAAATTGGCCGCGCCAAAACCGGCTAGGGGGAGAAGGGCCGACAGAACGGGACGTGCGACATTGCCGATTTCCGCCTTGTGAGCGGTCGGAGCGAGCGTCGTATTTTGAGCCGTCAAGGTCGCCATTTTAGGCTCCCGAATTGTTCGATTTCGCGGAGTCAATGGCGAATTGCACGAAGAAGTTCCCTAAACGTCAACACGCTCCCGTGTAGACCCGGCTTGCCGCAGGGACAGGCCAGAGCTATGTGCGGGACGCATGAAGAGGGATTGGCGATGAGTGACGACGACGTAAACCAGCGCCTGGATCGGCTCGAAAGCCGCATCGCGTTTCAGGACCAGACGATCGAGGATCTCAACGCCGTCATCACCGAGCAGTGGACGGCGATGGAGCAGTTGCGGCGCCGGCTTGATGTGATGGAAGAGCAGGTGCGGAGCGGGAGTTATATTGCGGATCCGGCGAACGAGAAGCCGCCCCCACATTACTGACGTGTCGTTAGTCGCGGCGCCGGTAGGCTTTGCTCCACCCCCTCCCAGCCTCCCCCATCTAGGGGGAGGTGTGGATCGAGTCTGTACCGCGATTTGATCAAATCCACCGGCCCTGCACCTCCCCCTTGATGGGGGAGGCTGGGAGGGGGTGACCTCCACTACCGAGAGAGCGCTTCGGCGAGGTAGGGCAGGCTGATGTCCATGCGGTAATCGACGCTGGAGTGGTTGTCGGGGAATTCTTCGTAGCGGTGGGCAACGCCCTTTTGCTCGAGGGTTTTGTGGATGCGGCGGGAGCCGTAGAGGATGTTGTATTGATCCTCGGTGCCGCAATCGAGGTAGAAGGCCTTCAGTTTGCCGATGGCGTCGGCATGGGTTTCGACCATGCGGGCTGGATCCCATTTGAGCCAATTGTTCCAGCGCTCGTCGATCAATTCGCAGGTGTCCATGGTGACGGGCAGGCGGAGGCCAAGGAAGGTGTCGGCGTTGTCGTCGGGATCGAAGCTTGCGGCCTGGGCGAGGATCATCAGGACCAGCGTGTCCTTGCCATCGATCTTGGGCTTGGCCTCGAAGGCGCGGAGCCAGGTTTCGATATCGCTGCCGAATTTGGCAAGGGTGCGGAGGGTGCCCGGGAATTCGGGGATATAGAGATTTTCAAAGCCGGCATCACCCGAATGGCTGGCTGCCGCCGCCCAAAAATCGGAATGCAGCATGGCGTGGACGAGCGAGCCGAAGCCGCCTGAGGATTTGCCGAAAACGCCGCGCCTGCCGGCGCCGCCGCAGTTGAGTTTTTCTTCGACCGTCGGGACCATCTCACGGATGAGAAAATCTTCGTAATTTCCGAGGACGGGGCTGTTCACATATTGATTGCCGCCGAGGCGCGAGAAGCAATCGGGGAAGGCGACGACGACGGGCGGCATCTTGCCGTCGCCGATCAGGCGATCGAGGCGCTCGGGGACGTTTTCGCCAAAGTTTTTCCAGGCGGTGTGGGCCGGGCCGCCGGCGGTGAAGCCGACGAGATCGACGAGTAGTGGCAGGCCTTCGCCAGTGTGACCGGCGGGGACATAGACATCGACCAAGCGCGCAGTGGGGTCGCCAAGGCGATTGCCAGCGATGGCTTTGCTCTCCACGGTCAGTCGATGAATGGTGCCGGCGGGGTGGCTGGTGCGGCGCATGGTCTTGGCTCCCTTTGCTCGTTGGGCACGAGGTTTGGCCCACCAGCATGTCCTTGGCAAGACGATGTGAACCGGGGGGCGGCAAGAGTCGTTGGAGGAATTATGGGCTTTCTCATAGACCGCAATCTCTACGTTCCTGCCATTGACGCCTGGATCGATCCGGCGGAGCCGAAGCCGCGCGCCATCATTACGCATGGCCATGCCGACCATGCGCGGTCGGGCCATGGCAGCGTTTTGGCGACACCCGACACGATCGAAATCATGAAGGTGCGCTATGGCGAGGATTGCTCGGGGCGGTTCGAGGCGCTCGATTATCGCACGCCGCTCGAGATCGACGGCATGACCGTCAGCTTTCATCCCGCCGGGCATATTCTGGGGTCGGCGCAGGTGCTGATGGAGCAGGGCGGGCAGCGGGCGGTGGTGACGGGGGATTATAAACGCCTCCGGGACCGCACGGCGCAGCCCTATGAGGCGGTAGATTGCGATCTCCTGGTGACCGAGGCGACCTTTGGTCTGCCGGTGTTTCAGCACCCCGATCCGAAATTCGAGATTGGACGGTTGCTCAAATCGGTCGAGGCGCAGCCCGAACGGTGTCATCTTGTGGGCAGCTATGCGCTCGGCAAGGCGCAGCGGGTGATTGCGCTGTTGCGCGATGCGGGATGGGACAAGCCGATCTATCTTCATGGCGCCATGGTGCGGCTTTGCGAACTCTATCAGGCGCTCGGGGTCGAGTTGGGCGAGCTGTTGCCGGCGACGGGCATGCCCAAGGCGGAGATGATGGGGCAGATCGTGATTGCACCGCCTTCGGCCATTCGCGACCGTTGGAGCCGGCGGTTTCCCGATCCCGTCGTGTGCCAGGCCTCGGGCTGGATGAGCGTCAAGCAGCGCGCGCGACAGGCGCTGGTGGAATTGCCTCTGGTGATTTCGGACCATTGCGACTGGGGAGAGCTCAATACGTCGATCCTCGAATGCGGCGCGGAAACCGTCTGGGTGACGCATGGGCGGGAGGATGCCTTGGTCTATTGGTGCCGGCAGCAGGGGCTCGATGCCGAGCCATTGGCGCTTCCGGGGCTCGATGACGATGGCGGGGAGGGCGGGGAATGAAGCGGTTTGCGGACCTGCTCGAACTTCTGGCGCTGACGCCCTCGCGCTTGCGGAAGATCGAAGCGCTAAAGCGCTATTTTACCGAAGTGCCGGACCCGGATCGGGGCATTGCGCTGGCGGTGCTGACGGGGGAAATGGACATCCGCAACGTCAAGCCGGCGCTGTTGCGCGAGACGGTGTTGCGTGAGGTCGACGAGACGCTCTTTGCGCTGTCCTATGACTATGTCGGGGATCTCGGCGAGACCATCGCGCTGATCTGGCCGCATAAGGGCGAGGGGGAATTGCCCAGCTTGAGCGAGACGGTGGATCTCCTCAACCGCACGAGCAAGGCGGACTTGCCCAAGGTGATCGGCGGGCTGTTGAGTCAGGCGGCGATCCATGAGCGCTGGGCGCTGGTGAAGCTCGCGACCGGCGCATTGCGCATCGGGGTTTCGGCGCGGTTGGCGAAGACTGCGCTGGCGGAGATGAGCGGCGTACCGCTCCAGGATATCGAGGAAGTCTGGCATGGGTTGAAGCCGCCCTATCAGAACCTTTTTGCCTGGCTCGAGGGGAAGGCCGCGCGGCCCGACATCGACCATGCGGCGCGGTTTCATCCGCTGATGCTGTCCAATCCGATCGAGGACCGGGATTTCGAAAAACTCGAGCCCAAGGATTTTTCGGCCGAATGGAAATGGGACGGCATCCGCGTGCAGCTCGTCATGGGGCCAAACGGGGTCTCGATGTTTTCGCGCACAGGCGACGATATCGGCGGCTCGTTTCCCGATGTGGTCGAGAATGCCAAGGGCGAAGCGGTGCTCGATGGCGAACTCTTGGTCGGGCAGGATTTTGACGCGAAGAGTTTCAACGATCTGCAGCAGCGGCTCAATCGCAAGGTGGCTTCGGGCAAACAGATGCAGGAGCTGCCAGCTTTTGTGCGGGTCTATGACATTCTGTTCGACGGGCGCGAGGATGTGCGGGCGCTCGGCTGGGAAGAGCGGCGGGCGCGGCTCGAAAAATGGTTCGCGGCCAATCCGCAGACGCGGCTCGATATCTCGGAAATTCTGCCCTTTGCCGATTGGGAAGACCTGGGGCGATTGCGGCGGATGGGCGCCGATGAACATGGCCACGAGGGCGTCATGCTCAAGCTCAGGACCGCGCCCTATGTGCCGGGGCGGCCCAAGGGATTTTGGTTCAAATGGAAGCGCGATCCCAATGTCGTCGATGCGGTGCTGATGTATGCCCAGCGCGGACACGGCAAGCGCAGCTCTTACTACTCCGACTATACGTTCGGGGTCTGGAAGGGCAACGAGATCGTGCCGATCGGCAAGGCCTATTTCGGCTTCACCGATGAGGAGTTGAAGCAGCTCGACAAGTGGATCCGGGCGCACACGACCGCCAGTTTCGGACCCGTGCGCGAGGTAAAGAAGGAACTCGTGTTTGAAGTGGCCTTCGATAGCGCGCAAAAGAGCGGGCGGCACAAATCGGGCGTCGCGCTCAGGTTTCCGCGCATCAGCCGCATCCGCTGGGACAAGCCGGCGCAGGAGGCGGCGCGGCTTGAGGATATGGATGCCTTCGTCGGTTGAGTACGGTCGATAAAATGCGACCCAATATCTTGAGCGGGGTTTAGCGCCCGTCTGGCATGGCTTGGAGACGGAGTGTGCCATGGCCATCAGCGCCGCAAGCTATAACCAGCCGAGTGTCCCCGCGCGCTTTCAGCAGGCGCGTCAAAGTCTCGTCACGCTCAAAAGCACGATCGGCCAAAGCAAGACCACCGAAGAGGTCAGCTTCGAGGTCAAGCGCGAAACGCGCATCCGCTTTGCGACCCAGCCCGTCTATGCGAGCCGGCCGACTTATGGGATGCGCGATGTCTATACCGAGCGGGATGTAACCGAGGACCGGGCGGTCTACGAGACGCGGCCGACTTATGCGGATCGTCCCGTCTATGAGACCAAGCTCACGGGAAGCCGGGATCTGCGGGGCTTTGCGTCGGCGACTGCGGCTGGGCTCGATGAAAAGGCCGATTTTTCGGTGCAGGTCGGATCGGGAGCCGCCGCGCGTGTGCAGTTTACCGGGAGCACCGTGGCGGTGACCCAAAACGGCGCCACCCATAATTTTGCTTATACGGCGAGCGCGGGTTCATTCCAGTCCGCGATGGTCGCGGCGCTCAGTAGCGTGAGCGGGCTCACTGCAAGTCTTGATACTAGTGGCCATCTGTCCCTCAAGACCGATAACGCCGAAAGCCTGACGCTGGCAGAAGTCGCCAATGAGCTGCTCGATCTTTCCGGCACGGCGCTCGACAAGCTTGGTTTGTCGGCGGGGACTGTGAACCGGCAGCAGACGGGGACGGTCCGCGAGCAGAATGGCACCGAGCAGGTGCAGACGGGAACTGAAACCGTCATTGTCGGCCGTGAAAGCGTCAAGACGGGCAGCGAGCGGTACGAGGTCGGTTCGGAGACGTATATTTCCGGATCAGAGCAGGTCGAGGACGGCACGGAAAGCGTCGTGACCGGCTATGAACGTGTGGTCAAGACCACAGATGCCTCCGCGATCGAGCGGCGCACCAAGCAGATGTCGGCGCGACAGGCCATGGTGAGCCTGATCAAGGCGGCGCAAAACGATATCGGCAGTGCAGGCGCGGTCGGAACGCGGATCGCCGAGGGCTTGGCCGGGATCATTGGTGTTCTGGGCAGCAGCGACCCGCTCAGCGCGGACAAACTCGATACTGCCGTCAGCAATCTCGACAAGGCGCGGGCTGCCTATATGACCAGCGCCTATTCCGGTTCAGGCGGGCTTTTCGCCAAGAGCGTCTAGGCGACCGCTGCGCGAAGGCCCGTCGAGGGGAATTTGCGGCCGGCCTTGATCAACTTGCCATCGTGGCCGAGGGCGCGATCGAACAAGGCTACCAGCAGGGGATTGGGAGAAGCCTGGGGCACGGTGCGGAAAATCGCCTGGCCGGCTTTGTCGGCGGGGAGCGTGCGCGCCAAAATGCCGAGGGCAATGGCGGCGGCGCGGGTGCGGCCCTGAAGGCAGTGGATCATCAGGCGCGCGTCTTTGGGGAGCGTCGCGATGAAGCCTAGGATTTCTTCGATATGGGCCGGGGTCGGTGCGCCGGGGGCGCTGGGATCCACCACGTCTTCGAAGCGCGCATGGATTTGGCGCGTCTGGTCGAAATCGGGCAGGCCGAGATAGCGGTTTTCCGGGCCATAGACCGAAATGATGTGGGTCGGGGCCCATTCGGCACCATTGCGGCGCGCTTCGGTCTGGCTGCAGACCAGCATGGCAGAGGGCCAGCGACTGGGATGGCCGGTGCCATCGGTCAATGGCGTGAACAGCTCGGACATGGGTCTAACTCAAAACGACTCGATCGCGTGCAAGTTTGCGGATTTCGTGCAGCTCGGCAATCGTGGTTTGAAGGTCGGCGAGTTGTTGTTCAAGGAGTTCTAAACGCTCATCCACTTTTTCCGATAAAAGGCTGACTTGCTGGCCGCGGTCAGCGTCATAAAGCGCGAGATAATCGGAAATATCGCGGAGAGAAAAGCCAAGGCGCTTGCCACGGAGAATGAGGATCAGCCGGGCGCGATCGCGGCGGCGGAAGACGCGGGTGGCGCCGAGCCGCTCGGGCGAAATCAGGCCCTTGCTTTCATAAAAGCGAATGGCGCGGGTCGAAATGCCGAATTCCTTGGCGAGGTCGGCAATCGAATAAAGTTCGGTGCTTTCGGGATCGACAGGGCTCACGAGTGGGCGGCCTTCTCTTTCGCGTATTCGGCGCGCAATTCCTTTTTGCTGAGCTTGCCGATCAGCGTCTTGGGCAGCGCGTCCTTGAAGATGATTTCCTTGGGCATTTCGATCTTGTTGAGCTTTTCGGCAAGGAAGTGCTTGAGATCGGTTTCGCTCACGGCCTTGCCGGCGCGGAGCTTGACATAGGCGACGGGCGCCTCGCCGCGATAGGTATCGGGCACGCCAATGACATTGGTTTCCTCGACCGCGTCATGGGTCATCAGCGCTTCTTCGATGATGCGCGGATAGACGTTGAAGCCCGAGCAGATGATCAGGTCCTTGATGCGATCGACAAGGAAGACATAGCCGTCTTCGTCCATGTGACCGACATCGCCCGTGCGCAGCCAGCCGTCGTCAAAGGCTTCCTCTGTCGCTTGCGGATTTTCGAAATAACCCGGCATGACCTGCGCGCCCTTGACCTGCAGCTCGCCATTTTCGCCGATGCCGACTTCCTTTTTGGTATCGACATCGATGAAGCGGATATCGGTGCCGGGGAGGGGGAGGCCGATGGACATGGGCTTTGAGGCGACGCGAAGCGCAGCGCAGCAGACGACAGGCGAGGCTTCGGTCAGGCCATAGCCTTCGGCGAGAATGGCTTTGGATTTCTTGGCAAAGGCGTTGCGGACTTCGTCGGGCAGTGCGGCGCCGCCGGAAATCGCGACTTCTAGGCTTGCGAGATGCTCGGCCTTGGTCGTGTCCGCGCGGGCAACGGCATTGAGCAATGTCGGCACGGCGGGGAGTACATTGGCCTTGGTGCGCGCGAGAAGATCGAGCAATGCCTTCAACTCAAAGCGCGGCAGCATGACGACCTGGGTGCCATTGCAGAGCGGCACATTCATGCAGACGGTCATCGCAAAGATATGGAAGAAGGGCAGGACGGCGACGACCTTGGAGGGCGGATAAAAGAGTCCGCAGCCCCATTTGTCGATCTGGCTCATATTGGCCGCGATATTGGCGTGGGTCAGCAGCGCGCCCTTGGGAATGCCGGTGGTGCCGCCAGTATATTGCTGGACCGCGATATCGGTCTTGGCGTCGATGTGGATCGCGCTCGGGGTGCGCTTGAGGGCAATCAGATCGTCGAAGGCTGTGATCTGGTTCGCAAGCGGGGATTTCCTGGGGTGCGCCATGTCCTTGCGCTTGAAGAGCGAGAAGAGGACCTTCTTTGCAAGCGGCAGGGCATCGGGGAAATGGCAGACGACGAGCGATTTGACGTGGCCAGCCTTGAGCAGCGCCTCGCCCTTTTCGTAAATCTGCTGGAGATCGAGCGTGACCATGAGGTCAGCGCCAGCATTGGCGGTGATGTGGCTGAGCTCGGCGACGGTATAGAGCGGATTGCAATTGACGACGATGCCGCCGGCGCGCAGCACGCCATAATAGGCGATGGGGTAAAATGGCGTGTTGGGTAGCATGAGGGCGACGCGGGTGCCCTTCTTGACGCCGAATTCGGACTGCAGCGCGCCGGCAAAGGCGACGATCTTTTTGGAGAGTTCGCCGAAGGTGGTGGTGCCGCCCAGAAAATCGAGCGCAACGGCTGACGGGTTGCGGGCGCAGGCGGCCAAGACCTGTTCATGGACGGGTGTCGTATCGATCTCGGTCTGCCAATCGATTCCGTCGGGATAGTTGGCGATCCAGGGGCGCAGGCGGTCCGTGGCTGCCGTCATAAACTACTCCTCCTCAAGAGGCCGGCGGCGCCGCGGTCTTTTCGACCTGTGCCATTCCTCCCGCCGACACTGACAAGAATTATTTCACGCCTTTACGTTAGCGTCAAACAACTGCCCGTAAACTTTGGAGGAAATGGTGCCGCGCAAGGCGCCATTGCGGGAGGAGCGGGTACCCAAGATCGTGTGAACGTATTGGGTGCTTGGTTGACGTTTACGTAAACGTTGCTAGTTTCAAGGCAACGATGATCGCGACGCGGTTTTCTTCGCGCGTGATCATAAAGCTGCCCCATGGGCGGCTACGGTTTGGACTTGCGGGCGACGCCCCAACCAATGGCGTCGCGCCGTCCGAGGAGGACAGTGCAGTGGGCCTATTGCTTTTCGTGATCGCGATCGTGGCATTCGCAACCTTGGCCATGCGGGAAAGTCCGCTTTGGCATTGGGGCGTCGCAACGCTGGCGCTGGGGCTGTTGTCCGGCGTCAATTTTGGTCCGGTCCATCCCGAATTTGGGCTCGGCTTTGGCAGTTGGCTGCTGATCGTCCTCGGGCTCGTGCTTCTGGCACTTAGCGTTGCGCCGCTGCGCAAGGCGCTGGTGATCACGCCGGTCTTCGGGGCCGTCAAATCCATCCTGCCGCGCGTCAGCCGCACCGAGCAGGAAGCGCTCGATGCCGGCACCGTCGGCTGGGATGCGGAGCTGTTTTCGGGCCGGCCTAACTGGGACAAGCTGACCAAAATTCGGCCACTGACGCTGACAGCGGAAGAAGAGGCTTTTCTCGATGGGCCCACCAAGACGGCCTGCGAGATGATCGACGATTGGGACATTCGGCACAATCGTGCCGATCTCTCGCCCGAGCTTTGGCAGTTCCTGCGCGACAAGGGCTTTTTGGGCATGCTCATCGGCAAGGAGCATGGGGGGGTGGGCTTTTCGGCCCAGGCGCAGTCGATGATCGTGTCCAAGATCGCGAGCCGTTCGGTGGCGGCGGGGATTACCGTCATGGTGCCCAATTCGCTCGGACCCGGCGAATTGCTCGAAAAATATGGCACGCCAGCGCAGAAGGAAAAGTATCTCCATCGCCTGGCGACGGGCGTCGATATTCCATGCTTCGCGCTGACTGGAGTGCATTCCGGTTCGGACGCCGGTGGCATGCGCGATATTGGTATTGTCACCAAGGGCATGTGGAATGGCGAGGAGACGCTGGGCGTCAACCTGACCTTCGACAAGCGCTATATTACGCTCGCGCCGATTGCGACGCTGGTCGGGCTCGCCTTCATTCTCAAGGATCCCAATAATCTCCTTGGGCGCGGCGAGGATATCGGCATTACCCTCGCGCTCATCCCACATGACCATCCAGGCCTCGATATCGGTCGGCGGCATTTCCCGGCGCGGCAGGCCTTCATGAACGGGCCGGTGCGGGGCAAGGATATGTTCGTGCCGATCGAATTTCTGATCGGTGGCACGGATTATGCCGGGCAGGGCTGGCGTATGTTAATGGAGTGTCTCTCCACCGGCCGGGCGATTTCGCTGCCGGCGATCGGGTCGACCTCGATCAAGGCGACGCTGCGCGCAACTTCGGCCTATGCGCGGGTGCGGCGGCAGTTCGGCATTCCCGTCGGGACCATGGAAGGCGTGGCGGAGCCGCTCGGCGAGATGGTCAAGCGCGCCTATAGTTTTGAAGCGGCGCGGCGGCTGACGGCGTCGATGGTCGATGAGGGCCAGCGCCCGGCGGTGATCGCGGGGCTGCTCAAATACACGACGACGGAAGCCATGCGTGACAGCATGGATGATGCCTTCGATATTCAGGGTGGCCGCGCCATTCAGGACGGGCCGGGCAATTATCTGTTCGGCGCCTATCAGGCGCTGCCTGTGGCCATCACGGTCGAGGGCGCGAACATTTTGACGCGCACGCTGATGACTTTTGCTCAGGGCGTTTTGCGCGCGCATCCCTATCTCCTTAGGGAAGTGCAGGCGGCGCAGAGCAAGGACAGGCGCAAGGGGATCGATGCCTTTGACGCTGCCTTTGGCGGGCACACGGCCTTCATGCTGCGCAATATCGTTGCGAGCTTCCTCCATGGGTTGACCAATGGGTCATTTGCCTCATCGCCCAATGATGGGCCGATGGCGGGGTGGTATCGCAAGCTGCATCGCTATTCGCAGGCCTTTGCGCTGACGGCGGACTGGACGACGGTGGTGCTGGGCGGGGCGCTCAAGGCCAAGCAGAAGATTTCGGGCCGCATGGCTGATCTTCTGGGCGATCTCTACATCATGTCGGCAACGCTCAAGCGGTTCGAGGAAGAAGGGCGTCTGGCCGAAGATCGGGATCTGGTCGATGCGATCATGGAAGATCGCATTGCCTCGATGGAAAAGACCTTTGGCGAAGTGTTCGACAATTTCCCCAATCCGGTTTTTGGCACGGCCATGCGCATCCTCTGCTTCCCGCTCGGGCGGCATGCCAAGCCGGCGGCAGACGACGTCAATTACAAGTTCGTCCGCGCGGTGCTGCGTCCCGGTGCGTTCCGCGATCGGCTGACCACGGGCGTCTATGTGAGCATGGACCCAAATGACGTGACGGGCGTTCTCGAAGATGCGCTCATCAAGGTCACGGAGGCGGAGGAAATCGAAGCCCGGTTCATCAAGGCGTCGCGCCGCGGCGTGTTTGATCGCCGTCTCGACCGCGACGCCATTGCCGATGCGGTGGCGGCAGGGGTGATCAACGACAATGAAGCCGGCATCATGCGGGCGGCCGACGAGGCCACCGAGCGCGCCGTGCAGGTGGATGATTTCGACAAGGATGTGCTCAAGCACACAGAGCAGCGGACGGCGGCCGAATAGGCGTCAAGCGGTGGATTGAAGAGGAGCAAGCATGATCGCGCAGGCAACCGAGACCAAGCATTGGAGCTTCCATACCGATCTCGAAAAGATCGGCTGGCTGACCATCAGTTCGCCGACGGGCTCGGTGAATACGCTGAGCCGGGAAGCGATCATGGAGCTCGAAACACTGGTCGCGCGCTTCGAGGACTTGGCCAATAGCCAGGAAATCATCGGGATCGTGCTGCTCTCGGGCAAGGATTCAGGATTTATCGCCGGGGCGGATGTCAGCGAATTCGACGCGATGAGCGACTTTTCGGTGCTGCCAGAAGCGCTCAAGCGCACGCATGCGCTATTTTCGCGGATCGAGAATTTGAAGGTGCCTGTTGTCGCCGGTATCCATGGCTTCTGCCTTGGTGGCGGGCTCGAACTGGCGCTGGCGTGCCACTATCGTATTGCCGTCAATGACGACAAAACCCGCATTGGCTTCCCCGAGGTCAATCTCGGCATTTTCCCGGGCTTTGGCGGGACGGGCCGCTCGATCCGGCAGGCCGGGCCCGTGGACGCCATGCAGATCATGCTCACGGGCAAAATGCTGCGCGCGGGACAGGCGCGGGGGCTCAATCTCGTCGACAAGCTCGTTCGGCATCGCGACATGCTGCGCTGGGAAGGCCGCAAGGCGGTGCTGCAGCATCGGAAATCCCAGCCGGCCGGCTTTTTCAAGCGGGCGATGGCGGGGCCGCTCCTCCGCGACTATGTCGCCAACAAGATGCGCGAGGAGGTGGGCAAGAAGGCCAATCGCGTCAATTATCCTGCGCCCTATGCGTTGATCGAACTGTTTGAGCAGCATGGCGGGGATTGGCAATCGATGATCCGCCACGAGGTCGATGCCTTCGTGCCGCTGATGGGCTCGCCGACGGCGGCCAATCTTCGGCGGGTATTTTTCCTCTCCGAAGGGCTCAAGAAGCAGGGGCTCAAGGGCGCGAAATTTTCGCGCGTCCATGTCATCGGTGCCGGCGTCATGGGGGGCGATATTGCGGCCTGGTGCGCCTATCGCGGCATGAGCGTGACGCTGCAGGATCTCGATATGGCGCGGATACAGCCAGCGCTCGATCGGGCAAAGAAACTGTTCCAAAAGCGCTACAAGAAAAAGCGCGAGGTCGATGCGGCCATGCTGCGTCTAACCGCTGACCCCCAGGGCAATGGCGTGCCGCGGGCCGATGTGATCATCGAGGCAGTGGTCGAAAAGCTCGAGGTCAAGCAGTCGATTTTCAAGAGCGTCGAAGGCAAGCTCAAGCCTGGCGCGATTTTGGCGACCAATACGTCTTCCATCGAACTCGAACGCATTGCCGAGGCGCTGCAGGACCCGGCGCGGCTGATCGGGCTTCATTTCTTCAATCCGGTGGCGCAACTGCCGCTGGTCGAGGTGATCAAATCCAAATTCAATTCGGACGAGGCGATCGGCAAGGGCGCGAGCTTTGCGTTGGCCATCGGCAAGTCGCCGGTCGTGGTCAAGTCCGCGCCCGGCTTCCTCGTCAATCGCGTGCTGATGCCCTACATGCTGGGCGCGGTGGAACGGGTCGAGCGGGGCGAAAGCAAGGAATTGCTGGATGCTGCTGCAGTCGCCTTCGGCATGCCGATGGGGCCGATCGAACTGATGGACACGGTGGGGCTCGATGTCGGCAAATCGGTTGCGACCGAGCTTGGGCATTCGGTGCCGGATGGCAGCACGTTTGATCGGCTGATCGCCGAAGGAAAGCTTGGCCGCAAAACCGGCGAAGGTTTTTACAAATGGGAAAAGGGCAAGGCCATCAAGGGACCGGCGCCGCAGCGGGATGATCTCGTGGCGCTTGGCCGCGAACTCGTGAAGCCGCTGGTCGACATGACCGAAGTGGTGGTGAGCGAAGGCGTGGTGGCCAATGCCGATCTCGCCGATGTTGGCGTCATCATGGGAACGGGCTTTGCGCCATTCCTTGGTGGGCCGCTCAGGGCCCGTGCCGACGGTCGTGCGTAAAGGGGAGCAGGATAATGACTGAATTGAAGCGCGTTGCCATTGTCGGTTCGGCCCGCATTCCCTTTGCCCGTGGCGGCACGGCCTATGCTGACGAAACCAATCTTTCCATGCTCGCGACGACCATTGGCGGGATCGCGGACAAGTACGGCTTAAAAGGCGAAAAGATCGACGAGGTGATCGCCGGGGCGGTGATCAACCATTCGCGCGATTTCAACATTGCCCGCGAGGCATTGCTCGACGCTGGGCTTTCGCCGCGGACGCCGGGCACGACGATGCAGATCGCATGCGGCACAAGCCTCCAGGCGGCGCTGGTCCTCGCCGGCAAGATCGCCTCTGGGCAGATCGACAGTGGCATTGCCGCGGGCTCCGATACGGTTTCGGACAGCCCCATCGTCTTCGGCTCGAAATTCCAGCATCGCCTGCTCGATGCGAATGGCGCCAAGACGACGGGCGACAAGCTCAAGGCATTCACCAAGGGATTTTCCTTTGGCGAACTGACGCCTGTGGCGCCATCGGTCAATGAACCGCGCACCGGCATGTCCATGGGCCAGCACTGTGAATTGATGGCGCGCGAATGGGGCATTTCCCGCCGCAGCCAGGACGAGTTGGCGGTGGCGAGCCATCGCAATGCGGCCAAGGCTTATGATGAGGGTTTTCATGATGACCTGCTCGTCCAGTGTGCCGGGCTGGTGCGGGACAACAATGTCCGCGCCGACAGCAATCTCGACAAGATGTCGACGCTAAAGCCCGCATTCGACAAATCCTCAGGCCATGGCACGCTGACCGCCGGCAATTCGACGCCGCTGACGGATGGCGCCGCCGGCGTGTTGCTGGCGAGCGAAGAGTGGGCAAAGGCACGTGGCCTGCCGATCCTTGCCTATCTCACTATGGGTCGCGTTGCCGGCAATGATTTTGCGCACGGCGAAGGGCTGCTTATGGCGCCGACCATTGCGGTTTCCGAAATGCTGGAGCGGGCCGGGCTCGGCTTTGCCGACATCGATTACTTCGAACTGCATGAGGCTTTTGCGGCGCAGGTGCTCTGCACCCTCAAGGCTTGGAAAGACCCCGCCTATTGCAAGGATGTGCTCGGGCGTGACGAAGCGCTCGGGGAAATCGATCCAGCCAAGATCAATGTGAAGGGCTCGAGCCTTGCCTATGGGCATCCCTTCGCAGCGACTGGCGCGCGCATCCTGGGACTGACGGCAAAGCTGTTGTCCACAGAGACGCGCAAGCGCGCACTGATTTCCGTGTGTACGGCGGGTGGTATGGGCGTCGCTGCGCTGGTAGAAAGTGCTCTATGAGCGATAATGTCATCAAATTCCGGCGGCCCGAGAAAAAGCCCGAGCCGCCGCAGCCGAAAAAGCCGCGCGGCCCCATGCCCTCGTGGCTACCTTTTGCCGTGCTTTTGGCAATCGCGCTGGCGATTTATTTCGTCAGCAAGTCCGGCATGATAGGCCAATAAGTCTTTCTGCAAATGACCAGCGTGACACGCAGGATTTTCCGGCGTCGGAGGCGGCTATTCCGCAGAATGGCCTTTTCGGGAACCAGTTTCCCTCAACGCGTTGTGAACCGGAAAGCCTTGCCAAGGCTTACAGGATGTTAACAAAACGTCGCACGTTTACGCTTAGGTCAATCTTTTGCTTGTCAGTGGACGGTTTCGCGAGATACCGTCCAGCAATCTTGAGCAAAGGCGAGGGCCTTTGTGAAAGGGTGGGGCCGTGTGGGCAAACACACGGAATACAATTCAAGAATTCCACAAGGAGATGGGACGACAATGACGTTCACGACAGCCTTCAAGGCGATCGCAACCGCCGGCGCCATGGCGCTGATGATGTCGACGGCGGCTTCAGCCGTTACTCTGCAGCTGCACAATGGCGGTGATCCGGGCACACTGGATCCGCACAAGGCTTCGGGTGACTGGGAAAACCGCGTCATCGGCGATTACATTGAAGGCCTGCTTACGGAAAACGCCAAGGCCGAGGCCATTCCTGGCCAGGCCGAAAGCTGGGACATTTCGGAAGACGGCACTGTCTATACCTTCCACCTTCGTGACGGCATTCAGTGGTCGGACGGCGAGCCGGTAACCGCGGGCGATTTCGTCTTCGCGTTCCAGCGCCTCTTCAACCCGGCAACTGCCGCGGACTACGCTTACCTCCAGTTCCCGATCAAGAACTCGGAAAAGATCAACTCGGGCGAAATCACCGATTTCAACGAGCTTGGTGTCAAGGCGATCGACGACAAGACCCTCGAAATCACGCTCGAAGCCCCGACCCCCTTCTTCCTCGATGCGCTGACGCACTACACCGCCTATCCGGTTCCGCAGCATCTGGTTGAAAAGTTCGGCGACCAGTGGACCAATGTATCCAACATCGTCGGCAATGGCCCATACCTGATCAAGGAATGGCTGCCAGGCTCCTATGTCCGTTCGGAAAAGAACCCGGACTATTATGATGCCGCCAACGTCAAGATCGACGAAGTCTTCTACCACGTGCTCGAAGATCAGGCCGCAGCGCTCAACCGCTACCGCGCCGGTGAATTCGACATCCTGACCGACTTCCCCGCTGACCAGTATCAGTGGCTGCAGGACAATATGCCGGGCCAGGCGCATGTCGTGCCGTTCCTCGGTGTCTATTACTACGTGATGAACCAAGAAGAGGGCCAGGTCCTCTCCGACGTCCGCATCCGCGAAGCGCTGTCGACGACGGTCCTGCGTGAAGTGATCGGGCCCGATATCCTGGGCACGGGTGAACTGCCGGCCTATGGCTGGGTGCCCCCAGGGACCAACAACTATGTCGCCGAAGCTGATGCCTATATGCCAGAATGGGCTGCAACGCCTTATGAAGAGCGTGTCGAGCATGCCAAGGAACTGATGACCGAAGCTGGTTATGGTCCCGACAAGCCGCTGACCCTGCAGCTGCGCTACAACACCAATGACAACCACCAGCGTATCGCCGTGGCGATTGCCGCCATGTGGGAGCCGCTTGGTGTCAAGGTCGAGCTCTTCAACGCCGAAACCGCCGTGCACTATGATGCGCTGCGCGCCGGCGACTTCCAGGTCGGCCGTGCCGGCTGGCTGCTCGACTATTCCGATCCGTCCAATACCCTCGACCTCCTCAAGACCGGCACCAACCAGGCCGGCACGATGAACTGGGGCAACAACTATGGTCGCTTCTCGAACGAAGAGTTCGACGGCCTCCTGAGCCAGGCGTCGACCGAGCTCGATCTCGATGCCCGCGCCAAGCTCCTGGCCCAGGCCGAAAAGATCGCCATGGACGATTTCGCTGCGATCCCGATCTATTGGTACGTGTCCAAGGACGTCGTATCGCCCAAGATCTCGGGCTTCGAAGAAAACGCCAAGAACATCTTCCGCACCCGCTGGCTCTCGAAGTCGGAATAAGCGGAAAATACGAAACGTGGGGGCCCGGTGCCCCCACGGTTCTTTTGCCGTCTAGCGCCCTCCGGCCCCTCCGTTTCTGGCGCAACGGCTTAGGAGTTCACGATACATGTTGGCCTATGCCTTCCGGCGTGTGCTTTCGGCTATTCCGATCGCACTGATTGCCGTCACAGCCTGTTTCTTCATTCTGCGCCTTGCGCCCGGTGGTCCCTTCGACGGCGAGCGTGCCTTGCCCCCGACCGTGTTGGCGAACCTGCGCGCGCACTACAATCTCGACCAGCCGCTGGTCGTGCAGTATTTCCTTTATATCTGGCGCCTTTTGCATGGCGACCTCGGTCCTTCGATGGTGATCGACGGCTTCAATGTCAGCCAGCTCATCTCCATCGGCTTTCCGTTCACCCTGACCATGGCGCTCTGCGCCTTCGTGATCGCGACCGCCATCGGCATGCTCGCCGGCATGGTGGCCGCCGTTTATCAGAACAAGTGGCCGGACTATGTGCTGGTGCTCGCCGTGATGGTGGGCGTGCTGATCCCCAACTTCCTGATGGCCGCGCTGTTGCAGCTCTGGTTCGGCGTTTACCTCAAATGGGTTCCGGCCGGTGGCTGGGTCAGCGGGAGCGTCTGGCACCTCATCTTGCCGGTGACCGTTCTTGCCTGGCCGCATGCGGGGCGTATCTCGCGCCTGATGCGTGGCTCGATGATCGAAGTGCTTGGCACCAATTACGTGCGCACTGCGCGGTCAAAGGGGCTTGGTGAACGTCTGGTGCTGTCGCGCCACGCGATCAAGCCGGCGCTGCTGCCCGTCGTGTCCTATCTCGGACCGGGCCTCTCCTACCTCCTCACCGGCTCGCTGGCCGTCGAACAGATTTTCGGCCTGCCCGGTATCGGCAAATATTTCGTCACGGCCGCGCTCAACCGCGACTATGGCGTCGTTCTGGGGACGACCATCCTCTACATGTTCATTATTCTCGCGCTCAATCTGATCGTCGACCTCGTCTATGCCTGGCTCGATCCCAAGGTGAGGTACCGCTGATGGCTGGCCTGACCGGTAAAGACCAGGTTCTCACGACCTATGCCAATAAGCTTGCGACGCTCGATGCGCCCAAGGGGCGATCGCTGACGCAGGACGCCATGCGGCGCCTCGTGCGCAACAAGATGGCCGTCATCTCGATCTTCGTTCTGGTGACGATCGTCATCCTTGCGATCATCGGGCCCTATTTCGTGCCTTGGGGCTATTCCCAGGTGGATTGGAGCAATATCCGCAAGCCGCCCAATTTCGAGGTGGGGCACTATTTCGGGACCGACCAGAACGGTCGCGATATGCTCGCGCGCGTGCTGCAGGGCACGCAGATGAGCCTGATAGTCGCGTTTGTCGCGACCTTTGTGTCGGTGACGATCGGCGTCGTCTATGGCGCTGTGGCGGGCTATTTCGGTGGCCGGGTCGACGCAGTGATGATGCGCATCGTCGATATCATGTATGCGCTGCCCTACATTCTCTTCGTCATCATTCTCGTCGTGATGTTCGGTCGTAATCCGGTGCTGCTGTTTGTCGGTATCGGCGCCATCGAATGGCTGACCATGGCGCGTATCGTGCGTGGGCAAACGCTCTCGATCAAGGAGAAGGAATTCGTCGAAGCGGCGCGTGCCGGTGGGGCAAAGCCCTTCACCATCATCATGCGCCACATCGTTCCGAACCTGACCGGGCCGGTGGTGATCTACGCAACCCTGACTATTCCTGAAATCATCATTGCCGAGAGCTTCCTCTCTTATCTCGGCCTTGGTGTGCAGGAGCCGCAGACCTCGCTCGGCACGCTGATTTCGGCCGGTGCGCCGGTTGCCGAAGTCATGCCCTGGATGCTGCTTGCGCCAGCGGCTGTGCTCGTCACGCTGCTCTTTTGCCTCACCTATATCGGGGACGGTCTGCGCGACGCGCTCGACCCCAAGGATCGCTGATGACCAAAGTTCTTTCCGTAGAAGACCTCGGCGTCACCTTTGCTCTGCATGAGAGCGAAGTGCGCGCGGTCAACGACCTCAACTTCTCGCTCGAAGCGGGAGAAACGCTTGCCGTGGTGGGCGAAAGCGGCTCGGGCAAGAGCCAGGCTTTCCTCTCCATCATGGGCCTGCTTGCCAAGAACGGCCGCACCAGCGGCCGGGCGATGCTGGGCGACGTCAATCTCGTCGGCATGGAGAAATCGCGCCTTGATCGCATCCGCGGCAAGGATATCGCGATGATTTTCCAGGATCCGATGACCTCGCTCAATCCAAGCCTGCGGGTCAAAACCCAGCTTGCCGAAGTGCTGGTCAAGCATCGCGGTTTCGACAAGGGCAAGGCCGAAAAGACCGCGATCGAGATGCTGGAACGGGTCGGCATTCCCGAACCCGTCAAGCGCGCCAATGCCTATCCGCACGAGATGAGCGGCGGCATGCGCCAGCGCGTGATGATCGCCATGGCTCTCCTCTGCCAGCCGAAAATCCTGATCGCTGACGAGCCGACCACGGCGCTCGACGTGACGGTGCAGGCGCAGATGCTCGATCTCTTCAAGTCGCTGACCGAAGACTTTGGCACCTCGCTCGTGATCATCACCCATGATCTCGGCGTCGTTGCCGGCGTCGCCGATCGCATGATGGTCATGTATGGCGGCCGGGCGGTCGAAAAGGGCACGGTCGACGATCTGTTCTATGATCCGCGCCACCCCTACACCCTTGGGCTCTTGCACTCGACTCCACATATCGCCCAGCGCGCGGCGCGGCTCGACCCGATCCAGGGCCTGCCGCCGAGCCTTGAACACCTGCCCAAGGGCTGCTCGTTCAATCCGCGCTGCGCCTTCTGCTTCGACCGGTGCCTCGAGGAACGTCCGCCGCTGATGCCCACCGAAAGCGGGCGTGAGAAGGCGTGTTTCTATGAAGGCCCGCTCAAATATGGAAAGGTCGCGTAATGATCGAGACCCCAACCAATCTGATCGAGATCAGGGACCTCAAGAAGACCTTTTCAATCTCTACCGGGCTTTTCGGCCGTGCGCTGAGCCTGACGGCCCTTGAAAATATCAACTTCTCGGTCAAGAAGGGCGAAACGCTCGGGATCGTGGGCGAAAGCGGTTGCGGCAAGTCGACGCTCGGCCGCTGCATCCTGCAATTGCTCTCGCCGGACGAGGGCCAGGTGCTCTGGCTTGGCCAGGACCTGACGAAACTGCCGGCCGAAGAAATGCGCAAGCGTCGCGCTGATCTCCAGATCATTTTCCAGGATCCGCTGGCTTCGCTCAATCCGCGCATGACCGTGGGCGATATCATCGAAGATCCGCTCAAGACGCTGCGTCCGGAAATGAACAAGACCGATCGTCGCGCCAAGGTCGTCAAGACCATGGAAGCGGTCGGCCTCTTGCCCGAAATGATCAACCGCTATCCGCACGAATTTTCGGGCGGGCAGGCGCAACGTATCGGCATTGCCCGGGCGCTGATCACCGACCCGAAGCTGATCGTCTGCGACGAGCCGGTTTCGGCGCTCGACGTGTCGATCCAGGCGCAGATCCTCAATCTCTTGGCCGAGCTCAAGGACGAATTCGGGCTGACGCTGATCTTCATCTCGCACAACCTTTCGGTGGTGCGGCACGTGTCGGATCGCATCCTCGTGCTCTATCTCGGGCGGATTGTTGAGCTTGCGACCGGAGACGAGATCTATGAGGACCCAAAGCACCCCTATACACGGGCGCTGCTGACGGCGGTGCCCATCCCCGATCCGAAACTGGCGCGACAGCGCAATATCGATGCGCTCAAGGGCGAAATTCCATCGCCGATCAATCCGCCATCGGGGTGCACATTCCGCACGCGCTGCCGGTTCGCCAAGCCACAATGCGCGGAAACGCGGCCCCCGCTTGAATCGATCGAGGGCGGGCGGCTCGTCGCCTGCATTCGCTGGCGGGAGATCGAAGTCGAAGCGCCGGTTGTCGTTCCGGCATAAGAGTTTCTCAAAGTTGGAGAGTGGCGGGCACCTGGTGTCCGCCATTTTTGTTTGGATTTTTAACACTCTCTGGCTGTCATCCCGGCCTTAAGCCGGGATCCATCTTGAGATTTGGGGATGGGCCCCGGCTCAAGGCCGGGGTGACAAAGAGTGGGGCTGTGGGCCGTGCAAGAGCCAATCAGGTCCGGTAGTTCGGTGTGCCCGGATTGAGCTGGGAAAACACCGAGCCGGCGATCCCCTGCAGTTTTTCCGCCGAATAGGGGGCTGTGATGGTGCAGGTGAGGACGTCGTCCGCCCAGAAGAGCGCGGTGTCGAGGCCGAGGGTGGCGACTTCGGTGCGGGGGGCGTCCGCAGCGGGGCGCGGGGTGATGTAGAGCGTCAGGCGCTCGCCATTGGTGTCTTCATACATGAGCTGTGCGGCCTTGCCACCGGGGACATCTGCCGCGGGGAGCAGGCGTCCGCCGAGGAAAGTGAGGCCGGATGCCGTAAGATCAGGCATGGCGAGATTGGTCTGGAGACGGTTCGATAGCCAGGAGGAGAGATGCTCTTGTTCGTCGCCACCGACTTCGACGGCGTGGCGTTTTTCCAGCACATAGACGGTGTGGGCGCTGACGGCATCGGCGATGAGACGATCGGCGATGGCGGGCGTATCGGTATTGCCGCGAATGAGCCAGCCGCCGCCAAGCCCGAGGCCGAGAAGCACGACGGCAGCGGCAGCCTGGGTCCAAAACCGGCTGCGGCGCTGATCTTGGGCGCGGGCGAGACGGTTTACCGAGAGACGTGGGGGCACGGGCTCGGCGCCGGCTGGAGCGTAAAGGGTTCGGATAGCGTCGGCCTGACGCTGCAGGAGCGCGACTTCGGCAGCAGCATCCGGATTTGTGGCAAGGAACGCTTCGACTTCTGCGCGGCGCGCGGGATCGAGCTGTCCATCGACATAGGCCATGAGCGTATCGCGGGTGATGTCGCTCATTTGACGGTCCTCAGATGGGGTTCGGCGGGCGCGCCAGTCAGGGTTTTCAGCGTCGCGCGGGCGCGGCCCAGGCGGCTCATCAGGGTGCCGAGGGGAATAGCGAGAATGTCGGCGGCCTCCTTATAGGCAAGGCCTTCAAGGGTCACCAGAAGCAGAGCCTCCTTTTGCTCGGGCGGCAGGGTATCGATGGCGCGGGCGAGTTCGGCAAGCGCGAGATGGCCGGGCTGGGCGGCGGGGACCGCTGGCTCGGGAATGCTCGAGAGATCAAGCGTTTCGCCGCGGCGGCGCTGGCCGCGGAGGCTGTTGCGGTAAAGATTGACGAGGATGGTGAAAAGCCAGGGGCGCACCGGGCCGGTTGGGCGGAACAGGCGGCGGCGGGAAATGGCGCGTTCGAGACAATCCTGCACGAGATCGTCGGCGCGATCGAGGTCCCGCGTCAGCGCGCGCGCATAGCGGCGCAAAGCGGGGACGGCGTCTTCGATCTCGTGCAGGATGTCAGCCAAAATCGGCCTCTGGATTATTCGATGGCAAGATGCCAGACGCCGCCGACGCCGTCACCCTTGGTTTCGCCGGCTGCGGTATCTTCATACCAGTAGTAGAGGGGCATAGACTTGTAGGCCCACATTTTCGTGCCGTCGGTACGGTCGACGATGGTGAAATCGCCTTCTGCCTTGGCAGACGCGTCGGCGAACAGCGGCGGCCACTTTTCGGCGCAGGTGTCGTAGCAATTGGAGACGCCGGCCGTGTCCTTGTCGAAGATGTAGAGCGTCATGCCATTGGCATCGGTCAAGACGGATTTGCCAGCGATATCAGTGGATTTGACGGCGCCGCCGACATAGTCGGTGGCAAAGGCGGGAGCGGCGACGAGGGCCAGCGCAAAGGCGCCGGCGAGAACGGAACGCAGGATCATTGGTTTTCTCCTTGCAGCAGCCACGCAATGCGGCCTGCAGGAAGACGAACACCGGTGGCGTTCGTTTAATCCCGTTTTTTTGAAATTTTTGTCGCCGGGATGAAAATCCCTGAAGATCTCGCGATGACAGCCGACGGGCGGGTATGAGAGGATGATCACGCCTCGTCGGTGAAGCGGACGGCGCCGATATGGGGCAAGTTGCGATTGCGCTGGGCGTAGTCGATGCCATAGCCGACGACGAAGCGATCGGGGATTTCAAAGCCGAGCCACTTGGCGTTGATTTCGGTCTCGCGGCGGCTGGGTTTCGAGAGCAGCGCGCAGACTTCCATGCGGCGCGGATGGCGCGTTTCGAGGATTTCGAGAACGTGTTTAAGTGTATGGCCCGTATCGATAATATCCTCGACGACCAACACGTCGCGATTGGCGATTTCGCCGCGTAGATCCTTCAGGATGCGGACTTCGCGGCTCGATTCCATGGCATTGCCATAGGACGAGGCTTCGATGAAATCGACTTCGACCGGCAAGTCGAGTTCGCGGACGAGGTCGGCGATGAAGATGAAGGAGCCGCGCAAAAGACCGACGACGACGAGCTTGTCGGTATCGGCAAAATGCGTGGATATCTCTTTGGCGAGAGCCTCGACGCGGGCGGCGATCGACTTGGCCGAGATCAGTTCATCGACGACATAGGGCTTTTGGGTCATGGCAGATCCGAGTCACGCGAGAGGCGGAACTGTTAGCAGACCGTTAGCTTTGAGGGTAGCCAAAGCGGAAATTGGGTGCAGTTTGGTTAGCGGCGCGGGGGCACCATCCAATCGCTGCACTTTGTTGCAAATTCGCTGGCTGTCATCCCGGCCTCGAGCCGGAATCCATCCTGAGATCTCAAGATGGGCCCCCGGCTTTCGCAGGGGTGACAATCGAGTTTTAGATTGCATCGAGGTCAAATCCCCGCCCTGGACGGGCGGGGATAAGGTGCAAAAATTACCTCGGCAGATCCGTCTTGCCCATGAGATCAAAATCGATGGCACGGGCGGCTTGGCGGCCTTCGCGGATGGCCCAGACGACGAGGGATTGGCCGCGGCGCATGTCGCCGGCGGCGTAGACTTTTGGCTTGGAGGTGCGGTAGCTCATCGTGTCGGCAAAGAGATTGCCGCGCTTGTCGAGGTCGGCGCCGAGTTCGCTCAGCATGCCTTCGACGACCGGGCCGGCAAAGCCGATGGCCAGCAAAACCATGTCAGCCTTGATGATGAATTCACTGCCTGGGATCGGCTGGCGCTTGCGGTCGACGCGAGCGCATTCGACGCCCGAGACCTGACCCTTGGCATTGCCGATGATCTTCATCGTGCCGGCGGAGAATTCGCGGATGGCGCCTTCGGCCTGGGAGGACGAGGTGCGCATCTTGACCGCCCAATTGGGCCAGTTGGTCAGCTTGTTTTCTAGTTCCGGCGGCATGGGGCGGACGTCGAGCTGGGTGACGGCGATGGCGCCCTGGCGGAAGGAGGTGCCGACGCAATCGGACGCGGTATCGCCGCCCCCGACGACGACGACATGCTTGCCGGCGGCGGTCAGCTGCATTTCGCCCGAGACGTCTTCATAGCCGACGCGGCGGTTCTGCTGGACGAGGAAGGGCATTGCATAGTGAACGCCGGCAAATTGCTGGCCTTCGACATCGACTTCGCGCGGACGTTCCGAACCGCCGCAGAGCAAGACCGCATCGTGGTCGCGCTGGAGATCGGAGAGCGGCTTGTTGACGCCGATATTGGCGCCATAGTGGAAAGTGACGCCCTCGGCTTCCATCTGCGCGGTGCGGAAGTCGATGTGTTCCTTTTCCATCTTGAAGTCGGGAATGCCATAGCGGAGGAGACCGCCGGCCTTGGGCTCGCGCTCGAAGAGGTGGACTTCGTGACCGGCACGGGCAAGCTGCTGGGCGGCAGCGAGGCCGGCGGGACCGCCGCCGACGATGGCGACCTTCTTGCCGGTTTTCACCTTCGGGAGCTGCGGCTTGACCCAGCCGGCGCGGATTGCCTTGTCGGCAATGGCCTGCTCGACGGTCTTGATGGCGACCGGGCTATCTTCCAGATTCAGCGTGCACGCTTCCTCGCAGGGGGCGGGGCAGATGCGGCCGGTGAATTCGGGGAAATTGTTGGTCGAGTGGAGGTTGCGCGCGGCCTCTTCCCAATCGCCGTTGTAAACGAGATCGTTCCAATCGGGGATCTGGTTGTGGACGGGGCAGCCAGTATCGCCGTGACAGAACGGAATGCCGCAATCCATGCAGCGCGCCGCCTGGTCGACAATGCGGCCCTCGGTCATTGGGATGGTGAATTCGCCGAAGTGACGAATGCGGTCGGAGGCCGGCTCGTAGCGGGGCTCTTCGCGTTCGATCTCGAGAAAGCCGGTTACCTTACCCATGGCTTTTTCCCTATCTGATTTTCGGCGCTGAAAGCGCTCGTCTCAACATTTCTCGGGATCATCCCCGCTAGGGCGAGGATGATCCAGTGGGTTTGTTCGGTCGTTATTCGGCCGCCACGTGCGGGGTTGCGCCGCGCTTGCGTTCCATTTCGAGGATAGCGCGGCGATATTCGACCGGCATCACCTTGACGAATTTGGGACGCATCTCGGCCCAGTTGTCCAAAATCATCTTGGCCTTGGTCGAACCGGTATAGTGCAGGTGGTTCGAGATGAGCTGATGCAGGCGCTCGTCGTCGTGCTTGGTCATGTCGCCCGAAATGTCGACACGGCCATGCCATTCGAGATCACCACCGTGGTGGTGAAGTTTGCGCATCAGGTCTTCTTCTTCCTGCACCGGCTCGAGATCGACCATGGCGAGGTTGCAACGCGAGCGGAAGGTTTCGTCTTCGTCTAGGACGTAGGCGACACCACCAGACATGCCGGCCGCGAAGTTGCGACCCGTTGGGCCGATGACGACGACGAGACCGCCGGTCATATATTCGCAGCCATGGTCGCCCGTGCCTTCGACAACGGCGATGGCGCCGGAATTGCGGACGGCGAAGCGTTCGCCGGCAATGCCGCGGAAGTAGGCTTCACCAGCAATGGCGCCATAAAGCACCGTGTTGCCGACGATGATCGACTTTTCGGGCGAGAAGGTCACCTTGTCGGACGGGCGGACGACGATGCGGCCGCCGGACAGACCCTTGCCGACATAGTCATTGGCGTCGCCCACCATGTCGATGGAGATGCCCTTGGCAAGGAAAGCGCCAAAAGCCTGACCGGCCGTGCCCTTGAGGGTGATCGAGATCGTGTCTTCCGGCAGGCCTTCATGGCCATACTTCTTAGCGAGGGCGCCGGAAAGCATGGCGCCGGCCGAACGGTCACGCGAGCGGATCGGCAGCTCGAACTGCACGGCAGTGCCGTGTTCAAGGGCCGGGGCCGCGTGTTCGATCAGCTTGCGATCGAGAACCGCTTCCAGATGGTGGTTCTGGAACTCGGAGTGATAGAGCGTGTCGCCGCCAAGCGGTTCTGGCTTGTGGAAGATCTTTGCGAGGTCGATGCCTTCGCTCTTCCACTGGTCTTCGGCACGGCGCTGATCGAGCAGATCGGAGCGACCGATCAGTTCGTTGAGCGTGCGTGCGCCCATGGCGGCGAGGAGGCCGCGCAGCTCTTCGGCGATGAAGAAGAAGTAGTTGATGACGTGTTCGGGCGTGCCCTTGAAACGCTTGCGCAGCACCGGGTCCTGGGTGGCGACGCCAACCGGGCAGGTGTTGAGGTGACACTTGCGCATCATGATGCAGCCGGCCGCGATCAGTGGCGCAGTCGAGAAACCGAATTCGTCAGCGCCGAGGAGGGCGCCGACGAGGACGTCACGGCCAGTCTTCAAGCCGCCATCGACCTGCAGCTTTACGCGGGACCGAAGGCGGTTGAGGACCAAAGTTTGATGGGTTTCGGCGAGGCCGATTTCCCATGGGCCGCCGGCATGCTTGAGCGAGGTCAAAGGCGAAGCGCCGGTGCCACCATCGTAGCCTGAAATGGTGATGTGGTCGGCGCGGGCCTTGGCAACGCCGGCCGCAACCGTGCCGACGCCCATTTCGGACACGAGCTTGACGGAGATGTCGGCGGCTTCATTGACGTTCTTCAGGTCATAGATGAGCTGGGCGAGATCTTCGATCGAGTAGATGTCGTGATGCGGCGGGGGCGAAATGAGGCCCACGCCCGGCGTCGAATGACGTGTCTTGGCGACGATCCAATCGACCTTATGGCCGGGCAGCTGGCCGCCTTCGCCGGGCTTGGCGCCCTGCGCGACCTTGATCTGGATCTGGTCGGCATTGACCAGATATTCGGTGGTGACGCCGAAGCGGCCGGAGGCGACCTGCTTGATGGCGGAGCGCAGGGGATTGCGCGAGCCATCGGGCAAGGGCTTGTAACGATCAGGCTCTTCGCCGCCTTCGCCGGTGTTCGACTTGCCGCCGATCCGGTTCATGGCGATGGCGAGCGTCGTATGGGCTTCGCGGCTGATCGAGCCGAAGGACATGGCGCCGGTGACGAAGCGCTTGACGATCTCGACGGCCGGTTCGACCTCGTCGATGGAAACGGCGGTGCCGAGCGGCTTGATGTCGAAGAGGTGGCGGATGGCGAGATAGCCGTTTTCGCCCGAGTTCACACGGTGCGCAAAGCTGTCGTAGCGATCCTTTGCCGTTTCCGGGCTTTCATCGAACGTGCGGACGGCGTGCTGGAGATCAGCAACGACGTCCGGGCTCCAGGCGTGCTTTTCGCCGCGGATGCGATAGGCATATTCGCCGCCGACATCGAGGGCCTTCTTGAGCACCACATCGTCGCCAAAGGCTTCGGCGTGGCGGCGCACGGTTTCTTCCGAGACTTCGGCGAGGCCGACGCCTTCGATGGAGGTGGCGGTGCCAAAGAAGAACTTCTTCACAAAGTCGGAGTTGAGGCCGACCGCGTCAAAGATCTGGGCGCCGCAATAGGACTGGTAGGTCGAAATGCCCATCTTGGACATGACCTTGAGGAGGCCCTTACCCACCGACTTGATGTAGCGGTAGACGACTTCGTCAGCCGACACTTCGGGCGGATATTCGCCTTCGGCGTGGAGCGCGGCGAGCGCTTCAAACGCGAGGTAGGGGTTGATCGCTTCGGCGCCATAGCCGGCGAGCATGGCGAAGTGGTGCATTTCGCGGGCTTCGCCGGTTTCGACGACGAGGCCGGACGAGGTGCGCAGACCCTTGCGGATCAGGTGGTGATGCACGGCAGCGGTCGCCAGCAACGCTGGTATCGCGATGCGGTCGGCAGCGACCAGACGGTCAGACAGAATAATAATGTTGTATTCGCCGCGCACGGCTTCTTCGGCGACGGCGCAGAGGTCTTCGAGCGCCTTTTCCATGCCTTCAGCGCCCTGGGAGGCGTGATAGGTGATGTCGAGGGTGCGCGTCTTGAACTGATTGTCCTCCATGTCACCAATACCGCGGATCTTTTCGAGATCCTCGTTGGTGAGAATGGGCTGGCGGACTTCGAGGCGCTTTTGCTTACTGACGCCTTCGAGATCGAAAATGTTCGGGCGCGGGCCGATGAAGGAGACAAGGCTCATCACCGATTCCTCGCGGATCGGGTCGATGGGCGGGTTGGTCACCTGCGCAAAATTCTGCTTGAAATAGGTATAGAGGAGCTTGGACTTGTTCGACAGCGCCGAGATCGGCGTGTCCGTGCCCATCGAGCCGACGGCTTCCTGGCCGGTGGTGGCCATAGGCGCCATCAGAAGCTTGATGTCTTCCTGGGTGTAGCCAAAGGCCTGCATACGATCGAGGAGGGACTCCGAGGTGGTCGGGGCCTTGGGTTCGGTTTCGGGCAGGTCTTCAAGGACGATCTGCGAACGGGCGAGCCATTCGGCATAGGGGTTCTTGGTGGCCAGAACCTTCTTGATCTCGTCGTCCGAGATGATGCGGCCTTCTTCAAGGTCGATCAGCAGCATGCGGCCGGGCTGGAGGCGCCAGCGCTCGACGATGTCTTCGTCGGGAATATCGAGGACGCCGGATTCCGAGGCCAAGACGACGTGGCCTTCCTTGGTCACGAGATAACGCGCCGGGCGGAGGCCGTTGCGGTCGAGGGTCGCGACGACATAGCGGCCGTCCGAGAGGGACATGGCGGCAGGGCCGTCCCATGGCTCCATCAGGGCAGCGTGATATTCGTAGAAGGCGCGGCGCGTTTCATCCATCAGCGGATTGCCGGCCCAGGCTTCGGGGATCAGCATCATGGCTGCGTGGGGCAGCGAATAGCCGCCGCGCACGAGGAATTCGAGCGCGTTATCGAAGCAGGCGGTGTCCGACTGACCTTCGTAGGAGATCGGCCAGATCTTTGTGATGTCATCGCCGAAGAGGGGCGAAGAGACCGACGCCTGGCGCGCGGCCATCCAGTTGACGTTGCCACGGATGGTGTTGATTTCACCATTGTGGGTGGTCATGCGGTAGGGGTGCGCGAGCTTCCAGCTTGGGAAGGTGTTGGTCGAGAAACGCTGGTGGACGAGGGCGATGGCGCTCTCGAAGCTTTCGTCAGACAGGTCAGGGTAAAAGGCGCCGAGCTGATAGGCGAGAAACATGCCCTTATAGACAAGTGTGCGCGCCGACATCGAGACGACGTAAAAGCCGTTGTCGCTGTCGCTTTCGGGGACCTGCTTATAGACGGTGTTGGAAATGACCTTGCGCACGATGAGGAGCTTGCGCTCGAACTCGTCGATGGTGAGGCCATCGGGGCGGGCGATGACCATCTGCTCGATGATCGGCTGGGTGGCGATGACGCCTTCGGAGAGCTTGGAATTATCGAAGGGAACGACGCGCTCGCCGAGTAGCTCGAGGCCTTCGGCATCGAGGCAGGCGCGGACGGCGGCGGCGCAGCGATCGCGCAAAGCGACGATGTTGGGATAAAAGATCATGGCCACGGCGTAGTGGCCCTTTTCCGGCAGGGCGAAGGGCAGGACCTTCTGGAAGAAGGCGTGCGGGGTCTGCACCAGAATGCCGGCGCCATCGCCCATCAGGGGATCGGCGCCCACAGCGCCGCGGTGCTCGAGGTTCTCAAGGATTTCGAGACCCTTTTCGACCACTTCATGGCTGGGCTTGTTCTTGATGTTGGCGATCATGCCGATGCCGCAGGCATCGTGCTCGTTGGCTGGATCATAGAGACCTTGAGCCTGAGGACGACCGTCAACGCGCTTGCCATCAAGGATCAGGGTTTTGCGAGTATTGGCTTTCGCGGTGACCGGAAGAGAAAATCCGTTCGTCTCGTGTGCCATATCGTGTTCCTCGCTATCTGATCGTGCCTGTTGCCAGGCTTGGTTCGCTATGTCGTATGCATCCTGATGGTGCCGGTGCCGGCCCGCTGGATGCAGTCTTGTTCCTCAGTGGGCACGCTTTTCGACCGGGTCGTACTTTTCGTACGGCTCAGCGAACAAAGTCGCGTCCATGCGTGGGGAGCGGCGCTGCATCCAAATGGCCGCTCATAATTCGAGCTATCTTAGCTCCGCCTATTCGTTTCCGCTATCCTGTAACGGGCCAGCCGAACCAGCGTGCGCACTTGGCCGCGGAGAGCGGGGTGCGCGTCAGATAGGACAGAAGCACTGCCCTAACGCCTTCACATTTGCATAATTCCAAACTGCGAGCAAGCGCTTTTGCCAGATTTGAGACACAAATAATAGGACTTTGCTGGCGAAAGAATAGGAAAGCGTAGGAGAACCACGCTACAAAACGCAAAAAGCGCGCTGGTCGGCGCGCTTTTTATGGTTAATGGCGGGTAAATCCTATTCGAGATGGGATTTGATGAACCACAGGTCCTTGTCGAGCTCGCGCGAGAAATTGGTGAGAATATCGGCCGTGTCGGCATCGCCGGCTTCGTCGGTGGTGTCGATATCTTCGCGGACCTGGTTGGCGAGGGCAGCATAGCGCTCGGCGAGGGCGGCGAGGTGATCGGCAACCTTGCGGATATCGGTGGGATAGGCTTCGAGGCTCGTGGCTTTGGCGACAACCTGGCTGGTGCCAAGCGCAATGCCGTCGAGCTGGGCGACGCGTTCGGCGATGATGTCGACGTGATTGTCGATTGCCGCGCGCATGGGATCGAGCATTTCATGGACGCCGATGAAATTGGGGCCCTTCAAATTCCAGTGGGCTTGCTTGGTGATCAGGGCGAGGTCGATGGCGTCGGCGAGGCGGGCATTGAGCACGTCGATGACGGCGGCCTTGGCATTGGATTTGAGGGTGATCGAGGGAGTCTTCATCGGGAATGGTCCTGACGCTGGTTTTGAAACTGAGGGCTCTTGAGCCGTGTGCATCTTCAACTGGCCAGACTGGTGACTCGTTCCTCGCACCCAAGACAGGGCTGACAAACAAAAAGCGCGGCCCTTGGGGGACCGCGCCTTCTTCATTCCGGAACTATCGGTTTAGTTAACCGACTTGTCCTCGATCGTCGGGGTGCTGCCATTGATCGAAATGGTGCGCGGCTTCTTGCTTTCGGGCAGTTCGCGCTTCAGTTCGAGATGGAGCAGGCCGTTTTCGAGCGTTGCGCCCTGAACCTCGACATAATCGGCAAGCTGGAAACGCAGCTCGAAGGCGCGTTCGGCAATGCCGCGATGGAGGAATTCGCGCTTGGCATCGGCGCTCTCGGCGGCCTTTGCGCCTTTGACGACGAGGCTGTTCTCCTTAGTCTCGATGGCGATGTCGCCATTGGAGAACCCGGCTACGGCAATGGAGATGCGATAGGCATCTTCGCCGGTGCGCTCGATATTATAGGGCGGGTAGGATTTGGTTTCCTGGGTGCCCAGCGTGTCGAGGCGGTTGAACAGACGGTCAAAGCCGACGGTGGAGCGATAGAAGGGGGAAAAATCAAAGGTCTGCATTTGTCACATTCTCCGTAAAGCAACGTGTGTTTTCGGGTGCATTTGGCACCCCTCGCCGACGGCTCCCGTGGTGCTCCCAGAAGTGGCGAGCGACCGTTTGGCAGGGCCGGTGTCCCCGGAAATCCGGCGAACGAATGATATTTAGGTGCGGGTTTTCGGGGTTCAAGAGGGGAAAAACGCATCTCTCATGGCGTGCCCGATGAACCGAATATGAATGATAGGGTCCGGCCCGGTTCAGGCGCTGGGGCGCATAAAGTCAGCGTAGGCCACACGGTCTACAAAGCGGTTCCGTCATCCGCCCCCCGCACGGAACCGTCGGTTAAAGAAAGCCAGTGTTCCGCCAGCCCGGAATGCTGGCTTTTCTTTACCTAGCGCGTTTATCGTGCGGCTCAAATTCGGAGGCGCCCGTGACCGCAAAGGTCGATCCCACTGGACCCAAGCTTGCCATCGTCCCCTCCAATCCGGTGCCGGACGGCGTCCGGGTGGGCTTTGTGACGACCCCGGACCGGGTCAAGCTACGCTATGCGATCTGGCCGAAATCGGCGGGGCCGCATCGCGGCACAGTGTGCCTTGTCCAGGGACGCACGGAATATATCGAAAAGTATTTCGAGACGGTCGCCGATTTTCAGGCGCGCGGCTTTGCGGTCGCGACCTTTGACTGGCGCGGGCAGGGTGGCTCGGACCGGCTGATCGGCAATCCGGCGGTGGGTTATGTCGACCGGTTCGAGGATTATTGGACCGATCTCAAAACCTTTCACGGCGAAATCCTGCTGCCCGACTGCCCGCCGCCATTCTATCTGGTCGGGCATTCCATGGGCGGGCTCGCTTCGCTCTTTGCCGCGACGCGCGACCGGATGATGTTCGACCGCATGTTTCTGTCGGCGCCCATGGTCAGTCTTTCGGGCATGGAAGACAGTCTTGGCGCCTGGGGCGGCTTTGCCGAAGTCCTGAGCTTTATCGGGCTAGGCGCCGTGCCGCTCAAGCGGCGGGGCGACAAGAGGCCGACCGAAGCAAGCTTTCTCGATAATCCCCTGACCTCGGACATGCTGCGCTATATGCGTATGGTCGAAACCATCCGCTCCGACGATAGTCTTTATCTCGGCTCGCCCAGCTTTCGGTGGCTGGCGGCGGCGATGCGCGCCATGGTCGAAGCCAATCGCGAAGAGTTTGCGAGCCGGCTGCAGATCCCGCTCCTCGTGCTTGCCGCGGCGCGCGACACGATCGTCTCCACCCCGGCGCTCGAACAGCTCGGCCTGCGGCTCCGCAATGGACGGCACGTCGTCGTCGCTGGCGCCAAGCATGAACTGTTCATGGAAACCGACCCCGTGCGCGGCCAAGTGCTGGCGGCCTTCGACGCCTTCATCACAAATCAGACCCGCTAAGCGTTTCTTAGGGCAATCTCACTAAGGGTTTTTCCTGATCCAGAAGGATCACGAGGGGCCGAAGTGCGTCTTTTCAGGCAATTACTGGCCGACCAGAATGGCAACGTAACCATCATCGTTGCCTTTATGATCATACCGATGTTGGTCTTGGCAGGCGGCGCTACCGATATCGCGCGCTATGAGATGCACCGTGTTCAGCTTCAAGATGGTGTCGATCGCGCTGTACTAGCAGCAGCGGCGCTGACTCAGAAGAAATCGGTCGAAGCGACGGCGCGCGAGTACCTCAAGACCGTTACATTCATTGATCAGGTCGATCTCGACTACGATTACACAGCTGCGTTGAACCACCGCTCGGTAACGATTACCGGGCGATATGAGATGCAAACCAGCTTTTTGCCGCTCATCGGCATCAACACGCTGCCGATGGTGGCAACGGCTACCGCGCAGGAGCGAAAGCAGAACCTCGAAATCTCGCTGATGCTCGATATCTCGGGCTCGATGACTGAAAACAGTCCTTCTCGTATCAGTTTGTTGCGGCCTGCGGCCAAGCAATTCATCGATGCGATGATCACGCCTGATACCGCGCCCTATACCTCGATCAGCATCGTGCCTTATGCGGGTACGGTCAATGTCGGCTCCATCGCCTTCGGGCTTCTCGGTGTGACCCGTCAGCACAATTACTCGTCCTGCGTTGAATTCGACCACGCGGGCAATAAGGACTACGGCACCGGCTGGGTAGCGTTCAACCAACGCGCTCAAGTGCCGCATTTTACCGAGAACCATAAGGACAACCCTGCCGGCAAGGAGTGGTCCTACTGCCCGTATGAAGCAACCTCCATCACCTATCTCTCGAATAATGCGAACGCACTGAAGACGAGGATCGACAGTCTCAAACTTCATGACGGGACTGGTTCCGGCGTCGCTACAAACTGGGGATTTTTACTGCTGGATCCTTCCGCGCGGCCATTTATCGGACGGATGGCGGCAGCGGGACAGGTACCTATGCAGTTTGCCAATCGTCCTGCTGCGTTCGACGATGGTGAAACACTGAAAATTCTGGTGCTGATGACGGATGGCGGAATCTCCGCCCAACGGCGTCCGAAGCCTGGCTTGTATAACTATCCGCGCAATCCCGAAGGCGGTGCAAGCAACAACGATTACCAATCACAGTCGGCTGCCTCGACGTCGCTGCGCCGCGTTTGCCAGGTAGCCAAAGAGAAGGGCGTGATTGTCTTTACGATCGGATTTTACACCACCAACGCCGACCTCACGACCTGCGCCTCGAGCGCCAGCCACTTCTACAACGTGACGGGCAGCGGCATCACGCTGGCGTTTCAATCGATCGCCAACAATATCCAAAGCTTGAAGCTCACCCAATGAGCCTATCCATTCTCACCTTGGCACGATGGCTCCGCAGGGACACGCGTGGCGCTGCGGCGGTCGAGTTCGCGCTGGTTGTGCCCATGCTGCTCGCCATAATCTTTTCGACCTTTGAAGGCGGCTGGATCATGCTGCAGTCGATCATGCTTGACCGGGCAGTCGACATGACGGTGCGCGAACTGCGCCTTGGCACATTTGCCAATCCTACGCATGAAGCGATGCGGACAAAAGTGTGCGAGCGCGCTATGGTGCTTCTCAATTGCGAGGCCTCACTAGCACTCGAATTGATCCCCATAACCGCTGGGGCGGCGAGCTATCCAACCGATGATACCAAATGCGTTGACCGGCGAAGTGAGATTGCCCCGGTGCTGCGCTTTAATGGTGGCGCACGTTCGGACATTATGTTCGTGCGCGCTTGTTACGTTGTTTCTCCGATAACGCCCGGCCTTGGCCTATCGCTCGCACTGAACAAGGACGAAAGCGGCGCGCTGCGGCTCATTTCCAAATCCGCATTCATCAACGAGCCCGCATGATGACGCAGATTTTCATTCGGTTTTTAAGAAATGAGCGTGGGGCTTCGGCGACGGAGTTTGCGATGTTTCTGCCCATATTGCTGGCGCTGCTCCTCGCGTCGCTAACAGCTTTCGATATGTTTCGAACGGCGCAAAACGTCGAGAAAGCAACATTCACCATCGGTGACATGCTGGCGCGTGAAAAGTCCTCACTGACCAAGGCCAAGCTCACTAACATGCTGACCCTTTTGCGGCAGACGGTCTATAGCGCCAATGACGGTGGATTGCGGGTCAGCAGTATCGGGCGTGTGAACGGCGAGTTCGTTCTACGCTGGTCGCAGAGCGTGGGGAACAACGTGCCCGGCACCGCACTCAACACCTCGCTTTTCCCCGAGATGGCGGATGGAGATTCGGTGCTGCTGACGGAGAGCTTCGTGCCACATGAAGCGATGGTCGCCGGGTTCGGGATCAGCGACGTCACGTTTTCGGCGCGCGCAGCCTACCGGCCGCGCTTCGTGTCTTCGATCGCCTTCCAATAACCTTCACGCCGCGTTGACGAGCGCCAATGCTTTTTCGAGCAGCGTCTCATTAGCCGCGGCGATGACATTGCCGCCGCCGGTGGGCTCCGAGCCGTCCCAGCAGGCGATGGCGCCGCCGGCTTCGCGGATGATGGGGACGAGGGCGGCGATGTCGTAGGTGTTGAGATAGGGCTCGATGACGAGATCGGCATGGCCGGCGGCGAGGAGGGCATAGCCATAGCAATCCATGCCGAAGCGCTGAAGGCGGGTAGCGGCTTCGATCGCGTGCCATTTGGCGAGCAGTTCGGGCGTGTTGAAAAGACGCGGCGTCGTGGTGAAGACCCGGGCTGCCGACAGATCGGTGAGCGCGGTGGTCCGATTGGGCTGGCTGATATCGCCGCGACCGTAGCGGGACTGGCCGGGGACGGCGAGGAAGGTTTCGCCGATAAAGGGCTGACTCATGATGCCGGCGACGGCGACGCCATCCACGGCAAAGCCGATCAGCGTGCCCCAGACGGGCGCGCCGGAAATAAAGGCCCTGGTGCCATCGACCGGATCGATGATCCAGGAAAACCGGCTCTCGCCGCTCGTGCCCCATTCCTCGCCGATGACGGCATGATCGGGAAAAGCCTCTTCGATGATGGTGCGGATGACTTTTTCGGCGCCCTTGTCGGCCTCGGTCACCGGATCAAAGCCCACGGCGAGCTTGTTATCGACAGCAAGCCCAGAGCGAAAGAGCGGCAAGGTGTGCGCGGCGGCAGCCTCGGCAGCGGCGATAAGAGTTGCTTCGACGCGGGCGAAATCGGGCGTGGCGCTGGTCATGAAAAAATCCTCGGCCGGGGCGGGCAAGGTGTATTGGCTGGCTTGGCGCCTGACAAGCGCTACTCGGCGGCAGCGCGCTCGGCGGTAGCCTGCGGCATCGCCAACTGCACGAGATCGATGCCGATGACGGCGTGGATCATGCTCTCGACAAGTTGGCGGAGCGGCTCGAAGCCGGCGCTTTTTTCAAGCGTTGCCTCGTTCATGTAGAGATGGCGGCTGATCTCGATCTGGAGCGCGTGGACGCCATGCTGCGGCCTTCCATAAGCGCGGGTACAGAAGCCACCGGCATAAGGCCGATTGCGCGCGACCTTGAGGCCGGCGGCGCTGAAACCGGTTTCGACAAGGTCGATGAGGGCGGGCGAGCAGGTCGTGCCATAGCGATCGCCGAGGACGATATCGGGCGTGGCGCGCTCGCCATGGCGCCCAAGGCGCGGCATGGAATGGCAATCGATCAGCACAGACACGCCGAAGCTGGCCGATGCCTCGCTGAGAAGGTTTTGGAGCGCGGCGTGATAGGGATGATAAATGCCCTCGATGCGCATGCGCGCATCTTCGAGCGTCAGGCGATCGCGATAGATAGGTTTGTTTTCGGCGACCACCTTGGCGAGCGTGCCGAGGCCGGCTGCGACGCGCGGCGAGGTGGTGTTGAACCGATCCGAGAGTGGCTCGACGAACATGGTGGGATCAAGTTCCCAGGGCTCGCGATTGACATCGAGATAGGCGCGCGGGAAATGCGCGCGCAAAAGCGGGGCACCAAGATGGGGCGCGCGCGAAAACAGCTCATCGATGAAGGCGTCTTCGGACTGGCGAATCGACAGGTGATCGAGCCGCGTCATCGCAAGGAAGCGCGGGGGGTAGTTGCGGCCCGAATGGGGCGAGTTGAACACGATGGGCGCGACCATGCGGCGGGGCCGGATGGTTTCAAATGCCGGTTGATCCCAATAGTCGGATCGCACGCTGCCTCCGCAGACGGCGCCAGGACGGCGCAGTCCTAGTGATTTGCTGTCACCCAAGTGTCGCGCGGCGCAACCAACTTGTCCAGACGCCAGCAAAAAGAGCGCAGGTTTGATTGAGCCGGTTTGCGTCCGCTCAAATCTGAATTAAACATCGCTAAAGACCGACTCACCGCCGAACGGGCCCTTTTAGAGGTTTTTGATGAAGCGAATTCTGCTCGCCGAAGACGATAATGATATGCGCCAGTTCCTTACGCGGGCGCTCAAGAATGCGGGCTACGATGTCGTGTCCTTCGACAACGGGCTTTCCGCCTATGAGCGCTTACGCGAAGAGCCTTTCTCGCTGCTCCTGAGCGATATCGTGATGCCGGAAATGGACGGGATCGAACTGGCGCGCCGCGCCACCGAGCTCGATCCTGACCTCAAGGTCATGTTCATCACCGGTTTTGCCGCCGTCGCCCTGAATCCCGACAGCGATGCGCCCAAGGATGCCTCGGTCCTGTCCAAGCCCTTCCATTTGAAGGACCTGGTGTCGGAAGTGGAGCGACTGCTCGCCGCCTGATGGTGACGCGCATGCCTTTGTCGCAAAACCGGTATCCACTTTTGGAAGGCATGCGAACGAAGAAATCCACAGGCGCGGAAATGAACCTATTGACCCATTGGTCGCTTCATGGTTTATCCGCGCCACCGGAACGGCGAACGCTGAATCGGTCCCGGAGAGATGGGCGTATAGCTCAGCGGGAGAGCACCTCGTTGACATCGAGGGGGTCACAAGTTCGATCCTTGTTACGCCCACCATCTCTCATTTCCCTGCCGCTAAGCAGCGGGTGCGTAGCTCAGCGGGAGAGCACTGCCTTCACACGGCAGGGGTCACAGGTTCAATCCCTGTCGCACCCACCATTCTTTTCCTAATCGCGATGATCGGCTGTGACGGGTTTGCCGGCGCTGCGCGTTTCGACGCTTGAGCGGACATTGCGCTGGCGCGGTTGCCGCGGAATCTATGATCGTGGCTGTCGTCTGATCCGGGAGGGACGGCGCTTTGAGGTGGCGCGGCGCGGGTCTGTGAACAAGGCGCAACCCGTGTTGCGCCTTCGTTTTAAACCGTGTAGGAACCCGCCACAGTTGGGGTGTCGCCAAGTGGTAAGGCACCGGTTTTTGGTACCGGCATTCCTAGGTTCGAATCCTAGCACCCCAGCCAATTAAAGGTCATTGTTGTGCGATTGAGCTATGCGTATGCCACGGCGCGCCTACGCAAAGCCACGTTTCGCGACGGCATTTTCAATGCCGCCGTTGCAGCCAGCACGTGTTGTTCGGCGTGAGGCCGATGCGCAGAGCGCTTCTTCTCCGATGTGGGGCGGCTTTTGAAGGCCTCAGGCGCTTGCCAGGGCCTTGTGGAGATTGCCGACAGCCTTGGACATGGAGCTGGGTGTATCCCCTGTCACGATGGCGCCGAGGAGCGGGGCGGCTATGCCGGCTTGGCGCAGGGCAAGGGCGTCGTCTGGTGTCAGCAGAAGTTGGCTTGGGACGATGACGGGGACATCGACGGCGGTAACGATGTCGGCGTAGCGCTGAAGTTCGGTTGGGGTCATGGCCGTACGATAGCGCTCGAAGGGCATGACCGAGGCTTCGATGATGCAGCCCGGTATGGCGGCGATTTTTGTCACGTCCTCGGGCGTGCTGGTCGAGGCGAGGGCGGGCATGGGGCGAAGTTTTGATTGTAGCAGGTGCGGCTGCAGGTGATCCACATAGACGTTGAAGCCTTCAAAGCCGAGGGTGTGCAGCGCGTCCATTTCTTCCGCGGTCGGGACCGTCTCTTGGCCCGCCATGACGAGGAGAGGGCAGCCGAGCTCTGAAAGCTCTTCGAAAAAGGGGCGTTCTTCGGCAAAGGAGCCGAAAGTCGTGCCGGTGGCGCGGTGATAGGCGTTGAGATGGGTTTTGAGCGCATAGGCGCCTGCATCGAGCGCGGCTTTGGCGAGATCGAGATCGTGCCGGGCAAGCGAGACGATGATCGGAAAACTGCCATCGGTCAGCCTTTGGTAAAGCGGGGTCGTGGCGTACATCAGTTGATCCTCTGGCCGGTTGTGGCGTCGAAGAGATGGACGGCGGCAAGGTCGGGTAGAATGTGGATGGTTTCGCCGGGGCGGGCGGCAACGCGCTCGCGGAAGACGCCGGTGACCAAGTGTTCGCCAAGGGTCATGGTGACCTGAGTTTCAGAACCCATCGGCTCGACCAGCGAGACCACGGCGGGAAGACCCTGCGGCGAAAGCTGGAAGTGTTCGGGACGGATGCCATAGCTGGCGGCGCCAGTCGCGGTGACGCCAGAAGGCAGGGGCAGGGTAACGCCGGCAGCCTTGAACTCGGCGCCTTCGATTGTGCCGCCCAGAATGTTCATGGCCGGCGAGCCGATGAAACCGGCGACGAAGAGATTGGCAGGGCGATCGTAGAGTTCCAATGGCGCGCCGATCTGTTCGACCTTGCCGGCATGCATCACGACGATGCGGTCAGCCATGGTCATGGCTTCGATCTGATCGTGGGTGACGTAGACGGTCGTGACGCCGAGGCGGTGATGCAGCGCCTTGATCTCGCCGCGCATGACGACGCGCAGCTTGGCATCGAGATTGCTCAGCGGTTCATCGAAGAGAAACACCTGCGGATTGCGCACGATGGCGCGGCCCATGGCGACGCGCTGGCGCTGGCCGCCGGACAGCTGTCGGGGATAGCGATCGAGGAGGTGCGAGAGGTCGAGGATATCGGCGGCCCATTTGACGCGCTCGGCGATCTCGGCCTTCGAGGCGCCGCGATGTTCAAGCGAAAAACCCATATTGGTCGCGACCGTCATATGGGGATAAAGCGCATAATTCTGGAACACCATGGCGATGTCCCGGTCCTTGGGCTCAAGATCGTTGACGATCCGATCCCCGATGCGAATGTCGCCCTTAGTGATGGTTTCAAGGCCCGCGATCATGCGGAGCAAGGTGGACTTGCCGCAGCCCGATGGCCCGACGAGGACGATGAATTCGCCATCGGCGATATCGACGTCGATGCCATGGAGGATCTGGACGTCGCCATAGGCTTTCTTGACGGAATGGAGGGAGACGGGGGCCATGGATCAGCCTTTCAAACCGGTATGGGCGAGACCTTCGACGAACTGCTTCTGCGCGACGATGAAGACCAGGAGAACGGGAATGGCGGTCATGGTCGCAGCGGCGAGCTGGATGTTCCACATGGCGCCGCCATAGGCGTCGGTGAACTGGGTCAGCGCCTGGGGCAGGGTAAACATCTGGGTCGAAGAGAGGAAAACGATGGGCTCGAGGTAGAGATTCCACGAGTGGAGGAAGGTGAAGATCGCGACGGCGCCGAGCGCAGGCTTGGCGAGCGGCAAAGCGATGGTCCAGAAAATCTTGAACCGGCCAAGGCCATCGACGCGCGCGGCTTCTTCGAGCTCGCCGGGCAGGGCGATGAAGAACTGACGCATGACGAAGGTCGCAAAGACCGAAGGGGCGCCGAAGATCGGCACGAGGATCAGCGGCCAGTGGGTATTGATCATGCCCCAACCCAGGAACATCTGAAAGAGCGGCACGATGGTGACTTCCGACGGGATCAGGAGGCCCAGCAGCACGATCATAAAGATGGCATTGCTGAAGGGAAACTTGATGCGCGCGAAGGCGTAGCCAGCCATGGAGGAGACGACCATGGTGCCCGCGGTGACGATTGCGGCGATATAGGCCGAGTTCCAATATTGCCGGGCGAAGGGCTGCAGTTCGAAGACGCGCTGATAGGTCGAGAAATCGAAGCGGCGCGGCCAGAGATCGGGCGGGAAAGCGAAGATATCGCTGATTGGTTTGACCGATGAGGTGATCATCCACCAGGTGGGGAAGACAAAGGGGATGAGCAGCACGCACATCAACCCATAAAGGGCGACACGCAGGCGGGGTGAAAGGTCAGTTCTCATAGAAGACGATCCGCTTGCGCATCTGCCACTGGATGAAGGTGAGCACCGCGACGATCAGGAAAAGGAGGATGGAGAGCGTCGAGCCATAGCCGAAGAAATTGAACTGGAAGGCCTGCTGGTAGAGGTAATAGACCAGCACCGTGGTCGAGACGCCGGGGCCGCCTTTGGTCAGGATGGCGATCTGGGCAAAGACCTGCAGCGAGCCGACGATGGTGATGATCGAGGTGAGAAGGATCGTCGGCGAGATCATCGGCAGGGTGATGCGGCGGAACTGCTTGAAGGGGCTCGCGCCATCGACCCGGGCAGCTTCGTAGAGTTCCTTGGGCACGCCCTGGAGGGCGGCGAGGAACAGGATCATATTGAGCCCGACATTCTTGAAGACCTGCACGACGACGACCGAAATCATCGCGGTGGTTGGCGTACGCAGCCAATTGGGGCCCTCGATGCCGAAGACGGCGAGAATGCCGTTGATGCCGCCATTGGCCTGCAGCAGGAAACTCCAGACGATGGTCCAGGCGACGAGCGAGACCACGACCGGCGAGAAGAACAGCGTGCGGAAGACGACGATGCCTTTGAGCTTTTGATCGAGCAGCACGGCCAGGAGCAAGGCGAGGCTGAGGTTGAGGACGACGAGGCCAGCCGAAAAGATGGCCGAGGCCAAGAGCACTGGCGGCAGGTTCGGATCGCGCAGCAGCATCTGGTAATTGGCGTCGCCGACAAAGGTGAAGGTATTCGCCAGCACGTTCCATTCGTGCATCGAATAATAGAAGACGAGCCCTAGCGGGATCAGCACGAAGGTGATGATGCCCAGGGTCTGCGGCGCAATGAAGAGGAAACCCGCAGCCGCGTCCTTCCGGGCGATGGTCCAGAAGGGGCGTTTTTGGTTTGGGGCGGCGCTGTGATCGGTCATTTCGCCTCGGTGGTCGAAGAAAGCTCCCCGACGAAAAGCCGGGGAGCAGATAGGTTCAGCGCATCAGGAGCGGGCTGACGCCCTGGCAGACGCTGGCGAGCACGGCTGGCACATCGGCATCGGCCACCCAGAGGCCATCGAGCGAGGCGCGGATGGTCTGCTGGATCTGGGCGAAGTTGGTGTGACCAGCGATCACCTTGCCGTTCGAGATGCCGGCGATGACGACGTTTTCGATCTGCTCGGGGGTGAGCAGCGGATTGGTCTTGCCGAGGGTTTCAGCGTTGAGGAGGTTTGCCCGGGCCGGCGGGAAGAACTGGGCCAGCTTTTCGCTGTTTTCCGGATTGGTCATGTAACCGAGGAATTCGACGGCAACATCGGTGTTCGGACGATTGGCGAAGGCGCCAACGGCGGCCTGGCCGATGACCGAATAAGCGCCGGCCGGACCTTCCGGAAGCGGCACCAGGTCCCAATCGAACGGATCGTCCTTGGGAAGGAGCGAAGCGCGCGAAATCTGGGTGATGGTCATGGCGGCGTCGCCGGCAAAGAAGTCGACATTTTCGCCGGGGCCGGGGAGGGCGCCATCGACGAAGATGGCCTGATGAAGGCGGGTCATGGCGTCGACCATGGGCTGTTCAGCAAAGCCGCAGGTCTTGCCGTCTTCACTCCAGGCATTCGCGCCCCAACCGCGCCAGAAGGCGGTCAGGTTCTGCCAGGTCTGGTAATTGAAATCGCGGATGACGAGGCCGTCCTTGCCGCTGTCAGCCACGGCCTTGGCGGTCGCGAGCGCGTTTTCCCAGGTCCATTCGCCCGAGGCGATAAGTTCGGCCGGGGTCTTGGCGCCGGCTGCGGTCACCAGATCATTGTTGACGAAAACGGCGAAGGGCGAGGTCGAGAACGGATAGGCGTAAAGCTGGCTATCGCGCGTCCAGAGCGCCGTTGCGGAGTCCGTAACGTCGTCGAGGTTGTAGCCTTCGGTCTTGGTGAAGGCTTCGGTCAGGGGCGCAAGGGCTCCGGAATTGACGAAGTCGGCGGCGCTGGTTTCGAAAATCCAGGCAAGATCGGGCGGGTTGCCGCCGGCGATCTGGGTGGTAAGCGTCGTCGTGTAGTTTTCGAACGGGAGCGGTTCGAAGGTGACGGACACATTTGGGTGCGTGGCCTTAAAACCTTCGCCGATCTCGTTGAAGAGCGCCAGATGCGCCTCGTTGGCGCTCCAGATGGTCATGCGCAGATTGACTGCGTCCTGGGCCCAGGCGACGCCGCCCCAGGCCAGAGGCAGAAGAATGCCGGCTGAAGCCGCCGTGGCTTTGAGCATTGCAAGTCTGGTCATCGTTTCCTCCGTTGATGAGCCGATCAGTAGCCGCGCACGTCCGGCCAGCGGATTTCGACGCCGGCGCGGTAGAGCTGAGCCTGAAAATCTTGAAGTTTGCCGTCATCGGCCTGCACCTGATGCGGGGTTAGGCCATGATTGAGGCAGTGCGCGGCAAGCATGCCGGCGACCTCGCCCACGTTCCATTCGACTGGATGCAGGCGATAGCAGCCGTTGGTGATGTGCGTGGTGCCGAGGTTCTTGCCCGCCGGCAGCAGGTTTTTGACGCGACGCGGCAGGAGCGCGCCGAGCGGGATTTCAAAGGGTGCGGATTCCACATCGACATAATTGTCGCCACCAGTCGAGGGGTGGAGGTCGATGCGGTACATGCCGATGCCGACGCTGTCGCGATAGCTTTTCGAAAGGCTATTGCCGTGGACGGTCATCGACACGTCCTGCTCGACAATGCGCGTGACGGGCAGAATGCGGCGGCTTTCGCGGATATAGGGCGCCATGGCAAGGCCATGATCGGTGCCGGTGACGTCGCCGCGGAGGCGGAGGCCCGGAAAGCCCTGACCGCCATCGAGGCGCGGCGCTTCGGTCTGCAGCCAATAAAAGACGGAATAGGAGAGATCGGCGGCGGCCTTGAGGTGCCGAGCCTTTTCCTCTTCGGACACGTCGATGATGGTCGCCTCCATGTAGTCAATCATCGGCCAGTTCACGAGGCAGATGTCGGACTGGTAGGCGCCGGGCTGGAAATTGCGGCGGGCGGCGATGCGGCGGAACGTCCAGAGATTGCCATCGCCGGCATTGCGGCGCTGGTCGGCATCGACGAGGAGCGGATCATCATCGGGATTGGGCGTGAAAGAGCGCTCCGTGATTTCGAGCGTGCGCGGATGCGGCGCTTTGAAACCAAGCAGCGGTCCGCCCCAGAATTCAGGCTGATACTTGCGCCAGAAATCGTAGTTTTCCGGCTTGTCGATGGTCTGGTCGCCGTCAACGTGATCGATGGCAAAACAGACCGACACGGCCTGCACATTGTCGGGCTGCGCGTGATCGGGGGCACTGGGTTCGCCGGTATCGGACTGGGCCTCGAAACCCTTGGCATATTCGGTGCCGGTCAGCGGCAGCAGATCGCCGAGTTCGGTTGCGTCGATCACATAGGGCGCCGAGCAGACGATCTCGCGGCCCGTGTCGCGATGGCGGAGAGTGATCGAGCGGACCGTGTCGCCATCGACATCGGCAGCGACCGGACGATAGGGCTGCAGCACCGTCAGCTTGCCGCCGCCACGCCACGGCGCGAGCATGGCTTCAAGCACGGCAAGGCCAACGCGCGGCTCGGCGCACAGCCGACTGACCCAGCCGGCGCCGGGATTGAGATCGCCCCAGGCGCGGCTTTCCGCGGTCAGCGGATAGTTGTCGCGATAATACTGGCGGATGCCGCGGCGCAGTTGCTGATAGGAGCGGGTGACGCCGAATTGCTCGACCCAGGAATGCTCGTCGGGCGGCACCGCCTGGCTGGTCAATTGGCCGCCGATCCAGTCGAATTCCTCGCTCATGATGACGGTGCGGCCCGAGCGCAGGGCGCCAAGGGCTGCAGCAACGCCACCGAGCCCGCCACCAACGATGAGAATGTCTGCGTGAAGCTCTTTGGTCATGTGTTCCGGATGTGTTGGGTAGAAAGAGGGCCGAGGGTGTCACCCTCGACGATGGCGCAATCGAGCAGCACCTGCTCGACCGGGGCGTCATTCTCCACGCGCCGCACCAGCATTTCGGTGGCGGCGCGGCCCATGGCCTCGCGGGGAATGGAGAAGGACGTAAAGCGACGGCCGTGTTCTTCGGCGCGGATGTGATTGCCGAGAACGACGATCGAGAGATCGCCGGGAACGCTGATGCCGCGATGACGCGCGACGGCGTCGACGGCGATGGCGTCAGCCAATTCAGTGAAGAAAACGCAGGTGGCGCCAGCCGCGAGCAGCGCATCGAGCGTTTCGCCCGGCGGTTGCGCCACGGCAAATTGGGTGTGGACGAGTTCGGCACCATTTAGCGCCGGCTCGAAGCCGATCCAGCGATCGACCGTCGATTCCGCGCCTTCATTGAGACCGATATAGGCAATGCGATGGTGGCCCAGGGCCCGGGCACGCTGAACGAGCGCTGCCGTGCCCGCGACATAGCCGCCACCGACATAGGGGACGGGGCCGCCCGCATCGTCTCGACGGCCAACGGCGACGAAGGGAAAATCGCCAGCCACCAGCCGGGTTAACTCATCGTGATCGAATTGGCGTCCGAGAATGATGCAGCCATCTGCGAGCCTAAGGCGGACATTGTCGCCAAAGATGCGCCGCTTGACGCCCGCGCCGGTCAACAGCAGCAGGTCATAGCCCAGCTCCTGTGCTGCCTCCTCAATGCCGAGGAGGAAGGGCGTGAAAAAGTCTGCCTGAGCGGATGGGAAGGCGGGCTCATAGGTGAAGACGCCGAGAATGCGGTTGAGACCCTTGACCATCCGACGCGCGACGGGATCAGCGACATAGCCGGTGTCCCGGATCACTTTCTGCACGCGGTCCCGCGTCTCTGCAGGGATACGGTTGGCGTTTTCCGGCGAGCCATTGAGCACAAAGGACACGGTCGCCTGGCTGACGCCGGCCAATCTCGCAATGTCCTTTTGTGTCAGCCGCCGCGTCGCCAAGCCATCCTCCAAAATCTGCTAATGCGTATTAGCGCTGATACGTATTAGCGTGTTGTGGAGCGGTGCGCAAGATGGATTAAATTCGTGCGAAGAGCGGCAAGATGGACGATGGAAAGCGCCACCTGGGATATCGCTCCCAGCGTGTCGTCCTCCCATCAGTTGGAGTGCTTAAGTCAGGGCAAAATCTGCACTCAACGCCTCAAGTCCCAAAGACTTACGCAGCTGGTTGCGATGATGTTCTTGCCAGCAGCACGACTGGTAGAATGCCGATGGCGACGATGATGAGGGCGGCGAGGGCGGCGTCTTCGTAGGTGCCGCGGGCCGCCTCGCCGTAAAGGAGGGTGGCAAGGCTCTCGAAGTTGAGGGGGCGCAGGAGCAGCGTTGCGGGCAGTTCTTTCATGCAATCGACAAAGACCAAGAGGCCCGCGGCAGTCAGTGCCGAGCGCGACAGGGGCAGGTGGACTGCGAAGAGGGTGCCACTTGCCGAGCGGCCGAGGGTGCGCGCGGCGTAGTCATAGGCGGGCGGAATGCGGCTTAGTCCCGCGTCAATGCCGCCCACGGAGATGGCAAGGAAGCGTGTTGAATAGGCATAGATGAGGGCTGCCCCAGAGCCGAGCAGCAAGAGCGTGCCGGGCAGGCCGGTCCAGGCGTGCCAAAGATTGCCCAGTGTCCTGTCAAAGGCGGCAACGGGAACGAGGATGCCAAGGGCCAGCACAGTGCCCGGGACGGCATAGCCCAGTGAGGCTATGCGCATGGCGCCCTCGGTCCAGGCCGATCGATGCAGCCGCGCCGCATAGGCGAGGGCAAAGCCGACGAGGACGATCACCACGGTGGCCATGGCCGACACGCTGACGGTGTTGATGGTGGCGCGGAGGAGAGCGTTGGAAAAACCGGCAAACTCAATGCGCCGGATGGCAGCAACAATGAGATAAAGCGCTGGTCCGGCAAAGCCGATGGCAATCGGAAGGGCCCCGAAAAGGAACGCGAAAAAGGAGGCCAGCCCACGCAGCCGCTGGCGTTGCATCTGCCGGGCGTTTTGCGCGGCCGAGGCAAAGCGCTGCTTGCGGCGGGCCCAGCGCTCGAGGACCAGCATCGCGAGGACAATGGCGAGCATGCTGATGGCGATCTGTGCGGCGCCGGCCAAGTCGGTTCGAACGATCCAGGTCGTGTAGACGGTGGCGGTCAGCGTCCGCACGCCAAGAAATTGCGAGGCGCCGACATCGTTGAGCACTTCCATCAGCGCCAGCGAAACGCCGACGGCGACGGCAGGTCGCGCGAGAGGCAGGGCGACGCGCCAGAAGATGGCGGAGCGCGGCACGCCTAGCGTGCGCGCCACTTCGATGACATTGGCGGCCTGGGTCAGGAACATCGCCCGGGCGGTCAGATAAACGTATGGATAAAGAACGAAACCAAAGACCAGGATGGCGCCCCACATGGCGCGAATGTCGGGCAGGCGAAACTGGCGTGGGCTCGAATAGCCCAGCACCCATCGCAGCACGCCTTGCACCGGGCCGAGCGGGTTGAGGATGTCGAGATAGGCATAGGCCATGATGTAGGTGGGCACGGCCAGCGGCAGCAGTAGGCCCCATTCGAGGAACCAGCGGCCCCGGAAATCATAGGCGGTGACCAACCATGCTGCGCCGGTGCCAACGATGGTCGCGATGAGACCGGAACCAGCAAGCAGCACCAGCGTGTTCCAAGTCGCCTGCGGCAGTACGAACTGGACGATATGGCCCCAGAGTCCGCCGGTATCGGCCATGGCCGTCACCGCGATCGTCACGATCGGCACAAGCGCGAGAGCCGCCGCGGCAAATGCCCCGGCGGCCCAGACGTTGATACCGAAATGGCGGCGCCTTGGGCGCGTCATGGTGAAATCGGCCATAGAAAGTGCGGCGGCCGGGGCCGCCGCGTGTCTCCGATCAGTTGCCGAATGTGTCGAAGTTCACTTCGTCCACCAGCTCGCTGGCGCGTGCGCGGAACGGCAGGATTTCGGTCAGCGACTGGCTGTCGGGGTTGAGCGTGCCAAAAGCTGCGATGATCGGCTGCACTTCCGCGGTGGTCGAAACCGGATATTCGAAATTGGCTTCGGCATAGAGCTTCTGCGCCTCGTCGGATGCGAGATATTCGAGCAGTTGCACGGCCTCGTCGCGGTTGGGGGCATGGGCCGCTACAGCCGCGCCGGAGACGTTGACCAGCGTGCCGCCACCTTCAAAGGTCGGCAGGATCACCTTGACCTCTTCGGCCCACGCCTTCTGCTCGTCGCCACCGGCGCCGCTCGCCATCAGGCCGTAATAGTAGGAGTTGGCGACGGCGATGTCGCAGATGCCGGCGGCGATGTCGCGGGCGCCGTCACGGTCGCCACCGGCTGCGGCGCGGGCCTGGTTGGCCTTGAGGCCTTCGAGCCAGGTTTTGGTGGCTTCTTCGCCGTGCTTGGCCATATAGGCGGCAAATAGCGCGGTGTTGTAAGGGTGCTGGCCAGAGCGGATGCAGAGCTTGCCGCGGAACTGTTCGTCGGCGAGCTGTTCATAGGTGATGCTGTCGAGATCGAGATCCTTGGCGGCGTAAACGACACGGGCGCGGCCCGACAGCGCAAACCAGTTGCCATCGGCATCGCGGAGTGATGCGGGGATCGCGGTCTCAAGCGCTTCGGAATCGACCGGCTGGGTGACGCCGGCATTGACGAGATCAATCAGCGCGCCAAAATCGACCGTCATCAGAAGGTCGGCCGGCGAGCTTTCGCCTTCTGCCTGAACGCGCTCGATCAGGCCGCTTTCAAGGAACACGGTGTTGACCTTAACGCCGGTCTCGGCGGTGAAGGCATCGAGGATGGGCTGGATCAGGCCGGGCTCGCGGGTCGTGTAGATGTTCACTTCCTGGGCGAGCGCAGGAACGGCTGCACCAAGAGCCAGCATGCTCGTGACGCCAACGAGTTTGAAAAGGGTATTCATGGACGATCTCCCAAATTGATGAGCAGGTCGCGCGGCCCTTCCGCATTTCCTCTCCTAGGGAGGCTAAAGCCATAGCGGACTGTCTAAGTCAAGTTATTTAGGGTCAACTTAGAATTAATCTAAGGTACTGACTTTCCATCACAATCGGGACTTTTAGGCATCCTGAGGGAAGATCATGACCTCGTCCGCTTTGACGGCGATCTCAACCGCATCGCCAGGATGGACATCGTGCCGTGATGTGCCGCGCATGATCAGGGGATCGTCGACACCAGCCACGGCGATGCGCAATTCCTCTATCTCGCCGAGAATGGAGCGATCGACCACGACACCGGGAATTCCGCTTTCCGTCAGGACGATGGATTGGGGCCGCAAGAGAACATGCGGCTCGCCGTCGAGGGCCGGCGCATGAAAGCGTCCCAGCGGCGTATCGAGCATATTGGCCTCGATTTTTGCGGGAATGACGTTCATGCGGGAAAAGAACCGTGCGGCATAAGCCGTCCAGGGGGCGTCGTAAATGCGTTCGCCGGTGCCCGCTTCCACCACGCGGCCTTTTTGCATGAGGGCAACCGTATCCCCGATGGCCAGGGCTTCTTCGGGATCGTGGGTCACGACCACGGCTGTCATGCCGAGGTCCCGCACGATCGAGAGAGTTTCGTGCCGCACGCGATCCCGCAGGCCGCGGTCGAGATTGGAGAAGGGTTCGTCCATCAATAAGAGGCGCGGTTGGGGCGCGAGGGCGCGAGCAAGCGCCACGCGTTGCTGTTCGCCACCAGAGAGCATATGCGGAAAACGGTCGGCCAAAGCTTCGAGGCCGATCCGGGAGAGGATGTCGCTGACCCGGTTAGCGCGGTCGGAACGGGCAAGTTTCTTGAGGCCAAATGCGACGTTTTCTCGCACGCTGAGATGTGGGAACAGCGCATAGTCCTGGAACATGAAGCCGATCCGGCGATCCTCCGGCTCGACGAAGATGCCGTCGCCGGAAACCGGGGTGCCCTCGATGGCGATGGTGCCACCATCAAGCGTTTCGATGCCTGCAATGGCTCGCAGAAGCGTCGATTTTCCGCAGCCGGAATGCCCGACAAGGCATAGAACCTGCCCGGCACCCAGTTCCAGCGAGACGTCCTGCAGCGCCGCCACGTCATTGAAGTGGCGCGTAACACCCTTGAGGGCGAGCATTGGCTTTCCCGAGATCATGATCAGCACCTGACGGGCGCGGGGGGCCTTGTCAAGTGCGCCCCATGATCAGCTTGCCAAACCCGCGCCCATGAAGACGCTGTCAGAAGGGGGCTCGATCAGGCGATTTCGGGATTGCCGTCGATATAGCTGTCGAAATGCACTGTGGTCTGGTCCGCTTCGCCGATGACGAGAGCCATTTGCGCCGGGCCGGTGAGGCGGCGCATGGGGACGTGGTCCTGGTCCACCGTGCAGTAATAGTGGCCACCGGCGAGGGTGGTGAAGGGGATGCCGCGCCAGAGGGCGGTCGAGGTCAAGTGGACATGGCCAGCGATGACCTGGCGAATATCGGGATGGGTCTTGAGTGCGGCGATGAACGGCTCGGCGTCGCGGATGCGGATATCATCGGAGTTGATGTGGAGCGCATTGGCGTTGTGATGGAGGATCACGATGACCGGGCGGTCCAATGCCTCGGCAAGTCGGGCCTTTAGCCAGGCGATCTGAACCTTGGTGAGCACGCCGTCGACGCGTCCGGGCTCGGAGGAATCGAGGAGAATGATGCGATAGCCTTTGGCGTCGAAGGCTTTGTCGATCTTGCCGGTTTCGGCGACATATTCCTCGCCGAAAACCGAGAGGAAAGTCTCGCGATCATCGTGATTGCCGAGGGTCAGGTGGACCGGGATATCTATACGGTCGATCAGTGACTTGAGGCGCTCGTAGGCTGCGGGTTGACCGAGATCTGTGAGGTCCCCGGCAAGGACGCAGAAATCGACAGTGTGGTAGCGGGCGGCAATGGTTTGGACGGCTTGTTCAAGCCTTGCGCCGGTGTCGAGCGTCATCGAGAGTTCGCCCTCAGGCATGACGTGGAGGTCGCTGAGGACGATGAATTTGAGGGTCATGGCTGAGCGGTCCGCTAGGTTTTTGGCAGTCTGACGCAGTTTGATGTCAGCGAGAGGACAGAGCCGCCAATCTACACGGGGCGACCCCATTGGGGCGCCCCGTTTTAACCTGCCTATCGGGCGGCCCAGTTCATGCCGCGGCGGAGGATCGTGCGCATTTGCGGCACTTCGAATTCTGAAGCGACATGGCCGAGCGAAGAATAGAACACGCGGCCTTCGCCATATTTGCGTTTCCAGACCACCGGCATGGTGATCCCGTCGATCCAATAGGCATGATCGCCGTTGAAAGTGGTCGTCGCCAACACCTCGTTCGAGGGGTCGACATGCATGTAGTATTGCTCCGAGCGATAGGGGAAACTTTCGATGCCTTCCATCACCGGATCGTCGGGGCAGGTGATGTCGACGCGATAGTCGATGATGTTCCCCGGGTGGGCGACCCACTGGCCGCCTACCATGAACTGATAGTCTACCGCATCCCGAAAAGCATCGCCCATGCCGCCGTGATATCCGGCGAGGCCCGCGCCGCCGCGCACGGCCTCGGTGAGCATGCTGAGCTCTTCCTTCTCGATTTTGCTCATGGTGAAAATCGGCACGATGAGGCTGAGATCTTTTACCGAAGGATCGGCGAAGGCCTCGGTCGTGTTCTCGACATAGACCTTGAAGCCGTCTTCCTCGAGCATGCCGCGAATAATGTCGGCACACTGTTCCGGCTCATGTCCACTCCAGCCACCCCAAACGATGAGAGCTTCCTGCATAGTCTTTCCTCCTCTTGCTTTGGTCAGCCGAGACGCCGCCGCAATCGGGCGCCACCGGCTAAGTTAGCCGGCTGACCGACCTGGTGATGGATCGCGAATTGCTCACGGGCTTTTGCCGCTTTCGAGCGCATCGGCATTGAAGGTTCTCGCGGGGCCCGTGGTCCCCCAGGGCGAGCCGTAGAGTTCGCCAAGTGCCACCGCGGCGGCGCCGCGAGCCCAGAGTCGGTCGTCGGCGTTTTCGATGACGATTTCCGCCACCTCCCGCAGCGATTGGGGAATGGCCTTGGCAAAACTGCTGTGGAGCGCATCGAGGAGATGCGGCCCGAGCGTTAGCGTCGAGCCAACGAGAATGACGCGCGGTGGCGCGAAGAGCGCGACGAGATTGGCGATGGCAATGCCAAGGGCCGCGCCGGCCTTGTTCGCGGCAACCCGCAGCTTGTTGTCGCCGGCTTCGATCATGCCGCGCACCTGGCTCATGCCGCTACCAAGGCGAATGGCGTCGCGCATCCGTGGATCGCTGACCTCGCCATTAATGATCGCTTTTTCGCTCGCGACATCGGCCAGTTTTACTGCGTGATCGGGATCGGCACCCATGACCATGTCGCCCAGCGTCAGACTGAGTTCTCGTGCGCCGCGGAAGATCTGGCCACCATGCATCACTCCGAGAGTGAGATTGTCCTCGATGGCGACGAGGACGAAGTCGTCGCAATCGCGCGCCTGGCCGAACCAGTGCTCGCCCATGGTGATGGCATTGGCATCGCTCTCGACGATAACGTCGATGCCGAGCCGCTCCACCAGGGCCTCCTTGAGCGGCACATCGGCATCGCGGAAAATACTGCTGGCGCGGACAAGTCCGGTGCCATGCTCGATGATGCCGGGCAGGGATACAGCCACGGATTTTATGTCTTCCATGGCGATGCCGGCATCGAGCACGCAGCGGCGCACGCCATCCTCGACGAGATCGGCGATGACCGATAGCGGCAGCCGATCGACCCGCAGCGGCAGGATCAGTTCAGCCAGGATATCGCCCTGAAAATCGGTGACGACGAAGGCAAGGCGATTGGCGGCGATCTTGGCGCCGACGACACGCGCCGCCTTGGGATTGAGCGCCAGCATCACTCGCGGGCGGCCGCGATTGCCACCGCGCAGGTCGCCCTCATGCTGCGCCAGGATCAGCCCATCTTCGATCAGCGAACCGGTGATCGCCGAGACGGTGGTGGGCGAAAGCTGGATCCGCTCGCCGATTTCGACGCGGGAAATGGCGCCATAGCGGCGGATGGTATCGAGCACATGGAAGCGATTGATCGCTCGCATGAGTTCAGGATCGGCAGTCTTCATGATCCCGTCTTCAGCCTCCCGGCGCCCGCTTTAATCAGCGATGCGTATTAATTCAAAAAACTCTAGCAGCCAAAATCGTCGATTAGCAAGTGCCAAACCCACTGTTTCAAGGTGTTTAGGGCGGTGTCGGTCTGAAGGTATTGACAATCGGTGAATCGGCGAGCCTATTAATTCCGCATAACGGACAAAATGTCCGACGGGAGGAACATCATGAATCTGGTTTTCGGACGCCTGTCCAGGCGATCGCTCGTGCTTGCCCTCAGCGCCGTGGCGCTGGCCTCGACTGTATCCGGTGCGGCAGCGCAGTCCACCATCAAATGGCTGCACCTTGAATCCAATCCGGATCGTCTTGCCACCTGGCAGGAAATCGCCGCCAATTACGAGGCGGAGCATCCCGACGTCAAAATCGAATTCCAGTTCCTTGAAAACGAGGCTTTCAAAGCCAAGCTGCCGACACTGCTGCAATCGAACGACGCGCCATCCATGTTCTACACCTGGGGCGGTGGTGTGTTGAAAGCGCAGACCGAAACCGGCGCCATCCGCGACATCACCGCGGCCATGGATGCCGATAATGGCGCCTGGCGCAATGCGGTGAACCCGGCAGCGGTCGATGGCCTCAGCATCGATGGCAAGGTCTGGGCCGCTCCCGTACAGTCGGGCCTCGTGTCCTTTTTCTACAACAAGGCGCTGTTCGAGCAGGCGGGCGTTGACGCCAATGGCATCAAGACCTGGACCGATTTTACGGCGGCCGTACAAAAGCTCAAGGATGCCGGGATCACCCCGATCGCCGGTGGCGGTGGCGACAAGTGGCCCATCCACTTCTTCTGGAGCTATCTCGCCATGCGCGAGCTCGGCAAGGACGGCTTCGACGCGGCCAAGGCCGGTGAAGGCTTCCAGGGCGAAGGCTTTGTGAAAGCGAGCCAGATGCTGGCGGACCTTGGCGCCATGGAGCCATTCCAAGAAGGCTATCTCGGCGCGACCTGGCCCGATACGCAGGCTGTGTTCGCCGATGGCCGTGCTGCCATGGTGCTCAGCTTTGAAAACACCGCGACGCCGCAGAACCAGGCCAATGCCGCAACCGACGGCAAGGGCCTTGCCGAAGACGCGATCGGCCGCTTCGCCTTCCCGCTGGTCGATGGCGGTGCCGGTGTCGTGACCGACGATTTCGGTGGCCTCAATGGCTGGGTGGTTACCACCAATGCTCCGCCGGAAACCGAAGATTTCATCCATTACATGACGGTCGAAAACGCGGGGCTATTGGCTGAAAAGAACAATATCCTGCCGACGGCCCTTGGCTCGGATGCCAGCGTCAAGGATCCGAGCCTGGCCGATAGTGCTGCGCAGATGGCCAAGGCCACCTGGCACCAGAACTATCTCGACCAGGATCTCGGCCCCAATGTCGGCCGCGTCGTCAACGACATGTCCGTCGAACTGGTCTCGGGTCAGGTCACGCCCGAAGATGCTCTGCAGCAGGTGCAGGACGCCTTCTCGATGGAGATGTGAGCGCGAGCGGGCAGCCTTTCGGTTGCCCGCTTCTCCCTTCGGTCGTTGAAAGGTGAGATGGATGACTGAGACTGTTGCAGCGCCCGGCTTGTCCGCCGGAACCGCGCTGGCCCGCCCAAAAGTTCGACGCGCCCGCATCCGCGGCAAATGGCCGGTTCTGGTGCTCTTCCTGCCGCCAGCGCTGCTGCTGTTCACCGTCTTCGTCATTCTGCCCATGGGCGAGGCGGCCTGGTATTCGTTCTACAACTGGAACGGCTATGGCCTGCCGACGCAGTGGATCGGCTGGAAGAATTATGAGCTGATCTTCCGCCAGGGCGCCTTCCGCAACGCTCTCGTCAATAACGGGCTCATCATCCTCGTTTCGATCTGCATCCAGGTGCCGCTGGCGCTCTGGCTTGCGACCATGGTCACCAAGCATATCAAGGGCGCGACCTTTTTCCGGCTGATCTTCTTCTTGCCCTATGTGCTGGCCGACGTTGCCGCGGGCATGATCTGGCGCTTCGTCTACGATGGCGAATTCGGGCTCGTTGCCAATATCTACCATATGATGGGCCTCAACGCGCCATTCTGGCTTGCCGACAAGAACGCCGCCTTCTCGGCCGTGCTCGGCGTCATCGTCTGGAAATATTTCGGTTTTCACATGATGCTGTTTATCGCCGGGCTCCAGGCGATCGACAAAAGCGTGCTCGAGGCTGCCGATATCGATGGGGCGACCGGATGGCAGAAGTTCCGCCGGGTCACCCTGCCATTGTTGGGCTCGACGGTACGTCTCTCGGTCTTCTTTGCCGTGATCGGCTCGCTACAGCTCTTTGACATGATCATGCCGCTCACCGGCGGTGGTCCCTCGAACTCCACGCAGACGCTCGTGACCTTCCTCTACAGTTTCGGGGTCATGCGCATGCAGGTCGGCTTCGGCTCGGCCGTGGGCGTCGTGCTCTTCGTCATCTGCGTCACCCTCGCTTTCTCCTACAAGCGGATCTTCATGAAAAATGACTGACACCGCCACCAATCCCATCGACGCCGCCAAGGCCCAGACACCGGGGCGCAGCCTCCGCTTCGGCACCAAGGCGTACCTTTATACCTGCCTCATCATTTTTGCCGCGGTTGTGGTTATTCCCCTGGTCACAACCGCACTCGGAGGCTTCAAGACGCTGGGCGACCTCCGCGGCAATGCCTTCGGCCTGCCATCGACCTGGATGGTCTCGAACTATGCCGACATCCTGTTTTCCCAGCGCTATTGGCTGCAGATGGGCAATTCGCTGCTCATCGCGGGGCTCACGGTCTTCCTGACGCTGGCCTTTGCCGCCATGGCGGCGTTCACCTTCGCCCATGTCAAATTCTTCGGCTCGCAGTTCCTGCTCAATTACTTCCTGATCGGGCTGATGTTCCCGGCGGCGACGGCCATCCTGCCGCTTTTTATCCGCATCCGGGATCTGGGCCTTCTCGATACCTATTGGGGCGTGGTGCTGCCGCAGGTGGCCTTCGGGCTCGGCATGAGCATCTTGCTCTTCCGCAATTATTTCCGGAGCCTGCCGACTGAACTCTTCGACGCTGCCTTCGTCGATGGCGCGGGTTATCTGCGGTTCTTCTGGCATATCTCACTGCCGCTCAGCCGCCCGATCATCGCGACGGTCGGGATCATCTCCTTCGTCGGGAGTTGGAACAGCTATATCCTGCCGCTCATCATGCTCAATTCCGAAAGCAAATATCCATGGCCGCTGGGGATCATGGTCTATCGCGGCGAATTCAGCACCGATTGGCAACTGATCCTTGCCTTCATCACCCTCACCATCCTGCCCACGGTCATCGTTTTCTTCGCGGCGCAGAAGCACATCATTGCCGGGCTGACTGCCGGCGCAGTCAAGTAGGAGACTTTCATGGCTGGCTTGGAACTGCGCAACATTGCCAAAAGCTATGGCACGGTCTCGGTGATCGAGGGCATCAACCTCTCTATTGAAGACGGCGAATTCGTCGCTCTCGTCGGCCCATCTGGCTGTGGCAAGTCGACGATCCTGCGCATGATCGCCGGGCTCGAGGACATTTCGGGCGGTGAGGTCGCTATCGGCAATGAGGTGGTCAATGACCTGACGCCGCGCGAGCGCAACATCGCCATGGTGTTTCAGTCCTATGCGCTCTACCCACATATGAACGTCTACCGGAATATGGCCTTCAACCTCGAGCTGGCAGGGAAACCCAAAGCCGAGATCGATAGCCGCGTCCGGCAGGCAGCCCAAATGCTGGAACTCGAACCGCTGCTCGATCGCAAGCCTAGCCAGCTCTCGGGCGGCCAGCGCCAGCGTGTCGCCATGGGTCGTGCCGTCGTGCGTGATCCTTCGGTTTTCCTTTTTGACGAACCGCTTTCCAATCTCGATGCCAAGCTGCGCGTGCAGATGCGGTCCGAGATCAAGGCGCTGCATAAAAAGGTGGGCGTCACTTCGGTCTATGTGACGCATGACCAGGTCGAAGCCATGACCCTTGCCGATCGAGTCGTGGTGCTCAATCGCGGGGTCATCCAGCAGGAAGGCTCCCCGATGGAGCTCTATCGCCAGCCGGCCAATCTCTTCGTTGCCGGCTTTATCGGCTCACCGGCCATGAACTTCTTTGAAGCAACCGTAACCGGCAACACCGCCCGCACCGCCGGCGGCGAGGTCTTCACGTTCGAGCCCGGCCCCAAGGTCGCGGATGGCCAAAAGGTCAGCGTCGGCATCCGCCCCGAACATCTCCAGCTCGGTGCGTACGGCATTGCCGGCCAAGTGAGCTTCGTCGAACCGACCGGCGGCCAGACGTTCGTGACGGTCGATGTTTCCGGCCTGCCGGTCGTCGTTACCGTCAATGGCGAAGAAGTGGTCACGCCCGGCGACAGCGTGAACATCATGGCCAATCCCCGCCAGACCTATATTTTCGATGGCCGCACTGGCGAAAGGGTCAGCCTCAATTAGCTGAGCACACGACATGTCGTGTGCAAGGCCGCCAGCCAATGATGGCTCTCACCGCTCCATTTGTAGGCGACGTCGGAAAACTGGGCAGTATCTACATTGCCAAGCGCATTTTGCGCCGAGGTCGCCGAGCTTTCGGGAGACGTGGCGGGCCTCTCTTCGTTTCCTGCCTCACAAAAGTGGCTATTGTGCCCCATATGAGTTGTGGCGCTTCATATGCCTTTGGCTCCCGGTCCCAGCCGCTTTCCTCAGATTGTGAACGTTGCGCCCACGCGGCGCTCGATCTCGCGTTCTCGAAAGGACTAGCGATGACTAATTTCAATGCGCCGGCTGAACTTTATCCTGGACGACATCATACCTCGCCTCGGGTGGCGCGATATCAGCGGTTTCCCTCGTTGGTCGAGGCAATTCAGTTCACGATTGAGGAATTGCCCGTCGGCCTTCAATCAAGCTCCATTATCGAAGCAAACGAAATTCGCTACGGCGCCGAGGCTATTCGCGGCCTTTACTTCTCGGACGAATATCCGCTTCGCCGTTCGGTCGTTCAAAACGATAAGCACAAAGGCGAACCCATATCAGGATGAGGTCAACGCGACGGCCTTGAGCTTTAGCAGGAGCTTTTGGCGCGTTCGCCTTGCCAATGCCGCTATTGGGTGCGAAACACCATGATACGCGTTTTCAGCCCAAGTCGGCTGCCTCCTGCCGGTCCTTATCCGGTTAATGGCTCAGTGATCCACTTTGCGAACGTCTATGCCCCCTCTTGCATGTTGCAGAGGGCAACGCTCGCTTTGCTTCGGCTCCGAGCTCAAGGAATATTAAAATGGCAACCATGAACGGTACTGTAAAATTCTTCAACGCAACCAAGGGTTTTGGTTTCATCACCCCTGACAATGGCGGCAAGGACCACTTCGTCCATGTGTCGGCTGTCCAGAATTCTGGCGTTGACGGACTTTATGAGAACGACAAGCTTTCTTACGAAGTAGAGACCGGTCGCGATGGCCGCGAATCCGCGATCAATCTGATCCTTCAGAAGTAAGTTCAGCTTCGACGTCCAAGCCTTGAGGCCGCCGCTGGCGGCCTTTTTTGTACCCCGTGACAGGCGTCGCGCCTTAAAAGAGATTCTGCGGCGCCAGCCGCTGGACATTTACGGGCACTGCTCTATCAGAATTCGAGCTTGCCCCTACCCGATGTCTCGAGACCACCATGCGCCGCCCCTCCGGCAATACGCTTGGGATCATCCTCATGATCCTTGCGACCGCCTGCTTCACGATCAATGACAGCCTACTTAAACTGGCCATGCACGAAGTGCCGCCTTTTCAAGCCCTGTTCCTGCGGGGCGTGGGCTCCACGCTTCTTGGCATACCGCTTTTGGCAGCCCTGGGCCTTTTTCGCTACGCGCCGCGCATGTTGGACGGCCGTGTGCAGTTGAGGAATTTGCTCGAACTCACCGCCGCCATGGGTTTTGTCGCCGGGCTTGCCTATGTGCCCATCGCCGATCTGACCGCCCTGGGGCAAACGTCACCGCTGCTGCTGCTGATCGGCGCGATGGTGTTTTTCAAGGAGCGGCTATCGGGCATGCAGGTCGCCCTGATCGTTCTGGCCTTCGCCGGCGCACTTCTCGTCGCGCAACCAGGCGCGAGCGGCTTCTCACCCTATACGCTGTTTGGTCTTTGGAGCGCTGCGGCAGTCGCGGTGCGCGATCTCATCGGCAGGAAGATCAAGCTTGATATACCCGGCATCGTCGTCGCAGTCGCCGCCGGAGCCATCGAGATCGTCGGTGCGGGGCTGGCGGGCCTGCTGCTTGAGCAATGGACATGGCCTTCTGCGCTGACCCTCGCCTTCGCCGTGGGGTCGAGCATATTTTTGATCGCCGCGCATTGGCTGCTGCTCACCGCATATCGCGCCGCGTCGGTCTCGGCGGTCGTTCCCTTTCTTTATATGTCCACGGTCTGGGCGCTGCTGTCCGGCATGCTGATTTTCGGCACGTTTCCCAATGCGCTCGCTCTCATGGGCATTGCGGTTATCATGGTCAGCGGCGTGGCTGTCGTTGGTCTGGAGCGCTGGCCGAAAAAGGTCGTTGTCTCGCCGTGAAGCGGATAACCGACCGCTCTACGCGATGGTTTTGTCCGGAACGTTGAAGACCTTGACCAGCCAGTCAATGAGGACACGAACGCGGGGCGAAAGCTGGCGGTCGCGTGGATAGAGCACGGAAACGGGCGTGCTCGGCGGCCTGATTGTTGGCAGGATTTCGACGATCTCGCCCGAGGTCAGTGCCGGGGCAGCGTGGTAGCGCGGAATCTGGATGAGCCCCAGACCGCGCAGGCAGGCGGCATAATAGGTTTCGGCACCCGTGACCGTCAGCGTCATGGGCAGCATCGCCTCACGGACCTTGCCATTGATCTCGAACAGCAAAGGCAAAACGCCACCCGTGGCAGTGGAGCGGAAGCCGACCATGCGATGGTGGGCGAGGTCGTCGAGCGTCTCAGGTGTCCCGAACTTTTCGAGATAAGCCGGCGAAGCAAGCGTAGCCTCAGGCAGCGTGGCGATCCGGCGCGCGATCATGTCGCTATCTTGTGGAACCCCAACCCGCAGCACGCAGTCGATCCCCTCGCGCACAAGATCCACAAGCCGATCGCCCTCGCTGATGAACAGCTCGATCTCGGGATAGGTTTCAAGGAATTCCGGCAACCGCGGCATGACGAAATGCCGGGCGAGGGTGCCGTGAACGTCCACGCGCAACAGCCCCTTGGGCTTGGCGCCAAGAAAAGTGGATTCAGCCGCTTCCACCTCCGCTAGGATCGCCAGGCAACTGCGGTGATAGGCTTCTCCGTCGAGCGTCGGCGTCACCGAACGCGTCGTGCGCTGGAGGAGGCTCACCCCGAGGCGCGCTTCGAGCTGTTTGACCGCGTCGGTCACTGTTGAGCGCGGCAAGGCGAGGTCCTCAGCCGCGGCCGTAAAGCTCCGCCGCTCCAACACACGCGAAAAGACGCGCATACAATCCAGACGGTCCATTGTTCGAAAATTCCGCATTATGTTGTCGGATTTCACCTGATTATCCGCTGCAGGGCATCGCGTAAAGAGAGGACACCAAACAGAACAGGAGATCGAGATGACTGACGCATCTAAGAAAACTGCTCTTATTACTGGTGCCTCGCGCGGGATCGGTGCGGCGATCGCCAAGCGCTTGGCGGCCGATGGCTTCAACGTTGTCGTCAATTACGCCGGCAATGACAGCGAGGCCGCCAAAGTTGTCGAGGCGATCAGCACTTCAGGCGGCACCGCGCTGGCGCACAAAGCCGACATTTCTGATCCGGCTGCCGTGGCGCTGATGTTCGAGCGCGCGGAGCAGGCCTTCGGCGGCGTCGACATCCTCGTAAACAATGCGGGGATCATGACGCTGGCGCCTCTGGCCGAGAGCAGCGACGCTTTGTTTGACCGGCAGATCGCCGTCAATCTCAAGGGCACGTTCAACACGCTGCGCGAGGCGGCCCGGCGCCTCAAGACTGGCGGACGGATCGTCAATTTCTCGACCTCCGTCGTCGGGCTCAAGCTCGAAACCTACGGCGTCTACGCCGCGACAAAGGCAGCGGTCGAGACAATGACCGCCATTCTGGCCAAGGAACTGCGCGGGCGCGACATCACCGTCAACGCCGTGGCGCCGGGACCGACAGCGACCGACCTTTTCCTCGACGGAAAGTCCGACGAGCTGGTCGCCAAGATGGCCAAGATGAACCCGCTCGAACGATTGGGAACGCCTGAGGACATTGCCGCGGCGGTCGCATTTCTCGCCGGTCCAGACGGCGGCTGGATCAATGGCCAAACCATCCGCGCCAATGGCGGCATGGTCTGAGCCGAACGAGCCAATGGAGAGAAAAACATGCGCAACATTTTCTCGTCAACGGCGCATCGAGTGGGCTCGATGACCTCTTGAGCCCAGGAAAGGCATGATGATGACCAGTGAAATGGACGTGGCCCAGCTCCAACGGCGCTGGATCCTTGAAGGCTGGGAAAAGGCGCCGGGCGAAACATTCGTGTTCGAGAAAAAAGCCGGAATATTCTACGATTGGGAAAGCGCTGACACCGCGCTCTATGACAGCTTCGACCCTCAATTGCGGCTGGCGCGAAGCCCGCGCGAATGGGCCGAGGCGTTCCAGGCCTCGTTCAACCGGATGCACAGCGCGGTTCACGCTGTTATCGCCGAACCGGACGTGCTGGTCAGCGGCGATCTGGCGGCAAGTACATTCGAATTCTGCGCAAGGTTCGAGCAGGCAGATGGAACGGCGAGCGGCGTGATCTGCCGAACCTCCCATGTCTTCAGGCGAAGCGGCGGCACCTGGAAAATCGTGCGCGAACAGACATCTGGCCGCAGGGTGCCGGTTGAGGAGGTCGAAAATCTTTTGAAACGGTTCGAGCCGGCTAAGCGTGTTGATCTGCCGGGTGGCCAAACATGAGGATCGCAAGATTGCTCCTCATCACGCTCGCTTTCGCCGGTTCAGCGCCGATAGCCCAGGCGGCTCAATTTGACCCTTCAAACTCCAAGGAGAACGGAACGATGGAAAAGCACCCCTATATCGGCATGTGGGTGACGGGCGACGAACATGTGCGCCAGGAACTTTTGCCCAATGGCCGCTATGATGAAGCGCGTGGCACCCGGCAGAGCGCCTATCAAGGCCGCTACGAGGTCACGGGCAAGATGATCTACTACTGGGACGATACCGGCTTTGAAGCTGATGGCGAGTTCGTCACCGATACCGAACTGCACCACGGTGGCATGATCTTTTTCCGCGCCGAGTGATGCATAGCGGCGGTCCCCTAGGCGGGTGGATCGCCGCTCTTTTCCATCAGCGCGACAGTCCTAAGCGTCGTCCCCCAGTGACATGACCTTGAGTGTTTCCTCCCGGATGTCGGCGAGGACGCCGCGCTTTAGCTGCGAGAATTCGGGGCTCGTCACGATGTCGAATTGCCGGGGCCGAGGGAGATCGACCGTGAGTTCGCGCTTGATCCGACCAGGCCGCGAGGCGAGGACGATCACTCTGTCGGCGAGAAAAATGGCCTCTTCAACGTCATGAGTGACGAATAGAACAGTGACCTTATGGTCTTCCCAAACCTTGAGCAGCAATTCCTGCATCATGCCGCGGGTCTGGGCGTCAAGGGCGCCAAACGGCTCGTCCATCAAGAGCAGCGAGGGCTTGTAGACGAGCGCCCGCGCAATTGCGACGCGCTGGCGCATGCCGCCCGAGAGCTGTCGCGGGTAGGACTTCTCGAAGCCTCTCAGCCCTACCTCATGAATGAACTGGCGCACCAGTTCAGTCTTTTCCGGCTTGCTCAGCCGGCTCTTTTCGAGCGCAAAGAGAATGTTGCCTTCAACGGTCATCCACTCAAAAAGGCTATAGCCCTGAAAGACGAAGCCGCGGTCGCGCCCCGGTCCCGTGACAGGCTTTCCATCAATGAGGATGTCGCCAAAGGTCGGCTCAGTGAGGCCCCCGACCATATTGAGGAAGGTGGACTTGCCGCAGCCGGATGTGCCGACGATCGAGACGAATTCGTTGGGCGCAACGGTCAGGTCGATCCGGTCGATGGCGAGGAACTCGTTCGCGCCTTCGCCGAAAATCTTGCCCACGGCTTCGGCGTGGATTTTGGGTACCATGGTCATCGGTCGGCCGTCCAGCGAAAGAGCGATCGGCCGGTGCGCTTGAAGGCATAGTCGGTCAAAAGCCCCAGAAGGCCAATGAACAGTGTGCCGAAGATAATGGTGTCGGTCGCAAGGTAGCGCTGCGCATCCATGATGCGGCGGCCGAGGCCACTTTGGGCGGCAACCAGTTCAGCGACAACGAGATAGGTCCAGGTCCAGCCGATGGTGATGCGGCAGGTGTCCCAGATAGAGGGCAGGGCCGCTGGCAGGATAATGCGCCACAGGATCTCGGTATTGGAAAAGCCGAGCGTTTGCCCAGCCCGGATAAGATTGACGTCGATGTTTTTGACGTTGTCCATCACCATCAGCGTCATCTGGAAGAAGGTGCCGAGAAAAAGGATCAGGATTTTCTGCTCGTCGCCAATGCCGGCCCAGAGAATGGTGAGCGGTATCAAGGCCACGATGGGCATATAGCGCACTGTCGAGATCAGGGGCTCGAGCGCGCCCTCGAAGAGGCGGAAATTGCCCATCAGAATGCCGACGGGAATAGCCAGAATAGCGGCGCTGAGCCAGCCGACTATAATGCGATAACTGCTGACGGCAGCGTCTTCGAACAGGACGCCGGTCGTGATCTGTCGCCATGCCTCTTCAAGAATGGCGAGTGGGCTCGGGAGAAACAGCGGCTTGACGAGGCCGAGCGCGGTGACCGCGAACCAGAGCAGCACGAGGACCACGGGCACGACGAGGCCCGCACTTGTGAAGATGCGATCCGGAATAGGCTGGCGCAGCCGCAACAGACCTTTCTTGCGGCGGGATTGTCGACGGTCGATGCGACCAGCAGCGGCAGTTGCCGCGATGCTCGAGGTCTTGGGCATGCGCTACTCGAAGTTTTGAACAGGTGCCGGCGTCTTGGGGACGCCGGCCAACAATTATTGTGCGGCGGCCGAGAGGGCGGTCAGGTCGAAGAAGGTTTCGCCCGTCGGCAGGGTCTTGACCTCATCGGGATTTGCTTGCTGCATGATGGAGCCGATTTCTTCGACGGTTGCCTGGAATTCGCCCTTGAGGGCAGCGTCGTTCTCGGCGCGATCGTAGAGATGGACACCGGCAAAAGCGGTGTTGAATTCTTCGATCGGGCTACCGACGGCATCGGCGATGATCTTGCCGCCTTCTTCGGGATTGTCGCGCAGGAAGGTTACCGCTTCGTCCCAGGCCTTGATGATACCGACGAGATCTTGCTGGTTGCCTGCGATGAAGCTCGTTTCGGCGGCCAGAACGTCGCTGATCAGGCCAGGCTTTTCGCCGGCGGTGTAGAGAACCTTGAATTCCGGGCCCTGGGCGAGGGCTGCGGAAATATAGGGCTCGTAGGTCACGGCCACATCAACGCGTCCGGCGATCAAAGCAAGGCCTGCATCGGCCGCAGCAATCGGCACGGCCTCGACATCGGCGAGGGTGAGGCCGTTGGAGTTGAGCGCGTAGTTGATCAGAAGGTCGCTGGTCGAACCTTTTTCATAGGCGACGCTCTTGCCCTTGAGGTCGGTGATCGTGGCAACATCCTTGCCGGCAAGAACCGCGTCTGCCGTCGTCGAGCCATCCATGATCATGAAGGCCTTGAGATCGACGCCATTGTTCATGTTGAGGATGACGGTGTTGGTCGCAGCAGAGATCACCTGGATATTGCCGCTGGCGAGGGCTGCGGCCACGTCCTGGTCCCAGGTGAAGTTGATCAACTGCACATCGACGCCGTTCTCCTTGAAGAACCCCTTTTGGTCGGCGATCCAGAGAGGACCATAGCCAAGCCAGGGTTGGACGCCGATCTTGACCGTTTCCGCAGAAGCCGGGACGGCAAGGGCAGCAAGAGAGAGACTAGCGAGGGCAAGAGACGCAAGCTTCATGGGGCATGTTCCTTTAAGGGCGCGGGCGCATTGGCAGCATACATGTACGGATTAGCTCAGCTTGAAAAGTGCCTGAGCAGATTCAGTGTCATCCTGCCAACATCGTTTTGTTCATCCGGTCCCGGCAGGGCGCCGAGGAAAGCCACCGAACTCGCCGAAAAAACCGAGCCGCCCGAAGCGTGGGTCAGGAAGGTCATTTCCGCAAGACGCTTGGCGTCGCGTTCAGGCGCGCCGCCCTCATACCAGCGGCCGGGATCATCGACATAGTCGTCGGGAAAGCCCCGAGCAGTCGCGAGAACGACGATGTTTTCAGGCGTGCCGAGCGCTGAGTTGGTACAATCGACCTCATAGCCCGCAGCACCGCCGAGAACCATGCCGGTATCGCCAAAGGTGTCGCCTGCAACTCCGTCGAAGAGCCAGGCAAAGCCTGGCTCATGACTGGATGCCGTGCGGGTAAAGGGCAGGGACTTGCTAAAGCCCATCAAGGCTATGCCAACGCCGGTCAGGGCGAACTCGCCCCGGCCGCGATCGCGCAAATAGCCACCCGGCTCGTTGGTCAGCGCCAGGGGCATTTCGGCAAGGGGGCCATCCCAGGTGCGACCGGCCTGGGTCGGCCCGCGCCGCAATTCCATCAGGTCATCCTTGAAGGCAACCGCCGCGGCAAAGCCATTGCCGCCGAGATAGGAAAGATGCCCGCCCGTGGCGACATAGCGGCGATAGGCGTCTTCCATGGCGACCGAAAGGTATTCCGGATGGCTGCCGGTAAGGACGCTGCGATAGGGGCTGAGGAGGGCGAGGCCTTTCTGGTGCAGGTCATGATCCGTCGCGAGATCTATGGCGATGCCGTTGCGAGCAGCGAAGGCAAGGAAATGCAGATCGACCGGCAGCAGGTGCGGCGCCCCGCACAGCGGATAGCGATAGTCGTCGCGGAGCGTCGCCTTGGGCCGGCGCGTCGAGGCGAGGGATACGCCACTCGCATCGGAATGGTAATCGTAGAGCGAGCGCAGATTGTTGGCGCGCGCGAATTCGTGGCCGCGATCGGTGCCGATCCATTCATAGAGATGGGGCGGCAGATATTCATCGGCGTAGGCAAGATAGGTTGCCGTCGGGGCAATGAACAAAAGCCGCGAGGCGGGTTCGGCGGCCGAGACGAAAAACGGGATGCGCTCGGCGGTTTCACCGGTGTCGATTTCAATGGCATAGACCCCTGATCGCGCATCGGCAGCGATGTCGATGGCGAAATTGGCCGGCCAATCAAAGCCCGCCATGTCGGTGTCGTGACAATGGATGGCGTCGTAATGCGCCGGCGTCAGGCGCGGATCGAGGCTCGATCCGTCCCAGCGCGAGGAGCGCATGCAGAAGGTCGGATTGTTATGGAGCCGCAGCGCCATGCCGTTGGACAGGAGTGGTGCGTCGGTAAAGATTGTCGGAAAAACCCAGCTGGCGCTTTGACCGTTCGCGATGAGGCTGATGTTGGCCAGCCGGCAATTGAGCGTCGGCAGCGCTTCTCCTTTATCCGAGCAGAGGATGACCTGGTCGAGCGTTCCGCCCGGGAGCACTTTTGACAGAGCGAAGGGCTTGTCCTGGTCGAGCGTTTCGACAGTGAGCGCGCCATGGCCGATTGCGACTTTGAGCCATTGGCGCGTGGGTAGGCGACCGATAGGCGTATCGCCCATGTGGTCGCCCAAGACCAAATTGGCGCCGTCGACGATCGCGAGCTGAAACGCTCCCGCATCGAGAAGAACGCGGTAGCCTTCATTGCGCGTGAGCAGCATTTCAAAGGACAGCGCCGTGATCGATCGCGCATGGTCTATCGAGAGCCACGCCCCTTGGGAAAAGCTCTGTCGACGGCACTCTGCCAAGGACCGGACTGGCCAGTCGACCTCCGGCATTCCGTCGCGATCAAGCGCGCGGATGCGGACCGCCTCGACAGCTCCGGCGCAGGACGAAGCTACCATTCGGGTTCCGGCCGGGCCGGTCCAAGGCTCGACATAGCCTGAAACCGCCAACGACGAGTGATCGATCGTGCGCAGCATTGTGGGTGCCTGTGATTTCGATTGATGCCAACAAAGGGACAGCTCAGGACCTAAGCCAAAGCGCGGCAAACTGCCAGACAGGTCAGGCGCCGCAATGCGTCGTCGATCAGATTTGAAGGCGACAACCAGCGCTCAGGCGCCGATTTATCCTTGCGTCTCAGTGCAGCTTCCACAGCGACTACTGATCGTGCACGTGCAGATCACGATTGTACATTATTTTCTGAATTTGATGCGATAATGCTTGGCAAGGTTCGTCTTTCGCTCCAACTTAGGTGCAGATGATCGGCAGCGCGATCCGCGACTGACCGACGGGGGAGGAGACGACCATGGCGATCAGGATCGCGGTGGGACAGTTCCACGATCTGACCGAAGAGCGCTTGCGCTTTGCCGCGCAAATCGGCGCCAGCGGCATTCAGATGAACAATCCGAACCTGCCCGGCGACCACCGCTGGGAAGAAAAGGACGTTCGCGCCCTTGTCGAACAGGTCGAAGCGGCTGGGCTTAAATTCGAAGCCATCGAAAACGTCCCGACCCACTTTTATCACAAGGCCATGCTCGGCCTTGAGGGCCGCGACGAGCAGATCGAAAACTACCAAGCGACGATCCGTGCCGTTGCCCGCGCCGGTGTCCCGGTCCTCGGCTATCACTTCATGCCCAATTCGGTCTGGTCGACGGATCGCTCGGCCAAGACGCGCGGCGGGGCCCTGGCGCGGCAATTCGATATGGCCGTCGTCGAAGCCAATGCCGACAATCTCGACCAGCTCCGCAGCTTCATGCCCACGACGCTCGGCCGCGCCAGTTCCATGCCGCTCTTTGGCAAGGACGGACCTGTCATCACTGAAGACGCGATGTGGGAAAACTATCGCTACTTCATCGAAGCCGTCCTGCCGGTCGCCGAAGAAGAGGGTCTGCGCCTCGCGCTCCATCCCGACGATCCGCCGGTGCCGATGCTCGGTGGGGTTGCGCGTCTCTTCTATCGGCCGGAGGGATTTTACAAGGCCTATGAGATGGCGGGCCAGTCTCCGGCCTGGGCACTCGACCTTTGCCTTGGTTGTTGCTCGGAAATGCCCGGCGGCGCAATCAACGTTACCGGATTGGTAACGTTCTTTGCCCCCCGAGGTGCAATTGCCTACATCCATTTCCGCGATGTGCAGGGCTCGGTTCCCAATTTCACCGAGTGCTTTATCGGCGACGGAAACTACGATCCCGCCGAGGTCATCGCCCTCCTCGCGCGCCATGGCTTCGATGGATTCCTCCTCGACGATCACGTCCCCAAGATGGACGGCGACAGCGATTGGAACCATCGCGGTCGCGCCCATGCCATCGGCTATATGCAAGGCCTTGTGCGCATGGCCCACTATTCCGGCCTACTTTAGCGGCCCCGTCATTCGGGCCGCTGGTCCGGATGGCTCGATCATCTTAGTCAGGACCAAGCCTTTATGCCAAAAGCGCTTTTTTACATCGGCGGCGTCAATCGCGGCATCGGCTATGTCGCCAAAGCCGCCGGCAAAGGCATCGCTGCTTTCGAGCTCGATCTCGATACCGGCGGCGTCGAGCCGCTTGGGATCACCGAGGGAATCGACAATCCAACTTTCATCGCCATCGCCCCCGGGGGCAACGCCCTTGCCGCCGTCAGCGAGGTCGATGGTTGGCACGAGGGCCTCGTGACTACCTATGAAATCAAAGACTTAGCCGCGTCGCTGCGCTATCTCAACAAGCAACCGACCCGCGGCGACTACACCTGCCACGCCGCCTTCGACCGCACCGGCCGCTATGTCGGCATCGCCAACTATGGCGGCGTGCCGATCATCGAAGAGCCCAACAAATCCTTCGCAATCTATCCTGCTGACGAGATCGGCCGGCTCGGCGCACTGACGGCGGAAGTGGCCCATCAGGGCAGGGGGCCAAATGCATCGCGGCAAGATCGACCGCATGCCCATTGCATCCAGTGGACACCCGACAATCGCTTCGTCATCGTCTCCGATCTCGGCCTAGATCGGCTCAAAATCTATCGGTTCGACGCCAGTTCAGGCACCGTGGAAGACCACGGCGAAGTCGTGCTGCCGCCCAGCGCCGGGCCGCGGCATTTCTGCTTTCATCCAATGTTACCAATAGTTTATTGCGTCACCGAACTTGACTGCGCCCTCGTCACCATGGCCTTCGATGCCGAGGCCGGCACACTTGAAGCCATTGCCTCCACGTCGACTTTGCCACCGGGCGGCCATGAGGGCGCATCGGCCTCAGCCATCGCCATCTCGCGCTATGGTCGTCACGTCTATGTGGGTAATCGCGGTCACGACAGTGTCGCGCGCTTCAGCACCGATCCGCTAACCGGCATCGCCACCTTCCTTGGCACCACGCCAAGCGGCGGTCGCATTCCGCGCGATTTCGCCTTCGATCCCACCGGCATGATCCTGGTTGTCGCCAATCAGGAAAGCGATTGCCTGAGACTTTTTCGCTATCGCCCGGAAACCGGCGATCTCGACCCCATCGAGCCGGCAATTGCCGTCGGCTCCCCCACCGTCGTCGCTTTCCATCCGCATTTGCGCTGAGCAGTCATGAAGATCACCGAGATAAAAATCATCGTCGCGTCTCCCGGCCGCAACTTCGTCACGGTCAAGATCATGACCGATCAGGGCCTCTATGGCATTGGCGACGCGACCGTAAATGGCCGCGAAAAGGCTGTGGTCGCCTATCTCGAAGACCATGTCGTGCCCTGTCTCATCGGCCGCGATCCGATGCGCAGCGAGGACATCTGGCAATATCTTTACAAGGGCGCTTATTGGCGCCGCGGCCCCATCACCATGGCCGCTATTTCCGGCATCGACATGGCCCTTTGGGACATCAAGGCCAAGGCGGCAAATATGCCGCTCTATCAACTGCTTGGCGGTCGCTCGCGCGATAAGGTGATGGTTTACAAACACGCGAGCGGCATGGAGATCAATGAGCTGGTCGAGGGCGTCCTTGCGCTCAAGGAGCAGGGGCTCGACGCTATCCGTGCTCAGGTCGCCATACCTGGCCTGCCACCGATCTATGGCACCGGTCCCTCAACCGATCAGGCGGCTGGCGGCATGATCCATCCGCTGCCCAATGAAGAAGTCTGGGCAACCCATAAATACCTGCCGCTGGTGCCAAAGCTCTTTTCCAAGCTGCGCGATGCCGTGGGCTGGGATGTGCATCTCCTTCATGACGTGCACCACCGACTGACGCCAATCGAGGCGGCGCGGCTGGGTAAGGATCTGGAGCCCTATCGCCTCTTCTGGCTCGAGGACGCCGTTCCCGCGGAGCTGCAGGAAGGTTTCCGGCTCTTCCGCCAACACACGACCCAACCCATTGCGGTGGGCGAAGTGTTCAATTCTATCTACGATACGACCACGCTGATCACCGAACAGCTGATCGACTATATTCGCGTGACCTCCGTCCATGCCGGCGGGGTAACGGGCATCAAGAAAATCTTCGATTTTGCTGCCATCTATCACATCCGCTCGGCCTGCCACGGGCCGATGGATGTGTCGCCCGTCGCCATGGGATGCAATATCCATGTCGATACCGCGATCCCCAATTTCGGTATCCAGGAATTCTCCGGCTACACCGACGCCACGCTCGAAATGTTCCCGCGCGCCTGGACCTATGAGCGCGGCTATCTGCAGCCGGGCGAAGCGTCTGGCCATGGCGTCGATATCGACGAGGCTGTCGCCGCCCGCCACCCTTACGAACCCGCTTATCTCCCCGTTGCCCGTCTCGAAGACGGCACGCTCACCAGTTGGTAGTCCGGCCATGAAGATCACAGCAATCAAGCCGTTTCCCGCCTGGGTCGGACATCGCAATCAGCTCATCGTCAAGATCGAAACTGATGAAGGCATCTATGGTTGGGGCGAAAGTGGCCTTTCTGGCCGCGAAAAGGCGGTCGTCGGCGCCATCGAGCATTTTCGCGAGTTTCTCGTCGGCCGCGACCCCATGCGGATCGGCGCGATCTGGCAGGAGCTTTATCGCAGTCAGTATTTTGAGGGCGGCCGCGTCCTCCTCGCAGCGCAATCGGCCATCGACATTGCGCTACATGACATCAAGGGCAAGGCGCTCGGTGTGCCGGTCTATGAGCTCCTGGGCGGCAAGCATCGTGATGTCATCCCGACCTTTCCGTCGACCGGGAGCCTCGACGGCCCAGAAACCATCGAGCGCGCCAAGTCTCTCATCGCCCATGGCTGGAATGTCGTTCGCTTCTTCCCCGGCGCTTGGGATGACGGGCAGGGGACTTTCGAACCACGCGAGTCCATCGGCAAGACCGCGAAGTGGTTGATCAAGGCACGCGAGGAACTGGGCGACGAGGTCGTCATCGGCATCGATTATCATCACCGTCTCAGCGTCGCGGAGGCGGCAAGCTTTTGCCAGAAAATGCCGTCGGGCACGCTCGATTTCCTCGAAGAACCGATCCGCGACGAGACGCCGGAAGCCTATGAGGCGCTGCGCCGCATGACAGACGTGCCCTTCGCAATCGGCGAGGAATTCGCCAGCAAATGGCAATTCCTGCCTTATATCGAGCGCGACATTCACCAGTTCAATCGCCTCGATCTTTGCAATGTCGGCGGCTTTACCGAAGCCATGAAAGTCGCCGGTTGGAGTGAGGCCCATTACGTCGACATGATGCCCCACAATCCGCTGGGGCCGATCTGCACGGCGGCGACAATCCACTTCTCGGCTGCCGTCGCCAATTTTTCGTGGCTTGAAACGCGTGTAGCCGCCGGAGATCTCTACGGCGCAGATCCGGGCTATGGGATCTTCACCCAGCAGCCTATGCTGGAAGGCGTCACCTATAAGGTGCCGGAGACACCGGGCCTCGGCGTCGAGATCGATGAAGACAAACTGACTCATGACAGCTTCCGCTTCTGGGAAGCGCCGCACTTGCGCCGGCGTGATGGCTCGGCGACCAATTGGTGAGGGTCGCGGCGTGACCGAATACCGGCTGACCTGGAGTCATGGCGACGCGGTGGTGCTCAGCACCGCGGCGGTGCTTGCCGATTGCCGGTTTGACTTGCCCGCCGGCCCCTTTCGCCCCTTTGCCCGCGCGCCTTGGATGGGAACGGTGGACGACCCGAATATCATCGGCCACTTGCGCGAGCTTGGCGGGGATTTCGCCTGCGTGCCGTTCGGGGCAGGGCCCGCAGAGCCCATCGGCCCGCGCGACTGGGCCGATCTGATGACCGAACCGCCGCTTCTGCCCATTCATGGTCCAGCCGGCGATGCGGAATGGACGCTGGTGGCGCAGACCGAAAGCAGCGTCACGCTTGGGCTCGACTATCCCGACGATCACATCGTGCAGCGCTTGGAGCGCACCGTTTCGGGGCGCGAGGGCAGTCTGGTTCTTGAGTCAGAACTGACGATCTATCCGCGCCGCTCTGGATCGATTTCGGTCGGGCTTCACCCCATCCTGCGCTTGCCCGAAACGCCGGGCCGCTTGCAGCTTCAGGCTGATTTTGCGTTTGGTCTCGTTCATCCGCGTCAGGTTCGCGATGGCGAGTTGCAGGAGTTTTCGCGCCTCGACAGCGTCCCTACGCCGATTGGTCCCGTGGACCTGTCGCATCTGCCGCTCGCGACAGAAAACTTCAGTGTCCAACTCTGTGGCATGACGGGCCCCTTGCGTGCGGTTTTTCTCGATGAAGCCATGGGCATAGAGCTCGATTGGAATCGCGCTATCCTGCCTTCGCTGCAGATCTGGTACACGGATCGCGGCATCGAAGGCGCCCCATGGCATGGTCAATATCGCGGTGTCGGCGTCGAACCGATTGCGTCGGCTTTCGACCTCAACACCGCCGTTTCCACCCAACCTAATCCCATCAATCGCCGCGGTGTGCCTACGGCCGTCGCGCTCAATGCCGGCATCCCTTTGCGTGTAACGCATAGGGTATCGGCATTCTCCATAAAGGACTGATTGCTAATACAATAATCAATACGCGATTCAGCTGTCACTTTGATAATCGTGACAGAATGAATATTGTCGCGTCTTGAAATAGGACGATATATATAGTGTTGCAAACTACTTGGTGTTGGCGCAGTATCGATTTCGAAGGTGGTTGTATTCGGCTAAAGATCGAGCCGACCGCCTGGTGAATATAGGCCCGATGACTGCGGTTTGAGGAGATCGCAGATCAGGCCCCACCAAAGCGATACCGGCTTTGCCGGTGAGAGGAGGCGGATCGGCCGCGAGGGGCTTTGTCACGAGACAAGGCTGTCGGCTCGTCCGCGCATCAAGGGAGAGAGCTGACTAATGTTCAAGTTCCAAACAGTTACCGCAGCGGTGCTGGCCCTAGGGCAGATCACGCTGCCGGTGGCGGCGCTGGGCCAGACCGGTGCGCCGCCGCCAACCGAGATCGTGCCGCAGTCGCTCCCGGAGGTGGCGCGCAACGAGACGTTGAACCTCGCCTGGGGCGTTTCCGCCTCCTCGTCGATCGGCACGACGAATCCGTGGGTTCTGCCCGGCTATACCCATCAGGAAGGCAATAACCTCCTGTTCGAGCCGCTAATGTATTTCGGCATTTACAAGAACGAGTTCATTCCGTGGCTGGCCGACAGCATGGAATATACCAAGGACGATTTCACCGCGCTTGAGATCAAGCTCAACCCGATGGCCAAATGGTCCGACGGCGAGCCGGTCACGGCTGAGGACGTGGTCTATACGTTCGAAGGGCAGAAGCAGTATGAAACGCTGCCTTACCATGCCCAGTTCGCCGATCTCGTCGACACCATTTCGGCGAAGGATGAGCACACGGTCGAAGTGACGTTCACGCAGCCGGCACCGCGCTTCAAATTCGAAGTGCTGACCGAAAAATTCGATACCGGTATTCCGATCGTGCCAAAGCACTGGCTCGAAAAGCAGGAAGACCCGACCAAGGCCCCGGGCCTAGCCGAAATGCCGCATTCAGGCCCCTATGACATTGTTGCCTGGAACGCGAACCAGAAGATACTCGATCTGCGGGACGATTGGTGGGCTGTCGAGGCCGGCCGCGTCGAGAAACCGGCGGTCAAGCGCGTCATTGTCGTCAATATTCTCAACCAGCCGATCGATACGGTAGCGCAGCGTCTCGTGAACAACGAGTTCGACTCCTCGGTCGACATGCGCGCCCAGATCATCGGCAATATCCTCCAGCAAAATCCGGATATTCAGTCCTGGACGGGCACGGAGTCGCCTTACGGTTATCTCGATTGGTGGCCGAACTCGCTCTGGATGAACGACCAGCTCGAGCCCTATAGCGACGTGCGCGTCCGCAAGGCCATCAGCCTTGCCGTCAATCGCGACCTGATCAACGAAGTGCTCTACGAAGGCGCTGAGATCGCCACCGTCTATCCCTTCCCGCTCTATCCAAATCTCCAGACCTTTGCTGATAGTCCTGAGGTCAAGGCCGAGCAGGAGAAGTACAATCCTGGCGCCTATGACGTCGACGAAAGTGCCAAGCTGATGGAAGAGGCCGGCTTCACCAAGAATGGTGACGGGCTTTGGGAAAAAGATGGCAAGACGCTCGACGCCACCATCCAGGCCTTCGAAAGCATCCATGGCGATATCGCTCCGGTGCTGGCCGAAATGCTGCGTCAGGCTGGCTTTGACTCCAATGTCAATTTCGGCACCGATGCCTATCAGAACATGGTCGATGGCAAGGCCGGGCTCTATCTCTTCGGCCACGGCGCCAGCCTCTTCGACCCGTTCGAAGCGCTCAATCTCTTCCATGGCCGCTATTCGGAAGCGATTGGCTCTTCAGCCGGCAACAATCGGTTCTCGCGCTACAAGAACCCGGAATTCGACGCCATTCTTGATGAGATTGCTCCGCTCGGTTCCGACGATCCCAAGTTCATCTCGGGTGCTGCCAAGGCGCTCGGCATCTACTGGCGCGATGTCATCGACGTGCCGGTGATCCAGTGGCTCCATCGCATTCCCTATAACAACCACTATTGGACCAACTGGCCGAGCGCCACCAATGTGGGCATGGGCACGAACGGCGCCTTCTGGGCTCACACAGGCATGCTGGTGATTACCGGCCTCAAGGCCTCGGGCAACTGATCTTCCGATCCCTACGGGATGCGCGCTCCAGTGCGCGTCCCACCCATCCAGTGCATCGGGAATAGTCCAGTGAATATACGGATCGTCGCCAGGCGGCTCTTGTTTTTCGTCCTGGTCGTGTGGGCTGCGTCCACAATCGTCTTCTTCATTCCGCGCCTTTCGCCGCGCAACGCCATTCGCGAACGCTTCGGCGAATTGGCCCGCACAGGCGGCTTTTCGCCCGCCGATGTCGAAAAGCTCATTGCCTCGATGCAGCAGCAGTTCGGCCTCGATAAGCCTCTGCTTGAGCAATACTGGCAGTATCTGGGCAATATCCTGCGGATGGATTTCGGCTATTCGCTGAGCCGCTATCCGATGACCGTCACCGACGTCATTGCGCAGTCCTTGCCCTGGACCATTGGCCTCCTGCTCGTCACGACTGTTATCAGCTTCGTGCTCGGCACCATCCTTGGAGCTGTTGCGGCTTGGCCGAAAGCACCGGGCTGGCTGCGCTCCACGGCAACGCCGTTCATCCTGCTCACAGGCGTGCCGCCCGTCATCATGGGTATCTTACTGCTGTTTTTCATCGGCTTTCGCCTCAAATGGCTGCCGCTTGGCGGTGCTTATTCGGTCGGCATCGTGCCCACGTGGTCGTGGTCCTTCTTCATCGATCTCATGGAGCACCAGATCCTGCCGGCGCTTTCGCTGATCCTGGGATCGGTGGGCGGTTGGGTTCTGTCCATGCGCGGCATGGGGATCACCATCCAGGGCGAGGACTATGTCAATTTCGCCGAACACAAGGGCCTAACCGGCCGCCGCATTTTTCGCGACTATTACTTGCGCAATGCGCTGCTGCCGCAGGTGACCGGCCTTGCCTTGGCGCTCGGCACGGTCGTGACCTCGGCCGTGGTCGTCGAAGGGCTTTTCGGCCTGCCGGGCATCGGTACGGCGCTCAATCTCGCCATTCGCGCCAATGATTTCCCGGTCATCTACGGCATCGTTCTTTTCATCACCATCGCCATCGCTCTTTTGATGACGCTGCTCGAGTTCGTCTATCCGCTGCTCGATCCGCGGATCCGGGCGAATTAGGAGCGAGCAATGACCCTGACCTCCGCCTCCACCAATCCTGCGGCACCCAATGTCGCCATCGTCCAGCCCTCGCGCCTGACGCTCACCCTGCGCTATTTCCGCCGCAACAAGGGTCTGGCGATCGGCCTCGGCATCCTTCTCGCGCTCGCGCTCTTCACCATTATTGGCCTTCTGGTCATCGACCCCAAGAAAGCCTATCCGCTCTCGGCGGCGCTCAAGCAGTCGCCGAGCCTCAAATATCCCTTCGGTACGGATTTTTTCGGCCGCGATCTGCTTGCGGCCATGGTCGTCGGCATGTGGCAGACCGCGTTTATCGGGCTTCTTGCAGGTGGCATCGGCACCGCGCTCGGGGTGGTTCTGGGCTTTCTCGCCGCCTATTTCGGCGGTTGGGTGGATGGCGTCATCCGCACCATCTGTCAGATCCTGACGCCGATCCCCGTCCTCCTGATCCAGGTTGTCGTCGCCGGGTCGCTCGATAAGCGCGACGTCACCATCGTAACCATGGCCATGATCGTCGCGATGCTGGCCTGGATGGGGCCGACCCTCGTCATCCGCGCCCAAGTCCTCACCATGAAGGAGCGCCAGTTCGTCGCCGTCGCCAAGCTATCCGGCGTCTCGGACATGGGCATCATCTTCAAGGAAATCCTGCCCAATCTCCTGCCGTTCATAGCGGCGGCCTTTGTCGGGCAGGTGTTCGGCGCCGTGTTTGCGTCTTTCTATCTCGCCGTCCTGGGCCTCGGCCCCCTGCGCGAACCGCTCCTTGGCAACATCATCTGGGCCGCCCAGAGCCAGGGCGCGTTCTTCAATGGCTGGTGGTGGTGGCCCCTCGAACCGGCCTTCGCGATGATCCTGATCCTCGGCGCCCTCGCGCTGGTGAATATGGGCCTCGACGAGCTCGCCAATCCGCGCGTCAGAAGAACGGAATAGTCCCATGGTTTCTCTGGTCATGAATTCCGCAGCGAGCGCCAAACCCGCAGCACCATCCGCCAGCCAACCCGTGCTGCGCGTCAACAATCTCGAGGTCACCTATTATACCGATCTCGGCCGCGCCAAGGCGCTGGACGCCGTCAGCTTCAGCCTCAAGGCAGGACAAAAGCTCGGCATGGTGGGCGAGTCAGGATCGGGCAAAAGCACCTTGGCTCTCGCCATGATGCGCATGATCAAGCCGCCTGGCCGGATCGAGGGCGGGCAGGTCATTGTCGGTGACACTGACCTCATGAGCCTCACCGACGAAGGCATGCGCGCTGCCCGGCTCGACAAGATCGCCTATATTCCGCAGGGCGCGATGAATTCGCTTAATCCCGTCATGCGGATCGGGGCGCAGATGATCGACGCGGTCCGCTCCCACGTCCGCGGCGAGCGCGGTTCGGCCATCGAGGATCGCTGCACTGCCGCTTTGCGGTCAGTCGATCTCGATCCCGGCGTCTTCCGCATGTATGCCCATGAATTGTCGGGCGGCATGAAGCAGCGTGTCTGCATCGCCATCGGCATACTCCTTCGCCCCAGCGTCATCATCGCCGACGAGCCGACAAGCGCGCTCGATGTGGTGACGCAGCGACAGGTGATGGAAACCATCAACCGCGTGCAGGCCGAGATCAACGCCGCCGTCATCCTTATTGGCCACGACATGGGTCTGATGGCGCAGGCGGTGGATCAGGTCGCCGTCATGTATGCCGGGCGGCTCGTCGAGATGTCGAGCGTGCGCGAAATGTTCACCGATCCCAAACATCCCTATTCGCAGGCGCTCATTTCCTCGCTGCCCAATCTCGATACCAAGGGCGTGTTCCGCGGCATTCCAGGGCTTGCGCCCTCGCTGCTGCGCCTGCCGAGCGGCTGCGCCTTCCATCCACGCTGCCCGCATGGGCACGAGGAACTGCAACGTTCTGTCCGGCCGGAGCCAGTCACCTTGCCCGGTGGCCGCATGGTCGCCTGCCATCTCTATAACGAGGACGGTCATCGCCATGGGTGAAAACCTGCTCGAAATCCGCAAGGTCTCAAAAGTCTACCAGCGGGGTCTTCTCAGTTCGAAAGCGACGGTTGCGCTCAAGGAATTTTCCCTGACGCTCAAGGAGGATGAGCCCACCATTCTGACGGTGGCCGGGGAATCCGGCTCGGGCAAGACGACGCTCGCCATGCTGCTGCTGGGCTTTATCACTGCGACGACAGGCGAAATCCTTTATCGGGGCAAGAACATTGCCGGGCTCGTCGGCAAGGAGCGGATGGCCTATCGTCGCGAGGTGCAGGCGGTATTTCAGGATCCGTTTGCTGTGTTCAATCCCTTCTACACCGTCGACCACCTGCTCACCGTGCCGATCCGCCAGTTCAAGCTCGCCAAGTCCAAGGCCGACGGCGTGAGGCGGATGGAAGAGGCACTAACGGCGGTAGGGCTGCGTCCGGAAGACGTGCTTGGCCGCTTCCCGCATCAACTCTCGGGCGGCCAGCGCCAGCGCATCAATGTCGCCCGGGCGCTGTTGCTGAAACCGCGCCTCTTGATCGCGGACGAACCCGTCTCGATGGTGGATGCTTCGCTCCGCGCCAATATCCTGGAATCGCTGCGTAATCTTCATCGCGATCACGGCGTATCGATCATCTACATCACCCACGACCTGACCACGGCCTATCACGTCGCTGACGATATCGTCGTGCTCTACAAGGGCGATGTGGTGGAAAAGGGCGATGTCGAGAGCGTCATTCGCAACCCGCAGCACAGCTACACGCGCCTCCTCGTCGACTCTATCCCCTGGCCCGATCTCAACAAGAAGTGGGGCGAGCCGCTCAAGCCGCGCGAGACGGTCTAGCCTGCGTTTCATCACCTCATCCGAAGTTTTGCCAGATGCTTGAAATCGCTGAATTCATCAGCCCTACGCCCTCGCCGGTCTGGAAGCTTGCGCTGCAGGCGGGGGTTAATCTTGCCGTGGGCGGCTTGCCGTTCGACAGCCTCAAACCCGGCGAACGCCTGGGTGACCTCGCGCCGCTGACGCGCATGAAGCAGACCTACGAAGACGCAGGTTTCGAGCTTCGCGTCATCGAAGCGCGTCCGCCGCTCAACAAGGCCAAGCGCGGGCTGGATGGGCGGGACGAGGAGATCGATGTCGTCTGCACACTTCTTGAAAGCATGGGCAAGCTCGGCATCCCCGTCTGGTGCTATGAGTGGATGACCGATTTCAACTGGGTGCGCACCAATATGGCTACGCCCTCGCGGGGCGGCTCAGTCGTCACAAGCTTCAATGCCGCTGACGTCCCGGAAAACCTGACCAGTAATCCTCCGATCAGCGAAGAAGAGCTCTGGACCAACCTTGAATATTTTCTCAAGCGCGTGCTGCCCGTCGCAGAGCGAGCAGGGGTTAAACTCTCCATGCATCCCGATGATCCGCCGATCACGCCCATTCGCGGCGTCAGTCGTATCATGCGCACGGTCGACAACTACCAGCGGCTCGTTGAAATAGCGCGAAGCCCGATGAACACGATCACGCTGTGTCAGGGCAATTTTACCCTCATGACCGACGACCTACCTTCGGTCATCCGAAAATTCGGCAAGACGATTTCCTTCGTCCATTTCCGCGATGTCAGGGGCGTGCCGACGCAATTCGAAGAAACCTGGCACGATGCCGGCAAGACCGACATGCTCGCCTGCATGAAAGCCTATCGCGACATCGGGTTCGACGGCGTCTTGCGCCCAGATCACGTGCCGACCGTGGAGGGCGATAGCAATGACAATGCCGGCTACTCCGCCTTCGGACGTCTTTACGCCATCGGTTACATCCGCGGCCTCCATGAGGCTGTCTATGCAGAAAGCCAGCCATCATGAAGATCGCCATCACCGGGGCCAGCGGCGGCATAGGCCGTGCCATCGTCGCCCTTGCCGAAGAGCGCGGCCATAGCGTCGTCGGCATCGACCGTGTCGAGCATCCCGACGTCGCCGCCAATGCACAGCGCCGGTTCGTCCTCGCCGACATGGGGGACTATGAAACGTTGCTCCAAGCCTTTGCGGGCTGCGATGCCGTGATCCACATGGCCGCCATTCCCTCGCCCGGCCGGCATCCCGATCATATCGTCCACAACAACAATGTCGTCGGCAGTTACAATGTGCTGCAGGCGGCTGCAGACAACGACATCCTGCGCGTCTGCCAGGCCTCGAGCGTCAATGCCATCGGCCATGCCTTCAGCAAGGCGCCGCACTACGACTATTTCCCGATCGACGAGGATCATCCCAATTACAGCGAGGACCCCTATAGCCTCTCGAAGTGGATCTGCGAGCAGCAGGCCGACGCCTTCGTGCGCCGCTATCCCGGCATGACCATTGCCAGCCTGCGCTTTCATTTCGTCTGCGAAGATCGCTCCGTGGCCAAGGGCTACTATGACCCGTTCCCGGAAAAGGCCCGGCACCTCTGGGCCTATACGCGCCGCGACGCCGCTGCCGACGCGTGTCTTCTTGCGCTGGAAGCCAAGTTTGAAGGCCACGAGGTTTTCTACATCGTCGCGCCTGATACGATTTCTGACGTGCCGAGCCGATCGCTCGCGGAAGAATTCATGCCTGACGTCGCTATCAAGGGCGTATGGGATGGCCGCCAGAGTTTTTTCAGTTCGCAGAAGGCCGAACGCGTCTTGGGGTGGCATCATGGCCATGTTGAAAAGTCATGAAGAAGATCCAGCGTTTTTTGGGGGCGATTGACAATGGTAGCCTTGCGGCGGTAACGTTCCCATAGCGTAAGAGGCCGATTACGGTTCGTGCGGGGAAGAGTTATGGGAGCGAGCCGGACGCGTCGGCCGACCATTGTTGATGTTGCCGAGCGGGCTGGGGTGTCTAAGAGCACTGCGGCGCGGGCGCTGGCGGGTTCGTCCAATATCACTGAAGAGACGCGCGAGCGTGTGGTCAAGGCGGCGGCGGCCGTGGGCTATGAGCGCAATCACTTGGCGGTTGGTATGCGGTCGGGGCGGAGCGGAATGCTAGGCCTCGTTATCCCCGATATCGCCAACCCATTCTGGGCCGATGTGGCGCGGGGCGCGCAGGATCGTGCGGCGCGGGCAGGGGCTTCGCTCCTGGTTTTTTCATCCGACTGGGACCCCAAGGCTGAGGCGACGCATTTGCAGACGCTGCGCCGGGCGCGGGTCGATGGAGCCATCGTCAATCCGGTCTCGGACAGCTTTGATGATCTCGATCGGTTTGGCATGCCTTGCGTTTTCATCGGGTCGAGCGCCGAGCGCTATCCCGATGTCTCGAGCGTCGGTTCGGATATTACCCAAGCCGTGCGGCTCGGTCTCGATCACCTGGTTTCCAAGGGACACAAGGCGCCGGCGCTGATCCTCGGGCCGAAGTCGCGCCTGGCGCGGGCGCGGTTTTTGCGGGCCGTGCATGAGCATTTCGTCGAGCGCGATCTCGATCCGGGCGTGCTCGCAATCGAGGACGGGGAATATACGGTCGAAGGTGGGCGCGAGGCGATGAAGCGCCTTTTGGCGCAACCGCGTGTCGGGCATCTGGCCGTGTTTGCGGCCAATGACATGATGGCGCTCGGCGCCATGATGGCGGTGCGCGATGCCGGACTCGATTGTCCGCGCGACGTTTCCATTCTTGGCTTTGACGGCATTCCCTCGGGCGAGTTTGCCTGGCCTGGGCTGACAACGGTTGCCAAGCCCGGACGCGATATCGGCGAGCGGGCGGTAGAAGGCCTTTTCGACGAAATAGAACACAAGCCGGAACACCGGCGCATCTATATGCCGTGCCGATTGATAGAGCGAGGCTCACTCGCCGATCTGTCGGTCACGACGCCCCGGCGGGTCGCGGGGGCAGGGAGGAACTGATCATGGTTGCCAAGGATGGGCAGAAGATCTCGGCTGTGCTTTCGGATGGGAACGTTCCCGCTTCACTCGCGGCGGGCCGTGGAATTGGCGGTGGATCGGGTAGCATTCCGGTAACATCGAGCGGCAACTTCCGCGCTGGCGTGCGTCAATGGTGGCCCTATTACGCCATGATGGCGCCGGGGCTGCTGTTCTTCTTCATCTGGCACTACGTGCCGATCTGGGAGGCCAAGATGGCCTTCGAACAGGTCCGCATCATTCCACCCAATATCTGGGTTGGCCTCAAGAACTTTCAGCAGCTTTTTTCTTCGCCGATCTTCTATTCGGTGCTTGCCAATACGCTGATCATTTCGGGCATGAAGATCCTCTTGGTCTTCCCGGTGCCGATCATCGTGGCGCTGCTGCTCAATGAAATCCGCAATGGCAAATTGCGGGGCGTGATCCAGTCGGCGATCTATCTGCCGCACTTTTTGAGCTGGGTGGTGATCGCCGGGGTCTTCATCGCGCTGCTGTCCCCGACGGACGGGGCCGTCAACCAGATCCAGCAATCCATGGGCTTTGGCACGACGAATTATATGACCAATACCGGATCGATCCGCTGGGTGCTGGTGATCTCGGAAATCTGGCGCTCGGCCGGATGGGACAGCCTTCTCTATCTTGCCGCGATCTTTGCCATCGATCCGCAGCTTTATGAGGCGGCGGAAATGGATGGGGCCAATCGCTGGCAGAAAATCTGGCACGTCACCATTCCGGGCATCGTGCCGACGATCGCGACGCTGTTCATTCTCAATATGGGCATGTTCCTCAGCGCCGACCTCAATCAGATCATCAACTTCCAGAACGACGTCAACGCTTCGACCATCGATATCCTCGACACCTATGTCTATCGCATGGGGCTCTCGACGGGCGAATATGCGCTGGCGACCGCAGCTGGCCTTTTCAAGGCAGTGATCGGCATGATCCTCGTGGTGACCTCCCATCTCGTCAGCAAAAGGCTGACCGGCAAGGGAGTGTGGTGATGTTTTCTCAATCGCGCCGCACCCCGCTCGAGCGGGTCGAATATGTGCTCATCGTTTCGACGCTGCTTTTGCTGGTGGTCTTTACGCTGCAGCCGCTGCTGAACCTTCTGGCCCTGTCCTTTACCGATCCGAGCAAGGTCGCGGGCTTTTCCGGGCTCTCGATCGTTCCCGATGGGTTTTCGACCGATGTCTGGACGCTGCTCTTGCAGCATCCCAATGTGCAACGCGGCCTCTTTAATTCCATCTGGATGACGGCGACGAGCGTCTGCATCGGCGTCATGGGCACGGCGCTGATGGCCTGGGGTATGTCGCGCCCTGGGCTGCCGGGGCGGAGGCTGATCTTTATCCTTGTCCTCGTCACCATCGTGTTCGAGCCGGGCATCATTCCCGACTATTTCCTGATGAAGCGGCTGGGGCTGCTTAACACGCCCTGGTCGGTGATCATGTATAAGGCGATCAGCGCCTGGTACCTGATCATCCTCATCCGCTTCTTCGAGGAAATCCCCAAGGAACTGCTCGAAGCGGCCGAGCTTGATGGCGCCAATCCGTTCCAGACCTTCTTCATGGTTGTGCTGCCGCTGGCCAAGCCTGCGCTTGCCACCATCGCGCTCTTCTATCTCGTCCTTCATTGGAACGAGTTCTTCCGCTCGATGATCTATCTCAACGACCAGAGCAAATGGCCGCTGCAGGTGGTGCTGCGTCAGTTCGTAATCGAGGGCGACAAGATCGCCATCGTCGGGGCGAACAATGCCAACAACAATATCGGTATCGCCCAGATCAACATCAGGGCGCTCAAGGCCGGGATGATCTTCATCACCATCCTGCCGATCCTCGCGATCTATCCGCTGATCCTCAAGTTTTTCACCAAGGGGACGATGTCAGGAGCGCTGAAGGGATGAGGGGACTCGGCGTTGGTGGCTCCACCCCTCCCGGCCTCCCCCATCAAGGGGGAGGTGCAGGGACGGTGGATGGGAAGTGCGAGGAGCAAGGCCCCCTCACCCGCCGCTTCGCGTCGACCTCTCCCCCAGAGGGAGAGGTGAAGGGCGTGCCTAGTAACAAGCCAAAACCAAAGAATTCCGCGCAAGCGGTGACGACTAAGAACAATGGAGGAGTAGTGCAATGACACTGAAGAAACTGCTTTTAGCGACGACGGCGATTGCCGTTCTGGGTTCGGCCGTTGTGCCGGCCATGGCACAGACGACGATTAGGCTGGTCAGCAAGGACCTGTTGACCACCAATCCCGATGACGTCAAGGAAATCGAGGAAATCGAGGCCGCGCTCAAGGCGCAGGGGCACGATATCGATATTCAGACGGTGGACTTGCCGGGCGGGACTTCGGCCTATGTCGATGCGCTGGGCGTGATGCTGCTTTCGGGCGATATCCCGGATATCATCTATTTCCAGGGTGGCGACCAGAAGATGGCCGAGCAGGGGATCCTCGAGGATCTCAATCCCTGGATCGAAAAATCCGAGCATATCAAGGCGGCGCTCTGGCCCCACAATGTCGAGCGCCTCGCCAACTATCCCTACCTTCTCTACATCTATCCGCCGCGTGCGCCGCAGCCGGTGATGCGCAAGGATTGGCTCGACCAACTTGGGCTGCAGCCGCCCAAGACCGTCGAGGAATATGAAGCGCTCTTCCAGGCGATTCATGATGCCGATCTCGATGGTGACGGCACGAAGGGCAATACGCTTGGCCTGACCGGGTTCGGCAATACCAACGAGCTCGATTCCATCTTCAACCAGGCATTCGGCGTGACCGGCACCTGGATGAAGACTGCGGATGGCGCTTGGGTCAATTCGCGCGTTACCGATGCCGAAAAGGCAAAGATCGAATTCTATGCGCGGCTCGCCGAAAAAGGCCTGTTCGATAAGGAATATGTGACCAACACGTTCGACGTGAAGGAAGACAAATTCTACACCGGCAAGGCCGGCGTGATGTTCGGCTCGTCACCGGAAGTGATCGACATCTATTCGGGCAAGATGCGCCAGGCCCATCCGGGCGAAAATATCGAACTAACGCTGCTGCCTATTCCGTCGGGTCCCGGCGGACAGGGGTTGGCGGCGCTCGATGTCTCCAAGGAATCGCGCGGCTGGGCGATCTCTTCCATTTCCGAGCATAAGGACGAGGCCTTTGCGGTGCTCGATTTCATGGCGTCCAAGGAAGGCCAGGACATCGACCGCATGGGATTTGAGGGTGTGCATCACACGACCGATGCCAGCGGCGCGGTAACGTTTACCGACCAGATTTCGACCTGGTATGCCCGCTTCTTCAACGCTGCCAATTGGGAGCCACCGGTGCCGCTGCTGTCGGCAACCGGCCAGGCTGCGCTCGACACGATCAAGGCCAATTTCGTCGCAGACAATGCCTTTGTCTGGCCGGCCGAATATGCAGCGGAAGTCGACGCTGCCGAGCAGGTCTATCGCTCGTGGGTCGCCAAGTTCATCACCGGGGAAGCCTCGCTCGATCAGTGGGACCAGTTCGTCAGCGAATATAACGCTGCCGGTGGCCAGCGCATGGCCGAGTATGCGGCGACGGTGCTCGGCCAGTGACCAAGGCCCGCTGGCAAGATACGGCCAAGGCCACGGAAAGGCACCTCCCCCTTTGACGGGGGAGGCTGGGAGGGGGTGCGGGGGCCGCGAAGTCGTGGCTCTCATCCCCCCTCCCTGACCCTCCCCGCCAGGGGGAGGGTGTCGACTGAAATTTCACGGCAAAGCCGGGTGAAAGCCCGGCGCCAATTAGAATGACAAAAGTCGGAACCTGACATGACACCAACCCTCTCATCCCGCATTCGCGGCATGCTCCATGGGATCGCTCTGGGCGATGCCCTGGGGGCGCCGGTCGAAAAACTGTCGGCGGCAGAGATCCGGGCGCGCTATGGGCGGGTGACCTCGGTGATGACGCGCTGGCACAAGATGGACCTGCCGCCCGAGCAGCGGAACCATCGGGTGCGCGGGGACGGTATCGTCACGGACGATACGCTGATGACCCTGGCGATGATGGACATCTATGCCGAGGTGGGGCGCCATCTCGACGCGTGGGACATGGCTGACGGGATGGTGCGCCAGATCGCCTGGACCAAGCGCTGGGTGCCCGAACTGGGGCGCGAAGCGATGTTGATCGATCGCCTGTTTTATCCCGAAAAATGGATTTTCCAGCGTCATCAATTGTCCAATTGCGACCCGCGCCAGGGCGGCATCGGCAATATGGTGAACTGTGGGGCCGCCATGTATATCGCGCCGATCGGAGCGACGAATGCGGCTGATCCCAAGGCTGCTTACGACGAGGCGATCGCTTTCGCCTCGGGGCATCAGGAAAGCTATGGGCTTGAGGCGGCCGGCGTTATGGCCGCGGCGGTGGCGGCGGCTTTTGTGCCGGGCACCACGATCGACCAAATCGTCGATACGGTCATCGGGCTCGCCAAGGACGGCACGCGAGCAGCGATCGTTGCTATCGCCGACGAGGCGCGGCGGTTGCGGGGCACAGGTGCCGATCATGCCGAGGTTTGCGAGGCGTTTCATGCTGCTATCGCGCGCTTTTCAGTGATGGGCGATGACGTCAATCACAGTGCCGACAAAGCGGGGCGGGTGCGCGACGCCTATCGGCCGAGCCGGCTCCTTTCCATCGAGGAATTGCCGCTGGCGCTGGGTTTTTGCCTTTTCAATCGGGGGGACTTCCGCCTTTCGATCGAAGACGGGATCAATTCGGGGCGCGATACGGATTCGATCGGCGTCATGGCCGGGGCGATCCTTGGGGCCATGCATGGTGAGGCCGTGATCGATGAAGGCGAGCGCGACCAGATCGATGCTGCCAATCGCCTGACGCTGACGGCCTCGGCCGATGCTTTCTCAAAAACCGTGGCCGCGATCATTGCGGCTGACCGCGCAGCCCAGGCCCAACGCGATGCGGCACGCGCCGCCCTTTTCGAGCCAGCGTAATCGCTGGCCTTCCCATCTTTTGCCAAGAAAGACGCCGAATGCTCTCTGAAATCCAAATCCTTGAAAAGATCTATGCCGGCTTTATCGGCAAGGCCATTGGCGTGCGCCTCGGTGCGCCCGTCGAGCCGACCATCTGGAGCTATGAGCGCATCCAGAAGACCTATGGCGAGGTGACGCAATATCTGCGCGATTTCAAGAATTTCGCGGCTGACGACGACACCAATGGCCCCGTCTATTTCATCCGCGCGCTGCGCGACTATGGGCTCGGGGCCACTGCCGAGGATGTGGGCAAGACCTGGCTCAACTATGCCGCCGAAGAGCATGGCATGTATTGGTGGGGCGGGTTCGGGGTGTCGACCGAGCACACGGCCTATCGCAACCTCCGCGCCGGTATTCCCGCGCCGCAATCGGGCTCGATCGCGCAGAACGGCACGACGGTGGCCGAGCAGATCGGCGGGCAGATCTTTATCGACTCTTGGGGCTGGGTGAATCCGGGCAATCCGCAGCGGGCGGCGGATATGTCGGCCATGGCGGCGAGCGTTGCCCATGACGGCGACGGGCTCAATGGCGCACGGTTCTGCGCGGCGGCGATTGCGGCGGCGTTCGAGGCTAAAAGTATCGACGAGATCATCGAGACGGCGATGAAGACGATCGATGCGGGGTCGACCTATGCGCGGGTGTGCCGGGCGGTGATCGATTTTCACAAGGCCAATCCGGACGATTGGCGCGCGTGCCGCGACATGCTGACGGCCGATTGGGGCTATGACCGCTATCCTGGCGTTTGCCACATCATCCCCAATGCCGGCGTGACGATCATGTCGATCCTCTATGGCAAGGGTGACTTGCCGCGCACGGCCGAGATCGCGACCATGGCGGGCTGGGACACGGACTGCAATGCGGGCAATGCGGCGGCGATTGTCGCGACATTCCAGGGTTTGCATGAGGGTTGGGACAAGTATCGCAAGCCGATCAACGATTTCCTCGTCGCTTCGGGGATCGTGGGGACGATCAACATCGTCGATATTCCAAGCTTTGCGCGGGAGCTGACGGTTTTGGCGCTGCAATTGGCGGGGCGCGACGTGCCGGCGCTGTGGCAGGAGGATTTCACGCGCCGCGGGTTGCGGTTAGATTTCGACCTGCCGGGTTCGACGCATGGGTTCCGGACCGAAGGGTTCAACCAGATTTCGCTGAAACACTCGGACGAGCGGCATGTCGAGGGGTCGCGCGGATCGCTCGAAATCCAGCTCGATCGGCTCGAGCGCGGGCAGGGCGGGCGGGTGTTTTGGAAGCCGTTCTATCGGCGGAGCGATTTTGACGACGAGCGCTATCGCCCGATGTTTACCCCGGTGGTGGATGCGGGGCAGACCGTGTCGTTCAAGCTCTGGCTCGATCCGTGGAATGGCGACGGCAATCTGCGGGTCGCGCCCTATGTGCGGCGCACGATGAGCGGGGCGATCGAAGAGACGGGCGCCTGGCATGTGCCTTCGGCGGATGGCTGGCAGGACTATAGCTTCGTCGTGCCCGAGGGTGTCGAGGCGATCGACGAGATCGGGATTTCGATCGAATATTTTGGCCGGGTCAAATTCCTTGGCCGGCTGTTCCTCGCCGATTTCAAGGTCGAAGGCGCGGGGCATACCGTGATCGAGCCCGAGACCGAAGTGCAGGAATGGGGCGCTATTTCCCGCTTCACCTTCAATCGCGGGCACTGGACCAAGAGCTTTGGCCGCATTCAGGGGCATACGGCGGGGGATGCCGATATGTGGACCGGGCACTATTACGCCAAGGATGTCACCGTGAAGGCCGATATCCAGCGGCTGTCCGGCGCATCGCAACTGGTGACGGCGCGCGTGCAGGGGACCGGTCGGTTCTATGCTGCAGGGTTCGAGGGCGACGAGGTCGTCATCCTCAAGGAAGATTTCGGGTCGACCGTTTTGGCGCGGGCGCCGTTCAAGGCGGACGTGGGCAAGAGCTACGAATTCGCCTTTGCCGTGGCGGGCGATCGGCTGAGCTTTTCTGTCGATGGCCGCGAGCTGATCAGCGCGACGGACACTTCCTACGAATACGGCATGGCGGGCGTGCGGCTGGCTTCAGCCGGGCGGCTCAGCATGGGCCGGTTCGAGATCATCGAAGCGGCGTAAGCCGGTAAGGAGACCAGCATGTCGGAAATCGAACTCAAGCATGTCGGCAAACGCTATGGCGCGGTGAGCGTGCTCGAAGACATTTCGCTCGAAATGGGTGATGGCGAATTCGTCGTGCTGGTCGGGCCTTCGGGCTGTGGGAAATCGACGCTGCTGCGGATGATCGCGGGGCTCGAGGACATTACGGCGGGCGAGATCACCATCGGGGGTAAGGTCGTCAACAATATGCCGGCGAAGGAACGGGACATCGCCATGGTGTTCCAATCCTATGCGCTTTATCCGCATATGAAGGTCGCCGACAATATGAGCTTTTCGCTCCGGCTGGCTGGCACGTCCAAGGCCGAGATCAAGTCGCGGGTGGCGGAAGCGGCATCGATCCTCGGGCTCGAAAACCTGCTCGATCGGCTGCCGCGCGAGCTGTCGGGTGGGCAGCGGCAGCGCGTCGCCATGGGCCGCGCCATCGTGCGCAATCCGCGGGCGTTTCTCTTCGACGAGCCGCTCTCCAATCTCGATGCGAAGCTGCGCGTCAAAATGCGGGGCGAGATCAAGCGGCTGCATCAGCGGCTGGGCAAGACCATGATCTATGTGACGCATGACCAGACCGAGGCCATGACCATGGCCGACAAGATCGTCGTGCTCAATGGCGGCCGGATCGAACAGGCGGGTGCACCGCTTGAGCTCTATAACAACCCGGCCAATCTTTTCGTCGCCGGGTTCATCGGCTCGCCGGAGATCAATCTGTTCGAGGCGCGCTATGAAGGCGGCAGCGAGGTGCAGGTTGGCGGCGAGGCCCTGCCGATCGGCGCGCCGCTCGATGTCGCGCCGGGGACGGACGTGGTCTATGGCGTGCGGCCGCAGCAGATCGCGGTCGGGGCTTTGGGTGTGCCGGTCACGGTGCAGATCGTCGAGCCGACAGGCGATGCGCAGGAAGTGCTGGCGCGATTGGGCGAGAAAGATATTTCGGTCGTGGTGCGCGACCATGCGCTCTTAAGTCCAGGCGAGCAGATTAATCTCGTCATCGACCCCACGCGCATCTTCATCTTTGACAAGGCGACGGGGCTGAGGCTGCGGTGACTTTTGCGCTCAAGCAGTTCAACCCAAGTGCGACCGGACCACTCGATGGCATAAGGGTGCTCGACCTCAGCCGGTTGATGGCGGGCAATATGCTCAGCCTGCAACTGGCGGATTTTGGCGCCGATGTCATAAAGATCGAGCCGCCTGAGGGTGATCCTTTGCGCGACTGGAAGGATGATGGGCATTCGCTATTCTGGAAGACCTATGGCCGCAACAAGCGCTCGGTCATGCTGAACCTGCGCGACGCGGCGGCAATGGATGCGCTGTGGCGGCTGGTTGAAACAGCAGATGTGTTCATCGAGAATTTTCGGCCCGGCACGCTCGAAAAGATGGGACTGGCGCCGGACAAGCTGCTGGCGCGCAATCCCGATTTGATCGTCGTGCGGATTTCGGGTTTTGGACAGACCGGGCCCTATGCGCATCTGCCGGGGTTTGGCACGATCGTCGAGGCGATGAGCGGCTTTGCCGATCGCACCGGATTTTCCGATCGCGAACCAGTCCTCCCGCCTTTGGCGCTGGCCGACATGATTGCCGGGGTCTATGGCGCCTCGGCAACGATGATGGCGCTTTATGCGCGGCAGGCGGGGACAACGCGGGGGCAGGTGATCGACCTGTCGCTGCTCGAGCCGATGTTCTCGGTGCTTGGGCCGGAAGCGGCGATCCACGCGGTGACCGGCAAGATCAAGCAGCGGGTGGGCAGCGCTTCGAATACGGCTTCGCCGCGCAATGTCTACAAATGTGCCGACGGCAAATATCTGGCCCTGTCGGGATCGACGCCGGCAGTGGCCAAGCGGATTTTTGAAATCATCGGGCGGCCCGAGATGATGAGCGATCCGCGCTTTGCCACCAATTCCGACCGTGTGAAAAACCGCGCTTTGGTCGACGCAGCGATTGGCGACTGGTTCGCCACACGCGCGAGTGCGGACGCGCTCGAAACCATGCGGCAGGCTGGGGCGACCGTCGGGCCGGTCTATAATATTGCCGACGCGATGAGCGATGCGCACTTTGCCGAGCGCGAAATTGTCGTCGATGTCGAAGACGAGGGTTTTGGGACGCTGCCCATGCACAATATCGTGCCGCGAATGTCGGCAACGCCGGGCGTCTGGCGGCGGCCGGCGCCGGCTTTGGGCGAGCATAATAACGAGCTTCTCAGTGAGAATCCCGCGACTTTGGAGAGTGGCAAAGAATGATGCGCTCGCTGCTTTACGTGCCGGCCCATGCCGAACGGTTTATCGCCAAGGCTCATGAGCGCGGTGCCGATGCCGTCATTCTCGATCTGGAAGATGCCGTGCCAGAGGACGCCAAAGATCGGGCGCGCGATGGGCTTTCAGAGACGGTTGCTGACGTGCGGCGCGGTGGCGCCGAGGTGCTGGTGCGGATCAATAGCGGTGAGCGGCTGGAAGAAGACGCATTGGCTGCGATTACGGCAGGCGCTGATGGTCTCTATGTGCCGAAAGTCAGAAGCCGGGACGACCTCGTGGTCCTTGATGGCTTGCTCACGCCCGCTGAAGACCGTCTTGGCAGAGCGAGTACCAGGGTTGTAGCGCTGCTTGAAGATATCGGCGCGGTGCTCGATGCACGCTCGATCGCCAAGGGGCCGCGGCTTTTGGGTTTATCGGTTGGTGGCGAGGATCTGGCGCTTTCGCTTGGTGCCGAGCCGACGCCTGAGGTTTTGAAGCTTCCCAAATTGCTCGTTCATTATGCCGCGAAGGAACATAACCTGATGTCCTTCGGCATGTTGCGCTCGACGGCAGACTATTCCGATCTCGATGGCATTGCAGCTGCAGCCCGGGAAGCGCGGGACCACGGCTTTGATGGCGCAACCTGTGTCCATCCCGCCGTCGTCCCGGTCCTCAATGCCGAGTTTTCACCAAGCCCGGCGCAACGGGCATGGGCGGAGCGGGTGGTTGCCGAGGCCGAGGCCGGTGAAGGCGCCTTCCAGATCGATGGACGGATGGTCGACGCCCCCGTCATCGCGCGAGCGCGTTCGCTGCTTGCTCGAGGTTAGGCAGGAGCAGCTAATCAGCTCTTGGGCCAAACGTGATCGACGTGTTTGCAACTTAATTCAAAGTGGTTGCTTTCCCTGCCAATTGGCGGGGTAAATTATGATTGAGTATGAACGGTTAAGGCCTGACGAGCGAACCCCTTGGGACGCCGTGGTGGTCGAGGTGACGCAGATTTTCGGTCGCAGCGTTGCCGATGTTGCCGCGGTAGAGCAGATCGCGTGCGTGCCGGTGCCGGTCCGTCAGGCGCTGCAGGATGCAGAGAAGTTGCGCGACCAACTCAATCTGAAGCGGATCGTCGTCCGTATCGCGGATGAGGGGCTTTGGAACCCGGAATGGGGTCACCTAGCGCCTAAGCCCTAGTGATTTGAATTCTGGCTGTCTCGTCGGCAGCTCGAGACAGCAGAATTTGCATTGAAGCAGATGGATGCCTGCTTCACCGCCGCGCTGGCGTCTAGCTTTTGACTTTACTCACCTTCGTGACCAAGAGCTGGTTGAGCCGCATTTTGTCGGCATCGACGACCTCGAAGAGATAGCCGGCAGCCTCGACCTTATCGCCCTTGCGGGCTGCGCGGCGAAGGCGATGAACGATGAAGCCGCCGATGGTTTCGTAGCTCGCTTCAGGCTCGAGATGCTTGACCCCTAGTGCGCGGGTGACGTCGACGAATGGAGCGACACCATCGATGAGCCAGCTTTGTTCATCGCGCCTGAGGATGGCCTGTTCTTCAAATGGATTAGCGAGGCCCTGCATAAGCGCGCCCATCAGGTCCTTGAAAGTGACAACACCAACCACGTGGGCGTATTCGCTGACGACCAGCGCAAAGCCGGTGTTCTGCGCTTGAAACTCAGCCAGCACTTCCCAGACATTGAGCGTATCGGGAACCGACAACACATCCCGCTTTGCCGAGGCAAAATCGACTTCACCGTGTTTGTCGATGACAGTGGCGAGGACGTCTTCCGCGCGGACACAGCCGATGACGACATCGATGCTGCCGTCGCAGATCGGATAGTGGGAGAAGGGGCGCCGTCTTACCTTGTCCTGCTGGACCTCGTGGGGATCGCGGATATCGAGGAAGACGATATCGTCGCGGATCGTCATCACCGAAGTGACGCTGCGCAGCTCGAGAGACAGCACATTTTCGATCAGGCGCTGCTCGTTCTTCATCAACATGCCGGAGGCTGCGCCACCCGCAAGGATCATGCGAAAATCCTCGGCGGTCACCTCGTCGGCCGTCACCTTGGCGTCGATATTGAACCAGCCGATGATGACATCGGAGAGCTTGCCAAAGAACCAGACCAGTGGCCTCAATACCTTGACCGCACCTTCCGGAAACCAGACCAACGACAGCGCAATCTGTTCGGGCACCAACATGGCGATGCGCTTGGGCGTGAGATCGGCCAGCAGGACAAAAAGCAGGGTGACGGCCAGGAAGGCGAGAACCGAACCGATCGCCAGGGCTAGTTCCGGTGGAGCGCCGAGAAGTTCGAGGCCTCCGGCAAAGAGTGGGCCGAAGGCGTCGTGTCCTAAAATACCGGCCAGAATGGAGACGGCATTGGTGACGATCTGGAGAGCGGTCAGAACATTGCCGGCATCCGCGCGTAGCGCGACAAAGCGGAGCGCTTTGCTGTTACCAGCTTCCGCGAGAGAGCGTATCCGAAGATCGCGCGCGGCAGCAAACGCGATCTCGGACAATGAAATGAGAACGCTGACACCGATAAGGGCTATGATCAGCAGGACGCCGAGGACTGGGGACATGGTGATCTCCGGTTGCCCGCTTCACCTACAGCCTAAAAGCGAAAATGCCCATAGCGCGGTGCAGGGTGTGCTTGCGGAGCGACCATCTCAGAGGTGAGAACGCTCTGATGCATCTTATTGATATTGAGGCAGCACCAAGCCGGGGCCGCTGGGTTCTGCGGCGTTTCCGTTCGTCAATGTCAGTTTTGAGTTTGGAGACAAAGAGAGTGGGATGTCTTCGCCGTCAAAAGTGATCGTGCCTTGGATGGGACGGGCCGACAAACCGGTGACTGCACGGATTTGACCGGTTCGATCAAGGGTCACGCGCGTACCGCTGGGGAAACGGCAAAGGAGTTCGCCGTCGCGATAGATGGTGCCGTCGGCTTCCGTATTGACCAGTTCGAAGCGAATGCCGTCCACCGTTCGGGCATAGGCGGTTTCCCAGAGCTCGTGCTTGTGGAGGACTGGTTTGGGCAGAAGGCTCGTGAACCATACGGTGCCATCGGGTCGCGGGAGGATGCCCGACAGGCGCTCGATGAAATCGAGGAGGGTCAGGATCGAGGGAGAATATTTCTCGGTAAAGCCAGCCGCGCCGGTGAAGGGATTGAGCGTTTGCGGGAAGCGATCGGCATCAATGAGAGCAGCCAAGGTCGGCTGCATGATCCAGGTCAGTTCGGTGTGATGGCCGTGGTGCTCGAAGGCGTGGGGCGTCCGGATGAGCGTCAGGAAGTTGCTCGGACCGGCCCAGCTGTTTTGCGCGAAATTGGGATCGAAACGCGGATCATCGAGCGCGATGGATGTCAGCGGGAATTTGGCAAAGAATTTGCGGGTGTTGAGCAGATAGCGTTCAAGCGCGGTGCGAAACTGGTCAGCTGTGCCGATCTCGCAGGCGAGGACGCGGAGCAGCACGTCGGACTGGACGCGGACCAAACGGCCATGGCGGTCGCGGTCATAGAAGAAGTGGTCATCGGCGTCGAAGCATTGCGCGAAGATGGCGGCGCGGCTGGCTTCGGCTTTTTCATCCCAATCGGTGCCGGTGTGGCCGAGCGCCTGCGCCATGAGCCCGAGATAGTGGCGTTGGCAGGTGACATTGGCTGTCAGGTCCGGGGCGATGAAAGGCAGGATTGGGCTGTCGGGATCGCAGCGCGTCGGGTCATTGCCGAAGGGGCTGTCGGGGACGTGCCAAAAGCGCGAGGAGAGGTCGTGGCCGGTATCGTAGGTCGAAAAGGCTTCGACGGCGCCGGTGCCGAGCGTGTCGCGATGGGTGGCGAGCCAGGTGTCGTAACGGGCCATTGACGCGGCCATATGGGTTAACCAGGCGTCGTCGAGGTCATTGAGGTGGTAGTGGTTCCAGACGGCGCGGGCGAGGGGGCTGACGAGCTGGATCTGGTTGAAGGCGGGGCCGGCGGGAGTGAGCTTATAGGGGAAGAGGCCGTCCTTGCGCTGGTGATTGGCGAAGGCGGAGAAGGTGGCCGTTGCTATCGAGGGCAGGAAGCGGCTGAGGATTTCGGCATTGATGGTTCCGGTGCTTTCGAGCCAGCAGCCGTGATAGATGCCGCCCTCGTGGAGGATCGGGGTATCGTCGGCGGCTGGGGCGATGCAGTCGAAGAGTTCGCGGACCGCCTGATAATAGCGGTCGGTGAGGCGTTGACTGCTCGAGGCGAAGGCGACGCCTGACGCCAGCCACTCGTCGAGCAGTGCCCCATCGGCGGGTTTTGCCAGCGGGCCGATGAGGGACGCGGTGTGCTGACTGCGCAGCGTCTCGAGAAGGCTGGAGGTCACGCAGGAACCTCAATGCGCGCGCCATCGGCGTCGAAAAAGTGAGCATCGCGGCCGTTGAGGCCCAGGGTGACTTTGTCGCCGCGGGTGTGCTTGGCGTGGCCCGGGGCTTGGGCGAGCACGGTTTGTCCATCGGCCAATGCCACATAGACGAAAAGTTCGCTGCCTAGATACTCGACGAGGGTGATTGTGCCTTCAATTTTGACGTCGCCCGGCTCGCCGATGCGCAGGTGCTCGGGGCGGATGCCGACGGTGACATCGCCGGTGCCGACTGAAATGGGCAGGGTCCCGAAGCCGGTGAGGTTGACGCCGCCAGCGGTGGCCGTCCCCTTGATCAGGTTCATCTTGGGCGAGCCGATGAAGCTCGCGACGAAGAGGTTTTTGGGGCTATTGTAGAGCTCGTAGGGCGTGCCGACCTGTTCGAGATTGCCCTTGTTGAGCACGGCGATCCGCGTCGCCATGGTCATGGCTTCGGTCTGGTCGTGGGTGACATAGATCATCGTCGTGCCCAGGCGATTGTAGAGATTGGCAAGTTCGACGCGCATCTGGACGCGCAGTTCGGCATCGAGATTGGAGAGCGGCTCGTCGAAGAGGAAGAGCTGGGGTTCACGGACGATAGCGCGGCCGATGGCGACGCGCTGCTTCTGGCCGCCGGAAAGCTGGCGCGGCTTGCGGTCCATCAACTCTTTGATCTGGAGGATGCGCGCCGCCTCGGTGACGCGGCGATCGATCTCGGCTTTCGGCATGCGCAGATTTGAAAGGCCGAAGGCGAGGTTTTTCCGGACGCTCATATGCGGGTAGAGCGCATAGGACTGAAAGACCATCGAGAGATTGCGCTGGCTGGCAGGCAGGTCGTTGACGATGCGATCGCCGATGCCGATGGTGCCATCGGTGATGTCTTCAAGCCCGGCGATCATACGCAAAAGGGTGGATTTGCCGCAGCCCGAGGGGCCAACGAGGACGAGAAATTCGCCCGACTGCACTGCAAGATCGATGCCGTGGACGACTTCGAAACCGGAATAGGATTTGCGAACCTGGCGGAGGGTGACGGATGCCATGGAAGCCTCTTTACTTTAGTCCGCTCATGGCAATGCCGCGGATGATCAGACGCTGGAAGATGATGAAGAACAGGATGATCGGCAGGATCGAGAGGATCGACATGGCGAACATCGGGCCATATTGGCTGACGCCGTCGGAGCTGATGAAGCTGCGCAGGGCAAGGGGGACGGTGTAGTCCTCGATATCGTTGAGATAGACCAACGGCCCGAGGAAATCTTCCCAGGTCCAGATGAACGAGAAGATCGCGGCGGTCGCCATGGCCGGCAGCGAGAGCGGCATGATGATGGCCCAATAGATCTTGAAGGGCGAGCAGCCGTCGATCATCGCCGCTTCATCCAATTCGCGCGGCAATTGGCGAAAGAACTGGATCATGAGGAAGATGAAGAAGGCGTCGCCCGCGAGAAATCGCGGCACGATGAGGGGCAGGTAGGTGTCGACCCAACCGAGGTTGAGGAAGAGCAGATATTGGGGGATGAGGACGACGTGATAGGGGATCATCAAGGTCATCATCATCAGCGCAAACCAGAGCGTCTTGCCTGAGAATTCGAGCCGCGCGAACGCGTAGGCGGCAAAGGAACAGGAGATGACGTTGCCGATCACCGAGAGCACGGTGACGACGGTCGAATTCCAGAAAAAGCGCGTGAAGCTGACGGGAAGGGCATTCCAGCCGGTCCAGTAATTCTGCCATTGGAATTCGCTGGGCCAGAGGCTGAGATCGCCGAAGATCTCATTGTCTGGCTTGAGTGAGCTCGCGAGCATCCAGATCAGCGGATAGACCATGATCAGCGAGGTGATGATCAGGAAGATATGCTTGAGAAAGGCCGAGCGCTTGGCGCGGGCTTCCTTGGCGGCGCGATAGGCGCGGGCGATGTCGGCAGTCGATTGCGTGGGCATGGTTGTTTCGCTCACGGCTCAGCCTCGCTCGTTTTCATAGTGGACCCAGTATTTCGAGGTCCAGAAAGCAATGGCGGTGAAGGCGGCGATGATCAGCAGCAGCACCCAGGCGAGCGCCGAAGCATAGCCCATGCGGAGGAAACTGAACGCCTCGTTGTAGAGATAGACGGTGAAGAAGAGGAGGCTATCGAGTGGTGCGCCGGTGCCGCCCGAAATGATGAAGGCACCCGAAAAACTCTTGAAGGCCTCGATCATCTGGAGAACCAGATTGAAGAAGATCACGGGCGCGAGGAGCGGCACGGTGATCGAGAAAAATTTTCGCACCGGGCCCGCCGCGTCGATCTCGGCAGCCTCATAGAGATCCTGCGGAATGGCGCGGAGTCCGGCAAGGAAGATCAGCATGGGCGAGCCGAACTGCCAGATGGCGAGGACGATCAGCGTCCAGAGCGAATATTTGGGATCGGACAACCAATAGGGACCATCGCCGCCGAAAAGGCGCAGGATGGAATTGATGACGCCACCATAGTTGAACAATTGCCGCCAAAGGATCGCAACGGCGATGGAGCCTCCGAGAATGGATGGCAGATAGAACAGCGCGCGATACCAGCCAATGGCGCGAATACCCTTGTCGAGTGCCATGGCCACGCCCAGCGCGAACATGAGCTTGAGCGGCACGGAGACGACAACGAAGGTGAACGTCACTTGCAGCGCCTTCCAGAAGCGCTGGTCCATCTGGAACATGTAGGCATAGTTATCGAGGCCGATCCATTGCGGCGGCCGGACGACATTGTACTTGGTAAAGCTGAGATAGAGCGAAGCCAGGATCGGTCCGATGGCGAGGAGGAAAAACCCGATCAGCCACGGCGAGAGAAATGCGTATCCGGCAAAATTGCGTTTGAGAAACTTGTGCATCCCAGCCTCATGAAGAAGAGAGAACCCGCCGCCCCCAGGGAGAGACGCGGCGGGTCTGGTCAGGCTCAGGCGCGTGCCAAAATCGCCTTGGCCTGATTGAGGAAGTCGGTTGCCACTTCGGGAATGCTGCGTTCGCCGAGAAGCACCGACACAGCCAGACGCTCGAAGGTCTGCTCCACTTCGGCCGAACCACTTGGCGGCGGCGCGGTCAATGGCGCGGTCTTGCCCTGGATCTTGTCGAAGAACTCGACCGAGACCTTTTCGGCCGGCGAAAGATCGGGTTCGAGTGCGGCGCGCACCTCGGCATTGGAGGGAATGCCGCGCTCGAGGCCGAGGACCTTGGTCATGTCGAGATCGTTGACGAAGGCGCTCATATAAGCGGTGGCTGCCTCGGGATTGGCGCTGTTGCGGGTGAGACAGACGAACTGGCTCGGCTGGATAACCGAACCCGGGATCATGTCTGGCGTGTTCGGATAGACCGCGGCCCCGAGCGCATCCTGCATCAAGCCCTGCACGCCGACGAGCTGATTGCTCCAGAGATAGGACATGGCCGACTTGCCCGTGACGACGCCGAGCTGGCTCAGTTCGGAGACGCCGGCGAGCGCTGCAGATTCCGGTCCCGGCGGGGTGCCGCCAGCATCGCGGATCGCCGCCCAAGTGCTCCAATATTCCTCGACGATTTCCTGAGTCGGGCCATAGGAGCCATCCTCGTTATAAAGGTTGGCGCCCTTTTGGACGGTGAAATCGGAGAAGTTCTGATAGTCGGCAGTGTTGTCGTCGGTGCCTGCAACACCCGTTGCGTCCTTGATCGCCTTGGCGACGTCTTTCAACTGATCATAGGTATAGGCGTAGGGGTCGAAGGTTTCGCCGATCTTGATCCCGGCCTCTTCGAAGAGGCGCGTATTGTACATGGCCATATGCGAGTTCGCGCCGATCGACAGCGCATAGAACTGACCGTCCACCGTACCGGCGTCGATAGCGCTCTGGTCCATTTTGGAGATATCGAGGCTCTTGCCGACATAGTCGTCGAGCGGCACGACGGCGCCATTGGCGATGTACTCGAATAGCACGCCATAGCCCTGCTGGATCACGTCCGGCATATTGCCGCCAGCGATCTGGGTGGTGAGCTTGGTGAAGTAATCGGCAAAGCCAAGGGTTTCACCGCTGACTTTCACACCAGGATTTTTGGAATTGTAGATATCGATCACCGCGAAAGTGCGCTTGTCGCGCTCAGGATTGCCCCACCAGAAATGGCGGACGGCGGTATCCTGCGCGAAAGCGAAACGCGGCATGGCCGAAAACGCCACGGCCGAGCCGGCCACGCCTAAAAACGTTCGTCTCGTGAATTTGCTCATCGTGTTCCTCCCTTGAGTATTCTTGGTTTCGGCCCTCGCGTGCGGTGTAGAGGGCAATCGATTTTTGAGTGACGTACCTCTTGCCTGCGCATTGGCTGCGCTGGTCGGGGTGTGATCAATGTCGATGGTGATGCGAGAGTGGGGCTGTTACAGACGCCATGCGTCGCAAGAGCTTTTCGGCTGTGCCGCCTGCACGTGAGACCATTCCATCCTCCCGCTGCCCCATTTGGGGTCCTGATGCGGCGCTGCTGGGAATGGGACGTCCCGCCAACCGCGACCGCACGGTTGAGTTCATTTTGCGGGCAACTCAGAAGGTCGATACGAACATCTGTCCGTGGTTTAGACGGTCAGACAGAAGACGTACCGCGTAGCTCACGCTTTACCACATACCCTGGCTGGGCCCTTGGGCCCATGACGTGTCTCCGGCCGTTCCTGAGAGGTTAACCCCGCTCAGACAGCGGCAAGATTGCTTTAACTTCCATACAAGTCAAGGGCTGGCTGACTCGTTCAGGTCGCCGCGACATTGTTGGCCAGCTTATCGAGGGGCTGGTGTATGCTTTAGTGGCCGCGCCAGACTATTGCGCGCAGGCGGCGCCATCGGCAGTGGTGTTGCTTTCAAGACAGGCGCATTGGGCTTCGAACACGGCCTCTTCGTCCTTGGTCAGTTTGCCACCGCGAATGAGGAGTTCGAGCTGGGAGCGGCAAAGTTGGGCTTCGACCGAGGCTGGTTCAGCTTGGCTGACCCTAACAATGAGCGCCGAGGTCTCGCAGCGATAGGGCAGGAATGTGCTGGCTGCGCCAAAGCTCATCATCTCGAAGGTGATGGCGTTGGCGATTTCCAGTTCCTGGTCCGATTGCGGGCAAATGCCAGCTTCGGCTGTGCAGCCATTGGCGATGAAATTCTCGTTCTGGGCGAGGAAGTTGTAATTGATGTTGTCCGAGCCATAGGTCTCGAGCGCCCGTGCCCAGGCTTCGCCAAAGCCCCGGCACTTCTCGGCAGGCCAGGAGTTGTCCTCGGCGGCAGAGGCGCCAGTGCATGCAAGGATGAGGGCGAGCGCCAAAAGGGTTTTTTGCAGTTTCAAAATCCACGACCGGTGTTTGCGGACACCATAAGGGCTGGTCTGGGCAAGAAAAAGTCGCGCTCTGGTTTGACCCCAAGATTGTATTGGGGCCGGGTGTGCAGCGAGGGGGATGCCGGGCCACACGATGAGCAGCGGTTAACGTCGCACGGAACAAGGGATGAGTTGATTGCGCTTATCATCGTCGGCACAGCAGCGACGCGCTTTTCTAAACGTCAACATCAGGGCATTACGGTGAAGTTTAGTCGCCACTTTTCAGCGGTTCTGATGGCACTGGCTATGAGCCATGGGCATGTGCCGCCAAGCCTGGGTGAGGAGCCGGCCGGGCAGTCCTGCACCGTGGTGGGCGAGCAAGAGGTGTGCATTTCAGCCGCGCAATACCGTGAGGATGTCTGCGCGGCCATCGCGGTTTTTGCGGCGCATTGGGGTCTGCCGCCAGATTATTTTGCGCGTCTCATCTGGCAGGAAAGCCGCTTCGATCCCGCAGCGATCAGTCCGGCGGGCGCAGAGGGTATCGCTCAGTTCATGCCCGCTACTGGTCGCCTCCGCGGCTTGGTCGATCCTTTCGATCCCGCCGAAGCGATGGCACGGTCCGCCGAATATCTCCGCTTCCTCGAACTCAAATTTGGAAATCTTGGATTGGCAGCCGCGGCCTATAATGGTGGCGAGGGAAGGATCACCCGCTACATCGCCAATGGCGGTGGTTCGCTTCCGGCGGAAACCCGGGCCTATGTGATGATTGTCACGGGCCGTGCGGTCGACGCTTGGCTCGGAGGCAATGTCGGCGAGGTGGATTATACGCTCGATCAGGACACCGATTTCCAATCGGCCTGCATCGACATGGCTCAATCCGTTCAAAGTCCCGATCTCACTGTGCGACCCGCAGAATGGCAGCCCTGGGGCGTGCTCATTGCGCAAAGCGCATCGGCCGATCAGGCGCAAACCCGATTTGCGGCGGCGCAGGCTGAGTTTGCGGCCGAACTATCCGATGAGAAGTTGATGTTGATCACGGTGCGAAATCCCCGGTTTGGAAACCGCACGCGCTTTTCGGCCATGGTCGGCCGCCAGACCCGCCAAGATGCGCAGGATCTCTGCAATCGCCTGACCGCCGCGGGCGGAAATTGCATCGTGCAGAAGAACGAAGTCTGAGCACGAGGGGGAAGAGCGTTTCCGTCTCGACGATTGTGTTCAAGATCACAAGGGCGGAACCCCCACTCTCTCAATTCATTCGTCATGGCAAAACAGGAGAGAGCCATGACCGACCGTCTCGAGATGCAGGACCCGCGCAGCCAATATCCACAGCCGCCCTTTCCGCAACAGCCACAGGCCGCCCCAGGCGTTGCGCAGAAGATGGATCCGAAGCCCGATCATGGGGAAACGAGCTACGAGGGTTCGGGCAAGCTCAAGGGCCGAAAAGCGCTGATCACCGGCGGGGATTCCGGCATTGGGCGCGCGGCCGCCATTGCCTATGCGCGGGAAGGCGCTGACGTTGCCATCGGCTATCTGCCCAGCGAAGAAGCCGATGCCAAGGAAGTCATTGCCTTGATCGAAGCGGACGGCCGCAAAGCCCTCGCGCTGCCAGGTGACATCAAGGACGAGAGCTGGTGTCAGTCTATGGTGCAGCAGGCGGTCGAGGGCCTGGGAGGCCTCGATATTCTCGTCATCAATGCAGCGCGCCAGCAATATCGTGAGAGTATCGCGGAGCTGAGCTCAGATGATTTCGACCAGACGATGAAAACCAATCTCTATGCGCTGCACTGGACGGCCAAGGCCGCGACGCCGCATCTGCCACCGGGTGCTGCCGTGATCACCACGGCGTCGATCCAGGCCTATGACCCCTCGGCAATTCTTCTCGACTATGCCACGACGAAGGCCGGCATCGTCGCCTATACCAAGGCCTTATCGCAACAGCTCATCAAGAACGGTGTTCGCGCCAATGTCGTGGCGCCGGGGCCGTTCTGGACGGTGCTGCAGCCGAGCGGCGGCCAGCCCTCCGAAAAGGTCGAAAAATTTGGCGAGCAAACCGACTTCGGTCGGCCCGGTCAGCCTGTTGAACTCGCGCCGATCTATGTACTTCTTGCCAGTCAGGAAGGCAGCTACCTCAATGGCGAAGTTTTTGGCGCTGTCGGCGGTGGCGGCGTCGCCTGATTTCAGATTCATCCGCTTGAGGCAGCTGCTCGATAAGCAGTGGCCTTTTGGCGCTGCATGAGCTGTGCTTTGCCTGATGCTTCCTAACCAAAACCATAGGGTAAAACTTTGATAGACCAGATCTGGTCAACAATTGTCAGCGAATTCTCAGACGTTCCGGACGTCTCCACTCTCACGCGCATCACGATGCGTCTGCTGATCGCCGCAATCCTGGGCGGCATTTTGGGTTACGAGCGGGAGCGGAAGGGCAGAAGTGCCGGCGTCAGAACGCATATGCTGGTCGCCGTTGGCGCGGCGCTGTTCGTCATCGGGCCGACGCAAAGCGGCATGCCGATCGAGGATATGTCACGCGTCCTCCAGGGGATCGTACAGGGTATCGGCTTTCTCGGCGCGGGCGCGATTATCGTGCGGGCGACTAAAAATCAGATCGAAGGTCTAACGACCGCCGCCAATATCTGGGCAACTGCGGGCATCGGCGTCATCGCCGGGCTAGGGCTCGAAGCCACGGCGGTGCTCTCGGCATTGATCATGCTGATCATTCTCGCCGTAGTGCCCAAGATCCTGCCGAGTAACTCGGCCCGCACCAACGACAAGTGAAGGCCATTCGCGAATGATCTACGGACCGTTGCGGTGTGCATCAGGTCGTTTGGGCGTGTTCATTTCGAAATGGCGAGCAAACAGGGCTGCGCCCAGGGCGATAACCGCCGAGGCCAGCATCATCAAAAGCAGGCCGGCCCGAGCATTGTCTTCAGTCAGAACGGCACCTGCGATCGCTGCCATAGCGGAGGCACCGGCCACGGTGATTGCGCCGGCGAGACCGGCTGCACTTCCTGTTTGGGTTGCGCGAACCGAAATTGCTGCAGCATTTGCACTGGGCTGCGTAAGTCCGTTCGATACGCCGACGAAAAGGCATGGCCCGAACAGTGTCATCACATTATCGATGCCAGAAAAATAAAGCGCGATGCCAAACGTGAGCCCGACACACGCCACACTTCTCCCTGCAATCAGCAATTTGGCCTGCGGAAATTTGCCCGCCAACCGTCCGGCCAGAAAACTGCGAGCATGAAGCCGCCAGTAATTGAGCCCATGTAGAGGCCTAAAACGACAGGTGACAAATTGAAGGCGGAAGCGGCGATTGGGGCGCCAGCGAGGAACACATAAAAAGTCCCAACTGAGAAAGCCATGCATAGGCAATACGCAATAAAGCGCCTGGACCCCAGCAGTGCGGGGTAGGACTTATATTGTGCCAGCATCGTTTGAGAACGTGACCGGTTTGTTTCGAATAGGTCGACCCAGCACAAAGCTAGGACCGCGCACCCAAGGAGCGCTAGGGCGTAGAAAGTAGCCCTCCAGCCAAACAGCTGATCGATGATCCCGCCTACCGTGGGTCCGAGCATGGGTGCTATCGCCCAAGCCATGGCGATATACCCAAACTTACTTGCGGCCTGTTCCCGGCTGGTCGTGTCACGGACCGCCGCCAGTGACACCCCATAGGTTGGGGCGATCACTGCCTGCGTCATGCGGCAAGCCAGGAAAATCCAGATATCCTGCGCTACGGCGCACCCAATTGTCGCGGCGATAAATATCCCTATAGCACCGAGGATCACTGGCCGACGACCAAACCGGTCAGATAGCGGGCCGAGAACCAACTGAAGGGACGCTGATACAATTGCATAGGCCGCCAGCGAAAACCCGATCAGTCCATAATGGACGCCAAAGTCGGCCGCCATTTGAGGAAGAGATGGAAGAACGACATTGAGCGGCAAGATGGCAAGCGCCGACAGGACGATCAATGTCGAGAGGCGAGGAGAAGCGGATGAATCCGGCATAAGCGGAGCCCGTTGCTGATGTGAAAAGCGAGGCAATAAAAAAGCCCCTGTGAGGGGCTGATTTTTCCGCGCATGGGGTGCTTTCGCCTGGCAGCTATGCTGCCGTGCCCATGCGCGCGATTACTACGACCAAGACGTTTCTCATCAACATCGAGCAATTGTTACGGCGTATAGCAATGCGCGTCAATTCAACGTTTATGCGCAAACCCTGAGAGTATCGCCGCGACAACCAGCGAACGACTCCAAAGAGTAGGTTGTGGACCCGCGGCTTTTTGCACCAGGTAGGCCTATCTGCGATCGGGTTTGGCTTACGGATCGCCAAAAAATTGAGATGAGATGGTGGAAGCTAAACACCATTGTCAGCCGATCGGACGCTAGCTGGCGCAGGCGAAATTTGCTACTCGCGCAGGTATCGAAGCGCTGCGTCGCCATCTAGATCTCACCGGAGAAGACAAATGAGCACAATTCTGAAGAGCCTGCCCAAGGGCGATAAGGTCGGCATCGCCTTTTCGGGTGGTCTCGACACGAGTGCAGCTCTGCTCTGGATGAAGCTCAAGGGCGCCAAGGTTTATGCCTATACCGCTAATCTCGGCCAGCCCGACGAGGCGGACTATGACGAGATCCCGCGCAAGGCCATGGATTTCGGCGCGGAGAATGCGCGTCTCGTCGATTGCCGCACGCAATTGGTTCATGAGGGCATTGCAGCGATCCAGGCAGGCGCCTTCCATGTCTCGACCGGCGGGCTGACCTATTTCAACACCACCCCGCTTGGTCGCGCTGTCACCGGGACCATGCTGGTCTCGGCGATGAAGGAAGACGGGGTCAATATCTGGGGTGATGGTTCGACCTTCAAAGGCAACGACATCGAGCGGTTCTACCGCTATGGCCTCCTCACGAACCCAAACCTGCGCATCTACAAGCCCTGGCTTGACCAGGAATTCATCGACGAGCTGGGCGGCCGGTCGGAAATGTCGGCGTTCCTGACGTCGAACGGTTTCGCCTACAAGATGAGCGCCGAAAAGGCCTATTCGACCGACAGCAATATTCTCGGCGCGACGCATGAAGCGAAGGACCTCGAGAGCCTCGATAGCGGGATCAAGATCGTCAGCCCGATCATGGGCGTGCCGTTCTGGCGCGACGATTGTGCGGTGAAGGCGGAAAAAGTCGTCGTCCGTTTCGTTGAAGGCCAGCCGGTGGCGCTCAATGGCCAGACGTTTACCGACCCTGTGGCCCTGCTGCTCGAAGCCAATGCCATCGGTGGCCGCCATGGCCTTGGCATGAGCGACCAGATCGAGAACCGCATCATCGAAGCCAAGAGCCGCGGCATCTATGAGGCGCCGGGCATGGCGTTGCTGCACATCGCTTATGAGCGTCTCGTAACCGGTATCCATAACGAGGACACCATCGAGCAATACCGGATCAACGGGTTGCGCCTCGGGCGTTTGCTCTACCAGGGCCGCTGGTTCGACTCGCAGGCCCTGATGCTGCGTGAGACCGCCCAGCGCTGGGTGGCCAATGCCATTACTGGCGAAGTGACGCTCGAACTGCGCCGCGGCAATGACTATTCTCTACTCAACACCGACAGCCCCAACCTCACCTATGCTCCAGAGCGGTTGAGCATGGAAAAGGTTGAGGATGCACCATTCTCCCCTGCAGATCGTATCGGCCAGCTCACCATGCGCAATCTCGACATTGCCGACACGCGGGCAAAACTGGACCTCTACTCCAAGACCGGCCTGATCTCGATTGGCGAAGGCGACGATATGTTCCGCCTGGAGAGCAGCAAGGACTGAAGCAGCGGAAGCCAATTCCCTCTTGGATCAAGTTTGCTCCCTGGCGCAGCGATAGCCTGCGCCAGGGACTTTTTTTGCTAGTAACCCAAAGCGACGGCGTCTGCGCCCGCGGGCATGCACATGGGTGCAGACGGATCGGTCGCGGCGCGCCAAACTGCCTCGACGACATTCGAAGACAGCGGCGCGATATGCTTTCCTGGCCGCGCGCGCGGCCGCGATCAGGAGTTTTAAGGGCATACAGCCAACATTCGCGCACACCACAGCGCCACAGATTTCGACGTTGAGGTGGCTGCCTTCCTGGGTGGCGAGGCGCACATAGATCAACCCAGTTTGACGGGCGGCCTCAGTCGGCCGAAACAGTCTAAGTGCTGAACTTTCCGGTCTTTTCGGATGGCTGGCCGCCGCCATCGTGCTCTCCTTGCAGCCATGACCAGTGAACACCCAGGTCAATCTCGAGGAGGACGGATCCGCTTCGAGCTCAAACACGCCAAAGGCGGGATTGTGGAACCAAGTGTCAAAGTTCAGACTTCATGTGTGTTGGCCTAACAGGACGAATCTCTTGAACGACATCAACGCGCAGGGCGCAGTCGACAAATTGCTCGACGCGCCTGACCTTGCGGATGCGCTCGGCAGCGACCGATTCCGCCATTTTCTCGATCACCTGCCGCTTGGCGTCGCCATCTCCGCATTGCAGCCCAACGAGCGAATTACCTATTTCAATGAAACGTTCGGCGCGCTGGTCGGGGTTGACGAGTCAATTCTTGGTAAGGAATGGGAAAGCCTGCCTGATTGCGCTCAGGCCGACGGCAGCAACGTCATGCTGTCAAAGATGGCAGTTTCGGGCGAAGACCATATTGGTGGGTTTCATTGCCGCAACGGCCACCATATCGAAGCCTGGACAAGCGTGATCGAAGACGATGATGGGACGAAGCGCTTTCGTCTTCTTGCCGTCGCGCCATTGCCTGGACGTACGGACGATCTCCTCAGCCAATTGCAGGAAAAGGACACGCTGCTGCGCGAGCTGCAGCACCGGGTCAAGAACAACCTGCAGATGATCACGGCACTTATCCGCCTCGAAGCGCGGCAGCTGCCAGATGACCATGGCGAGGCATTTCAGCGTTTGGCCGGACGGATAAATTCGCTCTCGCTGCTCTACACCGCGCTTTACGAGGAAAATACCGACGAGGGCATCGATCTCGGTGCCTATCTCAGCCAGGTGGCATCCGCCGTCATGGCGGCGCAGGCCTCGGAGGGCATTCGCCTCAATCTGCAGGTCGATAGCTGGCCTTGCTCGATCAATGTGGCAATGCCGACCGGGCTTGTCGTCAACGAGCTTATGACCAACGCACTCAAGCACGCCTTTCCCGAAGGCCGCGGCGGGACGATCAAGGTGCATGCGCTGGTCGATGAGACCGGCTGCAAGGTGATCGTGGCCGATGATGGCGTGGGTTTGCCAGATGGGGCAACTTGGCCCAAGGATGGTAAGCTCAGTGCGCTGATCGTCCATACGCTCAAGGAAAATGCCGGGGCACGCCTCGATGTACGCTCGCGGCCCGATGAAGGTGTCACCGTGACGATTTTCTTCGCGAGGCGCCGGGCGGAGCCGGAAGCTGGGTGACGCTTACCACATGGTGGCTTTGGCGCGCTCGGGCCAGGCTTTGTCGTAGCTCTCCCCGCCCACTTCGTTTTTCGTCATGCCGGCGAGGATTTCGCCGGGAGTGGGGAGCGTTGTCGGGTCGATGTGGCGCGCCGGGTTCCAGAGTTCGGAGCGGATGATGGCGCGGGCGCACTGGAAGTAGAGTTCTTCGATTTTGAGGACGATGACGGTCCGCGGGGCTTTTTCGTCGACGGCAAAGCTTTCGAGGAGGTCCGGGTCGATCGAGAGATGCGCTTGGCCATTGACGCGCATTGTGGTGCCGGAGCCGGGGAGAAGAAACAGAAAGGCGCAGCGCGGATCGCGGACGATGTTGCGGAGGGAATCGATGCGGTTGTTGCCGCGCCGGTCGGGCATCATCAGGGTCTTGTCATCGGCAATACGGACGAAGCCGGCTTTGTCGCCGCGGGGCGAGCAATCGATCCCCTCGGGGCCGACGGTGGCGAGCGCTGCAAAGGGGCTCGCTTCGATCAGGCGCCTGTAATCAGGGGTCATCGTGTGAGCGACCTTGACGGTCGAGGCGGCGGCAGGGGCGGGCTGATAGAGCGCTTCGAGGGCGGCAATGTCCCTCACGATATGGTCGGACACGAAAACCTCAGGACGAAGACCTGCCGCCGGAAAGGTAGATGAGCGGGCGGCAATGCGGGGTTGGTCAGCGCGATGTGATGGATCGCAATGCTGGCGGATGGACGTAACTAATCCTATATCTGCAGCAAATGACAGTGCGACAAAGGAGTGATGCCATGGATGCCCATGCCTTCCCGGTGACCCGGACCGATGCGGAATGGAAAGAGCGCCTGACGCCCGAGCAGTACTATATCATGCGCCAGCACGGCACCGAACGGCCCGGCAGTTGCGCGCTGCTGCACGAAGAGCGCGAGGGGACTTTTTCCTGCGCCGGCTGCGATACGCCGCTGTTTGGTTCGACGCTGAAATTTGAAAGCGGCACGGGCTGGCCGAGCTTCAATGACCCGCTGCCGGGATCGGTTGAAAGCACGATCGACCGCAGCCACGGCATGGTGCGCGAGGAAGTGCACTGCGCGACCTGCGGCAGCCATCTGGGGCATGTGTTCCCCGATGGTCCACCCCCCACCGGGCGACGCTATTGCATCAATGGCGTGGCGCTGAATTTTACGCCGGCTTGAACGAACAGAACCCGCGGTGCGAGCCGCGGGTTTTTTGTTGCGATTTTTGAGCATGTCGTCACTACCGGGCTTGTCCCGGTGGTCCCTGCGGAGGCGGGATGGATTGCCCGGACGAGCCGGGCAATGACGAAGGAGGCGGTTGGCGGTGAGCCAGTCACGTCCCGCGTGGTTTCGCGCGGCTCGTTGCAGGCGCTGCGATCGGGTCTTCGGGCCAGGGGTGGCGGGGGTAGCGGCCCTTCAAATCCTTGGCGACGTCTTTCCAGCTGCCGCGCCAGAAGCCGGGGAGGTCGCGGGTCGTCTGGATCGGGCGATGGGCGGGGGAGAGGAGCACCAGCAAGAGCGGTATGCGGCCATTGGCGATGCTGGGGTGGCGGTCGAGGCCGAACAGTTCCTGGACGCGGATTTCGAGGGCCGGGCCGTTTTCGGACGCGTAATCGATGGGGAGGTGACTGCCCGAGGGCGCGGAAAAGTGGCTGGGCAGAAGCTTTTCGATCTCTTGTTTTTTGGCCCAGGGCAAGAGGCCGTCGAGCGCTTGGCCGAGATGGTCGGCGGAGATGGCGCTGAGTTTTGTTTCGCCGAGGATATGGGGGGTGAGCCAGGCCGGGTCACTGGCCAGGGCTGCATCGGATAGATCGGGCCACTCATCGCCAAGGGTCTGTCTCAAAAAGCTGGCGCGGGCGCGGAGGGCTTTTTGGTCCTTGGTCCAGGGCAAGGTGTCAGGCCGTTTGACGGCGGCCTCGGCGAGGAGGGTGGCGGCTTTTTCGAGATCGGTGACGGGCGCGGGTTCGTCGGCGAGGCGCAGGGCATCGAGGCGGCGCTGGCGGCGGGCGCGGACCGCGCCGGAGGCGGGGTCGAAGGTGAGCGTCGTTTCACTCGTGATGTGATGACCGAAGAGCGCGTCGAGATCGGCGGGGTCGAGCGCAGCGGCGGAGCGGATGCGGCCTTGGGTGGCGCTGCCGGTGACGTCGGCGACGACGAGGAAGGGCGCGCCGGCGAGGGCGTGGGTTTCATCGAGCTGCGCCTGGCGGCCATTGGCGAGGCGGAAGCGGCCGCGGGGACCGGCGGGCTGGGCGACGCGATCGGGGAAAGCGCGGGCGAGGTGATGGCCGGGGTCGCGCGGCTCGTCATTCCGTCCACCCGCGAGCTTGGCCCAGCGCGATGCAAGGGTGCGGGCATCGTCGGCGCGGCGGGAGCGATCGGTGCGGAAGCGGTCGAGACGGCGGGCGAGGTCGGTGTCTTCGCCGCCCAGGCCGCGCTCGCTGATCAGCACGGCGAGTTCAGCTGCGGTTTTCGCGTCGCCATCTTCCGCGCCAGCAACGACCATATGGGCGAGGCGCGGATGGAGCGGCAGTTTAGCGAGGGCTTTGCCAGCGGGGGGCAGACGGCCATCTGTATCGATGGCATCGAGCCGGGTGAGAAGGGCCTTGGCTTCCTTCCAGGCGGGCGGGGGCGGTGCATCGAGAAAGGCGAGCGTGGCGGGATCGGCGACGCCCCAGGCCGCGAGATCGAGCACGAGGCTTGAGAGGTCGGCGGCGAGGATTTCGGGCGTGTCGAAGGCTTCTAGGGCCGAAGTTTGGCCTTCGTTCCAGAGGCGGATGGCAATGCCCGGCGCGGTACGGCCGGCACGACCGCGCCGCTGATCGGCGGCGGCACGGGAGACGCGCTGGGTGGCAAGGGTCGTGAGGCCTGTCGCCGGTTCATAGACAGGCACGCGGCGGAAGCCGGCATCGATAACGATGCGCACGCCTTCGATAGTGAGGGAGGTTTCGGCGATCGAGGTGGCGAGGACGACCTTGCGGCGGCCTGCCGGAGCAGGCTGGATGGCGGCGTCCTGCTCGGCCGGCGTCAACTGGCCGTAAAGCGGTGCGAGGTCGGTGTCTTGCGGCAGGCGGCCGGCGAGGCGCTCGGCGGTGCGGGTGATTTCGCCTTGGCCCGGCAGGAAAACGAGTACCGAGCCCTCATGCTCGCGAAGGGCGCGGAGCACGGATTTAGTGACTTGGTCTTCGAGCCGCTCCAATGGATCGGGCTCGGCATAGATGGTTTCGACGGGAAAGGTCCGGCCGGGGCTATCGATGACCGGGGCGCCATCAAGGAGTGCGGCGACGCGGGCGCCATCGATGGTGGCGGACATGACGAGGAGCCTTAGATCGGGGCGGAGGGCACGGGCGTCGAGCGCCAAAGCAAGGCCAAGATCGGCATCGAGGCTGCGCTCGTGGAATTCGTCGAAGATGACGGCGGCCGTGCCGCTCAGTTCCGGATCGTCCTGCAGCATGCGGGTAAAGACGCCCTCGGTGACGACCTCGATGCGGGTTTTGGCCGAGATTTTGGATTCCATGCGAACGCGATAGCCGACCGTGTCCCCGACAGTTTCGCCGAGAAGTTTTGCCATCTGGCGGGCGGCGGCGCGGGCGGCGAGGCGGCGGGGTTCGAGGACGATGATGCGGCCATCGCCGCGCCAGGGTGCATCGAGGAGCGCCAATGGCACGCGTGTCGTCTTGCCGGCGCCGGGCTGGGCGACGAGCACGGCGCTGGTTCCGTTGGCGAGGGCATCGGCCAAGGCGGGCAGGGCAGCATCGATGGGCAGCGGCGGCAAGATCATGAGCGGTCCTTTACCCGCTGCTTACTCGGCCCCTGCTAATCACTCAAGATATCGCTCTACAGTGGTTTCCTCGATCCTCTTCGCAGGCTAGGATCCGCTGCCCAATCCAAAGCTTCCGGAGGACGCATGCAACTCACTCGAATCAGCAATAGTGAGCTGACCGTTGACGTGGCCGCGCTCGGCGCGGAGATGCAGTCGCTCTCGACCCATGATGGGCGAAATTGGCTCTGGAGCGGGGACGCGACCTATTGGACCGGCCGTTCGCCGATCCTCTTTCCGATGGTCGGGCGCGCACCGATGGATGTGATCAGCGTTGGCGACAAGCGCTATCAGATGGGCCAGCATGGCTTTGCACGACGCAGCGCCTTTACGCTCATCGAAGAATGGCGCGAGCACTGCACCTATCGGCTGGAAGCCTCCGAAGCGACCAAGGCCATGTTCCCATTTGATTTCCGGCTCGATGTCGAGCACCGGCTCGAGGGGCGCGCTGTGATCGTCACCGCGACCGTGACCAATCTTGACAAGACGGTCATGCCCTATGGCGTCGGGTTTCACCCCGCCTTTGCCTGGCCGCTGCCGGGTGCCGAAGGCAAGGGGCATACGGTGACGCTTGATAATGGCGGCGAACCCTCGCTGTTTCAGCTTTCCGGCGGCCTCGTTAATCGCGAGCCACAGACCTCGCCGTTCAAGGCCGGGACGCTGGCGCTCGATGATGCTGATTTTTCAAAGGATGCGCTGCTGTTTCCAGATGGGGCCGGCGCTGGTTTGACCTATGGCGCCCCCGGCGGCCCGGCGGTGCGGATGTCCTGGGAAAACCTCCCGAACTTTGCGCTCTGGACCAAGCCGGGGGCTGGGTTCATTTGCCTTGAGCCGTGGCATGGAACTGCGGCTGAGGTTGGCGGCAGTGACGAATTGGAAAAACGGCCGTTTACCGCGCTGCTCGGGCCAGGGGCAGAGGCGAAGTACTCGTTCCGGGCGGAGTTGGTGGGGTAGGCTGGTCGAGGGAAGTCAGCCCAACCTGGATGTCATCCCGGACCTGAGCCGGGATCCATCTTAAGATGTCAGGATGGGCCCCGGCTTTCGCCGGGGTGACGGCAGGTGGACTGGGCGGCCGAGGTGACGGAGGCTTAAGAGCCTATTCCGCCGCGCCGCGTTCGTCTTCCAACATATCCGGACCTGCCGGATCGCCGGGGGCTGTTTCGGCGCCGAGGTCGGGGAAGGCGGCGATGCGCTGGTTGCGGAAGTCGGTGCGGATGACGATGAGGCCGCGCTCTTCGAACCAGGTGAGAAGGCGCCGGGCGCGGCTGGTCGAATGCGTGCCGTAGAGCCGGGCGATGGTCGCGTCGGACGGGCAGGGCGCGCCGGTGAGCGCCGCTTGGGCGACGACTAGGAAAACACCTTGCACGTCATCGGTGAGCGTTTCGGACAGTGACAGAGCCTGCTGCCAGCCGTCGGACGACGCGGTCGCTTCATCGGGCGAAACGCGCGCGACGGCGAGAAGGCGCTTGAAGGCGGGCAGGGCTGGCGGCTCGCCCGGCACGCGGCGAATGCGACAGCGGACCAGAAAATCCTGATAGAGCTGGGCCGTGTTGCGGAAACCGGCATCGGGATCGCTCATAAGTTCGGTCATCACCGTCCTGATGGTTTCCTCGCGTTCGGCCTCATCGATCTCGGGGAAAAGCGTCGTCGGCTCCGGCTCGCGTTCGGCGCGGGCGCGCGCCACCTGGGCGAGGAGATCGTTGGTCGAGGGCGGTGGCGGCGGAGGCGGGCGACGCACGACGGGGCGGGCGAGCTCGTCCGGATCCATGGTGAAGATCAGGTCTGCAGCATCGACCGGCGCCTCGGGGAGCGGGGTCAGTTTTGGGCTCGTCGAGCGCGCGGAGGTTTCGACGGGTCCGATGATCACCGGCAGGGGGCGACGTGAAATCGCGGGTCCCAGAGCGACGAAATGGCCGCGGGCGAGATCGCGGAATTGCTCGGCCTGCCGACGATCCATGCCGAGGAGATCGGCTGCGCGCGCCATGTCGATATCGAGAAAGGTGCGGCCCATCAGGAAATTGGAGGCCTCGGCGGCGACGTTCTTGGCCAGCTTGGCGAGGCGCTGGGTAGCGATGACGCCAGCCAGGCCGCGCTTGCGGCCGCGGCACATGAGATTGGTCATGGCGCCGAGCGAGACTTTGCGCGCTTCGTCGGAGACTTCGCCGGCAGCGGCGGGGGCAAAGAGCTGGGCTTCGTCGACGACGACGAGTACCGGGTACCAGAAATCGCGATCGGCATCGAACATGCCACCGAGGAAAGCGGCTGCGGCGCGCATCTGCTGCTCGGCGTCGAGGCCTTCGAGATTGACGACGACCGAAACACGATGCTGGCGCACGCGATTGGCGATGCGCGTCAATTCGGCTTCGCTGCGGGTCGCATCGACAACGAGATGGCCGAACTTGTCGGCCAGGGTGACGAAATCACCCTCGGGATCGATGATGCATTGCTGCACCCAGGGCGCGGATTGCTCGAGGAGGCGGCGCAAAAGGTGGGATTTGCCGGACCCGGAATTGCCTTGGACCAGAAGACGGGTGGCCAGCAATTCCTCGAGATCCATCTGGGCAGTGCCGGCACCCCGGGCCTCGCCCATATCGATAGCAACCTGCATCACAACTCCCGCACACGCGAAAACAGAGTTTAGCACGTTCGGTCGCCGATTCGGCAAAGTAGCCGTTCAATTCACAGGTGGTTTATGCCAAGTGTGCCGGCTTGCGAGCGATGACGAAGAGCGCGGCCTTCCTGGTTGGCTGCCACTGATGCTCCGCGATGAAGCCAGGTTGAGTGATGGCATCAAGCAACTGGCGTGAACTCATCGCATCGAGATAGGGCAGAAAACTCAGATTGAGCCGGTTTGCCAGAGGGGCGACAAGGCCAAGAGCGGGCACCATCTCGCGAATGCAGGCCGTGCTCGAGACGAAATAGCCGCCGGGCTTGAGCGCGGCGAAAACCTTGGCGATCGCCGCACCCTTATTGGGCAGGAGATGTATTACGGAGAGGGCGAGCACCATGTCGAGGCTCTGGGGCTTCAGGTCCACGGTTTCAATGGCGCCCTGTTCGAAGCTGACATTGGTAATGCCGGCGGCACGCGCCTTGTTCTCGGCGATCTCGATCATCTGGGCAGAAAAATCCACGGCGCGGATATGGCGCACGTGGGGGGCGTGGAGCAGTGCCGTCGAGCCGGTCCCGCAGCCGAATTCGAACAGCTCCATGTCGGGTCGCAGCAGCGTCCGCGTAGCGGCAACTTTCGTCTGATAGGCAGCTTCGCCGGCAATGGGTGAGGCCGCATACCGTTCGGCGGTTCGATCCCAGAAAACAGCTGATGCGGTCATGGTCCTGCTCCTTGATGCAAGATCATTAGCCTCCAAAAGTGAGGAACAAAATTGCAGAAATAGGCAGTATTAGTATACATAAATGTATGGATTATCGCGCCGATATCGACTGGAATCAGATGCGTGCCCTGCTCGCGACGGTCGAGGCCGGGTCGCTTTCGGCAGCCGCGCGTAAACTTGGCCTAACCCAGCCCACGCTTGGACGGCAGGTCGCCGCGCTTGAAAAGTCGCTCGGTGTTACGCTGTTCGAGCGGGCAGGGCGCAACCTGATCTTGACGCAGGCTGGGCGCGAACTGGTGGGGCCACTGCAGCGCATGGGCGAAGCGTCGGCCGCTGTGACGCTTGTCGCGTCCCGGCAGTCGCAGGCGGTGGAAGGGCTGGTGCGGATCACGACGAGCGACGTCTATGCGCAGTTCGTCCTGCCGCCCGTGCTTGAGAAAATCAGGCGCGTGGCACCGGGGCTCGTCATCGATGTCCTGGCATCCAATGAGGTGGAAGATCTTATCCGCCGGCGGGCCGATATTGCTATTCGCCATGTCCCGCCGAGCGAACCGGAGGTAATCGCGCGGCGCCTTCCTGATGCGATGGCGCGAATTTATGGAGCTGAAAAGTCTGTGACGGGACTTGCCCAGCCAGTCGGTGCAGAAACCTTGAGCAAAGCCGAGTTCATCGGCTTCAGCGAAAGCATTCCGGTGCTGATGGCCGAGTTGCGGCGACACGGCATCGACGTTTCTGAGGCGAATTTTCCGCTGATGACCAATAGCGGCATCGTCGCCTGGGATTGGGTGCGTCGCGGACTGGGGCTCGGGGTCATGATGGAAACTGTCGCCCGCATGACCCCAGGCGTCGTCGATGCCTGGCCCGACTTTGCCGGCGTGCCGGTGCCAACTTGGCTCGCGACGCACAGGGAATTGCGCACGGCGAGGCGCATCCGCGTCGTGTTTGACGCTTTGGCCGACGGCCTCGGCCAGTGGCATCATCCACCACCGAATTGACAAGCGCCGAGAATTGCCCGCCTGGTATGGAAGCTGTCAGGCTCCAAAAAACTGTGGACGGCGACGCGGACATGGAGCCAATGGCTCCTTTACGGCCCCTGGTCGAAAAAGAAGGAAACGTTGAGCCATGGCAGCTTTGTTGGAGCATACCCAGGAAACCATCGCCATGCGCGTCGTCGATGCACTACGCGACGACATCATCACCATGTCGCTCAAGCCGGGCGATGTGATTTCAGAGAGCGATATCGCAGCGCGCTATGGCGTTTCGCGGCAGCCAGTGCGCGAGGCATTCATTCGATTGGCGCAGCAGGGATTGTTGCTGATCCGGCCCAAGCGCGCGACGGTGGTGAAAAAGATTTCGCCCGATGGCGTGCGGCAATCGCGCTTTATCCGCGAGAGCATCGAGGTCGAGATCATTCGCCGGGTGGCGGGCCAGCCGACGGACGACGCGGCCGATGTGCTGACGACGCTGATTGCTGACCAGGAAGCGGCCTCGGTGGCCAATGATTCGAGGCGTTTTCATACGCTCGACGAGCTTTTTCATCGCACGCTGGCGCGGCTGGCGGGTGTCGAATATGCGTGGCAGTTGATTGACGATCACAAGATGCAACTCGACCGCGTGCGCTATCTGACGCTCGGCGTCTCTTCGACGCAGAGGGCGATTGCCGAGCACAAGGACATCGCCCAGGCTGTGGCCAAGGCCGATCCGGCTGCGGCGGAAAAAGCCATGCGGGCGCATCTGGCGCGCGCCGAACTGCTGCTCAACCAGACGATCAGCGATTATCCAGACTTTTTCGAATAGGGCTGGATCAACGGGCGTTTCGCACCCGTTGCTATTCAATGCCTTGTTTTCGAGCCCTTTTGGCGCCGAAAGGTGCTAAGCGGGCGCAAGACATCATGCGCTTGGGCGCGACAGACTTTTGGGGAGCTGCGGTATGAAAACGCGGATTTTGGGCAAGACGGGTTACGAAGTCAGCGAAATCGGCCTCGGCTGCTGGCAGTTGGGCGGCGATTTCGGGCCAGTGGGCGACGAAGCGGCTGGTGAAATTCTCGATGCCGCCAATGCGGCCGGGATCAATTTTTGGGATACGGCCGACGTTTATGGTGGCGGTCTCTCCGAAAGCCGCATCGGCGCCCATGCCAAGGCACATGGCGTGCATGTTGCGACCAAACTCGGGCGCTCTGGATCGCTTTTCCCGAACAAATATTCCAAAGACAAGGTGCGCGAGAGCCTTATTGGCTCCGCCGAGCGCCTCGGCGTTTCGAGCCTTGATCTCGCGCAGCTCCATTGCGTGCCGACCAGCGTCTTGCAGGATGGCGAAATCTTTGCCTGGATGGACGAATTTAAGGCCGAAGGTCTCGTGCGCCATTGGGGTGCAAGCGTCGAGACGATCGAAGAAGGCCTGATCTGCCTCGAACAGCCGGGCTGCGCGACGCTGCAGATCATCTTCAATCTCTTCCGTCAGGACGCCGCCGAAAAGCTTCTGCCGCGAGCAGCGGAAAAGAATGTCGGCATCATTGTCCGCCTGCCGCTGGCGAGCGGGCTGTTGAGCGGCAAGTTCGACAAGAACACCACGTTCGATTCCACCGATCACCGCAGCTATAATCGCGACGGCGAGGCTTTTTCAGTCGGCGAGACTTTTTCGGGCATCAAATTCGAGCGCGGCATCGAACTGGTGCAGGAATTGAAGGGCCTCGCGCCCGAGGGCGTGCCGATGAGCCAATTTGCCCTGCGGTGGATTCTTGATCACCCGCAGGTGTCGACGATCATCGCTGGCGTCTCGAAGCCCGTGCAGATTGCCGACAATGTCGCGGCGTCCGAGCGCAAGAGCCTCTTCCCGGCGCTGATGAACCAGCTCGGCGACTGGTACGAAAAGACCGTGAAGCCGGAAATCCGCGGCGGGGTTTGAGCCCCGCCGTTTCCAAACTCGTCACTCGCAGGTCTTGGGCAGGATCGCTTCCAATTCGCCGCTTGCCGGTTTTAGCTCGCCGCTTTCGATGTGGAGGGGCTGATAGGGCGGGGCGTCCTGCACGGTGGGTTGGGCGAGGCGCAAGGTATAGCAGCCGGTGAATTGGGTGTGCTTGCCGGCGCCGTCGACGGCATCGATGGCGACGGGAAGCTTGTAATAGGTGCTGCCTGCCGCGCCTTCTTCGGTTTCCTCGCCGGTCAGCAGAGTGACGAATTCGGTGTTGGCGTAGCCTTTCTTGAAGGTCTCGTAATCGGCCTTGGCCGTTTCGTCCTCGGCCGAGGCGACGGTGTTCGAGGCATAGTATGACCAAGCGCGGAGATATTCCTTGCGGTCGATGGCGTTGTAGAGCGACTGGATCAAGGCGGTCGCGCTGGAGCGGTCGTCCTGGTAGGTGGGACTTTCCTGCGCAACGGCGGCTGTCATGGATATTCCGGCGAGGGCCAAGGCCAGAGTTGCAAATACTTTCATCGCGCATCCTCCAAAGATGTCTCACGGCCTTGCGACCGGGGTAGCGAAACAGCCAACGGCTAACTAGGTTATGCGGCAACAACAAGAAATTGAGAGTGCTCTCATGGCTTCCTCCCATCCCGCTTTCGAACTGGTGCGCGACGAAAAAGTTGCCGAGATCAATTCGCAGGCGCAGCTGTTTCGGCACAAGAAGACCGGGGCGGAGGTTTTGAGCCTCGTCAACGAAGACGAGAACAAGGTCTTTGGCATTACCTTCAAGACGCCGCCGGAGGATTCGACCGGGATCGCGCATATTCTCGAGCATTCGGTGCTCTGCGGGTCGCGAAAGTATCCGGTGAAGAAGCCCTTCGTGGAATTGTTGAAGGGGTCGATGCACACCTTCCTCAATGCCATGACTTTTCCGGACAAGACGGCCTATCCGGTGGCAAGCGCCAACCTCAAGGACTTTTACAACCTTGTAGACGTCTATCTCGACGCGGTGTTTTTCCCGCTCCTGACGGAAGACACGTTCGAGCAGGAAGGCTGGCATTATGAACTCGAAAGCGCGGATGCGCCGCTCGTTTATAAGGGCGTCGTCTTCAACGAGATGAAGGGCGTCTTTTCCTCGCCTGACTCGGTGATGCACGACCAGACGCAGCGCGCGCTTTATCCCGATACGACCTATGGCAAATCCTCGGGCGGCGACCCCAAGGATATTCCGGCGCTCACCTATGAGCAGTTCAAGCGCTTCCATCAGAAATTCTATCACCCCTCCAATGCCCGCGTGGTGTTTGCCGGCGACGACGCGCCGGAAAAGCGGCTCGCCATTCTCGATGAGGTGTTCAGCCAGTTCGACGCCGCGCCAGTCGATGCAGAGGTAAAACTGCAGCCGCGCTGGAATGCGCCGCGGCAGGTGAGCGGCACCTATGCCGGCCCGATCGACCCGGAAAAGCGCCGCGATGGCATGGTCAGCGTCAATTGGATGATCGATCCGCCGGAGGGCCGCGAGGAAACGCTGAGCCACGGTATTCTAAGCTATTTGCTGGCCGGGAACTCTGCCGCGCCGCTACGGAAGAAGCTCACCGAAAGCGCGATCGGCGAGAGCATGCTCGGCGGGGGGATTTCTACCTGGCTGAAGCAGCCCATGGCTGGCTTCGGGCTCAAGGGGATCGACCCTGCCGACGCGGAAAAGGTCGAAAAACTCATTCTCGATACGCTGGCCGAATTGGCGGAAACTGGCTTTTCCGAGGAGCAGCGAGAAGCGGCGCTCAATACGTTCGAGTTTCATCTACGCGAACAGAACACCGGCGGCCAGCCGCGGGGCATGAGCTATATGTTCACAGCGCTCGGGGCGTGGCTGCATGGCGGCGATCCGCTGGCGCCGCTGACTTTCGAGACCGCGCTTGAAGATCTGAAGCAGAAGGCTGGTCAGGGGCATTTCGAGCGTGAAATCCGCCGGCTGTTCCTCGACAATCCGCATCGCGTCACCTCGAAAATCGAAGCCGATCCGGAAAAGGGCGCCCGCGAGGCGAAGGCCGAGGACGACAAGCTTGCCGCTGTGCGTGCTGCCATGGACGATGCGGCGATCAAGGCGACGCAGGATCGTACCGAGCGGCTGAAGGCCCTGCAGGAAGAGGTCGATCGGCCGGAAGATCTTGCGAAAATTCCGACGCTGACGCTGGGCGATCTCGACCGCAAAATTCGCACCATACCGACCGAGGAGAGCGATCTGGCGGGGGCGCGGTTCCTGCACCACGATTTGCCGACGCTTGGGATTTTGTACCTCGATCTTGGCTTTGATCTGAAGGTTCTGAGTGCGGATCTGCTGCCATACCTGCCGCTCTTTGGCCGGGCAGTGCTGCAGACGGGTACGAGCAAGGAAGACTTTGTCAGCCTGACCCAGCGCATCGGCCGGACGACGGGCGGCATTGCCCAGCATCGGAGCCTGGCGACCAAACTCGACGATGGCCGCACGGCGGCCTGGTTCTTCCTCTCGGGCAAATCGGTGCCCGGCAAGTTTGGCGATATGCTCGACATCATGAGCGATGTGTTGCTCGATGCGCGGCTTGATAATCGCGATCGCATTCGCCAGATGGCGCTCGAGGAAAAGGCAGGTTTCGAGGCCCGCATGATCCCGGCGGGCAATTCCATTGTCGACACGCGCCTCAAGGCGGGGCTGACGGAAGCAAGCTGGGTCGCCGAGCAATTGGGCGGGATCAGCTATCTCCAGTTCCTGCGTGACCTCGTCAAGCGCATCGATAGCGATTGGGAGAGCGTTAAAGCACGCTTCTGCCAGATCCGCGACACGCTGTTCAACCGCGCCCGCATGGTCGTCAATCTGACGGCCGATGGCAGCCTGCTGGGTGACGCGAAGTCTTCACTCCAAAGCTTTGTGTCGGGCCTGCCGCAGCGGGACTTTGCCGAACAGGACTGGGGCTTTGTTGCCGCGCCCAAATCCGAGGGGCTCGTCATCCAGGCACAGGTGAATTATGTCGGCAAGGGCGCCAATCTCAAGGCGCTGGGCTATGAGACGTCCGCTGCTTCGGCGGTGGTGCTGCGCTTCCTCAACACCACCTATCTCTGGGACAAAGTGCGCGTGCAGGGCGGGGCCTATGGCGGATCGAGCCGCTTCGATCTCTCCTCGGGCAATTTTGCCTTCCTCTCCTATCGCGACCCCAACCTCTTGAAGACCCTCGATGCCTACGATGACGCCGCGAAGGCGCTGCGCGCCGGGATCGGCGAGACCGATCTGACGCGGTCGATCATCGGCGTCATCGGCGATAGCGATCGGCCCGAATTTGTTGATGCCAAGGGCTATTCGGCCATGTGGCGGCTTCTTACAGGGACGACCGACGCCATCCGCCAGCAGCGGCGCGATGAAATCCTAGGGACCAGCAATGCCGATTTTCTCGCACTGGCAGAGGCGGTCGAAGCGATCCGCGACAAGGGCCATGTCGTGGTTCTCGGCGGGGAAGCGGCGATCAGTGCTGCCAATGACAAGCGGCCTGGCCTGCTTGAAGTGACCAAGGTTCTCTAAAGCGCTACCCGGAACGCCGCATTCCTGTGCGGCGTTGCCCCTTTCAAAGGGAAAGGGTGGGACGATGAGCGACGAGGGCACACTCGGCCGCCTTGTGCGCAAGGTCGACGAGCGAGCGAAGGCAGGTGAGGCCGTTTCGATCGGCCTCATCCAGGAGATCGCCGGTCAACGCGCGGCCGGGCCGATGCTGCTCATTCCGGCGCTGATCGTCATTTCTCCGCTCAGCATCATCCCGGGTCTGCCGACGATGATCGGCCTCAATACTATCCTCGTTGCCGGGCAAATCGTTCTCGGGCGCGATCGGATCTGGCTGCCAAAGTGGCTGCGCGGGCGGTGCATTTCGGCCAAGCACGCTGAAAAGCTCTTGAAGTTTCTGCGGCCGGTGAGCCGCAAGGTCGATGGCGTCGTCAAGCGTCGGGCCAAGTTGCTGACCTCCATGCCGATGCGGCGGATCGGGGCGGTGGTCTGCGTGCTCGTCGGCATGATCATGCCGCTCTTGGAATTTATCCCGTTTACCTCGACTTGGGCGGGGACGATCATCGCGGTCTATGCGCTGGCGATTACCGCGCGCGATGGGTTTTTGGCGCTGGCCTGGATGGGGCTGGTGGGCGGGGCGGTGACAATCGCGCTGGCCTTATTGACCTGAAAAGCAGTCAATCGCCCGATGTCATCCCGGCCTTGAGCCGGCGTGACAATCGAGCACTGGGCCGGTGCTTGGGACCTAACGGGTCAGTGCCCCAGTCCCTTGACGATATCTTCCGTGACCTTTTTGGCATCGCCGAAAAGCATCATCGTGTTGTCGCGGAAGAAGAGTTCATTCTGGACGCCGGCATAGCCGGCGGCCATGCCGCGCTTGATAAAGAGCACGGTGCCGGCATCTTCGACATTGAGGACGGGCATGCCGTAGATGGGCGAGGTCTTATCGGTCTTTGCGGCGGGATTGGTCACGTCATTAGCGCCGATGACGAAGGCGACGTCGCTCTGAGCGAATTCGGAGTTGATGTCTTCGAGTTCGAAAACTTCGTCATAGGGGACGTTGGCTTCGGCGAGCAGCACGTTCATGTGGCCGGGCATGCGACCGGCGACGGGGTGGATGGCGTATTTGACTTCGACGCCGGCGGCTTTGAGCAGGTCCGCCATTTCGCGCAAGGCGTGCTGGGCCTGGGCGACGGCCATGCCATAGCCGGGGACGATGATGACTTTGCCCGCATTTTTCATCAGGAAGGCCGCGTCTTCGGCAGCGCCCTGTTTGACCGGGCGATCTTCTTCGGCCCCACTGGCAGCAGCGGCGCTATCGCCCCCAAAACCGCCGAGGATGACCGAGATGAAGCTGCGGTTCATCGCCTTGCACATGATGTAGGAGAGAATGGCGCCGGATGAGCCGACCAATGCGCCGGTGATGATGAGCGCGGTATTGCCAAGGGTAAAACCGATGCCCGCGGCGGCCCAGCCGGAATAGGAATTGAGCATGGAGACGACGACGGGCATGTCGGCGCCGCCGATCGGGATGATCATCAACCCGCCGAGAACGAGGGCGAGCAGGGTAATCAGCCAGAAGAGCGCGGGATTAGCCGTGACCGTAAAGGCCCAGACCAGCGCCAGCAGCACAATGGCGAGGACGATGTGGATCAGATGGCGCGCGGGCAGAATGATCGGCTTGCCGCTCATATTGCCATTGAGTTTGGCGAAGGCGATGACGGAGCCGGTGAAGGTGAAGGCACCGATCGCGACGCCGATCGACATTTCGATGAGGGCTTGCGCGTGGATGGTGCCGATGGCGAGGCCGGTCAGCGGATCGATATCGATGATGCCGAAGGCCTCTGGCGCATAGAGGGCAGCAGCCGCGACGAAGACGGCGGCGAGGCCGACGAGCGAGTGGAAGGCGGCGACAAGCTGGGGCATGTCGGTCATCTTCACTTCGCGCGCGATATAGGCGCCGATGCCGCCACCGAGGCCAAGGCCCACGATGATGAGGAGCCAGCTGACCCAATCGCTGGGGGCGGCGACGAGAAACGTCGTGACCACGGCGATGGCCATGCCAACCATGCCATAGAGATTGCCCTGGCGGGCGGACGAAGGGCTCGACAGGCCGCGCAGCGCGAGGATGAAGAGCACGCCGGAGACGAGATAGAAGATGGCGGCGATATTGGCGTCAATCATGACCGTCAGCCCTTCTTCTTATACATCGCCAGCATGCGCTGGGTGACGAGGAAACCGCCGAAGATGTTCACGCTGGCAAAGACCAGCGCGATGAAGCCGAAGAGTTTGCTGACCCAGCTTGCGTCGGTCGCGAGGTGCACGCCGACGGCGAGCAGGGCGCCGACGACGATCACCGAGGAAATGGCATTAGTGACGCTCATCAGCGGCGTGTGGAGCGCCGGGGTGACGCTCCAGACGACGAAATAGCCCACAAAGATGGCGAGGACGAAAATGGCGAGGCGGAAGGTGAAGGGGTCGATGGCGCCGCCGAGCGCCCCATGGGCGATGGCGGTGGTGGTGTCGGCGATCGCGCCTGCAGTCGTTTCCATTTAGAGCTCCCCCTCCGGCTTGACGATGGGCCGCCTTGTGGCGGGCTTTTTCTTGGGCGCGTTGGCCGCGTCGGGTGTCGAAGCAACTGCGGCGGCCTTTCGGGCGACGGCTTTCTTGGCGGCGGGTTGCGAGCCGGCAGGGGCAATGGCTTCGGAGGCGATCGTTGCCGCCGCCTTTTTGCGCGGGGCAGGCTTTGCCAGGGGCTCGTCAGCGAGGACCGCGACGGGCTTGGCTTTTGCTACTGCCGGCTTGCGCGTCGCGCCGGTTTTGATCGGGGCATCCTTGGCCACCAGTTTCCGGCTCGGCGTTTTTGGTTCTGGTGCGGTTACGGCGACGGGTTCAGCGGGGGCGGCGGGTGTCGCCGTGACCGTGGTGGCGAAATTGGGATGCACCACGGCGCCATCGCGGGTCAGAACTGTCGCCTTGACCAGTTCGTCGTCCCAGTTGATCGCGAGTTTTTTCTCAGTCTTGTCGATCAGGGTTTCGATGAAGGAGAGGAGGTTTTTGGCATAGAGCTGGCTGGCTGTCGTCGGAATGCGGCTCGCGAGATTGGTGAAGCCAAGGATCTTCACGCCATTATGCTCGACGATCTCGTCAGCGCGGGTGAGTTCGACATTGCCGCCACGCTCGGCGGCGAGATCGACGATGACAGAACCGGGCGCCATGCTTTCGACCATAGCAGCAGTGACTAGCTTTGGCGCCGGGCGGCCGGGAATGAGGGCCGTGGTAATGACGATGTCTTGCTTGGCGATGTGGCCGGCGACGAGTTCTGCCTGGGCCTGGCTTTCGGCCAAGGTCAGCTCGCGCGCATAGCCGCCGGTGCCTGAAGCGTCTTTGAGCGCATCGGTCATGATGAATTTTGCGCCGAGCGAGCCGACCTGTTCGGCGGCGGCAGCGCGGACGTCGGTCGCTGATACCACAGCGCCGAGACGGCGCGCCGTCGCAATGGCCTGAAGCCCGGCAACGCCGGCGCCCATGACGAAGGCCTTGGCGGGGCGCACGGTGCCAGCGGCAGTCATCATCATCGGCAAAGCGCGCTCGAAATGCGCGGCGGCTTCGATGACGGCCTGATAACCGGCGAGATTGGCCTGGGAGGAGAGGATATCCATCACCTGTGCGCGGGTGATGCGCGGCATGAATTCCATCGCAATGGCAGTGACGCCAGCCCCGGCGAGGGCGGCGATCTCGGCCTCATGGCCGTAGGGGTCGAGGCTCGCGATCAGAAGCGCACCAGGATTGGCCCCGGCAAGCGCTGCGGCCGCTGGACGGCGCACGGCAAGGATCAAATCGGCCTGCCAGACGGCTTCTTTCGCCGATGCGGCTATCGCGGCGCCGGCTTGAGTATATTGATCGTCGCTGATGCGAGATTTTTGGCCCGCACCGGTCTCGATGCTCACATTGGCACCGAGCCCGATCAGTTTGGCGACGGTCTCTGGCGTCGCGGCGACGCGGCTTTCGCCTGTAGCCGTTTCCCGCAGGATCGCAAGTTTCATGAAAATCTCCTCCCGCCTGCCAGGCGGGCAGGCAATTCCATGGCCTGCTGACTGAAGCCCCTTTAAGGGCGGATCACGAAGAAGAGGATGATCAGAAGGGCCGCTAGCAGATAAATGGACCACTTCACCGAGACGATGAAGCCATTATAGGTCTTCTCGTGTTCGACATAATCCATCGCCGATTCCAGGACGGGCTGCGAGTGATGCTCGGGGTGGTGGTGATTGGTGGCCATGTATTCCTCGAAATAGCGTCGTTTGTAGATGTGGAGCTTAGGGCGAATTTGCCTCAAGCTCGTCAATCAGCCCTTCGATCATGGAAAGGCCGAGCGTCCAGAAATTGGGGTCTTTGGCATCGAGCCCGAAGGGCGCCAAAAGTTCGGAATGATGCTTGCTTCCCCCAGCCTTGAGGAGCTCGAAATAGCGCTCCGCAAAGCCCTCACTCGATTTCTCATACTGTGCGTAGAGCGAGTTCACAAGGCAATCGCCGAATGCGTAGGCGTAGACGTAAAAGGGCGAGTGAATGAAGTGCGGAATATAGGTCCAGAAGATGTCGTAGCCTTCATTCTGGATGATCGCATCGCCTAGGGATTCTGACTGGACGTCGAGCCAGATCTGGTTGATTTCCTCGGTGCGTAGCTCGCCCTGGCGGCGGGCGGTGTGGACACGGCGCTCGAAGGTATAGAAGGCGATCTGGCGCACGACGGTGTTGAGCATGTCCTCCACCTTGGAGGACAAAAGCGCAAAGCGCTGTTGCTTGTCCGTGGTCTTGTCGAGGAGAGCGCGGAAGGTCAGCATTTCGCCAAACACCGAGGCGGTTTCGGCGAGTGTAAGAGGAGTGTTGGCGAGTATCGGGCCCTGCGCGGCGGCGAGGCGTTGGTGGACGCCGTGGCCGAGTTCATGCGCAAGCGTCATGATATCGCGCGTGCGACCGAGATAGTTGAGCATCAAATAGGGGTGGGCGCTCGGAACGGTAGGGTGCGCAAAGGCGCCCGAGAGCTTGCCATTGCCGGTTGGCGCGTCGATCCAGCCCGAATTGAAGAAGGGCTTTGCGACTTCGGCGAGATCGGGCGAGAAGCGGCCATAGGCGTCGAGGACGGTCGAGACGGCGGTGTCCCAGTCCCAGATGCGCTCGTCGCTCGTCGGTAGCGGCGCATTGCGGTCCCAGGCATTGAGCTTGTCCTTGCCGAACCATTTTGCCTTCATCTTGTAATAGCGATGCGACAGACGCGGATAGGCGGCCTCGACAGCGGCCTGGAGCGCGTCGACGACTTCGCGCTCGACCGAATTGGCCATGTGGCGGCTGTCAGCAATGTCTTCATAGCCGCGCCAGCGGTCGGAGATTTCCTTGTCCTTGGCGAGGACATTGGTGATGTGGGTGAAAAGGCGGCCGTTGGCCTTAAAGGTTTTGGCGAGGGCTTTGAAGCCGGCTTCGCGCTTGGTCTCGTCGCGGTCGGAGAGCAGGTTGAGCGTTGATTCAAGATTGAGCGTTTCGCCATCGATCTCGAATTCAAGGCTCGACATGGTTTCGTCAAAGAGGCGGTTCCAGGCGGAAAAGCCGGTGACGGATTTGTCGTGGAACAGCTCTTCGAGCTTGTCGTCGAGCTGGTAGGGCTTGGCTTTGCGCAGTTCGGCAAACCAGGTCTTGTAGCGGCCAAGTTCGGGATCGGCGGCCAGGGCGGCGTCGAGCGTTGCATCGTCGATGCGGTTGAGTTCGAGTTCGAAGAAGAGGACGCGGGTCGACAGGTTCGTCAGCGCCTCGTTGGTATCACCCATGAACTTGGCGCGATCAGGATCGGTCGAGCGCTGCGCATATTGGAGGAACGAGAAAGATCCAATGCGGCCGGTGAGGTCACCCAGAACTTCGCTATCCTTGATCGCCTTGATCAACCCGCCAGAAGCGGTGAGGTCGGCGAGCTTGCTCTTGTAGTCGGCCTCGAATTTGGCGGCGAGCGTCTTTGCTTCTTCGAGCGCTGCCTTGAATTCGGCGCTGTCCTTGCCGGGATAGAGATCGTTGAGGTCCCAAACCGGGAGATTGCCAAACTGGTTGTGGCCTTTTTGGGCAGCAGCGCTCATGCGAACTCGACTCCGAAGCTTTTATTTGGGGCGGACCTTAGCGAGCTTGGTCGGGGCTGTGAAGGTCAGCCCGCCAGAAGCCGATTGGTGCCGTCCCAGATCAGTTGCAGGGCAAGCAGGAACACCAGCCAATAGGCGATGCGATAGAAGAGTTTCATCGAGATGCGGCGGACGAGATAGATGCCGAGGAAAACCCCGATAACCCCCACGGGTGCGAGAGCGGCCGAGAGCGTCAGGTTGTGGACGTTGAGCTGGCCAAGGAAAAAGTAGGGGATGAGCTTGGCGGTATTGACGATGGCAAAGAACACCGCCGTCGTGCCGGAATACACCAAGGGCGGGAGTTTGCGCGGCAGGACGTAAATCTGAAACGGCGGGCCACCGGTGTGGGAAATGAAGCTCGTAAAGCCCGCGACGCCGCCCCAGAAGGTCCCCCAAGGCTTTGAGGGTGGCAGGCCTTCGAGCTTTTTGCGGATCGGGAACACTGCGTCGATGACAAAGAGCAGTGTAACAACGCCCACCATCAGCAGCACGACCGCATCGCTGACAAAGGCCCAGAGCGCCCAGCCAAGCAGGGTGCCGATTGCGGCGCCGGGCAACATGATCTTCAAGATATTGCGGTCGAATTCCTTGCGATACATCCAGACCGCAACGGCGTCCATGCAGAGCAGCACCGGCAGCATCATGCCCGCAGCGTCGCGCGCCGGCATGACCAGCGCCAGCAGCGGTACGCCGACGACGCCGAGGCCACCGAGGAGCCCGGCTTTGGACAGGCCAACAATCAGCACCGCGATGACGGCGACAGTGACGAAAACGGGGTCGATCATGGAAAGGCGAATCCGGCGGGAAGAGGTTCTATCCCCACTCCCAAGCGACAGCTTTGTCAATTGCTCCACACACATTCGCGCGAGGGGCGGCGCAGTAATCATGGTGCAACTTTTGGGCTCGACACTGGTACTCATGACATACCGTGCCAAAGGCTGGTTTTTCGCCGCCGCCATCAGCTTTTCCTTCTGGGTTCTCATCGCTCTCGTGAGCGTCGAGATCATGATGCAGTGGGAACAACCCAACCCGATCGAAGAGATCGCGGACGAAGCCGCGGTCTAGACCGCTTCATTCCCGGCTTGTCCGGGCAATCCAGCTCGCCTGCATATCGGCCACCCGCACAAGCCGGGCGACGGTCTTTGAGACATTTGGACCTTCAAACGAAAATCCCCGCCACTAGGGCGGGGATCGAAAAGATGGGCTGAAGGCCGGGCCGATTATTCGTCGGCGTTGGACTTGAGCGATTTGAGCTTGGAAAAGACCGAGTCGGCGTCGAGGTCTTCGTGGCCCTGGTTGCGACGGCCTTCGCCATCGTCTTCCTGGCTGCCATATTCTTCCTGCCGGGCATTGGCGCGCGCGAGCGCTTCTTCGGCGGTAAGAAGGGTCGTGCCTTCGGCGACTTCGTTCGGTGCACCGGCATCCTTGGATGCGCGCTTGACCTCGAGGTCGAGCTCGATCTGGCTGCAGAGACCAAGGGTCACCGGGTCCATGGCGGTCAGATTGGCCGAATTCCAGTGGCTGTTTTCACGCACGGATTCGATGGTCGACTTGGTGGTGCCCACGAGACGCATAATCTGTGCGTCCTTGAGCTCGGGATGGTTGCGCGTCAGCCACTTGATGGCATTGGGGCGCTCGTTGCGGCGCGAGATCGGGGTGTAACGCGGACCCTTGCGCTTGACGGCAGCAACGCGGACTTTTGGATCGGACAGCTTCAGGCGATAGTTTGGATTGCCTTCGGCCTTCTCGATCTCTTCTTTGGTCAACTGACCATTCTGGATCGGGTTGACGCCCATGATGCCCGAGGCGACGTCGCCATCGGCAATGCCCTGCACTTCGAGCGGATGCAGCGTGCAGAAGGCAGCGATCTGGTCAAAGGACAATGCGGTGTTGTCCACGAGCCAAACAGCGGTCGCCTTGGGCATGAGTAGGGGCTGGGACATGATAAAACTCTCCTGATGGCGCGGCCGGTTTTCCTCCGGACCGCTCCGCCTCAAAAGCCAAATGCTGAGGGGGAACTGCACACAATATAGAGTTTTGGCGCCATTTCCGCAACGCTGAAACCAGCCCATAACATTTAATTAGCGCAAATTTTATTTGGGCTCAGTCGGCGCTGGTCAGAAGAACGAGTTTCCCGAGATGGCTTCTTTTTTCCATGTGCTCATGTGCCTTGCTCGCTTCGGCCATGGGGAAGATCGTGACATTGGGTTTGACCCAATCGGGCAGCGATAGATGGGGCAGGAGCCGCAGGGCAATATGCTCGGCAATCGTGGCCTTGATCTCTTTTGGTTGCGGACGAAGAGTCGAGCCGGAAAGGGTCAGTCCCTTGGCCATCATCAAGCGTAGAGGAACCGGCGCCGTGCCGCCATCGAGCGTCGAAATCTGGACGATATGCCCGCCGCGGGCCGAGGCCTCTATATTGACCGCGGCCATATCGCCGCCGACGACATCGAGAACCCGATCGGCGCCCTTGCCGTCCGTCAATTCCATCACCCGGGCGGTGATGTCTTCGCTCCGGTCGATCGTCGCCGTGGCGCCAAGCCGTTTGGCATAGGCCGCTTTCTCGGGGCTCGAGGTGACGCCAATGGCTTTGGCGCCGATGATTTTTGCAATCTGGATGGCTGCCCCACCAATGCCGCCTGAGGCGCCGTGCACGAGCACAGTCATTCCCGAGAAAAGACCTGCGCGCATGACGAGCGTCTGGGTGACGGTGAACCAGGTTTCGGGCAGGGCCGCGGCTTCGGCAAAGCTCCAGCCGCGCGGAATGGGAAGAATCTGGCCTTCGGGCACGGCGACATAGCCGGCATAGCCGCCACCATTGGTCAGGGCCATCACTTTGTCGCCGACGCGATACCGGCCTGTCGTTTCACCCAGCGCAGCGATTTCACCAGATACTTCGAGACCGATAATTGGCGAGGCGTCTGCCGGCGGATCATATTGGCCCCGCCGCTGCGCCAGGTCTGGACCGTTGACACCGGCAGCGGCCACGCGGATCAGGACCTCGCCGCGACGCAAGGCGGGCAGGGGCTGCGTGCCGAGCACGAGGTTTTCGGGGCCGCCGGGCGATTGGAGCGCGATGGCGGACATGGTGGCTGGAAGCGAAGCAGTTTGGGTCATCTGTCCATGCTGACGCAAACCGGGCTTGCCCGGCAAGGGCAGCGCGTCCATCTTGGGGTCAAATGTTTCCGGAGGCTCCAATGGAAGATCAAGACCAGCGCGCGAAAATCCCCGTGAGCCATGAGGTTGGCATGGTGCTCGACGCGCTCTCCGTTTCGGAGCTCGAACAGCGCATCGCACTTCTCAAGACCGAGATCGTCCGGCTCGAGGCCGCGATCGATGCGCGTGGGGATACCCGCAAGGCAGCCGACGCCATCTTCAAGTTCTGAGCCGGCGAGTGCGGCGAATTAAGGTTAAACAAGACTAAAGGTTCGGTTGCGCCGCGCGCTGGGTTAAGCTTTTCTTAACACGGGAGGCGGCTCCGTTATGACTTGGAACCTTTTGTTCATCTTTGCACTTTTTGTGACATCCGGCACCTGCGCTCTGGTCTATGCGCTGCGTCTGGCCGGGGTCGAAGATGGCACGCCTCTTAACGCCCCAGCCCCTGACAATCTCACAGACCATGGATGGCAAGAGGCGCCGGTTCAGACTTTGATGTGGCAGGTGCAGGTGGCCCGCTATTGGCAGCCCCCGTTCCGCCGTCGCTAACAAGACGTTCAAGGAGAGCAGAGCATGACACCACAGGTTGACCGTATTCTCGAAGGCGTCCGTCCGATGGAAGTTACGCATCTCCAGGCTTTGGCAAGCGGCCAGATCCCGGTCGGCACCGCGCACCTGCGCCAGCTCGAAGACAAGGGGTGGATCGAAACGGTTGCCGGTACGCCCCTGATCACGCTGACCGGTCGCACGCTGCTCGATGGTGCCTCCGCCCGCATCTGATCTTCAGTTTGCGTCAGGGTTAAGAAATCGAGTCTTGTTAACACGCAATTAACGAGTTCGGGTTAAGGTGTCCTTATTCAGATCTTCTGGATTTTTCAGAGCGGTTCTCCCTCTGTTTGACGCCTCCCTGTAAACTTCGAGAGCCGTGTTTCACGGCTCTTTTTCTTTTTCTGGGGCATTAGTTCTCGCAAAAGGCGTGGCACCTATACCACTTGTTGAGATTAGTTGGCGCCTGGAGGTGACGGGGGCCACATTTGTGCCTACCATGGCAGGCACATGATGGACGCAATCCGTCCGTCTTGACAATTTCAGCGCAAAAGACGCCAAAGCCGGGATGAACCGTGGCCGATAGCAGCGAAACCAGCCGACACGCCATTTCCCTCGGGCCGCGCATCGCAGCCTCTGGCGGGTTCGAACAGCTTTATCGCGAAGGCATGGGCCTGATCGAAGCCGTCGCCACCTATCTCGATCAGGAGGGGCGCGAAGATAGCCGTCTCCTGCCGCGCGAAGCCGCTTTCCTCTATGCCACCGAATCCATGCGCCTGACGACGCGCCTCATGCAGATTGCCTCATGGCTCCTCTTGCAGCGGGCGGTCAATGAAGGCGAAATTTCCCGCGAAAATGCGCGCACCGAAAAGGAAAAGGTGCAGTTTTCTGCAACGCCTTCCGAGCGGGGCGGGCCGGGATATGATCATCTGCCGGTCAAACTTCGCGACTTCATCGACCTCGGCGATCGGCTGTTCGAGCGGGTCACCCAGCTCGATCAGCTCGAGCGCGGCAAATTGCCAGAGGTGCCGACCGGCCAGGTCAACGGCATTGCCGACCAGTTTTCGCGCCTCCACGCCGCGTTCAAGCGCACGGAATAGTTTTCCCATTGACGGAAAAGGCCTCAGCCTGAGGAGCGGAGCTTCGAAGGTCGAGTGCGTGCTCGTATATACTCTGGCGAGGTTTTCGCGCTCGCGCCGGGTGCATGAGTTAAACAAAAAACCCGGCGCAAGGCCGGGCTTTTCGAATTCTTGTTTGCAAGAACAGCTTAAAGGCCGAGGCCCTTGAAGCGTTCCTTGAAGCGGCTGACGCGACCGCCGCGGTCCATCAGCTGGCCCGTGCCGCCGGTCCAGGCGGGATGAGTCTTGGGATCGATATCGAGCTGCAGCGTATCGCCTTCCTTGCCGTAGGTCGAACGGGTCTGGTAGGCGGTGCCATCGGTCATCACGACATTGATGGTGTGGTATTCGGGATGGATATCGGACTTCATCGCTTGCGCCTCAAATCGAACGGGCGAAGTGGCGCCCGGAGAGCTGGAAACTGGTGTTGGGCGGCTTCTTACCTAATGGAGCCTCAATAGGCAAGGGCAGGGGAGCGGCAATTTTACCCTCGTCCACGAGGTTGCTCCCCGGCAAGGCGGGGCCTATATCCAACCGGCCGCTGCAGGGCGGTTTTCCAGCCAACGAGAACGGCGCACACATATGACCGATCAAGCCGTTCCGGCAGAGAGCAATAGCGAAAAGGTAATCGAGGCAGCGCGGATACAGCCCAAGCGGCTGCAGCCGCTGCGCCGTCTCATGCCGTTCATGCTCGCCTATCCGGTGCGCCTCTCGCTCACCGTGCTCTTTCTTCTCGTTTCGGCGACGACGTCCCTCGCGATTCCCGCCATGCTCGGTGGCGTCATCGATCGCGGCTTTATCGAGAAGAACCTCGATATGGTCGGCCAGTATGGTTTCATCATCATAGCCATTGCCGCCGTGATGGCGCTTGCGAGCGGCGCGCGCTTTTATTTCATCTCCGTCATCGGCGAGCGCGTCATCGCCGATCTCCGCCAGGCGGTGTTTTCCCATCTCCTTCGCCTCGATGCGCGTTACTTCGATACCAATCGCGTCGGTGAACTGACGAGCCGGCTTAATGGCGATGTCGCCATTATTCGCGGTGCGGTGGGATCGAGTTTCTCGCTGGTTCTGCGCTCCATGGTCACGATCATCGGCGCGCTGATCATGATGGTGCTGACGAGTCCGGTGCTGACGGCCGCTGTTGTTATCGCCGTCCCGACTATTCTTGTTCCCGTCGTCCTCTATTCGCGCCGCCTCCGCGGCATGTCGCGAAAAACCCAGGATGCGCTGGCCGATCTTTCTGCCATGGCAACGGAAATGCTTGGCGCGCCGCGCACCGTCAAATCCTTCACCCAGGAAGCCAGCCAGTCCGAAATCTATCGCGAGCGCAGCGAAGAAAGTTTCGAGGCCGAAGTTCGCCGCCTAAGCGCCCGCGCATTGCTCGTCGCGCTTGTTATTTTCCTCGGCACCTGTGCGCTTGTGGGGCTTGTCTGGTGGGGCGCCCGCGCTGTCTTCGAGGGATCGGTCACGGCGGGCCAGTTGGCGCAGTTCATGGTCTATGCCTTGATGGCCTCGGGTGCTCTGACCAACGTTTCGGAAGTTCTGGGCTCGCTCCAGACCATTGCCGGCTCGACCGAGCGGCTGACGGAAATTCTTGATACGGACGCTGCTATCGAAGATCCGAAAAATCCGGTGCCGCTGCCGCAGCCGTCGCTGGGCACCGTGGCCTTCGATCGGGTGAGCTTCACCTATGATCCGATGGCGACTGGCAAAGTGCTCGACGATCTCTCCTTTACTGTCGCCAAGGGCGAGACGGTTGCGCTCGTTGGTCCGTCAGGATCGGGGAAGTCGACGACCCTCTCGCTGCTGCAACGCTTTTACGATGTCGCTGGCGGATCCATTACGGTCGATGGCGTCGATATCCGCGATGCAAAGCTCTTCGACCTCCGTCACCGCTTTGCCTATGTCGAGCAGGAGCCGACCATTTTTGCTGGGACGATCGCGGACAATATCCGCTTCGGCAAACCAGACGCGACCGACGCGGAAATCGAGGCGGCGGCCCGCTCAGCGCTGGTGCATGATTTCGTTGTCGACTTGCCGGCCGGTTATCAAACGGTCGTCGGCGAGCGCGGCGTTATGCTGTCGGGTGGCCAGAAGCAGCGTCTCGCCATTGCCCGTGCGATCCTCAAAAATGCGCCGATCCTGCTCCTTGATGAAGCGACCTCGGCGCTTGATGCGCAGAGTGAGCGGCTCGTGCAAATGGCGCTCGAGCATTTGATGGCCGGGCGCACGACGCTCGTTATCGCGCACCGCCTCGCCACCATTCGTGACGCCAACAAAATTCTCGTGCTTGAAGCGGGTCGCATCATCGACCAGGGGACGCATGAGGAATTGGTTGCCAAGGGCGGGCGCTATGCGGAACTCGCGAAACTTCAGTTCCGGTCGGACCTGACCCACTGAACAAGTAAGGCCAAAAGGCCCCTCACCCGGCCCTACAGGCCGACCTCTCCCCCGAAGGGAGAGGTGTCGCTCCGCGACTTTGGCAACCCCCACCTCTCCCTTCGGGGGAGAGGTCGCCGCAGTGCGGCGGGTGAGGGGCCTTGCCTTATCCTTCGGTCAGTTTGAACTCGATGCGACGGTTGCGCCTGAACGCTTCGTCGGTATTGCCGGGGTCAAGCGGCGCATATTCGCCAAAGCCGGCGGCGACGAGACGGGCAGGGGCGACGCCCTTGCTGACGAGATATTGGGCGACGGAGATGGCGCGCGCTGCCGACAGCTCCCAGTTGGATGGGAAGCGGGCATTGGAAATCGGCCGGCTATCGGTGTGGCCGTCGATGCGCAGCACCCAATTGATATCTGACGGGATTTCCTGTTCGAGCTGCAGGATTGCATCGGCCAGCGCATCGAGTTCGGGGCGTCCGCCTGCCTGGATTTCGGCCTGGCCGGGATCGAACAGCACTTCGGACTGGAAGACGAAACGGTCGCCCACAACGCGGACGTCCGCGCGACCTTCGAGAATCTGCCGCAAGCGCCCGAAGAAGTCGGAGCGATAGCGCGACAGATCCTGAACGCGCTGGGCCAGCGCCAGATTGAGACGGCGGCCGAGATCGGCGATCTGCGTCCGCGATTCCGTATCGCGGGTTTCCGAGGCTTCGAGCGCAGCTTCAAGCGCCCCGATCTGCGTGCGCAGGGCCGCTAGTTGCTGGTTGAGCAGGGCAACCTGCGCATTGGCTTCATCGGAGAGCTTTTGCGAGCCGATCAGATCATCCTGCAGACCTGCAATGGTCGCGTCGCGATCGCCAAGCCCGGCGCCGATGCCGCTTAGCTGGGAGGTCAGATCCTGATTGCGGGCCTCGGAGCTTGATAGAGTTGCCTGCAGCGTCGCTAATTGATCGGTGAGATCGCCTGAATTGGCGCGCTCGAGTTGTAGCAATTCGGTCAGTTCCGCGATCTGGCTATTGAGCCGCGATAGCGCAGTGTCCCGTCCCTGGATCTCCTGTCCCAGAAAGAACTGGGTGAGCATGAAGAGGCTCAAGAGGAAGATGATGACGAGCAGGAGGCTCGACAGCGCGTCGACGAAGCCCGGCCAGTAATTGGCCTCTACTCTGCGGCGCGAGCGGCTCGATGGCATGGCTTAGTCCCGACGCTCGGTGGTGTCGGTTTCGTTGAGCATGGCCTCGATCAGGCTGCGGAGCTTTTTGTTGGTCTCGCTCTGTTCGGTGATATAGGCGCGCAGGTCTTCTTGCTCGGTGCGGATGTGCTTGACGAGGCCATCGATGCCGCGCGCCAGTTCGGCCATGGCGCGAATGGCGTTCTGCGAGGAATTCTGGCTCTGCATATTGGCGCCGAGCTTATCGAACATTGCCTGGATTTCGGGCCCACCGGCATTGGCCTGCATGGCGCTGACCGGGTGATCGAGCTCGGTCATGGAGGTCATCCAGTCTTCAAGATCTGTATAAAAGGCGTTCTGTGCCTGGCTCGTCTGAAGATCGAGAAAGCCGAGGATCAGCGAGCCGGCAAGACCAAACAAGGAGGACGAAAAGGCGGTGCCCATCCCGCCCAGTGGCGCGGCAAGACCCTCCTTGAGATTGGCAAAGAGTGCGGTGCTGTCGGCGGAGGTGACGTCGAGTGCGTTGATGACGCCGGCGACGGAGCTCACGGTTTCGAGGAGACCATAGAATGTCCCCATGAGGCCGAGGAAGACGAGAAGACCAGTGAGATAACGCGACGTATCCTTGGCTTCATCGAGGCGGTTGCCGACGGAATCAAGGATCGACCGCATGGAAGATGGCGTGATGATCGCCTCGCCGATCCGCTCGCGGAGCAGCCCAGCAACGGGGGCCAGCAGAATCGGAGGGCGCACCTGGCTCGAGCCGCCGTCCTGAAGGGAATTGACCCACTTTACCTCAGGGAAAAGCCGGAAAACTTGCCGGAAGCTGAGGAAAATGCCGATGAAGAGGGCGAAGAAGATCATCGAATTGATGAACGGGTTCGCCCAGAAGAAAGTGAGGATCTGTTGAGAGAGGATAGCGGCGACCAGTGCCGCCAGAATCAGGAAAATGACGATTTTGACGAGGTAAACGGCCGGGCTGGCGAGGTGATAGGGATCGTAACCTTGCGTCATCGTGCCTTTAACCTCTGCCTCGCGCAGCAAATCAACTGCGTGCGAGACTAGAGGCGGCGGAATGGCGTGACAATGGAAAAGGTTAACGGTTCCGCAGAGGTGATAGGAACATCACCCCTCGGAGGTCACTGAACACCCTTGAGCGACTTAAGGAGCGCGCCCTGCAGCGTTTCGTTGCCGGCAACGATCTGGCCGTTCCACACCGAACCGGGCTGGCCGGCATAATCGGTGACGAGGCCGCCGGCTTCCTTGACCATCAGCAAGCCCGGAGCGACGTCCCAAGGCTTGAGGCCGGCTTCCCAAAGAGCGTCGAAGCGGCCGGAAGCAAGCCATGCCATGTCCACGGAGATCGAGCCCGAGCGACGGATACCGGCCACGGCCGGATTGACATGAGCGAGCTGGCGCAACTGCAGACCATCATTGGACGTGCCCTGCGTCTTGATGCCGGTCACGACGACCGCGTCCGACAGGTGCCGGCGTTCGGCGACACGCAAGCGCTTGCGATCGGCCAGCCAGGCGCCGCCGCCCTTTTCAGCGGTGTAGAGCTCGTCCATCACCGGATTATAGATCACCGAAGCCACGATATCATCGCCACGCTGCAGCGCGATAGCGACGGCAAAAAGCGGGATGGAATGGAGGAAATTGGTGGTGCCATCGAGCGGATCGATGATCCAGGTGTGCTGGCCATCGGTGCCGGCAACCTCGCCGCCTTCTTCCATGAGGAAAGCATAGGTCGGGCGCGCCTTGCGCAGCTCATCGTAGACGATCTGTTCGGCGCGGAGGTCGGCCTTCGACACGAAATCGGCCGGACCCTTGCGCGAGACCTGGAGGTTTTCGACCTCGTTGAAATCGCGCGACAGCGACTTGCCAGCCTTGATGGCGGCATTGACCATGACGGTGAGAAGGGCGGAACGCGCCATTGTTTTCAAGCTCGCTGGTTCAAGCGGTGTGTCGGACCCGCCGGGACGAGACATCCCGGCGCGGCCTCACTTGGGCCAAGCCCTGCCGCTGATTGAAAGTTTGGCGGCTTATTGCCTCAGAACCCTGCTCGGTTCAAGGGTTTTGCGCCGGTGGGGTTTCCGTGGGGACGACAGGCGTATCGCTCGGCACAGGTGTTTCAGCCGGTGCATCGGCGCCATCGACGCTCGGCACGACGACCTTGCTCGGTGCATTTTCCATATCGGTGGGGGTCGGCAATTGCGGCCCTGCCGTCTGTGGCGTGGTGGGAATGACCGCGATGGTTTCGACGCTCGGCGGCACCGATGGCCAGAAACGCGCCCTTTCTTCGGCGCGCGCCAAAGCCTCGGGCTGGATCGAGACGAGAAGGCGATCAAGCGTCGGATCGGACAAGCCCTGCCGCCGCGCGAGAGCGCGCCACATGGCAGCGGTTTCGAGATCGAGCGCCGTGCCTTCGCCGACGGCGACGAGCTTTGCCAGCCGGTTCTGTGCGACAGGATTGCCGCCTTCGGCAGCGCGCTCATACCAGAGCACGGCAGCCGCTACATCCTTGGCAATGCCGCGGCCGAGATAGAGGAGGGTGGCGTAATCGACCTGGGCAGCGGTGAGGTTCTGCTCGGCGGCGAGCCCGATATAGCGGGCCCCCTCCGCCTCGTTGGGCGCAACGCCGGCGCCTTCGATCAGCATCGAACCATAGTCATACTGCGCTTCGGGCAGTTCCGTTTCCGCCGCTTCGCGCATGAGGGTCGCTGCGGTCGTCAGGCTCGGATCGGCATAGATGCCTTCGACATGAAGCAGCGCAAGATTGTATTTTGCAGGCGGATAGCCCTTGTCGGCGGCCTGCTTAAAGAGTTCGGCGGCCTTTTTGCGATCCTGCGCGACGCCGACGCCGTCCTGATAGAGAAGGCCAAGTTCGAAGGTCGCGAGCGTATCGCCATTTTTCGAGGCAAGCTGATACCAGCCCGCGGCGCGTTCGTCGTTTTGAGCGACGCCGAGGCCCTTTGAATAGATCTCAGCAATCAGCGTCTGGGCTGGCGCATCGCCTTTTTCGGCGCGTGGCAAAGCCAGCTCAAGCGCGGTAAGAAAATAGCCGCGCTGGAAGGCGCCGAAGGCAAAGTCCGGCTCCGCTCCGCCGCCGAAAATAGCATTGGAAATATCCTCGGCCGCGCCCGGCGCCGCTTCAAAATTTGGCGCTGGCGTTTCTTCGGCCGGTGTCGTGGCTTCAGGCGTTTCTGTCGGCGCCGCGGCATCCTGTGCAAAGGCGGTCAGCGGGGTCGAAGCGAGCAGCAGCGCCAGGAGCGGCGCGCGCCAGATCATGCTTTTTCCTTTGCCGCAAAGGCGGCGAGCGAGGCTGTTGGGTCTTTCGTCGCCCACACGCAATCGGAGAGCGCAAGAAACTCGGCGCCGGTCAGGTCTGGATTTTGGGCGTCTGCCGCGGGATTGGAATGGACAGCCGGGACTTCGAACGTTTCGGCCCACCACTGCGCAAGTTCGGCAGCCTCGGGATCGGGCGTGCCGCCGAGCGGACCGAAGAAAACATAATCGATATCGAGTTCGCCAAAGCTCATGGCATCATGGCGCGAGCGCACGTTGCCGGCCCCGACAATGCCATCGGGCTTGAGCGCAGCAACGGCTGCGCGAATAGCCTTGATGCCGCCTTCGGTCACATGAACGCCATCGGCGCCGACCGACTGAGCCAGGGCTACATCGTCTTCGACGAGCACGGCTGCGCCCGCTGCCTGCCCAACCTGCACCAACCGTTTGGCGAGTTCAGCGTAAGCCGCATCGGCAAGACTGCCGCGGCGAACGAGAAGCGCTGCGATTTCGGGCCCGGTAAGCACAGCCATCAGCCGCCGCGGAAAGTCGGCGGCATCGGGGTCAGGCGGCGTGATGAGATAAAGCTGGGGGGCCATGGAAATCCCGGAATAAGCGCAAGAGGTCCCTAGGCTGGCATTTTGGCAAGAAAGGGACGGGGTTTCCATAGGGCATGGTGGTGGGGGAGGCAATGCGGGGGTGATGGCGGTGTACTCCCGCATCATCGGGTCACCCCCTCCCGGCCTCCCCCATCAAGGGGGAGGTGCAGATTTGTGATCTGGGCAACATCTCACCAAGCCCTCGATGCGACACCTCCCCCTTGATGGGGGAGGAAGGGAGGGGGTGACGGCACGCACTAATATCCACTCAATCCCACAAACAAAAATGGCGTGCCCCCTTTCGGAGACACGCAAGTCGTGACGTTGGGACGTCGAACGGATCAGGCCGCGCGGTCGACCGTGTTGTTCCATTCCCCAAGTGCCGCGAGGGAGTTCATGTGGGCGCGATGGGTGAAGGCGGCTTGCGCGGCGGGAAAATTTTCGCGGCGGCCGGCCCAGGTGCGGAGCGCAACATTTTGCAATGCGCGGCCATAGGAGAAGGTCGTCGGCCAGGGCTTGAACGGAATATTGTTCATAGCCGAAAGGTGGGCCGTCGCCTCTTCGTCGGTCTGGCCACCTGAAAGGAAAGCGATGCCGGGTACGGCGGCTGGCACGTGTTCCTTGAGCACTTCAACGGTGCGCTTAGCGACTTCCTCTACCGATGGCCGATCACGCGAATTGACGCCGGGCAGGACCATATTGGGCTTGAGGAGCATGCCCGAGAGATCGACGCCGGCAAGGCGCAGTTCCTTGAAGACATTCTCTAGGACTTCGCCAGTCACCTGAGCACTGCGCTCAAGCGAGTGATTGCCCGGATCGCCATCGCCGACGACCTCCGGCTCGACGATCGGCACGATGCCGGCTTCCTGGCAAAGGATGGCATAGCGCGCAAGGGCATGTGCATTGGCGCGGATATTGTTGCGGGTGGGCGCCACGTCATTGATGGTGATGACGGCGCGCCACTTGGCAAAGCCGGCGCCAAGGGTCGCATAGCGCTCTAGGCGCTGGCGCAGGCCATCAAGACCTTCGGTGATTTTCTCGCCGCTATCGCCCGGCATGGGGAAGGCGCCGCGGTCGACCTTGATACCGGGAATAGTATCGGCATCGGCAAGAATGGCGCGGAAGGGCGTGCCGTCGGCTGCAGATTGTTCGAGGGTTTCTTCGGTCAGGATCACGCCCGAAATATACTTGGTCATCGCTTCGGTCGAGCGGAACAGCATTTCGCGATAGTCGCGGCGCAGGTCGAGCGAATTGGGCAGGTTGATCTTGGCGAAGCGTTTGGCAATTGTGCCCTCAGACTCGTCGGCGGCTAGAATGCCCTGGCCGTGCGTCATCAGCTTTTGGGCAATGGCATTGAGCGACTTGGTCATCGGGTCTCCGGCCTTAATCTGAGGGGAATGAACGTTGCCCTAAAGATTAGACTTTCGGCCCGTCTAGTCGATTAGACCTTGGGTTATCAGACGAAAGGATGATCTTGTATGGTAGTGACCGAGGGAACTTTTCGGCTCTTCGCGTTTATCGTAAGGTGACGATCAATTCCACCTTCTTTCCCAAAATAACGGATAGCAGAATGAGCACGCAACCTCACGTGACTTTTCATGATGGCCGCAGCATTCCCCAAGTCGGGCTCGGTGTCTGGCAGACGCCCAACGATGTCGCCGTCGAAGCAGTATCGACAGCGCTCAAGACAGGCTATCGCCACATCGATACGGCCGCCGTCTATCAAAACGAAGAGGGTGTCGGCGAAGGCATCCGCCAGTCCGGCGTCGCGCGTGGCGATATTTTCCTCACCACCAAAGTTTGGAACGACGATCAGGGCTTTGACCAGACCCTGCGCGCCATGGATGCGTCGCTAAAGCGTCTCGGCACCGACTATGTCGATCTCTATCTCATCCACTGGCCCTCGGCCTATCGCGGCAAATATGTCGAGACCTGGCAGTCGCTGGTAAAGCTCAAGGAAGAGGGCAAGGCGCGCTCGATCGGTGTTTCCAATTTCGAGGGCACCTATATCGATGAACTCGAAGCCGCGACCGGGCAATTGCCGGTCATCAATCAGGTCCAGCTTCATCCGCGCTTTCAGCAGCGCAAGCTCCGCGCCCGCTATGAGCCGAAGGGGATCATCACCGAAAGCTGGAGCCCGCTTGGCCAAGGGAAGATGCTCGAAGACCAGACCATCGCCGATATCGCCCAGCGCCATGGCAAGAGCCCGGCTCAGGTGATCATTCGCTGGCATATCGAAGAGGGGCTGGTGGTTATCCCGAAATCGGTGACGCCGAGCCGTATCGTCGAGAATTTTGACGTTTTCGACTTTGAACTGAGCGCCGAGGACAAGGCGGCGATCAATGGGCTGGATAATGAAGCCGGGCGTTTGGGTTCTGATCCGCTGACGGCGAAGTTTTAAGGCGTTTACTCCGGCACTGAAACAACCAAGACCGAGATGGTCACCCCGGCGAAAGCCGGGGCCCATTCTGAGATCTCAAGATGAATCCCGGCTCAAGGCCGGGATGACAGCTGGTGGTTTTGAAACAACTGAAGACTGTGCCTCAACCAAGCTAAGGGACGCGACGCCTCAGCTCTGCAAAGGCGCCGTTTCGTCGAGCACGCCGGCGATCGAGTTCAGCACCTTCGCCGCCTGATCGAGCTTTCCCGCAAAAGCCTGTTCCGTCGCTTCAAGCTCATCGGCGATCTGGTGGCCCGCTGCGGTCAGCGTCTCCACCTCGGCCTCGAGCGCCGCAATCCTGCGCTCGGCTTCAGCCAATTCGTCGAGCACGGCGATGCCCGCCATCACGGTTAGCCTCGTGTCGCCGATTTCGCCGACGGCGCCTTTCAGCCCTTCGACACTGGCGTTGAAGCGTTCGGCAAGGGCGATCAGGTGGCCCTGCTGCCCCTCTTCGCAGGCCATGCGGTAGCGGCGGCCATTGATTTCGACATTGACCTCGGGCATGGCCTACTCCGTCTTGGCGAGCACTGCCCGCACGGTTTCCATCGCCTCGACCAGCCGGCGCGAGACATCATGAGCGCTGTCGTCGAGACGCTTGGCGCGGGCGGAGGTCTTGTCGAGTTCGGTCGCGAGTCGGGCGCGTTCCTGGACGAGGCGCTGGGTATCGACCTCGATGCGCTTCAGGCGCTGCATGCGGCCGGTCAGATCGGCAAGGCTCTGGTCGAGCCGTCCAAGGGCCTTGTCGAAGCGGTTTGATGCTGCGACGAGCCCGTCTTCATCGTGTCCGTCACTCATTGGCCGCAACTATCCTAAACGCAACGCCGATTCAATCTTCTGAGCGTGCCCGAACCCCACAGTCTTTGCAACTGGAAGCCCGCCTGATCCAAGGCAAAACACGCGCCAAAGTGGACGGGTGCGGCCCCTCGTGACATTGACACAAGGGCCGAACCTGTTATGCCTCAAACCCGCCTTTGGGAGGAGGCTTTCGCGCCTCTCATCCCCTTATTCCCTGCCTTCCTCAGCATCAGAGAGCGGCCCAGACGATGACAAACACAGCCCAGCAGAACGAATTGGCCAATGCGATCCGGTCCCTTGCCATGGACGCGGTCGAAAAGGCGAATTCCGGTCACCCCGGCCTGCCCATGGGCTGCGCCGATATCGCCACGGTGCTCTTTACCAAGGTGATGAAGTTCGATCCCGCGAACCCCCATTGGGCCGATCGCGACCGCTTCATTCTCTCGGCCGGCCACGGATCGATGCTGCTCTACTCTTCGCTCTACCTGCTTGGCTACGAAGACATGACCATCGATCAGGTCAAGAACTTCCGCCAGCTTGGCTCGAAGACCGCCGGCCACCCCGAATTCGGCCACGCGACCGGCATCGAAACCACGACTGGCCCGCTCGGTCAGGGGCTTGCCAATTCGGTCGGGTTTGCCGTTGCCGAAGCCAAGCTCGCCGCCGAGTTCGGCTCCGATATCGTTGATCACCACACCTGGGTGCTCTGCGGCGACGGTTGCCTCATGGAAGGCATTTCCCAGGAAGCCATCTCGCTCGCTGGTCACCTGAAGCTCAACAAGCTCGTGCTGATCTGGGACAACAACAACATCACCATCGACGGCAAGGTCTCCAATGCCGACTCGACCGACCAGATCGCCCGCTTCAAGGCTGTCGGCTGGAACACGATCGAGATCGATGGCCACGATCAGGACGCCATCGAAAAGGCGCTGGTCGAAGCCAAAGCCTCGACCGACAAGCCGACCCTGATCGCTGCCAAGACCACGATTGGTTTCGGTGCGCCCAAAAAGGCAGGCACGGAAAAGGTGCATGGCTCGCCGCTCGGTGCCGAAGAACTGGCCGGCGCCAAGCAGGCGCTCGGCATCGACTATCCTGCGTTCGAAGTCCCAACCCACATTCTCGATGCCTGGCGCGCCGCAGGCACCCGCTCGCAGAATGTGCGCGGCGAATGGGAAGCGCGTCTCGGCAAGTCCGACAAGAAGGCCGAGTTCGAGCGCCGCATGGCTGGCAAGCTGCCGGCCGATTTTGACGCCACCTTTGCCGCCTATAAGGAAAAGCTCGTCGCCGACAAGCCAAAGGTCGCAACCCGCAAGTCGAGCCAGATGGCGCTCGAAGTGATCAACAAGGCGCTGCCCGAAACCCTCGCCGGTTCGGCCGACTTGACCCACTCGAACCTGACCAATACGCCCGAGACGCTGCCCTTCCAGGCCGACAATCGTCTGGGCCGCTACATGATGTACGGCATCCGCGAGCACGAAATGGGCGCGGCGATGAACGGCGTGGCGCTCCATGGCGGTCTCATCCCCTATGGCGGCACGTTCATGGTCTTTACCGATTATGCTCGCCCCGCGATCCGCCTTTCGGCCCTGATGGAACAGCGCGTCATCTATGTGATGACCCACGATTCCATCGGTCTTGGCGAAGACGGCCCGACCCACCAGCCGGTCGAACACCTGACGGCGCTGCGCGCCATCCCGAACCTTCTCGTGCTGCGTCCGGCCGATGCGGTGGAAGCAGCCGAGTGCTGGGAAATCGCCCTCAAGAGCGACAAGGCTCCTTCGATCCTCGCGCTGTCGCGCCAGAACCTGCCGGCCGTCCGCACCGAGAACTCGACCGAGAACAAGTCAGCCAAGGGCGCTTACACGCTTGTCGGCCCGGCCGATGCCGATGCCGTCATCTTCGCGACGGGTTCGGAAGTGGCCATCGCCGTCGAAGCGCAGAAGCAGTTGACCGAAAAGGGCATTTCGGCCCGCGTCGTCTCCGTGCCGTCCATGGAGCTCTTTGCCAAGCAGTCCGACGCCTATAAGGCCGAAGTGCTCGGCAAGGCCAAGGCGCGCGTTGCCGTCGAAGCCGGTATCGAAATGAGCTGGTCCAAGCTCCTCGGCGACAAGGGCCGCTTCGTCGGTATGCACTCCTTTGGTGCATCGGGCCCGATCGAAGCGCTCTATGAGCACTTTGGTATTACGGCCAAGGCCGTTGTTGAAGCCGTCACCGCCCAAGTGTAAGAGAGCCGCGCCTCCCTTTCTCCTCCCCTCCCTCTAGGAGCGTAAAATCATGGCAGTTCGCGTCGCCATCAACGGTTTTGGTCGTATCGGCCGCAATATCCTGCGCGCCATCATCGAATCCGGCCGCACCGACATCGAAGTCGTTGCAATCAACGATCTCGGCCCGGTCGAAACCAATGCGCATCTCCTGCGCTTCGACAGTGTCCACGGCCGTTTTCCGCATACCGTAACCGTTTCGGGCGACACCATCGACGTTGGTCGTGGCCCGATCAAGGTGACCGCAGAGCGTGATCCGGCGAACCTGCCGCATGCCGCGATGAACATCGATATCGCGCTCGAGTGCACCGGTATTTTCACCTCCAAGGAAAAAGCCTCGGCCCATATCAAGGCTGGCGCCAAGAAGGTGATCATTTCGGCTCCCGGCGACGGCGCCGACAAGACCATCGTCTTCGGCATCAACCACCAGTCCCTCACCAAGGACGACGTGGTGATCTCGAACGCCTCGTGCACGACCAACTGCCTCGCTCCGCTCGCCTATGTGCTCCACAAGGAGTTCGGCATCGAGAAGGGCATGATGACGACGATTCACTCCTATACGGGTGATCAGCCGACCCTCGACACCATGCACAAGGATCTCTATCGCGGCCGCGCGGCTGCGCTCTCGCAGATCCCGACCTCGACCGGCGCTGCCAAGGCCATCGGCCTCGTGCTGCCCGAACTCAAGGGCAAGCTCGACGGCGTCTCGATCCGCGTGCCGACCCCGAACGTCTCCTGCGTCGACTTCAAGTTCATTGCCAAGCGCAATGTGACCTCCGAAGAGATCAACGCCATGGTCAAGAAGTATGCCGATGGCGAACTCAAGGGCGTCCTCGGCTATACCGAACAGCCCAACGTTTCGATCGACTTCAATCACGACCCGCACTCCTCCACCATGGCGCTCGACCAGACCAAGGTGATGGACGGCAATTTCGTATCGGTCCTTTCCTGGTACGACAATGAATGGGGCTTTTCCAACCGCATGGCCGATACGGCCGTCGCGCTCGGCAAGACGCTCTAAACAAACAAAAAAGCCCCGCTTCGGTGGGGCTTTTTCTGTTCGGTCACATTCTCGTGCCAATCGGTCCGCTAGTTTTGCTCCGTATTTCATGCGGAGCTTTTTTTATGCGCATTTTCACCGCCCTTTGCCTCGCTGCCCTTTCACTTGCTGCACCCGCTCTTGCAGCTGAAGACAAAGCGACTGGTCTCGCCGTCAATCTCTCCGATGACTTTGTCGTCGAGCCGACACCGGCCGACGCCAACTTCACCGCCAATTTCGGGATCAAGTCCGCCTCGGGCGAAACGGCCAATTTCGAGGGCGAAGACTATCTCTGCCAGGTTGCCTATTCGCCGGCTCCCGAAAACGCCGACCTCAGCGTCGAGGAGATCAATGCCATGGTCCGAACGCAGGAATGGATCGATCTTGCGAAAAACACCATGTCGGTGATTTTCGACTTCAAGGAAGACACGCCCTTCGAACGCGCTGGCTTCAACGGCCATGAGTTCATTGCCATGCCCAAGCAGCCCGGCGCTGAAAATGTCCGCCTCGTGCTCTCGATGCTCGAGACGCCCAAGGGTCGCACGGCCATTTCCTGCGTGGCGGACGAAGAGGCGCTCGACGAGATGCTGCCGACCTTCCGCACCATCCGCGACGGCGTTACCCCGCCCGCCTGATCCGGAGGTCGCTCATGCGTCTTTTGCCAATCGCCTGTGTTGTCGCGCTTCTGTCGTCGGGAACCGCTTTTGCCGTCGAGGATGATTTGACGGGCCTTGCGGTCAATCTTCCCAAGACATTCGTGGTCGAGAAGGCTCTGCCGCCGCTCGATTATCTCGTCAGCTTTGGCGTCAAAAATGCCTTGGGCAATCCTGTCGCGCTCAAAGGCGAGACCTATCTTTGCCAGGCAAGCTTCATGCCTGATCCCGCCAATGCCGAATTTAACCAGGAGCAACTTAATACGGCGGTCGCCTCCGAAGGGTGGCGCGATCACATGAAGACCCTATTGTCTCAGGATGTCGATGTGGGCGAAATCACGCCCTTCGAATTGGGTGGCATTGTTGGGCAGGAATTCATCGTGACCTCGCGGTTGAAACAGGATGCGGACGCACGGGCCGTGATGTCCTTCCTCGAAACGCCAAAGGGGAGAAGTTTGATCTGCTGCGTCACTGAGGCCGATACGCTCGACACCAATCTCGATATATTCCGCACCATCCGCGATGGCGTTATCCCGCCGGCCTGAGCCCTCTTCTTGGAGTACGCCATGCGTCTTCTGCCGATTGCCTGCCTTGCTATGCTCTCTGTCCCCGCTCTTGCTGCGGAGGACGCCAGTGGGCTGGCTGTGAACCTGCCCGATACATTCGTGGTTGCTGCCGAAACGTCCCCGCCGCCCTATGACGTCACCTTCGGCGTCAAATCGGCCGCTGATGACCCGGCGCCGCTCGAAGGCGAAAAGTACCTTTGCCAGGTGAGTTTCCAGAATGTCCCCGCCAATGCCGGGCTCAGCGTCGAGGAGATCAACGCACAGATCGGCTCGCCCGCCTGGCTCGCCATGGCCAAGGACGGCATGTCGCAGATTTTCGATTTCGTCGGGGATTCTGCGTTCGAACTCGACGGCTACACTGGCCATGAATTTATCGGCAAGCCCAAGCAGAAGGGCGCCGAGCACGTCCGGCTCGTGCTCTCCATGGTCGAAACCGCCAGGGGTCGCACGGCGATCTCCTGCGTCACCGATGCCGATCGGCTCGAGAGCGTCTTGCCCGTGTTCCACACCATCCGCGACGGCGTGACGCCTCCAATCTGATTATGCTGGCGGGGCATTGTCCCCGCTTGCTTTCCCCGCGCGCTTTTGCTCGAAATGCAGCGCAGCCTGGGGGCAGACGTGAATCTCAATCGATCTTATCGCTGGCAGGGGCTCGACCTTGCCACTCTCGAACATTGCCATGTCGTCGCCAATGATCGCGATACGCGCATTCGTGGCGCCATTATCGGCCCTGATTTTGGGCTCTTTTACCGCATCAAGCTCGACGAAAATGGCCACACGCGAACGCTCAAGATCGAGCGCGCCGACGGCAAGGCGCTCGAACTTTTTTGTGACGGGCAGGGCGGCTGGACCGACGATCGCGCCGAGCCGATTTCGGGCCTCAAGAACTGCGTCGATGTCGACATCTGGCCAACGCCCCTCACCAATTCCCTGCCGATCTGGCGCAACGTTTGGCAGATGAATGCACCCCAGACGTTTTCAATGGTCTGGATCGACGCCACCACTATGACCGTCAAACGCGCCGAGCAGGTCTATACCAAGCTCGATGATGGCCATTTCCGGTACCAGTCCGAGAATTTCGAGCGGGTCCTGGAGGTGGATGGGGATGGGGTGGTCGTGAATTATCCAGGGCTGTTCGAGCGGGTCTAACCGCCGGACAGCCGACCCCTACCTAGCCTCCCCCTACCAGGGGGAGGCTAGGTAGGGGTAGACCCCATACGCACGACCATCCCTGCCGTCCGCGCCCTCGCCTCCGGCGTACCCAGACACGACACCAAGCTCTCAAAACCCGGCGTCCCACCTACCGGCATGACCTCGAATGGCGGGCTGTGATTGGCCGGGCAATAGAGAATGGCGTGGCCGGGGCTGACGGCATCAGGATCGAGAACGGCGCTCGATCGGGTCATCACGACGAGCGGCCGCTCATTGTCCGTGTACCGCCGGAGCCAGGCGCCCAGGGCCAATTGTGTCACTTCATCGAGGCCGTCCTCGATAAGATCGAGCACAGTGGCTGCCGCAGTGTCCGTCACCGCCGCGACCACGGCGCGCAGTTGATCAGACGCCGTCGCGCCATCATCGAGAAGCCAGGCCAAGGCTGCCTCGGCATCTTCTGAAAGTTTCTCCGGCGCCTGCCTGTCCAGCCCATGAAACACGCCGCCCAAGGCTGTCGCCAGCGCCATGGCCAGCCGCGTCTTGCCGCTGCCGAGTGGTCCGACAAGATAGGTGACCGGCGCTAGTTGCTTGAGCTCGAAACGTTCACCATCCCAAGGCCAGGGCAGCGTCAAAGATATGGCAGGACCATCGCCAATCAGTTCTGCAACATCCGGCACGCGACCCTGAAGCAAATCCCGACGCCAGAGTTTGACCTGCTCGAGCGCCCCATGGGTCCCGGCCATCTGCTCTTCGAGCTGGCGCTGGTGTGACGCGAGCGCGTCTTCGAGACCCTCATTGGCGCCATTCAGCACCCCGGCGATCTGTTTGAGGCTGAGGCCCAGGCCGCGGAAAGCCACCACCTGCCTCAGACGCGCTATCTGGTCGGGTCCATAGTGCCGCCAGCCTGCTGCGTCGCGCAGGGGTTTGATAAAGCCGCGCTCTTCGTAAAGCCGCAGAGCTTTACTTGAAACACCGAGCAGCCTTGCGGCTTCGGATGGAGAGAGAAGTGCTTGCGATTGGGTCACGGGAATCACCTCGTTGCTGACCCTTCGCTCTATCGAGGCAGACCCAGGGGACGGGTCAAGAGGCCGCGTGTTCGCCGCGCAAAATCCTGGTCATGGCTTTGCCCTTGGCCAATTCGTCGACGAGCTTGTCGAGTTGCCGGATCGCCTTCATCGTCGGATCTTCGATGTTTTCGACGCGGATGCCGCAAACGACGCCGGTGATCAATTCGCGGGCCGGGTTCATCTTCGGCGCCTTAGCGAAGAAGTCCTCGAAACTGGTTTTGTCGGCCAATTCGCGCTCAAAACTGTCCTGGCTATGGCCAGTCAGCCAGCGGAAGATTTCGTCGACGTCTTGCTTGGTGCGGCCCTTGCGCTCGGCCTTAGCGATATAGGCAGGATAGACGCTGGCAACGCTGACGCCGAAAATACGGTGGCCGGTCATGGCTTTTCTCCTCGGCAGAAAGGTCATGCCTTACTCCTTGCCTGTCAAGTCAACCGAGAAGCTGCCGCAGGATCGCAGCCGAGGCGACGGCGATCACCACAACGGGCAGAATGGGAAGGCGCGACGCCGCGATGACGGTGATCGCGAGCGCGATGAGGTCGGCGGGTCGTCCGGAGACGAAATCGGGCGCGATGACCGAAATCAGCACGCAGCCCGGCGCCGCTTCCAGCACCTGCGTCAAGCGCGGGCTCAGCGTGCGGTTGCGGAGAAAGAGATAGCCGGCAATGCGCGTCATATAGGTGACCGACGCTATGAGCACGATGACGAGAAGGATGGTCGTGTCGATCATTCCGAGCGCGCCCAGAGATAAGCGGCCAAAAGACCGGATAGCGCGCCGGCCGGCACGTACCAGGGTCCGGGAACAGCGAGATAGGTCAAGGCGCCGATAACGAGGCTGACGAACCATGGCCGCGCCGCGCGAAACCCGGTCCACATGCCGAAAATCATGACGAGAAAGACGGCTGGAAAGGCCATGTGAAAACCGTAGCGCGTCACATCGCCCAAACTCGGCCCGACAGCCGCGCCGATCGCCGCGCTTGTCGGCCAGGAGAGATAAAGGCCTACCGAGAGCCCGAGATAGAAGGGGAAGCTCAGGACGCCGCCGCGCTTTCGCGCATCATCGAGCCCCAGGGCCCAGCATTCGTCGCACATTAGCGCCAGCGCGGGCAGCACCTTGCGCCGCGGCAGATGGCGCATGGTCGGGGCGAGCGTTGCGCCCATCAGAACATGGCGGCTGTTGACCAGCATGGTCAGAGCGACAAGCAGAGGAATTGCCGGCGGCCAAGTCCAAAGCTGGATGACGAGGAATTCGGACCCGCCGGCAAAGTTAAGGCCAGTCATCAAGGCGATCTCGAGCGGCGAAAACCCTTTCATGCCGGCTTGAGAGCCGAGCAGAAGACCAAAGGGAATAAAGCCCAGCAGCACTGGCACGGAGACGCGCAAGCCTCGGAAAAACTCCGCGCGATTATCCGCCACCGGCATCGTCATATCCGACATTTTCGCTCCTTGTTCGGAGCACTCCTACACGAGGAAATGATCGCCGTGTTGGGCTTTATGCGTCCAATGGCCAGCTCTCCGTCGCAAAGTGTTCACCAAATCATCCTAGCTCTTTTGCTGTCCAATTGAGGGGCCCAGCCATGTTTCATCTGACCCGGCGGTTCCAGGCGGGGTTGCCGCTTTTCTGGCTCGCGGCCGGCCTTTTCGACAGTCTGATGCTGCTGGCGCTGCCGTCGTTGGCGCTTCTTGCCTGGCTGCTTCTGCGTCATCTGCGCATTGTGCGCATGGTGGGGGTTGCGCCTTGGGCTAGCGTCAGATTTGCCCGCCATGTCATGGTTGATGATTTGATGCGTCTTTCGGCGCACGTGCTGCTGAGCCCGGTGCTTTATCTCTGCGGCGGGATCATCGGCGCCGCGCTGTAGAAATTTGCCGCGAGCGCTTTCCCCACGCGCTGGCCTCTGATAGGCCAAAGCCACATCTCGTGCCCTTTGGAGCCTTGCCATGACCGCACAGTTCAAGACCCTCGATGAACTCGACCTCGCCAATAAGGTCGTCCTGCTGCGCGCCGATCTCAATGTTCCCGTTGCCGATGGCAAGGTGACCGATGCGACCCGCATCGAGCGCCTGATCCCCACGATCCGCGAGATCGTCAAGCACGATGCCAAGGTGGTGCTGCTCTCCCATTTCGGTCGCCCCAAGGGCAAGGTCGATCCCGAATTTTCGCTCGAGCAAGTCTGCTCGGCCGTCGCCGATGAAACCGGCCATCCCGTGGGCTTTGTCGCGACCGATTGGGTCGATGTTTCCGAGGCCAAGAAAGCCATCGACGAAGCTCCCGCCGGTTCGGTTCTCGTTCTTGAAAACACGCGCTTTCATCCAGGCGAAGAAGAGAACGATGTCGAGCTTGCCAAGCGCATGGCGAGCCTTGGCGATGTCTATGTCAACGACGCCTTCTCCGCCGCGCACCGCGCCCACGCCTCGACCGAAGCCCTGGCGCACCTGCTGCCCGCCGCTGCCGGTCTTGCCATGCAGGGCGAACTTGAAGCGCTCGAAGCTGGTCTCGGCAAGCCCAAGAAGCCGGTTGTCGCCATTGTCGGTGGCGCCAAGGTGTCGTCCAAGATCGACCTTCTCGAAAATCTCGTGACCAAGGTCGATGGCCTCGTCATCGGCGGCGGCATGGCCAATACGTTCCTCTTTGCGCAAGGCTATGGCGTTGGCAAATCGCTCTGCGAAAAGGATCTCGCCGATACCGCCCGCCGCATCATGGATAAGGCCGACAAGGCCAATTGCGCCATCATCCTGCCGGTCGACGCTGTCGTCTCCTGGCATTTCAAGGCCAATTCTCCCACGCGTCTTTATGGCGTCGATGCCGTCGATCCCGATGGCATGATCCTCGATATCGGCCCCCAGTCGATCGAGCGCATCAATGCTGCGATCGACGATGCGCACACGGTCATCTGGAACGGTCCCGTCGGCGCGTTCGAAATGGAGCCCTTCGATGCGGGCACCGTCGCGATTGCCAAGCACGTTGCCAAGCGCACCCATGATGGTCACCTCGTTTCGGTCGCCGGTGGTGGCGATACCGTCGGTGCTCTCGCCCATGCCGGCGTCAAGGATGCCCTGACTTACGTCTCGACCGCCGGCGGCGCCTTCCTCGAATGGATGGAAGGCAAGCCCCTGCCAGGCGTCCAAGCGCTCAAGAAATAAGGCTGTTGCCGTATTGATCGAGGCCGGTGCCGCAAGGCGCCGGCCTTTTGCTTTTGACTGTGGATAATCTTGTCGCGCAGCGTTTGCGCAAGGCCGGGGAAGCGCCTATATCTGTTTGGCTGCCCGGCGCGTGAGGACACACATATCCCCGGGGCCTTAATCGATCTCGAGGGAGCTGTCCCTGACCAGGCCCGTGGGCTTGGATATACGGCGCCCACCTACGTAAGTAGGTTCCCGGGATCAGATGTCCCACGGCCAGGGTGGCACAAAATTTTGCATGTCTGCAGAAGTGGTCCCGGCTTCGGATCAAAAGGCTGAAGACGAGACCGGAGCAGCAGCGCGCATGGGGAGTGACGGGATCGAGGCGGAAAAGGCGGGCCTGCGTATTGCCGCTCATGCCCGCCGCGAAGCCCTGTCCGATGATTTCCGCGCCCAAGCCTCGAAATCGATCGCCTTCCATTTCTTCGATAAGGTCGCCTTTGCGCCTGAAGATGCGATTGCCGGCTATTGGCGCATCCGCGACGAGGCCGACTGCCAACCCATTCTCGTCAAGCTGATGGATTGCGGACAAACGGTGCTTTTGCCTGTCGTCACCGGCGCGAACGAACCCTTGGAATTGCGCGTCTGGGCCCCCGATGCGCCGCTTTACGAAGCGGGTTTTGGCACTTTGGCTCCAGCCGATTCCGCGCCGCGTCGCGCGCCCGATCTTATTCTCATGCCCCTTCTCGGCTTCGATGCCACGGGCACACGCCTCGGCTATGGCGGCGGATATTATGATCGGACACTCGCTTCGCTCACCAAAAAGCCGATGCTCATCGGTCTCGCCTTTGCCGCTCAAAGGCTCGAGGCCATCCCCCGGGAGCCCCATGACGTGCCGCTCGATGCGGTAATCACCGAAGAGGGCGTTCAGTTTTTCGAGGCAAATGCATGAAGTTTCTGTTTTTGGGCGATGTGGTGGGCCGCGCCGGGCGCGATGCCATTGCGGAACGTCTTCCCGGTCTCATCGCCCGGCATGGTTTTGATTTCGTCGTCATCAACGGCGAGAACGCCAGCCATGGCAAGGGCCTCATCGAATCCCACTTTCATGCCCTGCGCGATGCCGGGGCGGATATCATCACCCTCGGCGATCATGCTTTCGACCAGCGCGAGGCCCTGAGTTATATCGAGCGCGAGCCGACCCTAATCCGCCCCATCAACTACGCGCCGGGCACGCCGGGCCGTGGCGCGATGCTGGTCGAGAGTCGCAAGGGCCATCGCGTGCTCGTTATAAATGCGCTTGGCCGCGTCTTCATGCAGCCCATCGATGATCCGTTCCGCGCCGTGGATGCCGCCGTTGCCGATGCACCTTTAGGTCAGGTGGCCGATGCCATCATCGTCGACTTCCACACCGAAGCGACCTCGGAAATCCAGGCCATGGGCCATTTCCTCGATGGCCGCGTCAGTCTTGTCGTTGGGACGCACACGCATCTTCCGACCGCTGACCATCGCGTCCTCAAGGGCGGTACCGCATTCATGGCCGATGCCGGTATGTGCGGCGATTTCGATTCCATCATCGGCACCGAAACCGAGGAGCCGCTCAATCGCTTCCTCACCGGTATTCCCAATGGCCGTTTCGTTCCGGCAGAGGGGGAAGCGACCCTCTGTGGTGTTGCCGTCGAAACCGATCCGCGCACGGGTCTTGCCGTGAAGGTGGCGCCGCTTAGGATTGGCGGCGTGCTAGCGCAGACAGAACCAGAATTCTGAGGTGTTTATGCTCAAAGCGATCGTGTCTCTTCTCGCAACGACGATTTTCGTGGCTGGCGCCGTCGCCGCCGAACTGTTGCCCCTCGAGGTGATGTCGGCGCGACCCATCGTCGATCCGATGACCGGAACGCCGGTTGTCGAGATTACGCTCTCCGACGACGGGCGTGCGACCTTCGCTGAGTTTTCGCGCGAGAATGTCGGCAGGCGCGTTGATGTCCTCGTCGATGATGACGTGGTCACATCGCCCGTCATCCAGACGCCGCTCGATATGCGCGTCATGCAGATTTCGGGGCTCGATACGATGGCCATCGCGACCGATATCGCAACCCGACTCCGGGGTAAGAAGGCCCAGATCTTCGTGCGTCCGACCGAAGACTAGACCCGCGCGTCCCGCTTCACAATTGATCTGCCTTTGCCTATAAGGCGCCACCAAAACAAAACTCACAAAAAATCGGAGTGCGAGAATGGCAGGCCATTCACACGCCAAGAACATCATGCACCGCAAGGGCAAGTCCGACGCGGTGCGGTCGAAGGTCTTTTCCAAGCTCGCCCGTGAAATCACCGTGGCGGCAAAGATGGGCATGCCCGACCCGGCATTTAACGCCCGCCTGCGTCTGGCTGTGACCAATGCCCGCTCGCAGTCCATGCCCAAAGACAATATCGATCGCGCCATCAAGAAGGCCATGGGCAGCGATGGCGAGAACTATGATGAAATCCGCTACGAGGGTTACGGCCCCGGTGGCGTCGCCGTTATCGTCGAGGCGCTGACCGACAATCGCAATCGCACCGCCTCGAACGTGCGCTCGTACTTCTCCAAGAACGGTGGCGCCCTCGGTGAAACCGGTTCGGTCGGCTTCATGTTCGATCGCGTCGGCGAAGTCACCTATCCGGCAACGGTCGGCTCGGAAGACAAGGTCATGGAAGCCGCCATCGAGGCCGGCGCCGACGATGTCGAGAGCGACGAAGAAGGCCACTACGTCTATACGAGCTTTGAGACTATGGCCGAAGTCGCCGCCGCACTCGAAAAGGTGCTGGGCGAAGCTGAATCGGTGAAAGCCATCTGGCGCCCGCAGAACCAGACGCCGATCGACGCCGACAAGGGCGCGACGCTGATGAAGCTGATCGCCACGCTCGAAGAAGATGACGACGTCCAGAACGTCTATTCGAACTTCGACATGAGCGACGAAGACGCGGCCAAGCTGGCCGAGTGATCTTCGGTTGGAAGCGGATGACTTAAAAAGGTCCGGGTATGTCCCGGGCCTTTTTGCTTTGCCCGAGCCCGATGCTCTGCCATCTTTCCCATGGAGGACAAGCAGATGATCGTCATGCTCAACGGCTATCCCGGCGTCGGCAAGTTCACAATTGCCCAGGAACTGGCGCCGCTGATCGGCGCGCGGCTGCTCGACATCCACACGATCTACAATGTCGCTTTTGCCCTTACCGAATTCAAATCACCCGAATTCATCAAGGCGGTCGAAGACGTGGAAGCCATTGCATACGGTCTCGTCCGGAAGCTGCCTGCCAATGTGCCCGTAGTGATGACGACCGTTCTGGCCGGTCGCAGCGAGTGGGGCGATGCCGAATGGGAGCGGCTTCTCGCGCTCGGTCGCGAACGGCCACCATTCTGCATGGTGAATCTCAGTTGCACGCTCGACGAAAACATCCGCCGCATCCAGTCCGATGGTCGCGGCGCCAAGCGCAAACCGCGCGATGCTGAAATGGCGCGGCGTAATCAGAGCGAGGCCAAGCCGCTTCTTGGCAGTGACGTCGAGCTTTTTTTGGCGCTCGATGTCACCACCCTCGATCCAGCCGAAGCGGCAACACAAATTGCTGACTGGCTAAAAGGCGTCAGGCCGACTGCCTGAGATCGATTGGCGGGCTGTCATAGGCGTGCATGACGACGGCGCGATTGCGGCCGGAATGCTTGGCGCCATAGAGCCGCTGGTCGGCAATGCGGAAAAGATCGGTGAAACTCGCGGCACCGGCGAACACCGCTCCGCCGATGCTGACCGTCAACACATGCGGCTTGCCGCGCGGCGCAAAGTGAGCGAGTTGCACGCCGCGCCGGATGCGCTCGGCCATGCTCTCGGTTTCCTTTTGATCAAGGCCGGGGAGATAGACGCCGAATTCCTCCCCGCCCATGCGGCCAATGAGATCGCCAGGCTTAAGCACCGAACGGATAGCGCGCGAGAGAATGGCCAGGGCTTCATCGCCCGCGTCATGACCGTGGAGGTCGTTGATCGCCTTGAAATTATCGGCGTCGATGATGAGCAGGGCGCCAGCTAGAGGACCTTCGGCTTCGAGAAGCTGGGTTTCGACCTTGGCAGTGAAAGCCCCCCGATTGAGGCAAGAGGTCAGGCTATCGGTGCGGGCAACAAGGCCCAGCCGCCGGTTGATGACGGCCAGTGTTCGCAAGCGAAGCGAGAGATAAAGGAAAAGCGGCACGCCCAGCATGATGGGCAAAACGATGCCCGCCGTTATGCCGCGCCGTAGCGCTTCGTCGCCCATGTTGGAAAACACCACGGCATTATAGGTCACCGAGACGATAACGCAGGCCAGCGGGCCGAAGATCGTCCACTTGGCGATGCTCGACCAGCTATGCATGGAATGGACCGTGCGCGGTGACAACATGCTGGCAACCTTTTACTCGAAAGAGAGGAGGGGCGGCGTTAGTCAGGCAGCTTGCGGCAGGGCGACGCGATCGCGTCCCCACTGTTTGGCTTGGTAGAGAAACTGGTCGGCTTCGCGATAGAGGTCGCGAAAGCTCGTGGATTTGGCGTGGCTGCTGCCGCCGATGCTGACCGAAATCGGACAGGGCGTGCCATCGGGCATGAAGACGATATCGGCCATGGCTGCGCGGATGCGTCCGGCAACGACAGCTGCTGCATCGAGCCCCATTCGTGGCAGATAGACCCCGAACTCTTCGCCGCCGAGACGCCCTGCAATACCATCGCTGCCCGTTGCGGTGGCGAGCACTCCGGCAATCTCGATCAGCGCCTCGTCGCCTTTGTCATGGCCGAAGCGGTCGTTGATGGATTTGAAATGATCGACATCGAGGACCAGTAGCGTACCGGCGCCCTTCGATGACCCGCATTGCCGTTCGACCTTGAGGGTGAAAGCCCGGCGATTGAAAAGTCCCGTCAGCCCATCGACGCTCGCAAGGCGCATCAACTGGTCATTGGCAAAACGCAGCTTTTCGCCGCCGAGCGCAAAGATGAACGTCATCGGACCGCCGATGCAGATGGGCACGATGATGGCAATGAGGAGACCCGGCATGTTCACGCCGGCCGAAAACGTGCCCATGAACACGACGGTCGTGACGACGGACGCCGCGATCGATATGCCCAGAATGAGAAACGTCTTCCGGAAAATCCTCAGCCACGCTTGCCTTGGCAGCGTGGTCACCAGCCCCGTCATCATGCACAAATCGCCTCTGCGTCCCGCGAACAACCTAAGGCTCGGTTTGTGAATTCCCCGTTTCGTGTTTGGGTAAATTTTGAACTATCCACCTGATTGATGCGCTGGCAGTTTCTGTTTTGTTCACTTTGGACTTGGTAGGGTGCACGAAACTGCTAGAAGGGCATCCATGAGCAAATCCGTGCGAATCATCGGCATCGATCCAGGCCTCCGGCGCTGTGGCTGGGGCATTGTCGATGCGCTCGATAATCGCCTGAGCTTTGTTGCGGCCGGAACGGTCACTCCGCCGATCGACGGCATGCTCGCGGACCGCCTTGCCCTATTGGCGGCAGGGCTCAAGGAAGTCCTTGTTCAGTTTGACCCGATCGAAGCCGCCGTCGAAGAAACCTTCGTCAATGCTGGGCCGCGCTCGGCGCTGATCCTTGGCCAAGCGCGCGGTGTGGCGCTGGTGACACCAGCGCAGAGCGGGCTCTATGTTGCCGAATATGCCACCAACCTCGTCAAGAAGTCGGTGGTCGGCACAGGCCATGCCGACAAGAAGCAGGTGGAGCTGATGGTTCGGACCTTGCTGCCGACGGCGCAATTCAAGGGCGCTGACGCAGCCGACGCGCTCGCCGTCGCCATTTGCCACGCACATCACCGGGTGTCGGCCCGCCGCATGGGAGCTCTTTTATGATCGGCAAGCTCAAGGGGCTCGTTGACAGCTTTGGCGACGACTGGGTTCTTATTGATTGCGGCGGCGTGTGCTACGAAGTGCACTGCTCAACGCGCACGCTGCAATCCCTGCCGCGCGTCGGTGAATCTGCCGTGGTCTTCATCGAGACAATCCTCCGCGAAGACCTGATCCGGCTTTTCGGCTTCGCTTCGGAAGCGGAAAAATCTTGGTTTCTGCTGCTCACCACAGTGCAGGGCGTCGGCGCCCGCGTCGCGCTCGCCATCCTCTCGGTGCTGTCGCCATCAGAACTCTCGAGCGCCATCGCTTTGCAGGATAAGGCCATGGTCGGTCGCGCCAATGGTGTCGGCCCCAAACTCGCAGTGCGTATCGTCACCGAGCTCAGGGGCAAGGTCCCCGCTCTCGGCGGCATCGATGCGGGTACGCTCGGTCTCCAGACCGCGCTCGGCGAAGGCGTGGCGAAATCCAATGTCGCCGACGCCGTATCCGCCTTGACCAATCTCGGCTATTCCAGCGCCCAGGCGTCAGCCGCGCTCGCCCGCGTGGTGGCGAAAGAGGGCGAGGACGCGGCGACGGAAAAGCTCATTCGGCTGGGTTTGCGGGAATTGAGCCAGTAATCCTTGTTCAAGACGCAATTCCTTACTATTCTTAAATTGTAAGGAATTTGGAGCATTCAGATGGGCGTTCAGCAGAGGTTGGTGGGCCGGTCGGTGGTTACCAGCAAAGGTCAGACGACGATCCCCAAATCCCTTCGCGATGCCGTCGGCATCAAAGACGGCACGCCTCTAACCTGGATTTTGGAGAATGGCGCAATTCGCGTGGTGGCCAAAACTCTCAATGCCGCCGATCTCGCGGGTTTTCTTGGACCGCCGCCGAGCGGCGTGCATCTAACTATTGAAGAAATGGACGAGGCGATCGCCGAAGCCGTTGTGGAGCGCTTCGAACGGGCCACGAAACGGTGATCGCCCTCGATACGAATATTTTGATCCGCCTCCTGGTTAATGACGACAAGGCGCAAGCGGCTTTGGCGGAACAATTCATTCGTCGCCACACAGCCGAAGATCCAGTTTTCGTCGGGCGTGAAGTCATTCTCGAACTCATCTGGTTACTCATGTCGCGCTATAGGTATCCGCTGGAGGCCGTCCGCCAGGCTTTGGACAGATTGTTCATGAGTGCAAATTTGGCAATCGAGGAAGAAGACGCCATCAAGACCGCGTTGTATCTCGCTGAGCGAACTGGAGCAGATATTGCCGACGCCATCATCGCCACAATCGCCCTGCAACGCGACTGCACGCAGATAGTGACCTTCGACAAAGACGCCGCCAAGCGCATACCCGGAATGGAACTTCTCGCGTGACCGATCTTACGTCTCCCGCTGCCGAGCGCGATGGTTCGCTGGATGTCGCCCTGCGCCCGTCCGGCTTTTCCGATTTTGTCGGTCAGGCCGATGCGCGAGCCAATCTTGAAGTGTTTATCGAGGCGGCGAAGAAACGCGGTGCGGCACTCGATCATGTGCTTTTTGTCGGCCCGCCAGGGCTCGGCAAAACGACGCTTGCACAGATCATCGCCAAGGAGTTGGGCGTCGGTTTTCGCGCCACATCCGGCCCGGTCATTGCCAAGGCTGGCGATCTCGCTGCGCTCCTGACCAATCTCGAAGAGCGCGACGTTCTTTTCATCGACGAAATCCATCGCCTCAATCCGGCAATCGAAGAAGTCCTCTATCCCGCGATGGAAGATTTCCAGCTCGATCTCATCATTGGCGAAGGTCCGGCCGCGCGCTCGGTGCGAATCGATCTCGCCAAGTTCACCCTGGTCGGCGCCACCACCCGCGCCGGACTTCTGACCACGCCGCTGCGCGATCGTTTCGGCATTCCCGTGCGGCTCAATTTCTATACGCCGCAAGAGCTGGTCAAAATCGTCACCCGTGGCGCCCGGCTCATGGGCACGCCCATGTCCGCTGATGGCGCGCTCGAAATCGCCCGCCGGTCGCGCGGCACGCCCCGTATTGCCGGACGCCTCCTGCGCCGTGTCATCGATTTTGCGTTGGTCGAGGGCGCGCCCGAGGTCAACAGTACGCTCGCAGACAAGGCATTGTTGCGTCTCGATGTCGATGCGCGTGGCCTCGATCAACTAGACCGGCGCTATCTCAACACCATCGTCGACTTTTACGGCGGCGGCCCCGTCGGCATCGAGACCATCGCCGCTGCCCTCAGCGAGCCGCGCGATGCGATCGAGGAAATCGTCGAGCCCTATCTCCTTCAGCAAGGTTTTATTCAGCGCACGCCGCGCGGCCGCATGCTGACGGCCATCGCTTTCCAGCATCTCGGCAAATCGGTGCCGCAGGGTTTTGTCGGCATGCAGCAAAGTCTTTTCGAGGAACCCGAGGGCGAGGCCTGATGGTCGCGCTTCTGAGGCGCATTTTTCACGCCTTCGGCGCCCATAGCTGGATCGGCGAGCCAGGCCTCGTCGTGCGGCACTATGCGCCCAAGCCGCGGAATTGGCCGCAAGATCTGACACTCCGCATCGCCATGCTCAGCGATTTTCATATCGCCGAGCCATGGACGGGCTTGGATGCGCTTGAAACCATCGTCGAAAAAACCAACGCAATCCAACCCGACATCGTCCTCCTAGTCGGCGATTTCGAAGAAGGGCCGCGCTTCAGCCGTCACCTCCCGCCCTCCGATTGGGCGCCGGTCCTTGCCAAGCTAAAATCGCCGCTCGGCACCTTTGCGGTCCTCGGCAATCACGATTATCCGCGCATCGCCCGCAAGCGCCATCGAGCCCTGCCATCTCCAGCGGCAATGGGCGCGCTCGAGGCGGTGGGGATCAGGACGTTGATCAACGAAGCTATTCCGCTGCAATGGAATGCGAAAACCTTTTGGCTCCTGGGCCTCGGCGACCAGATCGCTGAATTCGAGGACGGACAATCGCTCGCCGATCTCGATCGCACCCTGTCGCAAATGACCCATGACGCGCCTGCCATCCTCATGGCCCACGAGCCCGACATTTTCCCCGAAGTCCCAGATCGGGTCAGCCTGACCCTCTCGGGCCATGTCCATCGTGGCCAGATTCGGTTCTTTGGTTATGCGCCCGTCGTACCCTCGAAATATGGTCGCCGCTACCTCCATGGCCATATTGTCGAGACCGGTCGCCACCTCGTTGTCGGCGGGGGCCTTGGCCATTCCGGCGTGCCGCTGCGCTTCGATGCGCCGCCGGAAATCGTCCTTATCGAACTTGGAGGTCCAGCGTGACCGCGCGCCATGTCCTGAGCTTTCCCATGAAGGAAGGCCGCTTCAATTTTCGCGTTGCGGGCATCATCATAGCAGAAGGCTATGTGCTCATCTGCCGCGAAGACGAGGATGATTATTCCATGCTGCCCGGCGGTCGTGTCGAACTGGGCGAGGATAGCCGCCTCAGCCTTACCCGCGAAATTGCCGAAGAGCTCGCCATGCCGGCCGAAGTGGGCCCGATGATCGCCACCTCGGAAAGTTTTTATAGCCGCGAGGGCGAGGATTTTCATGAGCTCGGCTTTTTCTATGTCGTGACATTGCCAGGGCAGGGGCCCAACGGTACGTCACCCTGGCTCGAACGTCAGGACGAGGGGCACGATCTGCAGTTTCACTGGGTGCCTCTGGAGGGCGATGAACTCGAAAAGTTCAACCTTCTGCCGCGCTGGCTCCCTGATTTCCTTCGAGACCTACCGACCGAATTGGATCACATCGTCTACGATGAGCGCGACGCGTGACCCCGCATCGCTTTCCCATTCGCATCTATTACGAAGACACCGATTTTTCGGGAAACGTCTATCACGCCGCCTATCTCAAATTCTTCGAGCGCGGCCGCACCGAATTCTTGCGCGATCTCGGCATTCACCACAGCGCGCTGATGGAGCAGGGCCTTGCCTTTGCCGTGCGGCATATGGAAATCGACTTCATCGCCGCCGCCCGCATCGATGATCTGCTCACCGTCGAAACGCGCATTGCCGACGCTACGGGCGTGCGTCTTGTGCTCGAACAGACACTTCTCCGTGACCAAATCGTGCTGACTTCGGCGCGTGTGACCGTCGTTTCTATCAAGATGAGCGGCGGCCCCGCACGCTTGCCGGCATCCCTGCGCGCCCGGCTCATGGGCGAAAGCTGACGCGATGCCACCGGCGGAGTCGCTTTTTTAACCTCTTGGTCACCATAATCGAGTCAAAGGGACCATTGCGTTGTGGTGCGGACCGAAAGGCCCGGATTGCAAAGCATTTCTCTTAATTTTGACAGATTCCGCCCCCATCGCACCCAGCATGGGGTCGGGCACTTGGGCCGGGCCAAAAGGATCACTTCATGGAAGCCATGGATGCAGTAGGAGCGGCCGCTCCGCATGCCGACCTGTCCATTTGGGGGCTGTTCTGGGCGGCGGATTTCGTCGTCAAGTCGGTCATGCTCGGCCTGCTCGGCGCTTCCGTCTGGTGCTGGGCCATCATCGTGGACAAGTCCATCGCCTATCGCCGCGTCGCCTCTGAGATGAATAATTTCGAAAAGACCTTCTGGTCGGGCCAGTCGCTCGAAGAACTTTACAAGCAGCAGTCCGAGAAATCCTCGGGTGGCATGGGCGCGGTGTTCGTTGCCGCCATGAAGGAATGGAAGCGCAGCCACGAGCAGAACGCGGCAAGTTTCGTCGGCATGCAGCAGCGCCTCGATAAGGTGCTCGATGTCGCCATCTCCCGCGAAAGCGAGTTCCTGGAAAAGCGCTTGGGCTTCCTCGCCACTGTCGGCTCCGCCGGTCCCTTCATCGGGCTCTTCGGCACCGTCTGGGGCATCATGAACGCCTTCACCAATATCGCGGCCTCGTCCTCGACCAATCTCGCGGTGGTCGCCGGCCCGATCGCCGAAGCGCTGTTTGCGACTGCCATCGGCCTCGTCGCCGCTATTCCTGCCGTTATCGCCTATAACAAGCTCTCTGCCGATGCCGGCAAGATGATCGGCCGCCTCGAAGGCTTTGCCGACGAGTTCTCGACTATCCTGAGCCGCCAGCTCGAAGCCCGGAGCCGCTGATATGGGCATGGGTGTATCAGGCGGTGGAGGCGGGGGTGGCGGACGCCGCCGTCGTGGTCGCCGGAAAGCGGTGATGAGCGAAATCAACATCACGCCGATGGTCGACGTGATGCTGGTGCTGCTGATCATCTTCATGGTCGCCGCGCCGATGATGACGGCCGGCGTGCCTGTCGACGTGCCGCAATCGGCTGCAGCCGATATGCCGAGCCAGACCCAGCCGGTCACGGTCGCCGTCACGCCTGAGGGCGCGATCTTTGTCGATGAAACTCCGGTCACCGAAGCCGATCTCGTCACGACCGTTTCCGGCCTCGCCACGCCCGAAGACCGCATCTTCCTCCGCGGCGATACCACGGCCAATTATGGCAGCGTGATGCGCGTCATGGGGCTTCTCTCGGCTGCCGGCTATGCCAAGATCGGTCTTGTCACCGAGCGTGGGCAATAGGACCGCCGATGCCGATGCGGATGGGCGTCATTGTTTCGGTTTCAGCCCACGTGCTGCTGATCGTGCTTGGTCTGATCAATCTGGGATCGACCGAGCCGCTGACGCCTGTCGAGTCTTCAATTGCGGTCGATCTCGTACCAATCGACGATTTTAACAATATCCGCCGCGGCCAGCTCGATAGCACCGTCGTCGAAACCGATACGCCTTCAATTGCGGAAAGCGATCAGCCTGCCGAGCTGGCTCAGCCCACCGGCAATACCGAACAAGATCAGCCGACCCCGTCGCCTGCCGATGTGCCGACGCCACGTCCGGTGACGCAGACCGCGCCCGCGCCAGAACCTGCTCCACAGCCCGAACCGACGCCGGAGCCGGCGCCTGAGCCCGAGCCGGCCCCAACGCCGGAACCCGCCCCAACCCCTGAGCCGCCGCCAGAGCCGACACTAACGCCGCCCACACCAACGCCGCCTGTTCCGCAAACGCGGCCGCAACCAGCGCCGACGCCAGAGCCAACCCCAGCGCCAGAACCGACGCCGGAGCCGACCCCGGAACCAGCTCCGACGCCGGAGCCGACACCTGAGCCAACGCCGGAACCCGCCCCGACGCCAGAACCCACAACACCTTCTGTTGCTGCGCCGACCCCGGCTGCGCGCCCGAGCAATCTTGCCCAGTTGCGCCAGCAATTCGCTGCCGCCGAAGCCGAGCGCAAGAAGCGCGAGGAAGAAGAGCGCCAGCGCCAGGCTGCAGCGCAGGCCGCGCAGAACCAGTCCCAGGCGCAGGCCGAGGCTCCGCGGCCGTCGCCGCCTGGCCCGACCGCACTTGATTCAAGCTTGGCCGACGACATCAGCGCCATCATCAACAATGCGCCATCGACCGGCGGCACGACCGGGCAGGGCGGTTCGCCGACGCTTGGCGACACCACTGGCACGTCGGCGACTCTCAGCCAGACCGAAATATCTGGCGTTCAGGCGCGCATAAAAAAATACTGGAACCTCCTGCCGAGCGATTTCAACAGCGGTCTGACCGTGGTCGTCCGGTTGAACCTCAACCGCGATGGATCGTTGAACGGTATTCCGCAGATCATCTCTTCCGACCCGTCGCCGCAGGGCCAGCAAATTGCGCGCGCCGCCCAGCGTGCGGTGGTGGCAGCCAGCCAGGATGGACCTTTTAACTTGTCGCCGGACGCCTTTGGCCAATGGCAAAATCTAGAACTTGAACTCAGACCCTGACCTTGAATTTGCCTAGGTGCTGGCCACAATTCGGCCCAAGGCGAAATTGGAGACATTCCTCATCATGACGCTTGTGACCCGTCGTTCTGCCCTCAAGCTTGGCTTAGCCGGTGGCGCCTTGTTGGCAACTTCCCCCATGGCCATGGCCCAGCTGCGCATCGTCGTGGAAGGCGCCAATTTCCAGCCCTTGCCAATCGCGATCCCCGATTTTGCCTCGTCTGATCCGACGTTCGGGCGTGAGATCGCCGATATCGTGCGCAACAATCTGCGCCGTTCGGGCCTGTTCCTCCCGCTTGATCCGGCTTCGCTGCCGGTGCAGGTGGGTGATGTCAACGGCACGCCCGATTTCAACATCTGGCGCACCGCCAATGTTGATGCCCTCGTCATGGGCTCGGTCGAGCGCGGCGGACAGATTTCTTCCTCCGTCCGTGTCTGGGATACCCGGCAAGCCGCACAGGTTGTCGGCAAGAGCTATAATACCGATCCCAATTCGGCCCGCCGCGTTGGTCATATCGTCTCGGACGCCATCTATGAGCAGCTCGCCGGCGGTTCGGGCTATTTCGATACGCGCGTCATCTACGTTGCTGAAAGTGGTCCCAAGGCCAACCGCACGCGTCGCCTCGCGATCATGGATCAGGACGGCGCCAATATGCAGTACCTGACGGATGGCTCGTCCATGGCGCTGACGCCGCGCTTTGCGCCCAATGGCGATCTCGTCACCTATATGAACTTTGCCGATGGCAATCCGCAGGTCTATCTGCTGCAGCTCTCTTCGGGCCAGCAGCAGCGTCTCGCCAATGTCGGCGCCATGACCTTTGCTCCGCGCTTCTCGCCCGATGGCGGCACGGTTGTGTTCTCGGTCGAACAGTCCGGCGCGACCAATATCTATTCGGTCGGCACCGGCGGCGGCGCGCCGTCGCAGCTCACCTCGGGCTCGGCCATCGATACCGGCCCGTCCTTCTCGCCCGATGGCAGCCGCATCGTCTTTGAAAGCGACCGCGGTGGCTCGCCCCAGATCTATATGATGGGTGCAGGCGGCGGTAACGCGCAGCGCGTCAGCTTTGGCCAGGGCAGCTATTCGACCCCCGTCTGGTCCCCCAAGGGCGACCTCATCGCCTACACCCGCCAGTCCGGCGGCCAGTTCCATATCGGCATCATGGCGCCCGATGGCTCGGGCGAGCGTCTGCTCTATTCTAGCTTCCATGCCGAAGGCCCAACCTGGGCGCCCAATGGCCGCGTCATCATGTTCTTCCAGGATCCGGGCGGCAACGATGGTCCGCGCTTGATGAGCGTCGATATCTGGGGCCGCAACCCCCAGACGATTTCGACCGATACCTACGCGTCAGATCCATCTTGGTCAGGTCTCCGCGCTTAGAAGGCAAACACGACATTGCGTTTGTTTGCAAAGAGGCCGTGCGCACAGGCGCCGGCCTCTTTTTCTTGGGCGTTAAGCTGCTGAAATGCTTGCCACTTAACCTTAACGTGATGGCGCTCTCCACCTGTGCCTATTTGGCAACGCCACGAAAAAGCCCGGATTTCCGCCACATTCGCGCCGCGATAGGCAAAGATTAACCATCTTAGCGAACCCGGCTTTAAGATTAAGCGCGGTAAATGCTGCCCTTAAGATTGTTGCCTTTTCTGGAGCTACCCGTGGCCATTCCCGCACCCATTTCGACCGCGTTGCGCGCTGCCGCGATGCTGTTTTTCGTCGTCGTCGTCGCCGCCTGTTCGCGCAGTTCCAATGATGCCGTCGGCCTGACAGGCGCCGGCAATCTCGGCCCGGGTGGCGGTGCCCCCGGCAGCCAGCAGGAATTCATCGTCACCGTTGGTGACCGCGTCTTCTTCGAAACCGATTCCAGCTCGCTGACATCGGAAGCCATGTCGACCCTCGACAAGCAGGCTGCCTGGCTCAACCAGTACCAGAACTATCGTATCCTGATCGAAGGCCATGCCGACGAACGTGGTACCCGCGAATACAACATCGCTCTCGGCGCTCGCCGCGCCAATGTCGTCGTGAACTATCTCGTCTCCAAGGGCGTGAATGGTCAGCGCATCACCAACCAGTCCTTCGGCAAGGAACGTCCGGTTGCGATCTGTAACGACATCTCCTGCTGGAGCCAGAACCGCCGCGCCGTGACGGTCGTCCAGTAAGAAGCAGCAATCCAGTCCTAAAAAACTGGAGGCAATGAGCGCCCGGCGCCACGAAAGTGGGCCGGGCGTTTTCTTTTGACCAAAATTGGCCTTTATCGAGAGGCCAATGATACCCATCTACGAAAGCGTCAGCCCGGACCTAGGCGTCGGAGCGGCACTTCGCAGAAAACGGATAGCTGAAGCGCAATAGGCTGATCGAAACGATAGCGACGCGCTTTAGGCTAGGCAAAGACGGTTACGGAGAGACGGCTTGAAGCTGGGAACATTGAACAGAAGAGCGCGCGCGGGATTAATCGCCGTAGCGATGGGCCTTGGGATTTATGCGCCGGCCAATGCGCAGACTACGATCCTGCCCGGAGAATTGGGTGGCTTGAGCTACAACAATACCCAGCCCGATCGCATGCTGGTGGCCCAGGCCGATACCGCTCAGGTCCTGGTGCGTATCCAGCAGCTTGAAGAGCAGATCCGCTCGCTCAATGGCCAGGTCGAAGGCCTGACGTTCCAGCTCACCCAGATGCAGGAACTCGTCAACCGCATGCAGGAAGACAACGAATTCCGCTTCCAGCAATTGGAAGGTGGTGCTGGGGGAAAAACTGAAGCGGCGACCCAACCTGGTGGCGTGACGCCGCCCGAGGCGTCGCCGCAGACTCAGACCCAGCCCCAGATCCAGATCGAGCCCGCTACGCCAACCGGTGAAGATACGGTGCCACTGACGCAGATCCCCGAGCAGGGCGTGCGTCCTCTCCCGGGTGAAGCCGAGTTCGATCCGACCTTCAACGATTCCTCTGCCGCACCGATGGATGATCTGGGAAATTCCGGCGATCCACTAGTGGGCACCGGCGCGACAGGCGCTGTCGATCTTGCGACCGGCCAACCGCTCGATCTCACCTATAATCCCAGCATCGTTTCGACGGGCGACGCCGATGCCGACGCGCAGTTCGCGGCGGGCTATGAAGCCATGGCTTCCAAAGACTATGCCTTTGCCGCTGATCAGTTCACCCAGTTCGTCTCGCTCTATCCCGATAATCCGCAGGTCACCGAGGCGTCCAATTGGCTCGGTGAAGCGCTGATTCAGGAAGGGTCCTACGATCAGGCCGCCGAGGTCTTGCTCGATGCCTTCCAGAAGCAGCCGGACAATCCGCGCGCTCGCGACATCCTTCTCAAACTCGGGGTCGCCCTCTCCGGCGCTGGCGAGCGCGAAACCGCCTGCCGCACCTTTGCCGAGGTCGACAAGCGCTATACCGATCTGACCCCGGCTTTCGTCACGCGGCTCGCCGAGGAGAAAGCCAAGGCCGAATGTCCGCCAGCCTGACCCCGGACCTTTCCGATCCCACAACCCTGACCAGCCTCTTCTCGCCCCTTGCGAGCGAGGCTGGCGTGGGGCTGGCGGTCTCCGGCGGCCCCGATAGCCTCGCGCTCATGCTGCTCGTCAAGCGCTGGGCCGACATGCTGGCCACCCCGCCAAAGCTCGTGGTCTACAGCCTTGATCATGGCCTCAGGCCCGAAGCAGCCGACGAAGTCGTCATGGTCGGCGAAGAGGCTAAACGCCTGGGCCTCAATTTTCGCGGCCTCAAATGGGCCGATGAGCATCCCGAAACCGGTATCCAGGAAGCCGCGCGGCAAGCGCGCTATCGGCTGATCGGCGAGGCCATGGCCGAGGACGGAATCTCGCTCCTCGTCACGGCTCATCACCGCGCCGATCAGGCCGAAACCATTTTGATGCGCCTCGCCCATGGCAGTGGGCTCGATGGTCTCAAGGGCATGGTGCGCCTCGCCGAAGTCGAAGGCGTGCGCGTTTTCCGCCCGCTTCTCGATGTCGAACCCGCTGCCCTTGTCGCCATTGTCGACGAAGCCGGGCTCACGGCCGTTCACGACCCGTCCAACGATGATGAGGATTACGAGCGCATCCGCTGGCGCCGGCTCCTTCCCGCCCTCGCCAAGGAAGGGCTCGACGGCGCCTCTTTATCGCGCTTTGCCGCTCGCATGGCCGAGGCTGACGCCGCGCTCAGCAATCTCGCCGATGCCGCCTTTGCCGAACTTGTCGGCTTCGATGGCTTTGGCGCAGCGACGCTCCCCCTTGCCGCGCTCTCGCAGCTCGGCCCCGCCACCGGCCGTCGTGTTTTAAGCCGCATCCTGACCGTCGTCGGCGGCCGCCAAAAGCCGCGCGCCCTTGGCCAGGTCGAGCGGCTCTTCGACCAGATCGCGACCGACACCCTATCCAAGGGCACGACGCTTCTGGGCACGGTCATTCGGGTGAAAGATGAAAAACTCGTCGTCGCGCGCGAGCCGGGCAGGGCGCTGCCGAGCGACATCCTCCTCCCACCGGGCGAAACCCTGGTGTGGGACGATCGTTTCGCCATTTTCAATCGTTCGAGCGAAACCAGCCTTATCGCTGCTGCGACAGACTTCTTCCCCCGTCATCGGCTCGAAGAAGTGCTCGGCTTCAAGGTGACCACCCCGGCCGAAGCCATCCGTACAGCGCCCATCGTGCGCGATGCAGAGGGCGCCGTGCTCTCCCTCGGCGGCTGGTCGTTCGACGAGCGCGTCGAGGTGACGGTGATCACCGACTGATCCGCCACGGCGCGGGTGCCAAGCCTCCTATGATCCAATAGTTGTTTTGGCACTTTGCGAGCGGAACCTGCGCAAGCCACACCCCGTTAACCTCGTCGCGACAATATGACTGGACGTATAGGGGCGTAGGCCGCAGGTCTTGCCCTTGTAACGCCCCAATGGGGGCCTTACATTCGGCCCAATGCTGCCGCTTCGCGCGCTGCCTCCCCCGGGACAGGATTGATGAACGGAAATTTCCGCAACTTTGCCATCTGGCTAGTCATACTTTTTATGCTGATGGGCCTGTTCCAGGTCTTTCAGTCGTCTACGCGCACCATGTCAGTGGGCGAAAAGACCTATAGCCAGTTTATAAGCGATGTCGCCGCCGGCCGCGTCTCGAGCGTGACGATCACCGACGATGTCGTTTCCGGCGTGCTCAATGACAGCACCCGTTTCGAAACGGTCATCCCGGCCGGTGCCGATATTATTTCGCGCCTCGAAGCGGAAAACGTCTCGATCACTGCACGCGCTCCGGAATCGAGCCCGTTCTGGTCGATCCTCTTGTCGTCCTGGCTCCCGTTCATCGTCATCATCGGCGTGTGGTTCTTCTTCATACGCCAGATGCAGGGCGGCGGTCGTGGCGGCGCCATGGGCTTTGGCAAGTCGCGCGCCAAGCTTCTGACGGAAACGCAGGGCAAGATCACCTTCGAGGACGTTGCTGGCGTCGATGAAGCCAAGCAGGACCTCGAGGAAATCGTCGAATTCCTCCGCGATCCCGGCAAATTCCAGCGTCTTGGCGGCAAGATCCCGCGCGGCGTGCTGCTTGTGGGCCCTCCGGGTACCGGTAAGACGCTTCTCGCCCGCTCGGTTGCCGGCGAAGCCAATGTGCCGTTCTTCACCATTTCCGGTTCTGACTTCGTTGAAATGTTCGTCGGTGTGGGCGCCAGCCGTGTCCGCGACATGTTCGAACAGGCCAAGAAGAATGCCCCGTGCATCATCTTCATCGACGAAATCGACGCCGTCGGTCGCCAGCGTGGCGCCGGTCTTGGCGGCGGTAATGACGAACGCGAACAGACGCTCAACCAGCTCCTCGTCGAGATGGATGGCTTTGAAGCCAATGAAGGCATCATCCTGATCGCCGCGACCAACCGTCCCGACGTTCTCGATCCCGCGCTTTTGCGTCCGGGCCGTTTCGACCGTCAGGTCGTTGTGCCTAACCCCGATGTGTCGGGCCGCGAAAAGGTGCTCAAGGTCCACGTCCGCAAGGTGCCGCTGGCTCCGGACGTCGATTTGAAGGTTCTGGCTCGTGGTACGCCTGGTTTCTCGGGTGCGGACCTGATGAACCTCGTCAACGAAGCTGCCCTGATGGCCGCGCGCAAGAACAAGCGTTTTGTGACTCATCAGGAATTCGAAGACGCCAAGGACAAGATCATGATGGGCGCGGAGCGCCGCACCATGGCCATGACCGATGACGAAAAGAAGCTGACCGCCTATCACGAAGCTGGCCACGCCATCATCGCGCTCAAGGTTGCTGGCATCGATCCGATCCACAAGGCCACCATCATCCCGCGCGGTCGCGCACTGGGCATGGTGATGACCTTGCCTGAGAACGACACCTATTCGTTCAGCCGTGAAAAAGCTCTTGCTCGCCTCACCATGCTTTTCGGTGGTCGCGAAGCCGAGATCATCAAGTTTGGTCCGGCCAAGGTCACCTCGGGCGCATCAGGCGATATCCAGATGGCAACCAGCCTTGCCCGCTCCATGGTCATGGAATGGGGCATGAGCGAGCGTCTTGGTCGCGTACGGTACAAGTCGAACGACCAGGAAGTCTTCCTTGGTCACTCGGTGACCCAGTCCAACAATATGTCGGACGAGACCGCCAAGCTGATCGACGAAGAAGTGCGCAAGCTTATCGAAGATGGTGAAGCATCCGCTCGTGATATTCTGACCACTTACAACGACCAGTGGGAAGCGATCGCACAGGCTCTCCTCGAGTTCGAAACCCTGACCGGCGACGAACTGCGCGCCCTGATGGATGGCAAGCAGCCGGTGCGTCCAGATGACAATGGTCCATCTACGCCAAAGGCAACCGGCGTGCCGACTGCTGGCAAGTCCGGCAAGAAGCGCCCAGACTCCCCGCCTGAGCCAGGCATGGAGCCCCAGCCGGAAAGCTGAGGCAAAAATTGAAAGGGCCACCTGCGGGTGGCCCTTTTCTTATGGTGCTCGCTGGGCTACTTCCAGACAAGTGGTATCAACCGCAAAAGACCAATTGGCGGGGAACGCATATGGCCCGGAAATATTTCGGCACGGACGGTATTCGCGGCATGGCGAACGGCGATAAGCTGACGCCAGAACTTGCCATGAAGGTCGGCATGGCTGCTGGCACCAAGTTCGTGCGCGGTGACCATCGCAATCGCGTCGTCATCGGCAAGGATACCCGCCGGTCCGGCTACATGCTCGAAAGCGCTCTCGCTGCTGGTTTCACCGCCGTGGGCATGGATGTCTATTTCCTCGGCCCAATGCCAACGCCGGCCGTCGCCATGCTGACGCGCTCGCTGCGCGCCGATCTCGGCGTCATGATTTCCGCCTCGCATAACCCATACGAAGACAACGGCATAAAATTCTTCCGCCCCGATGGCTACAAGCTCAGCGACGAGGTCGAGTCTGAAATCGAGCGTTTGATCGATACGGACATGAACAAGCTTCTGGCGCATGGCATGGACATCGGCCGCGCCCATCGCGACGAAGCGGCGAGCACGCGCTATATCGAATATGCCAAGCGTACATTGCCGCGCGGTGTAGACCTCTCAGGCCTCCGCGTCGTCCTCGATTGCGCCAACGGCGCCGCCTATAAGGTCGGCCCGATTGCGCTTTGGGAACTTGGCGCCGAGGTCATCGCCATAGGCGACGAGCCCAATGGCTACAATATCAACTATAAGGTCGGCTCGACCGCCCCCGAGGCGGTATCCGCCAAGGTCAAGGAAGTGCGCGCCGATATCGGCATTGCGCTCGATGGTGATGCGGACCGTGTCATCATCATCGACGAGAAGGGCAATGTGGTCGATGGCGACCAGTTCATGGCCGTGATCGCGCAAAGCTGGCTGCAGCGCGAAATGCTGCTTGGTGGCGGCATCGTTGCGACCATCATGAGCAATCTTGGTCTCGAGCGCTATCTGATGGGCCTCGGCCTCTCGCTCGAACGCACCCAGGTCGGCGATCGCTACGTGCTCGAGGCCATGCGATCCAAGGGCTTCAATGTCGGCGGTGAACAATCCGGCCATATCATCCTGTCCGATTTCACGACGACGGGCGATGGGCTCATCGCGGCGCTCCAGTTGATGGCCGTGCTCAAGCAGATCGAACAGCCGATCTCCGAAATCTGCCACCGCTTCGAAAAGGTGCCGCAGCTTCTGCGCAATGTCCGCTTCAAGGCTGGTAAGCCGCTGGAAGACAAGCATGTCATCCAGGCCATCGCCGATGCACAGGCGGCCTTGGGCACCGCAGGCCGCCTCGTCGTGCGCCCCTCCGGCACGGAACCGGTTATTCGCGTCATGGGCGAAGCGGACGATGCTGCGCTCGTCGCGAGCGTCGTCGGCCAGGTGGAAGCGGCCATCCTGCAGATCGCCCGTTAGGGCGCCATTAGGGTTAAACCGTACGGTTAAGCCGGTTTTAGGGTTAAGCGGGTTTTAAGGAGTTTGTCCCATATTCGCCACAACCGACCTCGTGTCGTGGCAACTCAAGGACTGAACTCATGCGCAAGCTCATTGCTGCGTTCCTGCTGGTCGGAACAGCAGTCGCAGGCCCGGCAATTGCCGCGGACCTCGTACCCTATTACCCGCCCGTGATCGACGTTCCCGATGTGGATTACGGCGTGGCCGGTGGCCTCTACCTGCGCGGCAGCGTCGCCGGTAACGCCTGGTGGGCCAAGGACGCCGCGAGCTACTGCGGCTGCGTCCCAGCTTTCGATAAGATGGGCTATGGCTACAGCGTCGGCGCTGGCTTCGGTTACGACAGCGGCCACGGCGTCCGCGCCGATATCACGCTCGACTATCTGAGCAATGAAGGCCTGAAGGGTGGCGATCACACCGTCAACCTGCGCTCGGGCCTCGCGCTCGCCAACCTTTACTACGATTTCAATCTGTCGGGTAACGGCTATGGCGCTGGCGGCTTTGGTGCTTATGTCGGCGCCGGTATCGGTGTTGCCAAAAATTATACCGAAGTGAATGGCCCTGGTTACTACGCCTACGGTCACTCGCTTGAAGCCGCTGCTGCCGTCATGGCTGGCGTGAGCTACGATTTCGGCTCCTACGTCGCCGACGTCGGCTATCGCGGTATCTACATGAACAAGGTCATGAACCAGCCGGCGAACATCCAGAACGCCTATCTGATCAACGACAACTTCATCAACGAAATCCGCACCTCGCTGCGCTACCGCTTCTGAAGCCTGTCCAAGACCCAGATCTTTCAGTCGGCGCCCTCGTGGCGCCGATTTGCTTTGATAGGTCAGCGCGGTCATGATGGCTGAAAATGACGGAGGAAAAGCGTGAAGGTTCTCATCATCGGTGCCGCCGGCATGATCGGCCGCAAGCTGACATCGGCTCTGGTCGCGGCAGGACGTATCGGCGCTCAGGAGATTTCTGCTCTCTCCCTCGCCGATGTCATCGCGCCACAGGCGCCTGATACCGATATCCCCACCCAGCTTCATGCCGTCGATCTCTCGGCGCCCGAAACCGCTGCAAAGCTGATCGCCGATCGACCCGACCTCATCTTCCATCTCGCCGCCATCGTCTCGGGCGAAGCGGAGGCCGATTTCGAAAAAGGCTACCGCATCAATCTCGATGGCACGCAGCATTTGCTCGAAGCCATCCGGCTTGAAAGCGCAAATCAGCCCTATAAGCCGCGCCTTGTCTTCACCTCGTCTATCGCCGTCTTCGGCGAGCCGCTGCCGCGCGATATCCCCGACGAATTCCCGCTGACCCCGCTCACGAGCTACGGCACCCAGAAAGCCATTGGTGAACTGCTGCTGGCCGATTATTCCCGCCGCGGCTTCGTCGACGGGATCGGCATTCGCCTCCCCACCATTGTGGTGCGCCCAGGCAAACCCAATAAGGCCGCCTCCGGCTTTTTCTCCGGCATTCTTCGCGAGCCCTTGGCAGGGCAGGAGGCAGTGCTTCCGGTCGATCCCTCCGTGCGTCACTGGTTCGCCAGCCCCCGCGCCGCCGTTGGCTTTTTGCTCCATGCAGCTCAACTCGACACATCGGGTCTCGGCCAGCGCCGCAGCCTCACCATGCCGGGCCTTGCTGCCACCGTCGCCGATGAGATCGACGCCCTCCGCCGTGCCGCCGGCGAAAAAGCCGTTGCGCTGATCCGCTATCAACCAGATCCAACGATCGCGGCCATCGTCGCCGGCTGGCCCCAGGGTTTTGTCGCCAAGCGCGCCGAAAGCCTCGGCTTCCGCGCCGATGCCAATTTCGACGCCATTGTCCGCGCTCATATCGAGGATGAACTCGGCGGCAGGATCGGCTGAGATTGCCAGCCCTTTCAACGCAGCCCTATAACCCGCCCATGACCGCGCTCACCCTGATTCCCGATTTCGACCTCACCGCCCACAACACACTGGCGCTTACCGCGCGCTCGCGCTTCGGGGTCAAAATCGAACGGGCCGAAGATTTTCCGGCACTCTACGCCCTCGCCGCCGAACAAAATCTTCCGCTCCGCATCCTCGGCGGCGGCAGCAATGTCGTCCTTTCTCAAGACTTTGACGGCATCACCGCGCTTGTCAGCATCACGGGCGGCGGCATTATCGAGAATGGCCCTGACGCCACCGTTGTCGAAGCTTCAGCCGGCGAAACCTGGCACGACTTCGTCGTCTTCACGATCGACAAGGGTCTTGGCGGCATCGAGAACCTCGCTGGCATTCCCGGCACTGTCGGCGCTGCGCCGGTCCAAAATATCGGAGCCTATGGCGCCGAAGTCGCCGATGTCTTCGAGAGCCTTCTCGCCTATGACACGACCACCGGCACGACGCGCACCTTCACTGGCCCCGAATGCAAATTCGCTTATCGCGACAGCGTCTTCAAATATGAGCCGGGCCGTTATGTCGTCCTCTCGCTCTGCCTCCGCCTCAAGCGCGATTGGCAGCCCAATCTTAAATTTGCCGGCCTCTCCGAGCTCGAAGGCACGCCCGATCTGACCCCGCGTCAGGTCATGGATCGTGTCGTGGCCCTGAGAAATTCAAAACTCCCCGATTGGCGCGTCACGCCCAATGCCGGTTCCTTCTTCCAAAACCCCATTGTCAGCCTCGAAGACGCCGCGCCGGTCCTCGCCGAATTCCCCACGGCCCCCAGCTTCCCGCAGCCCGATGGCCGCACCAAGCTTTCCGCCGGCTGGCTGATCGAAAAGACCGGTCTAAAAGGCTTCCGCATGGGCCGTGCCGGCATTTCCGAGCGCCATGCCCTGGTGCTGATCAATCTCGGCGGCGCTACGGCCGAAGACATCGCCGCGCTCGCGACGCATATCAAGACGAGCGTCCAATCCCGCTTCGGCATCGCGCTCCACGAAGAGCCGGTTTTCACCTGAATAAAGTCTGAGGTTTGCAATGGGCACGATCCTGCTCACCGGTGCAACGGGGCTGCTCGGCACCCATCTCCATGCCTGGTTCGCCAAAGCCGGCCGCGATGTCGTCGCCACCGACATGCGTGCAGCAAGCGATGGCCGCGACATCGTCCTCGCCGATCTCGGCGATGCGGCCGCCGTCGAAAAGCTGATGGCCGGCATCGACACCGTCGTCCATTTCGGTGCCGTCTCGGACGAACAGGCCTGGGCCGATATCCAGCGCGGCAATATCGAGGGCGCGCGTAACATCTTTGAATCCGCCCGCCGCCAAGGCGTGCGCCGCGTTATCTTCGCCTCGTCCTATCACGTCATGGGTTTCCACTCGACCGGCGACACCCCCATCAGGCTCGATGCCCCGACGCGCCCCGATACACTCTATGCGCTGTCCAAGGTTTTTGGCGAAAACTACGGCCGCTATTGCTACGATCGCTATGGCCTCGAATGTCTCGTCATTCGCATCTGCACCGCCTTTCCGCCTGGCTCACCGCGCGACGCGCGCAATCATCTCGATCGCGACGATCTTTGCCGCCTCGTCGATTGCGGCATCGATACGCCCGATCTTGGCTTCCGCGTGGTCTATGGGATCTCAGACAATCCCAATCCGTTCTTCGTCAATGAGCCCGATCCTGGCCTTGCCTGGCGCCCGCAATTCTCGTCCCGCGCCTTCACCAATATCGATGCCGACGGCCCCATCGATACGAGCGACGCCGTCAATCGCTTCGTCGGCGGCGGCTTCACCCTGCCGCATCAGTGACAGCGCGCGGTCGCAAAGTGATATTTCTGCCAAGAACATAGCTGACATTTCATCTCGGTGATTGACCGCAGCCACCAAGGCTTGCAGAAGAAGCGCAGGGTTTGCTTGCGCTTCGGCCATCAAACTTGGGTGGGGCAAGTTAGAGAAAGCAGTTATGTTTGTTGACCAGACATCCCTGCTGCTTGCGCTCGGTTTTGCCGCCCTCGCGTTGTCGGCGACGCTTTTCGTCACCTGGCTCGCCTCACGCACCGAAAAATTCATCCTCATCTGGGCCGTCGGCGCCGGTGTCCTCGTAACCGCCTTTGCCGGCTTTTCGATATACGCCGTCACCAGCATCTACATCCTCCTCTGGATGTCCAATATGACGCTGAGCGGCGGCTTCGTGATCTTCTTTGCCGCCGCCTGTCTCTTCACCGAACGGCGCCTGCCAAGCCAGCGCGTCGCGGCCGTGGGCATCTCGATCGTCTCGGCCATAACCCTGCCTTTCCTTTTCGGCCTCGATGCGCTCGGGGCTATGATCGGCAATATCGTCAATTGCATCCTCCTCGCGGCGACAGCCTGGAAATTCTGGGAAGGCCGTGCCGAGGCGCCGATCTGGGTCACCGGCATTTCGAGTCTTTATTCCATCACCTCGCTGTCCTTCATTCCTTGCGCGGTCATGATCTATGTGAAGGGCCCCTTGGTGCTGACGGCGCCGCCGAGCGGCTGGGCCGAGGACGTCAATTCCATCGTCGGCCTCATCGGTCTTACCGGCATTGGCGCCATGTCTCTTGCTGCCAATCAAGCGCGCGTCGCGCGGCACCATCAGGCCGAAGCCAATACCGATGCGCTGACCGGGCTCCTCAATCGCCGTGCCATTTTCGATCTCTTTGGCAAGGCCAAGCTGCAGACCAACACCGCGGCGCTGATTTTCGATCTCGATCATTTCAAGTCGATCAATGACAAGCATGGCCACGCCGCCGGCGACGAAGCGCTCCGCCGCTTTGCCCAGGTGATGCGCAAGCAGCAGACCCGCGACACCTATGCGGTGCGCATGGGTGGGGAAGAATTTCTTCTGGTCATGCCAGAGGCCGGTGTCACGCAGGCCATGGAAGCGGCCGAAGCCATCCGCTCCGGCTTTGCCCACGAAATCCTCCAGGGCGCCAGCGGTGGTTTCCGCGGCACAGTCAGCGTCGGCGTCGCCGTGGTCAGCGATGCCGAGAGTTTTGACGACATCCTGCGCCGCGCCGACGACGCGCTCTACACCGCCAAAAACGCCGGCCGCAACCGCGTCTGGGCCGCGGCGGTGAATTAGGCGCTGCCCGCCTGATTACCCTATACGGTCCCGATCGATACTCCCTGCACGCAGATCACTGTGCAGGTTGTCACCTTGGACGTATTCCCCAACGCACCGTTCTTCCCTCGGGCCTGACCCGAGGGCCTCCTGCCCACCCATCAATGCCTGTGGCTCCCGCACTGGCCCTCGGGTCAAGCCCGAGGGAAAGGCGGCTCTTGGGTGAGCTTCCAGAATCCAATGGCTCCGGAGCGCATGGCCCCCCCAAACAAAAATGGGCGCCACTCGCGTGACGCCCATCCAAAATCTCGCAAAACCCACTCAGTCCTCTTCGACAAACACTTCCTTGCGCTTCTTCCTGATCGAGGGAAGCACAGCAATGATCACCGCGAGCAGCGCCAGGCCCAGCAGCGTTGCCGAGATCGGGCGTTCCAAAAACACCATCGGGTCACCGCGCGAGATAATCATGGCGCGGCGCAGGTGTTCTTCGAGCAGCGGTCCGAGGACGAAGCCGAGGAGCAGCGGCGCCGGTTCGCAACCAAGGCGGATCAGCACATAGCCAAGGATGCCGAAGAAGCCGATGGCGAAGACGTCAAAGATGTTCTGGTTGATCGAATAGCAGCCGATGCAGGCAAAGAGCACGATGGCCGGGAACAGCGCGCGATAGGGAATGGAGAGCATCTTCACCCAAAGCCCGATTAGCGGCAGGTTGAGAAGCACCAGCAAGAGGTTGCCAATCCACATAGAGGCGATGATGCCCCAGAAGAGCGCCGGCTGATCGTTGATCACGTTGGGGCCGGGCGTGATGCCCTGCAGGATGAACGCACCAACCATCAGCGCCATGACCGGATGGGCCGGAATGCCGAGGGTCATCAGCGGAATGAACGAGGTCTGTGCCGCAGCGTTGTTCGCGGATTCCGGGCCCGCCACGCCTTCGATGGCGCCATGGCCGAATTCCTCGGGGTGCTTCGAGAGACGCTTTTCCGCCGAATAGGAAGCGAAGGACGCGAGGATATGTCCGCCGCCCGGCAAGATGCCGAGGATGGAGCCGAGCGCCGTGCCGCGGATCACCGGGGCGATGATGCGCTTGAACTCTTCCTTGCCCAGCCACAGTCCCTTGACGGACTTGACCATGACATCGCGGCCCTTCTCGTTTTCGAGATTGCGGAGGATTTCGGCGACGCCAAAGATACCGACAGCGACCGATACGAAGTTGAGGCCGGAATAAAGTTCGCGGATGCCCAGCGTGAAGCGCGGCGTGCCGGTATAGATGTCCTGGCCCACCATGCCGAGAAGGAGACCGAGCACAATCATCGCCAGGGCCTTGAGGATCGAGCCATGCGCCAAGGCAATGGAGACGAGCAGCCCGAGGACGATGAGCGCAAAATATTCCGGTGCCCCGAAATTGAGCGCCGCTCGCGCAAGGGGCGGGGCGAAGAAGGCCAAAAGCAGGGTGCCGACGGTGCCGGCAAAGAACGAGCCCAGCGCAGCCGTCGCCAGCGCATGCCCGGCGCGGCCTTTCTTGGCCATCTGATAGCCATCGATCGCCGTCACCGCCGATGAGCTTTCACCGGGCAAGTTGATGAGGATCGCTGTGGTCGAGCCACCATATTGCGCGCCGTAATAGATGCCGGCGAGCATGATCAGCGCGGCGGCCGGCGAGAGGGAGAAGGTGATCGGCAGCAGCATGGCGATGGTGGCCGTCGGTCCGATGCCGGGCAACACGCCGACCAGAGTGCCGAGCAACACGCCGACGAAGCAGTAGAGAATGTTGATGGGGTCGAGGGCGACGGAAAAACCGAGGCCGAGATAGCCGATGATATCCATTGATCGCTCCTATTGACCGAGCCAGGGCCCGAACCACGGCACGGTCATGCCGAGGCCGATGACGAAGATGGCGGTGCAGAGAACGGTGAGCCCGGCCGCCAATAGCGCGGCAAAGAGCGGCGAATTGAGCCGGCTGGCCATGGCCGAACCGAACGAGCCGATAAAGACGACGGGCACGAAGCCGAGTCCGCGAATTGTCGCGCCAAAGAAGATGACGACGCCGATGATCAGCGCAATGCCGCGCCAGGATGGCGGCAAGGGCTTTTCTTTGTCCGGTTTCTGCCAGCCGCTGGCGGCAACGCCGATCCCTAAAGCTGCGAGCACCGCACCAAGGAAGAGCGGCATGAAGCCTGGGCCCATGCGAAAGGCCGTGCCCACTTCATAGTTGAGCGCTTCGAGCGCGAAATAGGCTCCGGCGAGCACGAAAATGCCGCCCGCGAGCAATTCGCGAAGTGAAAACTTGGCCAGCATGGCCGCCTCCCCAATTTATCTTTCTGGGTGAACTTCGCAGCTTTGTCCGCGAAGATACTGCATCGTGGCATTCGCCCCCCTCCCCAACCCTCCCCGCAGGGGGGAGGGTGCCGTTTCGGCTATGGGAATGGGATCGCGCCAAACACTCGATCGACACCTCCCCATTGACGGGGGAGGTTGGGAGGGGGTGCTTGCAGCCGCCGTTCTTAGAGACCTTACTCGGCGTAGACGCCGGCGGCTTCGATAACGCCGCGCCAGAGTTCGATCTGGCTGGTCAGAGTTTCGGTCAGGGCAGCCGGGGTCGCTTCTTCCGCTGTTACCGGCTTCGTCCCGAGTTCGGCAAAGCGGGCAATGACGGTTTCATTGGCCAAGGCCTTCTGCAGCGCCGCGTCGAGGCGTTCGATGATCGCCGGGTCCGTGCCGGCCGGCGCATAAAGGCCATGCCACACGCCAATTTCGAGATCGAGCCCCGCTTCCTTGGTGGTCGGCAGATCGGGCAGGTTGTCGAGACGTTCGGGCGAGGTCACGGCATAGGCTTTGACTTCACCGGCCTGGATCTGGCTCGTTGTGTTGGTCGTCTGGTCGCAGATCATGTCGATCTGCCCACCGATAATGTCGGTCATGGCCGGGCCAGCACCCTGATAGGGCACGGTGGTCATGATCGTTTCGGTCTGTTCCATCAACAGCATGCCGCAAAGCTGACTGGCCGAACCGATACCGGCATGGGCATAGGTGACGTTCTCGCCGTTCGCCTTGATATAGGTCAGCAGTTCTTCGAGCGTATTGGGTTCGAAATCCTTGCGCGCCACGAGCGTCATCGGCACCGAGGTGATGAGGCCGATAGTCGCGAAATCGGTCAGCGGATCATAGGGCAGGCTGCGGTAGAGCGTCGGAGCGGTCGACATGCCGATATGGTGGAGCAGGAGCGTATAGCCGTCATTCGCTGCGGTGGCGACTTGGCCAGCGCCCAGCGTGCCACCTGCGCCACCGACGTTCTGCACCACGACCTGCTGGCCGAGGTCCTGGCTCATGGCTTCAGCAACGAGGCGCGCCACGGTGTCGGTCGGGCCGCCAGCCGAGAAGGGCACGACGACGGTAATCGGCTTGGTCGGATAGTCCTGCGCAAAGGCCGTGCCGGACAGGGCAAAGGCGATCAGTGTGGCGACGGCAAAAGTCTTCTTCATTGGTTTCCTCCCGGAAGTGATCTGTAGCCGGCTCCTCCGCCGGTCTCGCAATTCCTGTTGCAAACCGTATGCCAACTCAAAAATGCAAGCCAGACCTGCGTTTTGCGCAATTCGTACTGGCCAATGTGGCATAAACTTGCCAGAACTTACGGAGAAGGGTGGCAAATTCTTGCCAACGGAGGCCGTGGCCAATCGTCTGGTCCATCGCGGAATTCGCTCGCGGCGTACGCTGCTCGCTTTCGCCTTGGCGGCGCTCGCTATCCGCGGCACAGGCTGGGTCGCGTTCGAGTGGACGCTCTCGGCTGGCCTCCGCAATGCCGGCGATCAGGCAGATCGGCGCCTCGCGCTCTTTGATCGTACCCTCGAAGCCATCATCGAGCGCTTCCATTATCTCCCCTCGAGCATCGCGCTGGCCGCCGAAGTCCGCGACGTTCTCGCCGAGCCGCAAAATACCGAGAGACGGGAAGCCGCCAACGCTTTCCTCTCCCGCCTCAATGACACGGCCGGGGCAGGGGAGCTTTTCGTCATGGCCGCCGATGGTCATGTCGTCGCCGCATCCAATTGGTGGGCCTATGACAGCTTTGTGGGCGAAAACCTCGCTTACCGCCCCTATTTCGAAGAAGCCATGTTCGATGGCGATGCCAAATTCTACGCCGTCGGCACGGTCACTGGCGTTGCCGGCTATTTCCTCGCCCGCCGCATCGATGGCGAAAACGGACCCCTCGGTGTTGCCGTCACCAAGATCAATCTCGGCGAGATCGAAGCCAATTGGTGGCGCTCGGGCGAATTGATCGGCATCGTCGATATCAACAATATCACCATCCTCTCGACCCGCCCCGATTGGCGCTATCGCCCGATCTCGCCGCTCCCAGCCAGCAGCTATGCGATGATCGCCCCGCAATTGCGCTATGGCGCGCAAGGCGCCAGCAACCAGCCGGTTGCCGTCGATATCTGGCCCTCGCGCGGGGTTAACTTTGCCTATATCGCTGATGAAGATACCGATACGAGCGGCATCTTCATCGTCGATGAGATGCGCCTGCCGGTCCATCAGTGGCGCATCATTTCCTTCACGCCCGCCTGGCCGCTCTTCCGCGATGCTTGGATCGCCGCCCTCGCCGCCGCGCTCGCCGTGGCCGCGCTTTGCCTCATCGCCGCACTCCTCCTCCAGCGCCGCCGGATGCTCGCCCAGCGCCTCGCCGATCACGAAAAGCTCGAACTGCGCGTCGCCGAGCGCACCGAAGATCTCTATGTCACCAACGAAGCCCTCCGCGCCGAAATCGCCGACCGCATCCGCGCCGAAGCCGCCGAACGCGCGGTGCAGGGCCATCTCGTGCAAGCCGCCAAACTCGCGAGCCTCGGCCAGGCCCTTGCCGGCGTCGCCCACGAAGTCAGCCAGCCAGTGGCGGCGCTCACCACCCACCTTGCCAGCGCCAAGCTCCTCGCCGCGCGCCGCCAGGATAAGGACATTACCAGCGTGCTCGGCCATATCGACCGCATCGTCGATCGCCTCGCTGCGCTCACCGGCCACCTCAAGACCTTTGCCCGCAAGCAAAGTGCCGCGCCGATGGAGGCGGATGCCGCCGCGGTCGTCGCCAATGCGCTCGATCTCGTCGACCACAAGCTTCGCGCCCTCGGCATCGAGGTCGAATACCGCCGCCCGCGTGAGCCGATCCGCATCGCCGGCAATCCCGTCCATATCGAACAGGTGCTCATCAACCTCTTCACCAATGCCGCCGACGCCATGGCCGGCCAGAGCATCCGCGTCCTCTCGATTGCCGCCCACACCGGAGCCGACGGCCGCGCGCGCTTCGCCGTCAGCGATACCGGCACCGGCATTGCGCCCGAAGCGCTGACCAGCATTTTCGACCCCTTCTATTCCACCAAGGGACCAGGGGAAGGCTTGGGCCTCGGCCTCTCCATCTCCTATGGCCTCGTGCGCGATATGGGCGGCACGCTGGCCGTCGAAAGCCCGCCCGGCCATGGCGCCTGCTTCACGCTGACCCTCCCAATCGTGGTCACAGCCGAAAGAGAACAGATTGTCTGACCAAAGCGTGCTCATCATCGATGATGAGGAAATGATCCGCACCGCCCTCGAACAATGGCTCCGCCTTTCAGGCTTTGCGACCCATGTCGCGACCGATGCCAGCTCCGCGCTCGCTCGGCTCGACGAGATCAAACCCCACGTCATCCTCAGCGACGTACGCATGCCCGGCCTTTCCGGCCTCGATCTCCTCAAAAAGGTCCGCGAGCGCATGGTGCCGGCCGAGGTGATCCTGATCACCGGCCATGGCGACGTGCCCATGGCCGTCGAAGCCATGCGCCAGGGCGCCTTTGATTTCATCCAAAAGCCCTATGTGCCCGACGAACTGGTCACGAGCCTAAAGCGCGCCGCCGAACAAGCTCTGCTCAAGCGCGAAATCGCTGATTTGAAGCGCCGGCTCGATGGCGGGGAATCCGAACTCGCCCTCCGCCTCGTCGGCAGTTCCGACGCCGCCGAGCGCCTCCGCCACACGGTGCGCGAACTGGCCCATATCCCGGCCGATGTGATCATTCTCGGCGAAACCGGCACCGGCAAGGAAGTCGTCGCCCGCTGCCTTCACGATTTTTCCCCGCGCGCCAAAGCCCCCTTCGTCGCCGTTAATTGCGCCGCTATCCCCTCCGAACTCATTGAAAGCGAGCTCTTCGGCCACGAGGCCGGCGCCTTTACCGGCGCAGGAAGCCAGCGCGTCGGCAAATTCGAATATGCCAATGGCGGTACGCTGCTCCTCGACGAGATCGAATCCATGCCGCTCCTCGCCCAGGCCAAAGTCCTGCGCGTCATTCAGGAGCGGGTCGTCGAGCGCGTCGGCTCCAATCGGCAGATTCCGCTCGATGTGCGGATCATCGCTGCCTCGAAGGTCGATCTCGGTGCCGAGAGCGAGGCCGGCCGCTTCCGCGCCGATCTCTATTATCGGCTCAACCTCGCGACCATCACTCTGCCGCCGCTCCGCGCCCGCGGCGAGGATTGCGTCCTGCTGTTCCACCATTTCCTCGGCGAAGCCGCCAAGCGCTTCGGCCGCCCCGCACCGAGCCTTCATCCCGCCGATCTTGACGCCATCCGCCGCTATGACTGGCCAGGCAATGTCCGCGAATTGAAAGCCGCCGCCGAGCGCTTTGCCATTGGCCTCGACGCGACTGGCCGCTCCCTCGCCGCCATCATCGGCCCCGCCGATCACGATATGCCCGAAGCCGCCGGTGGTCTCGCCGATCGCGTCGCCGCCTATGAAAAACACCTGATCGAAACCGAACTCTCCCGCCACAACGATTCCATCGCCGCCGCCGCCGAGGCCCTGCAAGTCCCCCGCCGCACCCTCAGCGAAAAAATGAGCCGCTTGGGCGTCCGGCGCTAGGCGGTAGCCTTACCAATCCACCCCTCAATCTTTCCATCGAAGCTGACGCCGCCGCATTCCTCCCTTACAAAGGCGCCAGTGATTTCGAGGAGGATGTTTTCATGACCTATCAGGCTTCCCCTGCGCGCTACGAAGACATGGTCTATCGCCGCGCCGGCCGCTCCGGCCTCAAACTGCCCGCCATCAGCCTCGGGCTCTGGCAGAACTTTGGGGGCACCCGCGATTATCCCGGCGCCTTCGCCATTCTTGGCCGCGCTTTCGATGCCGGCATTACCCATTTCGATCTCGCCAACAATTACGGCCCCCCTCCGGGCTCGGCCGAAGAGCTGTTCGGCAAGGTCATGGCGCGCGATTTCAAGCCCTATCGCGACGAAATCATCGTCTCCTCAAAGGCCGGCTACCACATGTGGGAAGGCCCCTATGGCGAATGGGGCAGCCGCAAGAGTCTCATCGCCTCCTGCGAGCAGAGCCTCAAACGCTTGGGCCTCGACTATGTCGACGTCTTCTATTCCCACCGTTACGATCCCAATACGCCGCTCGATGAAACCATGGGCGCGCTGGCAACCCTCGTCCAACAGGGCAAGGCGCTCTATGTCGGCATTTCCAATTATCCCGAAGCCGAGACGCGCGAAGCCCATCGCCTCCTTGGCGAATTGGGCGTCAAGCCGATCCTCCATCAGCCGAGCTATTCCGCCCTCAATCGCTGGATCGAAACCGATCGCACCATAGATGCCTGCGGTGAACTCGGCATTGGCATCATCGCCTTTTCCCCGCTCGCCCAGGGTGTGCTTTCGGGCAAATATAATAGAGGCGACACCAAAGGCTCGCGCGGCACTTCCAACAATCCCTTCCTCGATGCCGCCAAGATCAAGCCCGAGACGCTCGCGGCCGTCGATGGCATGGCCGAAATCGCCCGTTCACGCGGTCAGACCCTGCCGCAACTGGCGCTGGCCTGGGTGCTGCGCCGCCCCGAAGTCACCTCTGCCCTGATCGGCGTGCGCACGCTCGAACAGCTCGACGATAATATCGGCGCGCTCAGCAATCTCGATTTCACCGCCGAAGAGCTCGCCGCCATCGACAAGGCCTGCGCCGGCGGCCTCACCGACAATAAGCCGCGCTGGTAATCGCGCGTCTGTGCGGGATGGCGCTGGAACCAAGCGCCATCCTGCGGCATCTTCTCTGCTGAATAGTCTTCAGCGTCGAATAGTGAAAATGACCGAACATGTTCCGCCCGGCGCGCCGGGTCTTGATCCCACATGGTCTTCCAGCGACAAGGACATGATCACGACGGGGCTGGGAGCGAGCCGCATCTGGGCGACCCTCGGTCATGGCATCGTCAACGAGGTCTATTGGCCCTCGACAGGCCGCCCCCAAATCCGCGATCTCGGTTTCATCATCGCGCACAAGGGCGGCTGGACTGAACTCAAGCGCGCCGACACCTATCTCTTTTCGCTCCCAAAGCCCTATATTCCGCTGCCGACCGTCGTTCATGAGGGCGAACATTACCGGCTCGAACTCGAAGTCCTGCCGCACCCGCTGCGCGATTGCCTCCTCATCCGCTATGCCCTTTCGGGCGAAGATGCGCGGCTCTATGTACTCCTTGCGCCCCATCTCGACGGTGCGCGCGAGAACGATGCCGTGGCCGGCAAAGATCTTTCGGCCAGCCACAATGCCACGGCCCTTTGTCTCCGCGCCGACGGCGGTTTTCTCCGCACCAGCGCCGGCTTTGTCGGCACCTCCGATGGCTGGCAGGATTTTTCTGCCAATGGCGGCATGACCTGGACCTTTTCCGAGGCCAAAGGCGGCAATGTCGCTCTCGTGGGCGAACTCGCCTCGGACAATGGCGTCCTCGCGCTCGGCTTTTCCGAAACGCCGGAAGGCGCGCGCACGCTCGCCCGATCAAGCCTGGCGGACTCCTACGACGAAAGCCGCGATATTTTCATGAAAAGCTGGGAGGATTGGGCCCAGCACCTCCGCATCCCCTATGCTGCGCCTGAACTCGAAGAAGCCGCGCGCCGTTCGGCCATGGTCATCAAATGCCATGAAGACCGCACCTATGCCGGCGCCATGGTCGCAAGCCTCTCCGTCCCCTGGGGCTCGAGCCACGACGACGCCGGCGGCTATCACCTGGTCTGGACGCGGGACACAGTCGAAGCCGCCTTCGCCCTCATTACTGTCGGCCTCTACGAGGACGCGGGCCGCACGCTCGATTATCTCATCGGCACTCAGGCCGACGATGGCAGTTGGGCGCAAAACTATTTTCCGGACGGCCGCGGCTATTGGAGCGGCAAGCAGATGGACGAGGTCGCACTCCCGGTCATGCTCGCCGCAAAACTGCGCGCTGTCGGCCACCTCACCAATTCGCCACCCGAAGAAGCCATGGTGCGCAGCGCCATCCGCTTCATCGTCCGCAATGGCCCGATGAGCGATCAGGACCGTTGGGAAGAAAACGCCGGCGCCAGTCCCTTTACCCTCGCCATGCTGATCGTCGCGCTCGTCGTCTCAGCCGATTATTTCACAGGCGAAGACCGCGACTATATCCTCTCCCTCGCCGATAGCTGGAACGAGCGCATCGAGGACTGGACCTATTCGGTCAATGGCCATCTCTGCGCCGGTCTCGATCTCCCAGGCTATTACATCCGCCTCGGACCCCGCGCGGTCGATGGCGGCATCGACGGCATCATCAGCCGCCGCAATGTCCAAAATGGCGAGACCCCGGCCGGCGATCTCATCGGCCTCGAATTTCTGTACCTTGTCCGCACCGGCCTCCGCGCGGCTGAAGATCGGCGCATCGTCGATACGGTCAAGCTGATCGACGCCAAACTGCGCGCCGAACTCCCCACCGGCGTCGCTTATTATCGCTACAATGGCGATGGCTATGGCGAACACGAAGACGGCACGCCCTTCGACGGCCTTGGCGTCGGCCGCCCTTGGCCACTGCTCGCCGGCGAGCGCGGACACTATGCGGCCCTCGGTGGCGAAGACCCCATGCCCTATCTCAATTCCATGCTGCGCATGGTGGGGAAGGGCGGTCTCATTCCCGAACAGGTCTGGGACGGCGAGCCCATGCCCGAACACGGCCTCGTCCCCGGCGAACCCTCCGGCAGCGCCATGCCCCTCGTCTGGGCCCATGGCGAACTTTTAAAACTCTTGGCGACGCAGACTACCGGCCGCCCGGCTGAACTCTTCGACGTCATCGCCTCCCGCTATGCCGGCAAACGGCCCACGGCCGCGACCTGGCATTGGCGGGAGTCGAGCCCCTTCGCAGCCATCGCCAAAGGCAAAGCCATCTCCATCGAAGCCTGCGACCCTTTTATCCTGCATTTCGGCCTAAACGGTTGGGAAAATGCCAGGGACAAAGCCTCAGTCCTCAACGGCCTCGGCATGCATTGCGTCCTGTTCACCGCTGCCGACCTCGAAGGTCACAAGACTTTGGACTTCACTTTCCGCAATGGTGACGGGGAGTGGAAGGACAAGGATTTTTCGATCGGATTGGCGGTGGATTGAGGCGTTCCCTCGGAGTCATCCCAAGCACCGTGTCATCCCGGCCTTGAGCCGGGATTCATCTTGAGATCTCAGGATAGGCCCCGGCCCTTGCCGGGGTAACAGCCAGTGGTTGGGCCGACGCCGGTCGCTTGATCCCCTCAAACCACCAGCTTCTCATCCGTCCAAAGCGCGAACCCGCCCTTGAACGCATTGGCATTATCCCCCCGCCTTGCCTTGGGCGGCAGGTCATCGAGCGCATCCACATTGCCGCCGCCGATCACCACATAGTCCGGTTGCAGCGCCGCCGTCAGAGTTTCGACCGCCTCAAACACATGGTGCTTCCACTTCTTGCGCCCGCGCTGTTCAAGGCTCGCTTCGCCGAGATAATCCTCATAGGTGCGGCCCTTCTTGTAGGGCAGGTGCGCCAGTTCCATCGGTTGAGCCACGTGCTCGACCAGCATCGCCGCCCCAAGCCCGGTGCCGAGCCCCAAAAACAGCATTCGCCCGCCGTCATAGCTGCCGATCGCCTGCATCAGCGCATCATTGATGATCCGCACCGGCTTGCCGAAGCGCTTTTCGAAGTCGAACCCGACCCAGCCAGGCGCGAGATTATGCGGCTCGGCCAGGATCTTGTTGTGCACCACGGGGCCGGGATAGCCCATGGCGATGACGTCGAAGTCGAGCCCTTCCCACAGCGTCTGCAAATCCGTCGCCATGGTCTCGGCATTCATCGTCGGACCCGAGGCGACCTTGCGCACCTGGCCCCCAGTATTAGCCATGATCTTGACGTGCGAGCCGCCGATATCGACGGCAAGAACCTTTTTATCTGCCATGATCAAGCCTCCGGATCCACCCAGCCGCCGGGCGGTTCAAACCCCTTCATCGCGGCCTTCGGTCCCCAGGTGCGCGGCTTGTAGCGCGCCGGTGCCTCGGGATCGTCGAGGATGGGGTCGAAAATCCGCCACGCCAGCTCTGCCGCATCCTGCCGCGTAAAAAGCTGACGTTTGCCCGCCATGGCGTCCCCGATCAGCCTCTCATAGGGCATCATGTCGTCGGTCGTATCATCGAGCGCGGTCAGTTCCACCGCCTCGCCGACCATATCCCCGCCCGCTTTCTTGCGCCGCACGCCGATCCCCGTCACCACCTCCGGCCCAAGCCGGAAGCGGACATAGTTTGCCTGATCCTTGGGAAAACCATCGAAAACAGCAATCGGCGGCCTTCGGAAGCGCACGATCACCTCGGTCACCTTGACCGGCAGTTCCTTGCCCGCGCGGATATAGAAGGGCACGCCTTCCCAACGCCAGGTATCGACGGCAAAGCGCAGCGCCGCGAATGTTTCGCGCGCGGATTTCGGCGCGACGCCCGGCTCGTCGAGATAGCCCTCGAACTGCCCGCGAACCACGTCCTCTTTCGTCAGCGGCCGAATGGCCTTCAAAACCTGCACCTTCTCGTCGCTGAGATCATCGGATTCGCCATTGACCGGCGGCTCGACGGCGAGCAGCAGCAGGACATTGAGCAGGTGGTTCTGCACAACGTCGCGAATGGCCCCGACCTCGTCATAGAATTTGCCGCGGCCCTTGATGCCGAAATCTTCGGCCATCGTGACCTGGACACTCTCGACATAATTGCGGTTCCAGATCGGCTCGATGAACGCATTGGCGAAGCGTATATAGAGAAGGTTCTGGATCGCCTCCTTGCCGAGGAAATGGTCGATGCGAAACACCGCATCTTCCTCGAACACCTTGTGCAGCGTCGCGTTGAGCGCCTGCGCCGTGGCAAGGTCCCGGCCGAATGGTTTTTCCACCATCAGCCGCGCCCCCTTGGCGATCGCCGCCGCCTCTAGCCCATCAGCCACGGTGCCGAACAGCGATGGTGGGATGGCCAGATAATAGAGCGGATGCTTGTGCGTCCCTAGCGCGGCGCGCAGCTTTTCGAAGGTCGCGGCCTGTTTGTAGTCGCCCGATACATAATGCATCAGGCCCATCAGCTTGCCGAACACCGCCTCGTCCACCGTGCCGAATTGCTTGGTCACGGCATCGCGTGCCCGCTCCGACAACTGCTCCTCTGTCCAATCGTCGAGCGCCACCCCGACCACCGGCTTATCGAGATGCCCCCGCCGCACCATCTGGTAGAGCGAGGGCAGGATCATCTTGTGGGCGAGATCGCCCGTCACGCCGAAAACGACGAGCGCATCCGAGGAAGTCCTGCGCATATTGCCCCCCTCAGTGCTTTTCGCTGTGGCCGCCAAAGGCGTAGCGCATGGCCGAGATCAGCTTGTTGGAATATTCGTCGGCATCGCGCGAGGCAAAGCGACCAAAGAGCGCCGAGGACAGAACCGGCGCGGGCACCCCGGTCTCGACCGCCGCCCTCAGCGTCCAGCGGCCTTCTCCAGAATCGGAAACCTTGCCGCCAAAATTGGTCAATTCCGGATCTGTCTTCAGCGTCGATGCCGTCAGGTCAAGCAACCACGAACTGATGACGCTCGCATGCCGCCAGACTTCGGCCACCCCGCCGACATCGATATCGAACTGATAATATTGCGGATCATGGAGCGGCGCCGTCTCGGCATCCGCCGCCCGCGCTTCGCTTCCCGCATCGGCAGCCTTCAGGATATTGAGCCCCTCGGCATAGGCCGCCATCAGCCCATATTCGATGCCATTGTGCACCATCTTGACGAAGTGCCCCGCGCCGCTCGCCCCGCAATGGAGATAGCCGAGCGGCGCCGTGTCGCCCGACCCGGCCTCGGCCCCATTGCCATCCTTGCCCGGCGCGAGCGAAGCAAAGATCGGCTCGAGCCGGTCAAAACTTTCCTTCGGCCCGCCGATCATCAGGCAATAGCCGCGCTCGAGGCCCCAGACCCCGCCGCTCGTGCCGACGTCGACAAAGCTGATATTCTGCGCCGCAAACTCGCGCGCCAGATCCACCGCATCGCGATAATAGGAATTGCCGCCATCGATGATGGTGTCGCCCGGCTGCAAATGCCCCGCCACTTCGCGGGCGATCTTGCCGGTGATCGCAGCCGGCAGCATCAGCCAGACCGCGCGCGGCGCCTGGAGCTTGCCGATCATCTCTTCCATGGAGCTGGCGCCAACCGCGCCTTCTTTCACCAGCGCTGCGACATTGTCCGGGCTGACGTCGAAGACGACGCATTCGTGCCCGGCCTTGATCAGCCGCCGCACCATATTGGCGCCCATGCGCCCCAGCCCCACCATAGCGATTTGCATTGCATGCTCCCGTGTCGCCGGCGGCACCCCCGCCGCCGTTGAGCCTACAACGCATGGCAACAGATTTGGGCATGCCCAAAGCGGAACATTGCATATTTTTAATGGGCGGCCCGTCGCACAAAAAGAAAGGGGCCAACCCGCGGCTGGCCCCTGTCAATTTTGGTGTGCAGTGGAGGTCCTAGAACTCCGACCAGTCCTGCGCGAGCGCGGCATTGCCCTGCACCTGATATTTTGCCGCTGTCGACGCCTTGGCCGCAGGCCGGGCCGGAGCGCGCTCCGGGGCGCGCTGCTCGACATGGCTAATGCGGAAGACGTCGACCACATGATCAAGTTCGCTGGCCTGCGCTTCGGTCTGTTCGATCGAGGCGTTGATCTCTTCAACGAGCGCGGCATTGTGCTGGGTCATTTCGTCCATCTGCCGCACGGCCGTCGACACTTCCTCGATGGCGGAAGCCTGTTCGCGGCTGCCGCGGGCAATGGCGTTGAGGAGCGCGCTGTTCTCGCGCACCGCTTCAAGCATGGAGACGAGCCGATCAGCCGCATTGGCGACGAGCCGCGAGCCGGCCGAAACCTCGACCGTGCTCTGCTCGATCAATTGCTTGACGTCGGACGATGCCTGCGCCGCGCTCTGCGCCAGACGCCGCACTTCGACGGCGACCACAGCAAAGCCCTTGCCCGCTTCGCCGGCGCGCGCTGCTTCGACAGAAGCGTTGAGCGCCAGGAGATTGGTCTGGAAGGCAATGTCGTCGATCATGCCGATGATGTTGGAGATCTTGGCCGAAGACTGGGTGATCCGGTCCATGGCGCTATTCGCATCATTCATCAAGCTGCCGCCTTCTTCGGCCGAGCGCGAGACGTCCTCGGCCTTCTTTGAAGCGGTTTCTGCCTGGCTCGCATTGTCGATGACGGTGCGGGCCAATTGCTCCATGGCGGCCGAAGTTTGTTCGATCGTTGCCGCCTGCTTGGTGGTGCGGTCGCTGAGATCGTTGGCGCCCGAGAGGATTTCGGCCGTTGCGGTGCGCAGCGAGCGCGACGTGCCGCGCAATTGCCCGACGACATCGGTCAGACGATCGGCGACCGCATTGGTGTCGTTCTTGAGTTTTGCAAATGCACCGCTGTAATTGCCCTGGATACGCTGCGTCAGGTCGGTATTGGCCAGTGCCGCCAGAACCCTGCCGGTTTCATCGAGCCCGGCATCGACGGTTTCGACCAGCGTGTTGACGCCATGCGCCAGCGCATTGAGCTCGGCATCGGGGAATTCGGAATTCACCCGGCGCGAGAAATCGCCCGCAATGGCGGCATCGACGACATTGCCGAAAGCCGATTGCAGCTCGGCCATCATCTTGGCGCGCTCGTCACGATCGCGGATGACGCGCACAGCTTCGGCTTCGGTCATTGCCGCGACCTTAAGACCATTGTCGCGGAACACATCGACCGAGCGAGACAGGGTGCCGATCTCGTCCTTGCGCGTCATATACGGCACGGTGAGATCATAATTGCCCTTGGCCATGGTCTCGACGGTTGCGCCGAGCTTGCCGAGCGGCCGGCCGACAAGGCGCAGCATCAAGACGAAGACGATGGCGATGGCGGCAATGATGCAAAGGGCCGAGAGCCCAATGATGGCCCAGCGCGCTTCCGATACGGCCGCGCTCAGCGTCGCCTGCGGTACGAGCGAGACGACGCTCCAGCGGTCCTGCGTTCCCCCTGCGGCAAAGCTCACCGCCATATAGCGCCAGGGGGCGCCATCGGTTCCGGCTGCTTCGGTTTCGACATAGTCGGTGCTGGCGAGAGATTTTTGCACGAGTTGCGCCAGCGGATTGTCGGCGGGCAATGTCTTGCCCACGAGGCTTGCGTCGGGATGTGCCACGACGATGCCAGTTGCCGAGACCAGCGCCACATTGCCGGTATCGAAGGGCCGCATTTGCGAGAGTTCGGCATTGATCGATCCGAGCGAGAGATCGATGCCGGCGGTGCCGACATAGGCGCCACCGACCTTGATCGGCACACCAAAGGAGGTGATCAGGATTTCCTGGCCGCCCACCACATAGGGATAGGGTTCGATGGCGACGGCGCGATCGAGCGATTTTGGCAGCAAGGCATAGTCGCCAGCGCCGGGTGTGTCATAGCCGGTCAGCATTTCCTGAACGATGGTGCCGCTGCCGCGCTGCCAATAGGGCACGAAACGGCCCGTCACGTCCCATGGGGCTTGCCCCGCAAACTCGGCATCGCGGCCATCGAGCGCCTGCGGCTGCCAGGCCGACCAGGTGGCGAGCAGTTCCGGATTGGCCGCGAGCATTGCCTGCAGCACACCGTCATAGGCGGCGCGGTCGGTGATGCCTGCGGTTTTCATTGCGGCTGTCGTCGTCGCAATATCGACGGCGGTCTGTTCCGCCAGAACGAGATCGCGGGAAACCTTCTCGGAGAGCGAGCGTGTCGTTTCTGCCTGCAGCGCCGTCGTCTGCTGTTCCACTGAGGTGCCGATATGCTGCACGAGGAAACTCATGCCGACACAGAAAACGAGGGCGATAACGACACCCGCGAACAGGGATACGCGGATGGGCAGGGAATTGAGACGCACGACTCCTCCTCGGCGCCTCGAATACTCACCAAGACGTGAGGCGCACGGCCCGAGAATCTCATCGTCACGGTATATTTCCCGTTAACTTGGGATATTCCCCTAGCGCATTTTCCGTAGGGCACACCCGGCGCGGGAACCAGAAGTGATCAAGCCCGTTAACCTCTCATAGACGATGACTGATCAGATTGGTCATCGGCCCAAAGGCCCTGGCGACTCGTCGTCACCTGGGCGCTTTGTGTGTCGGGGGAAGAATTCATGCAATACCGCGTTGTCGATGCTCGAGGCGAAACGGTCCAGGCCGAACATGTCGTCGATGCTTCAACCCCTGAGGCTGCTGCAAAAAGCGCCTTCGGAATGGATCTGGTCCGCAGTGGCCGTATTCGCGACCTCGTCGCCCGTATCTATTGGCAGCCTCCGGGATCTGCCAAGAACATGGTCCGTCTTTACTCAAAGACGGCCTATTGAGCGCATAGCGACTCACTCAGCCTCTCAAGCAATCCCCGCGAAAGCGGGGATTTCTTTTTGTGGCGTGGTTCAGTGTGTTTCGGACTGTCCGATCGCCCAGGTCACGCCAAACGGATCGCGGAGCTGGCCGTAGATATCGCCCCAGAACTCCTTCTTGAGCGGCTGCACGACGAGGCATCCCGCGCCGACGGCTCGGTCCCACCAGGCCTGCGCGTCCTCGACATGAATGTGAAGGTTGAACGCCTGCGGCGGCACGGGCGGAAAGCCATAATCGGGAAAGAAATCCGAGAGGTAGATCGAGGTGCCGTTGATGGCGATCTCGGCATGCATCAACCGGTCGCTGCCTTCGGCCGGCATCGTCTGCTTCACCTCGCCGGCAAAGGCTTTTTCGTAAAATTCGAGCGCGCGTTTGGCGCCGTCGACATTGATATAGGGCGTGACACCCGTCGGTGGGCGAACATCGGCCATGCGAAATCCTCCTCAGCGCATATGCGACCAGATGAGGATAGACCAATGCCAAAGAAACGAGAAGCTGTCAGGCGCGCGGATGGGAGCCGAACATCTGCTCGAGCATATGCTGATTGGAAAATTCCACGGCGCCCAGTAGCCCCGCGCGGCCACCGCTTTGGCTGCGCACGATCTCGATTGGCCGCATCCAGGCTTCTTCGACGCGTGTCCTGACCCGCTCGATCAGTTCGGGCCGTGAGCCGATACTCCCACCAAGTACGATCACGTCGGGATCGATCAGCGCCAGAACGGTCAATGCTGCTCGCGCGACATGTTCGGCCGTGGTGTCGAGCGTCGAGAGGGCAGGGCCATTGCCTGCTGCCGCCATCTCGAAGATATCGCGAACGACATGGCTGGCATCGCCGCCTGCCGCTTTGTAGAAACGCCTGATACCGGCTTCGCCCACCCGTTCCTCAAGCCCCGGCACGCCGCGGTTCTCGATGGTCCAAAGCGGCATATAGCCCATTTCGCCGGCGCCGCCATGCGCACCGCGCAACAGCTTGCCGTTGATGACGAGTGCGCCGCCAATGCCGGTGCCGAGGGCGATGAAGGCGACATTGCCCCGATCCCTTGCGCTGCCATGCCCGACTTCCGCAAGAAGCGCGAGATTGACGTCATTGTCGATCAAGACATCGACGCCGAAGGCCTCACGCAAGGCGGCCGGAAAATCCCCGTCCTCAAGGCCCGGAAGGTTATCGGCAAGGCTCAGCACATTTGTGTCCGGCTGCACGGCTGCAGGAACGCCAATCCCTGCCGCCCGCAAGCGATAGCGTGGCACTTGCGCCTTTTCGCAGAGAGCGTCGACCATGGAAGACAACTGCCCGACAAGACCGGCGAGCCCGGTCCGGATGGTGGGCTCGGTCAATTCTGCGAGGATGACGCCCCGGAGATCGGCGATCGCCCCGGCAACCTTGGTGCCTCCCACATCGAAACCGACATTCAAGGCAGCATCGGTGCGCAGAGCGTAGGAGAGCTGAGACCGTCCAGGCGTGCCGCCAAGTGCGCCTTTGACCTCGACCAGACCCCGCGTTTCGAGGGTCGCGAGCAGTTCGGAAACGGCGAGGCGTGAGAGGCCGATCCTCTGCGCCAGGGCAGGCCGCTGCAGCGGTTCGCCAAGCATCATGGCTTCGGCGAGGAGCCGTAAGTAACCAGCTTGTGAATTTTTTCGCGCTGAGAGGGGCACGCGGCGCGGTGTCATCGCATCGTCATTAAGGCGCTGATTTTGCGTCGCTTCTTCCATTCAGCCCTCCGACAGGTTCACCTGCTGCCCCGGAAAATTCAGCTCCGAAAGCAGTCATGCAATTTTTTTCATATTGCATGGATCAATTTGCGAAGCATAGAGTGTCATCGTAACAGCATGAAATCCGCCGTTTAGACAAGAGATTTATGCATACGGTGGACGACTAGGGAACGGCCCAAGCGTAGGTAATGAAAATTTTTCATTACGCTTGAGTTTGATGTTGATTCACATCCGGCGCCATGGAGAGGCCCGGCTGATGGAGGGGAGAATGATGAAGTCAAAGACATGGATCGCTCGTATTGCGCTTGTGGCTCTGTCCGCAACGGCCATGAGCAGCGCGGCCTGGGCCTTCCAGGAATCACCGATGCTGACGGAGATGGTCGAGGCCGGCAGTCTGCCGCCCGTCGACGAGCGCCTCCCGAAGACGCCGACCGTCGTCAACGCTCTTGAAGTCGGCCAGTTTGGTGGCACCTGGCATCGTGCCTATAGCGGTCCGGGCGATCGCTGGGGCCCGACCAAGCTCATGGAAGAGCGCGTTCTCAAGTGGGCTGCCGGTCCCGATGGCACGGCGCAACTGACCAACGGCTATATCGAGAGCTATTCGGTCAACGAGGATTCCACCGAATTCACCTTCACGCTCCTTGATGGCCTCAAGTGGTCCGATGGCGAGCCGGCGACCACCGAAGACGTGAAATTCTGGTATGAGGACGTCTTCCTCAATCCCAAGATCATCGGCACGATCGACCCAACCTTCTCGCCCGGCGGCAAGCCGCTGGAAGTCGAGATCAAGGACGAGCGCACCTTCACGGTCAAATTCGCCCAGCCCTACGTCTATTTCCTCCAGATCCTCGCCAAGGATTCGACCGGCGAGCCGAGCCTTGATCGCCCGAGCTTCATGTTCCCGAAGCACTATCTCAGCCAGTTCAACGACAAATATGCGAGCGAAGAAGAGCTTGCTGCCGCCGCCACCAAATTCGGCGTTGCAAGCTGGACCGACCTCTGGGGCTCCAAGGGCAGCGCCACCGCCTGGTGGGCCAATCCTGACCTGCCGGTCCTGACCGCCTGGAAGATCGAGACGCCGGCCCCGGCCGAAAACGTCACCATGGTCCGCAACCCCTATTATTGGGCCGTTGATCAGGAGGGCAACCAGCTCCCCTATATCGACCGCATCAATCACCGCCTCTACCAGGATCCGCAGAGCCTCGCGCTCATGGTGGCCCAGGGTCAGATCGACGCCCAGGACCGCGGCATGTCCGAGCCCTACGATTTCTACAAGGAAAACGAAGAGCGCGGGAATTACCACCTCGTCCCCTGGCTGGGTTCAGGCGTCTGGTCGCTGGTCCCGAACCTCAACACCACCGACGAAGTGCTCCACGAAATCTATGCCGACAAGCGCGTCCGCCAGGCGCTCTCGGTCGGTCTTGATCGCGAGCTCATCATCGAATTGACTCAGTCCGGTCTTGCCAAGCCGATCCAGGCCGCGCCGGTCAATGGCTCGCCCTATTATCAGGAAGACCTTCAGAACCACTGGACCGAATACGATCCGGACCTCGCCGATCAGTTGCTCGATGAAGCCGGGCTCGACCAGCGCGATGCCGAAGGCTTCCGCCTCCGCCCCGATGGCAAGCGCTTCAGCATTGTCGTCCAGGGTGGCGACGCGGCTCTTGCCAAGCAGCTCGAATTGATCGCGGAAAGCTATGCCGAGATCGGCGTCGAGATCCTGCCGCGCGTCATCGATCGCACGCAGCTCGACAACAACCGGACGAACAACGATTTCGATATGCAATATATCGTCTTCGATCGTCTGACCTATGTCCCGGCCGATCCGCGCATCATGATGGGTTCGGAAAGCTACGCCAACCAGTCCTATGTCTGGTACAGCACCGAGGGCGAAAGCGGCATTGCGCCGCCCGAAGGCAGCGATTTCCAGAAGATCTACGACCTCTGGGACAAGGCCTCGAGCGCCCCGAGCGTCGAAGAAGCCGATACCTCGATGAACGAGCTGATCCGCACCTTCGTCGAAAACGGCTATGTCATCGGCGTCCATGGCGAAGGCACCACGGTCAATGTCGTGTCCAACAAGATGCACAATGTGCAGCCGGACCTGATCATGGACGACATCTTCCGCGAAGTCGGTCTCTCCCGCACGCAGCAATACTGGCTCGAGCAGGACTAAGACCCCCCGTGCCGGCCGCGCTTCCTCCCGACGCGGCCGGCGCTCTTTCCCCAAGCGGAAAAGACTGCCCGCATCGCCTTGATTTGGCCGGCCCCCGTTCGGCGCCGCGATGCACCAACTAAAAGTGAGAGCGCGCGATCCCGCCCCACCGGATCGGCGTTCGCTCCCGGAGACAGGTCATGGTCGCCTTTATTCTTCGGCGGTTGCTTCTGGCGATCCCGATGCTGCTCTTCATCTCGTTCATTTCCTTCGTCATCATCCAGCTGCCGCCGGGTGATTACGTCACCGCCTATGTCGCCCAGCTCCGCCAGGGCGGGGAATATATTTCGGCCGTGCAGGAAGCCGCCATGCGCGAGCGCCTCGGCCTCAACGATCCCATGCTCGTCCAATATTGGCGCTGGATCACGGCGATCATCTTCCGTGGCGATTTCGGCTATTCGCTCGATTGGAATGCCCCGGTTTCAAGCCTGATCTGGGATCGCCTCGCGATAACCCTCGCGCTTTCGACCGCCAGCCTCATCATCACCTGGCTCATCGCCATTCCCGTCGGCGTCTATTCGGCCACGCGCCAATATTCGGTGCTCGATTATGTCTTCACCGTCTTCGGTTTCCTCGGCAAAGGCACGCCGGATTTTCTCCTCGCGCTGATCCTGATGTGGATCGCCTTTGTCTATATGCAGCTCGATGTCGGCGGGCTCTTTTCATCGCAATATCAGAACGCGCCCTGGTCCTGGGGCAAGCTGATCGATCTCCTGCAGCATCTCTGGATTCCGCTCGTCGTCCTCGGCACAGGCGGCGCCGCCGGCCTCATCCGCGTCATGCGCGCCAATATGCTCGATGAACTGGGCAAGCCCTATGTCGAGACCGCCTATGCGCAGGGCCTCTCCGAGCGTCAGGTCGTCTGGGGCTATCCGGTGCGCGTCGCGCTCAACCCCTTCATTTCGACGGTCGGCTGGGCGCTGCCGGCGCTCTTTTCGGGCGATGTCATCACCGCCATCGTTCTCAACCTACCCACCACCGGGCCGCTGCTCCTTCAGGCGCTCAAGATGCAGGACATGTATCTCGCCGGCAGCTTCATTCTCATCCTCAGCGTCTTCACCGTCATCGGCACGCTGATCTCCGACATTCTCCTGGCGTGGTTCGATCCGCGCATCCGCTACGCGTGAGGAGCAGGCCATGACAGAGCAAACTCTTGCCGCCGAACCGATCAATGCCAAGAAGGAGGATCTCTATTCCGCCAAACCCTGGCAGTTGATCTGGCGTCGCTTCTCCAAGCACATCCTCGCCGTCATCTCGCTGTGGTTCCTGCTGATCCTCGCCTTCTGCGCGATCTTTGCCGAGTTCGTCGCGCCCTATGAGCCGTTCAAGGTCGAGCGCCTCCGCACCATGGCGCCCCCGACCGGCATCCATCTCTTCCACGAAGGCCAGTTCGTCGGCCCATTCGTTTATGCCATGGAGCGTACCCGCGATTCCGAAACGACGCGTGTCAGCTATGAGCCCGACACCAGCGAACCGCTCCCGATCCGGCTTTTCGTCGCCGGCAGCGATTATTCTTTCTTTGGCCTCTTCAAGACCGATATCCATCTCTTCGGCGTGGAAGGCGGCCGCCGCGACCAGATCAACCTCATGGGCACCGACGATCTCGGCCGCGATGTCTTTTCGCGTCTTATCCATGGTGCGCGTGTCTCGCTCTCAGCCGGTCTTGTCGGCGTGGCCTTCGCCTTCGTTCTTGGCCTGACGCTGGGCTCGATCTCAGGCTATTTTGGTGGCTGGATCGATGGCGCCATTCAGCGTCTCATGGAGCTTATCCGCTCCATCCCGACCATTCCGCTCTGGATGGGTCTTGCCGCCGCGCTTCCCGTCGTCTGGGATCCGCTCATCGTCTATGTGCTTATCACCTTCATTCTGGCGCTGATCGGCTGGACCTATCTCGCCCGCGTGGTGCGCGGCCAGTTCCTCGCGCTCCGCAATGAGGATTATGTGCTTGCTGCGCGTCTTTCTGGGGCCAGCGAATATCGCATCATCACCAAGCATATGCTGCCCTCGATGACCTCCTATATCATCGCGGCGCTCACCCTTGCCGTCCCGGAAATGATCCTCGGGGAAACGGCTCTGAGCTTCCTTGGCCTTGGCCTCCGCCCGCCGGTCGTCTCATGGGGTGTGCTGCTGCAAGACGCACAAAACCTGCGCTCGATTTCCCTTGCGCCCTGGCTGCTTGCGCCAGGCGGCGCCGTCGTCCTCACCGTCCTCGCCTTCAATTTCCTCGGCGATGGTCTGCGCGATGCGGCCGACCCCTATGGGCAATAAGACCATGACCAATCAAAACATGCCGCCCGAGCGTCTGCTCGAACTCGATGATGTCCATGTCCACTTTCCCCTCCGCGAAGGCTTGGTCAAGGCCGTCAACGGCGTCTCCTATCACGTCAACAAGGGCGAGGTTCTCGGCATTGTCGGCGAGTCTGGTTCGGGCAAGTCGATCACTGCCCGCGCCATCATGCGCCTCCTGCCCAAGCGTGCCGCAGCGCCCGAGGGCCGCATCATTTTCCGCCCGCGCAATGGCGAGACCTATGAGCTTTCAGCGCTCGGCCGCAATAGCCGCGCCATGCGTCAGGTCCGTGGTCAGCATATCGGCATGATCTTTCAAGAGCCGATGACCGCGCTCTCGCCGGTCCACACGATCGGCGCCCAGATCATGCGCACGGTCCAGCTCCATATGGGGCTCAATCGGAAGGCGGCGCGTGAACGGGCCATCGAACTGCTGGCCAAGGTGCAGATGCCGCGGCCCAACCAGCTCGTCGATGCCTTCCCGCATCAGCTCTCGGGCGGCATGCGCCAGCGCGCCATGATAGCGCTCGCCATTTCCTGCAATCCGAGCCTCTTAATCGCCGACGAGCCGACGACCGCTCTCGACGTGACCACCGAAGCGCAGATCCTTGAGCTCCTTAAGGAACTGCAGTCCGAAATGGGTATGGCGATCATCTTCATCACCCACAATTTCGGCGTCGTCGCCGACATCGCCGATCGTGTTTCGGTGATGTATCTGGGCAAGATCGTCGAGACGGCCACCGTCGATGATATCTTCTACGCGGCCAAGCACCCCTATACTCAGGCGCTCTTGCGCTCAATTCCGCGCCTCGGCGTTGATCAGGGTCGTCGCCTGCCGACCATTCCCGGCATGGTACCCGATCCGTTCAGCGTGCCGCCCGGCTGCGCCTTCAATCCGCGCTGCACCCACGCGGTCGCGGGCATCTGCGATACGCAGGTGCCGCCTGAAAAAATCTTTGGCTCGCAAATGTCGCGTTGCCACTTTGCCGATCAGTTCGTTGCCGCGGAGGCCGCCCATGTCTGAGCTTCCTGTGCTCGACCATTCAAGCCTGCCCGATGACGTTCTTTTCTCGGTCCGCGGCCTCAAAAAATACTTTCCTATCCAGGCCGGCTGGCTCAAGAAACATGTCGGCGACGTCAAGGCGATCGACGATGTCTCGCTCGATATCAGGAAGGGCGAAACCCTCGGCTTGGTGGGCGAAAGCGGTTCGGGCAAGTCGACCGTTGCCCGTCTCATGCTCCGCGCCTATGACCTGACCGACGGCCAGATCCTCTTCCGCCGCGCTAATAACGAGATCGTCGATCTCTCAAAGCTCACCGACCGCGAAATGCGGCCGCTGCGCGCCGAGATGCAGATGATCTTCCAAGATCCCTATTCCTCGCTCAATCCGCGCATGACCCTACTCGAACTGGTCGGCGAGCCCATGGTCATCCATGGCGTCGGCAATGCCGGGGAAATCAAGGATAGCGTCGCCGAGCTTTTGAAGGTCGTGGGCCTCCGCCCCGAATTCATCAATCGCTACCCCCATGCCTTTTCCGGTGGCCAGCGTCAGCGCATCGGCATCGCCCGCGCACTTGCACTCAATCCGAGCTTCATCGCCGCCGACGAAGCGGTCTCGGCGCTCGACGTGTCGGTTGCCGCCCAGAACATCAATCTTCTGCAGGATCTGCAGGAGCAGTTCGGCCTCACCTATCTCTTCATCACCCATGATCTCGGTATGGTCGAACACATCGCTGACCGCGTCGGCGTCATGTATCTCGGCCGGCTGATGGAAGTCGCGCCGACCGAGCTATTGTTCTCAAAACCACTCCACCCCTATACCGAAGCCCTCATGGCCGCGGTCCCTCAGCCAGATCCGCGCGGCAATCGCACCCGGAAACGCGTGCCGCTCAAGGGTGAAATCGCCAACGCTGCCAATCCACCCTCTGGCTGCAGCTTCCACCCCCGCTGCCCCTATGCCCAGGCCAAGTGCAGCGCCGAAGTCCCCGCCCTCCGCACCGTCGCCGGCGGCCGCCAAGTCCGCTGCCACTTCGCTGAAGAACTCTCGCTTGTCGGGGCGGTGGCGTGAGCCGGTTCAAGGCCATCTTCCTCGATTGCGGCGACACGCTCATCGACGAGCGCACCGAGGAAAAACTCCCAGATAGCGAAGTCGTCATCCGCGCCGATCTTATTCCCGGCGCCAAGGAGATGATGGATAGTTTGAAGGCCGCCGGCCACAAGCTGATCCTCGTCGCTGACGGACCGCGCCAGACCTTCGTCAATATGCTGACCCATCATGGTCTCTGGGATCTTTTCGACGCGCGCATCATCTCCGAGGATGTCGGCGTCCATAAACCCGACGCGCGCATGTTCGATGCCGCGCTCGCCGCTGCTGGTCTCACCCGTGACGATACCTGGCGCACCGTCATGGTCGGCAATAATCTCTCGCGCGACATTTGCGGCGCCAATGCGCTCGGGATCACATCCATCTTCATGGCCTGGTCGACACTCCGAACACACGAGCCCGCCAATCCGTCCGAGGTGCCCGACTATCGCATTGAGACCCCCGCAGAACTGCCCGGCCTCCTCGAAAAGCTCGAGGCTTTAACGAAATACCGCGTTCCCTTCGCTCAACGTTAGCGGAATGCTACCGTTTGGCACCCTCAGCGTGCCCAATCGCGCCGCAAAGATCAATTGCCCCAATAGACCGGATCAAGCAGCCGATCATTGGCCCAGGCCTCGATAAGCGCACCCGCAATGGCGCCATTGCGCGGCCGCGAAATAGATTCATGTTTCCCATCAAGGATTTGCATGACGTCTGCCTTGCTGACCCAGCGCGCATCGGCAAGTTCGAGCGGGTCGATGGTAATTTCCTCGCTCGTCGCCTCCCCATAGCACCCAAACATCAGCGACATCGGGAACGGCCAAGGCTGCGAAGCGACGTAGCGGACGGGTCCGACCGTGATCCGGCTCTCCTCGTAAACCTCTCTGCGGACTGCACTTTCTATCGTTTCGCCCGGTTCGACAAAGCCCGCGAGAAGCGAATACATGCCTTCGGGCCAACTCGGGCCACGACCGAGGAGAATTTTATTGCCCCGCGTGATGGCCATGATCACCACAGGGTCGGTCCTCGGAAAATGCTGCGTCCCACACTGGGGACATTTTCGAACCCAGCCAGCACTTTCGACCACGGATTGAGTGGCGCAATTGGCGCAGAAACGGTGCGAACCATGCCATCCGATCAGCGCACGGCCGGTGACGATCATTTCTCCGTCGAGCGGGGATAGATTGGGCATCAAGCCCCGAATCTCGGCAAACCGCGCATCAGGCCAGGCCGGATGCACCTGCTGGCTCTGATCGACAAATTCGCCAATCGTCGCAGCATCTTCGAGCGGTACCCAGAGCGCAAGGTCGGTCGCGAAGCGCGGTCCATCTTCGGTGAGCCCAAGAAAGATGCTTGGTTCGCGCGCGTCGCTCAGAGCCGGATGGTCGAGCATCGACAGAACCGGCCTATCATCTTGGCCCGTCAGCAGTTTTCCGCGCCACAGGACCAGCGTGCGCGCACTCGCGTCTTGCTTGATATCGTCCGAGCCGCGCAGATGAGCGGCGCGATCCAGGGCGCCCGAGATAAAGGAAAAATGTTGGGTCACGGCATGGGTCCTCTCGACGGGGATCCATACCACCACACACAGACCGCTTCGCCCAGCCGCAATAACGCGATGCGCTCAGCTATTGGCGCTGGCGTACAGCATTTCGGCCTGGCGAGCAGACCGGGACATCGGACCATCCTCGCGGACGGGCGCATTGCCGTTGCGGTTGAGACCATCGATGAGCGCGGCCACGCGAGCGCTGGCCCGATACGGCAAATAGCTCATGATTGTCAATGCGATAGCGATCAACGTCATGATGCCAAAAGTCGGGTCGTCGAAATAGGCAATGCCGCCGAGCAGCAAGGCTGCAAGGAGGAAAATCAAAGTGAAGATCAACTGGCGACTCTTGCGAGCGTGCCACATGTCCTGATCCGCCACGCGATAGCCTTCGCCCTCGATATGAGCGCCAACGACGACCATGCTGCGACCAAGGCGGCTAAGCAGGTAACGCCCGGTGCGGCCGGGCTGCAGGAATGGGGCAAGCGCCGAATCCACCATCACGTTATGGACGATCTTGCCGTCCGTGAATTTGATGGTCGGGAGGGGAGAAATGCCCTTGCGCGCTTCAGAGGGAGAGAGAGACTCGATCTCGCCGAAATGCTCTAGGTAGTCGGCACCATCCGTGATGCGCTGGTTCATTGTTACCTCCTGGTAATGGGGCAACAATAGTCCGCGTCCATGAAGAGAGGCGCCGAAGAAAGGATTGCATTTTAGGCAAGTATCGGAGGTTGTTTACTTTAATTGCCGGCACCAACGGTCCCAATCTGCCTCCCCCTGGAGGGGGAGGAGTAAGCTGGTGGCTATGTTTCAGGCGGTGACGAACCTAAAGCGCGTGCCATCTCTTCCGTCCGGGGTCGGGCCAGGACTGTCGGCGCGGACGCGGCCATCGGGATGGATGCGGAGGAAGCGGTTGGTGGCGAGGGACATGAGGATAACTTCGCCAGTCGGGGTTTCCATCCACTGCCAATGGGTGGCGGAGCCAGTGACACCGCCCACGGTGACCACACCGCCCGCCGTGACGGAGAGCGGACCGTCCTCATGATGGAGAATGACCCGGCCGAGTTCGGCCGCTTCAACGCGCAGGTCCATGGGTGGGCCGCCAACGACAGTGCCAAGTTCAGCGGTAAAGCCGCTGGTGGGTGCATTGGCCAAGACGAGCGCGCCGCGCTGACCGGCGGGGATTGGCTGCATCAGTCCGCGCGGGTGCGGTTCGTCGATGTCGATGCGGTCGAAATCGGCATGGCCGCCTGATTGGCCCAGTTCGTTATAGGCGAAGAGGGCGTAGCGGATGCCCTGGAAGGTTTTGAGCTGGAAGATCATGATCATCCGCTCGCCCAGATTTTCGAACTTTTGGCCGTCTGAGGAGAAGCTGAATTGGGCCTCTTCGGTCAGGAAATCACAGGCGACGCGGAGATGAACTATGGAACCGGTGGCTGGCGCGGTCAGGGTCTTCTCGGTCTGATAGTCGAAGAGGCGGATTTCATAGCCGGTTTGGGTGCGGGCTAAGCCGATCCAGCGCCAGGGCATGCCAAGGAGAGCGAGGCCGGCGACGTCGCCGGGTTTGAGATGTGTGCCATCAAGGCTCGTGGTGGCGGTCGAAATCGGCCCGACGGCGCGTTGGGTCAAAGAATTCTTGGCCCACCAGAAGTTTTGGGCGGGGAGGGTCTTGAGGCGCAGATGTCCCGGCCGCTCGGTCAGCGACCAGTTCTCGGAGACGGGAACGTGGTTCCACTGCCAAAGCGGGTTGAGAGTTTCCGCAAGGAAATCGTCGCTGCGCTGCGGCCAGGGCACGGATGGCGGTGATGCTTTGGCGACGTTGGGCTTGGCCCAGGTGCGTGGGGTGCGGCCGAGATTGCCCGGCAGGCCGAAATAGGGCCAGCCTTCGTGCCAGGTGATTGGGGATAGTGCTGTGAGGCGGCCGAGGGAATTATAGTCCATCATCGACCAGGCCCACCATTCGCCGCCAGGGGTATCGACGATGCCGCCCTGGTGCAGGTTGAGGCGGCCATTCTGAGCCGGGTTGGGCGGCACGATTTCGAAGGGCGGCTCAAGCGTAAAGGGAATGCCAGCGCCCTTGATTTTATAGCCTTCCATGAGCCCGAAATCTTCGTCGATCGAAATGGCTGGGTTGATCTCCCAGGGCCCGTCGATGTGATCGGCGCGGGCGCAAGGCATGCGCATGGGGCCGGCGAACCAGGCGCTGGTGATGATGTATTTGCCGTCGACCTTATAGAAATGTGCGCCTTCGCCCATCAAGCTATCGGGCGGTGTCAGGTCGCGCTCGGTGCCAGGGATGATGCGATGAAGCGTCTCGTCGAGTTCGGCGATTTTCAGATTGCGATAGCCCCAGACGACATAGGCGCGGCCATCGTCATCGAAGAACACCGCGAGATCGTGGTAATTGTACTCCGCCTCCGTATGGGTCCAGGGACCGCGCGGATCGGTGGCGGTAAAGATCTGTGTCTTCTGCTTGTTGACGTTGGAGAAGATATAAAAGGTGCCGTCGCGATAGCGGATGCAGGGCGCCCAGATGCCCTGGCCATAGATTTCGCCGCCGTCGAGCCGGAATTCGGGGCCGAGGTCCAGCGTCTCCAGCGCGTAGCCGAGTAGCGTCCAATTGACGAGATCGGTCGAGTGGAGCACCGGCAGACCAGGCATAGTGTGCATGGTGGTGCCGGTCATATAGAAATCCTCGCCCACCCGGATAATGTCGGGATCGGAGAATTCTTCGTAGAACAGCGGATTGGTGAACGTGCCGTCGCCGTTATCGGCGGTCCAAGTCTTTTGCATTGATCTGCCCGTGTTCGCCGGGCCCAGGGCAGGGCCGGCAGCAACCGCTCCTCCGCGGCTGTTCCTATCGTAACGGGCGATATGGATCAGGCAATCGGATTCTTTTACTTGGTTGGCGGCGTGACGCGCACATAGCTGAAGGGCAGGCGCGTGGATTGGGTTGAGGGACCTGTCCATTCCCACGGATCGTAAAAGACCTGATTATCGGCGTCGTAGAGCATGAAGTGATCGTCGGCGACGTGGACGATGGCGAGGCCTTCTACGTCGTCCCAGGTGTTTACGGCGTGTGGACCGTCATGCGGCAAACCGAGATCGGCGAGTACCTTAGTCATTTCGGCCCAGGCCATGTGAAGAGAGCCCTTATCACGCCATTCCACCATGGCGGCGAGATCATCGAAAGGCTTACCCGTCAGCATCTGGAGAACATAGAGACCACAGCCGCCGTCACTTGGACGTTGGGTGATAAAGGGCAAGCGGATGCGGTTTGCAGGGGGGAGGGACAAGAGGCGGCTCGGGCTGATTTTCGTGCGCCCAGAGTGCGATGGGTTTGAGGCGGGAGCAAGGGCGACGCACCCTTTATTGCACGCGGATACTACCGTTCATGAAGTAGCGATCAAAGAGCGGGGTCGTGGCAGCGCCGATGGCGCGAGCATTGAAACCGACGGTGCCGGCCTCGATGCGAGGGGTAATGAGACCACGCATATCCTGATTGAGAAGGTAGCGGCGGGTACGTTCGACGAGTTCGTGCTTGACCGGATCGGGGAAGGCGCCGTCGATCAGGATGGCTTCGAAGTCGATGACAGCGCAGACCGAGAGGCTGGCGCGGGCGAGTTCCTGGGCGGTGCGGCCGATCCAGGGTTCGACGAAGCGGGAAAAGCCGCTCCAATCTTGCGGGAGGGTCCAGAGGCCGGCGGCATCATGGCCATTTTCGATGAGGCGCGTTTCGAGGAGGTGGATCGAAGCAACGTCGATCAATTGCTGGCTTTCGCCTTGCGGACCAAAGCTGCGCAGCGAGCCGAGGGCGCCGGCATTGCCGTGGTGGCCCTGATAGACGGTGTTGTTGAGGACGATGCCGCCACCGATGAAGGCGCCGACGAAGAAATAGGCGTAGTCGCGAAATTCCTTGCCGCGGCCATAGACGTGTTCTGCCTGGCAACCGGCAGTGGCGTCGTTGACGAGGCTAACCGGCAGGTCGGTGACTTCCGCCAATTCGGCGGCGAAATCGACATCTTTCCAGAGGGCGAATTCTTCGGCCGGAGCGCCGACCAGCTCGTTCCACTTCCAAAGCTCAAACGGCACACCGATGCCAATGCCGCAGATGCGTTTGCGCTCATTGGCCGAACAGGAGGCGAGGATTTCGGCAAGGCCAGTGCGGAGAAAGGCGAAGATGCGCTCGGGGAGGGGGTAGGGATAAGTAATCTGCAGCTGCTTGCGCACGGTGCCGCGGAAGTCGGCGAGGAGCAAAACGGCGCTGCGGCGGCCGACCTTGCAACCCAATGAGAGCACGCCGCCTTCGGCGAGCGACATGGGCACGGACGGCTTGCCGACCTTGCCCTTGACCGGCGCGCCGCGGGCCAGCAACCCCTCGGATTCCATTTCGCGCAGAATGATGGAAACCGTTTGGGGCGAAAGGTTTGCAAGGCGTGCGAGATCGCTGCCGGCAAGCGCACCGTGGCGTTGCAATAGGGTCAGCAGCAGCCGTTCGTTATGGTCCCGAACACCGCTTTGATTGACCCCGCTACTTACGCTTCTGATGTTTGCCGTCGTCATGGCCGGCACCATAGTTGGAGGTTTTGCCCAGCGGAAGATAGCATCACTCGAATAAATAAATAAATGAGATTTATATATTGACGCGCCGATTTGGACGCGCCACGATGGAGGGGTCAAAACGCATGAAACCAGCCTTCAGCCAGTGGAGGAGCCGCTTGGGCAAGGCTGGTTACCAGGGAGAGAGACAAGTGAAGAAGCTGCTTATTGGCACGGCGCTGAGCCTTGCCGTGATGTCTTCGGCTGCCATGGCACAGGACGCGGTGAGCGCGTGCCTGATCACCAAGACTGACACCAATCCGTTCTTCGTCAAGATGAAGGAAGGCGCCGAAGCCAAGGCCCAGGAACTGGGCGTGACGCTGAAAGCCTTTGCCGGCAAGGTCGACGGCGACCACGAAACCCAGGTTGCCGCCATCGAAACCTGCATCGCCGATGGCGCCAAGGGTATTCTCATCGCCGCCTCGGACACCTCGGCCATCGTGCAGTCCGTGCAGAAAGCCCGCGATGCGGGGCTTTTGGTGATCGCACTCGATACCCCGCTCAATCCGATCGACTCGGCCGACGCGACCTTTGCGACAGACAATTTCCTCGCCGGTGAACTGATCGGGAAATGGGCGGCAGGCAAGCTTGGCGCGGAAACCGCCAATGCCAAGATCGCCATGCTCGACCTCGCCGTGAGCCAGCCCAGCGTCGACGTGCTCCGCGACCAGGGGTTCCTGACCGGCTTCGGCATCGATGTCGGAGACGCGAACAAGTGGGGCGACGAAAGCGATCCGCGCATCATCGGCCATGACGTGACTTCGGGCAATGAGGAAGGCGGCCGCAAGGCAATGGAGAATCTCCTCGCCAAGGATCCGATGATCAATGTCGTCTATACGATCAACGAGCCTTCTGCCGCTGGCGCCTATGAAGCGTTGAAGTCGATCGGGCGCGAAAAGGACGTGACCATCGTCTCAGTCGATGGCGGCTGCCCAGGCGTCGCCAACGTCAAGGATGGCGTCATCGGCGCAACCTCGCAGCAATATCCGCTGCAGATGGCAGCGCTCGGCGTCGAGGCGATCAAGGCCTGGGCGGATAGCGGCACCAAGCCGACCCCGACCGAAGGCAAGGATTTCTTCGATACCGGCGTCAAGCTCGTGACCGACCAGCCGGTGGCCGGCGTCGACAGCATCGACACGACCGAAGGCGCCAAGCTGTGCTGGGGCTGATGGTTCAATGACAGAATAGAAAGCCGGGGCGGCGCAAGGCTGCCCCGACTTTATTGGACAGGGAGGAGGACCCAATGACCAATCATACCGAGGCCGATGCCGGCCTCGCGCGCCGCACCGAGACGGTGGCAAGCTTTGACCAGCCGGTGACGTTGCTCTCGCGGCTGCAGCATGCGCTGCACAGCAATCCCGCGCTCGTCCCGCTCATCGTGCTCGTTCTCTCTATTATTGTCTTCGGCGCGCTTCTGGGCGGCAAGTTCTTCTCGTCCTTTGCTCTGACGCTGATCCTGCAGCAGGTGGCAATTGTCGGCATTGTTGGGGCGGCGCAGTCGCTGGTGATCCTGACGGCGGGCATCGATCTGTCGGTCGGCGCTATCATGGTTTTGAGCTCCGTCGTGATGGGGCAGTTCACCTTCCGGCTCGGCATGCCGCCTGTGGTGGCGATTGGCTGCGGATTGGTGCTTGGCACCTTTATCGGCTTCATCAATGGTTGGCTGATCGCGCGGGTCAAGCTGCCGCCGTTTATAGTGACGCTCGGCGTTTGGCAGATCGCGCTTGCCACGAACTTTTTGTATTCCGGCAATGAGACGATCCGGGCGCAGGAAATCGAAACCCAGGCGCCGATCCTGCAATTTTTCGGGCAGTCGTTCTCCGTGGCAGGGGCGGTGTTCACTTATGGCGTCATCGCCTTCATCGCCATCGTGCTGGTGCTTGCCTATGTGCTGAGGCACACGGCTTGGGGGCGGCATGTCTATGCGGTGGGTGACGATGCCGAGGCGGCCAAGCTTGCCGGCGTCAATACGCGAGCCGTTTTGATTTCGGTCTATATGTTGTCGGGGCTGATCTGCGCCTTTGCAGGCTGGGTTCTTATTGGGCGCATTGGTTCGGTGTCGCCCACGTCGGGACAGACCGCCAATATCGAGTCCATTACGGCCGTGGTGATCGGGGGTATTTCGCTCTTTGGTGGGCGGGGGTCGATCCTTGGCATGCTGTTCGGCGCGCTGATCGTGGGCGTGTTCTCGCTGGGGCTGCGGCTGCTCGGGGCCGATGCGCAGTGGACCTATCTCCTCATCGGCGTTCTCATCATTGCCGCCGTGGCGGTGGATCAGTGGATCAGAAAGGTGTCTGCGTGATGGAACCGGTTCTTTATGCGCGCGGCCTCAACAAGCGCTATGGCAAGGTGACGGCGCTCGACAATTGCGATTTCGATCTGATGCCGGGGGAAATCCTGGCGGTGATCGGGGACAATGGCGCGGGCAAGTCGTCGCTGATCAAGGCGCTGTCTGGCGCTATTCAGGCCGATAGCGGCGACATTTTCCTTGAGAGCAAGAAGGTCGCTTTTCCCTCGCCGATCGCGGCGCGGCATGCGGGGGTGGAGACGGTTTACCAGACACTTGCCATGTCGCCAGCGCTCTCGATTGCCGACAACATGTTCATGGGGCGCGAGCTGCGGAAGCCCGGCTTCATGGGTAGCGTCTTGCGACAGCTTGATCGGCCGGAAATGGAGCGGGTCGCGCGGCAGAAGCTGTCTGACCTTGGCCTGATGACGATCCAGAATATCAACCAGGCGGTGGAGACGCTCTCGGGTGGTCAGCGGCAGGGTGTGGCGGTAGCGCGGGCGGCGGCCTTTGGGTCCAAGGTGATTATCCTGGATGAGCCGACAGCGGCCTTGGGGGTGAAGGAATCTCGGCGCGTGCTGGACCTGATCCAGGATGTGCGGGCGCGGGGCATTCCGATTATTTTGATCTCGCACAACATGCCGCATGTGTTCGAGGTGGCCGATCGTATCCACGTCCATCGGCTGGGGCGCCGGCTGTGCCTGATCGATCCCAAGGATTACACCATGTCCGATGCGGTAGCCTTCATGACCGGCGCAAAGGCAGCGCCGGGGGCGGAGATGGTGCGGCACTAAAAGTTTGACCGTTGCGGTTGGGCTCTTTCTTTGTCCTCCTTCGGGAGAGCCCGGCAAAGGGTGGTACGGTTCAGCCGTGCCACCCTTTGCTTTTAAGTACCGTAGATTTCAAAACCATCCTCTCGGGCGACGCCGATCAAGGTGATGCCGGCTTTCTGCGCGGCGTCTACGGCGAGGCGGGTGGGGGCCGAGATAGCGATCAGTGTCGGTGCGCCGATGCGGGCTGTCTTCTGGATCAGTTCGATCGAGACGCGGCTCGTCAGCAGAACGGCGCATTCCGACGTCGGCAGATTCATCTGGGCGGCGCGGCCGGCGAGTTTGTCGAGCGCATTATGGCGCCCGACGTCTTCGCAGATGGCGAGGAGGCCACAATCGCGGTGCCAGAGGGCGGCGGCGTGGACGGCGTGGGTTGCGGCGTTGAGGCTCTGGGCCGGGCGGAGGCTGGCCGCGGCGGCAGTGATCTCTTCGGTCGAGAAATCGATGCGCGCCGTGACCGGGGCGATGTCGCGCATGGCCGCTTCAAGGCTTTCGATGCCGCAGAGGCCGCAGCCGGTGGGGCCGGCTTGCTGGCGGCGGCGCTTGGCGAGGGCGTTGGCTTTGTCAGCGCCGATCCAGAGACGTACTTCGATGCCGAGATCGTGGTCGAGCACTTCGATGCGTTCGATTTCAGTGGCGGTTTCGATAATGCCTTCGGTGAGCGCAAAGCCAATACCGAAGGCTTCAAGATCGGCGGGTGTCGCCATCATGACGGCGAGCGTGCTGCCATTGACGACGATGGCGATGGCAACTTCCTCAGCAAGATTGCGCTCGGTGCGGCCGCGGCCCCAACTTTGGGGGGCATAGGCGGAGTGGGTGACAAAGCTCATGGCACCAGCCTGACCGGCACGGATTTAGCGGCAGGCACCTTGCTCTCCTCGGCGTGCTGATAGACAGGGATCAGCACATTGCATTCGGGATAATAGCCGCCGACGCTGCCAGGCGGGATATTGTAGGCGGTGGCGCGGAGGCCGCCGAGGCTGCGCTCGATGCCATCATCCGCCACGGTCTTGAGGCCGACCATCTGGCCTTCGCTGATCCCAAAACGCTCCATGTCTGCTTTGTTGATCAGGAGAACTTCGCGGGTGCCGTGGATGCCGCGGAAGCGATCATCATAGCCATAGACGGTGGTGTTGAACTGGTCGTTGCTGCGAAGGGTGATGAGCCGCAGGACATCTTTGTCGGAGCCATCATCGAAGCTGGCGTGAAGGGCTTTTGGGACGACGAAGTTGGCCTTGCCGCTTTCCGTTTTCCACTCGCGGTGGCTGGCGGCGATGGGGCGGCGGAAGCCTTGGGGCTCCATAATGCGGCGATTGAAATCCTTGAATTGATCGGGATAGGTCGCCTCGATGGCGTCGCGTACCTTGCTGTAATCGCCGACCCAACTGTTCCAAGGGACGTTCGGATTATAGGGGAGGGTGGCCTTGGCGATCTCGGCGACAATTTTTGCTTCGGAGAGAAGGTCGGGGCTGGCGGGCTCGGACAGCGCTTTTGAGCGGTGAATGACGGAGGTGGAGTCTTCGACAGTGACGATCTGCTCGCCTGTCGCCTGGCGGTCTTTTTCGATGCGACCAAGGCAAGGAAGCAGGAAACCTGTCTTGCCATTGAATAGATGACCACGATTGAGCTTGGTCGCGACTTGCACGGTCAGGCGCATATTGGTCCAGGCCTTTTCCATCTGACCGTGATCGGGCACGGCGCGGAGGAAATTGCCGCCGAGCCCGATGAAAGCGTCGACGGTGCCGTCGATTATCCCCTCGCAGGTATCGATCGTGGAGAGGCCCTTTTCGCGCGGGGCGGTGAAGCCATATTGCTCTTCAAGGCGATCGATGGGAACGAGCTCGGGCTTTTCGGAAATGCCGACGGTACGCTGCCCCTGTACGTTGGAATGGCCGCGGACGGGGCAGAGACCGGCGCCCGGCTTACCGATATTGCCCCGCAGCAGCGCGAGATTGACCAGCATCTGTACCGCTTGGACGCCGAGCTTATGCTGGGTGATGCCCATGCCGTAGACGAGCATGGTGGCGGGGGCTTCGGCATAGATGCGGGCTGCGGTTTCGATCTGCCTTTGCGTCAGACCGGATTCGCGCTCGATATCCGACCAGGTGAGGCTCATGACCCATTCGGAGAATGCGCCGAAGCCGGAGGTGTGTTCGGCGATGAAAGCGTGGTCGAGGATAGCCGGCTTGCCGGCGGACGTTGCGGCCGCATCGCGTTCGATCAGCCAGCGGCTCATGCCAGCGACGACGGCGATGTCGCCTCCAGGGCGCACCTGAAAATATTCGCGGGCGATCTGGGTTTCGCTCAGCGTTGCCATCTGCACTGGGTTTTGCGGGTCTGTGAAGCGTTCGAGACCGCGCTCGCGCAGGGGATTGAGGGCGACAATAGTGGCGCCGCGATCGACGGCCGATTTCAATTGATGCAGCATGCGCGGGCTGTTGGAGCCGACATTCTGGCCGAAGAAGAACAGCGCATCGGCCTTATCGAAATCTTCGATGACCACAGTGCCGACGGGTACGCCGATGCTGGCCTTGAGGCCGACCGAGGTCGACTCGTGGCACATGTTTGAGCTGTCGGGCAGGTTGTTGTTGCCATAGAGCCGGGCAAGCAGAGCGTACATGTAACTGGTTTCGAGCGAGGCGCGGCCCGAGGCGTAAAAGACAGTGCGCTTGGGATCGACCTCGGCAATGGCCGAGAGTTCGCGACCAATAGTGGCGAAGGCTTCGGTCCAATCGACAGCGACAAACTTGTCGGTCTTGGCGTCGTAGCGCAGCGGTGTCGTTAGGCGGCCCACTTCTTCAAGCGCATAGTCGGACCAGGTCCGCAATTCGCTGATCGTGTGTTCGGCGAAGAATTTGGGCGTGACACGCTTCTTGGTCAGCTCCCAGGCGGTGGCCTTGGCGCCGTTTTCGCAGAATTCGGCGGGATGGGTGGGGTGGGGCTTGGCCCAGGCGCAACTGACGCAGGCAAAACCATCGGGCTTGTTTTGTTTGAGAAGAATGCCGGGGCCATCGAGCAGCAGGTTTTCGCTCGCCAGATATTTGGCGACGGACTTGGCGGAGCCCCAGCCGCCGGCGGGGCCTTTATAAGGCGCGATATGGGTTTTGCTGGACATGCGGCTCTCGCGCTCCCCGGTCAGAAGGCGTTGGGTTCGCCATGGATTGAGACCAAGAGGGAATGGGAGGGGGGCGGGATTGTTCCCGAGATCGCGAGGACCTGATGCAGCTTCGCGACAGTCGCCCGTTTGTCATCGCCGGGATTTACTTGTCCGCTGGCTATTTGAGCTATGGTCAGAGTAGTCTTGAGTTATGTTCTGCAGCCAAGATGGTTGCAGAGTGAATGGGGTGATCGAGTGAGGCGTCCTGCCGCTAGCGAATTCCAAGGCCGGCTAAAAACTGGCGCGACCTGCCTTCCCCGTTCTCTCACTCTTACGGCCACAAACACCTTATGATCGAATTTCTCCATTCCACCTCGGTGTGGCTCGAGTCGCTGCTTAATTCAGTCTCGGACAATTTCTGGCTCTCGATCGCGTTCATTTTCTTTGTGGCTATCGGCGAGGCGGTGTTCATCCTCGGGCTGTTCGTACCCTCGACGCCGGTTCTGCTGCTGGTCGGCGGGATTATTGCGACGGGCAAATTGCCATTCTGGGAAATCTATTTTGCCGCTGTGCTGGGCGCCGTGATCGGGGACGCGATCTCCTATACGGTCGGCTTTGCGCTCAAGGACCGGATCAAGACCATCTGGCCGTTCCGGAACTATCTTGACCTGCTCGAACGCGGCGAGGCCTTCTTTGCCAAGCATGGCGGCAAGTCGGTGTTCATCGGGCGGTTCATTCCCGGGGTGAAAGCCGTGGTGCCGGGGATCGCCGGGATGATGGGCATGCCCTATCGCTGGTTTTCCATTATCAATATCACCTCGGCCTTTGCCTGGGCGGCGGCGCATATCCTGCCGGGCATGCTGCTGACGGCGTGGCTCAAGTCGATCGGGCTATCGCTGGAACTCGTGATCATCGTCGGCGCCATCGTGCTGACGGCACTGTTCCTGTTGATCCACTATTTCAAGACCATCGTCCTGTTCTTCGCCCCCGTTATGGGCGGGTTCGGCCGCTCGCTACAGGCGCGCTGGGGGCAGCGCCCCAGCCATTAAGGCTTAGGGCTTCGGCACCGAATAGCTGAACATCGGGCCGAAGCCGCCGTGCCAAGAAATGTCGTTACGGTTCATCTCGGGCAGGTAAATGCCCGTGCCGCGACCGCCATCGAGATAAAGCACGTCTGGGCAAGCGAGATGCTCGCGAAAGAGCTGGGCAAGATCGTAGAAGTTGACGCGGGTGTCGCTGATGGCGAGGCGCACCATGCCGTTGTCGCAGACGCCAACGGCGCTGCGGCGGTTACGATCTGTTGAGCCGGGAATGAGGATGGGGTTTAGTTCGCCATCCATGACCAGCAGTGGGCCGGACTGGGTGGCGATGCGGGTTTGGGGCGCGGCGCTCGAAAATGCGTCAGTCGTGACGACGGCGGCTTGGCCTTCGGGACCGACATAAAAGACGCCGTTGGGCGATTTGTAGAAATTGGGCACAGGCCCGCTTTCGCTGCCGACGCTCTTGGTGTTGAGCCTTGTCTTTTCCTTCCCGCTTTCGGCGTAAAGGCCCATGGGGCGATAGTCGGTGTCATACATGCCCGCATTGAGGGCGAAGACGAGTTCGCGGCCTTCGGCGTCTTCGGCATCGGCGAGGGCGGAGAAAGTGCGGTAGGGTTGACCGTCGGCGCCCGTCCAATGAAGGCCGAGGTCGGCGGGATGAGCGAAATCGCAAACGACATAGCCGGCGTGGTTATAGTCCACCTCCTTGCAGACGTCGTCCGCTTGGGCGGCGGTTGGCATAGCGATGACGGCCAGCGCGACGGCGGAAAAGGTCAAAGCCGCTCGGCCGGGAGAAAGAAAATCAGTCATTGCTGTAGTCTCGCCCGATCGGGTGGATGGAGCAACCCTTCCTTGCCTTCGAGCGTCGCCCTGCGTTAGGCAGGCGCATCACCTTTGGGCGAGGAACGATTTATGCGTGTGGTTCTGACCCAGCCGAGCGTCCGGGCACGGGATGCTTCCGACTTCGACTATGTGACGATGCTGCTGCGCAAGCGCCGGTTTCGTGGGCAGTCGGACGATGTGATCGTGTTGCCCGAGCTGATCGGGGAAAATAGCGCGACGGCAGACTATCTGGCGCGGTGCGCGGCGATGGCGCAGGAGTTCGGCTGCCATGTGATAGGGGGTAGTCACTTTACCGAAGCTGGCGGGTGGATGATCAACCAGGGTGCGGTGGTCGATGCACGGGGTGAAGTCGTGACGCTGTATCAAAAAGCCAATCCCTATGGGCTCGAGCGGGAATTCTCGACGGGCAGCGATAGGGCGGGGGCGAGCTTTAAGATTGGCGAGGTCGAATGCTTCGTCCTGGTATGTGCCGATTTCTGGCATGTCGACGCTTATCGCGGGCTGCCAGCGCAGCCGGAGATCATCTTCGTGCCTGCCTTTTCAGTGAGCCGGAAAAGCACGCCGGACCTGGCCCGGGCGCGTTGGCGGCATGCGATGATCGCGCGGGCTTTCGAGCAGGCGGCCTATATCGCGGTGAGCGACTGGGCCTATCCGGTGGGTAAGGAAATCCGACCGAGCAGCGGCGTGGCGGGTCTGGCGCATCCCGATCCGGCGCGGACTGAAGATTTGCTACGCTCGCTAGGCAAAAGCGAGGTTCGGGTGTTCGAGATCGATCCCGAAGCGGGGCGGTTGTTGCGGGAAGATCAGAAATCGCGCGGCTTTGAAATTGCCCGCATGCGGCAGGAGCAGCCATGAGCATCACCGGAAAACGGATCCTCCTCGTCATCGCTGGCGGTATCGCGGCTTTTAAAGCGCCTGACCTCGTGCGGCGATTGCGGGAGTGTGGGGCGAAGGTGCAGTGTGTGATGACGCCGACGGCGCATCAGTTCATCACCCCGACGACGCTGGCAGCGGTGAGCGGGCTGCCGGTTCATACCGACCTCTTCGATGCCGAAGTGGGTGTCGATGTCGGCCACATTCGGCTCGCGCGGGACGCTGACCTGATCGTCGTCGCCCCGGCCACGGCTGATATTCTGGCGCGTGTCGCGCATGGCCTAGCGAACGATCTCGCAACCACCGTGCTGTCGGCACGAAGTAGTCCGGTGCTGTTGGCGCCGGCAATGAACCCGAAAATGTGGGGCAATCCCGCGACACAGCGCAATGTCGCCCAATTGCGGGATGACGGATTTTCGTTCGTAGGGCCCGAGCGCGGCGAAATGGCCGAGAGCGGTGAGGCGGGGCTTGGCCGGATGGCGGAGCCGCTGGCGATCGTCGCGGCCGCCGAGGCTCTGCTGGCGCCGCAAAGCCGCGTGCTTGAGGGGCTGAGTTTTCTTGTCACCTCCGGGCCGACGGAAGAGCCGATTGATCCGGTGCGGTTCATTTCCAATCGCAGTTCGGGCAAGCAAGGACATGCGATTGCCGCGGCGCTGCTTCATGCGGGGGCGCGGGTGCGGCTGGTGAGTGGACCAGTGAACATTGCTTCACCGAAGGGTGCTGAGGTGGTTTCAGTGGAATCGGCGGCGGAAATGCTGGCGGCTGTTGAAGACGGATTGCCGGTCGATGGCGCGATCTTTGCGGCGGCAGTAGCGGATTGGCGGTCGGCCGAAGTCGCGTCCCAAAAGATGAAGAAGCAGGGCGGGGCGGACGAAGAGCTGGTGCTGCGGCTCGTGCGCAATCCCGATATTTTGGCGACCGTCGGGCATCATGCGCAGCGGCCGAAGCTTGTGGTCGGCTTTGCGGCGGAGACCAATGATCTCATCGCCAATGCAGAAGCGAAATTGCGCTCCAAGGGGGCGGATTGGATCTTGGCCAACGATGTCTCGGCTGGCGTCTTTGGGGCGGATAGCAATCATATCCACCGGGTTGGTCGAGATGGGGTGTTGGACTGGGGAAGCGGCAGCAAGACGGAATTGGCCGAACGGCTGGTGCGGGAGATTGCCGTATTCTTTGGGCGGGAAACGGCGACAGGGTAACCGTCGCCGTTTGTATTGGCTAGGCGCGGCGCGGCGCCCAGGGCGAGACCGATTGGCCGCCAAAGAACGCCTGGCGCGGAAGCTGGAAGATGAAATAGGGGCTGGGAAGCGCTATCGCAGTGGCAGCTTCGAGGCGCTGGAGCTGGTTTTCTGAGAGGGCCAATTCAAGCGAGGCGATATTCTGGACGAGTTGGTCCGGGCGGCTGGCGCCGATCAGCACCGAGGCGACGCCGGGACGCCCAGCGACCCAGGAAAGCGCGACCTGCGCCATGGTTTTTCCTGTTTCCTCGGAGATTGCGCGGACGGCATCGACGATATCGAAATTGCGCGCGGTAAAGAGCATTCCGCCGAAGGGATTGTCGCCGTTAAGGCGGCCCTCCGCAGCGTTCGCGTCAGCGCTGCCATCCGGCATTGCGGGCGCGCGATTGGCTTCAGCGATCTTGTCGCGTCCATATTTGCCGGTGAGAAGGCCAGCGCCGAGCGGGCTCCATGGCACCAGGCCAAGGCCGAACTCATTGGCTGCAGGCAAGATGTCGAGTTCAACGCCGCGATCAATCAACGAATAAGAGTATTGCAGGCCAATAGGCCTCGGCAGGCCATGGGCTTCGGCGAGCGTTGCGATCTTTGCGACATACCAGGATGGCGTATTGGAAAAACCATAGTGCAGGATTTTTCCCGCGCGGATGGCGTCCGCGATGGCGGCGAGCACTTCCTCGGCGGGCGTCGTGCGATCCCAGACATGGATCCAGTAGAGGTCGATATAATCGGTGCCGAGACGTTGGAGCGAGCCTTCAAGCGCGGTGCGGATATTCTTGCGACCATTGCCGCCAGCGAGCGGTGTACCCTGCTCGCGGGAGAAACCGAATTTGGTGGCCAGAACGATGCGATCTCGCAGATTGCGCTCGCGGATGAAACCGCCGAGCATGGTTTCGCTCTGGCCACCGGAATAGATATCGGCCGTATCGACGAAATTTCCGCCCGCCTCGACATAGGCGTCGAAGATGGCGCGCGAAGTGGCTTCGTCGGCGCCCCAGCGATCAGTGCCGAAAGTCATGGTGCCGAGGGCAAGAGGACTGACAATCAGTCCAGATCGTCCAAGCGCGCGATAATTGGTCATGTTCATTTTGCGGTCCTTCCACTGCTGGTGCAGCAGAGATAGGCCGCAGAGGCGACACGCATTAGAGCTTGCCCATGGCACGAGCTTGTGAGCAGATTTCAATAATGGACCGCACTCAGCTCAATGATCTATCGACCTTTGCCGTTATTGCGCGGGAGGGCAGTTTTACTCGCGCGGCATCCATACTCGGTATGTCGACCTCGGCGCTGAGCCACACCATGCGCGGGCTCGAAACGCGGCTTGGCGTCAGACTGTTGTCGCGTACGACGAGAAGCGTGGCGCCGACTGAAGCGGGGGCGCATTTGCTCGTGACGCTCGGGCCAGCGCTGCGGAGTATCGAGGAGGGCTTGCAGGGGCTCGATGATTGGCGCGGTAGTCCGACGGGCACCGTGCGGATCACGACCTTTGCCTGGGTGGCGGAAAAAATCCTCGAGCCGAAACTGCCGGCTTTTCTGCTCGCCAATCCCGGCGTTCGCGTAGAAGTCGAAATTGAGGACGCCCTTGTCGATATCGTGGCTGCGGGCTTTGATGCGGGCATTCGCTTCGGCGAAACGCTCGACAAGGACATGGTGGCGGTGCGGGTGGGGCCGGACCTCAGAACCATCGTCGTCGCCACGCCCGATTATTTCGCGCGCATCCCGCCGCCCGTCTCGCCCTATGATCTCGATCGACACAAGTGCATTGGCTACCGGCTGACGACTTCGGGTGGACTTCTGCCTTGGGAGTTCCGGGTAGATGGCAAAGATATCAAGGTCCGCACAACCGGCCCTCTGGTGGTCAATGATGGCGCCTTGGCTGCTTCTGCGATCCGGGCTGGGGTGGGTTTGGGTTACATCATGGAGGAAGAAGTGATCGAGGACTTGGCCACGGGGCGGCTGGTGCAGGTGCTGGACGACTATTGCCCGAGTTTTCCCGGCTGCTATCTCTATCATCCGAGCCGGCGACAATCGCCGCCGGCTCTGCGGGCGCTGATCGAGGCGCTGCGCGTGCGCTGATCAGTGGGAAGCCGAAGTCGTCCCGCGATATTTTGCGAGCATGAAAAAGACCAGCACGGAGAGGCAGAAAATCAGCCCGGCGGCTGTCGAGAGCAGCACCGAGTGGGTAGCCGTAAAGGCCGCCTTGCCGGCGTCGATCAGGGCGGTGGCTTGATCGGCGGGCAGGCTCTGGGCGACGAGATAGGTATCGCCGATGGAGCGGCTGGAATTGTCAGCGAGCGTTGCAGGGAGATCGGCGGGCAGGGTCATCGAGCGGGCATAAACGCTCGACATGAAGACGCCAAAGAGGGTGATGCCGAGACCGGTGCCGAGCTCGTAACCGGTGGCTTCAAGCGAGCCCGCCGCGCCGCCCTTGCTAGCCTCGACAGAACCCATAATGGCGATTGAGGATGCTGTTAGCCCGATACTGAGCGTCAAGCCCAGCAGCGCCAGAAGTGCGGGCACCGTAAAGCCGGGATCGTGGAAGTCGCTTGCGCCAAGCATGGCCAGCGCCCCGGCCGAGAGCAGCAGCGACGAACTGGCGACAAGGCGAAGGCCAAACGCGTTGGACAAGAAACCTGCTATTGGGCCGCCGACGGCCGATGCGGCCATGATCGGGATCATAAACAAGCCAGCCTGAAGTGGGGTCTTGTCGAGCACATATTGCAGCTCTTGCGCGAGGGTCAGCTCGACACCAGCCAGGGAACTGGTGGCGACGATGGCCATGATCATGCCGGCAACGATAGCGGGGTGGGAAAATAGCGAGAGATCGAGCATCGGCTCTTTAGAGCGCAATTGCTGACGGGCAAAGGCGCCGAGAAGGCAAAGGCCGATGGCGACGATCCCCAACGCGAGGACAAGCGGGAGTTTGGCACCGAAGCCGGCCTTGATGCCGTATACGACCGAAATCATCCCGGCGATGAGGAGGAGCGCCTGACCAATGGCCCATTTGCCCGACGTCGTCTTCTCGACGCGCGGCAGGAGGAAAAAGCAGGCCGAAATCACCACGACCATGACGGGCACGTTGATGAGGAACACCGAGCCCCACCAAAAATGTTCGAGGAGGCCTCCGCCGACGAGTGGACCGATGGCGGCACCGGCAGAACCGACCGTGCCCCAAAGTCCCAGGGCGATGGCGCGTTCTTTTGGATCTTCAAAGGTCCGGCGAATGATGCCGAGAACGCAGGGCATGATCATGGAGCCGCCAAGCGCAAGCAGCACGCGGGCGCCGATCAGCATGGCAGCGTTCTGGGCAAAGGCTGCCGCGACCGAAGCAAAGCCGAACGCCACGAGGCCCGTGAGAAGAATCTTCCGGTTGCCGATGCGGTCTGCCAAGGTGCCCATAGGCACCAGGAGGCCAGCCATCAGCAGCGGATAAATGTCGATGATCCACAACACCTCGGTGCTTGAGGCGCGCAGCGCCTGGGTTAGGGTTGGCACCGCGACGTGGAGGATGGTCATATCGAGCACGACCGGCAGGAAAGCCAGCATGACGGCGACGAGAACAAGCCAACGCTTCGGGTCGGGACGGGTCGTAGACATAAAGCACCTAACACTATTGAGCGTCCGTATATAAATACATACGTATGGATTGCAATTCACGAGTTTGCAGGAGGCGCTTAGCATGGGCAGGAAGCCGACGATCACGCGGGAGAAACTGCTTGAACTGGCCGAGGAAATCGTGCGCACCGATGGGGTTAAGGCGCTGACGGTGGATGCATTAGCCCAAGCCGCCAAAATCTCGAAGGGTGGGGTGCAATATTCGTTTGCGTCCAAGGATGAGCTAATCAAGGCGCTGGTTGACCGCTGGACGGGTCAATTTGATGCCGAACTCGCCGACAATGATGATCAAACGATGAGCGGAATTATCCGTCGCTATATCGCGGTGACCCGAACATCGCAGGGCGCGATGAATGCCAAGCTCGCCGGCCTGATGATTGCCTATATCCAGGACCCGGAGAACCTCAAGGAAACGAGGGCCTGGTATCAGTCCATGTTCGATAAGTTCGCGGGTAAGGATCCAGACGCGCAGGCTGTGCGTGTCGCGTTCCTGGCGGTCGAGGGCCTGTTCCAGCTTCGCATCGCGGGGATCGACGAAGAGGGCGCCTGGCTCGGCTTTCTCGACGACGTTGAAGCCGTGCTGAGCCGGCTGCTCGACTAGGGGCTACCAAGAGCCGCGGATGCGGTCGATGATCTGAGCGAGCATCAACTGTCCGGCCGAGGTGAAATGGAAGCGGTCGCCATCCAGCTTGCCCAGATCTTTTTCCGAAAGCTCAGAAATGGCTTGGGGGTCTGCGCGATGGCCGGCCCCGTCACCAGCAATAACACTGGTTACTGCATCACCGGATTCGAGCTGATGGTAGGCGGCGAATGCAAAGACGGCGAGTGCCTTGTCGCTCAGGTCATTTGGGGTGGTCATGCTGGTCTCTGCTTCTGAGTTTGGCCAGAGCAGAAACGACATCGTGGATGACTTGTTCCTCCGACAAGAGCGGCAGCCTCAAGCCGCGCGACGCGAGGCGCGGAGACCGGTAGTGTCGATGGTAAAGACCTCGACGATCTGATCGAGGACAATGGCCTGGGATTCAGTCTGCTCGATAGCAGCGTTGGTTTCCTCGACGAGGGCCGCATTCTGCTGGGTCATTTCATCCATCTGGCGCACGGCCGTCGAGATTTCGGCAATCGCGGTAGACTGCTCCTGGCTCGAGGCTGCAATCGCTTCCACGAGCTGAGCAGCATCGCGGACGCCTGATACCATGGTGCTAAGGCGGGTCGTAACTTCGGCGACGAGTTTGGAGCCGCCATCAACCTGGCTTGCAGATTCTTCGATAAGCGCCTTCACCTCGCTCGACGCCTGCGCTGCGGACTGGGCAAGACGGCGAACTTCGACAGCGACTACGGCAAAGCCCTTGCCTGCCTCGCCAGCGCGCGCCGCTTCCACAGAGGCATTTAGGGCCAACAAATTGGTCTGGAAGGCAATGTCATCGATCATGCCGATGATGTTCGATATTTTCCGCGAGCTGGCAGAGATGTCTTCCATCGCCTCGTTGGCGCGAGCCATGACAGCGCCAGTCTGATCTGCGGCTTCTGCAAGTTGCACAGACTGGCGGCTGGCGGTCTTGGCGCGGCTCGCGTTCTCGGTGACTGTTTGTGAAAGCTGTTCCATCGCCGCCGAAGTTTCCTCGATGGCGGCGGCCTGGCGGGTCGTGCGGCTCGAGAGGTCATTGGCGCCGGTCAGGATTTCGCCGGTGGCATTCTTGACGCCGAGCGAGGTGTGGCGGAGGCGACCAACGATTTCGGTCAGGCGATCGGAGACGGTGTTGACGTTGTGCTTGAGTCGTTCAAAGGCGCCGGCATAGTTGCCCGCGACCCGCTTGGTGAGATCGGTGTTGGACAGAGCCGTCAGCACATCGCCGGTTTCCCCGAGGCCGCGATCGACAGTGTCGACGAGCTGGTTGACGCTGCCGGCGAGCGTGTTGAGCTCGGTATCTGGAAAATTGGCATCGACGCGGCGGGAGAAGTCGCCATTGACGGCGGCGGAGACCACCTCGCCGAAGGCAGCCTGGAGGTTGGCCATCATCTTGCGGCGATCCGCGGCCGTAGCAGCGGCTTGGGCCACTTCGGCCTCGGTCATGTTTGCGATCTTCAGCCCGTTCTGGCGGAAGATCTCGGCGGCCGTCGCGATGCGGCCGATTTCGTCGCGGTCACCCGCCGAGGGAATCTTGGTATCGAGCTTGCCTTCGGCGACCGCGAGGAGAGCCCCTTCCATCTTGGTGAGGCGGCCAGACACGGTGCGGAAGATAACGAAGCTCGCATAACAGACGGCCGCTAGCGCAATAGCGCCCATGCCGTAAAGGATCAAAAGCAGCTTCGAGAACCCGGCCTGACTTTGCGCATAGACATCAAGCGCGACATGGCCCTGAAGATTGACGAGATCAGTCAACGCTGCGCTTAGCGGGTCGATCGCCGGGTAAAGTTCAGTATTGATGAACTGAACGAGGCCCTCGCTATCTTGAGCCTTGAATAGCGCCAGTGCTTTTTTCGTTGCAGCTTCGGCAGTGGTCCGAGCGGCGTCGGCCTTTTTTACCAATGCTTGTTCTTCAGGCGTCAGATAGGTGCTGACATAAGCCTGCCACTGCTTCGTATCGGTCGCTATCGCGGCTTCAACGGACTGCGCACCCTCTTCCCAAGAGAAGGCGCCGGAGCGAACTTTGTGGGATGCATCGACAACGAAGACGGCATAGGCATCTGCGACTTCCTTGATCTGTTGCAGCGGGATCAGCCGATCCTCAATGACGGTCTTGAGGTCGCCATTAAGACTGAGCGCCGAAGAGAAATTCTCGAAAACCAGCGCTGTGACGACCAGACTCAGTGCGGCCAGCGTCAGAACCAGCTTGGTTTTGATCGTCATTGCTTTTTTCGCCTGCATGCAAACGGCAAGGTCCGCCCAACCTCAAGGATGCTTCGCGTAGCTGGCATCTTCCCAATGTGCCGTTAGCCACAAGCATACGTATTTATACGGATATAGAACTTAATATTGGACGAACGCGGGAAATGCGGTTGGTTCCAATCTGTCGATCGATTGCCTTGAGGCAATAAGCGGAACTGGCTCCACCACTCTCCATTTTCCGGAAAGCGTCCGCCACGGGTTGCGGCCGATACTTCCAGGAGTTTCAGATGAGCATCGAGGATCCGAATGCGAACGGCGCTGCCGGCGCATCGCCGGAACTGAAAAATCAGGTTGCTGACGATCTGAACCAGGCCGTTTCGAGGGCCGGTGATGATCTGGAGGCGGTAACTCAACGAGCGGCTCACGATGCCAAAAACCTTGGGCATATGGCTGAAGAGAAAGTTTCAGAGGTCGCAGGCAAGGCAAAATCCTTTGCCACAGACCAAAAGGATCTGGCAGCGGACCAGATCAACGGCATAGCGGCGGCGATTTCGAAAGTTGCCGGTGAACTCGAAAATTCGGACCAGCAGACGGTTGCCCGCTATGCGCGCGACCTTGCCAATGGGCTAACCCGCGTTGGGGATCGGGTACAGACGTCCGATGTCGATGAGCTGATGGGTTCGGCGCAGGATTTTGGCCGGACGCAGCCCGTGGCTTTCCTCGGTGCCGCGGCTCTCGTCGGGTTCGTGGCCAGCCGGTTTGCGATGGCTTCAGCGCAGCGACGCGAAGCGGGCCGCCAGACGCAACCGAAGAGAGAACCAGTCTCGCCAACGACTGCCTATGATGCGCAGACGACGCGCGATCAGGGAGGGTTCTGATCATGTCGCAGGCTCAAGAAGGTCGCCCGCTTGCCGAACTGCTCGGCGGGTTGGTTGGGGATCTCTCCAATCTCTTCCGCAAGGAAGTGCAGCTTGCTAAGACCGAGGCCTCTGAAAAGGCATCTCAGGTCATGGGCGCTGCTGGATCGATAGCAGTTGGCGGCGTCTTGCTGCTCGGCGCACTCGGCGTTTTGCTGGCTGGTCTCGTCTCGCTCCTCGCCGCGTGGATGGTCAATGCGGGTATGGACCCAACGCTTTCCAACGCAGTCGCCGCCGGCATCGTGACGGTGGTAGTCGGATTGATCGGCTGGATGACGCTCTCGAAGGGGCTAAGCGCCCTCAAGGCAAGCAATCTCAATATGAACCGGACGGCCGCCTCGCTCGGCCGCGACGCTGACGTGGTCAAGGAGAGACTCTAATGTCGAGTGATACGGAACAGAAAAGCTCCGCCGAACTGCAGCGCGAAATTGAAATGCAACGCAATCGGGTGGAAAACACGATCGACGAAATTTCCGCCAAGCTTTCGCCGGGCCAACTCGTCGATGAACTCCTCGCCTATACCAAGGGAAGCGGCGGCGAATTCGTTTCAACCCTGCAACGCCAGGTAACGGCCAATCCGCTTCCCGTTGCCTTGCTCGGCGTCAGCCTTGCCTGGTTGATGGCAAAGCCCGCGAGTGGGGATAAGGCTCGCGCTCAAAGCGATCGTGCTTGGGATGATAGCATCAATCGCAACCGCGGTTATGCGGCGTCATCCGATATCGACGAAAACGATTATCCGGTTACGATCATTTCCGGCAGCAGCCTTCGTCGTCAGAGCTTCGCATCGGACGCGCAGGGAAGACGCATTAGCCGGTTCTCAGATGATGCCGGCAAAACATATTCGGCAGAGTCAGACGAACAAGGCAATCGCGCCAGTCATTTCGTCGACGAAGCTGGCAATCGCTTCAAGGGCTTTACCGACGCGACTGGCGCGCGCATCGAGCATTTCCGCGATGAAGCTGGAAATGCGCTGGAGGAAGCCAGCGGCTGGGCGTCCCACACCTGGCAGAGGGCGCGTGAACGCATGCATGATCTGCGTGATGCTGCAGGATCCGGCGTGCATTCAGGGCGCTCGCATGCTGGCGAGATGGCAGGCTCTGCCCTTCATGGTGTCGAAGGACTGCAGCATACTGTCTTGCATCAGTTCCGCGATCAGCCACTTGTTGGCGGTGCACTCGCCTTCGCACTTGGTGCAGCTCTCGGCTCGGCCCTTCCGCATACCCGCGAAGAAGACAAGCTGATGGGCGAAGCGGCAGATGCGCTGAAAGCCAAGGCAGGCGCGGCCGTGCAGGAGGGCTATGAGGAAGGCCGCGAGAAGGCCACCGAGGTCTATGAAACTGCCACGGAAAAAGCTGCTGAAGTCTATGGCCAAGTCAAAGACGGGCTTAGAGACAAAGGAGCCAATGATGGCAGAATACAATAGCGACGCACGGCATCAGCCGAAGGGCGATGATAATCGGCGGATTGCGCTGGGAATGGATATCGAGGTCTTCGCGGCTGAAGCTGGGCTGACCCGTGACCAGGTGCATGACTATGAGGCCACCAGCATAGACCACGCCTTTGACGAAGACGTGGCGGCCCGCTATCAGACCGCACTCGAGAGGCTGGAAGCCAACCCGCCAGTGTCACAGACTGTTCGGAACCAGTGAATGCAGAGTCAGATGGAGGTGTTGGATCCGATCGGATCGGGATCAACGTGCTTCTAGCAAACCCAAAAGCGCCGGTGACTGGCTTAGCGCCCAGTCACCGGCGCTTCTTTGCTCATTGTTTTTCAGCATTTCCGTGAGCAGCAGGCAGGCATCGTGTTGCTTGGTCCGAACGACATGGGTTTCATAGAGTGCGCGGATTTTTATGCCGCGGGCGATCTCGAAACTATACTCAGTAAAGAGCGTATCAAGATCGCGGGCGCTGAAGTGGATACTTTGCGCGATGGCCAGCATTTCAATGGATTCCGCAGCGGAGATTGAGCCATTGCGCTTCAAGCACTCTATCGTCGCGCGGACGTCCACAAGCGGTTCGGTAAAGGGTATAAAGTCGAACTCGGCTGGGCCGTGCAGCAAAGCGACGTCGGCATCATCGGTCAGATCGCCAGCGATGTAGGCGTGCGCAATGCTGCCGACTGGGATCATCCCGAACTGCCAGCATTCGGCAGCGCGTAGCGCGCCCATCGAGGCGGCGCCAAAAACCTGGCAGCCGTTGGACAATGCGTAAAGGATTTCTTTGTGCCAGACGGAGGCGCAAGAGCCGAAATAGCCATCGACGAGCCCGATATGTGTGGCGCCGGCTTCGACCGCGGAAATGAGGTCGCGCTGTGCTGCGGGAGGGGCAATGGTCAAGCCATTTGGGTGCGCGATGCCGTACAGGCTCGGTCCAGCGAAAACAATGCGGGTCATAGCGCCGTCATCGCTTTTATGGCGCGCGCGCCGGGCCGCCAGTGAACATTGGTCGGGCGATCTTCGAGCTTGGCCGAGAGAACTTTGACCACCGAGATGTCGGCGTTCGGTGCGGAAAGCGGGACGACGATGGGGCTGTCGCCGAGAATGTTCGGAAGTCGTGCAAGCTCGTTTTCTGACATTGCCGGAGGGAGACCCCGTTTGGGATGTACTTTTGCGATGAGCTTCGGCAGCCAGTCTGGAAGCGGCTTGGAATAATCACCTGGCTCAATATCGTCCCGGGCCCCGGCAATGTCGGAAATGCGGGTTTGGGCAGCTTCCTCAAGCGCGCCAAGAAGCGCTCTAACGGGCGAGGGATGAGTGCACACGCCGGAAGCAATATCGAAGAAAAGGGCAGGGGTTCCAGACCAAAGAAGTGCCATCATCGTTGGCACGCCGAGATCCGTGGTGAGATCGAAAACCAACACCTCGATCTCAGCGGCGCGAAACCGCTTCAGTGTGGCCAAAATGCAGGCATCGTCTAGGCTTGAGAGATCGAGGGCGGATTTCGCGCAATGATTGAGCGAGCGCAAAGCCCAGAGGGTAGAGGCGTCGCGCTCGAGCACCTCGAAAAATCCATGGGATATAGCTTCGGCCTCGCCAAAGCCCGCGGCAAGGCCGTTGGACGATTGGGCAAAAGGCAGTTTTTCTGGCGCGTTGGGCGCAATGGCGACACTGTCGAGAGGGACGAGAACGGGGTTTCTCGAACCGATGCGATAGCCGTAAAGCCATTGGATTTGCGTGTCTGCCGCACATTCAAAACCGCGCGGAAGTTGGCGGTCGGGCCAATGGAATGCCCGACTGTCGCGCGTTAGGTCCTCGCGTGAAGCTCTGACCCATGGCGCCTGAGGTCGCTCGCCAACTGCAAATTCGACCGCTTCCATAATAGCTGAAAGTTTTGCGGTCGCGTTGGTCGTTCCCTTGCCCTGATGCACCGAGAGCGTTTGAGAATTGGGACGGATGGCGGCATAGCAGGGGATGCCGATGATATCGAGATTGGTTTGTTGCGCGAGGCGCGTAATGCCAAACTCAGAAAGTCTCGGCATAATTAGAGACAGGGCCTCGTCTGGCTGATGCCGACGACGAAGCCCTTCCAGCCAATGAGTCAGCGTACGGCCCCGCCATCGAAGAAGAAGCGGCCAACCGCATCTTCGCGGCTTTCTACGGCAACGGCGAGATCGACGCCCTTGATCACCGCTGCGCCGCTCTGGCGTACCTTTGCGATGGCTTCATCCACGGAATCAGCCGACACTTTTTCAATCGCGCCGCTGTCGAGATCGATCAGCGATAATCCTGCTTCGCCGGCAAGACCCAGAAGTACAAACTTAGTCATCAGTTCCCCAATTACTTAAATCCTGCCTTGCGCAGGGCGTCGCGATAATGACGGCGGTGGGACGCGTCCCTCACCGGCAACACACTAATCCAGTCATCAAGCTTAAAGCCCGGATCCGTCTCTAGAAATCGTGTTCTGGCGAGATTCGCAAGGCTGTCTTGACCTGCCATTGCTGCACAGGCAGCAGTCAAACGCAGTACAGGCTCGCGATTTTTTACTTTTTCAAGGTGCTGCAGGGCTTCGTTATAATCACCGACGAAAAACTTGATGCCGGCAGACGCCCACCAATAGGCGTCTGGCGCCAGCGGATTGAGCTCGATGGCCAGTTCGATCGTGCTGTTGGCGCGTTTATCGAGGGAAGAGTGCATGAGGGTGTCGGCGAAGTCGCAGAGCATATCTGCATGATGCGGATTGAGCGCTTCGGCCTCGCTGAAGTGTTCGAGGCTGGTGGAAAAATCACCGGCAAAGAGGCTGGCGCGCCCGAGCATTTGGTGGGCGCCACCAAAGAGTGGGTCGACATCGCGAGCACGTTCGGCAGCGGCACGGGCGCGGCTGAGCACATCGATGTCGCCGCGGCCGCGCATAACCCATTCATAAATCAGCGATTGGGCGAAGCCGGCATGTGCTGGAGCGAAATTGGGTGATAGCGCAAGGGCTTCCTTAAAACTGTTCCGGGCGCGGCGGACGCTGGGAAGGTCGAGGATTTGCAGGTCACGCTGGCCATTGAGATAGTGGATATAGGCGTCTGGCTTGGCAGAGGCCTGGAAGGAACGAAGCTTGGAGCGTTCGATGGCATCGACCAGGCTGAGCGCGATGCCATTGGCAATTGCTGCAAACTGGATCGGGCCGGTATCATGATTAAGGACGATAGATTCGGCCCAGATCATGTCGCCGGTTGATGCCTTTTCAAGCATCAGCGAGAACTTGGCTCGATTGGCTGCGTATTTGGCGCCAATGCCGACCAGTTTGGTGGTGACGACATAGTCGGCACGCAGCATGGCTGACTGTCCCGCGACATCACCGATAATGATCTGCCGCGCGGTATGCGGGGCCAATATGGAAACCGAGCGCAGCCGGGTGAGGGCGATGGTTACGTCATCGACCATGGCTTCGGCCATGAACTGTTCGGCGATTGCATCGGTCATCGGCTTTGGCGGCAGAATGACAAGATGGGGGACGCCGGCGTGATCGCGCCCGGCTTGTGGCAATGGCGTCGTATCGATCGGTGTTGGTGTGTTCGGAACTGCAGAAATTGGCGCGAGTTCGCGCGGCGTCGGGAAATTCTTGTGGCCATCGACGAGTTGAATATCGCGCAAAATCCGCCGGGCCTCAGGCAGCTTTCCTTGCTTAATGAGGTCGGTCATCAATTCGCGTCGAAGGCTGACACTTGTAGGCGCAACTTCGATACTGCGCGACAGAGACGATTGCCGCAGTTCGGACGAGGCTTCGCTGATAGCCGCCAGAAGGGTTTCGACAAACTCGTCCTCAATGGCGCGCCGGTGTTGCAAAACCCATTGCCCAACGGGATCGCCGAGCGTGGGAACGCCTTGCAAAAATGGGCCCTGATATAGGGACAGCAGATCCTTGGCTTTTGCCGCAGATGCCCACTTGCCTTCCTTGAGCAAGAGCAGGTCCGTGCTGACCATTTCGTCTAGTTTGATGGTGTCGCCTTCTGCGTTCAGAACCCGAACGCCAGCGCCCAGTTCAAATTGGCGTACTCTGAAAATTAATTGCCGGAGATTTCGCGGGCCCTGGCCAGCAGCGGAGAGTGGCCAAAGGAAATCAGCCAGTTCACGCTTACTCGCCCGCTCCTGAGGCGATCGGACGAGAAACGCGGCAAGCGAAAAGGCTTTTTTCGGAAAATTAGAAAGATGAATGCCGTCTTCGGAAAACAGCGTCGGTTCGCCAAGTAAATTCAAGCGGGCCGTTGGCATGCGTTATGGGGTTCCGCATTTTTCGTGCTTCAAACAGGCGTTCCGCGGGCACTGGAAGCCTATCGAGGCGTCTGGGGTCAACATGGTTCAGCGTTATATCACCGTTACAGGATCGGCCCTTAGCGAAAAGTGACAGTTTTTAGTTTTCTAACAACACGATAGAAAGAAATGGCACAGCAGACGATGATTAGGGCGTGGATGACCTTCCCCTGCCTAGAGCTACGTCAACGCTGTGACCCTAGGGCCGTATGAATTCTCAGTGGCCGAGCTAGTGGCATGGATGCCGTACGGTAACGCCGACGGTCGGTGGTGGAAAAGGGGTTGACCTCCACCGAAAGGGCCCGTCTGCGGAACCGGCATCCATGCCACATCAGCTCCTTCGTCTTTCTAATGATCTGAGAAATCGACGCCGTCGCCGGGTCGCAACCGCCGTCTGCTCGATTGGCTTTGGCTCAATCTGCGTTATTACCGGTCGGCGTACAGCATCAGCTTGGCGAAAAAGTCGCCGAAAGTGAGCCGGTTGTCGATCTGGGTATAGACGCGGATTTGTTTGTCGTTGGTTTTGGCGCCATAGCTGCCGTCGTCACGGATCGCCAAGCGGTCATGCCAGACATAAAAACTTGACGATGGGTCAGGCTGAAAGGCCGATTGCAGGGCAGTGAGGGTCACAAGGGGACTGTCGCCCATGGCGTAGGTTTCCCCGAGGTGGAAATTGGCCTTTGCTGTCCAAGCCATGACAGTTTCGATCGCGTCTTGCAGATGGCGACCCAATGCGCCGTGCTGACCGATTGAAACCTGGAGTTCGGCATAACTCATGAGAACCTGCCGATAGACATTGCGGGGCACCTGCCAGATCGGCATGTCCGAATTGAAAACAACCTGCGCGGCGGGAATATCGATGCGCAGATTGTATTCGATGCTGTCCGCTGCCGGCGGCGGTTCGGCCAATCCAGGATATTCGGCGCCGCCGATCCAGACGAGAGTCATGCGTTTCGCAATATTCGGCTCGATGAGAAGAGCGCTCGCGAGATCCGTGAGGCCGGCACCGGCGCAGTAATAGAGCGGGAGATCGGTGTCGGTGCGATTGGCTTCGGCAATGATCGCGCGAGCAGCCGCGGTGTCATGCGGCGTGTCGATATTCGGTATCGCGGTCTCCGCACCGCGAATGACTGTGAGATCATTCTCGACGCCCATGACGCTCAGAAGTTTGCGGACAACCTTCTCTGCGTTGGCCGCCTGTTGTGTGCTCGGATCCCACGGATCCCCAGCAGACAGGTGCGACGGGACGATCAGAGGAATTTCGACTGATGGCGACAGGATATGATGAGCCGTCTGGACAAGGTCGTCGGGATCGCCGGAATAGTCATTGTCGATGATAACCCGAGCGCGGGGCGTAACAAGCGGCCAATCAAGTCGGTTGGGCATTGCTCAACCCGCCTTTGGACGGACGCGAAGCGCCAGATATGGGCGACCCGGAAGCTCGACTGCGAAAGCAGCGTCAGGCTTGCGGGGCCGAGTGACGCTACCGTGGCGGGTAGGGTGGTTGGCTGGAGCCGGAACGACGGTGGCCTTCTCCACGGTCATGTTCCAGGTGTCGATGATCTCTGCTTTGTACTGCCGGTCGTCCTGAGGGAGGCCCGTTGCCCATATGATGGGCTGGTGCTCGCCGAAATAGATGATGGTCGTGTCGCCATCGCGGGCGCCGGAAATCCGGTTCCAGGGAAAGCCCATCTTGGGATCGATCGGATCGAACCCGGATTTGACGCTTTCTTCCATCACTTGGCGCAAGAAGCCAATGCGCTGCCAGGCCGTGCCATGCAACTCGCCACCCTTAGCCCACCAGATTAGGTCGTCGGGGTGGCTATAGGTTTCGCCATGGCCTGCATAGCCGCCGCGCGTGGCGGTGATCCAGAACCGATGGACCAGCTCTTCGGCCGATATATTGCCCCAGCACTGAATGATGTTGCCTTCATATTCCGGCTCATCATTGACCACCGGCTTGCCATAGGCTTCCCGCCATTCGCCGGTGCGCTTCACATCCCAATTCTGGATGCAAGTGTGGGTCACCCAAGGCTTGGTGTGGTCGTAATTGGCTTCAGGATCGCCATTGTGGATGGAGCGGAGATGATCATAAGGATCGTTCTCCTGGATGACGGCGAAGAACCGATCCCACTGTTCCATGGGTTTGGTATCGAGGAGGAAGTCGTATTCGTTGGCGAGCGACCACCAGACATTGTGATAGGCGCCGAGCCGGGCGACGAGATAGGCGAAATAGCGATAATCCTGCTCTGCGCTCATGCCGGAATAGCCCCAGCGGTCATATGGGTGCAGCATGATGATGTCGGCCTGAATGCCCATATCGCCGAGCGCCTTCACCTGGTTTTCGAAGTGCCGGAAACTCTCGGGATTGGGCCGGTCGAAGTCGAAGCTGCCATCTGCCTTGCGCTGATAGACATCATGCAGCGGCTCGTTGACATTGTAGGGATAATCCTTGGGAAACACGCCCATGCGCAGCTTGTTGAACCGCGCCTTTGCAAGGGTCGAAAGCGTCTTCTCCTGCTCGCTTAGCGGTTGATGCGTCCAGGCGTAGCAGGTGGTGCCAAACGAGAGGAACGGCGTGCCGTCGGCATGGGCAAAGTGGAACTGATTGGCCACGTGCACCGGCCCATGGACCCCGGCCCGCGGTGCCGTTGCGGAAAAGCTCCCGGTCTTGCCAGAGAGAGCCGGCGCCGACGAACTGGTCTCGTAGCGCCATTCCCCTTCTGCATCAGGCATGAAGCGAATGAGATAGCGGCCCTCGCCATCGTAAAATCCCGGCACGCGCACGGTGCTGCTGCCCTGCGAAAACACCGCCGCAAGCTCCACCTCGAGGAAAGGATTACCCTTGCTCGGGCCGTCCAGTGACAGTTCGAATATATCCCAGACGGCTGTCGTACTATTGGTCATGGTCATCCCCTCAGGCGTCGACACGGTTGAGGCGCAGTGCCTGATAAGGCTTGGCCTTGAAGCGCAACACATCGCCGCGCTGCACGCTCTCGGCGATAACCGTTTCGGTCATGTCCCAAGTGTCGATCAGCGTTGCCCGATAGTGCTCGTTGGGCGGCACGGGCACGGCATATTCGCCCGGCTGGTTCTGCCCGAAATAGGTCAGGTAATAGCGGTGCGGCTGGCCTGCCGTTGCAAAAGGCGCGCCCACGCGCACCCAGCCTTCTTCACCGGGATTGGGGCTGATCAGCTCGCGCAGGTCCGCATGGTCGAGCCCGCCCGCCATCATGATTTTGTATGCGCCGGTCGTGGTCACCGGATCGAGCCCCTCTTCGGGCGCGGCCTCGAGAACTTTCTTCAAGAAGGCAATGCGCTCGACGCTTTCGCCAACCAGCTTGCCACCCTTGGCCCACCACAGGTTTTCGACGTCGTTATAAAACGTCTCGCCATGGGTCACGGAGCCACCGGCCACCGTGCCATCCCAGAACCGGTGCACCAGCTCGCGGCCCGATATATTGCCCCAATGCTCAGCGATATCGCCCTCGTAGCAGCATTCATCATCCGATACCGGCTTGCCGAATTGCTTGCGCCACAGCGCAATGCGATCGGTATAGGGCCGCTGAATGCTGACATGGGTGATGCGCTTGTCTGAATAGTCATAGGGCGCAAAACCATTATGCACCGAGAGCAGATGGCCAAATGGATCAGCCTCGGCGACAACGCCGATCATGCGATCCCAATCGGCCAGGGTCTTGTTGAACATGAAGTCATATTCATTGGCCATCGACCACCAGACATTGGGAAAGGCCGTCAACCGCGCCACGACATAGCGCAGATAGCGATCATCCTGCTCCGCCGACATATGGGCAAAGCCCCAGCGATCATAGGGATGGAGCAGGATCAGGTCCGCCTCGACCCCCAGCGCATTGAGATCGGCAATGCGCTTTTCGAGGTGCCGGAAATAGGCCGGTTCGATGCGGTCGCAATCGAACTCCCAGCCGCCATTCTTCATCGCGCCGTCCCACTCGCTGGTGCCGCGCTTCAGTAGCGCGAATGGGTAGAGCGGCGGCTCGTTCTGGTTGTAGCGATAATGCTTGGGAAAGACGCACATGCGGATTTTGGTGAAGGGCGCATCGGCAAGCGTTGCCAGCGTCTCTTCTTCCATCGCATCGCCCTGGAGGTTCCAGACATAGGCCGTCGTGCCGATATTGATGTAGCGGCTGCCATCAGCATAGCGGAAATGCTCGCCCACCGCGCGCACCGGCCCATGATCACCGGGCTTGGCTGGCCCCACATTGACCGAACCTTCGACCCCATCGAGCGCCGCGACATTGCTCGACGTCTGATACTGCCAGACCCCCTCGACCTGCGGCATGAAGCGTAGGCGGTAGACGCCGTCGCCGTCATAAAAGCCGGGCACCTTCAGCACTGTACCGCCCTGGCTGAACGTCGCCTCGAAGGTCACATCGAGAAAGGGGTTACCCGTCGAAGGACCATCGAGCGCAATCTCGAACAGGCCCCAAAGCGTTGCGGAAAGAGGATCACTCATGAATCAAATCCAATAGTCTTGGGTCTACAAAATGGGCTCAGCCAGCGCGGCTGACCCGCGGCCGCCAGCGGCTCTTGGTGGTGGGAATGGAGTCGAGCAGAAGCCGCGTATAGGCGTGGCTCGGATTGCTCATCACCGCGCGGGCCGGCCCGAACTCGACCACCTGCCCTTTGTTCATCACCGCCACATAGTCGGAGATGTAATAGGCCGTCGCCAGATCATGGGTGATGTAGAGAAAGCTCCGCCCCGCCTCGTCGCGCAGCCGCTTGAAGAGGTTGATGATGATCATCCGCCGCGAAGCGTCGATCATGCTGACCGGTTCGTCGGCAATGATCAGCTTGGGCTGCGGGATCAGCGCCCGCGCCACCGAAATGCGCTGCAATTCGCCGCCAGAAAACTGGCCGGTATATTTGCCGCGAATCTCGTCATAGTTGAGCCCGACGTTTTTGAGCGCCTCGTCCACCGCCCGATCGGCCTGTGCCTCATCGAGCCCAGCCACGCGCCGCGCCGTTTCATGGAGATAGGCATCGACCGGCCGGTAGCGGCTAAAAGCCTCGAACGGGTTCTGGAAGATCGGCTGCACGAGCCCCAGAAAATCGCGTTTCGACGGCGTCGCGCCGGACCCGGCCACCACCGTGTCATAGACAATCGCCCGGCCCGACGTCGGTGTTTCAAGCCGCAACAAGGTCTTGGCCAGGGTCGTCTTGCCGCTGCCCGATTCGCCGACGACGGCGATCACCACCGGCTTGTCGCTCTCGACGGTTATGTTGACCTCGTTGAGCGCACTGATGGATTTGCCGCCCATCAGGCCACCACGACGGTAGACCTTGTTGAGGTTTTCGGTCTTGAGAATGAGGGTCATGCCGGCACTCCCGCCGTCTCGTTCGCGAGCGAAACAAAGTGGTTGGGTTTGACCTCGACAAGGCCAGTCCCGACCCCAAAGGCACGATCGCCCCCTGCCCCTGCCGCACTGGCGATGACGCCGCGCATGCTGTCGTCACCGATGGTGGGCAGGCTATCGATCAGCATCTTGGTATAGGCGTGCTGGGGGTCGGCGAAGACGCTTTCGGTGTCGCCATATTCGACCACCTTGCCGGCATACATGATCAGCATCTTGTGGGTGACCTGATAGTGCACGCCCATGTCGTGCGAGACGACGAGGATGGTGTTGTTCATCTCCTCCTGCAGCTCCATCAGCAGCATCAGGATTTCCTTTTGCACCACCACATCGAGCGCCGTCGTCGGCTCGTCGGCGATGATGAGGCCGGGCTGGAAGAACGTCGCCAAACCAATCATCACGCGCTGCCGCATGCCGCCCGAAAGCTGGTGCGGATAGGAGGTCATGACCTCCGGCGGCAGGCCGAGCTTGCCGAGAAATGCCGTTGCCCGATCGAGCACGCGCTTTTTGTCACGATCGGTGCCAGGAAAATCGGTGAACTGCTTGCCGATGCGGATCACCGGATTGAGCGAGTTCATCGAGCTCTGCGGCACATAGGAAATGGTCTTGAACCACTCGTCGCGGATATTCGCCGTCGTGACCTGCCGACCGTCGGCGCCTTTAAAATCGTAGTCGATCGAGCCGCGCGAGATATACATCGGCGCCTGGATATCGCCGTAGATGGCTTTCATCAGCGTCGACTTGCCCGACCCGGATTCCCCCGCGATGCCCACGATAGAGCCCTCGGGAATAGTGAGGCTGACGCCGTCCACCGCATCGATGACGCGGCTGCCGATGCGATAGCTGATCTTGAGATCGTTGAGGCGGATCATGAGACACCCCGCTTGCTGGCAAAGGCTTGGTTGAAGCCTGTCGAGGTGAGGAAAAGCCCGAGGAACAGCGTCACCGTGGCAACGATCGGCGCGACGAGCCAGACATATTGGCCGGTAAAGAGGGCATTGTAGTTGAGCGCCCAGAAGATGATCGAGCCAAGGGTCGGCACTTCGACCTTCGAGAGCCCGATCACTGCCAGCGTCGCCTCGGTATTGATGGCAAAGAGCACCACGTTGATGAAACCGACCACCATATAGGCCGACACATAGGGGAAGATTTCCCGTGCTATGATTTGCAGCGTGTTAGCGCCGGAAAACCGCGCCATATTGATGAATTCGCGCTCGCGCAACGACAGCGCCATCGAGCGGACGGTGCGCGCATCCCAGGCCCAGCCGAAGATGATGATGATCAACCCGACCGTGAAGAACGAGGTATTGCCGCGGATCAGCGCGCCGAGAATGATCAAGATCGGCAAGAGCGGAATGGTGATGAACGTATCGACGATCAGCATCACGACGCGCTCGAAGCGCCCGCCGATATAGCCGGCGCTCAGCCCAACGATCGTTGCGATCAGCGTAACGCCCACCGCCACCAACACGCCAAGCGCCAGCGAATTGCGGATGGCAAAGACAAGGAACCAGAAGATGTCCTGGCCCAGGGAGTTGGTGCCGAGCCAGTGCACGCCGGACATCGGCAGGTTGCGCATGTAGCTCGCCTGGATCGAGGGATCGACCGGCGCGAACCAGGGCAGGATCATGCTGCCAAGGCCCATAACGACGAGAATGACGAGGCCAATGGCCAGCCGCGGATTGAAGAGCCAGACGAGGCTCCCCCGCCGCCGCGACTTGGCGATGGGCGCCGCCGGAACGGCCAAGACGATGGGATCGACGTCCTTGCTCATGCTCATTTGTGACGGATCCGAGGGTCGAGAAGAGGATAGATGAGATCGATGACGAGCCCGGCCGTGGCCACCGCGATGATAGAGAGCGTGATCGCGCCGTAGAGCACGTTATAGTCCCCGCCCGTCGCGGCCGTGCGCATGATAAGGCCAATGCCGGGATAGGAGAAAATCATCTCCGTCAGCAGAGCGCCGTTGAACACCATGCCGAGCGATAGCGCCAAGGCCGTCACCTGCGGCAGCAGCGCATTGCGGAAGACATAGCGCGTCATCCGCGTCCAGTTCGACGCACCCTTGAGCCTTGCATAGGTGACATAGGGCTCTTCGGTCGTCGCGACGGCCAGCGCCTTCATCGAGAGGATGTTCCACCCAAACCCGGCAAGCACCAGCGTGATCCCCGGCAACAGTGAATTGTAAAAGATCATGCCGATCTTTTCCGGCGTCATCTGCCCCACTGGGAAAGTGGGCGAGAGCGGAAAGATCGGGAAGATATAGGCGAGCAGCAGCAGCACCGTGACGGCGAGGATGTAATAAGGGATCGGGTAGAGCAGGATCCCGAGGAATTCGAGGATCGAAGCGGCCCGCTTCTTGTGGAAGTAGCCGGCAACGAGCCCAACCATGTTGCCCAGCACCCAGGCAATGAAGGTCGCCGTCAGCAAAAGCCCGAGCGTCCAGGGCAGCGCGTTGAGGATCATCGCCGAAACCGGCTGCGGGTAATAGGTGAAGGACGGCCCGAAATCGAACTGCAGCACGACGCGCTTCAGATACGACACGTATTGGCTAAAGATATTGCCGTTGAGCCCATAGAGTTGCTCGAGATTGGTGCGCATCTCGGCGATGGCTTCCGAGGTCAGCGTGCCATTGGCGCGGCTCTGAAGCTGGCCGATATAGCCGTCCACCGGATTGGTCGGCATGAGCCGCGGCAACATGAAGGTTATCGTCAAGCCAATGAACAGAACGGCCAGATAGAGGCCGAGGCGCTTGGCGACGTAGCGCAGCACACCCATGGGCGGATCCTTTTACGGAGAAGAGAAGGCAGGGCGGCGGAGGACGTGCCGCCCTGCCCGAAACCGGTCAGATTATTGCTGGCCGGTCGGTTCGATCGAGACCACGGTCTTCTTGAACGAGCTCCACCAGGTGTAGGGCGCGGCGTAGAAGTTGTCCTGCTTGGGGAAATTGGTCCAATAGGTCGAGTTCGTTGGGATCGTCGTCGGGATGTTCATCAGGTTGATGATCTGCATCTCGCTGGCGATCCGCATCGCGATGTCCTGCCCGTTCTGCACGAATTTCGGATCATCGAGCGGCAGCTTGGCGCCTTCGGCGACAAGATCGAGCACTTGCTGATCGGTGATGCGCGCATAGTTGCCGCTCAAGGGATCGTTGGAGTCGGCCGGCTCGATGTTTTCCGTGCGGAACTGGTTCCAGTTGCCAAGCCAGTTGGAGTTGTAGACGCAGGTATTGGACCAGTTGATCTGCAGCTCGTTGCGGGCATTGGTGTTCTGGACGGTGGTATATTCACCATTGTCCACCTGGCGCGCATTGACGTTGAACCCGGCCTGGCGCCAGCTGTCGGCAATCGAGAAGCCGAGGCGCTGGAGCACCTTGTTCCAATCGCCGGGTATGACGAATTCGATCACCCAGGGCGAGCCGTCGGGCATGGCATAGAAGCCATCGGCGCCCTTCTTGATGCCCACCGAGCCCAGAAGCTTTTCCGCTTCCGCCGGGTCGTGCTTCCACCAACCAGAGCCGAAGCCGGCATTGATGGCATCGCCCGTCGGCAGGAGCGAGGGATCGATGCCCTGCGCCTTAAGCGTTTCGACGAGAGTCGCGCTAAAGTCGGGATCGAAGGGCTTGTAGCCATCCCCGATCGTCAGATCCTGCAGCTTCTGGAGATTGGCCTCGTAAAAGATCGGGCCGGTGATCGGCGTATCGGGCAGCGGCAGGGCGGCAGCCTTAAACTGTCCGCTCATGGCCGAAATACCGATCTGCGAGAGATCGAGCGACAGCGCCAGAGCCCAGCGCACTTCCGGCATGTCGTAAGGCGCGCGCTGCTGGTTGATATAGACGCCATAGGAACAGGCGTCGTTCATATCGTGATAGGGGAAGGTCGGCGAGAAGGTCTCGACCTTGGGATTGCGGGCCTTGGCAGCATCGATGCTGTCCGGGCTCATGAAGGTGTCGACGTCGTACTGGTTCTGGACGAAGGCCAGCGCGCGAGTTTCTTCGGCGCCAAAGTCCTTATAGAGGATGAATTTGGGCTTCGGCATGCCGAGATTGCCCCAGCTCGACTTCTGCCAATCCTCGCGCAATTCCCAGAGCTGCCAGAAACCGTTGGGGTCGAATTCCTTGACCTTATAAGGCCCCAGGGTGACCGGCGGCGCATTCTGGAAGGTCACGACTTGATCGCCAAGCGGCTCGAAGACGTGCTTGGGCACCCAGTTGAAGGGCGTGCCCCAGGTATAGACGCCGAGGCGCGTCGTGAGATCATAAGACGGGTTCACCGTCTCGACCTCGAACGTATAGTCGTCGATCTTCTTGTAGCTCTTGAGATAGACCGTAACGCTCGCAACGTTGGTCAACTGCTCGCGATATTTGAAGGCCGTATCGAGCGAAAAGATGATGTCGTCGGTGGTGAATTCGACGCCGTCGCTCCAGGTGATACCCTTGCGGATCTTGATGCGGAACTGGGTGTGCTCGGGGTTGAGCACTTCGGGCATGCCATCGGCCATTTCGGGATAGGATTCACCGGTGGCGGTGTCCATTTCCCAGAGATAGCCCCAGCCCAGCTCACGGAAGCCCCGCCAGATGGCATAGGAATTGAGGGGGTTTTGTGCCGTCGGATTGGCGGAACGGCCATCGAACGTCTGCACGATCAGCGTTTCGCTGCGCGGGGTGCCGACATCGGTCATCGCCCCTTGCGCAAACGCTGTGGTGGTCATCAGGCTTCCCAGGAGCAGGGACGCCATCCAAGAACGGCTAAGCCGTGCCATAGTCTTCCTCCTTTGCTGGTCGCCACTGACGGGCTGACCAAAGACTCCGGGGCTGATCGGAGTTGGCAGACAACCGCTTCCGCTCGCGCTCCGGGGCAAACCGGGCGCGTCAAAACCGTGGCGTTTCGTCTGTATCCTCCCGCGCGTTCCCGACGCGGCCGCAAGTTTCGCGTTTTCGTTTTCGATTACTTGCGATTTCTAACGAATAGGATCGAGCCTTTCGCTTGTCAATGCCCCTCCGGCACACAAGTCGAAACGTTCGCAACCCATCAGGGCGCGACGATGACCTCGACGCCACGCCGCTCGAATTCGGCGCGATCGGCGTCGGATATGCCATTGTCGGTGATGAGTGTGTGCACCATCTCGACGCCGCCTAGCGCCGAGAACGACACGCGGCCGATCTTGGTCGAGTCGGCAAGGAGATAGACGTGCGAAGCGGCCTTCACCATGGCGCGCTTGACGTAAATGTCACCGATGGCCGGATAGGTCAGCCCCACATCGAAGGACACCCCAGCCGTCGCCAAAAACAGCTTTTGCGCATAGATGCCGACGAAAAACTCGACCGACTTCTCGCCGCTCAGCGACAGCGTCGGCGCCTTGAACTGCCCCGCTGGCATATGGACGGTATTGGTGGGGATGGCGCCGAGGATCAGCGCGATATTGAGCGCATTGGTGATGATGTTAAGGTCCTGACGAACCCTGAGATTTTCGGCAAATTGGGTGGTCGTCGTGCCGGAATCGATGATCAGCGTATCGTTGTCTGACACAAGGGCGGCAGCGGTTTCGCCGATGGCCTTCTTGCGATCCATGTTTTGCACATGTTGCAGCGACATGGACTGCACCTGCTGCGGAATGGACTTGAGATAGGCGCCACCATGCTCGCGGGTGATATAGCCTTCATTATCGAGCCGCTCGAGGTCCTGGCGGATCGTCGCTTCTGAAACCCCGAAGGCTGCCGACAGATCGCGAACCCGCGCACTACCCTCTTCCTGCAGCCATTCGAGGATGCGCATGCGCCGCGGCTCGGCCAGCAATTGCGGTTGCCCGGCACCGCCGGCAGACGCAGCACTCTTCCTGACCGGTCTTGGTTTTTGTGCCATCGTCATCATCCCCCGAATGCCGTTTATTTTATCGCGTTTGGGCCGCCGGCAGTGCGCTCTCGCCGCTTTTCCACGATTTAGATTTCTTCGCCGCAATCAGAAATCAAAAGAAAAACGAAAAAATCGAGAATTTTCCTTATTGCACGAAAGCGGGTGCGGCTGTAGCTATTCAAAAAACAAAGAACGGCGCAAGCTGGTCGGAGGAGTTCTGCAAGCGATCACCCGGTTCGGCCATTGCGCCGTAGACCGCGGGTTGCCGGCTGCGCCTTGGCGGATCACCTTGCGCCTTCCGGCTAGTCAGGAGGCCGCCTTGCCCGTGCCCGCCACACCTTTGAAAAACGATCTCGTCGCCGAGATTGCCGCGCAGGCGCTCTGGATTCGCCGCCGTAGTTTCCAGATGGTCTATGAGGCCCAGCAGGGTCACCCCGGCGGCGATTTCAGCGCCACCGACGTGCTTGCGACCCTCTATTTCGGCGTCATGCGCTACGATCCGAAAAATCCGCGCGATCCCAAGCGCGATCGCTTCGTCATGAGCAAGGGCCACTGCACCGGGGCCTTCTATTCGGTCCTCGCCCGCGCCGGTTATTTCCCCGAAGCGGACCTGTCCGACTACATGAGGCCATTGAGTAAGCTGAATGGCCACCCGAACCGCAATTACCTCCCCGGCGTCGAAACCAATACCGGCCCTCTCGGCCACGGCCTCCCCGTCGCTCTCGGCATCGCTATCGCCGGCCAGATCGACAATGCCGACTACCGCACGTTCGTCCTCACCGGCGATGGTGAACTGCAGGAAGGTAGCAATTGGGAAGCCGCGCTCACCGCCGGCCACCGCAAGCTCGAAAACCTCACCCTGATCATCGACCGTAATCGCCTGCAGCAGGGCGCCCGCACCGAGGACACCGCCTCGCTCGATCCGCTCGACGACAAGTGGCGCGCCTTCGGCTGGCATGTGGAAGTCGTCGATGGCCACGACCACGCCAAACTGCTCGACGTCCTCTCAAAGTCCCCAAAAGGTCGCGGAAAACCGCTCTGCGTCATCGCCAACACGTTCAAGGGCAAGGGCGTCAGCTTCATGCATGACAACGTCGCCTGGCACCATGGCGTGCCGACCAAGGATCAGTTTGAACAAGCCATGCGGGAACTCGTCTGATGAGCGCTGCTGTCCCCTCCAAAGCCGGCCTTTTCGATTGCCGCGACAGCTTTGCCAAAACCATCGAGGCTCTGGCCGAAGCCGATCCGCGCATCGTCACCGTCGTCAGCGATAGCGTCGGCTCCTCCAAACTCGGCGGCTTCCGCACGAAGTTCCCAGATCGCATGGTCAATGTCGGCATTGCCGAACAGACCCTCGTCGCCGTCGGCGCTGGCCTTGCCAACGGCGGCAAGGTGCCCTTCGTCTCGGCCGCGTCGTGCTTCATCACCGGCCGCGCGCTGGAACAGGTGAAGGCCGACATCGCTTATTCCAACGTCAACGTAAAACTGATCGGCCAGTCCTCCGGCGTCGCCTATGGCGAGCTGGGCCCCACCCATCACTCCATCGAAGACCTGGCCTGGCTCCGCCTCTTCAACAATCTCAAGCTCATCGTCCCCGCCGACCCCTGGGAAACCGAGCAAGCCATCCGCGCCGCCGCCGCCTTTGACGGCCCCGTCTTCGTTCGCCTCAGCCGCATGGCCGTCCCCGCCCTCGAGCGCCCGGCAAACGCCGTCTTCGAGATCGGCAAAGCCGAAACCCTCGTCGAAGGCACTGACACCACTATCATCGCTAACGGCACCATGGTCCACCGCGCCGTCGCCGCCGCCAAAACCCTCGCCGCCGAAGGCATCTCCACCCGCGTCGTCAACATGGCCACCGTCAATCCGCTCGACGAAGCGGTCATCGCCGCCGCCACCGAAACCGGCGCCATCGTCACTGTCGAAGAACACTCCGTCCGCGGCGGCCTCGGCGGCGCCGTTGCCGAGGTGGTCATCTCGACCAATCCCGTGCCCATGCGCATCCTCGGCTTCCCCGGCTTCGTGCCCACCGGCTCCGCCGATTTCCTCTTCGACCATTTCGGGCTCAACGAAACCGGCATTGCCGACGCCGTGCGCCAGACCATCGCGCGCAAAAAATGACCAGCGAGCTGATCCTCGCCATCGACCAGGGCACCACCAACACCAAAACGCTGTTGGTGGACGCCTCCGGTCGCGTCCTGCACCAAGCCTCGGTGCCCAACATCGTCACCTACCCACAGCCCGGCTGGGCCGAGCAATCGGCCACTGCATTGGTTGACGGCGTAAAGTCCGTCATCGCCGAAGTCGTCGCCAAGGCCGGCGACGCTGACATCGCCGGCATCGCCATCTCCAACCAGCGCGAGTCCATCCTTGTCTGGGACGCAGCAACCGGCGAGCCGATCGGCCCCGTCGTCATCTGGCAGTGCCGCCGCTCCGCGCCCAAATGCGACGCCCTCCGCGCCGCCGGCCATGCCGAAACCATTGAGGCCAAAACCGGCCTCGCGCTCGATCCGCTCTTCCCCGCCGCCAAGATAGCCTGGCTACTCGACAACACGCCCGGCGCCCGCGCCCGTGCCGAAAAGGGCGAACTCCGCACCGGTACCGTCGACTCCTGGCTCCTCTGGAATCTCACGGGCGGCGCAACCTACGCCACCGACCATTCCAACGCCTCCCGCACCCAGCTCTTCAATACCGAAACCCTGACCTGGGACGCCGACCTCTGCGCCCTTTTCGGCGTGCCGCAAAACATGCTGGCCGAGGTCAAATCCTCCGACACCAATTTCGGTGTTACGGCAGAAGGCGCCACCGCCCTCCCGGCCGGCACGCCGATCCTCGCCATGATCGGCGACTCCCACGCCGCCCTCTTCGGCCACGGTGTCCGCACCCCCGGCACGGTAAAAGCCACCTACGGCACCGGCACCTCGCTGATGGCCCTTACGCCAAACCGCCTCCGCTCCACCCACGGCATTTCCTCGACCATCGCCTGGAGCCAAAACGGCCAGGTGCAACACGCGCTTGAAGGCAATATCTCCGTCTCCGGCCAAACCGCCGCTTTCGCCGCCGAATTTTTGGGGCTCGCCGACGCCTCTGCCCTCTCGGCCCTCGCCGAAACCGTTCCCGACAGCAACGGCGTCGCCTTCGTCCCCGCCCTCGTCGGCCTTGGCGCTCCCTATTGGCGCGCTGATGCTCGCGGCACCATCACCGGCCTGTCCCTCGGCACCAAGCCGGCCCATTTGGCCCGCGCCGCCCTGGAAGCCATCGCCTTCCAGGTCGCCGATGTCTATTCCGCCATGGAGGCCGACATGGGCTCGCCCCTCGGCGAACTCCGTGCCGATGGCGGCGCCTCGCGCAACACGACCGTCATGCAGTTCCAGTCCGACATTCTCGGCCGCCCGGTCGCCGCTGCTGCCGCGCCTGAGGTCAGCGCCCTCGGCGCCGCCGCCCTCGCTTTCTCGTCCATCGGCATTTCCATGCCGGGCGTCCCCGCCGCCGGTCACTTCGCGCCCGCCATGGACGAAACCACAGCCCAAAAACATCGCCAGCGCTGGCAGTCTGCCGTGACCCAGACCCTGGCTACCCAAAACCAACAAAATTCCGGAGGAACCCCATGACCACCCCACGTTTCGGCGCCGGCATCTGGCACTTTGCGACTTATCTCGATCGCTACGCCACCGACGGCTACGGCCAGCCGCGCAACATCATCGAAGCCATCGACATCGCCGGCCAGGTCAAAGACCTTTCCGTCGTCGACCTCAACTGGCCCTACTTTGGCGGTGAATTCTCCGACGCCGAGATTAAAACCGCGCTCGACCGCAACAACCTCTCGGTTATCGGCATCACACCCGAGATCTACACCCGCGAATTCGTCAAGGGCGCCTTCACCAATCCGGATGCCGGCGTTCGTCGCCGTGCCCACGAACTGATCACCGACGCCTGCAACGTCGTCCGCTTTCATAAGGCAGACTACGTAAAACTCTGGCCCGGCCAGGACGGTTGGGACTATCCCTTTCAGGTCGATTACGGCACCCAGTGGCAGCGCTCGCTCGACGGCGTCGGTCAGCTCGCTAGCGAAAACCCCGACCTTAAATTCGTCATCGAATACAAGCCGCGCGAACCCCGCGTCCGCATGAGTTTTGGATCGGTCGCCCGCACCATTCTCGGCATCGAAAAGATCGGCCTCCCCAACGTCGGCATCCTCCTCGATTTCGGCCACGCTATCATGGGCGGCGAATCCGCTGCCGATAGCGCCCAGCTCGCCATCGACCACGGCCGCCTCTTCGGCATGGACGTCAACGACAACTACCGCTCCTGGGACGACGACCTCGTCGCCGGTAGCCTCCATCCGCTCGAACTGTTCGAGTTCTTCTACGTCCTCAAGAAGAACAACTGGAACGGCGTCTGGCAGCTCGACCAGTTCCCCTTCCGCGAAGATTCCGTCGCCACCGCCACTCACGCCATCGATTTCCTCAAGGCCGCGGCCAAGGGCCTCGACCGTCTCGACATCGACGCGCTCCAGGAAGCCCAGAGCCGTCACGACGCCATCGGCGCCATGAAGATCGCCCAAAAGGCTCTCTTTGGCGCTCTAGCGGAGTAGGGGGCAGTGCCGGGCTTTCGAGCCCGGCAATTTTCGCTGCCCCAAATGACTAGCGCATGTAGTGAATGTGCGGCTTGCCATGGTGAGGAGACCGCTCGACAATTGCCTCGACGCGGAAAACGGTGTGGAGCAAGTCCGCCGTCAAGATATCTGCCGGAGCGCCGTGAGCCACGACTTTTCCTCTGTCGAGTACGACGAGGTCGTCACAGAACATCGCTGCATGGTTGAGGTCGTGGATCGCGATGATCGATGTCAGCGATATATCTGAAATCAGACGCAAGAGCTCGATCTGGTGCTGAATATCGAGGTGATTGGTCGGCTCATCGAGTAGCAATTCGCTGGGCGACTGGGCAAGAGCGCGGGCAATATGCACCCGCTGCCGCTCGCCCCCGGAGAGGCTTTGCCAATATTGGCCTTGCCGTTCCAACATGCCGACGCGGGCCAAGGCGCTGTCGACAATGTCGTCATCGGCCTTGGTCCAGCCGCCGAGAGGCGGATGATGCGGAATGCGGCCAAGCTTGACCACTTCGCGCACCCTTACATTGGATTCGGTATTGGCATGCTGTTCCACAAGGGCAACTCGCCGCGCGACGGCATTGCGCTTGATGTGGCTGATGTCTTTGCCATCAAGTGTGATCGTTCCCGAGTGAGCTTTTCGGAGGCCCGCTAGGAGACGCAGAAGCGATGATTTTCCGGAGCCGTTCGGTCCAAGCAGGCCCAATATCTTACCCGGCTGAGCCTTGAGCGAGACATTGTCGACGATGACCTTCGCCCCAATTTTCCATGTGAGATTTTTGGCTTCGATCGTCATTGGCTGCGCTGCGATCGGTAGAGAATGACAGAGAAGAATGGGACGCCGACGAGCGCCGTGACGACGCCAATCGGCAGGACTTGTTGTGGTAGGATGACTCGCGAAACGATGTCGGCCAGCACCATAAAGATGGCGCCGGTGACAAGACAAGTTGGCAGCAGCCGCATGTGCGATGGCCCGACGATGAACCGCGCTGCGTGCGGAACAACGAGGCCGACAAATCCTATTGAGCCGACCATCGAAACGATGGTGGCCGTGAGCAGTGCTGTCACGGCGAACAGCACGACGCGGACGGTATCGACCGGTATGCCCAGCGATGCCGCAGCATCGTCGCCGAAGGCGAAGGCATCGAGTGCCTTGGCAAAATAGATGCAGACGAGAAAGCCGACAATGACGACGGTCAGCGCAAGATAAAACTCGGGCCAGCGGACGCCGCCAAAGCTGCCCAGCAGCCAAAACATGACGTCGCGGGCTTGTTGGGCATTGCCCGACGTGCTGACGACATAAGAGGTGAGGGCGTTGAACAACTGGCTTGCCGCAACGCCTGCAAGGATCGTCTTACCTGCACCGGCCCGAGCGCCGTCGGACAAAAGAGCGACGAAAATAAAGGCCGCAAAAGCGCCGACGAATGCACCTGCGGATAGGGTGAGAACGCCAGATCCGAAGCCGAGGATCATGATGGCAACGGCGCCGGTTGAGGCGCCGGCGGAGACGCCCAGCACGTAAGGTTCGGCCAAGGCATTGCGCAGCAGCGATTGGAGGATCGCGCCGCAAAGAGCCAATCCTGCACCACAGCAGGCGGCGACAAGCGCCCGGCTCAGCCGGTAATCCCAAATGACGCTTTGGTGGATCGGATCAAGATCGGCCGCGGTCCAACCGAACTTGTTCGTCACGGCGAGAAAGGTCGTGTCGAGCGGGATCGGCATTTCGCCAATACCTGTCCCTGCCGCAATCGCAAGGAGCAGCAAGGCGGTTGAAAGCAGAAGGAACAGGCCGAGACCGGCTTGTTCCCCAAAATTGCGCTTCGGTGTCGTCACTTGAAGAGGCCAAGCGCTTCCAGTTGTGCCGCGACCTGCTCAGCACCGTAAATGGTGCGAATGGTCGGGTTCATGGCCTGCGCATCCATCTTGACCAAGCGGTTTTGCTTGACCGCTTCGAGCTGGCTGATGGCGGGATCGGCTTTGAGGAAGGCGATCTTGTTGTCGGCCTTATCGAGTTCCCAGCCGCGGGTCAGAGCGACTTCGCCGACGACGATGACATCGGGATTGGCCGCCATAATGCCTTCCCAGCTTACGGTGGGCCATTCGACTTCGGTCTGGATGACATTGTGGCCGCCGAGGAGATCGGCGATGAAGCCGGACGAGCCGTTCTTACCGCCGAGATAGGCATCTGCTTCGGGGGAGGGGCTCGAGAACCAGAAGGCGTAGGATAAGTCGGTCGCTTCGTCCGAAACGCGGGCGCGAAGGGCGGCTTCGCGGGCCTTGAAATCGGCGATTAGTTCCTGGCCGCGGTCGGCGACGTTAAAGATCTGTGAGAGCTCGTCAATTTCCTGGTAGAGCAGGTCCATGCTCCAGAGCTCGGCACGGGCGCCATGAACGTCGCCGCTGTCGTGGTTGGCGACGCAAAGGCCCGGGGATAGATAGCTGTTGATGCCGAGATTGGCGAAGTCTTCGCGCTTGGCGACCTTGCTTTCTGGGCCGAGGAGATGGGCGAGCTGTGCGGCGACGAAGTCGGGGCGCTCGGCGAGGATCGATTCAAGGGTCGGGATTTCCTGCGACAAGCGCTTGACCTTCGCATTGGCCTCGGCGAGCTCGGGCAGGACTTCGGACGGCCAGAAGGCGGTGCCGACCATGGAGTCGGCGACCCCGAGGAGAAGCAAAATTTCAGCGCTGTTTTGGCCCAGGGTCACGGCGCGTTCCGGCGCCTTTTCAAACGTCAATTCGACACCGCAATTGTCGATCGTCAGCGGATAGACGGTCGAGGCCGCATGGGCGGGGGTGAGCGACATGACAACAGGGAGGATCACGCCGCAGACGGCGCCGATCGACTTCACTGAAAACATTGAGAAAAACTCGAGGCAGGAATGGAAGGAAGCGATTGGATCGCCGAGGTGACCTATCCGCGAATGCTGTCAAAAACAAGAGTGCAATAGTCAACAAATCAAAAGCCCCCCAATTTTTGGGGAGCTTCACTCGTGCCCTAGGTCCCGAATGCAGACCCGGGGATAACTATGCGGACCCGAGAAGCGAAAGGCCGTTTTTGTCGAAGAGAATGGCCTTTGCCGGGTCCGCGGCGAGGGAGAGATTTTGGCCGACTTCAAGCGGTTGGTCGCCGTCAAGAACGGCGAGCCAGGGGGCTCCGGAGGCAAGTTCGAGGTTGACGATGGTCTCGTTGCCGAGGCGCTCGACGAGGCTCACCCGACCGAGAATGGCACCTGCGTCATGCGGCTGAAGATCGTGCGGACGGATGCCTAACGTTAACAACGCGTTAACGTTGACGCCTGTTACGCGCGCAGGAACGCGCAAACGCGCGACATCCTTGCTCGAGACGACGAGCGCGTCGGATTCGACGGCGTCGACCGTGACTTCGACGAAGTTCATTTTCGGCGAACCGATGAAGCCGGCGACGAAAAGATTGGCGGGTCGCTGATAGAGTTCGATGGGCGAGCCGACCTGCTGGACGACGCCTGCATCGAGAACGACGATCTTGTCGGCAAGGGTCATGGCCTCGACCTGATCGTGGGTGACATAGATCATGGTCGAGCCGAGCGTCGCGTGCAGCTTGGCGATCTCCATGCGGGTATCGACGCGAAGCGCAGCGTCGAGATTGGAGAGCGGCTCGTCGAAAAGGAAGACTTCGGGTTGGCGCACGATGGCGCGGCCGATTGCAACGCGCTGGCGCTGGCCGCCGGAGAGTTGGCCCGGCTTGCGATCGAGCAGGTGCTCCATTTTGAGGATGCGCGCAGCTTCGCGGATTTTCTGGTCGCGGATGACTTTGGGGGTCTTCGCGAGTTTGAGACCGAAGCCGACATTGTCGTAGACGGTCATGTGCGGATAGAGCGCGTAGGACTGGAAGACCATGGCGATCGAGCGGTCGCGCGGCTCGACATCGTTGCAGAGTTGGTCGCCGATATAGAGTTCGCCGCCAGTGATATCCTCGAGGCCGGCAATCATGCGGAGCAAGGTCGACTTGCCGCAGCCAGATGGGCCGACGAAGACGACGAATTCGCCATCTTCGATGGTGAGATCGACGCCTTTGATGACATCGACCTTGCCATAGGATTTGTGCAGGGCGCTTAGGGTCAGTCCGGCCATGATGAAACTCCGATCAGCCCTTTACCGCGCCCTGCATGAGGGCGGCGACGAACTGGCGCTGGAAAATGAGGAAGAGAACGACGGTGGGTGTGAGGATCAGCAATGATCCGGCACAGAGCAGCGGAATGTCGGTGCCCCATTGGCCCTGGAAGGCGCCGAGGGCGCCGGCCATGGTGCGCTGCATGGGATCCTGAACGAGGACGACGGGCAGGAGGAACTGGTTCCAGGTCCAGAGGAAGAGGAGAATGGTAAGCGACATGATGGCGGGGCGCGCCAGTGGCACCTGCACGTGCCAGAACTCGGTCCAGCGGGTGGCGCCGTCAATCTGCGCGGCTTCGCCGAGATCCTGCGGCACGTTGAGGAAGTGGGCGCGCATCCAATAGACGCCGAAGGGCATGTAGAGCCCGATGAGCGGAAGGATGATGGCAAAGCGCGTGTTGAGGAGCCCCATCGCCCGCACTTCATAATAAAGCGGGGTGATGACGGCTTCGAAGGGCAGCGTCAGGCCGAAGACGAAGACGAGGTAAAGCCACTTGTATTTGTCGGAAGTGAGCTTGGCGAGGCCATAGCCGCCCATGGTGGCGACCAGCACCGAAATCGGGACAACGCCAAGAACGATCAGCATGCTGGAAAACAGCAGCTGATCCATTTTGGCGACCTCGAAGGCGCGCGCAAAATTGCTCCATTGCGGATCGGTGGGCCATTGGAGGCCATTGGGGTAGGAGCCCTGCGGGGCAAGCGCTGCCGAGAGCATGCTGAGGAAGGGCAGCAGCGTGATCACCATCAGAAGGACGATGAGGCCGCGGGCGATGAGCGTATTGGCGGAAGAGGATTTCATTTTTTGTCCCGCGTAAACCATTGGACGGGAGCAATCGAGAGCAGGACCAGAACCATCAGGACTATAGCAAGCGCTGAGGCGAGGCCGACCTGACGATGGGCAAAAGCCAGCCGATAGATTTCAAGGCCGGGAACGGTGGTGGTGATGCCGGGGCCGCCCTGGGTCGAGATATAGACGATGTCGAAACTGGCGAGCGCAGCGATGACGGTGACCGTGATGCAGACGCCGATTTCCTGGCGGAGGCCGGGCAGGGTGATGTAGCGGAATTCATGCCAGGGGCGGGCGCCATCGAGACGCGCGGCTTCGTAAAGGCTGGCGTCGATCTTGGTAATGCCAGTGACGAGCAGCATGGTGCAAAGGCCGAGGAGCACCCAGGCGCCGATGACGCCGACGGCGGGCAGCGCCCAGACGAAGTCGCCCAGCCAGCCCTTGACCCAGCTCGAAAGCCCGACGGATTTGAGCGCCTGATTGATGAGGCCGGTCGAGGCAAACATCCAGCTCCAGGCAATGCCGGCGGCGACGAGTGGAATGACCTGCGGCAGGAAAAGGATGGTGCGGGTCGCCATGCCGAAACGGCCATTCATCTGGCCGCGAATGGCCGAGGCGACGGCGAGCCCCAAGCCAACAGGAATGACGGTGAAATACAGCACCAATTGGAAGGCATTGCCGATGATCTGAAGGAGATCGGGGTCGGTCAGGACGGTGATGTAATTGGTGAGACCGTGGAAACGGGCTTGGCCGATGCCGTCCCAGCGGAGGAAGGAATAATAAAGGCTCATGCAGAGGGGCACGAGCACGAAGGCTGCATAGGCAAGGAAGGCAGGAGCGATGAACAGCACCGCGGTGAGCCACGTCTTGCGGCTGCGCCGCGAGGCGGGGAGACGTTTTTGTTCTGATCTTGCGTCCGGAACGGACGATGTTGTTTCAGGCATGGGTCATTCCGGTCGCTTGTGCAGCGGAGAGTTGGAGCCGTCTGTCTCGACTGTTACCCCGGCGAAGGCAGGGCCCATCTCAAATTCAGAGGGTGGGTCCGGCCTGCGCCAGGGTGACAGTGCGGCGGGAGAGCGGCCTGTGGCGGGCCGCGCTCCCTGGGGTTGAGAGTGATTAGCGGGACAGTTGGGTTTCGTATTCGTCCTGCACGGCTTCGAGGAGACCCTGAGGGGTCTGCTGGCCGCCGACCATCTTTTGCAGTTCCGGCGTCCAGCCGGCAGCGAAGATGGCACCGGTGGCGTTGGCGATGAAGTCCATGGCGCCATTGTCCTGAGCCAAGGTCGCGCCAGCCGAGAGAGACTGCTCGGTCACCGAGCCGGGCTCGACGGCGGGAATGGCCATATCGGCGGGGCCGCCCGGATTGGAGCCACCCACGGCGACGTTGATCTTGCGCGCTTCTTCATTGGTTGCGACCCAATCGAGGAAGAAGGCCGCGCAATCGGCATGGGCCGCCTTGGCGCCGATGCCATAGCTCAGCGGAGCGGACATGGAGGCATGGCGACCGCCTTCTTCGGCGCTCGGCATGATGAAGAAGCCGAACTTGTCCTTGGCATTGGTATCGAGATTGCCCGATTCCCAATCGCCATTGAACATGAAGAGGCCTTCGCCGCCGATGAAGCGGCTCATCATCTGGAAATATTCGATGGCATTGGCATCGGTTGGGAAATAGCCCGCCTTGATCCAGCCATCGAGATGTTCGGCTGCTTTGAGCGCATCAGGGGTATTGATGGTGGCGCCATCCTTCTGGAAGATCCAGTCGTTAATCGGCTCCGGCGGACCATAGGCGCCCATCAGGTTTTGCAGCGGGAAGGCGAGGCCGGCTGTGCCCTTGTTCCACTGCATGATCGGCTGAATGCCGGCTTCCTTGGCCTTGGCCAGAAGCGCATCGAGCTCGGCAACGGTCTTTGGCGGCTCGGTCATGCCGATCTGTTCGGCGAGGGCCTTGTTGTAGAAGACGCCGGTCATAGAATAATTGAGACCCATGCCAAAGAGCGAACCGGTGCCGCGCGGGCGGCCGCCTTCTTCGACACGCAACTGCACCAACTGGCCTTCGGGGAACTTGTCCCAGCCAAACTCGGTGAAATAGGTATCGAGATTGAGGAGGAGATTGTTTGCGACGAGATCGGTCAGCGAGGGCAGACGGATCAGATCCGGCGCATTGTCTTCGGACAGAATGCGCGGCGAATTCTCCATCATATTGGCGAACTGATCTTCCTTGATGTCGAAGGTGACATTGGGGAATTGCTTGGTGAATTCTTCGCTGAGACGCGTCGGCAGGGGGAAGCCGGTCTCAAAATAGGCATTGAGCACGACCGGGTCCGGCCCGCAGCTTGGGGCGGCCATTGCGGTGCCGGCCATGGCGGCGACCGAGAGCGTTACGAGTGTGCGAATGGCGTGGCGATTTTGGTTTTTCACGACTTGCCTCCTCCAGGTGTAGTCTACAGAATTCGATGTCTGCTAAATGGATTTAGCGCATGAGCCATCGGCGCTGTCAATATGGCGCCAGTGCTCCTTGCGCGGTGATTAGACCGAGGCGCGGAGGGCCGAGATGATCTCGGTTGCGCGCTGGTCTTCCGGCCCCATCATCCAATTGGTGACGAAGCCGAAACCGATCCGGCGCCGGGGATCGGCAAAGCCGACCTGTCCACCTGCGCCATCATGCCCGAAACACTGGTCGTCGAGATAGCGCCGAGCTGGGGAATCGAGCTGGAAGCCATAGCCCCAGCGCGAATATGGCGGCTCGCCACCAAAGACTGATGCGCCTTCGCTCTGGACCTTGGTCGCTTCGGCAATGACGGGGGGCTCAAGAAGCTTGATGCCGCGTGTGGGGACGACCGTTGCCGACCAGATGGTGGCGAGGGCTTCGGCGGAGGCAATGCCGCCCGCGCCGGGAATTTCGGCGGCGCGAATGCGCTGCGTGTTAAAGCCGCCATTGTCCGAGACGAGATCGGCCGGCAAGGCATTGCCTAGGGTCATGGCCTTATAGGGCCAATTGGGCGCGGGTTTGCTGGCTTCATCGGCCCAGAGCGCCGAAAGCGGCGGGCTGACCTGGAGATGCGCCACGCGATCGGCTTGGGCTGAGGGGAGGCCGATCCAGGCATCGACGCCGAGCGGGTTGGCGATGAGGCTCGAGATATACTGTCCGACCGACATTCCGGTGATGCGGCGGATGATTTCGCCTGCGACCCAGCCATGGGTCAGCGCGTGATAGGCATAGCCGGTGCCGAGGGGCCAGAGCGGCTCCTGCGCTGCAAGGGCCGCCGTGACCCGCTCCCAATCGACGATATCGTCTTCGCTGAGATCGGCGCGTGGCGCGGAGAGACCAGCCTGGTGGGCCAAAGCTTGGCCCACTGTAACAGCGGCTTTGCCGGCTGCGGCGAATTCGGGCCAGTATTGGCTGACCGGGGCAGCGTAATCGAGCCGGCCTTCCTGAACGAGACGCGCCGCCAGGATCGAGACGAGGCCCTTGGTGCAGGAGAAGACCACCGAGGGGGTATATTGGCCCCAGAGCCTGCCGGTGCGCGCATCGGCGACGCCACCCCAGAGATCGACGACGGTATGCCCATCGCGCACGATGTGAAGGGCCGCACCCATTGCCGGACGACCCTCGAAGGCTTTGGCGAAGGCTTCGGCGACGGCTTCATAGCCGCGCTCGGCTGAACCCAAGATTGTCGCGCTCATTGGGCGGGCTCCACGGTGAGATAGCCATCGGGGCCGGTGGTGACTGGAATGGGATCGGAAATGCCGCCGTTGAAAGCGCCTTCGGTCGTTACATTGTTGAAAGCGAGGAGGACGGGGGCGCCGGTTCTGTCAAAGGCAATGCGGCCGGCATAGAGCGTTTCATCGACGAGGCGACGGGCTTTGCTGAAATCGACCGGGCCAGGGAAGGCGTCGAGCGGCTGAGACCAGACGCCGCCGACTTGCCCGGTGCGAGGGCCGACGAGCTTGGCGCTATCGCAGCAGAAGATCACATGCTGGCGCCCATCGACCGCGACGATCTGGAACACTTCGAGATGCGCAAAGCCGGAGCCGGGTTCGCTGAGGGCGGGCCGAACCGACCAATCGCGTAGATTAGTCGATGTGGCGTGGGCCATGACGCCGCGATCGGGCTCGGTGCCGTGCTTGCTGCGGGCGGTGACCAGCATGTGCCAGAGATTTTGGGTGGCGTCCTTGAACACCCAAGGGTCGCGCCAGGCTTCTTCGGGCCAGGACGAGGTGCCGAGGGTTTCGTAAAGCGCGGGATCGGCGACGCAGATCGGGCCGGGCTGTTTGGTCCAGGTGAAGAGGTCCTCGGAGGTCGCGAGGCCGACGGTTTCGATATTGGCGACGCTGTCGGAGGAGAGGAAGCGGGAGCCGGTGTAGAACATGTGCCATAGACCGCTGTCGCGGACGACGCTGCCGGTCCAGGTGGCGCTGCCATCGAAACTGCCCGGTGTGCTGGCATCGAAGGCGAGGCCGTGATCGGTCCAGGTGCGAAGATCGTTCGAGGTCGCGTGGCCGATGCGGGCATTGCGATGGCGCAAATCGGGATTACCGAGCGATTTTGGCGCGTGGAGATAGAAGAGGTGGTAGAGCTCGCCGTCATCGGCCAGCCAGAAATCCCAAACCCAGTGATCTGCTCGGTTGAAACTCATCCACGCCCCCTGCTAAAACCATTTAGCAAATGCAATGCCTCGTGCTGGTTGTCAAGCGGCGGCGGCATGGCTATCCAAACATGAACAAGGCGGGTGTATGCCGCCGGGCGAGGGGCTGGGTTGGAAAAGAAACGCGTTACACTGGCCGATGTCGCTCGCCTTGCGGGCATGTCGACGACCGCCGCCTCGATGATCCTGACCGGCCGGCCGGATACGCGCCTCTCTGCCGAGGCGCATGCCAAGGTGCATGCGGCGGCGGCGAGCCTCGGCTATCGGCCCAACGTAGCGGCGCGGGCGCTGAGGACCGACAAATCGCACTCGATCGCCTTTATCTCGGACTATGTGGCGACGACGCGTTTTGCGAGCGGCTTGATCCGTGGTGCGCTGGCGGCGGCGGAAGAGGCCAAGCATGTGATGCTGGTGCTCGAAACCGGGGGCGAGCCGGCGCGGGAAATCCAGGCGGTGGAGACGGCGCTCGATCGGCAGGTCGATGGACTGATCTTTGCGGCGATGCGGGCGCGAGAGGTATTCGTACCTGACCTGACGATCAATGTCCCGACGGTCATGCTCAATGGCACGAGCGCGCGGTTTCCAACCTCGGTGCTGCCCGATGAATATCGCGGCGGCCAGACAGCGGTGCGGCTGCTGCGCGAGGCGGGGATCACGGATGGCATCGTACTCTTGGGGCACAATGCCGAGGTGGAGACGGAGCTTTTTCGGTCCGAAACCATTGCGCGGCGCTTTGCCGGCATACGCGAGGCGATGCGCGACGCGGGCATGGCGTTTTCAAGCGAACTCAGTTGCTGGAACTGGGAGCCGGGCAATGGCTACGAGCTGACGCGGAAGCTTTTGAAGACGAAGAAGCCGCGGGCGCTGCTTTGCCTTAATGACAGGTTGGCCTTTGGCGCCTATCAGGCCATGGCGGAGGCAGGGCTGCGGGTGCCCGAGGATATCGCCGTCGTGTCCTTCGACAATGACGAATTGGCGTCTTATCTGCGGCCGGGGCTGACGACGGTTGGCCTGCCGCATGAGGAAATGGGGCGTGTCGCCATTGAACTGCTCCTCGGCGACAAGCCCGAACCAACGCTGGTGCCCATGCCGGTGATCGAGCGGGGCTCGTTGCCCCGCCCTTAGGAGGCAGCGCTTACGAGGCGAGGAAAGCCTTGATCGTGGGCAGGATGGCTTGGACGATGATGCTGACGCCTTGGGCGTTGGGATGCATGCCGTCGGCCTGGTTGAGGGCGGCATTGGTGGCGACGCCTTCGAGGAAGAAGGGATAATAGGCGGTGTTGAATTCTGCGGCGAGGTCGGGGAACACCGCGTCATAGGCTTTGACATAATCGGCGCCGAGACTTGGGCTGGCGCGCATGCCGGCGAGGAGGACGGGAATGTTCTCGTCCTTGAAGCGCTGAAGGATCGCGGTCAGATTTTGGCGCATGGCGTCCACGGGCAGGCCCTGAAGCATATCGTTGGCGCCGAGTTCGAGGACGACAGCGTCGGGCCGATCGCCAAGCGACCAATCGAGCCGCGCGAGGCCATCGGCCGAAGTATCGCCGGAAACGCTGGCATTGACGATTGCGACATCAGGCCCAAGCGCTTGCTGCAATTGACCGGCGAAACTGTTCTCAGCCGAAAGGCCAAGACCAGCCATCAGGCTGTCGCCATAAAGCATCAAAGTGCGCTCGGCAGCACGCGCAGGCACCAGCGTCAGGCCAATCAAAGCGAAGGCCAATGCGGCATGCCGGATGGTGTCACGAACAATTTTTCTCATCGCTGATGTTCTTTCCGTCGGGACTACATACTTCTAATCGAAAGATTTCCTGAGAAAGTGCCGCTGATGAGCAGCCCCGTCGTCGCGACTGCCGCCATGAACCTGCAGCTCCAATCGGGCAAGACGCCACTCCACATTCTCAAGGATATCGAATTCTCCATCGCGCCGGGGGAGGTGGTGGCGGTGGTCGGGCCATCGGGCAGCGGCAAGACTTCGCTGCTCATGGTACTGGGCGGGCTGGAACAGGCAACAAACGGTCGCGTGAGTGTCGCGGGAACTGAGATCACGGGCCTCAGCGAAGATGACCTCGCAATCTTTCGCCGCCAGCATCTTGGCATCCTCTTTCAGAATTTTCATCTCATTCCCTCGATGACGGCGCTCGAAAACGTCGCGCTGTCGCTCGAAATCGGGGAGACGGGGCAAACCTATTCTCAGATTATGGCTGCGGCCAGAGAGGCGCTGATTGCGGTGGGTCTGGGCGATCGGCTCGATCATCGTCCGAGCGCCTTGTCGGGCGGCGAGCAGCAGCGCGTCGGTCTCGCTCGTGCCATCGTCAACAAGCCCAAACTCCTCTTGGCCGACGAACCCACGGGGAATCTCGACCAGGACACCGGGGCCAGGGTCATCGAACTGATGTTCGCGCTGGCGCGAGACAATGGCACGGCCGTGTTCCTGATAACGCATGATCCGGCGCTGGCGCGGCGGGCTGACCGCGTGCTCTCGATGAACCACGGGCGGTTGACGGACCTGACAGAGGACGTGCCTGCATGAGCCGATATCTGGGCTGGATGCGCATCGGTGTTCTCGATCTGCGCGGGGACGTCAGGCGGTTCATCATTCTTCTTGCGTGCCTCGCGCTCGGGGTCGGGGCCATTGCGGCCGTGTCTTCGGTCGGTGCTGCCTTGCAGGCGGCGGTGCAGCGCGATGCGCGCGTCATCCTTGGAGGTGATATCGAGGTTCGCGAGCGCGGCAACGATATCACGCCGGAGCAGAGAAAAGCTGTCGAGGCGCTGGGCCAGACCGCACGCGTCGTCGATATCAATGCACGCGCCAGCGCCAATGAGGCCAGCACGCTCCTCAGCCTCCGGGCTGTCAGCGACAATTACCCACTTTTGGGAACGGTGACGGTGGCGCCCGAGAGTGCGCAACCGCTCGGCGCCTTGCTTGCCGTTCAAGAGGGTTTGCCGGGTGCGGTGGTCGATCAAGGCGTGCTCGACCGACTGGGTGTGGCAGTCGGCGACACGATCCGGATTGGCGACGCGGATTTTGGCGTCCGCGGGACGCTGGTCGCTTTGCCCGATCAGGCGGCGCAGGGGTTTCAACTGGGTTTGCCGGCCGTCATTCTCGACAGCGCGTTGGCTGAGGCGGGATTGCAGCAACAGGGTGTTCTCAGCCGCTTCAGCTATAAGGTTCTGCTGGCAGACGACGATGCGGCTGCGGCCATAAAGGGTCTTGAGACGGCTTTTCCCGAGGCGGGTTGGAATTTGCGGCAACCGGAGGACGCAGCCGCAAATCTCAAACGCTTCTTCGATCTTTTTGCGCGTTTCCTTACTCTCGTCGGTCTTTCGTCCCTGCTCGTGGGCGGCGTTGGCGTCTCCAATGCGATTTCGGCCTATATCACCGAGAGGCGCAGTTCGATCGCGACGCTGCGCAGCCTTGGCGCGACCAGCGCGCGGGTGCTGGTGCATTTCCTGACCCAGGTCATGGTCTTGTCGCTTGCCGGTGTGGTTCTGGGGCTGATGCTGGGCGCGGCGACGAGCCTTCTGGCCCTGCCGGTTCTGTCCGGCATGCTCGGCCTTGATCTCGCGCCCAGTCTTGATGCCCGATCGCTGCTGACTGCCGCTGGTTTTGGTATGCTGATCGGCTTTGCCTTTGCCCTGCTGCCGCTTCGCGGCGCGCAAAAGCTCAAGCCGGCAAGTCTCTTTCGCGCCTCAGATGGCGGCGAGACCCGGCTTGGATGGCGCGACCTCGCCGATTGGCGCACGGCGCTGCCGCTGCTTGGCGCGATGATTGCCATTGTGGGGCTAGCGGTCTTTACCACCGGCTCGCCATGGCTGGTGCTGTGGTATGCGTTTGGGGCGATCATCGCCTTTGCCCTGTTGCGCGCGGCCGCTTGGCTCTTGCAGGTCGTGTTGCGTCTGCTGCCACCCTTGCCCAACACCACACTGCGCCAAGCCTTCAAGGCTATTCACCGATCCGGCTCGGTCGCGCCGGTAGTGGTGCTGTCGCTGGGCCTTGGGCTGGCGCTCTTGTTGATGATCACGCTGCTCGACCAGAACCTCCGCAGCCAGATCGACGGCGCGGTAGCCGAGGATGCGCCGGCTTTCGTGCTGCTCGATATGCCCAAAGACCAAGTGCCGCTGGTCGAAACCTTTGCCAAGGCTGATCCCGGGATCAAGACGCTGGCGACCATCCCCATGCTGCGCGGAACCATCGAGACCATCAAGGACACCGCGGCAAAGGATATCGGTCCCGTGCCCGACGACATTGCCGATATGTTCGAAGGCGATACGGCCTTGAGCTGGGCCCGCAGCCTGCCGCAGGGATCGACGGTGGTCGATGGGACGTGGTGGCCGGACGATTATTCTGGGCCGCCGCTCGTTTCGCTCAGTACCGAATTGCGCGCGCCCCTTGGTCTTGCGGTGGGCGACAGCATAGGTATCGTCGTCGCGGGGCGGCCGATCGCGGTGACCGTGGCCAATTTCCGCGAGATCGATTGGCGCGAGGGCGGGCTCAATTTCCGTCTGCTGTTTTCGCCCGGTGTGATCGAAAATGCGCCCCAGACAGTCATGGGCAGTATCGATGTGTTGGACGGCGCGGCGCCAGAGGTCGAGAGCCGGCTGAGCAAGGCGTTTCCAACGCTGAATTTCTTGCCGGTGGGGGATGCTCTCGAGCGGATCGAAGCGATCCTTTCAAGCCTTGCCAATGCCGTGGCGCTGGTCGGTAGTCTTGCCGTCGTGTCCGGGGTTCTTGTCCTTGCCGGCGCCATGGCCGTCGGTCGCAAGCAGCGGGAGGCGGATGCCGTGGTCATGAAGGTGCTGGGGGCGCCGCGCCGCAAGGTTATTGTGGCCTTTGTCGTCGAATATGGCGTGTTAGGCGCTCTGGCAGCGGCGATGGGTGCCGGACTTGGGGTTGCTGCGACCTGGGCCATCCTGACCTTCGTCATGGACATTCCGTTCGCACCCAATCTGACAACCATCGCCATTGTGGTCGCAGGGGCCGTCGTGACGACGATTGCGACCGGTGTGCTGACCACGTGGTCGGCCATGTCCGTCAGGCCGGCGCGCCAGCTCCGTGCCGATATCGGATGAGCCCAGCATGCCGATCCAGAGTTCGGGATCAGACGTAGAGACACTGATCTTTGAGGTGAGCCAATGAACATTCCCGATCCAATCGAGCCACAAGTAGGGCAGGAAAGTGTTTGGGACTATCCGCGTCCGCCGCGCCTCGAACGTGTCGAGAAGCGGATCGAGATCGATTTTGCCGGGATGCGTATTGTTGACGCCCCGCGCTGTTTCCGGGTCCTCGAAACCAGCCATCCGCCGGTCTACTATATCGCGCCTGAATTCATCAGGCCGGATGCGCTCAGGCAGGCTCACGGCACGAGCGTTTGCGAATGGAAGGGCCGCGCGGACTATTTCGATGTCGTGGCCAATGGCAGAACCGCTCAGCGCGCCGCATGGCGCTATCCCTCTCCGACGGCCTCATTCAGCGCCATTGCCGGGTTCTTCGCTTTTTATGCGGGGCCAATGGATCGTTGCACGGTGGGCGGCGTGATAGCTTCGCCGCAGCCGGGCGGATTTTATGGCGGCTGGGTGACGCCCGATGTGGTTGGCCCATTCAAGGGCGAGCCTGGATCGATGGGCTGGTGAACCGACAGCGCCGGACGCTATTGGCGCACGGCGCTTGGTTATCGAAACCTTTAAAAAAGGACTTTGTAAACTATTCGCCCGCATAGGTGGGTGATAGCCTTGCGCCATGAGCGTAGGGCTCCGCAGATGTATTGGCAGCATGGCCAGATTACGTAGACATCGCGAGGACTACCCCACACGCCGCGTTTTCGGATGGTCGGCGGCGCTCCTCTGTGGCACGGCGCCCCTTCTCGCGCAGCCGGCTTTTGCCCAGAGCGCGGCGCCCTTTCAGATGCTGTCGAGCGATTTGCAGAAATATGCCAATGGCGCCCCTGTGCCGGGCCCGTTTCAGGTCAACGCCACCGATGTGCAGGCCGCAACCAATTTTTCTTCCGGAGCGACGGCGAGCGGCACGCTGACGCAGAACACCGGCGAGACGGTGATTTTTACCGGCACGGGTTCTGCGGGCAACGCCGTTGTCATCAACAATGATGGCGGCGCGACGCGGTTTTACGACAACAGCACCGCGGCCAGCGCCAACATCACCAATAATGGCACGCTGCAGTTTTCCAATACCGCGAGCGGGGGCCAAGCGCAGATCGTCACCAATGGCGGGGCTGTCACGGTCTTAACCGACACTGCGGTGGCGGGGGCGGCGGGCGCGACGCTCACCAATAATGGCACGACCATTTTCCTCGATCAGTCGGGGACGGGCGGGAGCGCAGTCGTCAACAATCAAACCGGCGAGCTGCATCTGGCCGGGAACAGCACCATCGGCGGCGCATTCGACAATAGTGGGCTCGTGGTTGCCGGCGGCGCGGCCAATCTCGGCACGGGCCTGGTCGTCAACAATGCCACCGGCAATATGCTGCTGCGCGAAACGGCGAGCGCGGGGAGCGCGACGCTGGCCAATAGCGGCACGCTGGTCTTTACAGGCAACAGCACCGCCAACGCGGCAACCATCAACAACAACCAGACCGGTATTGCCGCTTTCCTTGGCGCCTCCAATGCGGGAACTGGCAGCCAGTTGACCAATGATGGCCGGCTCTATTTCGGCGAGAATGCGAGCGCGGGCCAGTCGATCATCAGGACCCAGGCGGGCGGGCAGACGATCTTTTACGGATCGGCATCGGGCGGGACAGCAGCGCTGCGGGTTGCCAATGGCGGGGTGCTCGATATCTCGCTGCTCGATACCGCCGGCCTATCGATCGGGGCGCTGACGAGCGATGTGGGCAGTGTCGTGGCCTTGGGCAGCAAGACGCTCACCGTGGGCAGCACGAACCAGCAGCCCATGGTGGTTTCGGGCCTGCAAGATGGCGGCCTTGGCGGCGGCACCGGGGGATCGCTGACCAAGGTCGGCACGAGCGAATTGGAGCTCACCGGGACGAACAGCTATGCCGGCTTGACCCGTGTCGAATCCGGACGTTTGAAGGCGGCTTCGGCGGGCGCCTTTGCACCCTTGTCTGGGGTCGTGCTGGCGGCCGGTTCAGAGCTCGATATCGGCGCCTGGGACCAGACCATCGGCTCGCTGGCCGGGGCGGGGTCGGTGATCCTGGGCAATGTGCCGAACCGGCTGACGATCGGGACGAACAATCAATCGACCGAGTTCTCCGGCGATTTTCAGGCCGATGGCGGGATTATCAAGGTCGGCACGGGCACGCTGACGCTGAGTGGCACCAGCACCAATACCGGCGACAGCCGAGTGGAGGCGGGTACGCTGCGGGTGAATGGCAGTTTTGCGCAATCGCCGCTGACGGTTGCCGGAGGAACGCTCGCCGGGTCGGGCGCGGTGGGCGATACCCATGTTTTGGCGGGCGGCACGATCAATCCGGGGAGCGGCAGCAATCTCACCATTGCCTCGGATTTGTTGCTCGATGCGGGCGCGGTCTATCGGGTCGATATTACCGGCACGGGGAGCGACAGTCTCACCGTTGGCAATACTGCCACGATTGGCGGGGCGACACTGGCGCTCGGTGATTTCACCACCCCCGATCCGACCGGCAGCTATGTCATCCTGAGCGCGGCCACTATTACCGGGTCGTTTGTCTTTGATCCCTATGACTATGCGTTCCTGCTTCCCGAACTCAATCAGGGGGCGACAGCGATCACCTTGACCATTGCGCGCAATGGGCTGCGGTTTTCCAATATCGCCTTGACCCCGAACCAGCGAGCTGCGGCGACGGCGCTTGAAGGGTTTGCTCCGGCCGATCCCGTATTTGGTGCGCTGCTGACGGCCAATGCTACGGATGCGCGGCGTTTTTATGAGCTGGCGGCGGGAGAGGCGCATGCGGTGGCCTCGACGGTGTCGCAGCGGTCTTTTGGGCTCTTTGCCGATAGCCTCAAGCCCAGCCGGCGCGCATCCCTAAACGGTATCGTCGAGCATCGGTCAGCGGGAACGGCCGTTGGGACGGCGCTCGATGTTGGTGTCGATACGCCGACAGTGACGCAAACCGGCTGGGTCGCGCCGCTTGGCGGCATCGGCACAATTGCCAACGATGGCAATGGCGGGGCGGTAAACTGGACCAGCGGCGGATTGGCGGCAGGCTATGAAATCGCCAGCGAAACGGGCAATGGCCATACGGTCGTCGGGTTTGGTCTCGGCACGATTGCGACCAGCGCAACGATTGACCAGCGTCTCTCGTCAATCGCCGGGCAGGGCTATTACGCAGGACTTTATGGCCAGTGGCGGGAAGGGCCGGTTTGGCTCGATGGGCAGCTGGCCTATGGCGCCAACCATATCGAGACATCGCGCAGCCTTGAAATCGGCGGCCTAACGCGCACGGCAACTGCCGACTATTGGACCCAGGCGCTCGGCGCGGGGCTCGAAGCGCGCTATGAGTTCGAGTTGGCGCATAATCTCTTTGTCGGGCCGGTGGCTTCCCTCGATGTGGGTTGGACCGGGCATGGCGGAGCGTCGGAAACCGGGGCGGGAACGCTCAACCAGACCATTGCACCATCCGATCAATGGAAGGTGGATGCCGGGATAGGCGTTGCAGCGCGATACGATATGCCGCTCGACAATGGGGCCAATCTCTCCGTGGTCGGGAAGGCCCTTTGGCAGCATTCGTTCGTCGATGGCGCGAATGCGCAAACGGTCTCGCTTGCAGGCGGCGGCGGGCCGTTCGTCGTGACGGGTGCAAGTCCTGGCCAGGATCGCCTGCGGCTCGTCGCCGGGGTGGAATATCAGCCAAGCCCCGATGTGATCGTCTCGCTCGACTATGCTGCCACGCTGGGCGGCTCCGAAATGAGCCACGCCGCCCGCCTCGCGCTGCGGGTCAAGTTTTAGACGCTAGTCGGCTTAACGCAGGGCGTCCACGACTGGACGGCGGTAGATAATCAGTGCGGGGACTGCGGCCAATACCAAGCCGAGCCCAACCAAGGCGCCAACCAGTGACAGTTCGCGCGTGCCGATTTCGGCGCGCATGGCGACGCCGGTCGATTGCGCGAGGAGATCGGAGACAATCGCCGCTCCGCCCCAGCCGAGGACGAGACCGGCCAGAGCGCCGGTGATGACGATGGCGGCGACGTAGACCCAGACGGTTGTGAAAATGAAGAGTGGTGAGGCGCCGAGGGCACGCAGCACGGCAAAGCGTTGCCGCTGCAGGTCGAGAATGGCCACCACGCCAGCGAGGATTGCGGCAACGACCAGCGCCTGCGCGGCAAGGGTCAAGGCGCTCATAATGGCCGTCGCGTCGCCAAGGAGCGCATAGAGACCTACAAGGACTTCAGCGGGAAAGAAGGCCGTCGACTGCGGCGTGCGATAGGCAGCACGAAGGCCGTAAGCGGCGGAAACGTCTTTTGGTTTTACGACGACCGCCGGTACGCCTGGTAGCGTATCGGAATCGAAGGGCGCGCCGATATGGGTGTCATCGGGCAAATGTCCGGTGCCGAGGCCGTGGGCTGCCCAATTATATTCGATGGGGACGACGATGGCGCGATCCCACGGCGTGCCGGTCGGCTGCATGCGTCCGACGATGGTCAGGTGGGGATGATCGCCATCGCCGCCGGGAATGGCCTCACCATGTTCGATTGCGTCGGCGGCCGCGTCCGCATCTGTGCCGGTTGCGCCGCCGTGGCCATGGGACACTTCTAGTTCTTCGCCCATCGTGTGGGGCGATAGGGCGCCGATGACGGCTTCATCGCGTTTTTCGAACAAGCGGCCTTCGGCAAGACCACCCGAAAGGTGGTCGACGAAGGGTGCGACGGTCCCGACCACTGGATCACCCTCGATGGCATCGCCAAAACCGATTGGAGCGACAAAGTCCGCTTCGGGCTCATCGAGGAGCAATCGCGTAATGGCAGGATCGAGCAGTTCGACCGCGCTAGGGTCTAGGTAGACCGTCGAAAACAGCACGTCATTGTGGCTCCCAGGCGCGGCCACGATGAGATCGAACTTATCCGCCGCGCGCGCACTGCCAGCCCGCAGGGCACGTTCCTGCGCTGAAATGGCGATGCCAAGCGCTACGGCCAACGCCACGATGATCAGGAACAAGATGCCCGTGAAGCTGTTGCGCCGCAATGAGGCCCAGGCGATTGGAAATGGGTTCATGACGCCGTTTCCCTTTTGCCGTGATCGAGCATGATAATCTGATCGGCCAGTGCCCTGATCGCCGGGTCGTGCGTCGCCACCACGACGGTACGCCGCTCTTCGTGGGCAAGGCGCTGCAGCACCGCAGCGACGGTTTCGCCTGCCACTGCGTCGAGACTTGCCGTCGGTTCATCGGCAAAAATCACGCTGGGGTTGCCGATCAGGGCGCGGGCGATGGCAACGCGCTGCTGCTGACCCCGGGAGAGTTTTGCAACGCTTGCGCGCTCGGTGGGCACGTCGAGCTGGTGCAACAAGTCTAACGCGCGTTCTTTCTTTGACGCGGCGGATAAACCGTCGAGCCATATCCGCACCAGCACATTGTCGAGCGGGCTCATTTCTTCGATCAGATGAAAATTCTGGAAGATGAATCCCGCTTGTTTCCGGCGCCAGCGATCGCGTTGGCTTTCGCCGAGCTTGGCAAGATCGGTTTCGGCCCATGCTATGGTGCCGGCATCGGGCCGGAGCAGGCCGGACAGCAAGTAGAGTAGGGTCGACTTGCCGGAGCCCGAGGCGCCCGAAAGCACGGTCAGCGTGCCTGGCGCGACTGCAAGGCTCGGCAAATCGATGACATTGGCGCCAGCGAAGGCAAGGAGTAGGCCGGAAACGGCCAAGGGCAGTCCCGGCATGGGCAACTCAGAGAATGGTGTAGCTGGTGTCGAGCAGGCGAACCTTGCTGACAAAGCCCGTCGGCCCATCGGTCTCGATGCCCGTGTCAAATGTTCCCTCGACGCGGATAAGGTTGGAAAACCGCGTGAACTTCATATCGCCCGCAAAATAGGTGAGGACGATGTCGTTCGGCCAATCCGTCGCGTCATCGCAGAAGGGGCAGGTGGCCATGGGCGTCTTGGTAAGAACGAAGAAGTTGATCTCGGGTTTTAAGGGCGGCGCCATATAGCCGGTCATGACGATGCGCAGACCTTGGAGCGCCACGGCCTGATCCGAAAGATCCTTGCCGCGCGAATACATATCGCGGAAGCGCAGGGAAGGCAGATCGGCGAAGGCGGGTGTGATTGCGCCGAAGGTGCCAGCCAGCGCCGCCGTGGCGGAGAGGCCAAGAAAGGAGCGTCTGTGCATGGGAATTGTCCTTCCGCGTCGCAGAGTGAGAAATCTCAGGATAGGCCCCGGCCTTCACCGGGGTGACCGTCTGTATTCGGAATGAAAAGGTGGCCGCTGGTGAACCAGCGACCACCGCCGGGTGCTAAGTTACTTGGCGGCGTTGAGGCCGATGGCCTTGGCCATGACGTGGTAGATCAGGTTCTGTTCGATGACGCCGTCGAAGAGATATGCCTGCGGACCCTGGGCGAAGACGGCGACGTCGTCGCCGGCGTGGCTTTCCGAACCCATCGGGATCAGCGCTTGCTGCAGGAAGTCGATGTCGGTCGTGTCGACTTCGGTGAGGTCGGCGCGCTGCAGGGCAGAACGAACGTCTTCACCCGACATGGTCGAAACATCGGCACCTTCTTCGAGGGTCTTGGCGCCCGGGCCGTTCATGTAGCCGAGCGTGGTGTAGGGCAGGCCATCATCTCCCGTACCGGCAATGCCGAGGATCGGGTTGTTGCGGGTCGGGTAGCCGGCGATCGAGAACACGTGGCTGTGGTCAGCGGTGAGGAGGATCAGGGTCTCTTCCGGGTTCACGGCGTCGAAAGCAGCCTGGACGGCTTCCGAAACGGCGATGGCATCGGTGAGGGCGCGAGCGGCATTGCCAGCGTGGTGAGCGTGGTCGACGCGGCCGCCTTCAACCATCAGCACGAAGCCGTCTTCGTTCTTTTCAAGGATATCGATGGCCTTGACGGTCATTTCGGCAATCGAGGGTTCGCCGCCGGCATCGGTTTCGCGATCGGCTTCATACTGCATGTGCGAGCCGTTGAAGAGGCCGAGAACCTTGGTGGTTTCCGGGGTCAGGCCGTCAAAGCCGTCCTTGTTCCAGATATAAGTGCCGTCGGTGTACTTTTCCTGCCATTCGGCGATGAGGTCGCGTTCGATGCGGGCGCCGGTCTTGGTCTCGTCTTCCGGGTCCTTCTGGGTGCTCAGCATGAAGTTGGAACGGCCACCACCGAACACGACGTCAAAGCCGTCGCCGAAGTTGGAATCGACGAGCTGAGAGGCGATATCGGCGCACTTGCCGACGGCATCTTCAGGCAGGTTCTTGTCGGCTTCCCAATCACGGCCAACCGTGTGCGCATAGGCAGCGGCCGGGGTCGCGTGGGTGATGCGGGCGGTCGAGATGATGCCGGTCGAAAGCCCGGCTTCTTCAGCCTGCTCGAAGATCGACATGGTGGTGGCGCCGGCCTGGGTCGAGCAATCCTCGAGCACGGCAGTCTGATCGACGCCGATGGTGCCATTGAGCGACTTTACGCCCGAGGTGATGGCCGTCGCGGTCGGCGCGGAATCGGCGACCTGGCTGTCATGGGTGTAGGTCTTGACGAGCGCTGTGTGCGGCAGCAGCGTCTCAAAGGCGAGGGAGTGGCTTTCGCCATCGACGCCGGCGAGCTGGCCTTCATGGATGCGGGCAGCGGTGATGGTTGGGACCGAGAGGCCATCGACGATGAAGACGATGACGTTTTTGGCCTTGCCGGTATTGGGCTGGACCGCTTCCTTGGCGGCGAGCTGTTCCTGGGCAGCGAGGAAGTAGCTGTCATTGGCCTGCGGCACTGCAGTCTGCGCGAGTACGGGGACAGTGAGAGCGAGCGTCGAAACGCCGGCGAAGAGAGCTCGGGAGAGCTTGACCATGAAATTCACCTATCTGTTGCGGCGTCCCGCGAAGACTAGGAAGCGGGTGGTCGAGCCATAGACAAGCGGTGTGACAGGCATGTGTAACTCCCTGTCGCACAGATCAATTCGTTCAATCCTCGGCGGTGTGTGTGGAAATCGCGAAGTTCTGGAGTGCGCGGCTCGTTTCAAGATCCACGGCACTCTTGTCGATCATCACGCCAAAGGCGGCGCGGATAATCTGCTTCTTGGATACTTTGGGATGGGCCTTGCGGATGGTCTTCAGCGCATCATCGGGTTTGGGCATTTCAGCGAGAACGCGGACGATGGTCTGTTCGAGGCTTTCGGTCTTCATAACGCACCTATTCAGAATTGGCGGCATGTAGGCAGGTCGAACTGTCATAATCCAGCGCCCCAAAAGCAGGGTGGCATTGTCATGCGGCGGTCACGCCCCTGTGATGGTCGCGACATCATGGCTGGCTAGGGCAGGGCGTCCATTTTAATTCTGGAGATGACCATGCTCAAAGCTCTCGCCCTTGGCGTCAGCCTCAGCCTCCTTGCAACCCTTGCAATGGCTCAAGAGGCGGAAGGTCCGGCAAAATTTGACGCCGTGCTCAAGGCCCATGCCGAGCTTCCGGCCCAGACCTTTCTGCCTGTTCCAGCCGATGCACCCGCGGGCCTCCAGATGTCCGGCCGCTTCACCTCGGGCACAAGGGTCGAGACGCCCTATGGTTGGGCCAATCCCGCTTCGGGCATTGCCATGCCGTTTCCCGGCCAGCCGCTACAGGGCATGAGCGGCGTGCGTTCGCTGGGCGATGATCGCTTTCTCTTCCTCACCGACAATGGCTTTGGCACCAAGGCCAACTCGTCGGACGCCATGCTGATGTTCAACATCCTCAAGATGGATTGGGATGCTGGCAAAGTCGGCATCGAAAAGACCATCTTCCTTAGAGATCCGAACCGCGTCGTTCCTTTTCCGATCGTCACCGAGCATAGCGACAGCCGTTATCTCACGGGCGCCGATTTCGACCCTGAATCCATTCAGCCGGTTGGCGAAAATTATTGGATCGGCGACGAATTCGGCCCATGGCTGATCGAAGTCGATGCCGAGGGCGTCTTGTTGCAGGTCGTCAAAACCAATCCCGGTGGCATCGATTACAAGTCGCCGGACAACCAGTTCACGTCGCAACCTGCTGCCGGCGCAACCGTCACCGGCATCAATACCGGCCGGTCGGGCGGCTATGAAGGCATTGCTCAATCGGCCGATGGCAAGACGCTTTATCCGCTTCTGGAAAAGCCGTTCTTCGACGAGGCCGCTGGTGCGCTCGAAACCGTGGACGGCAAACCGGTTATCCGGATGCTGGAATTCAACGTCGCCGACGCCACCTGGAGCGACACCGTTCGCTACTATCCGCTCGACGATGCCAGCCATGCCATCGGCGACTTCAATCTCTTTGACGGCACGCGTGGCCTCATCATCGAGCGCGATAACAATGAAGGTGACGATGGCCGCGAAAAGGCTGCGGCCTTCAAGCGCATCTATCTCATCGATCTCACGCGGGCCGACGAAAACGGTGTGCTTGAAAAGATCGCCTATATCGACCTGATGGCGATCAAGGATCCAGACGCTATGGCGCCGCGCGGCACAAAGGATGGCGTCTTCACCTTCCCATTCGTTACCATCGAAGACGTCGATCTTGTCGACCCAACCACCATCATCGTTGCCAACGACAACAATTATCCTGGCTCGACCGGGCGCGAAGCTGGCCGGGCGGATGATAACGAATACATCCTGCTCGACGTCGCTGAGTTTTTGAAGGCGGAGTAATCTAGAGGTTAAGTGGGGGACGGGTCAGATCCGTCCCCCGCGTTTGAAAAAGGCATCCTCTAGTAACGACCGACTTACATTTACACGCGCTTGACCGAGAGCACGTCGAAGGTTTTGTCGATCGTCGTGACGGCGCGGTCGTAGTCGGCGAGGGCCAGCGCGGCGATCAGGGTGTCGATGACAGCAAGCTGAGCGATGCGGCTGGTCATGGCTTCGGTGCGGAACTGGGTTTCGCGCGCCAGGGTATGCAGCACGATATCGGTGTGGGTGAGGAGCGGCGAACGGCCAAAATTGGTGACAGCGATGGTGGTGGCGCCGGCCTCCTTGGCGAGCTTGGTGGCTGTCAGGGTTTCGATGGTCGAGCCGGAATGCGAAATCGTGAGCACGGCGACCTCGGGATCGCAGAGCGAGCCGGTGATGGCCATGACGTGGCTGTCGACGCTGACGCGGGCGTTGAGCCCGATGCGGAGCAGGCGATACATCGCGTCCTCCGCAATAGGCGCGGCAGAGCCGATACCAAACACTTCGATGCGCTTGGCGGCGCGGATGGCGGTGACGGCGCGGGCGAGTTGGGTCAGGTCGAGCGCGTTGCGCGTATCCTGCAGCGCCTGAAGGCCGCCACCAAAGATCTTCGAGACGACATCGGCAAGGCCGTCATTGGGATTGAGGTCTTCGTGGATGAACTGGACCGGTTGCACCAGATCGCGCGCCAAAGCGATCTTGATCTGCTGAAAACCGCGGGCGCCCAATTGCTGGCAGAGGCCGACGACGCTGCCCTCGCTCGAACTAGTGCGCTCGGCAACTTCCGTGACCGACATGTGCACGACATCGGCAGCATTGGCAGTGATGAAATCGGCGATACGTCCGGCCGTTGGCGCAAGGTCGGCGCGGATGGCGGAGATACGGTCCAAGACGTTCATCAGGCGCTCTTGTTGCTTTGGCTCTGCCATGCGTATGCCCGTTTCATCATAAAATTCAGGCTATTAGAGCACATGAGTGACGGTTTCACGAAGGAGGTCCGGCAGTTTTCCCGGCATGACCTGCCAAAAGGGTACGCCGAGGCCACGTGCCCCGGCGCCATCCGTGTGCGGATTGTCGCCGATGACGACGCAATGGTGCGGCGCGATGCCGATCTTGGCGCAGGCATGGCGGAAGAGTTCAGGCTGCGGCTTGCCGATGACGCGGTGGGGCACGGGACCGGTGACGGCAAAGAGGGCGCCGGCGAGGGCGCCGGCTTCGGGCACGGGGTAGCCGTCAGCGCCGGGATGGCTGAGATCGGGCGCAGCCACCAACACTTCGGCGCCATCGCGGACGGCGCGGGCGGCTATCGCGAGCTTGGTGTAACTGAACTGGCGGTCGCGGGCGACGATCACCGTGTCGACATTCCGCTCGCAGAGATCGAAGCCCATATTGCGCGCCATGCGGCGAAGGGCAGGGGAGCCGAGTAAGAGCAATCGCGAGCCGGGCCGCTTGTCCGCTGCTGCCTCGAGAGCTGCGACGCCGGCAAGCACGATACGCTCGGATGGCACCGGCAGACGCCATTCCTTGAAGCGGCGAGCTAATTGGTCGGGCGTGTGCTCGCTATCATTGGAGACGATGGCGAACCGGTCGGCAGTGGCTTCGATCAACGCGCGGGCGCCGGGCAACAGGTGGGTGCCCGAGGCCAGCGTGCCGTCGAGATCGATGAGAAACCCCTGATGGGCAGCGAAGTTGAAGGACACGCGAAGCACTCCCTAGATGGCCTAAGGGTGGTTTGAGATAGTCTCAATGTCAAGTTATGAAAAAATGAGATATGTTCATATGGGTGTCACAGAGGCTGTCTACTGGTGGGGTCAACACCGCCAAATCTGCTCAGGACAGCGCCATGAAGATCGCCATCATCACCGACATTCACCACGGCCCGAAGTCCCATACCAAGGAGACCGGCTGGGACGGCATGGGCGCGATGGAGGCATTTGTCGAGCATGCCAATACGATTAATGCCGACCTGCTGCTCGATCTTGGCGACCATATCTCGGATACCGACCACGCGACTGACGTCCGCGCCGCGACCGAGGTTGCCAACACGCTGGGCCAGTTCAATGGGCCGCGCTACCACGTCGTCGGCAATCACGACGTTACCAACCTGTCGATTGCCGACAATGAAGACATCTTTGGCCAGTCGATGGAGAGCCAGGTCTTCGACCTTGGCGCAGCGCGGTTGATCCTCTGGCAGCCGGGCGTCAATATCGGGCTTCCGGGCGGCTTTGCCCCAACGACCGAAGCGCTTCCCTGGCTGGTTGAAACGCTCAAGGCCGATACTAAGCCGGCGATCATCGCCACCCATGTGCCGCTGTCAGGCCATAGCCAGATCGGCAATTTCTATTTCGAAAACAATTACCAGTATTCGACCTATCCCGACCATGCTGAGGTGCGCCGCGCCGTAGAGGCGACGGGGAATGCTGCCATGTGGCTGGCCGGCCATGTTCATTGGAACACAGTAACCCCGATTGCCGGCATCCAGCATGTAACCATCCAGTCCATGTCCGAACGTTTTACGACAGCGCCGGCCTCGGCGAATGCCTTTGCGGTGATCGAGATCATCGACGATCTCGCCGACCTGACCGTCCACGGCAATGATCCGTTCCATGCCAAGGTGGCCTTCCGCCGCTCGGGCGATCGTCCCTGGTTCAAGCCAATGGGGCCGTTTGGCTCAAACGCCGACGTCGCCGCCGAGCTTGAACATGCTTGATCAACTGGCTCGCCGCACCCTGGGAGCGATTGCGACGCTCGGCGTCGTCATCGTCGCCGTCTTCTCCGCGACCCGCCTCTCCGGCAATGCGGCGGACTATCTGCTGCCGCCGGGCGTCGACGCCAATACAAGGGCGCTGATGATCACCCAGATGGGGCTCGACCAGCCGCTGCTGCTGCAATTCGCACACTACGTGCAGGGTCTCTTCAGTGGCGACATGGGCATCAGCCTTTTTGAGCGGCGACCCGTCTTGGATATCTATGCCGAGCGCTTGCCCAATACGCTGATGCTGTTTGTCTATGCGCTGGGACTTGCAGTCGCGCTTGGTCTGCCACTCGGGCTCGTTGCAGCGCTCAATCGCGGCAATGCAGTGGGCGCAGCGATCATGAGCGTGGCCTTTGTGGGCTATGCGACGCCGAACTTTGTTTTGGCGATCATCATGATCCTGGTGTTCTCGTTCAACCTTCATTGGTTGCCCAGTTCTGGCTCAATGACCCCGATCCATTTCCTGATGCCGGCGATCGTTCTGGCAGCGCCAATGCTGGCCGAAATTATCCGCTTTACCCGCAATGCCATGCTCGATGTGCTGGGGCAGGACTATCTGCGGACCGCTCGCGCCAAGGGGCTCCCCGAACATCTGGTGGTGGGGAAACATGCGCTGCGCAATGCCGCCATTCCGGTCGTGACGATCCTCGGCCTGCAGGTGGCCGGTATGGTGGCGCGTGTCGTCATCGTCGAGAGCGTCTTCGCCACCAAAGGTATCGGCGACCTCGTGGTGTTTGCCGCCATTGGCCGGGATTATCCGGTCCTCCAGTTCGGCGTGATCCTGATCGCCCTCATTGTCGTCACCTCCTCTCTGGTGGTCGACTACGCCTATGCCGCCCTTGATCCCCGCGTGAAGGTTGCCGCATCATGACCGAGCTGACCGCTTCTCTTGCCCCTACATTAGCCGCCGGGCGACGGGGCAAACCGAGCCTTATCGCTACGCTCTGGTCGCGGGCCAATCTGTTCACCCGCATTAATCTCAGCGTCTTTGCGCTGATTTTGATCCTCGCGGCGCTGGCGCAGTGGATCTCGCCGTTCGATCCCGACGCGCAGAAGCTGCTGGCGCGCCTCAAGCCACCGATGGGTTTTGCCGGCGCCAATACGACCAATATTCTGGGCACCGACCAGCTTGGCCGCGATCTCCTAAGCCGCACCCTTTACGGCCTGCAACTGACCATGGCGATTGCCCTGATTGGTTCGCTGATCAGCCTCGTGCTCGGCGTGACGCTCGGTGTCATTGCCGGCTATGCCCGCGGCTGGTTCGGCGGCCTCATCATGGCGGTGGTGGATATCCAGCTCGCCATTCCCTTTACGCTGATTGCCCTTGTGGTGATCGCGGTGTTCGGCAACTCGCTGCCGGTGCTGATCGTCACCATCGGCCTCGCCGGGTGGGAAACCTATGCCCGCATCGTTCGGGCCCAGGTGTTGGCGACAGCGCGCATGCCCTTCGTCGAGGCGGCGGTCGCAGCCGGCGCCAAGCACGACCGCATCCTTCTCAAGCATATCCTGCCCAATATCGTGACGCCAATCATCGTGGTCTGGACCATGACTTTCTCGGCGCTGATCCTCGTGGAATCCTCGCTTTCTTTCCTTGGGCTTGGAGTGCAGCCACCAACCGCCACGCTGGGCTCTATGGTCGGGCTCGGGCGCGATTATCTCGCGTCCTCGGCCTGGATCGCGCTCGTGCCGGCCATCGCCATCATGTTCGTCTCGCTCCAGGTCCTCCTCATCGGCGACTGGCTGCGCGACGCGCTCGATATCCGCCTCAAATAAGTCCCGGCGCTACGGCGCCGGCCCCAAATGCCCCCTCATTCGATGTCCTCCCGACACCGAGCCCTTGCGCCTGCCTTTCAAAGGACCAAACAGATGATCAAGACGCTTCTTTCAACCCTCGCGCTCAGCACCATGCTGATCTCGGCTGCATCGGCGCAGTCTCTTACTGTCGGCGTGCAGAACCTGCCGCCATGGCTCGATCCGGGTAAGGACTTTGGCAACAATGGCAGCCAGATCTATTACAACACCTTCGATCCGCTGATCCTCAAGGACTATTCCCAGCCTGGAGCCGTCTTCAAGCCGGGTCTCGCAACCGCATGGGAAAGCCTGTCGCCAACCGAATTTCAGGTGACTTTGCGCGAAGGCGTCAAATTCCAGAACGGCGATCCGATGACCGCCGATGACGTGGTGTTTTCCTTCGAGCGTATTCTGCAGGATATGACGCCTGAATATGCCGGCATTCACCGCCAGTTCTTCGACAATTTTGCATCGGTCGAAAAGATCGATGAGACGACCATCAAATTCACCACCAAGAAGCCCGAGCCGCTGTTTGAAACCCTCCTCAACACTTCGGAAGGCTCCATTGTCCCCAAGGCCTATATCGCCGGCCTGTCAGGCGATGACGATGCGATCGAGCCTTCCGACTTCGACGCTTTCATGCTCAAGCCAATCGGCACCGGCCCTTACACCATCTCCTCGTTCCAGCCGGGCGAAAGCCTCGTCTGGACGCGCTTTGATGGCTATTGGGGTGACAAGGCTGCGCTTGACGAAGTGAGCCTTCGACGCATCCCGGAATTGGCTACCCGCGTCACCGCGCTTGCCAATGGCGAAGTCGATCTGATCACCAATGTGCCGCCCGATCAGCTGGCCACCATCGAGGGCAATCCGGCGCTCAAGGTCGTGGGCAATGTGACGCCGCTCTTTCACATCATCTTCTTCAATACCCGCAACCCGACGATGGCTAACCCAAAGCTGCGCCAGGCGCTGAGCATGGGCATCGATCGCAATCTTCTCAATGAAGCGCTCTGGGGCAATGAGGCCCTGGTTCCGAACACCCACAGCTATGCCCAATATGGCGAACTGAACGACACCGAGAGCCAGACCTTCGAATACAATCCCGAAAAGGCCAAGGAATTGCTGGCCGAGGCGGGCTACGATGGCTCGACCATCCGCTTCGACACCGATCCGGTCTACTACACCAATGGTCTTCTTGCCGCGCAGGCAATCCAGGAAATGTGGGCTGAAATCGGCGTCAAGGCTGAGATCAATGTAACGACCAAATGGACCGGCCCTGACGCAGACATGCAGGTGCGCAACTGGTCCAACCCAATGTATTTCGCCGATCCTGCCGGCTCGTTCGGTACCATGTGGTCGCCCAAGGGCTCGGGCACCGAAATGGCTTGGACCCCGAACGAGGCGTATCCGGCGCTTTGGGACAAGTTCCGCTACTCGACCGACATCGCCGTGCGCAAGGAAGCCTATGGCGAGATCATGGCCTATGTGAAGGAAGAGATGCCCTTCGTAGTGCTCTACCAGCCCTATGAAAGCTACGGCATGCGCCAGGGCGTGACCTGGGCGCCGCAGCCCGGTCACATCCCCTATGTGCTCGACTTCCGCGCCGGTGCCATCACCGTCGAATAAGCGCGTGAACCGGGCCGGCGTGTCCCCGCCGGCCCGAGCTTTCCCCTTTGAAAGGTCCGATCATGAGCGCCAATGCTTTGCTCGCCATAGAAAACCTCTCCATCAGCTTTGGCCATGGTGAAAAAGCCAAGCGCGTCGTCGAGGGCCTGAGCTTTGATGTGTTCCCCGGCGAATGCGTCGCCGTGGTTGGCGAATCCGGGTCGGGCAAATCGGTGACGGCTTTTTCGGTGCTCGGCCTGACAGTCTTCAACGGCGGCACGATCGACACTGGTGCCATTCTTTTCAAGCGCCGTGACGGCAGCGTCGTCGATCTCGCCAAGGCGGAGGAGCGCGTGATGCGCACCATTCGCGGCGACGAAATCGCTATGGTCTTTCAAGAGCCGATGACGGCGCTGAACCCGGTTTTCACCGTCGGCGAGCAGATTGCCGAAGTGCTGCGCCAGCATCGCGACATGGACCGCCAGACCGCCAATGCCAAGGCGCTGGATTTGATCACTCGCGTGCACATCAGTGATCCGGCGCGGCGCTTTACCCAATATCCGCATGAGCTGAGCGGTGGCATGCGCCAGCGTGTCGTCATTGCCATGGCGCTCGCCTGTTCGCCGCGCCTGCTGATCGCCGATGAGCCGACGACGGCCCTCGACGTGACCATTCAAGCCCAGGTGCTCGACTTGATGCGTGACCTTGCCCGAGAAGAGGGTATGGCACTGCTGTTTATCACCCATGACATGGGCGTCGTCGCCGAAATGGCAGACCGCGTGGTGGTAATGCACAAGGGCCGTAAGGTCGAGGAACAAGGGGTTGAAAAACTCTTTGCCCAGCCGCGCGAGAATTACACCAGGGCTCTGCTCAGTGCCGTGCCCAAGCTTGGTTCAATGGCCGGCACAGCCGGGCCTTTGGCTTTTGGAGCCGATCCTCGGACGGCCAAACCGGCGCCTGCGGCGCATGAGCCGCTGCTCGAAGTCAAAAATCTCTCGACCTGGTTCCCGATTCACAAAGGTCTCCTCAAGCGCCACGCTGGCGATGTGAAGGCCGTCGACGATGTCAGCTTCACTATCGGACGAGGCGAAACGCTTTCACTGGTGGGAGAATCCGGCTCTGGCAAATCGACAACCGGCCGTTCGATCCTGCGTCTCGCCAAACCCCATGCCGGCGAAGTTCTGCTTGAGGGGCAAGACGTCCTCAAACTCGACCGCGACGCGATGCGCGCCAAGCGGCGTGATATGCAGATCGTCTTTCAGGACCCCTATGCGGCGCTCGATCCGCGCATCGACGCTTTCGACCAGATTGTCGAGCCACTCGTCATCCACGGCGTCGAAAAGGGAAGTGCCTTGCGGGACCGCGCCGTTGAACTCGTGCGCCGCGTTGGGCTCGAGGCAGAACACCTCGACCGCTACCCCCATGAATTTTCCGGCGGTCAGCGCCAACGCCTCTGCATCGCGAGAGCACTGAGTCTTTCCCCAAAGCTGATTATCGCTGATGAGGCGGTCTCAGCCCTCGATGTCTCGATCCAGGCGCAGGTGGTCAATCTCTTGATAGAACTGCAGCAGGAACTGGGCCTGTCCTATCTCTTCATCAGCCACGACATGGGCGTCGTCGAGCGCACCAGCCACCGCGTCGCCGTCATGCGCCACGGCAAAATCGTCGAAACGGGCACGCGCGCGCAGATTTTCGAAGCGCCAAAACACGCCTACACCAAAGCGCTCATCGCCGCTGTTCCCGTCGCCGACGCGACCCGAGGTCGTTCAAGATCAGCAGGAGTGCGAAAGCTTCTTCCCGCGTGAAATCTGACAACGTCTGCTCGCCCAAAAACGTGGCCAAACACGAATGTCCGTGGTTGAGCACGCTCTCCTTGAAGCTGCCGCAGGTCATCTTGAGATAAGGTCGAATTGTCGCTTTGGAATTCTAGAGGACTAAGCCCAAACGGATGGAAATTTCCGCCAGGGCCCCATGCGGATCCGTTTTGGCAGTGTCTATGATAAAGCGGTCGGTTTCCCAGGGAACATAGTCCATCGTTTCTACCCTCTCCCACGTTGGGTGCTGATGACCAACGATCTCCGCGGGTCTCGTCTCAACACGTCGACGATGCTCTTGCTTGTTGCTGCACACGACCTCGATATCAAAGGCAATAGCGTTGGCGTCTTTAGCCGCGGCGTGCCAGCCGTGTCGACTTTCCAACACGGGATTGACGCTATCCGCGACAACCAGATTTCCCAGCAGGAGATTTGAACGGGCAATTGCGAACGATATCACATATCCCATAGGGCCAATATCATTGTCAGGGTATGTGCTCCGCAGTGCATTTTCGATCTCATCGACGCGGATGTAGACAGCAGAATGCTTTTCCGCAAATGCCTTCGCAATTGTAGATTTCCCGGTCCCCGGTAATCCGCTGAAGATCAATAACATGCCATGCCCTCCGAGTGCTTTCATGTTAGCTATCGGGCCAACTCAGCGTTTGGCTAGTGCCTGTGCACTTCCTGAGGGAAGTCCTCTAGCCACTGTAAAACTTGCCGCCGCGTTTCGTATTTTGTCTCGCGCGCATACTCGCCGCAGCCAAAAAAGTTTCTCGATAAATCGCGCATCTTTGTCGCATTTTTCAGAAACCGGGGCTGGCGGGCTTGCCGTTGCTTCTTCGGAATTCACCCGGAGATTGAATCATGCAAAGCAAGACCAGCCTTTCAAGGCGCCATCTGCTCAAGTGGGCAGGGGCGGGCACAACGGTGGCGATCGCGAGTGCCGTGTTGCCCAATTTCGGTATCAGTGCCGCACTGGCCGCCGAATTGGGCGATGGCGACATCGGCGTTCTCAACTATGCCTATGCGCTCGAACAGCTCGAGGCCGCCTTCTACACTCAGGCGCTCGAAAACCCGTTCGGCAATATGCAGGTCAACGACCAGCGCATCCTTCAGCAAATTCGCGACCACGAAATCGCGCATCGCGATTTCCTCAAGCGCGCACTCGGCTCCAACGCCATTCCAGCGCTTGAAGTCGATTTCTCGGCCGTCGATTTCTCAAGCCGTGCCAGCGTGCTTGGAACGGCAGATGTTTTCGAGAACCTGGGTGTCGCGGCCTATAACGGCGCGGGCCAGCTCATCTCAACGCCGGATTATCTTGTGGCCGCCGGTTCGATCGTATCGGTCGAAGCCCGCCACGCAGCCGCTATTGCCGACCTCCTGAGACCGTTCAGCGCCGAGGCCGCTGGTCGAGGCAATGTCGACCACAAGGGGCTCGATAAGGCCTTGCTGCCATCGATGGTTCTGCCCAAGGCTGCCCCCTTCATTGTGACCGAAGTCACCGCTGCAACTCTGCCATAAGGAATTCGATCATGAGCAATGATAACACCATTCTCGGCGCCATCGAGCCTGAGCTGGCAGATACGATCGTCAGCAGCCGTCGTGACGTTTTCGCCCGCTACGCCAAAGCGGCCGGGATCATGACCAGTGCCCCACTCGTGCTGGCGCTCGCGTCCAACCAGGCATTTGGCCAGAGCCTGCCGCAACAGATCACCGATACGCTCAATTTCGCGTTGACGCTCGAATATCTGGAAGCAGCCTTTTACGATCAAGGGAACAAGTCGGGCATTATTCCATCGCAATACCGCTCGGTCTTCCGCACCATCGGTCAGCACGAAAATGCCCACGTGAAGCTCTTGAAGGGCGTGTTGGGTTCGGCTGCGGTCAAAGCCCCGGGCGTCGATTTTACCGCCGGCGGCAAATATGCCGACGTTTGGGAAAATTTCGACACGTTCCTTACCCTTAGCCAGACCTTCGAAGATCTTGGCGTGGCCGCTTACAAAGGGCAGGCGGGCAATCTCATGGGCTCGAAGGAAGTCCTCACGGTCGCTTTGCAGATCCATTCGGTGGAAGCCCGTCACGCCTCCGAAGTCCGCCGTATTGGCCTCAAGTTCGGTTGGGATGGCGCATTCGACAAGCCGCTCAGCAAGAAAGCCGTGCTGGCAGCAGCGACGCCGTTCCTGGCCTAGAGTGTTCGGACGATTTTGGTGACGCGTTGGCCCTTGAGCTCATCTAGCCCAGGGGCCAATTTTTCCGTCACGTCAATTAGCGGGGCGTTGTCGTCTCAGAGCCGTTCTGAGTTGTCCTACTGGATCATACGGCGGAGGGCGCTGATGAGATTGTCGGGATCGTAGGGTTTTGGGACAAACTCGGCTTCTGCGGGGATCTGGTCGCGCCGGACATGCTTATAGCCCGATGTGACGACGATCTTGATGGGGGGCCATCTGTCGCGAACGGCGGCCGCAAGCTTCAAGCCATCCATGCTGCCGGGCATGTCGACATCAGTAAAGACCAGCCTGATATCGAGGTTTTTTGCAAGGATCGCGAGTGCCTCGTCAGCATTGGCGGCTTCGAGCACCAGGAAACCTTCATTCTCAAGGCGGTCGACGATGGCCATTCTGACCAGCGATTCATCCTCAACCACGAGGACTGTGAGCTTTGAGTGCGCCATATGACTCAGCCTTTTTTGCTGGGTGTTTTAGACGCGGTGACGCTAGCCGCATCGGTTTCCAAGACACATCGAACGCCTTGCGGGGCGTAATCGATGCCAACTTGACCGCCGAAATCGGACGCCAACACCTTTGTGATTAATCTTGAGCCAAATCCTGTTCGGCTCGGTTCGCTGACCTGCGGCCCGCCGCTCTCGGCCCAGGTGAAAACGAACTTGCGCTCGTCGGCCAAACCGGAAAAGTCCCAGGAAATAGAAACACTGCCATAGGGGGCAGAGAGCGCCCCGTATTTTGCCGCATTGGTGGCAAGCTCGTGGATCGCGAGAGCCATCGACAGGGCCTGCTTGGGATTAAGGTCGATATCCCGGCCTTGGACGCTGACGCGGTTCTCGCTGGGCAAATGGGGGAGGAGGGCGCCATCTACGACTTCACGCAACGAAGCCGTCGTCCATGTGCTGTTGGTGAGAATGTCATGGGCAGTCGCCAAGGCGCTCAGACGTGAATTAAAGAGCAGCCGTCGATCAGCAATGTCTTCTCCACGCAGGGTCTGCGCGGCGATCGCGGCGACCATGGCGAGGCTGTTCTTGATGCGATGCTGCAATTCGCCGGCGAGGACTTCCTGAGTCGCGATCGACTCCATCAGCGCCAGTTCCGCCTTCTTGATATCCGTGACGTCTCCACCTTCAACGAAGATGCCGCTGATCTCACCGGCCTCATCATACATCGGCTGATATATGAAATTGAGATAGCCATTCTCGACGGGCCCGCCTGGCGTGTGCTGAAGTTCGATCTTCATGCCGCGCCCGACGAAGATTTCGCCTGTCGTAAACACCTTGTCCAGCAGCTCATAAAAGCCCTGGCCCTCAATATCGGGCAGAGCTTCGCGCACGGTTTTTCCGATGATGTCGCGATGTCCAATGAGCTGTCTATAGGCAGCATTGGTGATTTCGAAGCGGTGCTCCGGCCCGGTGAGCACGGCCATGAAGCTCGGCGCTTGTTCCAACAGCGTCCTGAGGCGGTCGAGCTCCTGCCGCCGATGGCGGCCCGCAATCACTTCAGAGGTGATTTCAAGAGCGGTGCAGAACATGCCCGCGACCTGATCGGTCTCATCATGAACAGGCGTATAGCCGAACGAGAAGTGCGTCTCGGTCGGTCGACCGTTTCGCGTCATCTGGAATTCGATATCGTCCATATAGGTTGGGGTGCCGGCATAGGCCGCATCCATGATCGGGCCAACATCCTGGATGATGTCCGACCACACCTCTGCAAACGGCTTGCCCAAGGCCCATGGATGACGGTTGGTGCACATGGGCGCATAACCGTCATTATAAAGCATGGTGCGTTCGGGCCCCCAGGCGATGAACATGGGTTGCTGCGATGTGAGCATGACCTGGACGAGGGTCCGGAGGCTTCCCGGCCAAGTCGACGGAACGCCCAAAGGCGTCGACGCCCAATCGTAACTGCGGATCAGTTCGCCAAGCGCACCACCTCCGGCGAGGAAAGCGGTATTGGAGACGACCCTATGCGCAGCATCTGCGGTCATGACTGTGGTCCAGATTGAAGCAGTGGTCGCTTGTTTGGGAATGCATGGCTTCCGTCAAGCCAAACTTCTTCGGCAAGGCCAATTCTTACGTCTCGTGATCTGGGGCCGGGCGTACTCGCTTACCTGTCCGAAAAGGTGGTCTTTAGAATGGGTGAACGCCAGACCGAGATACTGGGCTTTGCCGAGGTGTGAGCCGTCAGCGATCTATGCTGGTTGTTGTTCAGGTCAACGAGGTTAGAAACGTCGATCGCATTACCTTTAAAAACCTAAAATTAGCGGCAGAATTGGCGGGGTCGCCAGTACGACAATTGCGCCGTACCTCGATATATCCCGAGCATCTGCACAAATTCTGCAAGCCGGATCGTCAGGTTCAGCGTCATGCGCAATCCTGATCGTTCTTCGCCAAGATCCGCCACTGAACTTCCCAGCAGCGTCGTCAATGACGGCTGGTGGCTGGTGGCCGAGTTCCCCATCCCATGCAAGCCGGAGCGACGGCGGTCAGGTTGTGCCTTTCATGTCATTGCTGGAGGCAAGGCCAATGCTGAACACGACAACACCGCTATCGAGACGATCAAGCACCATAATTTGGGTTACGAGCGCGACAGTGCTTCTGGTGACGCTGAGTGATGCTCTACTGTTCGATGTGGATGCTGGGCTCAATGTCTTCTTAGTCTCCTTCGCCATTGCTTCAGCGATCATGGCATTGGCGTGGCGCAAGCGGCGATTTCGGGAGGGGGTAATCGGTTGGGTCACAGCGCTCGTCCTCTCGGTGCCGCTGCTTGAATCAGTCACGCTGATCAGCCTGGCTTTATCGGCGTGCGGCATTGGCCTTACGGCACTGATTGCCGGGCGGCTCGTGCCCCAAAATCTCGAGCGTTTCCCACTTTTGCTGTTGCGCTTCGCTGTACCGGCGCCGATCAGCCTTGCCAAAGATGCCGTGGCCTTGCGTCCGGCGGTTAGCCTGCTAGGAGGACGGAAGACTGCGCGCTGGCTCATCGCCTGGTTCGTGCCGCTCGGTCTCGGCGCCGTCTTTCTCTATCTTTTTGCGGCAGCCAATCCGCTGATCGAGACCTTGCTTTCTGCTGTCCAGCCACACAACTTCTTCAGTCTGTTCAATCCGATCCGCATCATGTTCTAGATCGCCCTTGCGGCAGGGATCTGGGCGGTGTTGCGGCCGAGGCTACTATGCATGCGGCAGCGGCGGGCGCCAGTAGAAAACGTCGTGCCCAGCAACTCGACGTGGTTCGGCAGCGCTGCGATTTTCCGTTCTCTCCTCGTCTTCAATGCGCTTTTTGCCACTCAGACAGGCATGGACCTAGTCTATCTCTGGGGTGGCGCCGCCTTGCCTGACGGGATGAGCCATGCCGAGTATGCGCATCGCGGCGCTTATCTGTTGATCGTGACGGCTCTGCTTGCCGGCGCTTTCGTGCTGTTGGCCATGCGCCGGCGTGGTCCCGTGCGTGACGATCGGGTCATCAAGGCACTGGTCTATCTCTTCATCGCGCAGAATGTGCTACTCTGCCTTTGCGCCATGCTTCGGCTCGAACTTTATGTCGAAGTATATTCCCTGACAGCGCTGCGGCTGGCGGCAGGCATATGGATGGGGTTGGTCGCGGTCGGGCTCGTCCTGATCCTCGCCCGGATCTGGTTGCGAAAGTCGAATGGATTTCTTATCGCCACCAATCTTTTGTCCCTGACGCTCGTGCTCTAAGCGTCATCTACGGTCGATCTTTCGAGCTACATTGCACGCTTCAATGTCGAGCATAGCCTCGAATTGACCGGGGAGGGCATGTCGGCCGATCTCGGTTATCTTCGCGATCTTGGGCCGAGCGCACTACTTGCCCTTGATCGGCTCATTCCGCGGCTGATGCCCGGAACAAATATTTGGGCGCGAGCCATAGCGATCCGCTCGGCACTGGCGGCGCAGTTGCTTTCCATGCAGGGCGATTGGCGTAGCTGGTCCTGGCGCACGCAGCGCCTCAAAGATTACCTGGCAATGGAAGAGGTTGTTTCCGCGCCGCCGACGCGGCACAACGATACGGTTTCCGGCAGAGAAGTGTCATGAGCCGCCGCATCTTAGTCGTCGATGACGAGCCTCATATTCGCGATGTCATCACCTTTGCGCTCGAGCGTGCCGGCATGGCCGTGACCTCAGCGCGCGATGGAGGCGAAGCGCTAGTCGCCTGGCGGCGCTACGCCCCGACCTCATCGTACTGGACATCGGCATGCCGGAGCGCGATGGCCTCGATGTCTGCCGCACCATCCGCAAAACCTCGGATGTGCCTATCCTGTTCCTCTCAGCCCGTGACGAGGAGGTTGACCGCATTATCGGGCTCGAGATCGGCGGCGATGATTATATCAGTAAGCCATTTAGCCCACGCGAACTGGTGGCGCGGGTCAAGGCGATCCTCAAGCGGAAAAGTGCCAGTCTACCGACGGCAGATACTATGCTGGCGAGGGGCGGATTACGGATCGATCGCAGCTCCCATAACGTAATGTGGGACATGGTGCCGGTATCGCTAACGCCGCTTGAGTTTGCGGTGCTGGCGGCGTTGCTCGCTCGGCCGGACATGGTTTTCTCACGCGAGGTTCTGATGGCTGCTGCATATGGCGGTGATGTGCATGTGTCGGACAGAACGATCGACAGCCATATTCGCAACATTCGCGCCAAGTTTATCGCAGCGGGTTGCGCCACTATCGTTGCAACGATCCATGGCGTGGGGTTCAGGCTAGGCTCGCTCGAGACCTCGTCGTGACCGCGCCGCGTGTTCCTGCCAAATGGCGTCCATCCTTGGCTTTGGTCATCTAAGGCGTCCTGCTTGCGATACTCGGTCTTCCATCGGGACTGATCATTTTTGTGCGCCTTCTTGGTGGGCGCAGTCTCTCGAACCTCGAGATCGGCGTACTGGTCGCTTCGCTCATCGCTACGCTCGTGATTGCCTATGTGCTGACGCGCGGTGGCGCGGCCGATCGAGGCGCTGATCGGACGCACACATGAAATTGCATCTGGCGGAAGAAGCGGGATCCGGCCGCCCGATGCCTATGGAACCGCGGAACTGGCGACGCTTTCCCAGGCGTTTCTGGACCTGGCGTCGCGCCTGATGGACCGCACCGAATATATGCGGTCCTTTGCGGCTCACGTCTCGCATGAGCTTAAATCTCCGCTGACGGCGATCCGCGGCTCGGCGGAATTGATGCGTGACGAAGGCGAGGACATGACGCCGGCCGAACGGCGGAAATTTCTGGATAATATCCTGCAAGATACAGACCGGCTCACGCGGCTCGTGGCGCGGCTTCGCGAGTTGGCGCAGGCAGAAATGCCGATCGTGCCGGGAGCGACAAGCCTAGCAGAGACATTAGGGCGGCTGCGCAGTCGGTTCGGTGGGCTCGACATCAGGTTGGTGGGCGAGGACGTGGTCGTGCCTCTTCCCGCAGAAACGTTCGATATCGTCTTTGGGCACCTCTTCGATAATTCGCTGCAGCATGGCGCGACCCGGATTACTCTAGCGACGGTTCGCGAGGAGCAAGGCCTGGGTTTTACCGTCGCCGATAATGGCGCAGGGATTTCCGAGGCCAATCGGGCGCGGATTTTCGAGCCATTCTTTACGACGCGGCGCGATGCTGGGGGCACTGGTATGGGGCTCGATATCGTCCGAGCGCTGCTGCGGGCGCAACATGCCGACATTACTCTTGAGAGCGGGGAAGGCGGGACGACGTTTCTGATCATCGCGCGTGATGGGCAGGGTGGACCGGTCGTCTAGCGTTTACCTATTGCGTTAGGGGGTAGGTAGGTCGATCTCGGTTGGTGGTGGCGGCTCACGCCCTTAAGACCGATTAGCCTGCCCTTTGTGCATTGACCATCAGTTCCACTCCCTGAATTTCAGCCCACCCGGCAGCTTCCAGCGTTCGACCATAAGCCGTTCATCGGTGGAATTTGTTCCGTGGGTGGAACGGTGCGTCCAAATTCATCGTCTCCCGCCCACCTGAGCAACGCCATACCTTGTTCATGTCAACAGGAGAACGACATGACCAACCGCGCAATGACCCTTACCGAATTCGGCGGAAAAGACGCTATCACCCTCTCGACGACGCAGATGCCGGTGGCATTGCCGGGCGTCGCCATCGTCCGCGTCAAGGCCGCAGGTATCAACGGCCTCGACTGGAAAATCCGCGAAGGCTATCTCCGCGACGTCATGCCCGTGCAGTTCCCGACCGTCCTTGGCCTTGAACTCGCCGGCGAGATCGTAGCGACCGGCGCGGATAGCCGCTTCAAAATCGGCGATCGCGTTTTTGGCCTCGCAGCGCCAGGACAAGGCGCTTATGCGGACCAAGTTGCGGTGCCCGGGGCCCTCCTCGCGCCTATTCCTCCAGGCCTGAGCGATGTGCTGGCGGCAGCCTTGCCCGTGGCTAGCCTCACCGCCTGGCAGATGTTGCATGCCGCCGGCGTGCCCAGGGCGGGCCAGACCATTATCGTTCACGGCGCCTCCGGCGGCGTCGGTACGGTGCTGGTGCAATTGGCCAAGAACCTTGGTCTCAAGGTCGTCGCAACCGCCTCAGCCGATAGCCGCATGCATCTTCAAGCACTCGGCGTCGACACCATCATCGATCGCAAGACCGAGTCGTTCGAAAATCTCGTCTCCGATGTTGACCTGGTGATCGATCTCGCTGGGGCTGATGCGCCCGACCGCTCCTGGGCCGTTTTGCGCGAGGGCGGGACGTTGGTCAGCGCCGCCCGCTTCGATGTTGGTGCGCCACGGGCCGACGGGCGCAAGGGCGTCGCCTTCATGATGCAGCCCGATAGCGCCCGGCTCGACGCCATCGCTCAAGCGGCAGCGGCGGGCGAGATCAAGGTCGTCATTGCCGAAACGGTGTCACCCGCCGGCGTGCCCGATGCCATCGAGCGTAACCGCATCGGCCACGCTCCCGGCAAGACCGTCGCCGACTTCACCCGCGCCTGATTTTCAAGCCAAAGGACAAGGACCAAGAAGAAAATGACCGAACAGATTTCCACTCTTCCCGCCGATGACCTGACCCGCACCGCCACCGTTGTTCATGCCGATGATCAAGGGCTCCTGCATCTCGGCATCGGCAACGGCACCTATACCGTGCTGGTTTCGGGCGAGCAGACCGGCGGCCGCTACACCATGATCGATATGCTGATGCCCGCCGGTGGCCCACCGCCGCACCGTCATGATTTCGAAGAGATCTTTTATATTCTAGAAGGCGAGCTCGAAATCACCTTCCGCGATGAAGTCCATCTCGTCGGACCCGGCCAAACGATCAATATTCCTGCCAATGCTCCACACGGCTTCCGTGTCGCCTCGTCAACCCCGGCTCGGTTCCTTTGCATCTGCCTGCCCGCAGGCCAGGACGACTATTTCAAGCTCGTTGGCGAAGTGCTGCCGACCCGCACCACGCCGCCAACACCGCCGACCCCTAACGTGATCGCCGAACGCCGTACGATCATGCTGGCCAATGCAGCGCGCTTCCACAGCGAGTTCCTGCCGCCAAAAGCGTAGAGCGGGACTATCGAAGTCCAACGCCCCCAGGCGGCCGTTGCGCCACGCGCAGCGGCCGCTTTGCCGTTCTATCGCGCCACATAGGCCGCAAGTTCGTCCGGACTACCCTTGGGAAAGGCCTGGCGCAGATGCTCGAGAAATGCCGCAACGCGCGCGCTCAAAAGTCGACGGGATGGATAGAGCGCCCACAGCACGATCTCGGGCGCATCAACCTCGCCCCACGACACCAGCCGGCCAGCGGCGATATCGTGGCTGACGAGTGAAATCGGCAGCCGTCCGACGCCCACGCCTGCCAAGACAGCATCGCGAACCATCGGCAAGGACGCTAGATGCAGGATAGGGTCGACCGCGATCGTCGATTTCCGCTCAGCGCCAACAAGCGTCCACGCAGTCGTCCTGTCGTTGGTGCCCCGGACAATCGCGGACACGGCTTTTCCAACAGAGGGCTGCGCAAGGCCGGGGCTCGCCACAACCACCAGTCGATCGCGCAGAAAAGCTCGTCCGACAAGGCTTTCATCGGTAGCAGGATTGACCCGGATTACCAAGTCGTAGGCCTCTTCGACCATGTCCACCGTGCGATCTTCGGTCGTCACCTCAAGCCGCACGTCGGGATATTTTTTAGAAAACTCCGCCGCCAGTTTCCCCATCGCGGTCTGGGAGAAAAGAAGTGGCGCACTAATCCGCAGGCGGCCCTGAGGTTTCTCGCCGCCCGAAGCAATCGCGGTGGCCGTTTCGTCCAGTTCGGTTAGAAGGGCGCCGGTGCGTTCGTGTAGGGCCCGGCCTTCTTCCGTCAGCTTGAGTGTCCTGCCGCCACGTTCAAAAAGCCGCAGCTGCAAGCTGGCTTCGAGTTCGCTTACCCGGCGGGACAGGGTCGCCTTTGGTCGGCCCGTCTCTCGCGCGGCTTTGCCAAATCCGCCATGTCGGGCAACGAGATTAAAATCGACAAGGGCGAGAAGATCCATCTGTTCAACCTCAGCGGGTGCCCACACATTGATCGGGAGGCGCCCTGACTGAACGCGGTTTGTGCGCTCACAGCCGCCTTCTACCACGGTCTAGATCGCGTCGGCATCCTTGCGTGGAGGCGCGCCGAAGAAGCGTATGTATTCTCGGCCGAATTGGGATGCCCTTTCATACCCCATAGCTAAACCCACGGTTGCCGCTTTGGCCTGGTCCGACACCAATCGCTGCCGCGCCTCATGCAGTCGAATATGCTTCTGGTATTGCAAGAGGCGCGGCCTTCGAGCGGCCCAAGACCAAGATTGGTCGTTATCAGACCGGCAGTGCGGTTCCATTAGCGTCGAACAGGACGACCTTACTGGCCTCGGGGGTGAGGTGCAGGGTGGCGCCGTGGGTTACGGGGAAGTCGCCGTCGAGGGCTGCGACGATGGCTTTGCCGGATGGCAGGCGCAGACTGACGATGGTTTCGTTGCCGAGGTGCTCGACGAGGGCCACCGTCGCGGTGATGGGGCCATGATCGGCTGCCTGCATTTGGTGGGGGCGAGTGCCGAGCGTCAAAGCGGCGCCGACTTTGAGGCCATCGGTGGCGACCGGGATGGATACCGGCTTCATATCCGGACCGGAGACTGTCACCACGCCTGATCCGATTTCGTCGATCGTAACGTCGAGGAAGTTCATCTTGGGCGAGCCGATGAAGCCGGCGACGAAGAGGTTGGCGGGGCGATGATAGAGTTCGAGCGGCGAACCGACCTGTTGGACGACGCCGGCATTGAGGACGACGATCTTGTCGGCCAGGGTCATGGCCTCGACCTGATCATGCGTCACATAGATCATGGTAGCGCCCAGATCCTGATGAAGTTTTGAGATCTCCATGCGCATGTCCATGCGCAGCGACGCATCGAGATTGGAGAGTGGTTCGTCGAAGAGGAACACTTCAGGCTGACGCACGATAGCGCGCCCGATGGCGACGCGCTGGCGCTGGCCGCCCGAGAGCTGGGCTGGCTTGCGATCGAGAAGGTGCTCCATCTGGAGAATACGCGCGGCTTCGCGGATTTTTGCGTCGCGCTCGTCCTTGGGGGTCTTCTTGATGCGAAGCCCGAAGCCGACATTGTCGTAGACTGTCATATGCGGATAGAGCGCATAGGACTGGAACACCATGGCGACGCCGCGGTCGCGCGGCTGCATGGCATTGACCACCTGGCCGCCGATGCTGAGTTCGCCGCCGGTGATATCTTCGAGCCCCGCAATCATGCGGAGCAGGGTGGATTTGCCACAGCCGGACGGGCCGACGAACACGACGAATTCGCCATGTTCGATCTCAAGGTTGACGCCCTTGATGACCTCGACCTTGCCATAGGTCTTCTGGAGGTTTTGCAGGCTCAGTCCAGCCATGATGTTCTCTCCGTTTTCGCTTAGACCTTGGCGCCCGGGGGCAGCTTGTCGAGTTCGGTGTGGAGGAGCCCGTCGGCATCGACGCGCACCGGGATCGGGTCGGACACCTGGCCGATGAAGGAGCCATCGGCGGCGTCGTGGAGGAAGCCCATGAAGACGAGGCCATTGTCGGTTTCGACGATCTTGCCGGCATAGCGGCTGCCCTGGGCCCCATCGAAGAATGGACCGGGCGCAACTTCCCATGGGCCCTGCGGATCATCGGCCATCAGATAGTGCGAGCCGCGGACCGGCGTTTCCGGGTTGAACTTTTTGTAAGCCTCGGACCAGTGCGAGCCGTCGGTGCAGAACAGCATGTACCACTTGCCGTTCACTGCGAAGACCTGCGGCACTTCCATCTGGCCGAACATGCCGCCCTTATAAACGGGGGGCTGCAGCGTCCAGCTATTGAGATCGGGCGAGGTGGCAAAGCCAACGGTGCCACCGGCATTGGGCTCGGTCGTGCCGGGCTGGCGCGCGACCATATACATGATCCAGCCATCGCCACTGGGGTTCTTCATCACCCATGGATCGCGGAAGGCGCGGTCGTGCCAGTGGCCGGGGGTGTATTCTTCGTAATCGGGGCCGGAAATGTCGAGCGCGAGGCCATTGCCGACGCGCGTCCAGTTGTGGCCATCGGTCGAGGTGGCGTGGCCGATGCGCTGCTTCATGCCGTCTTCGGCGTGCTCGGTACCGGTGTAAAAGAGGTGCCAGAGACCGGTGTCATCACGCAGGGTCGAGCCGGTCCAGGTGGTCCAATCGTCCCATGCGGTCGGAGCGGCAGGTGCAAAGGTCGTGCCGAGATGGGTCCAGTTGATCAGGTCTTTGGAAACCGCGTGGCCCTGGGTGACATTGCGGTGGCGCATGTCTGGATGGGCGAGGGTGTTGTCGGCCTGGAGGAAATAGATGTGGTAGTCGTCCCCATCGCGATAGGTCCAGAAATCCCAAATCCATTTGTCTTTAAGTGCGAGAACCAATGTCGTGTCTTTCTAGCTGGAGACGCTCTAACCCTTGATGCCGGTTGAGGCGATCGAGGTGATGAAGGCGCGCTGGAGGAAAAGGTAGAAGGCGAGGACCGGCAGGGTGATCATGGAGAGGTAGGCCATGACCTCGCCCCAGGCGGTGTTGAGCTGGAAGAAGTATTGGAGACCAACCATGACCGGTCGGAACTGCTCGGATTGGGTGACCATGAGCGGCCAGAGATACTGGTTGTACATGGCGAGGAATTTGAGGATGGCGGCCGTTGCAAAGACCGGGCCGGCGATCGGCACGATGACCATGGAATAGACCTGGAACCAGCTTGCCCCATCGAGACGCGCCGCTTCGACCAATTCCTTGGGCAGATCGCGGAAGAACTGGACGAAGAGGAAGATTGTCAGCGCATCGGCGAGAAAGGGGACGATCTGGACGTGATAGGTATTGAGCCAGCCCCAGGTGACGCCATTGCCGCCGATCCAGGGGAGCGAATTGACCACCATCAGCATCGGCACGGCAATGGTTTCGAAGGGCACGATGAGCGTCGCAATTATGATCGAAAGGACGATCTCCTTGCCGCGGAATTCGAGGAAGACGAAGGCGAACGCTGCCATCGAGCAGAGGAAGAGCGAGCCGACGACGGTCAGCGACGTCACGAGGATGGAGTTGAAGACAAAGAGCCCCACCGGCGCACGGCGGAACGCGGCGAAGTAATTGTCGAGCGAGATATCTCCGATCGGCAGGAAAGCGTTGAACGAGGATGTGTCGCGCAGCAATTGCAGGTCGGGCTTGAACGAGCTCACCACCATGAAGACGATGGGGAAGACGAAGACCAGGGCGACAAGGATCAGCAGCAGATATTTGAGGCTGATCTTGAGGCGTTGATTGGGCGAGGTGACAGCAGCCATGTTCTAGCGCTCCCGGGTGAGGTAGCGCTGGACCAGCGAGATCGTGAGCACCATGAGGAACAGCAGCACCGAGATGGCAGAGCCACCGGCAATATTCTGTTGCTCATAACCGCGCTGCACGGCCTGGAAGACCAGCGTCTGGGTGGAATCGAGCGGCCCGCCATTGGTCATGACGTCGATCTGCGAAAAGAGCGCGAAGGCCTGCATGGTGATGACCACAAGGATCAGGACCGCGGTATTGCGCAGGCCTGGCCAGGTGACGAAGCGGAATTTTTGCCAGCTTGAAGCGCCTTCGATATCGGCGGCTTCATAAAGCGTCAGCGGGATGTTCTGGAGGCCCGCCAGCCAGATCACCATATGGAAGCCAACCGCCTGCCAGATCGACATGACGATGATGGCCCACATGGCCGTATCGGGATTGCCCAGCCAATCGACCGGCTGGAAATGGCCGAAGGAGAGGAACTGGAGGAGATTGTTGAGGAGCCCGCTGCGCCCGTCATAGATGAAGCGCCAGAGGAGCGAGACGACGACGATCGAGACGACGACCGGCATAAAATAGACGGTGCGGAAGACGTTTATGCCGCGCAGCTTCTGATTGATCATCAGCGCCAAAAGGAGCGCGATAATGGATTGGAGGGGCGCGACGATGGCGACGAAGAAGAGGGTATTGGTCAGCGCCTTCATGAAGACGAGGTCGCGGGCGAGGACCAGAACCTTGGAATTGCCCCAGTCCCAGCCGAACCATTCGCGCATGCCGTTGAGATGCTGGAAATCGGGATTGTTGCGGGTGAATTCGCGGACGCGCGGATAGCTCAACTCGCCGCTATAGCTGACGATAAGGCTACCGTCTTCGGCCTTTTCCGGCTCCAGCACCAGAGTGCCAACGCCGAGCAATTGCTCGAAATTCGAGGTGCCGACGAATTGGGTCGGATTGGGCGAAATCAGCCGCTGGTTGGTGAAGGAAAACCAGAAGGCCAGAAGAAACGGCACGATCAGGAAAAGCGTGATCAGCAGCAGCGCAGGGCCGCTCATCAGCCATCCGGCGAGCGTATTGGATTGCAGCGATTTGGTCTGTTTGGGGCGCATGTGCGACTGCCTTGAAGACGTGCCGGGAGGCCGGCCCAGAAAAAATCCGGGCCGACCGTGCTCGGGAGGGAGAGGTTACTGCGCGGCAGCGTAATTGTTGTTGCGCGCGATATCGGCGTTGATGGCGTCGGTTGCCGCGTCGAGCGCGTCGACGACGTCAGCGCCATTGGCGATGTCCGAGAGCGCCTTGCGGAATTCGAGCGCTTCGAACACATAGCCCGGGGTCACCGGACGCAGCATGGCCTGCTTTTCAGAGAGCGCGTAGAAGCTTTCGAGCGCGCCGCCGGGAGCGTAGTTCTTGGTGAACGCCGCGGCTTCAGCGGTTGCCGGGATCAGGCCGATGCCATCGGAGAAGGCGGCGAGGTACTTTGGCTGCAGGGCGAACTCGATGAAGGCGCTGGCGCCATCGGGGTGCGCAGAGGTCGCCGACACACCGAACTGCCAGGAAGCGCCGCCGATCTTGGGGCCATTGCCAAAGTCTGGCGCAGGAAGGAAGAGCACGTCGTCGCCGAGGGCTTCGAGCGTCTTGACCGCCACCCAATTGCCGTTCCACTGCAGGGCATAGTCGCCATCGATGAAGCCGGTTTCGTGGCTGGCCATGTCCTGGCTCGTGCCGGGCACATAATTGTTGGTGAAAAGGCTCTGCCACCATTCGCCGAACGCGACGGCGGCATCGCCATTGAGCGCGCCTTCGGCGGTTTCATAGGAGGTGCGATCGACGAGATCGCCGCCGAAGCTCCAGAGGAAGGGCGCGAAGGCATAAGGATACCATTCGCCCTGATCGGCCATGCCGAGGTTGAGCGGATAGTCGAATTCGCCCGAAGCCTTGAGGGTTTCAAGGATGCCGTTGAACTCTTCGCCGGTCCATGGCTGTTCGAGGGTCGGAATGCGGATGTTGAACTTCTCGAGCGTCGACTTGCGGGCATACATGGCGACCGCAGCGTCCCAGAGGCCGACCGAATAGACCTGATCGTTATACTTGCCGATCGCGCCGGGCAGGAAACCATTGAGCGCGCCTTCGGAAAGCTGGAGCGGCTGCATATAGCCGGCCCAGGCCCAGTTCGGCATCACGGGACCATCGACGTCGATGATGTCGGGCAGATTGCCGGCAACGGCGGCGGCGACGACGGAGTCGTTGTAAGCGGCCTGCGGGAATTCCTGCAGCGAGACTTTCCAATCGGTCTGCGAACCGTTGAAATCGGTGATGATGCCGTTGATCAGGTCACGTTCCACCGTGCTGCCGGCGCCATGGTACCACATGGTCAGGTTGGTCTGGGCGAACGCGGCGCCGCCGAAGGCGGTGCTGAAGGCCAGCGTTGCAGCGAGAAGCTTCAGGGATTTCATATGTCTTTCCTCCTGGTCGATAATTGGGTGATGGTTGTGTCGCGCGGCTGGACGCTGTCGCGCCAAGCGACGGGGCCAGAGACCAGCTCCTGGGCTGGCTCGGCCGGGCGTTGCGTGCCGGCGATGAGACGCAAAAGCTTGTCGGCAGCGCGGGCGCCCATGGCGGCATAGGGCAATTGGGCGCTGGTCAGGCCGGGATGCAGGTGCTCCGCGATCATGCGATAATCGTCGTAACCGGCGACCGAGATATCGCGCGGGATGGCCATGCCGCGTTCGCGCAGGAGGCCATAGACCCGCATTGCCATCTTGTCGTTGGCGCAGCAGATCACCGTCGGCTCGGCGCGGAGGACACGGTCGAGTGCATCCCAGAGCAGATCGAATTCGTGCGCGGCATTGGCGAGGGCGCCGACCTGAACAAGTTGCTCGTTGAAGGCGATGCCGTTGCTCGCAAGCGCGCGCCGATAGCCATCCATGCGGAGGCCCGAGGCAATCTGCTGCTCGGGCAGGGTGAGGAAACCGATGCGGCGATGGCCCCGCTTGATCAACCCATCGACCAGGGTGAACTGGCCACCCGCGTCATCGGGCAGAACGGCCGGCGTCTCGTCGGCATCAAAGCAATTGACGAGCACCATGGGCCGATCGCGCAGATTGGCCGGCAGGCTGACTTCGCGGTGATATTCGGCGACGTAAAGCACGCCCTCGACGCGGTGCTCGCGGAAGGTCTGCAAAAGGGCGGGGATGCGATCGACCTGGCCGCCGCTATCGGCGATGAGCAGGGTACGATTGCTCTGGGCGATGACGCGCTGCGCGCCCTGCACGAGATAGATTTCGGGAAGGCCAGTATCTTCGAAATGGTGTGTGGTGCTGATGGCGCCGGTGATCATGCCGATCAGCCCGGAGCGCTGGGAGCGCATGGTGCGGGCGGCGCTCGAGGGCACATAGTTGAGCGAGAGCATGGCTGCTTCGACGACTTCGCGCGTCTTTTCGTTGACGGGCGCGTCCCCGTTCATGACGCGACTGACCGTCTTGGGCGATACACCCGCAACTTTCGCGACGTCATAGATTGTGGCCAAGCGATCCTCCCTTGGTTGGACTGATCCGGCACACCGCGCTGCCAACCAATCCACCCTCGACGTCTCCCCGGTGATTATGACACCGATGTCATGACATCGGTGTCATATATGCATCTTGTGTTTATTCGGTCAATCCCTGTTGCTGAAGGTCTGTTGCGAGCACATCCTAAGCGCCGATTTTTGGGCGATGTTGCAACCAAAAATGCCAACCAACTCCGGTTGACGCCTTCGAGGCGGAGGAGTATCTCGGTTCTCAGGACATCTCGCCCTAACGCGAGACCATAGGCCTGGGAGGGCCGCTAGAGAATGGCTGATACGCCCCTGACCGCACCGGCGGTAAAACCGGCTAATCCAAATTTTTCGTCGGGTCCATGTGCCAAGCGTCCAGGCTGGACGGTTGAGGTGCTTGCTGGCGCGCTGACTGGCCGCTCGCACCGCGCCAAGCCTGCCAAGGCGCGCATTCAGCAGGCTATCGACCTGACGCGCGAACTTCTCGAAGTCCCTGCCGACTATCGGATCGGCATTGTTCCCGCGTCCGATACGGGTGCGGTCGAAATGTTCCTATGGAGCGCGCTTGGTGCTCGGGGCGTCGATATGCTGGCTTGGGAATCGTTTGGTGCCGGTTGGGTAACCGACGTGCAGAAGCAGCTCAAACTTGCTGATTGCCGCGTTCTGGAAGCGCCCTATGGCGAACTGCCTGATCTGACGCAGGTCGATTTCAACCGCGATGTGGTGTTCACCTGGAATGGAACGACTTCGGGCGTGCGCGTGCCGAATGCGGACTGGATCCCGGCTGACCGCGAAGGCCTGACCATCTGCGACGCGACCTCGGCGGCCTTTGCGCAGAAGCTCGATTTTGCGAAGCTCGATGTCGTCACCTTCTCCTGGCAGAAGGCTCTGGGCGGTGAAGCCGCGCATGGTATTCTCATTCTTTCGCCGCGCGCGGTCGAACGTCTCGAAACGTTCAAGCCTGATCGCCCGCTGCCCAAGATTTTCCGCATGACCAAGGGCGGCAAGCTGATCGAAGGGATTTTCAAGGCGGAAACGATCAACACTGTCTCGATGCTCTGCATCGAAGACGCGATCGACGCGATGCAGTGGGGTCTGCAGGTTGGCGGTTTGCAGGCCATGCAGGCTCGTGCCGATGCCAATTATGGGGTATTGGCCGATTGGGTGGAACAGACCGATTGGGTCGATTTCCTCGCCAAGAAGTCCGAACAACGTTCGAACACCTCCGTGTGCCTCTCGATTGTCGATCCGGACATCACCGCGCTCGATGACGATGGTCAGGCCGCTTTTGCCAAGGCGATCGTGGCGCGGCTGGACAAGCTCGGCGTGGGTTATGATTTCGGCTCCTATAAGGACGCGCCCGCTGGCCTGCGTATCTGGGCTGGCTCGACGGTGGAAGCATCCGATCTCGCGGCACTGACGCCGTGGCTCGACTGGGCTTTTGCCGAGGAAAAGGCCGCGCTCAAGGCTGCTGCCTGATTTTTGGCCCCGCCAGCTGGCGGGGGTACACCCCTACATTCACGCGATTCACGCGGCGCTGATCGACCTGCTGCCGCATCCAAATTGGAAAAGCCCAAGCAAATGCCAAAAGTTCTCGTTTCCGACAAACTGAGCCCGACCGCCGTCCAGATCTTCAAGGACAATGGCGTCGAAGTCGACTACCTGCCCGATCTCGGCAAGGACAAGGAAAAGTTCCTCGAAGCCATCGGCCAGTATGATGGCCTTGCCATCCGTTCGGCCTCGAAGGTGACTGAAAAGATCATCGCTGCCGCGACCAATCTGAAGGTTATCGGCCGCGCCGGTATCGGTGTCGACAATGTCGATATTCCGGCGGCGACGAAGAAGGGCATCATCGTGATGAACACGCCCTTCGGCAATTCGATCACGACGGCCGAGCATGCCATCGCCATGATGTTTGCGCTGGCGCGCCAGTTGCCCGAGGCTGACGCTTCGACCCGTGCCTCGAAGTGGGAAAAGAACCGCTTCATGGGTGTGGAAGTCACCAACAAGACGCTTGGCCTGATCGGCGCCGGTAATATCGGTTCGATCGTTGCCGACCGCGCCATTGGTCTGCGGATGAAGGTCATTGCCTTCGATCCGTTCCTGACGCCGGAACGCGCCCAGACGCTGGGTGTCGAAAAGGTCGAGCTCGACGATCTGCTGGCCCGCGCCGATTTCATCACGCTGCACACGCCTTTGATCGATGCGACGCGCAATATTCTCAATGCCGAAAACCTCGCCAAGACCAAGAAGGGCGTGCGCATCATCAATTGCGCCCGTGGCGGTCTGATCGATGAAGAGGCTCTCTACAATGCGCTGAAGTCGGGCCATGTCGCTGGCGCAGCGCTCGACGTGTTCCTCGTCGAGCCCGCGGAAAACAATCCGCTGTTCGAGCTGCCCAACGTCATCTGCACACCGCACCTTGGCGCCTCGACGACAGAAGCGCAGGAGAATGTGGCACTGCAGGTTGCCGAGCAGATTTCGGCTTACCTGATGACCGGCGAGATCACCAATGCGCTCAACTTCCCGTCGATTTCGGCGGAAGAAGCCCCGATCATCACGCCTTGGGTGAAGCTTGCCGAAGCGCTGGGCTCCTTTGCGGGCCAGCTCACGGAAACAGCCATTACCGGCATCAAGATCGAGTTTGAAGGTACGCCGGCTGGGCTCAACACCCGTCCCATGGTCGCTGCCGCCATCAATGGCGTGCTAAAACCGTCGCTTGGGGACATCAACATGGTTTCGGCGCCGCAGATCGCCAAGGATCGCGGTATCACAGTGGAGACCACGACCCGCGACCAGCAAGGTGCCTATGAAGGTTATGTCCGCCTGACCGTGACCACCGAACAGCAGACCCGCGCCGTTGCCGGCACGATTTTCGCCAATGGCAAGTCGCGCGTTATCCAGGTCAAGGACATCAACATGGAAGCGGAACTCACCCCGTCCATGCTCTATGTCACCAATGAGGACAAGCCGGGTCACATCGGTCGCCTCGGTACACTGCTCGGCACGCTTGGCATCAATATCGCCAATTTCAACCTCGGTCGTGCCGACGTTGGTGGCGATGCCATCGCGCTTGTCTCCATCGACGGGACGCTGACTGAAGAGCAATTGGCCAAGATCGCGGCGCTTGAAGGCGTCAAGCAGGCCAAGGCCGTACGCTTCTAAGACAAGTTCAATTATTGACAATTGGCCCCGCCGGCATGCTGGCGGGGCTTTCTTTTTGGGCGTGCGACGCGCTACTCTCCGGCGTCCCCTGCGCCGGCTTCTGGCGCCAATCCCAAAAATTTCGAGGTTCTGATGAAGACCTTCAAGGTGCCCCACACCGATCTGACCGTGTCGAGCGTCGTGCTTGGCTTGATGCGTATCGCCAAGATGAGCGACAGCGAAATCCAGGCGCTGTTTGGCGCGGCGATGGATGCCGGCGTCACGGTTTATGACCATGCCGATATCTATGGCGGCGAGCGTCATCGTTGCGAGGAGCGATTTGGCGAAGCCATCACGCTCACCGCCGCCGATCGCGAAAAGATCCTGATCCAGTCTAAGGTCGGCATCCGCAAAGGATTTTTCGATTTTTCGTCCGAGCATATTTTGCAGACGGTCGATGAATCATTGGCGGCGCTTCGCACCGATTATCTCGATGTGCTGCTGCTGCATCGGCCCGACACCCTGGTCGAGCCCGAAGATGTCGCTGCCGCCTTCGACAAGCTCGCAGCCTCGGGCAAGGTGCGCCATTTCGGCGTTTCCAACCATACGCCCGGCCAGATCGAAGTGCTGAAGACGGCGGTGAAACAGCCGCTGCTGTTCAATCAGGTCCAGCTCAGCGTCACCCATGCCAATCTCTTCGCGCAGGGTGTCGCGGCCAATATGAATGGGCTCGACCAATCGATCAGCCGCGACAATGGCCTGCTCGATTATTCTCGTCTCAAGGGCATGATGCTGCAGGCCTGGTCGCCGTTCCAGAAGGGGTTCTTCGACGGCGTTTTTGTTGGCGATCGGGAAGAGTTTCCCGAACTCAATGAGGCGCTCGATGAGCTGGCTGAGAAATACAGCGTAACGCCGACAGGCATTGCGGTGGCCTGGATCACGCGCCACCCGGCCAATGTCCAGGTGGTTCTTGGTACGACCAAACCTTCGCGCGTTACGGAATGCGCGGCGGGATCATCCGTGCCGCTAACGCGAGAGGAATGGTATCGTCTGTTCCGCACGGCGGGGCATACGCTGCCGTAAGCATGCGTCTAGGCGGCGCTTTTCCGCGCCGCCCACTCCGCCAGGATGATGCCGGTGATGATTATGGCGGCGGCCAGGAAGTGATAGGCCTCAAGGTGCTCGCCTAAAATGATCACCGAGCCCAGCGTGCCGAAAACCGGAATGAGATTGTGGCTCGGTGCGGCACGATTGGCGCCGACCAGTTCGACGCCGCGGGCATAGGCGATCTGGCTGAACATGGATGGGAAGGTCGCGACATAGGCGATGACCAGCCAGACAGTCGGGGACATTTGCGGCAACGTCGCCACCGTTCCGAGCCCGCCGCCGAACAGCGCCAGCATAATCACCGCTGCGGTTGCCGCGCCGAAAAACGATACGGCCATGAAGCTGAAGACATGGACCTTTGGACGAAAGCGCAAAGCAAGCGTATAGGCAGTGTAGGCGAGGCAGGCGAGGATGACGAAACCATCGCCGAGATTGATGTCCATGCGCAGAATCCGCGATGGATCGCCGTGCGTCGCCGTCAGAATGACGCCGAAAATTGCGAGCAGCACGCCAAAAATCTGCAGCCATCTGGCGCGCACGCGAAAAATCAAAAAGTTGGCGCCCAGAATCAGCATGGGCAGTGACGCCTGCTCGATCGCCGAATTGACCGCCGTGGTCATGGTGAGGCCGACGTAAAGCAGCGCATTGAAGAGCGCGTAGCCGATAATGCCGTAGCTCATCAGCACCGGCCACGAGCGTTTCACTTCATCCCAATCGGCGCGCAAATGATGCCAGGAAAAGGGGAGAATGAACAGCGTCGCCAGGACACACCGGCAGGCGAGCAGCAGGAATGGGCTGATTTCGCCGACTACAAGCTTGGCGGCGATGACATTGCCGCCCCAGAAAAGCGGCGCCAGAACCAGCAAAAGATAGGGCTGATCGAGAATTCTGGCGGTTATGCTGCGATTTTCGATGGTCTGCGGCTTTGTCATCGGCGCTTGGGTGATGTAAGGACAGTCGGACTTATCAGTTATTCGGCTGCATTCAAACCCGACACCGGGCGCGGCCGAAAGGACGAATGTCCGCCACTTGGGTAAGGGTGCAGCCTTTCTGGCCGGCCCGATTTCTGTCGTGCCGGGCCTTGGCACGCCTTAAGTTAAGGAAGACTGGACTATGGCGAATGTGGTTGTCGTCGGCTCTCAATGGGGTGACGAGGGCAAGGGCAAGATCGTGGATTGGCTCTCGGAACGCGCCGACGTCGTCGTGCGCTTCCATGGTGGTCACAATGCCGGCCATACCCTTGTGATCGATGGCGTGAGCTACAAGCTCGCGCTGCTACCCTCGGGCCTTGTCCAGGGCAAGCTCTCGGTCATCGGCAATGGCGTCGTCGTCGATCCCCACCATTTCGTCCAGGAAATGGCCAAGCTGCGCGGGCAGGGGGTCGAGATTACCCCGCAGATCCTGCGTATTGCCGATAATGCGCCGCTCATCCTGTCGCTCCATCGCGAGCTCGACGGTATTCGCGAAGACGCCAATTCCGGCCTCAAGATCGGCACCACACGCCGCGGCATTGGCCCAGCTTACGAAGATAAGGTCGGCCGTCGCGCCATCCGCCTTATCGATTTGTCCGAACCCGATACGCTCATGCCCAAGATCGAGCGTCTCCTGTCGCACCATAATGCGCTCCGGCGCGGCATGGGTCTTGGCGAGATCGACGCACAGACGATCTATGACGAGCTGACGTCCATCGCCGGCGAAATCCTGCCCTTCATGGATCAGGTCTGGCGCGTGCTCGATGACAAGCGCCGCGAAGGCGCGCGGATTCTTTTCGAAGGTGCGCAGGGTGCGCTCCTCGATAATGATCATGGCACCTATCCTTTCGTGACCTCGTCCAACACCGTTGCCGGTCAGGCCGCCGCCGGTTCAGGCCTTGGGCCAACGGCGATCGGCTATGTCCTGGGGATCACCAAGGCCTATACGACGCGTGTCGGCAAAGGCCCGTTCCCCTGCGAGCTCGATGATGAAATCGGCCGCCACCTCGCGACGGTCGGCAAGGAAGTCGGCGTCAATACGGGCCGTCCGCGCCGCTGCGGCTGGTTTGATGCGGTCCTCGTCCGCCAGACGGTCAAAACCTCGGGTATTACCGGGATCGCTTTGACCAAGCTCGACGTTCTCGATGGTCTGAAAGAGATCAAGGTCTGCGTCGGCTATGAGCTTGATGGATCACGCATTGATTATTTGCCCGCCTCAATGGGGGCACAAGCCCGCGTTAAGCCTATTTATGAGACGCTTGAGGGCTGGTCCGAAACGACTGCCGGCGCGCGTTCATGGGCCGAGCTGCCGGCCCAAGCCGTCAAATATGTTCGCTATATCGAAGAGCTGATCGGGGCCCCGGTCGCATTGTTGTCCACTAGTCCCGAACGCGCAGATACCATCTTGGTAGTTGACCCGTTCCAAGACTGATAAAACTTGCTAAAAGACGTCGCTGCAATTGTGAGTACCCAGTAGCCAATGGCGGACTATAAGGAGCTGTTGCGCCGAGCAATCTCGGCGCTGCCGGAGAACAATGGAGCTGCGCGCCGCGCAGTTTACGAAAAGGCACGCGCCGCCCTTGTCGGGCAGTTGCGGTCTATCCAGCCTCCTTTGCCGGCTCGCGAAATCACCCAGCACCGCCTGCAGCTCGAAGACTGCATCCGTCAGGTCGAGCAGGAAGCGAGCGAAGCCGTCATCAGCCTTGGGCGCGACGCCATGCTCGCGCCCAAACCGGCAGCGGCGGCTCCTCAGCCCGCGCCACAACCCGCCGAGCCCGATCCAGTCGCGGTCATCAGCCCACGACCAACTGCACCCGAACCGCGCCCTGCACAAAGTTTCGTGCCGCCGCAAGCCGTCGAGCGCCCAGCGCCGCAGCCGGTTTTCGTTCAGTCGGAGCCCGAACCTGAACCAGAGCCGGAATATGTTCCGGAGCCTGAGCCAGAACCGATTGTTGAGGCGGTCGACGAACCTGCCGATGACGATACGCTCACGCAAAGCCCGATGGATGAAACCCTCTCGATCGAGGAAATCATTAGCCAGGCTGCCGATGCGGGTGGCGCCAAGGTCCAGTCCTCGACGCTGCCGTTCGAGCTGCGTCCGGCCGAACGTCCGGGCGTCGCAAAATCCGATGAGCCCGATTTTGTGCCGCCGCCCGCGGTTGCGCCGGTTCCGCTCAAGCGCCCCGATTTCACGCCGCGCCGCGACGTTGCGGCCATTGGTGCCGCTGCTGCTGTCGGATTTGGTGGCACCGCGTCTGCTGTTGCCCGCGTTGAGCCCTCGCTCGGCGGCAGCGCCGCTTTGGCGCGCCAGCCGGTCATCGAGCCCGAGATCACCGTTGTCGAGCGCCCGGTCGAAACCGCGCTCTCGAGCGTGCGCGAAGTCGAGATCGATGACGGCGCCAAGGAAGCCGAAGGCGCCATCGAGCGTGCCATCGAGACGCTTGATCGCGAAGCACGCGGCGAAGTATCGGAAACGACGGCGAGTGGAGAGACTCCAGCTCTCGCCGATGCCGGCCTTGCCGAAGACAATGCCGATCCGAGTGCCTTTGACACGGCTGGCAGCCAGCGTCGCCAGGGTGCAGGTCTGACCATTTTCCTCATCGTCTTTGCCTTGCTGCTCGCGGGTGCCGGTGGCGCCGGTTTCTGGGCGTGGCGCGAAGGTTATGTCGACCTCGACCAGATGTTCGGCCGCGCCGCAGCACCGGTGACCCAGACGGCGGATACACCCATCGCAACGACGCCAACGCTCGATGCGCCGAGCGTCAACGAGACGACGACAGGCCCCGGCAATACGGCGACGACCCCGACGATCGAACCGACAACGTCGATCGACGGCACCGAAGATCGCTTGGAGCCGACACCAGAAGCGGTTACGCCTAATGGCACTGAAACAGCCTTGCCCTCGCTCAATGGCGGTGAGGTCAAGACCGAAGAGCGCCTCTCGGGCGCCGATACCAGCATCGCCGCAACCAACGATCCCGCGAATAGCGTCGATCCGGCCGTGCTCGCTGGCAGCCAGTCGCTGCTGCTTGAGGCCTCGTCCGATGGCCGCACTGGCGCCGTGCCCTTCTCTGGTACCGTCGATTGGGCCAAGGGCGAAGATGAACTCGGTCAGCCGACCCTCGTTGGCAAGGCGAGCATTCCGGCACGTGCGCTCAATGTCTCGGTGACGATCCGCCGGAATACCGATCCAAGCCTGCCGGCCAGCCACCTGATGGAAGTCAATTTCGACGTCAGCGATACCTTTGTCGGCGGCTCGATTTCCAGCCTTCCAGGCGTTCTCCTAAAGAACGAAGAACTTGTGCCCGGCACGCCGCTCGTCGGCGCCTCGGCGCGTATCGTAGGCAATAGCTTCCTCTTTGCCTTGAGTTCATCGCCAGATGACGAGACGGCCAACGTCAACCTTCTCGAAAACCGGCGCTGGCTCGATCTGGCGATCGTCTACGGGACGGGCCGCAACGCCATCCTGACGCTCGAAAAAGACAGCGAGGCGGACGCGCTTTTCAAGGAAGTGTTCGCCGCCTGGGCACAGTAATCAAAAGGCCGCTGGGTGAAACCAGCGGCCTTTTTTTTAGGCCTCGCGAAGACTACCATTCTCTAGTCGATAACGCCGCTGCGCCAGCGCAGTGATGTCATCCTCGTGATGGCTGACGAGGATGGTGTGCCATCCCTCGCTTTTTGTTAGTTCTCCAACCAATGCCCGAATGCCGTGCCGCGTGTCGTCGTCGAGCGCGGAAAACGGCTCGTCGAGGAGAAGAGCCGGCCGGTCGCGTAGCAGCGTTCGCGCCAGAGCTATACGTTGCTTCTGGCCGCCGGAGAGGGTGGCTGCCGTCTGATCGGCAAGGCTTTCAAGCCCCATGCGCTTCAGCACGGCGTCCACGCGCTCGCGCGTTTCCGTCTTGCCGACATTGCGTGCTAGGCCCAAAGCGACATTCTCACGCGCTGAAAGATGTTCGAAGAGATTGTCGGACTGCAGCAGCAGTGAGATGGGGCGCGTCTCCGGCGAGAGCGGCAGAAGATTTTGTCCGTCGAGATCGAGGCTCCCACCTTTTGGGTTCAAGAAACCAGCCAGAAGATCGAACAGCGTCGATTTGCCCGAGCCGCTGGCGCCTGAGATCGCAGTCACGGCGCCAGCTTCAGCCGCAAAGCTGAAATCATAGGTTTGCGTGTCAGCGCCATAGGCGAAGGCGAGGTGGTCAGCGCGAAGCATGGGCTAGTCTTTCGAAAAGGCGGGGCAGAGCCACGAAGGCGATAATGGTGCCGACGAGCAGGATTGCAGCGATGGCCGCAGCATCATTGTTGCGATAGGCGCCAAGCGCGCGGAACATCATCAGCGGCAGCGTTTGAAAATCCTGCGTGCCGAACAGCGCGATGACGCCGAGATCGCCGAGCGAGAAGCAGAAGGCCAGCGCCAGCATCAGGCCGATATCCTTGCCCAGCAGCGGATATTCCACCAGCCGGAACTGCTGCCAGCCGGAAAGGCCCAGAGACCGGATGAGCTTTCCGCGTGACCGCGCGACCGCATCGAGTGGCGGGCCGAGCGTCGCGACGGCGAAGGGCAGGGCAAGGAGGCTGTTGGCGATGATGACGACAACCGGCGCGGCTTGCGCCGGCGCTACGCCGAGATTGCGCACGATCAGGAAAAAGCCGAGCGAGAGCACGACGGCCGGAACAGCGAGATAGGCAAAACTCGGCGTGCCCAGCAGCGTTCGCGCGGCGCGTGACCCGCTAGCAGCGCGGCCCAAGGTCAGCGCCAGAGCCAGAACCAGCGTCAGGGCCGCGGAGGCGCTGCCGATCACGAGGCTCGTGCTCAGCGCCCACCAGAATGTCGCTTGGGCCAACACACGGAGGAGGCCGAAGCCGAGCCCGTCAATCAGCACGGAGACAAGCGGCAGGGCGAAGCCAACGGTGGCGAGAGCCAATATCAGCCCCTGCAGGACGCGCGCGCCAAAACCATCGCGCCAAGTTGGCGGCAGCGAGCGGCCTTGGACGCTGACGACGGGCGTCGTGCTTGATGCGAGGAGGATGACGAGCGCGCAGACCCCGATCTGGGTCAGGGCCAGTCGCACGGCGCCGACAAGATCGAAATCGAGCCGCACCGCCGAATAGATGGCCACCTCTAGCGTTTGGTTTGCTGGTCCGCCGCCGAGCAGCAGCACGATCGGGAAGCTCGTAAAGGCGAGGAGAAAGATGATGGCGCCGAGGCCTGGCAGGCTGGTGCGCATGGCGGGCCAATCGATCAGCCGAAACCGTTGTCTCGCTGATAGGGCCAGCGATTGCCCGACCTTGAGCTTGCTTTGCGGAATGGCATCGAGTCGTGCGAGAAGAATGCGCGCGGCAAAGGCGCCGTCGAGAATGACATGAGCCAACAGAATGCCTGAAAGCCCAAAGGCCGGATTGCCGATCGAAAAGCCGAATAGCGTTTCGCTCGCTTGGTTGATCCAGCCATTGCGGCCCCAGATGGAAAGTAGACCAAACGCGACGACCATGCCGGGCGTAACGATGGCGGCGGCAAAGAGCCCGACCACCAGGTCGCGCCCCAGAAAGCGCAAGCGATTGAGCGCCCAGGCGAGGGCCGTGCCGACGGAGAGCGACAGGATGGTGGTAAAACCCGCCTGGATGGCGGTCATCCGCAGGAGGTGCGGAATATCGACGCGCGAGGAGCCGCTGGCGTCGGTGGCGGCGGAGAAGATGGCCCAGAGCACGGAGGCGATGAGGCCGGCAATGGCAAGGGCGAGGGCTTCGGAGATGGCGATGCGGGTGGGGCGGTGGGGGAGGGTCAGCATGAGTGGCCACACGCACTGAACGGCACCCTCCCCCTTGCGGGGAGGGTTGGGGAGGGGGGAGTGAGCCACAATAGCGTTGTGGCTGCCGACACCCCCTCCCAACCTCCCTCGTCAAGGGGGATGTGCCATATCGAGTTTGTGCAGAGCATTTATTATTGCACCGCTGCCAGCATCTCGTCGATCCACTCGGACGAATGCGCCAGGATATCCTCGTCGCTCAACCGCAAGGTCTTTTCAGGCTGCGGCAAGCTGGCAAAGGCTGGGTTCAGATCAGCTCCAAGATCGACCACCGGGAACATCCAATTGGTCGTCGGGATGATCTTCTGACCCTCCGGCGAAGCGAACCATTCAAGGAACTGCTTGGCGAGCTCCTGATGCTTGGAGGATTTCAAAATCCCGGCGACTTCGATCTGCGGATAATGCCCTTCCTCGAACAGCGCCGCTTTGATCGTGTCGTCGTTTTCTTCGATGATGTGGTAGGCGGGCGAGGTCGTATAGGAGAGCGCCATGTCGGCCTCGCCATCGAGGAAGAGCGAATAGCTCTCGCTCCATTCGCGCGTTACGGTCAGGATATGGGGTTTCAGACCGGCCCAGATTTCCGGCGCGCGGTCGCCATAGGCGGCCTTGATCCAGAGGACGAGCCCAAGGCCCGGCGTTGCCGAACGCGGGTCCTGGATGGCGATCTTGAAATCGTCCGGCATGGCGATGAGCTCTTCAAAGCTCTTGGGCGGGGTCGCGGTCCGGTCGGTGTCATACATGAAGGCGAAATGCGAATAGTCGAACGGCACGAATTGCGCATCCGTCCAGGCTTCCGGCAGGTCGAGCTTGTCGAGCGTCAGGCCATGATCGGCAAAAAGCCCGGTGGCGCGGGCTTCGCCGGCAATGGCGGTGTCGAGCCCGACAATGAGGTCGGCCTCGGTCGTGGCGCCTTCAAGCTGCACGCGGCGGAGGGTGCCGATGGAGGAGTCGGCGGCGACCCAATTGAGCTTGCAGCCGCAGACGGGTTCGAAGGCTGCGGAAAGCTGCAGGCCGGGACCCCATTCGGCCGCAAAGCCGTCATAGGTGTAGATGGTGAGCGTGGGTACATCCTGCGCATGGGCAGAAACGGCAGACAATCCAAAAAGGACCGCAAGCGCGAGGCAAGTGGATTTGACCATTGGGTCATCCCTTCAACGGTTGCGGCCATGGGAGAAGGGATAAGTCAATGGAGAGGACGCGAAGAGACGCCCTTGCCATCTCGAACTTCCTCCGCCAGCATGACCTGGTTCAGGTTCTATGGGTAACTCTCAGCTCCGGACATGATCCGGAACACCCCAGCGAGACGGCTCGGACCATATTGAGAGAATTGTGACAGTGCAAGTGACTTCAGGAAGCGGCGCAGGCGCAGTGCCGCTGGTCTTTCAACGGCCTATGGCCATTGTCGGGGGCGGTGCCGTCGATATCGCGCTTTTGCAGGATCTGGCCGCGCGCGGCATTGCGCTGGTCGGTGCCGATGGCGGCGGCGACGCGATTGGCGCGGCGGGCCTGACGCCCGATGCGATCATCGGCGATCTCGATTCTCTATCCGATCGAGCCGGGTGGGAGCAGCGCACGCGCGTCATCCATATCCCCGAGCAGATCACCACCGATTTCCAAAAGGCGCTCTATTCGACCAGTGCCCCGGTGACCCTTGCCCTTGGGATGACCGGTAAACGCCTCGACCATACGCTCGCCGCGCTCAGCGCGGTCCTCCAATATGCGCAGATGCGCAAATTACTGCTGGTCGATGAAACCGATGTCGCGCTCGCAGTGACCGGCTGCATCGCTTTCGACGCGGCGCAGAAAGAACGTGTGTCGATCCACCCGCTGGTGCAGATCCAGTTCCGCCGATCGACCGGGCTTTATTACCCCATGGATGGCCTCATGCTCGAGCCGGGAGGCCTCATCGGCACATCGAACGAAGGCACAGGTGGAGAGGTGGTGGTCGAGCCTGAGGACGACACGCCGTGGCTCCTTATTCTCGGCAAGGAGCGCCTTTGGGATCTGATCGAAGAGGCGCGCAAGAGTGCGTAGGCGCAGCGTGCTTGCAGGTCTCGCCGCCACTCCGCTTCTGACAGGCGGAGGATTTGCCATGAGCAGTTTTACGCAAGCGATCGCGGCTTCGCTGCCGCCCGGCATGGAACTACCAGAAGCCTTCGTCACCACGATCGACTGGCTCGACGCCAACAATTTTGTCCGCGATGGCAGCATGGCCTTTGTCAAACCGGCCGATGCCCAACTCACCAGTGAAACCGGCTTCAAGCCGGTCGATCCTGGCCATGTCGATGCCTGGCTTGGTACGGATGACAAAGCCTACACCGAGCGCCTTGCGCCCATTATCCCGACCGGCGGCGAAGGCTCCTACGCTGCGCTGTGGCGTCGTGACGATGGCGGTCTCTCCATCGTCCACATGGGCTCAGGGTCCGGGTCCGTGCTGATGGCAACGCTAACCGAGAATCCCGTCGATATGCTGCGGCTTATGGCAATCGGCTATGGCGAACTGTGCTGGCCGGAATATTTTGGCATTACCCCGGAAGAAGAGCATGCCAATCTCGTGGCCGCCGTCGGCGCGGAAAACGTGCCGCCCTACAGCCCGCCAGCCGAGTTCCGGCAATTCGTCAGCAAGACATTTGCCGTCACCATCCCGCGTACGGCGTCGGAAATTCTTGGGCCTCTCGAAAATGCTCCGGCGGACGATCCGTTCACGCTCTGGCTGGCGTCCATTCCTGAAAACTAAAAAGGCGGGCACTTGGCCCGCCTTCGTCATCTCATGATGTCGTCGATCAGTGCGGACGAGCCGCTTCCTTGACCGCTTCCTGAACCTTTTCAAAGGCGCGGACTTCGATCTGGCGGATGCGCTCGCGGCTGACGTCATATTGCTGCGCCAGCTCTTCGAGCGTCGACGGATTGTCCTGCAGGCGGCGAGCCTGGAAGATGGCGCGCTCGCGTTCGTTGAGCACGTCCATAGCCTGGGTAAGAAGGCCCATGCGCTCGTCGAACTCCTGCGTTTCGCCGAGGCTCGTTTCCTGGTCCGGCGTGTCGTCGACGAGCCAATCCTGCCATTCCGACGAGCCTTCGTCAGCCCGCATGGGCGAGTTCAGCGAGGCATCACCCGAAAGGCGAGCGTTCATCGACACGACATCGGCTTCGGTCACCTTGAGCGTCGTCGCGATCTGCTTGATCTGGTCGGGATGAAGGCTGCCCTCTTCCAAAGCCGCGATCTGGCCCTTCACCTTACGCAGGTTGAAGAACAGACGCTTCTGAGCGGCAGTCGTGCCGATTTTGACGAGGCTCCACGAGCGCAGGACATATTCCTGAATCGCGGCGCGGATCCACCACATGGCATAGGTCGCAAGGCGGAAGCCTTTTTCAGGCTCGAAGCGCTTGACCGCATGCATGAGGCCGACATTGCCTTCCGAAATGACTTCGGAAATCGGCAGGCCATAACCGCGATAGCCCATGGCAATCTTGGCGACCAGACGCAGATGGCTGGTGATCAGCTTCTGCGCCGCGCCGGGATCGGCATGTTCCTTGTAGCGCTTGGCAAGCATGTATTCTTCATCGGGTTCCAGCATGGGAAACCGGCGTATTTCCTGAAGGTAACGGCTAAGTCCGCCCTCAGACGAGAGGACAGGCAGATTCGTTTGGGCCATTGTGCACCCCCTTTCGTGATTCCCCCGCATGGCGCGGGCGGAAAATCTCCTCTTGTCCTTGCGGCACAAGACGAGACGCACCGCCATATATAGGCGGCAGTTTGGCGAATTTAAGAGGCAAAAGACGTCCGAACGTTACAATTCGGATAAGGTTCCTGCCAGCATTCGAACTGCCTGATAGGTATACGCCTCAGGTCCCCAGGCAGTTCGATCACCCTTGGGTGAGCGACGCCGCCAACCGCGCGATATTATCGGGCGAATGCCTTGTCGAATGGCTCAAGCGCATCTTCGAGTGCCTGCAGATCATCGGGCAAATCGGCCTCGAAGGTCATCTCTTCGCCGGTGACGGGATGCTCGAAACCGAGTTCGGCAGCGTGCAGCGCCTGCCGGCCCAAAGCCCGGACGGCATCGGCCAATTCTTCGGGCAGGCGATTGAGCTTTGTCGCAAAACCAGACGCGTATACCTGGTCGGCGACCAGTGGATGGCCAATATGAGCCATGTGCACGCGGATCTGGTGCGTGCGTCCGGTTTCGAGCTGGCACTGGATGCGAGTGATATCCCAGCGCTCGTCGCCATAGCGCGCCTCGACCGCATAATGGGTGATTGCCTCGCGTCCATCCTTGCGTACCGCCTGTTTCAAGCGATTGCCGGGGTCGCGGCCGAGGGGCGCATCGACCGTACCGAGCGCGCTTTGCGTCGTGCCCCAGGCAAAGGCAGTATAGGCGCGATGGAGGGGACCGGTGCGACCGTGATCAGCAAACTGGGCCGAAAGGTGCTTATGCGCCCGATCGGTCTTCGCCGCGACCATGACGCCTGACGTGTCGCGGTCGAGCCGATGGACGATGCCCGGCCGCTTTACGCCACCGATGCCTTTGAGGCTTTCGCCGCAATGGTAGATCAGCGCATTGACCAAGGTGCCATTGGGCGAGCCGGGTGCGGGGTGAACCACCATGCCGACGGGCTTGTTGATCACGATGAGTTCGTCATCCTCGTAAAGGATGTCGAGCGGGATATTTTCCGCCACCGGTTCAGGATCTTCCGGGGGTGGGGCAAGAAGGACGATTGTCTCGCCCGCCTTCAGCCGGTATTTGGGTTCGCTGACGGTCTTGCCGTCGATCGTGACAGCGCCTTCAAGGATCAGGTCCTTGATCCGGCTACGGCTCAGGACATCGTGTTCCTTGGCGAGAACGGCATCGAGCCGTCCGCCGGCCACTGTTTCATCGACGACAAGCTCGATCGGCTCGCCCTCGAATTCGGAAATGGTTTCGTCTGCCATGAGTGATCCTGACAAGTCCGGCAATACGCCCTTTCCTGACGAGAGGGAGCTCACGCCGGAGGCTAATGCCGCTATTGGAAAAGCACGCCGCTCGGCGGGTTTCGCCATGGGCATCATGTTGCTCGGCTTTATGGCGGTTGGCTTTGCGATTGTCTATCGCGTCATGCGCGATGCCCCGCCGCCCACGATCGCCGAAACCGTCAGCGTCCCTGCCGGCGCCGAAGTGCTCTCGGCACTCAGTGTCGATGGCACGATCCAGGTGACCTATCAGGCCGGCGGCGCGGTAATGCTCTCAGTCTTTGACGCGAGCACCGGTGAACTGCGGCAGACGACAGCGATTTCGGCGGAGTAGGGCCATGGGCTTTCGCCCCTAGCGCCCCTGAATTTCCCGCAGGGCCTGCAGGCGGTCCGACACCGACCCACGACGCGGACCTTCGCTCGGCGGGGGCTCGAGCGTGCCCATGGATTCACCATCGTCGGCAAAGCGCTGGACGCGGTCAAAGAGGCTTTCTTCGACCTCGTCCTGTAGCGGCGCGTCATTGTCGACCGCATAGACGAGCTTGCTGACGCTAGCTGCGATATCGTTGAGCCGCTCGCGCAGATGGGCCTCTTCCATCCGCTCGGTGTCCCAATCGGCCAGAATGAAGGATTCCACATTAGCGACCTTCTTGCGCAGCTTTTCGACCTCGTCTTCGAGGTTGAGCTTGTCGGCTAGAAGCTGCTCGGCGCGGCCATTGCTTTGTGCAACCGCCTCGCTGCTTTCGGCGAGCAGGGCGTTGAGGCGGTTTTCGGCGCTGGCAATCCGCGCCTCTGCTGCCGTCAACGCCTCGGCGCTTTCTTCCTGATCGGCGTCGCGGCGGGCGAGGGCATTGCGCATGGCGGCAATCGCGGCAGTCGATTCCGTCGAGCGGCGATCGGAATTTTCGAGGCGTTCGATGAGGCTGCGGGCCTGATCTTCCAGGAAAGCCGCGCGCTTGCGCTCGACGGCCAGCGCCGTCATCAGGCGCTCCATGTCTTCTTCATAATCGCCGAGAAGACCGATCTCCTGCGCCATGGTCGAAGCAGGGAGGCCACCACGCAGATTGCTGCGCAGATTTTCGATTTCGCCCTGCCGCGCTTCGGCATCGCGTTCGCGCATGCGCAACCGCTGGGCAAGGTCGGTGCCTTCCTTTTCGAGCTCGAGAATGCGCGCCCGCAGTTCTTCCTGCCGCGCTTCGAGTTCGGTGACGACGGAGAGGTGCTTGTCGCGTTCGGCCTTGAGCGCGCCGAGATCGGTGCGCTTCTGATTGACGTCGCTGAGCTGTTCGGCAAGGCGCTTGCGCAGAGCCTCGACATTCATTTCGAGCCGACGGGTCGAGAGCGCGAATTCGGCGCGCAACTGGTCCTTGTCGGCGCGGAATTCTGAAAGGGTAATCGGGGTCGCTGCCTCGATGCGGCGCTTGGTGAGGCGCACGGCGCGCTTCCACACCGCGGGCATGATGATGAGCGCGATCAACCCCGCAGCTAAGAGGCCCAGCGCAAAATACATCATGTTTTCGATCAGCATCGCGCATACTCCGGCTGCACCGGCAGACCCAACGGATTAATAAGCCGGACCGGTCTAGCCTGACCATCTTTGCCGAAGATTAACCCTAACGGCTTTGGGGCTCACCGTCACGAAAAAGCCGGGGAAAGTGCCCCGGCTTGCCTACACGTTTTATCGCTTGAACCGATCAGAAGGGGTTCCAGGTAGGCTCGTTGGTGAAGTTGAGATAGCCGACATTGATCCCGAGACGCGCGCCGACGCCCGAGCGGATGGGCACCACGACGACATTGCCGCGCTTCGTCACTGTCATGCCGAAGCCGCCGAGCACATAGGCCGAGCCATCAACACCGGGGTAGCGGCCAAGGATTTCCTGGATGGCGTTGAGATTATAGACCAGCATCATGACCTTTGAGCCATCGCCGCCAACGTCGAAGCCGATGCTCGGACCCTGCCAATAGATTGAATATTCTCCCGCATTGCGGGTGAAAAGCTTGCCCTCGCCGTACTTGGCCCCGATGAACAGGGCGCCGCCGGCTTCCTCGCCGAGAATATAGCCATTGGGCAAGCCGAACTGGCTCACGGCCTTTTCAACGACAGAGGCAAGGCCCTGGGAGGCGGAACCGAAAAACTGGTGTCCGCTCTCGACCAGTTCTTGGCCGGAATAGGTATCGCTCAATGAGCCTTGCGCGAAAGCGGGGGCGGCCGCAGGCATGGCGAGCGCCAGAATGAGGGCGCCAATCTTGGCGAGGCGTTTGAACATGGTCTGCTCCCTTGGCGGCTCAGCGTGGTTACGAAGACATTAAGGTCTTTGCGGCACATTTGCCGTCGACGTCGTGCCGTTCCTGAGCCAGATCATGAAGCAAACCTCTAAACAAATCTTAACCATGTTTGCCGTGCTTCTGCCGCTTTTCGGGCCGGTTTCGGCCCAGTTCAGCCCGGCAGTCGCCCAATCGGTCGTGAGCTATATCACCACCGATCCCCTGACCGGCATCGCCATCGGCGGCATGGATCCGGTATCCTATTTCACCGATCCGGCACCGCTGCCCGGCAAGCCCGAGTTCGAATTCTCCTGGAAAGGCGCGCCTTGGCACTTTGCCAACGAGGCCAATATGGAGGTTTTCAAAAAACATCCGGAAATTTATGCGCCTCAATATGGCGGCCATGGGGCCATGAGCATGGCGCGTGGCTTTGTGTCGGATTCCGATCCGCGGATGTACACCGTTTTCAAGGAACGGCTTTTTCTCTTTTATTCCGCCTCCAACCGCGAGGCATTTCTCCTCGCGCCCGATGCTGCGGCGCGCAACGGCGCCAAGAACTGGCCCACTTTATCCAAAACACTGTCGACGCAGTAGTGCTCGGCAACGCTCCCCACTATCCTTTCGCAACACTGATTCCCCTCTGCCTTGCGCGAGGGCGTATGGAGACCGACGATGACCGATATCATTGAGCTCAAGGCAACAGACCTCGCTGCCATGCTCTGCTCGCGGGTTTGCCATGACCTCATCAATCCCATCGGCGCCATCGGCAATGGCCTCGAAGTCCTGGCCGATCCCAACCAGGCCGATATGTCGGAGGGCGCCCGCGACCTGATCGCCAGCGCGGCCAAGCAGAGCCGCGCCAAGCTCGAATTTGCCCGTCTCGCCTATGGAGCGTCCTCGACCGCTGGCACCGATATCGACACACGCGAATGCGAGCGCGTTGCGCGCATCCTCTTTGACATCGAAAAGGCCGATCTTGAATGGGATGTGCCACTGATCCTTCTGCCCAAGCACAAAGCCAAGCTTTTCATGAACATGCTGCTGATTGCAGCAGGTTCGGTGCCGCGCGGCGGCCAGGTTAGCGCGCGTATTTCGGGTCCTGCGGGCGAAGAAAAGTTTGAATTCAGCTCCAAGAGCGATCCAGAAAAGCGCCAGAAGACGCTGGTCCCCTCAGGCTCTGCCGGCCTTTTGTCGGGCATGCCCGATGAAGGCTCGGTCGATGCGCGCGGTATCCAGCCGTTCTACACCGGTCTTCTCGCCCGCATGACCGATATGGAGCTCGATATCGGTATCGAGCAGGACGTTTTCTTCTTTACCGCTCTGCCCAAGTCCAAGGACGCCGTGGAAGCATCGGCCGCTGAAGAAACGAAGGCGGAAGACGTGAAGGTCGAAGAGACCAAGTCCGAAGACGTCAAGGCCGACTAACCGGCGCATCTGTCTGGCGCATGTCGCTTTTTGGGGATCAGTCCCCATTTTCGAGCGGTATGCGCTAACCTTTCTCGAACCAGTTGCGCTGCATACTCCGGGTTGCCCTTGCTGCCCGGAGTTTTTAGATGCCAACCTGCCTGATCATTGACGACTCCAGCGTCGTCCGGAAGGTCGCGCGGCGCATTCTCGAAGATTTGCACTATGAGGTCGAAGAGGCCGAAGACGGGCAGGAAGCCTTCGAAAAGTGCAAGGTCAACATGCCTGACACGATCCTCCTCGATTGGCAGATGCCGATCATGAGCGGGCTCGAATTTCTAAAGCATTTGCGGGCCTATATCGGTGGCGAGACGCCCCATATCGTCTATTGCACAGTCGAGAACGACATCGGCGCCATCGCCATGGCCCGCAAGGCCGGGGCCAACGACTATATGATGAAGCCTTTCGATCGCGCGATCCTGGCCGCCAAATTCGATCCCGCCATCGTCGCGGCCTGATCGTCAGGCCGTCAGCGCTGACATCGCCTCATCGGCGCGTCCGAGGAGATAGGCTTTTTCGCGCTCGTTCCGCGTGAGCTCCGCTGCGCGGCGGAAATCGAGATTGGCTTCTGTGTGCCGCCCGAGCTTGCTCAGGAGATCACCACGGACGCCGTAAAGCAGGTGATAATTGTCGAGCAAACCACCTGACCGGATGGCGTCGACGAGCGTGAGTGCCGGGGCAGGGCCCTCGGCCATTGAAACCGCCACGGCCCGATTGAGCTCGACCACGGGCGAGGGCATCACCTCTACCAAAAGCGCATAGAGCGAGGCGATCCGGCGCCAGTCGGTGTCCTCGGCCCGCCGCGCCCGCGCATGGCAAGCGGCAATCGCCGCCTGGAGGGCATAGGGGCCAGTGTCGCCACCGAGTGCCGTCACGCGTTGCAGCCCGTTCAGGCCGCGGCGGATCATCAATTGATCCCAGAGTGCCCGGTTCTGGTCCGGCAGCAGGATCGGCTCGCCCTTGGCATTGGTGCGGGCAGTGACCCGGCTATGCTGGATTTCCATTAGCGCCAGAAGCCCATGGACTTCGGCTTCCTCCGGCATCAATTGCGTCAGGATACGCCCCATACGCATCGCCTCTTCGCAAAGCTGCGGCCGCATCCAGTCTTCCCCAGCGGTGGCAGAATAACCCTCGTTGAAAATGAGGTAGAGCACACCCAGAACCGAGGCGAGCCGCTCGACCCGCTCGGCGCCGCGCGGCACTTCATAGGGCAGTCCCGCATCGGCAATGGTGCGCTTGGCACGGACGATCCGCTGGCCGATGGTCGTGTCATTGGCAAGGAAGGCCCGGGCGATCTCCTCGGTCGTCAAGCCGCCGATCAGGCGCAGGGTCAGCGCAACGCGGCTTTCAGCCGGCAGGATGGGATGGCAGGAGGTGAAAATCAGGCGCAGGAGATCGTCGCCGACATCGTCGTCCATGCTGTCGTGGATGGCAGTTTCGGCGTCAGGCACGTCTTCCTCCATGGTGCGCCCGACTTCCTCGAGCTTTCCCGCCGCCATTTTGCGGTGGCGGAAATAGTCGATTGCCTTTCGCTTGCCCGCCTGCATCAGCCAGGCGCCGGGATTGCGCGGCACGCCAGTTTCCGGCCAATGCTTGAGCGCAGCCATCAGCGCGTCCTGCGCCAGCTCCTCGGCCAGCGAGATGTCGCGGACGACACGGGTGAGGCTCGCGATGAGCCGCGCCTGTTCCTGCCGCCAGACAGTCGTGATGGCTTTGTCCGTTTCGGTGCGATTGCTCATCGGCTCCTCCAGATCGCTGGGCAAAGTGCCAGCGAAAAGACGCGAGAAAAAGGCCGGACTGCATCTCTCCGGCCCCAACCACTATTGATCGAACATGCCCTTGGGCGTTTCGCCCTTGAGGAAAGGCTCCATGAAGCCCATCAGCGGATCTACCTGATCGATGACGGCCGTGTGCGAGGTCGCCGGGAGAATAGCAAGGCGTGAGGCGGAAAGAGGCTTGCCCATATCGCCGGGCTCGCCGCCGCCAAGCAGGCGGTACATGCTGACGAGATGCTCGAGGGTCATCATGTCGGAATCTCCTCCAATGATCAGCACCGGCATTGTCAGCTTCTTGACGTCCTCGCCCCAGGCCATCGGCTCATGCTCGAGCGCTATCATGCGCTCGACAAATGGCCGGAAGCCTTCAGGATTAGGCGCGAGGGTTTTCCAGGCGTCCTCCATGGGCGTGCCGACGAACATTTCGGGCACCATTGTCGGGATCATGGCGAGGAATGCCGGCTGCGAGCCCGACATGTCATAGCTCACCGAGGCGGTAATCAGGTGATCGACTTTTTCGGGATGGTCGATGGCAAGCCGCAAGGCGGCCGCCGCGCCCATGGAATAGCCAAAGATATCGGCCTTTTGGAGCCCGACATCGTCCATGAACGCCGCGACGTCGCTCGCAAGATTGGGATAGGTCACCGGCCGGTCGATGTCTTCGGTGCGTCCATGGCCCTGAAATTCGAGCGCATAGACGGTGTGGGTCTTGGCGAGTGCGGGGATAATCCCACCCATGGCCGGGATATTCATATAGGCGCCATGCAGAACGACGATCGGCGCGCCTTCGCCCGAAACCTCGTAATACATGCGCATGCCGTTGACGTCGGCATAGTCGCCCTTCGTTTCGGCTTGGGCCTGAGCGCCTAAAGTCGTCAGCAGAATGGCTGCGGCAATGGTCAGGGAACGCAACATCGATCTTCTCCATCGGCTTGGCACTTGAAGTGCGCTTTCGATGAAACGACGAGTGGGCCTAGCTTTGCTCGACACGCCAGATGCGATTTTTTGGGCAATAAAAAACCCCGCCGTTGAGCGGGGTTTTTTACGAATGACGCTGAAGCGATGCGGTCGCTTAGGCGACGTTTTCGCTATAGGCATCGGCCTCGTCAGGCTCGCGCAGCACGTAACCACGGCCCCAGACGGTTTCGATGTAATTCTTGCCTGCAGTTGCGACGCTGAGCTTCTTGCGCAGCTTGCAGATGAAGACGTCGATGATCTTGAGCTCGGGTTCGTCCATCCCACCATAGAGGTGGTTGAGGAACATTTCCTTGGTCAGGGTCGTACCCTTGCGGAGCGAAAGCAGCTCCAGCATCTGGTATTCCTTGCCCGTCAGGTGAACGCGAGCGCCCTGGACTTCGACCGTCTTGGTGTCGAGGTTGACCATGAGATCGCCGGTCGAGATGACCGACTGGGCATGGCCCTTGGAGCGACGGACGATGGCGTGGATGCGGGCCACGAGTTCGTCTTTGTGGAATGGCTTGGTCATGTAGTCATCGGCGCCGAAGCCGAGACCGCGTACCTTGTCCTCGATGCCGGCAAGACCGGAGAGGATCAGGATCGGCGTCTGAACCTTGGCGACGCGCAGGGTCCGCAAGACCTCATAGCCGCTCATGTCAGGCAGGTTCAGATCGAGCAGGATAATATCGTAGTCATAGAGTTTGCCGAGATCGACGCCCTCTTCACCGAGATCGGTGGTGTAGACGTTGAAACTTTCAGACTTGAGCATCAATTCGATGCTCTGCGCCGTGGCGCTATCGTCCTCGATGAGGAGTACCCGCATTATATTCCCCTTGTCATTCGTTCCTGCTGGAACCTGCGCGGTGGATGACAAGTCGTCCCACGCGCTCCAACCCTACTGGATATGACTGAAGCCTAAGCTCAAATAGTTAACAAAGTTTAATTCGGTTCGGCAATACGCAAACGACGTTAGGACGATTTAAGTTTAAGTGTCTGAAATTGCAACATAAAACGGATGAAAATTTCTTAAAGTATTACGTTAAAAGTTGCCTACAAGCGATTCAGTCGACTCATCCATTCGTCGTCGTGCCGGGATTTTGGGCATAGTTCGGCCTTTGCCTGCCTTGGACCCGACCGCTCAGCCAGTAGCGAAATTTGGTTAATGTTCGGTTATCTTGCGATTCGTGACGGGCTCGATTCGAGCTGTCGCGTAAACCATGTCTCTTCCGAACCGGGGTTGCAGGACCACTCATGAAGGCGCTGATTTCAGCCATCGATGCGATAGACGACGTAGAGGTTTTCGGGCGCGTCAAATCGGTCCAGGGCCTTCTTATCGAAGTCGTTGGTCCCGTGCGCGAACTGCGCGTTGGTGGCCGCGTCATGATCGAGGGCAGCGATGGCGATACACTAGCTGCCGAGATCATCGGCTTTCGCGATGGCCATGCGCTCTGTCTGCCCTTTGGTGAATTGAGCGGTGTGCGCCTTGGCTGCAAGGCCGTCTTCAAGCGCCATGACGGGGCGGTCAATCCCTCGATGTCGTGGCTCGGCCGGGTCATCAATGCCAATGGCGAGCCGATCGATGGGCTCGGTCCGCTCCAGCGTGGCGCCAAATCCTATCCTCTTCGTCAATCCCCACTTGCCGCGCATGATCGCGTCCGCGTCGGTGCGCCGCTCGATCTTGGCGTGCGTACGCTCAATACATTCACGACGCTGTGCGAAGGCCAGCGCATGGGCATCTTTGCCGGCTCAGGCGTCGGCAAGTCCGTCCTGATGTCGATGCTGGCGCGCAATACCAATGTGGACGTCTCGGTGATCGGCCTTATCGGCGAGCGTGGCCGCGAGGTGCACGAGTTCATTCAGGAATATCTCGGCGAAGAGGGCCTTCGCCGCGCCGTCGTCGTCGTTGCGACCTCGGACGAAGCCGCGCTCATGCGCCGGCAGGCTGCCTATATTTCCCTCTCGCTCTCGGAATATTTCCGCGACGAGGGCAAGCGTGTTCTGTGTATGATGGACTCGCTCACCCGCTTTGCCATGGCGCAGCGTGAGATCGGTCTTTCCATCGGCGAACCCCCTACCGCCAAGGGTTATCCACCGACAGTTTTCACAGAATTGCCACGTTTGCTCGAAAGAGCCGGCCCAGGGACGCCTACGACCGGTTCTATTACCGGACTTTTTACCGTTTTGGTGGAAGGTGATGATCACAATGAGCCAATTGCGGATGCCGTGCGCGGCATTCTTGATGGGCACATCGTGATGGAGCGCGGAATTGCCGAGCGGGGACGTTATCCTGCCGTCAACGTGCTCCGGTCCATCTCGCGCACCATGCCAGGGTGCGTACCGCCCGATTTTCGGCCGGTACTGGCAAGGGCGAGGGAGCTCATGTCCATATTCTCGGACATGGAGGAGCTGATCCGGTTGGGGGCATACCGCAAAGGGTCGGATCCGAATGTGGACCTTGCTATCGGTATCAACCCGAAGCTGGAGGCGTTTTTGAGCCAGCAGCGGGAAGAGACCACGACGGTTGCCGAAGGCTATCGACGCCTGGCGGAAATCATCGCGGAAGCCGATGCTTAGGGTCGATCGGGAGGGCTTAACGCCTTTTCGGAACTGGCTTGATGTGTAAGGAGTACAGGTCTTGAAATCGCGCAGCGAGAGCCTCATTCGGCTCAAGAAGTTCAATGTCGACGAGAAGCGCCGGCAGGTTATGCAGATCGAAATGATGGTCGCGGACTTCGAGCGCATGGCCTCCGAGCTCGATCAGCAGATCGAGATCGAGCAAACCAAGACCGGCATTTCCGATGTCGCTCATTTTGCTTATTCCACCTTTGCCAAGGCCGCTCTCCAGCGCCGCGACAATCTCTTGGCTTCGGCCAATGATATGCGCGGCAAGCTTGAAAATGCGCAAGATCAGCTCGCCGAAGCGCTCGAAGACCTGAAAAAGGTCGAGCTGCTCGATCAGCGCGAGCATGAGCGCGAGCGCCAGGAACAGAACAAGCTTGAACAAGCAGATTTCGACGAAGTGGCTCGTCAGCGCTTTCTCAAGCGCTAGTGCCCAGCGCTACTTCTGAAGCGCATCTGTTCGTCAGACGAAAAAAGGCCCGCAGAAGCGGGCCTTTTCTTTTTCATGGGTCCTCAGTGAGCAAGGACCTATGAGAAACTTAGTTGGTGGTGGCCGGTGCTGCCGGTGCCATCGTGTCAGCCGGAGCGGCTGGGGTCATGCCGTCAGCAGCAGGGGCCATCGCGTCGTTCGCGCCATCGACGGGCTCATCGTCAGCCCAGACGAAGTCGGGAGCTGCGGTCAGGGCATCAGCCGTGGTCGGAACAACCCAACGTTCGGTGTTGTCGGCAGCAACGGTGAATTCAAGCGCCTTGAAGTCAACGGCAACGCTCTTTTCGCCGATGCCGAGGAAACCACCAACGCCGATCACCACAGCAGTGATCTGGCCATCAGCGTCGAAAACCAGGTCGCTGATATTGCCGATTTCTTCAGCGTCATCACCGGCGCTCGAATAAACGGGCTGGCCGATCAGGCGCGAACCGAGGTTATCGGTATCAGCGGCAGTGTAGCCGGCCGACATATCCCAAGGCTCATTGACGTCGGTTTCTTCCATAGCACCAGATTCAACAGGCGCAGCTTCAACACTCGTTGCCGGAGCAGCTGGGGTTTCAGTGCCCATAGCTGGCGTTTCAGTGGTGGTTGCCGGAGCTTCGGTGCCCATGGCCGGAGTTTCCGTCGTGGCAGGAGCAGGCGTGGTCTGGGCAATAGCAGCGGTACCCATGAGCACGGCAACGGCCGTAGTAGTCAAAAGCGTGCGGATCATTGTAGGCTCCAAAGGTTCATCGTTTTCATGAACAGGCCCATGTGGTGATTACTTGCCGGTAGCACCGCATGGGCCGTTATGATGAGACAACGTCACGTCCCCACGACCCGTTCCCGAGCAATTTTTTCCGATTGTTCGGGAACCATGAAATATTTGCTGCAGAAAAATTGAAAAGGCCGGCTTCCGCCTAGGCGGTGCCGGCCCTTTCCGCCTCCCTGGCGGATTAGTCGCGTCCTGCGAAAAGACAAGAATTCGCGTTCTTGCCGTAGCACCACACATTAGTTGCCGCCCGGCAGGACGCGCTCTATGAGCGACAGATCCACAATAGCGCAGGAATTAGGGCAGGAGTCCGCTGGCCGGGTTAATGCGTTAAATTTGACTTAATTGGATAAGGTTGCGGTATCTTTATCGTAGTCGCGCATCGCCCGATGCGGCATGCCGCCGTCGAGAAATTCGGGCCCGAATTCGACGAAACCTAACTTATGATATAGGCCGAGTTTGTCCGATTGGGCAGTGAGATAGAACCTGTCTCGGCCATCTTGGCGCGCATCTGCCATTGCGGCTTCGATCAACTGGCGCGCGACGCCCCGGCCACGATAATGGAGGCGCACGGCGACACGGCCGATCTTGATGTGCTCGGGATAATCGATGAGCCTTAGGGTGCCGACCACTTCGCCATCGGCAATCGCCACGTAGTGCGTCGCCGTCAGATCGAGTTCGTCGTTCTCCTCTTCCTCCGGCACTTTTTGCTCCCAAACAAACACCTCGCGCCGGAGCGCAAAGGCGGCGTTGCAGAGGGTCGAGAAGGCGGGGACGGTGAGAATGGTAAGGCTGGACATGAACCGGATGTAGCAGGCGGCCGCTGCGCGGTGAAGCGCCAACGACCGCCTGCCTCTCTCATTCCACCGCTTCGAGAGCCGCTAGTTGTTCAAGCGCTGGCGCCTGATGCACCAGATCGTTGACGAAGGCGAGCTTGTCGATCACGGGCGGTGACAGCACGAAGGGATAGGCATCGGTCTGGCCCATAGCCCGGTTGAGATTGTTGAGCAGCGACGCCAGCGGAATCCAGTTATCGACGATCTCGCTCATATCGGGCGCCATATAGGGATCGAAGCGAACAGGCGGCAGCGCGAGACTATCGTCCCCCGTTCTGGGTTTTGCGCGAATGCCAAAAGCGGCAGCCATCTCCACAGTGTCGGTGATGTGGAGATAATGGGCGAAGGTTTCGGCAAAATCTTCCCAAGGGTGGGCGGTCGCATAGGCACTGATATGGGTCGCGGGCCAACCGGCCGGCGCGCCATTGGCGTAATAGGTCTTGAGTGCCTGCCCATAATCGGCGCGCTCGTCCCCGAAAAGTTCGCGATACCGTGCCTCCTGTGGCTTTTCGCGCACGAGCAAATCCCAATAGTGATGCCCGATCTCGTGGCGGAAGTGGCCGAGGAGCGTGCGATAGGGTTCGCCCATGCCGGTGCGCCGCCGCTCGCGTTCTGCATCGTCCGCTTCGGCGAGCGAAATGGTGATGATGCCGTTTTCATGCCCGGTCATCACCGGTGCATTGCCATCGCCATCGGCGAGGAACCGGAAAGCGAGACCATGTTCCGGATTTTCCGCGCGCGTTTCGAGCGGCAAACCCAAGCGGAGCAGCGAGTAAAACAACCGTTTCTTGGCGCGTTCGATCGTCTGCCAGCGCGAGAGATTATGTGGGTCGTCGAGCGAGGGAATGGTCTCATTATGCTGGCAGGCGAGGCAGAAGATCGATCCACCCTCTTCCTTGGTCACCAGCCAATTGCAGGCGGCGTGGCGCGCGTTGTCGCAATAGATATAGGTCTTGCCGGGCATGGCAGGCGCTGTCCACACGTTGTCGCCTGCGGGGTCGAGCGAGACCAGCGCATTTTCCTCCGGCAGATAGCCGAGAGCGTGGCCGCAGTGCTCGCAAAGATTGTTCTCAAAATAGATCGTATTGCCGCAGTGATCGCAGGAAAAAAGCTGCATGGGGCCCTCGCTGTCGCGTCCGGAACAATGTCGGGCGTGCTGGCCCGTTCCGGTCCTTGCAAAATTCTCGTTGCCGGCCGCGCTGTCACGCGGTTGCCGCGTGACTTGTCTAGACCAAAGCCATTTCAGGAGGATTTGACATGGACATCAACGAAAACAGCATCCGCGAACGGGCCCGCTGGCTCTGGAAGCAAGCCGGAGAGCCCGAAGGCCGCGATGTCGAGTTCTGGCTCGATGCGGAAAACAGCCTCCGCGCCGAGGGCAGCGACGGCAATTTCCGCGCCAGTGAAGGCGAGGAGCACAATTCCAATTCCAACGCCTATTCGCCCACTCCATTCGGCACGCAGAGCTGAACCAGATCCAAGGCCTCGGTGGATAAATCTGCCGGGGTCTTGCCCGCGGGCAGCGCAGGCGAGATGGTCGCAGCGCCCAAGGAGGCCGATGCATGACCGTTGAATTCCTGATCACCACCTTGATCGTCGTCGTTTCGCCCGGCGCCGGAGCGCTTTACACCATCGCGGCAGGCCTTGGCCGCGGGGCACGCGCCAGTCTCTGGGCCGCGTTTTTCTGCACGCTCGGCATCGTCCCGCACATGATTGCCGCCATCACAGGTCTCGCCGCGATCCTTCACGCTAGCGCCATGGCCTTTGAGATCATCAAATATCTCGGCGTCGCCTATCTCCTCTACATGGCCTGGGCGACTTTGCGCGAAACCGGATCGCTTGCCGTCAATGCGGATGAGGCGAGGAAGCCACTCAAGGACATGGCGACCGAAATCATCCTCATGAACCTGCTCAATCCAAAACTCTCGATCTTCTTTTTTGCCTTCCTGCCGCAATTCGTGCCGGCGGACGCACCTGGCGCCGTGCCGCAGATGCTGCAATTGAGCGGGGTTTTCATGATGATGACCTTCGTGGTCTTCGCGCTCTATGGGCTCTTTGCTGCTGCCATCCGCAATCAGGTCGTCTCGCGGCCCGCCATCATGGTCTGGATGCGCCGATCCTTTGCCGCCGCCTTTGTGGCGCTTGGTGCCAAGCTCGCTCTCACGCAGCGCTAAGCGGTCGGCAACTCTCGCCTCTGCCCGGCGTTAACCAAAGTCGTCAAGACGAGGAGGGATGCATGGCACATTACGAGGAAGACAAGATCCGCGACCGGGCCTATCAGCTTTGGGATCTGGCCGGTCAGCCCGAGGGCCAGGAGCAGGATTTTTGGTATCAGGCAGAGCGCGAGCTCGCCGAAGAGATCGAGGTCGATACCTCCAAGGAAGCTTCGGTTCTCGATCTACCTCCCATCATTCCGGGCGGCATGACCAAATGAATTAGGGCGACCCTGGGGTCGCCCTTTTTGTTTCCAACTCTGCCTTAGCCCTTAAACGCTGCCCACCGTCTTGAGGCGCACGCGCGGGTGAACCTCGTTCTGGCTCATCACCACCGTCTGCGGGCGGAAGCGTTCGATGATGGCGCGGACATGTGGCCGGATCGAAGGCGAGGTGATCATTACCGGCAATTCGCCCTGCTGAGCGGCGCGCTCAAAGCCCTGGCCGACCGCCGCGATGAACTGCTGCAGGCGGCTCGGTGCCATGGCGAGGTGACGGTATTCGCCTTCGCCAACCATGGCTTCGGCAAAGTCGCGTTCCCATTGCGGCGAGAGTGTCAGGAGCGGCAGGTTGCCGTCCTGGCCGAGATTGGCGGCGCAGATCTGGCGGGCAAGGCGCGAACGCACATGTTCGGTGATCGACTGGATCGAACGGCCGGGGCCGGCGACTTCGGCAATGCCTTCGAGAATGGTCGAAAGATCGCGGATCGAGATACGTTCGGTGAGGAGCGCTTGCAGCACGCGCTGCACACCGGAAACCGAGATCTGGCTCGGGATGATGTCTTCGACAAGCTTCTGCTGGTCCTTCGGCAGACCCGAAAGGAGGCTCTGCACATTGGCGTAGCTGAGGAGTTCAGCAACGTTTGCCTTCAGTACTTCGGTCAGGTGGGTCGAGATAACGGTCGATGGGTCGATGATCGAGAGGCCACGGAGCTCAGCTTCGTCGCGCAGGGCCGGATCGATCCAGGTTGCGGGCAGGCCGAAGGTCGGCTCGGTCGTCTGGTGGCCCGGCAGGTCGATCGGATTGCCATAAGGGTCCATGACCATGAGGAGGTTGGCGTGGATCTGGCCGTGCGCCGATTCCACTTCCTTGATCCGGACCTTATAGTCATTGGGCTCGAGCTGCATGTTGTCGAGAATTCGGACAGGCGGCATGACGAAGCCGAGTTCGAGCGCGAGCTGGCGGCGGAGCGCCTTGATCTGCTCGGTCAGGCGATCGGTGCCGCTGTCGTCTTCCTTGACGAGGCCGAGGAGGCCATAGCCGAGTTCGAGCTTGAGATCGTCGATCTTGAGGCTTTCGCTGATCGGCGGTTCGCCTGCCGGCGCACCACCAGCGGCAGGCTGGCCCGGCGTACCACCCGCAGCCTTGGTCGCGGCATCGGCCACGGCCTTGGCGCGTTCGGCCACATCGCGAACCGTCTTGCTCTTCGAGGCGCGGTAGGCGGCATAACCAACACCGCCCGAAAGCGCCATGAATGGGATGAGCGGCATGCCCGGCAGGAGGGCGAGAGCGGCCATGACGGCCGACGCCATGCCGAGCGCCTTGGGATAGCCGCCGAATTGGCTGGTCAGCGCCTTGTCGGCCGAACCGGTCACACCCGACTTCGACACGAGAATACCGGCAGCGGTCGAAACGATCAGCGCCGGGATCTGCGAGACGAGGCCGTCGCCGATGGTCAGGAGCGTATAGACCTGGCCGGCTTCACCGGCCGAAAGCCCTTCCTGGAAGATGCCGATGGCCATGCCGGCCGAGACGTTGATGAAGGTGATGATGAGGCCGGCAATGGCGTCGCCGCGCACGAATTTGGACGCACCGTCCATGTTACCGAAAAAGGCGCTTTCGCCTTCGAGTTCGGCGCGGCGCTTTTTGGCGGTGTCTTCGTCGATCAGGCCCGCCGAAAGGTCGGCGTCGATGGCCATCTGCTTGCCGGGCATGGCATCCAGGGAGAAACGCGCTGCGACCTCGGCGATACGGCCAGAACCTTTGGTGATGACGATGAAGTTCACGATCACGAGGATAATGAAGATCACGATCCCGATGACGAAGTTGCCGCGCGTCACGAAGTTGCCGAAGGCCTCGATGACGTGACCGGCCGCCGCCGACCCATTGTGACCTTCCGAGAGGATGAGGCGCGTGGTCGCCAGGTTCATGCCGAGACGCAGCATGGTCGCGATCAGCAGCACCGTCGGGAAGGAGGAGAATTCAAGCGGCTTCTGGATGAAGAGTGCCGTCATCAGGATCATCACTGAGAATACGATCGAGATGGCGAGCAGCGCGTCGACCATCAGCGCGGGCAGCGGCACGATCAGGATGACGATCAGACCCATGACGCCGGAGGCCAGGGCGATATCGCCCGAACGCAGCGTATCGAGCACTGTCTTGACGGACGGTGGCTTGAAGCTGAAGCGGGAATTCGAGGCTGAAAGATCGGTCATGGGATCGGGCTACCGGGGAGAAACGGGAAAGGAGGGCGGCGACTTCGCCGTCCTCCCGCCAAATTTGAATTTAAGCGACGTTGCGCCGCTCTCCGGGGTCGGGAATGTTCATTCCCTCGTCCGAATATTGGTTGAGTTTGTTCCGCAGCGTGCGGATCGAGATGCCGAGGATATTGGCCGCATGAGTGCGGTTGCCCCAGGTGTGGTCGAGGGTGTCGAGGATCAGCTCGCGCTCCACATCGGCCACAGTTCGGCCGACAAGGGCGCGGGACATGGCTTCGGCGGTTTCGGCGAGCTGCTGGGCCGGCGAATTGGCGCGGGCGGCTTCATTGAGGCCCATGCCATCAGGCAGGACGATGGCTTCCGAGCCGATCATCGTGCCGGTGGCGAGTAGTACGGCGCGGTGCAGCGTGTTTTCGAGTTCGCGGACATTGCCCGGCCATGGCGCATGGAGGAGGGCGGTGCGGGCATCGTCCGAGAGCTCACGCTTCGGCAGGCCATTAGCCTTGGCATATTTGGTGACGAAGTGGTCGGCCAGCGCCACGATATCGCCTGGACGCTCGCGCAGCGCCGGGAGCTTGAGATTGACGACGTTGAGGCGGAAGAGAAGATCTTCGCGGAACGAACCTTCGCGGACAGCCTCGACGAGGTTGCGGTTCGAGGTGGCGAGGATGCGGATATCGACCGGCACGGGCTTGCTGCCGCCGACGCGATCGATCACCCGCTCCTGGATGGCGCGAAGAAGCTTGGCCTGCAGCCGAACGTCCATTTCCGAGATTTCGTCGAGCAGCAGCGTGCCGCCCGAGGCTTCCTCGAACTTGCCGACGCGGCGCGCGATAGCGCCGGTAAAGGCACCCTTTTCGTGGCCGAACAGTTCGGATTCAAGAAGCGCTTCGGGAATGGCGGCGCAGTTGACAGAAATGAACGGCTTGGCGGCGCGCTTGGACCGCGAGTGGACGTAGCGCGCGATGACTTCCTTGCCGGTGCCGCTTTCGCCGGTGATGAGGATCGAGGCTTCCGAGCCTGCGACCTGCTCGGCCATCTTGACGACGCGCTGCATGGCGGGATCGCGGAAGAGGAAATCTTCGCTGTCGCGCGATACTGCCTGGATCACGGCTGCGATCAGCGCGGCATCGGGGGGCAGGGGGATGTATTCCTTGGCGCCGGCGCGGATGGCGTTGACGGCGGCAGCGGCATTGGTTTCGACGCCGCAGGCGACGACGGGAATGGCGATGCGTTCGGCTTCGAGCGCGGCGATGAGGCCGGCAATGTCCATCATCACATCGACGAGCAGCAGGTCGGCGCCACGCCCGGTGCGGAGCGCTGCCATGGCGATTTCGATGCCCGGCGCGTGAGCGACCTTGGCCCCGCCATCCATGGCCATTTTGGTGGCCTGGCTCAGTTGACCTTCAAGGGTTCCGACGATGAGGAGACGCATACCATTCACTCCCGTTTCTTATTATTGCGGCTTGATGATCTCGGTCATGGTGACGCCGAGCCGATTTTCGACCAGCACGATTTCGCCACGCGCCACGAGGCGGTCATTGACGTAGATTTCGACGGCTTCGCCGACCTGGCGGTCGAGTTCCACCACTGTGCCGGTGTCGAGCTTGAGAAGGTGCGAGACCGGCATCTTGGTGCGGCCAAGCACGACCGACACGCGCACCGGCACGTCGAAGACAGCTTCGAGGTCGTCGGCGGTGCGCTCCACATAGGCTTCCATGCGATCGCCACGCTCGGGCGTCGGCATTTCGTCGAGGCCGAGTTCGCCCATGTCATTGGTATCGAGTTCGGGATCGGTCGGGTTCATTCACCGCTCTCCTTGTTGTGGTGGTTGCCGGTCTTGTTCGCCTTGGCGGCGAGATAGTTGGCAATGGTTCCGTCGATGTCGGTTCCAAGGGCGCCGGTATCGCGGATGAGGCCGCCATCGACCCATTCGAGGCGCCCGTCGCCGAGGCGGATGTCAGGCTCGCCCATCACGACGAGACGCCCGGCATAACCGGAGGTCGCGATCTGGGCAGTGGCGATGTCGCGGATCTGGTCGGCGAGATCGGGGTGGCAGCGGATCACGAGATGCGGCACGCCCGAAAGGCTCGGCATGCATTCGGCGATCAGCGCTTCGAGTTCGCCGGCTGGCTCGCGGTTGATGAGGTGGAAGGCAAGCTTACGGCCGACGCTGACGGCGAGGTCTACGGCGGCGACATGGTTTTCCATGCGCGCATCGTCGAGTGCGGCCGTCATGCTTGCAGCATGGGCGGCAAGCATGCCAGCGGCGGCAGCAACGGTCTGGCTGGCCATGGAGGTGGAATTGCCTTCGCCGGCCATGAGACCTTCGGCATAGCCTTCTTCCCGCGCCTCGCGCACGAGACGGGCCACGACGTCCTCGGGAATGCCGACCGGCTCGGGCGGCAAGTCCGGCATGGCAGTCGCCGCATGGACCGGGCGGTCCGCGAGGTCGAGGTCGAAAGTGAAGCGGGCGAGGGCGGCCATGGTTTAGCCGACCATCTGGTCGTCGCCCTTGGACTTGACGATGAGGATTTCCCCCTTCGCGGCCATGTCCTTGGCGGTTGAAACCATACGGCTCTGAGCCTCGTCGACGTCCTTGAGACGCACCGGACCCATGGCCATCATATCGTCCTGCATCAGCTTGGCAGCGCGGGTCGACATGTTCTTGAGGAAGAAATCCTTGACCTCGTCATTGGCGCCCTTGAGGCAGAGGGCCAGTTCACGCTTGTCGACACGGCTCAGCAGCGTCTGCACCGCGGTCATGTCGAGCTTGGCGAGATCTTCGAAGGTGAACATCAGCGACTTGATGCGCTCGGCATCTTCGCGATTGCGTTCTTCAAGGCTCGTGATGAAACGCGCTTCGGTCTGGCGATCGAACGAGTTGAAGATTTCGGCCATCAGTTCATGGCTGTCGCGGCGCTTCGAGGTATTGAGCGTCGAGATGAATTCGGTGCGGAGGGTCTGCTCGATCTTTTCGAGAATGTCCTTCTGCACCACATCGAGGCCGAGCATGCGCTGCACCACTTCCATGGCGAGTTCTGCCGGAAGCGAAGCCAGCACGTCCGAAGCATGTTCCGGTGCGATCTTGGAGAGGATCACGGCAACCGTCTGGGGATATTCGTTTTTGAGGTAAGCGGCGAGGACGTCTGCCTGAACGTTCGAGAGCTTTTCCCACATGTTGCGGCCGGCCGGGCCGCGAATTTCTTCCATGATGGAATCGACGCGTTCCTGCGGCAGGAACGACAGGAGGAGACGCTCCGTCGAATCGGAATTGCCGGCCACATTGCCGTTGGAAGCAATGTTGGTGACGAATTCGGCCATCAGCTCATCGAGCATGGCTGGAGTAATCGGGCCGAGCTTGACCATGGCGCGCGAGAGCGTCTTGATCTCGTGTTCGTCGAGTTCTTCAAAGATCGGCTTGCCGTGATCGGGACCAAGCGCGAGGAGGAGCGCTGCGGCCTTCTCGTCGCCCTTGAGGGCGCGGTAGCTCGAAGCGCCGCCGATCCTGAGCTGGGGACCGCCGGAGCGGCTATCACTCTCGACAGACTGGGAAACAAGGGCCATGTCAGATCACGCTGCGTTGGAGAGCCAGCCGCGCACGATGAGCGCTGCCTGCTTGGGATTTTCTTCGACCAGCGAGCCGACCGACTTGAGCTGCTGGAGCTGGGCTTCGCCCAGGGCCTTGGCGTCTTCGATCCAGTCGTGATTGGCGAGTGCGGCGCGGGCCTGGTCGGTCATCGGATCTTCGGCCAGCGTCGGGATGACATTCCCTTCGGCATCGAGCGTCGTGCCCTGGCCCAGTTCGACGGCGGCCGGCAGAGCCAGCGTCGTCGGCTCGGGGCTCATGACCTTCTTGAGCAGCGGACGGAGCACGAAGAACATCAGGGCGAGCGCGATGAGGAGGGTCACCGCCATTTCGGCGCCGTTCATGATGTCGTCGCGGGTGAAGTCGAGGAGGCCACCCTGCTGATCGGTGCCCGCCGGAGCGAGGTCCGGACGTTCGGCGAACTGCATGTTGACGACATCGACGGTGTCGCCGCGATCGATCGAATAACCAACTGCCGAGCGAACCAGGGTCTGGATCTGAGTGATTTCGTCGGCCGAGCGCGGGGCATAGGTCATGTTGCCCTGGCCGTCGTCGGTATAGGTGCCATCGACCACCACGGCCACCGAGAGACGCTTGAGCGCACCGGCTTCGGTCACGGCTGTCGCGGTCTTCTTGGAGATCTCGTAGTTGACGACTTCTTCGGTCGAATTGCCCTGTTCGGTGCTGCCGTCGCCGCCATTATTGGCGCTGGCGCCCGGCAGTTCATTGGCAACGGTGGCCTGACCGGCAGCGGCGCCGGACTGGTTCTGGGCTTCACGGGTCTGGGTCGAGCGAACGACCTGGCCATCGGGGTTGAAGGTTTCTTCGGTTGTGGTCGAGCGATTGAAGTCGAGTTCGGCCGACACTTCGACGCGGGCCCGGCCCGGTCCGACGACATTGGCGAGCATGTCTTCGATGCGGGTACGCATGCGGTTTTCAAAGCCGAGCACGCGTTCTTCGGCCTGGCCGGCCATGGCGCCGAGGCCATCGTCTTCGGTACCCGAAGCAAGCAGATTGCCGGCATCGTCGACGATCGACACGCGCTGCGGGGTCAGGCCTTCGATGGCGGAGGCAACGAGGTGCTGGATGGCCTGGATTTCGCCATTCGACAGCGCACCGCGCACGGAAAGAACGATCGATGCCGAGGGGTCCTTGCGTTCGCGGCGGAACAGTTCGCGCTCGGGCAGGACGAGGTGGACGCGAGCGCCCTTGATGCGCGTCAGCGACGAGATGGTGCGGGCCAATTCGCCTTCGAGGGCGCGGACATTGTTGATGTTTTGAACAAAGCTCGTCGCACCCAGCGTCGATTGCTGGTCGAAGATTTCGTAGCCGACCTGGCCCTTGCTCGGCAGACCTTCACCGGCAAGGTTCATGCGGACGGTCGTGATCTGGTCGCGCGGCACGAGAATGGTGTCGCCGTCGCCGCGCAGTTCGTAGGGAACGCTCGAGGCTTCAAGCTGGGTGATGATGGCCGAGGAGTCCTCAAGGCTCAGACCACTATAGAGCGGCGCGAGATTTGGGGTTTGGGAGCGCATCATCAGGAAGACGAAGAAACCCAGGATGAGCACGGCCACAGTCGCCATCGCAGCGAGACGTGCAATGCCGATGCGGTTGATGAGAGTAGTGAGACTATCCACGCTGCCACTCGAGTTTGTTCTAGTGCAGTCGTGGGAGCCCCCGTCGACCGCTGGGCAAAAATTACCCACCAGATGGTAAACAATGTCTTAACCACTCGATGCGAAACGCAAAATCAGGCAAGATTTGCCGGGTAGACAACGAGGATTTCCATGGTTCGAGTTTTGGGGCGCGTCACCTCGATCAATGTGCGCAAAGTGTTGTGGGCGCTGGACGAATTGGGTGAAAGTTATGATCGGGAGGATTGGGGATTGCCCATCCGCGAACCCAAAGTCCCGGAATTCCTGGCTCTTAACCCCAATGCCCAGATCCCGGTCTTCATCGACGATGATGGACTGACGCTTTGGGAGAGCAATGCCATCCTGCTTTACCTCGCCAAGACGCGCTCAGCCCTGCTCCCTGTGGACATTCACGCCCATGGCCGCGCGTTTCAGTGGCTGATATGGCAGGCAACCGAGCTCAATCCGGCCTGGGGATATGCCCATCACGCGCTCGCCCGAAAGACACCCGGCTATGACGACCCGGCAAAAATTGCCGAATCAGTCAGTCGCTGGAATGGGCAGATGGACATTCTCGATGCCGAATTGGCGAAGGGAGCGCCTTTCATTGCCGGCGAGGACTTTTCGATCGCCGATATAGCGTTGGGTCTTTCGACGCATCGCTGGCTGCGCACACCTTTCCAGCGCAAGGCGCTGCCCCATGTCGAGGCGCATTATGAGCGTCTGCGCCAGCGCCCTGCAGGCGCGAAATGGATGCCGGATAATATTCCCTGAGGCTTTAGCCAACGCGCAAAACCCCCGAGGCCCATGGGCCTGGGGGTTGTCGCGATCCCAAACGAAGGCGTTTAGCCTTCGCGGTAATGCTGGATCCAGGTTGTCCGCAACCCGGCAAGGCCATGCTTATCGATGGCGGCTTGCCAGTTTAGAAACTCATCGACACTGAGCGTATAGCGGTCACAAGCCTCTTCGAGACTCAGGAGACCACCACGAACAGCCGCGACGACTTCCGCTTTGCGGCGGATAACCCAACGGCGGGTATTGGCTGGAGGCAGATCCGCAATAGTGAGCGGGCTGCCGTCCGGACCGATAACGTACTTTACGCGAGGACGCATCTGTACGGTCATTTTACTCTCTACTCAAACCTGACCATATGAGGATGAGAGTAGGCCGATGAGCTTAAGATACCGCTAAAGGGAAACTTACAACCCGTTAAGATTGCGAAGAAATATCAATCAATTGTCGGGGCTTGCGATACTTGCCACGACCCGCTTTAGACTCTCTTTTCCGGCGCCAGGGCACCCGTCAAAAGGAGCGCGACGGCCAGGACCGGGACGATCACCCAGTAGGATGTCCTGATGCCGAAATGCTCGGCCAGGAACCCCAGAAGCGGCGGGCCGGCAAAGAAGACGACGAAGGTCATCTGGCTCAGCGCCGCGACATTAACGGCCGATGGGCGGTCCGTCCGCCGCGCTGCCGCCGAGATAGCGAGCGGGTAAACCGACGAGCAGCCGATCCCCGCCAGCATGAAGCCCAGTAGCGCCAGGAGCGGATGGGGCGCCGAGGCGACCATCACCACGCCGAGCGTTGCCACCAGCAGCAGCGTGCGCCCGACCGCCTGTGGCCCGAACCGATCGATGACACGATCCATGCTCAACCGCCCAATGGCGATGGCAAGCGAAAAGAGCGTCACGCTGAGCCCGCCAATAAACGGCTCGACGCTGAAAACGTCGCGCATATAGATCGCCGACCAATCGACCCCTGCGCCCTCCACAAAGAGCGGCGCGGCCCCAAGAAGGCACAATGGCAGGAGGCCGATGGTCGGGAAGGCAAAGGCGTGCGTCTGCCCGCCATGGTCTTCCACTCGCGCTGGTGCGTTTTCCACCTTGGAAAGAATGAAGACGCCAGAGACGACGACCACTACCAGCGCAATCGCGAGATGGATCGCCACCGACACCTCGGCCTGCCGCAGACCCGCTGCGACGAGCGCCGTTACGAAGAACCCAAAGCTCCACATGCCATGCACACGGCTCATGATCCGGCGGCCGAGCAGAGCCTCATGCCTGTCGGCCTCGACATTGATAAGGATTTCAAGCGCCCCGGCAAGGAGGCCTGCGCAAAACAGCACCGGTGCTACCCAGAGCGCGCTGGGCATCCAGGGCACGAGCGCATAAAGCGCCGAGGCCCCAAAAATGGCGATGAACGACCCCGTCCGCGCCCCAAGCCGCTCGACCGTGCGGCCAAGGAAGGTGATGCCGCATAAGACGCCGAGCGACATGGTAATAAGCATCAGCCCGAGCTGGCCTTCGGTCAGCCCGAATTTCACCTGCAGGTCCGGCAGGCGCGTCAGCATGCCGCCCATGGTGATGGCAAAGGCAAACTGCATGAAGTAGAGGCGCTGGTGCGGCTGCATGGCTATGGGCTCGGTTCGGCGGGCAGGGTGGGCAGCCTCTCATGGCAAGCCAGGGCTCAAGGCTCAAGCGCTTTGTGGCAACCGAAACCAAAACACCGCTGCCCATCGGACAGCGGTGCCAATCAAGAAAAGTCTTAGGCTCTTTACGAAGCCGGTGTCGTCGTCGCGTCCGGCAGGCGGACTTCGCTGACATCGCTCAGCGGCACCTTGGCGGCGCCAACCGTTACCATCGGGGAGCCCGACGAGAAATCGACCGCGCTCACCTTGCCGATGGCGGAAGTCGTGATCTTGACGTTCTTGCCCGACACATTGGTGCCTTCGAGCGTCAGTGTGTAGAGCCCGTCGGGCATAGGCTGGCCATTGCTGCCGATGCCGTCCCAGGCAAAGGTGCCCGAGCCCATATTGAGCGAGCCGGCCTGGGTATAGACCGTGTCGCCCTTGTCGTTCTTGATGGTGATATTGGCATTGGCGACGTTCGCTTCGGCATTGTAGCTCCACATCGCGTGGGTGCCGGAAAGCTGGGTCGTCTTGCCCGAAATCGTCACCTGCTTGCCGATATAATTGACGGCGTCCATGCGGCCCGCATTCTGGGTCGAGGACAGGAGGCTGCCGAGATATTCATTGGTCTTGAGCTGCTGCTCGACCCCGGTGAACTGCACGAGCTGCTGGGTGAACTGGTTGGTGTCGAGCGGATCGAGCGGGTTCTGGTTCTTGAGCTGCGTCGTCAGGATCGAGAGGAAGGTGTCAAAGTTCTGCGCAATGGTCTGGCGCGAAGCTGCAAGACCACTGTTATTGCTTACGTTGGAAGAGCCGGAAACGCCGTCAACCATGGTGGTGGGTCCTTAAGCGATGATGTTGACGCCGCTCGCCTGAAGCGCGCCGCGATAAAGGGTAATGGGGGGAGCGGCGACTTCTGTCTCTTCCTGGCCATCCTGGCCACCGCCGAACCCGCCTTGCTCGCTGCCCGAATGCTGGTTCTGGTCACCAGCGAAGGGGTTTTGCTTCAGCGAGAATTCGAGATTGGTCTTGCTCTGATCAAGGCCCGCCTGCTGCAGCGCCTTTTCAAGGGCGCGCTGGTCACGCTGCATCAGGTCCAGCGTTTCCGCCTTTTCGACGGTCAGCTTGGCATGCACCTGGCCCTTGTGGTCGATATCGAGCCGGACATCGATACGGCCCAGTTCGGCCGGATCGAGCCGCATCTGGAAGCGGGTATTGCCGCCTTCCACTTGCCGCGATAGCTCGAAGGCGATCTGCGGCAGGTTGAGTTGCTGCTGGCTCGTCTGATAGCCGGTTTGGACGATGCGCGGCGTCGTCGCGGCATTGACGGGTTGAGCCGTGGGATCATTCTGGGGCTGCGCCGCTTGTGCCGGGCCTGCTGCGCTCACAGCCGAATTATTGTCCTGAGGCGCATTCTGGCGCGTGGACTGGGTAGCGTTGGGCGCCTTGTCCTGTGCCGCTGGCGCGGCATCGGCCGGCTTGGCTTCGGTCTTGCGCTCGGGCTTTGCTTCAAGGTCCGCCGCGGCAACTGCCGGCTTTTCTTCGGCCGCCGTCGCAGTCGCTTTGCCGGTCAGGATGGGTTCGGTCAGCTTGAGTTCGGGCGTTGCCAGTTCCGGTTCGGTCGGGATGGCCTTGGAGAGCTTTTCGAGCCCGCCCAAAAGCTTGGCAAAGCTCTCCTCGATGCCCGGATCGAGATCGACACCGGCGGCGCCGAGCTTATCGCCCACAAAGGCTTTCAGCTTTGCCGCCAGATCATCCTTGCCACCGCCTGCTGCCGCCACGCCCTTGGCGAGCTCGGCCAATTGCTGCATCAGCGTCTTGAGATCCATGCCAAGTTGCTTGGCGAGATCGTTGAGCGCGCCTTCGACTTCGCCGAGGGCTGCCGGGTCATTGGTCGCGGCCGCCTGGCCGACCTGTTCGGTGCTCAGCCCCAGCGCCGCGAGCGCCGTCAGGAGGCTCTCCGCCAGGCTATTCTCGCCGGTTCCGGTATCCTTGTCGTCGTCGGATTTGGTCTCGGTGGTTTCACCGGCCTTGGCCGTTTCTGTGGTTTCGGTGGGTTTTTCGTCCGCTGCGGGCGCAGCATCACTCGACGCTGGCGCGCTATCGCTCGGCGCTGTCTGTTGCGTCGCAGGCTGTTCTGGCCGTGCCGGTGTGTTCGCGGCAGCGTCAAGCATGCGTGCAAAGCTGTCGTCGCCCCCACCGATCGGAATGATCGGTTGAGGCTTGACCACATTGCCAACCATCGAGGTCAGCAGATTTGCCACTGTTGAAGCCATGACTGCGCTCCGTCGAACGAATGAATTCCCTTCACTCAATGCAAGCGCCTTGCCAGTTTGCGCGTTTCGAAATTTTGCTATCAGTTTCAGATGATTAGCTTTGGTCGGACCACGCTGTCTGTTCTCCTCAGCTTTGCATTCGGTCAGTACTTCGGAACAGTTTGACCCCCACCCGGCAAATCCTGCCGGGCCGCCGATTGCCTAGAAACATCATTCGGCGTATGGAAGCCGCTCACGCTTATCCGCTGGCCCTTGACCCCATCCGGATTGGAAAGACATGTTGAATTCGCTTGATATCGCCAAGCGTCCCGAGGACACGCGCGTTGTTGTCGCCATGTCCGGGGGCGTCGACTCCTCCGTCGTTGCCGGTGTGCTCGCCCAAGAGGGCTATGAAGTCATCGGCATTACCCTGCAGCTTTACGATCATGGCGAGGCCACCCATCGCAAGGGCGCCTGCTGCGCCGGCCAGGACATCCACGATGCCCGCCGCGTTGCCGCCAAGCTCGGGATCCCGCACTACGTCCTCGACTATGAAGAGCGCTTCAAGGCCTCGGTGATCGAGCCCTTCGCCAATGCCTATCAGCAGGGCGAAACCCCGGTGCCCTGCATCGCCTGCAATCAGTCGGTGAAATTCGTCGACCTGATGACCGTCGCCCGCGATCTCGGCGCTGACGTTCTGGCGACTGGCCACTATGTCCAGGCCCGTCTCGGCGAAGATGGCCGCCGCCAGCTCTTCCGCCCCGTCGACAGCGATCGAGACCAGACCTATTTCCTCTTTGCCACGACGCAAGATCAGCTCGATTTCCTGCGCTTCCCGCTTGGGGGCATGAGCAAGCCAGCCGTGCGCGAACTCGCGCGCGAATTTGGTCTCGAAATCGCCGAGAAGCACGATAGCCAGGACATCTGCTTCGTGCCGCAGGGCAAATACGCCGATATCATTGCCAAGATGCATCCCGAAGCGCTGGCCCAGGGCGAGATCGTCCATCTCGACGGCCGCGTCCTCGGCACGCATGACGGCATCGTTCACTACACGATCGGCCAGCGCAAAGGCCTCGGCGTCGCCGCCGCCGAACCGCTCTATGTGGTCAAACTCGAGCATCGCACCGGCCGCGTCATCGTCGGGCCGCGCGAAGCGCTGAAAACGCACACCGTCCGCCTTCGCGACGTTAATTGGCTCGGAGCCATCCCGCTCGCCGAAGCCAGCGCCGGCAATGGCGCCCCGGTGGAAGTCAAAGTTCGCTCCACCCGCGGCCCCCAGCCCGCCGTCATCCAGATGCAGGACGGCGAAGTCTACGTCACCCTCGTCACCGGCGAATACGGCATCTCCCCCGGCCAAGCCTGCGTCTTCTACGCCGACGACAGTCAAACCTCGGAAGTGCTCGGGGGAGGCTTCATCGCAGAGGCGGTGCCGCAGGCTTTGGTGGCTTGAACGTTCGGCGGCCTTAGCGAGCAAATGTGAACCCGGCCTTGAGCCGGGGTCTTTAGCCGCATCGGTTCACTGTCGCGCTAAAAGCTCAGTGCATATCTCAAGGAAACGCGTGCGGGCAGGGTGGCTCGCTGACGTGTTTGGCCAGAACACGCCAAGCTGCCCTGGCTGCAGACCCTCAAACCGAATGATTTCAACCTGCGCGCCGCCAATTGAGCGGGCACTAAAGATATCGCCCACGGTCAGGCCGACACCCTCCATCACCATGCGCAGCGCCGAGGTGGAGTCGGGGACCGTCATCGCGATATTGGGCCTTATGCCTTCGGCCTCAAACAGACGATCGAGTTGCCGCCGCAATGGCGCCGCTTGACGCAGCGCGACAAAGGGATGCTGGTCGATATCTCGAACGGTCAGCACCGCGCGACCCGAAAGCGCATGCCCTCGTGGCAAAATGACCGCCGCGCCAAAAGTCCCGACGCTTTGCTGAATGACTTCGGGCAAATCGAAAGGCAAGACGGCAAGGCCCACATTGAACCCCGAGGGCATCATCCATTTGCCATTATCCTGCCGATGGAGACCCGACACAGTCAGAGGCACATCGGGCATTTCCGCGCGCAATTGGGCCACCACGGGCGGCAGTAGTCCATGAAAAGCATAGGGTGGCGCAACGATGTGGAGGTCTGGCTGCTGCTGGGCTCGCAATTGCCGCGCGGTGATGTCGAGTGCCGCTACCCGGTCGAGAATGTCCCGGCTCTCTTCGAGATAGACTAGGCAATTAGGCGTAGGCGACAGCCTTCGTCCGATCCGAAAGAACAGTTCGAAGCCGAGTTTTGCCTCGAGATCGCGCACGATGCGGCTGATCTGAGGTTGCGTGCGGCGCACGATTTCCGCGGCTCCGCTGATGGTTCCGGCCGTTACGACCGCGTCGAGGACCCGCAATGCCCACAAATCCATATATGCGCCTCACGCATGGTTTTGGTCGAACTATGCATTATTCTACGCCTGGTCAGTGTGGAAGTGTTTCGTCATCGCGGACCGAAATACGGCCGCAGAATCACACACGGTGCCTCGATCTTCCGAAGAGAAGGCCTGGCACCTCGGAGGATAAAGCATGATTGCCCCAATTCGCCCCGGCAAAGCCGGGTTCTGCGCTGCCTTGACCATTGCAATGCTCACCAGCACGTCCCTGCAGGCGCAGGACGCTCCACAAGATTCATTCTATTGGCTCTCGGAGATGAACAAGGCATCGACTGTCATGGTGGTCGAAACCGGCATCGTCCCGGCCGATCTGGGCGTCACCATTGCCGATGCCGTGGCGCAGGTTATCGAAGATCAATCCGTCGAAGGCGCCGCGCGCTCGGGCGATTATCTGCAGGTCGAACCGCTCCTGATCGAAATCGGCGGCCCTGACGTCACTCGCATGCATTCGGGCCGTAGCCGCCAGGATATCGGCTCGACCAGCGAGCGGTTGTTCCAGCGCGAAGCCGTACTGCAATTGCTCCAGGCGCTGATCGACACGCGCACCGCGCTGCTGACTTTGGCCGAAACCAATCCAGACGCGATCGTTCCTGCCTATACGGTCGGTGTTCAGGCGCAGCCGATCACGCTCGGCCACTACATCACCGGCTATGTGCAGGCGCTTGACCGTGCCGCCGAGCGCGTCAAAGTCCTCTATGACGAAGTCAACATGTCGCCCCTGGGCTCGGCCGCACTTGGTACGTCGAGCTTCCCGGTCGATCGCGAACGACTGGCCGAACTTCTCGGCTTCGGCGGCGCCCTCGAAAATTCGTTCGATGCCAATCAGCTGTCGCGCATCGATACCGGTGGCGTTGCGGTGGGGGTTGCCAATTCAATGGCGCTCACCGTCGGCACGCTCCTCTCCGATATCGAAGCGCAATATCGGTTCACGTCGCCCTGGCTGATCCTCAAGGATGGCACCACCGGCAGCAGCAGCATCATGCCGCAAAAGCGCAATCCGAACTCGGTCAATACCGTGCGTGGCAATGCCAGCGCGGTCCTCGCCAAGTCCACCGGGTTCTATTTCGGCGCCCACAATCTGCCTCATGGCCTCCGTGATCAGGGCAATTCAGCCACCGAAACCCTGGAAGCGGCAACCAAAATGCTCGCTTCGCTTGAAAGCCTCCTCGGGGATCTCGAGTTCCGCGAAGCCGTGGCGCTGGCCGAGGTCAATGCCGACTATTCAACCTCAACCGAATTGGCCGACGTGCTGCAGCGCGAGGCCGACGTTCCCTTCCGCGTCGGGCACCACTTCGCCTCCATGCTCGTGACCTATGGCCGCGCCAATGCGCTCAAGCCTGCCGACCTGCCATTTGCAGAAGCCGAGAAGATATTTGCCGAAGCGGCGGCGGAATATGATCTCGCCGATACTGCCTTCCCGCTCACCGAAGAGCGGTTCCGCGAGGCGCTAAGCCCACAAGGCATGGTCAATGCCAGCCTGGGCCTCGGCGGTCCGCAGCCGGCAGAAGTGGCGCGCATGATTGCCGAACAGCATGCGACCATCGAGGGCGACACGGCCTGGCTCGCCGGCGAACGCAAGGAACTGGCTGATGCCGCCACGGCTCTGAACGAAGCCTTCGAAGGCATCCGCACCGGCACCGCCGCAAAATAAGCTCACCACCACTCTTCCCGCGGCGCCAAGGTGCCGCGGGTTTCGAAAAGGCAGAACTCTTAGTTTGCAGTCTGCTCCGCCGATGGCTGCACGCCCGCACTCGCCGCATCGCGCAGTGCCTGATACGAGCCGAGCCCCCCCATCATCATCGATATCGTAATGAGCAGGATCAGCGCCCCCATGGCGAGGAGGAAGATCCGCGTGCGATTGAGCTTGAAGGGGCTGTCGGTCATGGCAAAAGTTTTCCCGCAAAAAATCTGCGCGACGACCAAAGGATCGCCGAAGAGGATTCGTCTTACGCTAAACTAGCGCCAAAGAGGCTCCATGTGCAGGCAAGCTTGGTGGGACTGACTGCCGCATCCATCCCCGATCCGACCCATGCCTATTCCGAGGCCTTGGTGCGGCGCGCCCAAAATGGCGATGCCGAGGCTTTTGCCGAATTGATAGAAGACCAATACGACCGCATTTTCCGTACGGCCTGGCGCTGGTGCGGCAATGCGCCCGACGCCGAGGACATCGCGCAGGATGTCTGCGTGCGGCTCGGTGCAGCGCTCAAAAGTTTTGACGGCCGCAGCGCCTTCTCGAGTTGGGTCTATCGGATCACCATCAATATGGTGCGCGATTTTCAGCGCGCCGGCCGCCGCCGCGGCGCCCATGTCGATGCCTATGCCGAGATCGCCCCAACCGAAGAAGCGCCCTCGCAGGAAGATGCGGCGACCAGCAGCCAGCTTTGGGATGCGGTGCGCCGCCTGCCGGAAAAGCAGCGCGATGCCGTGCTCCTCGTTTATGCCGAAGACCTTTCTCATGCCCGCGCCGCCGAGATCATGGGCATCAAGGAAGCCACAGTCTCTTTTCACGTCCACGAAGCCCGCAAGACCTTGAGGGGGCTCCTATGACCGATCATCGCCCCGATCCCTTCGACCAGCTCCGCAATGCGCCGGCTCCGCGGCCGCGCGATGCGGCTAAAGCCGCTGCGCTCGCCGCCGCCCGCGCCGCATTCGAAGCCGAAACCGAAAAATCCAAAATCCCGGCCAAAGGAAATCCCGCGGCCCGCCGTCTCATGTCCATCTTCGCTTCCTTCAAAAGGATTTCGATCATGGATATGCGCGTTCCCATCGGCACTGCCGCCATTGCCCTCCTCGTCCTGCCGCTCGGCTGGCAGCTCTATTCCTCGACCGCTCTTTCGCCGACGCAGTCGGTCAGCCGTCCGGCTCCAGCCCCGCAGCCCGTCGAAGAGGCTGAGCCCGCGCCGGTCGATACGCGGAGCGAAGCGCCGGCCGTGACAACCATGCCGGTTGCGCCAGAGCCGATGCTCGAAAGCGAAGCCGCGCCGTCGATGATGCGCATGCCGTCCGCCGTCCCGCCGCCACCGGCCGCGCCGATAACGCTGGCGCAGGACAGCGCCATGAGCCCCGCCTATGTCGGCACATCAGCCACCGAACCGACTGGCGACGAATTTACCAGCTTTGACGAGCAGCGCCTCAAGATCGCCGCCGAAGAGCCGGTCTCGACCTTCTCGCTCGATGTCGACACGGCGAGCTATTCCTATGTCCGCCGCCAGCTCGAAGACGGTTTTGTCCCCGAGCCCGATGCCGTGCGCATCGAAGAGCTGATCAACTATTTCCCCTACGACTACCCGGCCGCCCCCAGCGCCGACATGCCGTTCAAGCCGACGGTCAAAATCTTCCCGACGCCCTGGAACGACAAGACCGAGATCATGGCCATCGGCATTCGCGGCTATGCCCCGCCCGCCGAAGCCATCCCGCCGAGCAATCTTGTCTTCCTCATCGATACTTCGGGCTCGATGGATGAACCCGACAAGCTGCCGCTCCTCAAACGCTCCTTTGCGCTGCTGCTCGATCAGTTGAGCGATACGGACACGGTTTCAATCGTCACCTATGCTGGTTCAGCCGGTGTCGCGCTCGAACCCACTTCGTCCAGCGACAAGGCAAAAATCCTCTCCGCGCTCGACGAGCTTGGGGCAGGGGGCTCCACTGCCGGCGCCGAAGGGATCGAGCTTGCCTATCGCCTTGCCGAACAGGGCAAGGTCGATGGCACCAATCGGGTGATCCTCGCGACCGATGGCGATTTCAATGTCGGGATCGATGACCCTAAGGCGCTGGAACAGTTCATCTCCAAAAAGCGCCAGTCCGGCATCAGCCTTTCTGTGCTCGGCTTTGGCCGCGGCAATCTTGATGATGCGACCATGCAGGCGCTGGCGCAGAACGGCAATGGCAATGCCAGCTACATTTCCAACTTCGCCGAGGCCAAAAAGGTGCTCGTCGAAGAAGTCGGCGGCACGCTCCACACCATTGCCCAGGACGTCAAGGTCCAGGTCGAGTTCAATCCCGCGCTCGTCTCGGAATACCGCCTCATCGGCTACGAAACCCGACATCTCAACCGCGAGGATTTCAACAATGACGCGGTGGATGCCGGCGATATCGGCGCCGGCCACACGGTCACCGCGCTTTACGAAATCACGCCTACCGGTGAAGGCCAGGTCGATCCCCTGCGCTATGGCAGTGAAACGACGCAACCCGCCGCCAGCGACGAACTCGCCTTTCTCAAAATCCGCTACAAGCTGCCTGGCGAAAGCGTCAGCCAGTTGATCGAACAGCCGGTGACCCCAGCGGTCGGCTATGACGACATCGCCGTCGCCGGGATCGATGCTCAATTCGCCACCGCCGTCGCCGCCTTCGGCCAAAAACTCCGCGGCAGCGCTTATGGCAGTGACATGACTTGGGCCGAAATCGAAGCCTTGGCCCAATCCGCTCGCGGCATTGACGAAGGCGGCTATCGCGCCGAGTTCGTCAGGTTGGTGAGAGACGCGGCCATGCTGGAGCCGGACGCGGAGTGACCCCCTCACCGACTCGGCTGCGCCGAGCCACCTCTCCCCAAGTGGGAGAGGAATAGAAGGTAAGCGGAGGTGGGAGTTGAGCACCTCTTATTCTTCTCCCTCTCGGGGAGAAGGTGGCGCGCAGCGCCGGATGAGGGGGATCCCTCCACCGGCGCTGCATCGTCAGTTCAAACCAACGGCTTCAACCCCGCTTCGATCTGCGCCCGGCGCCCTTCGAGAAACGGCGGCAGCGACAGTTTTTCGCCCAACGTTTCCATAGGCTCATCCGCCGCAAATCCGGGCACATCCGTCGCAATCTCGAACAGAATTCCATTGGGCTCGCGGAAATAGAGCGAGGTGAAATAGAACCGCTCGACTTCGCCCGAAGACCGAATGCCAAAGCTGTTCACCCGTTCGATCCATTCATGCAGCGAATCCTGATCCGGCGTGCGGAAGGCAACGTGATGCACGCCGCCGGCGCCGGGCCGTGCCCGCGGCAGGCTCGGATCGACCGAAACGTGCAGTTCCGCTGCCGGGCCGCCCGGACCCATTTCATAGACGAACACTTCGCCGCCGCGTTCGCGGGCCGCATAGTGCCGCACCTGGCGCATGTTCATCACGCGCGTCAGCATGGCATCGGTCGGCTCTAGTTTCGGCACCGACAGCGTGATCGGGCCGAGCCCGATGATCTGCTTGTCTTCCGGCACAGGCGATTTGGCCCAAGGGATCACCTTGTTTCGCCCATCGACGACGAGACGGAAGCGCTGGCCCTCGAAATCCTCGAAATCCATGGAGACGTGGCCCAGACGTTCCTTGATGCCGCTCGTAGAAACCTGATTGGCCTCGAGATGCTCCTTCCACCATTTCAGCGTTTCTTCGCTGTCGACGCGGAGGCCCGTGCGGCCAACCGTGTGATTGCCGCGCTGTTCGCGCAGGGTGGGAAAATCGAAGAAGGTCAGGTCGGCGCCGGGCGAGGCGACTCCGTCGCCGTAAAAGAGGTGATAGGCCGAGGTGTCGTCCTGGTTCACCGTCTTCTTGATGAGGCGCATGCCGAGCGTCTGGGTGTAAAATTTGAGGTTGCGCGGTGCGTCGGCGGTCACTGCCGTCAGGTGGTGGATGCCGCCAAGTTCGAGGGTCATGTAATGTCTCCCAATTCACGCGGCGCCAGGCGCCGTCTTCGCTCATGAATGTATGGCAGACGGCGCGTTAGACAAAGAAAGACAATAGCAACGCACTGGTGTCGATTTCCGAACGATTAGTCGGCCACCCCTGCAGGCAGCGTCCCCGCCTTGAAGAGCACTTTGGGCTCGTCATAAGTATCGGCTTCGACATCGACATCGGCCGAATAGGCCCAGATACCGGCGCGCGAGGGCGCAATGCGCTCGGCCGAAGCAATCGCCGCCTCGGCGGATTTGTGCGCTGTCGGCATATCCGGCTCGAGCTTGCGGCCCTTCTGTCTAAAACCCTGAACGAAATAAAGCGTCGGCATGGTCAGCCCCTCTAATTGCCCCGGGCATAGCACAGACCCTTCCAAACGCCACCTGAAGATCAGACCGCGCTCAGAAACGTCAACACCGAATTGGGCTCCTCGATCAGCGTCCGCAATTTGGCGTTGAACACGGCGCCATACTCTGCCGAAATATGCGCCTCGAACGCCGCCCGGTCTTTGTAGATTTCGTAGACCACGAATTTTTGCCGAGCGTCGAAGCGACGATAGGTGTCAAACACCACATTGCCCGGCTCGGCGCGCACATCGGTGGCCAGCCCAGCGAGCAATAGAGCGACTTCCTCCGCCTTGCCCTCCCGCGCGGTAAATTCGGCAATCAGCGATACAGGCTCGTTGGCGGGCAGTTTGTTCAATATATCCATTATGCGGTCTCCACGGCCAATCTCCTGCGACACGTTTTATCACCGCGTTATTCCCGCGGAAGCGGGAATCTCCCGAGCCGTCCCTCATCACAATTTCCTCAGACATGTCTTTTTCACATGCACGGGCGCCGGACTGCCGCTACTTCTAGAACAAAGGAAGAACAATGGTTGCTCTGACGCTCTCGCGAAAACTCGCCATTCTTGCCGATGCTGCAAAATACGATGCGTCCTGCGCCTCCAGCGGCACGGAAAAGCGCAATAGTGCCAAGACCGGCGGCATCGGTTCGACGGAAGGCAGCGGCATCTGCCATTCCTATGCGCCCGATGGTCGCTGCATTTCTCTTCTGAAACTACTGCTGACCAATTTCTGCGTGTACGATTGCGCCTATTGCATCAATCGCTCGTCTTCCAACGTCGCCCGCGCCCGCTTCTCGGTCGATGAGGTCGTTCGCCTCACCCTCGATTTTTACAAGCGCAATTACATCGAGGGACTTTTCCTCTCCTCCGGCATCATCCGCTCTCCGGATTATACGATGGAGGAAATGGTCCGCGTCGCACGCACTCTGCGCGAGGTCCATCTTTTTGCCGGCTATATCCACCTCAAAGTCATTCCCAATGCAGCGCCCGAGCTTCTTGCCGAAGCTGGCCGATGGGCCGATCGTCTCTCGACCAATATCGAAATGCCCACCGATTCCGCGCTCGAACATTTCGCGCCGGAAAAGCGTCCATCGGAAATCCGCACCGCCATGGCACGGCTGCGTGGCAAGCTCGATGAAGCGACACCCGACAATAAGCCGTCAAAAGCCAAACCCGAAAAGTTTGCCCCCGCCGGACAATCGACCCAGATGATCGTCGGCGCCGATAAGGCCGATGACAGCGCCATCCTCACGCGCGCCGCCGGCCTCTACTCCGGCTATCGGCTCAAGCGCGTTTATTACTCCGCCTTCTCGCCCATCCCCGACGCCTCATCGCGCCTGCCGCTCGCGCCGCCCCCGCTGATGCGCGAGCATCGCCTTTACCAGGCCGATTGGCTCATTCGCTTTTATGGCTTCGACGTCCCCGAAATCGTGGCGGGCGGGGAGGGCGGTCATCTCGATCTCAATATCGATCCAAAGCTCGCCTGGGCGCTCAAAACCCGCCAGAGTTTCCCAGTCGACGTCAATCGCGCCGACCGCGAAATGCTGCTGCGCGTTCCCGGCCTCGGCGTCCGTGCCGTCGATCGCGTCATCACCTCGCGCCGCCATCATCGCCTGACGCTTGCCGACGTCTCGCGCCTCACAGCCTCGATCGACAAGGTGCGTCCCTTCATCTCGGCAGCCGATTGGACCCCCGGCGGTCTCACCGACGACATCAAGCTCAAGCAAAAGCTCACGCCCCAGCCCAAACAGCTCGAGCTTTTCTGATGCTGTCCGTCCGGCTCGACCATCTTAATGATCTCGATGAGTGGCGCAGCAAGGCGCGCCGCCTGCTCGTGGCTGGCTTAAAACCCTCGCAAGTCGTCTGGCGGGTTGGGGCGGAAGAGAACGGGCTCTTCGAAGCGGGCGACGACATGCTGCCACAGACCGATGGTCCGATCGGTTCCGTCCCTCGCCAGTTCATGGAGCTTGCCGGGTCGGTCATCCAGCATTCCGAGCCAGAACGCTTCGCGCTGCTCTATCGGATGCTCTGGCGCCTGCAGCAGGATTCACGAATTCTCGCTAATGCTGCTGACGCCGATACCGGAATGTTAACGAAACTGGCCTCTGCAGTGCGTCGCGATGCGCACAAGATGAAGGCTTTCGTCCGCTTCCGTGCCATTCCCGACGCCGAAGAAGAGCACTACATCGCCTGGTTCGAGCCCGAACATTATACCCTCGAAGCCACTGCGCCTTTCTTTACTCGCCGCTTTGCAGGCATGGTTTGGGGTATCGTCACACCCTATTCAAGTGCCTTTTGGGACAAGGAAAATCTGCGCTTCGGTCCCGGTGGCTCGAAGAAAGATATCCCCGCCGAGGATGCGGTGGAGGATGATTGGCAGACCTATTACGATTCCATCTTCAATCCGGCCCGCCTCAAGGTCGCGATGATGAAGTCGGAAATGCCGATGAAATATTGGCGCAACCTGCCCGAAGCGGCCCGCATTGCTCCCTTGATCCGCAATGCCAGGCAAATGGAGCAGGACATGATCGCCCGCGCCGCGACCCAGCCGCCCGCACGCCACACGCGCCAAAAAGCGCATAAGGTCGAGGAAGAAGCTAAGGATATTCAATCGCTTAGCGATGCTGCAGAGGCGATTGGCGGCTGCCGCCGGTGTCCGCTTTACGAGCACGCCACGCAACCGGTCTTTGGCGAAGGCCCTGCCCAGGCTGAGGTCATGTTCGTTGGCGAGCAGCCCGGCGACCAAGAGGATCTCGCTGGTCGCCCGTTCATCGGTCCTGCCGGTCAAGTCTTTGACGAAGCTATGGAAAAGGCCGGCATAGACCGCAGCCGCCTTTATGTCACCAATGCGGTAAAGCACTTCAAGTTCGAGCCACGCGGCAAGCGCCGCATCCACCAAAAGCCCAATGCCGGTGAAATCCAGGCCTGCCGCTTCTGGCTTAATCTCGAGCGCGATTTTCTGAAACCCAAGATCGTCGTCGCCCTCGGCGCCAGCGCGGCCCAAAGCCTTCTGGGCAAAGCGGTTACGATCTCAAAGATGCGCGGTCAGCCGATCCCGCTCGAAGATGGCGCCGTGCTCTTCATCACCAACCACCCCTCCTATCTCCTCCGCATTCCCGACCCACAAAAAAAGCGAGAAGAAAGCGCCAAGTTCGATGCCGACCTCGCGCTGATCCGCGACCACATGGAAAAGCTGCACGCAGCGTGAGGGCGGCTAGACAGTTGAAAATGTAAGGGAAAAGAGTGGTGCCCGAGACCGGAATCGAACCAGTGACACGCGGATTTTCAATCCGCTGCTCTACCAACTGAGCTACTCGGGCATTCTATTCGCAGCACTGAGCTGCAAGCCATCGGCCTTATAGGGTAAGTGATTTTTGCGTGCAAGCGATAAGAGTAACTGTGGAAATCTTTAAGTGCCGGCCGAGAAGTGTCGGCCGGCCAAGGGCTTAATGCCCCATGGTGACGACGCCGCGCAGCAGGCTTCCCTCTCGCAATTTGTCAAAGCCTGCATTGATCTCGCTGAGCGGCATGACCTCGGACAGCAAGCGGTTCACCGGCAGGATGCCGCGCTTGTAAAGCCGCACGAAGCGCGGAATGTCTCGCGCTGGCACGCATGAGCCCAAATAGCTGCCGCGTATGGTTTTTTCTTCGGCGACGAGATTGACGGGCGAGAAGGCGAAGCTCGCCGTTGGTGCCGGCAAGCCACCCGTCGTCAATTGCCCGCCGCGCCGAATGATCTGATAACCGGTCTGCAGCGCCGCCACTGAGCCTGCGAGCTCAATGGCATGATCGACCCCGCCATGCGTCGCCTCTTTGATGGCGTCGACGACACCCTCTGCGGTGGCCTGAAAGACATCCGTCGCGCCCATGCTCAGCGCCAGATCGAGCTTTTCGCGTGACAGGTCCACGGCGACGATCTGCTCGGCTCCCGCCGCCTTGGCGCCCATCAGCGCCGCCATGCCGACGCCGCCAAGCCCAATGACCGCGACCTTATCGCCTGGCGCCACCTTGGCCCCATTGAAGACGGCGCCGACGCCTGTCAGCACGGCGCAGCCGAAAAGCGCCGCTTCCTCAAAGGGAAGCGACTTGTCGATTTTGACCAATGAGCGCCGCGATACGGTCGCATATTCGGCAAAGGCCGAAACGCCGAGATGATGATTGAGCGCGTGGTCATGCTCATGCAGTCGCCGCTCGCCAGACAGCAACACCCCGGCGCCATTGGCCGCCGCGCCTGGAATACAGAGGGCAGGGTGTCCATCCGAGCAGCATTCACACGACCCGCAGCTCGGCACGAAAACGAAGACCACGTGATCGCCAACCGCAAAATCATCTATCCCCGGCCCCAGCGCCTCAATTATCCCCGCCGCTTCGTGCCCCAAAACCATAGGCAAAGGCCGCGGCCGATTGCCGTCGATGACAGAAAGATCGGAGTGGCAAAGCCCCGCCGCCATGACTTTCACCAGAACCTCGCCCTGACCCGGCCCGCTGAGTTCAATCTCCCCGATCCGCAGGGGTTTCGAGCTCGCGTATGGCGCGGAAAGACCGGATTGCTCGAGAATGGCAGCGCGAATTTTCATGAGTGATTTCTTTACTCTGCGGTCCAGCCAACAGCCAGGCCCCGACGCCGACCAGCCCCGGTCACGAGAGTGCGTTTGCCGTCGAGGCGGAAACTGTGGGATCGGGGCAGGGTCATGCTGGTTTACTCGGCGGCGCTGGCATAGGGGACGTTACGACCGCCGAAGCGGCGCACGCGGATATTGGCCTGTTCGGCGTGCCCGGCAAAACCCTCCAGCATGGATAGCCGGGAGCCATAGGCGCCGATCTTGGCGCTTGCAGCGTCCGTGGTGATCCGCTGATAGGTGCAGGTTTTCAGGAACTTGCCGACCCACAGCCCGCCGGTGAAACGGCCCGCGCGCTTGGTGGGCAGGGTGTGATTGGTGCCAATGACCTTGTCTCCAAAGGCGACATTTGTGCGGGCGCCGAGGAACAGGGCGCCATAGTTGGTCATGTTGTCGAGGAAGTAATCGGGATCATGCGTCATGATCTGGACGTGCTCAAAGGCAAGTTCATTGGCGACCGCGAGCATTTCCGCGTCATCGGCGCAGAGGATGACTTCGCCATGGTCGCGCCAAGAGACGCGGGCGATCTCAGCCGTCGGCAGAATGGTCAGCAGGCGCTCCACCTCGGCCATGGTTTCGCGGGCGAGCTTTTCCGAAGTGGTGAGCAAAATGGCCGGTGAAGTCGGGCCGTGCTCGGCCTGGCCCAGAAGATCGGTGGCGCAGATTTCGGCGTCGACCGTATCATCGGCAATGACGAGGGTTTCGGTTGGGCCGGCAAAAAGGTCGATACCGACGCGGCCATAAAGCTGGCGTTTGGCTTCGGCGACGAAGGCATTGCCGGGCCCAACAAGCATATCCACCGGCGCAATGGTTTCAGTGCCGAGCGCCATGGCGCCGATGGCCTGCACGCCGCCGAGCACGAGGATTTCATCTGCGCCAGCCAGGTGCATGGCCGCAACGATGGCCGGATGCGCTCCGCCCTTAAATGGTGGCGCGGCAGCGACGACGCGCTTGACGCCGGCCACCTTTGCCGTGAGGACGCTCATATGCGCCGAGGCAACCATGGGATATTTGCCTCCCGGGACATAGCAGCCGACGGCATCGACCGGTATGTTCTTGTGGCCAAGGAAAACGCCCGGCTCGGTTTCGACCTCGACGTCCCGCAGCGCTGCCTTCTGGTGTTCGGCAAAGCGGCGGACATTCGCTTGGGCAAAGCGGATGTCTTCCAGGTCGCGCGCCGAAACCTTCGACATCGCGGCTTCGATATCCTGCTCAGAGAGCCTGAAATTCTCGGGCAACCAGTTATCGAATTTGGCCGAGAGTTCGCGCACGGCGGAGTCGCCCCGCGCCTCGATGTCGGCCAGAATACCTTCAACCGTAGAGCGAACTTTGCTGTCCGCCTCGGCGCGCCCGGCGGCGGCCTCGGCAGTTTTGAGATGGGTGGCCAAGATGGTCCTCCTGCGCTTGTCGCGCCTTAAATTTAGCCGAGGTCTGAGGCTTCGCGACCGCGGGTGATCTGGGAAATGGTGACTGCCAGGATCAGAGCGCCGCCATTGAAGACATTGGTGACCCAAAGCGGGATGCCGAGCATGGAAAGGCCGGTAATGCCGGTCGCGAGGAAATAGACGGCGACCAGAGTACCCCAGGGATTGAAGCGTCCCGGCTGGATGGTGGTGGCGCCGAGGAATGCGGCGGCGAAGGCGGGAAGCAGGAAGTTGAGGCCCGAATAGGGGTCGGCTGAACCCAGCACACCTGCATAAAGAATGCCGGCGGCCGAGGCGAGAACGCCAGACATGACCAGGGCGCCGACGCGCACGCGATTGACGGCGATCCCGTTGAGCCGTGCGACTTCACGCCCGCGCCCGACGAAGAGCAACTTTCGCCCGAGGGGGGTGTAATCGAAAATGTACCACATGATCAGGCCTGCGGCCAAAGCGTAGTAGAAGGCATAGGGAATGCCGAAAAGGCGATAGCCGACGGCGGCCATGATCAGGTTGTTGTCGATGCCGCCAATGGTCGAGGAATTGGTCATCCATTGCACGGCGCCGCTCATCAGCGAGGTGGACCCGAGGGTCACGACCAGCGAGGGGACGCGAAAATAGATGATGAAGAGCGCGTGGAAGAGCCCAACCAGCACACCCATGGCCAGAACGATGCAAAGCACGAGGCCGATCGGCATCTGGTGCCAGACATTGAGGACGCCGATAGTCGAGGCGGAGAGCGTCAGCGTCGCGCCGACGGAGAGGTCATAGTCGCCTGCCGTCAGCGGAATGATGATCGCCAATGCCAGCAAGGCTGCCGGGGCATAGGAGGCGAACATGATCGAAAAATTGCCCCAGTTAAAGAAGGCCGAGGGCATCGCGGCGCTGAAGAGGCCGATGATAACAACCCAGACCAGCAGCAAGGCGATGCGCTCGAACTGGCGCGTGAGATTGACTGCGGGCTTGGCGGCGGACGGGGTCGAGAGGGCGTCGGTCATGATGCAACCCGCGAAGATTGGGATGGGGTGGAAAGGGGCGCGGCTGTGGCGTAGCAGGCTTCGGAAATGCCATCCTTGGTGACGGCATCGCCCGAGATTTCGGTGCAGATGCTGCCCTTGGAAAAGACCAGAACACGATCGCAGATCTCGGCCAGCTGTTCGGCCTCCGAGCTGGCGCAGATAACCGACATGCCCTTGGCTGCAGCGGCGCGGAGCGCGGCAAAGATCTGCTGGCGGGTGCCGACATCGACGCCCTGGGTCGGTTCGTCGAGAAGCAGGAGGCTGGGCGAGCGGTTCATCCAGCGCGCAATCAGCACTTTTTGGGCATTGCCGCCTGAGAGGGCTGAAAGTTTGAGGCCGGGGTCATTGGGGCGCACTTCAAAGGTTGTGCCCAGCGATTTGGCCTCGCGCACCATGGCGCCATTGCGCAGGAACCCGCCGCGGAAAAAGCGGGAAACATCGGGCAGAAACATGTTGTCGACGATAGGGAGGCTATCGACGCCGCTCGCGCCCTGGCGGTCACCAGGCAAAAGGGCGAAACCCATGTCGATGGCGGCCTTTGGCGACAGCGTCTTCTGGTCGAACGCCTTGCCGCCCTCGACGGCGATCGTGCCGGAACGCGCAGGATGTGCGCCAAAGACGAGATAGGGCACTTCGGCATAGCCCGAACCGATGAGGCCGGTAAGCCCGAGGATTTCGCCCTTGCCCACATCGATGTCGGAAGGCTGCAGCATCTTGCCGGCGAGACCAGAAATGCGCGCATAGACCGGGCGGCTGATGGCGGGACCGGCGGGCCGCTCAGCCTTGGTGAGGCTGCGGCCGACGATCATCTTGACGATGGTCTCGTGCGTGGCGTCGGCGCGCTTCAATTCGCCAGCCATGACGCCGTCGCGGAGGACCGTGATTGAATCAGTGATTTCCATGACCTCGTCGATGTCATGGGAGATGAAGATAACGCTCGAGCCAGAGCGGGTGATCGAGCGCACCATATCAAAGAGCTGGGCCACGCCGGCCGCCGGGAGAAAGGGCGTCGGTTCGTCGAGGAGCACAAGGCCGGGGCGGCCGGTGACGGCGCGCGAAGCTTCGATTTCTTCGAAGGCGCGGACGATGGCGAGCAAAGCGCGCTGCACCGGAGTCAGGCGATCGACGCGCTCACTGGGGTCGATATCGAGGCCAAAGCGGGCCAGCGCCTGTCGAGTCGCGCGCTCCTCGGCGGACCAGTTGATATAGGCGGACTTGGCCGTGGTCAGCGGCACGAGGCGCAGATTTTCCATCACCGTCAGCGACGGGATGAGGCCCAAATTCTGATGGACGAAAGCCATGCCGAGCCGACGATAATCGCCGGGCTTCAAGGGGAGGCTGACGCGTTCGCCGTTGAATTCCAGCGTGCCGCCCTCGTCGGGCGCGTGGAAGCCGGCGAGGATTTTGACGAGCGTCGATTTGCCGGAGCCGTTCTTGCCCAGAAGTCCATGAACCTCGCCGGGCATGACCTTGAACGAGACGTTCTGCAGCGCCTTGGCGCCGCCAAAGGTTTTGGAAATATTGGACACCGACAGCACCGGGAGCGCCTGAAGCGCCCCCGGATGGTTGGTCGGATCGGGGAGTGCGTGATCCGACAGTGCGGTCATTATTCGAGGCCCCAGAGCTTGCGGAAGCCGGACTTGTAGGCATCGCCATAGCCGGTATCGAACTGGGCCGGGGTGCCGGCTTCGGCAATGTTGTTCTTGTCGAAGATATAGAAGGGCACGTTGAGCGCGGTCGGCGTCGGCAGGTCGCAAGCATCGCGCAAGTGACCGTCGATCGTTGCGTAGGCGATCCAGTCGAGGCTTTCCCCGATGTCCATATCGGCTAGGCCTTGGGCGATATAGTCAAGCACGAAGGGCGTGCCATTGAAGGTCGCGAGCTTGACTTCACCGGTCTTGCCGGCAAGGCGAAGCGCGGGAACGACGAACTGGCTCATCGAGTCATAGATCGGGATCACGACATTAATGTCGGGATTGGCCTGCACCGCGGTCTGCACGGCTGGCTGGATCTTGGTGCCCCATTCGGTCACGCCGACATTGATCTCAGTGACGATCTTGCAGTTCGGGCAATTCTCGGCGAGCTGCTTCTTGAAGTTTTCAACGAGCGGAATGGTCGGCGGCACGTCGGTCGAGATGACCAGCGCGACATTGGCCTTGCCTTCTGTCGCGACAGTCGACCAATCGGCGAGGATCGTGCCGATTTCACCGAAACCGATGGTCAGCGAGCTCGATACCACGGGGTGCTGTTCGAAGCTCGGGTCGTAGAAGTGCGAGGTCATGACCTTGACGCCGGCATCGCTGGCAGCTTGGAGCTGCGGGGCGACGGTGGCCGGATCGATACCCGAGATCAGGTCAATGATGTCGTATTTTTCGCGCGTTGCGAGTTCGATGCCCTGGACCCACTGGCTCGGCTGGCCCTGGTTTTCCCATTCACGCACTTCAAGGCCGACTTCGGCGCCGGCCGCCTTCATGCGGTCGATGATGCCCTTGAGGAAGGGGTTGCCGCTATTGTTGGGGATCGACATCATCTTCTTGCCGGCCGCACAGGCCTTGGCATCGAAGGCGTCGCCCGGAGCAACGAAGTCGGGCTTCGAGGTATATTTGACGAGGTTTTCCTGGGCCCGGGCCAAGCCGTCGCTTGCCTCGTCTGCCGAAGCAGCACCTGCGAAGCCAACAACCATGGTTAAGGCGCCAACCGACGCAAGCAGCGCGCGTTTGTTCATGAGAATCTCCCTGTAATCCGCCATCGGACCCCCTCGGGCTATGATGGTGAATGCGTATTCATAGGAGCGCAACTCATAATCCAAGTCAATTCCCGTTCTGAAAATCTTTGGCGAGAATTCCTGTAGCCGCGAGCCCTTTTTGCGGGCGAGATGCACAGCAAGCGTGCAGCTTGGCATTGAAACCCAGCGCGGCTGGGATTATCGATAGGGAAAGGGCAAGGAATGCATGCGCATTCTGACGGCAGGCCCCCGGAAAGAAAATTGATGGCGCGGAAAAGCTCCAGGTCAACTTCGTTCGATGTCGCCGCTTTAGCAGGCGTTTCTCAATCGGTCGTGTCGCGGGCCTTTACGCCCGGCTCGCGCATAGCGGACGAAACCCGCACCAAAGTGCTCGAAGCTGCGCTCAAGCTTAACTACGTCCCGAACTCCATTGCCAGCAGCCTGACGACGAAACGCACCAATATCGTTGCGCTGATCATCGGCAATCTCGACAATCCCTTTTACGTCCACGTCCTCCACACCTTTAGCCGGCGCCTCCAGGCGCAGGGGCGGCAGGTGCTGATCTTCACCGTCGAGCCGAATTCGGAAAGCGACGAGGCAATCATGCATCTCCTCAAATATCAGGTGGACGGCGTGGTCTTGACCGCGGCGCAACTTTCGACCCGCATGATCAGTCTCTGCCATGATCGCGGCATCCCGATCGTGCTGTTCAATCGCTACATTCCGGGCTCCGATGCGTCCGGCGTGCGCTGCGACAATGTCGCGGGCGGCGCCTTGATCGCCGAAGCCTTTTTGGCTGCGGGCGCGCAGAATTTTGCACTGATCACGGGGGACTTGAAGGGGACGACCAGCGGGGATCGTGTGCGCGGCTTTGTCGAACGCCTGCTTGATAGTGGCGTAAAACGCTCGCAGATCGTCGAAGTGCATGGGCATTCCTCCTATGAGGGGGCCTTCAACGCGACGATCAAGCTGATCCGCGACAAAAGTCGCGTGCGCCCTGATGCCTTGTTCGGCGTCAATGACATCATGGCCATGGGCGCCATCGATGCGCTCCGCCATCGCCTGGGTCTGCGTGTGCCGGAGGATCTAATGGTTGGCGGCTTCGACGATATCCCCGAAGGCCGCCGCGCGCCCTATCAGCTGACCACCGTGCGACAGCCGATCGAGCAGATGGTGGATGAAACCCTCTCCATCCTTCATCTCGACGATCCGACCGAGCCTATCCCGCGCGGGATAGACCGGCCGATAAAGGGGCGTCTGATCTGGCGCAGTTCGATCCCCGTGCCGCCAGCCTATCGGGGCGAAGCGGAAGCCGCGAAAAACGAAGACGAGAAATGAAAACGGGGCCTTTCGGCCCCGTTCGCTTATTCTGCTGCCTGGCGTTCCGGCGGCGTATAGCCGAAGTCGAAAGCTGGTGGCTCGCCGCGTTCTTTCTTCGTGGCTTCGCGTAGTTTTGCAGTGGCTGCGACATCTGCCTCGTTGTCCTCGGTCAGGATGACGCCGTAGGATTTCTCCGCCTGTTCGCGAGAGACGAGGCCATAGCGAACGTCGCGGGCGACGATCTCGGCCGCGCGTTCGAGCGGATCGCCCCAGCCACCGGAGCCGGCGGTCTTGAAGACGACGCGGTCGCCCGGATTGACCTTGAGATTGTCGATCTTGGACGGGATGCGGGTCGGTTCGGTTTCGCCGTTCTTGATCACCCACTTGCTCGATGTGCCGCCGTGAAGGCCGCCATTGATGCCCCAGGGTGGCACGACTTCGCGGTCGTCATGGATCGAGACCTGGCCCTTTTCAAGCAGGCGATAAACCTTTTCGATGCCGGCGCCACCACGGTGCAGGCCCGGACCACCGGAATCCTGGATTGGCTGATAGCGCTCGATGAGGACGGGATAGTAGTTCTCGATATATTCGATCGGAGTCGCCGAAAAGAGCGGCCACCAGGCATGGCCGTCGAAGCCATCGCCCTTGGGACGGCCCGGCACGCCGCCGAACAGCAATTCCATGAGCTGGAAGTACTTGTTGTCCTTGTCGGTGCCCGAGAAGATGAAGTGTGGGCTCGTGCCGTAGCCGGCAGCCATTGAAAGCTGCGGCACGAACTTGCCGAGCGCGCCGGCCTGGCAATCGAAGAAGCGCGTGTGGGTGTTAAGGCGGTTCGAAAGCGCTGCTGGGAAGCGCGGATTGAGCAGGCTTCCTTCCGGCAGCACGATCTCGAACAGGTCATAAAAGCCTTCGTTGAACAGCACCGAAGGATCGAACGACATGATCATATAGACGCCGAAGAAGAGCTTGCAGAGCCCTTCATGGATGTGGAAGTTGATCGGGCCTTCCGCCTGCGCATCCGTGCCAGTCCAGTCGAAAACGGCCACATCGCCGCGGCGGGAGATGGTCAGCGTCATCTTGAACGGGCCATTGCCGAGGCCATCGTCGTCGACATAGTCGGTGAAGCTCACCGGCTCTTCCGGAATGTATTTCCGGATGACGACGCGCATGGCTTCGCGGGTGCGTGCGAGAAGCATGTCGCAGGCGGTCATATAGGTCTCGCGGCCAAAACGGTCGCAGAGTTCCTTGACGCGCGTGCCCGCGGTGCGGCAGCCGGCGATCAGCGCCATGAGGTCGGCCCTGTTCATGTCCGGGGTGCGCGAATTGTTGAGCATGATGTCGAGGACACCCTGGTTCAATTCGCCCTTGGAGTAGATCTTGACTGGCGGAACGCGAAGGCCTTCTTCCCAGATGGTGCGGGCATTGGCGGGCATCGAGCCCGGTACGGTGCCGCCCACGTCGACCATGTGGCCGAAGATCGAGGAGAAGCCCACGAGAACCTTCTCGTGGAAGATGGGCAGCATCACGCACCAGTCATTGTTGTGCGAGATCGAGCCCTTCGAGGCATAGGGGTCGTTCCAGACGAAGATATCGCCTTCGTTCACGTCGCCGCCGAACTTTTCGACGACGGAGGGAATGTAGGAGCCGAACTGGCCGACGATCATCTGGCCGCGTTCGTTGCAGATCATCGGGAATTCGTCGTGCTGCTCGCGGATCACCGGCGAGAGCGAGATGCGTACGACGACGCCGTCCATTTCATAACGGGCGTTCTTGAGGGCGTTCTCGATGATGTCGAGGGTGATCGGATCGACGGTGGTTGTGTCGGTTGCGTTGGTCATGGCGCTCAATTCCCCTTCGAAACGGGCCAGATCAGGATATTGCCGTGCGCATCGATCTCGGCATAGTGCGCCGGGAGAAGCACGGTCGTGGTGTCATATTGCCGGATGATTGCCGGGCCTTCGACGCGCGAGCCGACGCCAAGCCTGTTGCGGTCATAATGGACCGTGTCCTGCCAGGCGCCGTTGAAATAGCCCGGGCGCGTCTCGATGATCGCGGCCTTGACGTCGGTCGAGGCGGCTTCGGCGAAGGACTCTTCCACGGGCTCCGTGGCGCCGCGGGCAACGACGCGCATGGCGACGAGTTCGACCGGAACGGTGAAGCGCACGCCATAGAGGCGTTCGTGGATATCGTGGAAATCAGCGAGGGTCTGCGTCAGCGCGCCCTTGTTATGGACGTCTGCAGCGCTGACCGGCACGGCGACTTCAAAACCCTGCTGCTCATAGCGAAGATCGAGTGAATAGGTGATCGAGGCATCGGCATCCGTCACTTCCTGTTCGGTCAGCCAAGTCTGCGCCTTCGCCTCGAGTTCGGCGAAACGGCTCCAGACTTCCGATGGGTCGAGACCCACGGTCGAGCGAATATAGGTCTGCACGAATTCGTTGCGGAAGTCGGCCTCGAGGAAGCCGAGCGCACAGAGCACGCCCGGATTGGGCGGCACGAGCACCGGATAGCAACCCAAGAGTTCGGCCATGGCATTGCCATGGAGCGGGCCGGCGCCGCCAAAAGCGACGATGCCGAATTCACGCGGATCAAGACCGCGCTGCACCGTGATGACGCGGAGCGCGCCGAGCATGACTTCATTGGCGATATCGATGATGCCCTTGGCCGCGTCTTCGGGCGAAAGGCCGATCTGCTGGCCGACATTGGCAACGGCCTTGCGGGCGCCTTCGACGTCGAGCTTCATTTCGCCACCGAGCAGCACGGGCGGCAGATAACCGAGCACCACATTGGCGTCGCTCACGGCCGGTTCCGTGCCGCCACGCCCGTAGGAGACCGGACCTGGACGAGCGCCAGCACTGCGTGGGCCGACGCGGAGCGAGCCGGTCAGTTCGGAAACGTCGGCGATCGAACCGCCGCCCGCGCCAACGCTGCGCACGTCGAGCGTCGGCACCTTGGCCGGGAACATGCCGACTTCGGTCGAGCGCGAAATGGTGGCTTCGCCATCGATGATCACGGCGACGTCGGTCGACGTGCCGCCCATGTCGAAAGCCAGAAGCTTCGGGAAGCCCGAACGGCGCGACAGCATCATGGTCGAAGTGACGCCACCGGCAGGGCCGGAGAGCACAGTGTGGACCGGACGTTCCGAAGCTGCCGCAGCGCTCATCAAACCACCGTCCGAGCGGACGATATGAAGGCGCGCGGTGACGCCATTGTCAGCCAGGCGATCTTCGATGCGCGAAAGGTAACGCTTCATGATCGGGCGGACATAGTCGTTCATCACCGTGGTGATGGCGCGGTCATATTCGCGGAATTCGGGGAGGATTTCCGACGAAAGCGAGACCGGGATATCGGGGAAACGCTGGGCTACGATATCGCGCAATTGGCGCTCATGGGCGGCATTGGCATAGGAGTGCATCAGCGAAATGGTCAGCGCCTCGATGCCCGAGGAGCAGAGATCGTCGATCAGCGCGGTGGCGGCTGCCACGTCGAGTTCGCGCACCACTTCGCCGCGCGCGTTCATGCGCTCGGGAATGCCGCGGGTATCTGCAAGCGAGGCCAATGGATCGGGTTTTTCCATATTGATCCAGCCAAAGAGCGGACCCGGGGTCCAGGCCTTCGCGAGATGGAGCGTATACTCAAAACCCTCGGTGACGAGGAGCCCGACGCGCGAGCCCTTGCCTTCGAGCACCGCATTGGTCGCAACGGTCGTGCCGTGCAGGATCAGGTCGATGTCGGCGGGCGAAATGCCGGCCTTTTCGCAGATCAGCTTCACGCCTTCGACGACGCCGATCGACTGATCTTCGGGCGTTGAAGGGGTCTTGGCCTGAAAGGTTCGCCGGCCTTTCTCATCGTGAAGGAGCAGGTCGGTGAAAGTACCGCCAACGTCTACGCCCAATCTCATAATTCATCCCTTGTCTTAGTCTTCCCCGTCACACATGCACCCTCATCCAATTGGATATTGCATGCGCATTCACACCAGCATAGATTGGGGTTCGACATCTTCGCAAGTGCAAAGATTGTGGGCCTCTCCAGATTCTTGGACTGGCCTGCGGAGGCTGCACCACTACACTTCATGAATAGGGTTTTCTGGTCTCGGCGGGGCTATGAGCGCACTCACTCTCTACGACAAGGTTTGGCAGCAGCACGTCGTCAAGGATTATGACGACGGCACCAGTCTTCTTTATATCGATCGGCATCTCGTGCAGGAGGTGTCGAGCCCGCAGGCCTTTGCGGGACTAATAGCAGAAGGCCGGAATCTCGTGCGTCCTGCGGCTCATATCGCCGTTGCGGACCATGCGGTCCCGACCCGGTTGCGCCACTTGCCACTGCCCGATGGTCTGGCATCCCGGCAGGTTTCGCGGCTTGAGGCGAACTGCGAGCGCTTCGGTGTCCACTATATCGGCATGAACGACAATCGGCATGGCATCGTCCATGTCATCGGGCCGGAGCTGGGCTTTACGCTGCCCGGCATGACGCTGGTTTGTGGCGATAGCCACACCTCGACCCACGGGGCCTTCGGCGCCATTGCCTTCGGCATCGGCGCCAGCGAGTGTGAATGCGTATTCGCAACGCAGACCCTGCGGCAGAAGAAGCAGAAGACCATGCGTGTGACGCTCAACGGCGCGCTGCAGCCGGGTGTCGCCGTCAAGGATATCATCCTCGCGCTGATCGCCAAGATCGGTACCAATGGCGGCGTCGGCCACGCTATCGAATATGCCGGGCCGGCAATTGCGACGCTTTCCATGGAAGCGCGCATGACGCTGTGCAATATGTCGATCGAGGCGGGCAGCCGCGTCGGCATGGTCGCGCCAGACCAGACGACGCTCAATTATGTCCGCGGCCGCAAGCTTGCGCCGACGCCGGACATGCAGGCCGCAGCTGAAGCGCACTGGCTGAGCCTCCGCAGCGATGCCGATGCTAGTTTCGATCGTGAAGTCGAGCTCGATGTTTCCGCGCTCGTGCCGCACGTCTCCTGGGGCACAAATCCCGGCGAAACGGCGCCCGTTTCCGACCGCATTCCCGATCCAGCGCTCGAGGCCGATCCGGTGCGTCGCGCCAAGATGGAGCGAAGCCTAAAATACATGGCGCTCGAACCGGGAATGAAGCTCGACGAAATCGCCATTGATCGCGTTTTTATCGGCTCCTGCACCAATGGCCGCATCGAGGATCTTCGTCTTGCCGCTAAGGTGGTCGAGGGCCGACATGTGGCGTCCAGTGTTGCCGGCATCGTCGTGCCAGGCTCAGCCACCGTCCGCATTCAGGCGGAAGCGGAAGGGCTCGATCGTATTTTCAAGGATGCCGGTTTCGAATGGCGCGATTCAGGCTGCTCGATGTGCGTCGCCATGAACGATGACCGCCTCGCGCCCGGCGAGCGGTGTGCGTCCACCTCCAACCGGAACTTTGAGGGTCGGCAAGGGCAAGGCGGCCGCACCCATCTGATGAGCCCGGCCATGGCCGCTGCTGCTGCCATTTCCGGTCATCTCGTCGATGTGCGCACGTTGGGGAAATCAGCCTGATGGAAAAATTCGTTACCCTCACCAGCGTCGCGGCGCCCTTGCCCGAAGCCGATGTCGATACCGATATCATCTTTCCCGCCCGCTTCCTGCTGCTGCTCGACAAGGCCGGCCTCGGGAAGCATCTCTTCCACGAGCGTCGCCACCGCCCGGACGGCATCAGCACTGACTTCGTGCTCAACGTTGCTCCGTTCAACGAGGCCAAGATCCTCGTGGCAGACGCCAATTTCGGCTCCGGATCGAGCCGCGAACAGGCTGTGTGGGCGCTGGCCGATTTCGGCATCCGCTGCGTCATCGCCCCAAGCTTTGGCGAAATCTTCTATTCCAATTGCTTCAAGAACGGCGTTCTTCCCATCGTCATCACTGGCGAGGCCCATGCCAATGCACTGGCAGCGGCCAAGAGCGGCGAGCCGTTCTCGATAGATCTCGAGAGACAGACGGTCACCCTTCCCAATGGCCCCTCATTGTCTTTCGAGATCGATCCATACCGGAAGGCGGCGCTGATGCTCGGTCTCGACGAGATCGGCGAAATTCTGGCGCAGGATGCCGATGACATCGCCGCCTTCGAAAAGCGCCATCGCGCCTCCCAGCCCTGGCTGTTCCTCGACGATGGCAGGCTCGACGCTCTCTTCAGCCAGACGGACAAAGCATGACCGAGCAAGACCTGTCACAAAACTACAAGGGCGCTTTCGGCAAGCGTATCGGTTTCGGCAAGGAGCCGGCGCTGATCATGATCGATTTCGTCGAAGCCTATTTCGATCCCAGCTGCTCGCTCTATGCCGGCACCGAAAGTGCCCTCGAAAGCGGCTTGCGGCTTCAGGCTGTGGCGCGCGAAGTCGGCGTGCCGGTGATCTATACCAACGTCGTCTACAACAGGACCGCGCTCAATGGCGGGCGCTTTTATCAGAAGTCGATGACGCTCCATCACTTCCTCGAAGGCAGCCCTATGGGTGCCTGGCCAAAGGGGCTCGTGCCATCCGAGGATGAACTCGTCATCTCCAAGCAATATGCCAGCGCCTTCTTCGGCACCTCGCTAGCCTCGACGCTGACCTCGCTCGGGATCGACACCCTGATCCATACCGGCGTGTCGACCAGCGGCTGCATCCGCGCCACCTGCGTCGATTGTAATTCACACGGCTTCATTCCGATCATCGTGCGCGAAGCGGTAGGTGACCGTCATCCGGCCCCGCACGAAGCCAACCTGTTCGACATGGACGCCAAATATGGCGACGTCGTCTCCGAAGCCGAAACCATTTCATATCTCAGAAATCTAGGACGAAATTGATGAGCAAGCCCTCCCTCAAGGCCGCTCTGGCCTCCGGTCAGTTTGTGGTCGCCCCCGGTATCCACGACATGATCACCGCCGTGGTCAGCAATAAGGTCGGCTTCGATTTCGTCTATGCCTCGGGCTATTGGATGACAGCCTCGGCCTATGGTTTGCCCGATGCCGGTATCGCCAGCTACACCCAGATGCTCGATCGCGTCGCCACGCTATGCCGCACTGCCAATGCCGCGGTCATCGCCGATGCCGATACCGGCTATGGCGGGCTTCTCAATGTGCACCACACCGTGCGCGGCTTTGAAGAAGCCGGCGTCACCGCCATCCAGATCGAAGATCAGGAATTCCCCAAAAAGTGCGGCCATACGCCATTCAAGCGCGTCGTGCCAATGATCGACATGGTCGAAAAGGTCAAGGTCGCCGTCGAAGCGCGCCGCAATCCTGAAACCCTGATCATTGCCCGCACCGATTCTCGCCAGACCGATGGCTTTGAAGGGGCGCTCAAGCGCGGTATCGCCTATGGCGAAGCCGGCGCGGATATCGTCTTCCTCGAGGCGCTTGAGAGCGAACAGGAAATGCGCGACGCCTGCGCCCGCGTCAGCAAGCCGATGATGGCCAATATGGCCGATGGCGGCAAAACGCCGATCCGCTCCAAGGCCGAACTCGCCGATATCGGCTATAAGCTCGCGATCTTCCCCTCGGCCACCGGCCTTGCCGCCGCCGCCGCCGCCGAAAACGCGTTGCAGGTATTGAAGAGCGAAGGGACGTCCAATTCGCCGAACTCAAAGCTCTTCAACTTCGGCGAATTTAACACCCTGATCGGCTTTGAAGAAGTCTGGGATTTCGAGCGCCGCTGGGCCCGTCCCAACACGACGGCCGCCCAATGAGCACCATCGCCTGTATCGGCGCCGGCACGGTCGGCCGCGCCTGGGCCGTCGTCTTCGCCCGGGCCGGTTATAATGTCAGGCTCTACGACGCCATAGACGGCGAAGTCGCGCGCACCGCCATTCCCGGTGCGCGCCGCACGCTTGAGCTTCTATGGGAGAACGGCCTCCTTACCGAAGACGTCGATACCGTCGTCAGCCGCATCAGCGCCGCCGGCTCTATTGCCGAAGCAGTGGCCGATGTCGTCTTCGTCCAGGAAAGCGTGCGCGAGGACGTCGACGTCAAGCGCGAGGTTTTTGCTGAGATCGCCGCCCATGCGCCGGCCGACGCTATTCTCGCCTCCTCGACCTCGGCAATCCCCGGCTCGGACTTCCTTGGCCATTTTGCTCATCCCGAGCGCGCTTTGGTGGTCCACCCGGTCAATCCACCATCCCTGATCCCGCTGGTCGAACTTTGCGGTACGCAATGGACGGCGCCCGAAACCGTCGCCAAGGCCCGGGCCCTCATGACCGAAGCCGGCATGCGGCCGATCGTGCTCAAGAAAGAAATCGACGGCTTCATCCTCAATCGCCTGCAATTCACCCTCGTTGCCGAGGCGTTGCATCTGGTGGGCGAGGGCTACTGCACGCCCGAGGATATCGACGCCGTCCTCACTGATGGCCTCGCGCTCCGCTGGGCCTCCATCGGCCCCTTCGAGGTCGCTCACCTCAATGCCCCTGACGGGTTTCAGGGCTTCATTGACCGCCTCGGCCCGATGATGCGCAGCATGGGCGAAGCCGCGCGCACCGATTACGACTGGACGCCCGAACAGATCGCCGCGGCGCATGCGGAACTTGCCGAGCGCGTACCGATTGACTCCATTGCCGATCGCCAGGCTTGGCGCGATCGGCAAATCCTGGCGCTCCGCCAGCTCAAGCAGAAGCAGTAGATTTAGGATTTGATCATGACCACCCGTTCGCTCGCCCTCAAGGACCCGTCGCTCCTCGTCGACAAAGCCCTCGTTGGCGGCAAATGGGTGGCCGCGCCCGATGGCGCCACGATCGACGTCACCGACCCATTCGATGGCGCTGTCATCGGCACCGTCCCGAGCCTTGGCGTCGATGCTCTGCGCCAGGCTATCGATGCTGCCCACGAGGCCCAGCCCGGCTGGGCCGCAAAGACTGCCAAGGAGCGCGCGCAGATCCTGCGGCGCTGGTTCGATCTCATCATCGCCAATGCCGACGATCTCGCGCTGATCCTCACCAGTGAACAGGGCAAGCCGCTGGCCGAGGCCAAGGGCGAGATCACAAGCAATGCCGGCTACATCGAGTGGTTCGCCGAAGAGGCCAAGCGCATTGACGGCGATATCATCCCGGGCGCCAGTCCCAACCAGCGCATCCTAGTGCTCAAGCAACCCGTCGGCGTCTGTGCCGCCATCACGCCCTGGAATTTCCCGAACGGCATGATCACCCGCAAGGCCGGCCCGGCGCTCGCTGCTGGCTGCACCATGATCCTTAAGCCAGCTTCGCAGACCCCGCTCTCGGCCCTGGCTCTCGCCGTGCTCGCCGAGCGAGCCGGCGTCCCCGCTGGCGTCTTCTCCGTGGTCACCGGCTCGGCAAAGCCCTTCGGGCAAGAATTCTGCACAAATTCGAAGATCGCAAAAATCACCTTTACCGGCTCGACCGAAGTCGGCCGCTGGCTGATGCGTGAGGCGGCCGGTGGCATCAAGCGCCTGTCGCTTGAGCTCGGTGGCAATGCCCCCTTCATCGTCTTCGACGACGCCGATCTCGATGCAGCCGTCGACGGCGCCATGCTCTCCAAATTTCGCAATTCCGGCCAGACCTGTGTTTGCGCCAACCGCATCTATGTGCAGGAGAGCGTTGCCGAAGCCTTCGCCGAAAAGCTCGTCGCCAAGGTCAGCGCTCTGCAGCTCGGGCATGGCACCCAAGCTGGCGTCACCCAGGGGCCACTGATCGATGGCAAGGCCGTCGAAAAAGTCGAACAGCACGTTGCTGATGCCCTTCAAAAGGGCGGGCGCCTGCTTCTAGGGGGCAAGCGCAGCGCGCTCGGCAGCACCTTCTTCGAGCCCACCGTCATTGCCGATGTCAATCAGTCCATGCTGGTCGCCAAGGAAGAAACTTTTGCCCCCCTTGCGCCGATCATCACCTTCAAGGACGAAGCCGACGTCATCGCCAAGGCCAATGACAGCGAATTCGGCCTCGCGTCGTATTTCTACGCGCGCGATATGGGCCGCATCATGCGCGTCGCCGAAGGCCTCGAAGCCGGCATGGTCGGGGTCAATACGGGCGCCCTCGCCAACGAAATGGCCCCCTTCGGCGGCGTCAAGCAATCCGGCCTTGGCCGCGAGGGCTCAAGATACGGCATCGAGGGCTACCTTGAAATCAAGTACGTTTGCCTTGCAGGAATTTGAGGGCAGGTCTCGGCTCTGGCGACACTGAAGTCGCCGTCAGAGCCATCCCCAGATGAGCGATTTGCGTTGTCTTCAGGCGCCCAAATCCACAACCCAACCAAACCTCTGCGGAGCACTTGACACTGTTCCGTTCCCCGTCTAGTACGACCCCGCAAGCGTGACTTCGGTCGCCGCGTTGTGGCGGAGTAGCTCAGTTGGTTAGAGCAGCGGAATCATAATCCGCGTGTCGGGGGTTCAAATCCCTCCTCCGCTACCAGAACACCCCAATCATCATTCACCTGTAGCTGACGTCTATACGTAAACCTGTGTCCGGTTTGCGCGGGGAATAAGCCCAGCGGTGACGCTGGGCTTGTGTTTGCTAGATACTACCCTGAACCGAGTGCAATCTTGCATAAACGCCTTCAGCGGCCATGAGTGTATCATGGGTGCCGTCTTCAACGATGCCGTCTTCCGTCAGGACCAGAATACGGTCGGCGTGGCGGACAGTAGAAAGTCTATGGGCAATGACCAGCATGGTTCTGCCCTTCGAAAGTCCAAGAAGGGCCTGCTGCACGGCACGCTCGCTTTCATTGTCGAGTGCTGACGTGGCCTCGTCGAAGATCAGCACTGGAGGATTTTTGAGGAAGGCGCGGGCGATGGTCAGCCGCTGCTTTTGCCCGCCCGACAGTTTTACCCCTCTTTGCCCTACGTCGGTCTCATAGCCCTGGGGGAGTGCCATGATGAAATCGTGCGCATTGGCTGCCTTGGCTGCCATGACGACCTCCGCCTGGGACGCTTTAGGCAGCCCATAAAGCAGGTTATCCCAAATCGTGCCGCCGAAGAGGTAGACATCTTGCTGTACGAGGCCAATGTTGCGCCTGAGGTCGGCAAGTCGGATATCGCGCACATCTCGCCCGTCCAGGGTTACCTGCCCCTGTTCGACATCGTAAAAGCGCGGCACCAAGCTGCACAAAGTACTTTTGCCTACGCCCGAGGGTCCGACCAAGGCGACGAACTCGCTTGGCTCTATGGTCAGGGACAGGTCGCGAAGCACCGGTTGGCCTGATCCCTCATAGCGGAAACCGACAGCCTCGAAGCTGATCCGTCCCTTCAGGGTACCCACTCGTTGAGCCCCTGGACGGTCAGCGATCGCCGGCTCCTCCTCGAGCAATACCATAGCCCTGTTGAAGCCGGTATATCCCTCCTGCCAAAGCCGGATAAAATTATCCATCCGCCGCAGCGGATCGGTCAACACGCCAAGGGTCAGCAGCAGGACCAGAAGATTTCCAGCAACAAGTTCTCCGGTAACGACCCGCATGGCGCCGAGGAGAATGACGACAACAGTCAGGAACTGGTTGAATCCCTCCATCCCTGACCACAGCATGGCCTCGCTCTGGTAACCGTCCCGCCGGCTCTCCAGGAACAACTGGTTTTCGGTATCGAAACGGCGCAGCTCGTCCCTTTCATTGCCGAAGGACTGGACGACGCGAATACCATCCAGGGCGTCTTCGACGCGCTCATTGACACTCGCTATGCGCTCTTTGCTGGCCGCAAGCGCATGCTTCATCCGTCCATTGAAATAGAGGGCATAAACGAGCGCAAAAGGGACGATTGCGGCAACAACGGCTGCAGTCAGCGGGTCGATCCAGATCAGGACCGCCATAGCGCCGGCGAGCTTGAGGACGCCGATCAAAGCGTCTTCCGGCCCATGGTGAAAGAGCTCACCGAGCCAGAGCGAGTCATTGGTGATCCGGCTCATCAATTGGCCGGTTCGCTGACGATCGTAAAAGCTGAACGACAGGTTCTGGCAGTGTTCGAACAGATCCCGACGCACTTGCGCTTCGATACGCGCGCCCATGACGTGACCTTTATAATCGACGAAATAGACGGCGAGGATCTGCACCAGGAAGGCGGCCAGCATTATGGCGCCGAAGCCGGCCAGTTGCCCAAAGGCATCTTGCGACTGGAGCAATTCGGGTAGGCGGAGAATGATGACGTTTGTCGTCACCGGCAGCGCAATGGCAGCGGCAGCGACCAGCACAGCCGCGCCGACGACCGCCGAGAACAGTGGCAGATGAGGCCGATAGTATGACGTGAAGCGCCGAAACCGAGAACGGGCTTTGTCCCGCGCTATAGTCTGGTCAGCGCTTGATTTGAGAAATGGAAAAAGGCCGCGGCTAGTGGTTTTTTGCGCGCGCTTGGCCCCATTGGAAGATTGGGAATGCATGAACGGTCATGTCCTGTTGCAGACGAAGTGCGAATGTGTCGGACATGACGGTTTTCATTCTGATCTCCCTCAAGATTGGGACGAAGCTAACGCCGGCCGGGGCTGAACCGCAATCCGGCGCTCTCGGTAAATGCCGACAGTGATGCTTTTGCCACGGGACACATCGGGACGCATCGGCACCACGCCTCCGAGAACTCGTTTAGTCTATAAAGTTTGTAGATATAAATTTCTTCCTGCCGTCTCCAACCGGCAAACTGTGCTCTCTGGCGATATCGTGCGCGGTCCGGGAGCGGGCTAGGGTAGGGGACAAGCGTCATATGGGCGCGTCAGATGGGGAGAGGCCCTTTGTCGATCATCGATATTGCAAGCTTCCGGCCGGCTCAAAGGGCTGAAGTGGAAGACAGCGCCTTCAAATTGGCCATGCGCAATCTGGCCGGCGCCGTCAGCGTCATAACCGTGGGCACGGGAAGCAACCGCACTGGTTTTACCGCGACGTCTGTCTCTTCATTTTCCGCCGAACCGCCAACGATACTCGTTAGCCTCAACAAAACGTCGTCCTCCTGGCCAATCCTGCGCGATGCCGCATCGTTTGCCTGCAATATTCTGAGCGACGGTCAGAGCCCCGTCGCCGATCGCTTTGCGGGCAAGGGTGGCATCAAGGGCAATGATCGTTACGTTGGCTGGGAGTGGGACCGGCTCGAGAGTGGCGTTCTGGGTCTCCAGTCGGCATTGGCGGTGCTCGATTGCGACGTTGACGAGATTATCGAACGTCATACGCATGCGCTGGTCTTTGGGCGCGTACGCCATGTCGAGGTGACGACCTCGGAGCAGCCGCTCCTCTATTGGCGTGGCCAATATCAGCAGCTTCTGCCTAATTTCGATCCGTTCAGAAGCTGAGCGTTACGCCTAATTCCGATGCCCGCGCCCTGACAAGGACGCGGGTTCGATGCCTGTTTGATCCTGGCAGCCTCTTGCTCTACAGCCAGCCTTTGCGCTTGAAATAGAGGAACGGCACCAGCGCTGAAAGCGCCATGAGCCCGATTGCCCAAGGATAGCCGAGGGTCCAATTAAGCTCAGGCATGATCGCAAAGTTCATGCCGTAGATGGAGGCGACCAGCGTTGGCGGCAGGAAGACGACGGCCGCGACCGAGAAGATCTTGATGATCTGGTTCTGCTCGAGATTGATGGCGCCTAGCGTTGCATCGAGCAGAAACCCGAGGCGTGCCGACAGCGCCCGCGCATGCTCACCGAGCGAGAGCGCATCGCGCTGGATCAGCCGCACGAGGTGCCGGCTTTCCCTGTCGTCATTGGTCTCGTCCGCCGCCGCATAGTAGGCCGTGAGCCGCGCAATACTGACAAGGCTCTCTTGCACCATGGTGAGCAATTCAGCCTTATGCCCGATCAGCGAGATGACGTTCTCGAGGTCATGCGTCTTTACATTGGCTTTGGTCTTGGCCTGAGCCGTCTTGAAGATACTGCGCGACAAGCCGTCGGTCTCGTTGCCGATCCGCTCCAACGCATCCGCGGTGCGATCGATCATGGCTTCGATCAGGCCCAGCATGATTTCCTCGCCCGACTTGTGCGGGGCGCCTTTGGGCCGCTGCGCGCGGTTCATATAGGCAAGGAATGGCTTTGGCTCGGCATAGCGCACCGTGACCAGCGTCTGATCCTTGAGGATGAAGGTGATCGGGGTCTTGATCGGCTCATCGGTGTCGAGCTTGGCAAGGGCGGTCAGCGTCATGAAGAGCGCGCCGTTCTCGGCATAAAGACGGGCCGAAAGCTCGATCTCTTCCATTTCGGCGCGGCTTGGCACTTCCACGTCGAGCATGTTCTCGACCTGGTTCACTTCGTCGGCGGTTGGCGAAATCAGGTCCAGCCAAATGGGCAGGCTGGTGCTCTTGTCCATGTCGAATGGCACAAGTTTATCGTCGGTACGCGTGTAGATGCGCAGCATGGCAGTTCCTCAATGCAGGCTCATGGGCCCGCGGGAACTGACCTCGTCAGATCCTTCAGGCCCTGCGGCAGTGTCGAATTCGACTTCGACTGTCGGGGTTCATGATCTTTCTCTTTCAAAGAAGACGCCGGGCGTCTCGCTGCTCAAATGCGCTCTTCGACAGCGTCTGTCAACGCATGCATTTGTGCCGTGGTGAACCGGCCCCCGAGGGCCGGCCGCCAGGATTATTTTGCAGTGGCCGGCACCTTGCCGGAAGCGGCCAGGGCGCGAACCAGTTCACTTTGTGAATAGGGCTTGATCAGCACCTGCGCGTCGGGCTGATCCTTGATCGCAGATGTATCTCCGGTCGCAAAAACCAGCTTCAAGTCGGGCCGTTTCGCCTTGGCCTGCCGCGCCAGTTCGACACCTGAAATGCCGGGCAAGTTGATATCAGTCACGAGAATATCGACCGGCGCGGTGTCGAGTGCGGCCACCGCTTCTTCAGCGCTTCCCGCTGCAACCACGAGATAGCCGGCCTCTTCAAGCAAATCCGCCGTTGAGAAGCGGATGAGCGCATCGTCTTCAACCAGAAGCACCGTGCGCTTGGTCGTGACGACGGGGCGCCCTCCCTCGGTCGGGATAGGGTTTTCCGCCTTCAAATCGGAAAGCGGTTTGCCCTTTTCTCCCTTGCCGAGAACCTGCCGGAATTTCCAGGCCAGGGCTTCGCGCGTGTAAGGCTTTGAAAGGAGATCCACGCCCGCATCGAGCCGGCCACCATGGACGATCGAGTTTTCGGTGTACCCTGAGGTGAAGAGCACCGCGATATCGGGCAGCCGCTCGCGCGCTTTGCGGGCCAGTTCCGGACTCTTGAGCGTGCCGGGCATGACGACGTCGGTAAAAAGAATATCGATTGGCATGCCGCTCTCAATGACATTGAGAGCGCTCGCCGCGTCCACGGCCTTGAGCACGCGATAGCCGAGATCGGTCAGCATTTCGACGACGGTCGCGCGCACTTCATGATCGTCCTCGACCACGAGCACGGTTTCAGTGCCACCGATGATCGGTCCGGTGCTCGCCACCACTTCCACGTCTTCGCTTTCGAGCGCTCGCGGCAGGTAGAGCTTGATGGTCGTGCCGAGGCCAACCTCGGAATAGATTTTCACATGACCGCCGGATTGCTTGGTGAACCCGTAGACCATCGACAGCCCGAGCCCTGAGCCCTTGCCTTCGCCCTTGGTCGAGAAGAACGGCTCGAACACCTTATCGATGATGTCTGGCGACATGCCTGAGCCGGTGTCGCTCACAGCCAGCATGACATATTGCCCCGGTGTCACTTCATCATGGGAGCGCGCATAATCGTCGTCGAGATGAGCATTGCCGAGCTCGATGGTGAGCTGGCCCTGTCCATCCATGGCGTCCCGCGCATTGATGGCAAGGTTGAGGAGGGCATTTTCGACCTGAACAGGGTCGATGAAAGTGTTCCAAAGCCCGCCACTGACGACGGTCTCGACTTCGATCGCTTCGCCGATGGCGCGGCGCAGCATGTCGTCCATGTCGCGCACGAGGCGGCTGATATTGGTGACCTTAGGTTCGAGCGCCTGCCGTCGTCCAAAAGCCAGGAGCTGCGAGGCAAGTTTTGATCCGCGTGACACACCGGCCATCGCATTGGCGATGCGCCGTTCTGCGCGTTCATTGCCGGCAATGTCTTTGGCGAGAAGCTGAAGATTGCCAGAAACAACCTGCAGCAGATTATTGAAATCGTGCGCGACACCGCCGGTCAATTTACCGACGGTTTCCATTTTCTGGGATTGCGCCAGTTTTGCTTCCGCTCGGCGACGTTCGTCGATTTCAGAAATGACGCGTGCTTCGAGATCTTCATTGAGCTGGCGCAGGGCATTCTCTGCTGCGCGGCGATGGGTGATATCGGTATGAACCCCGATCCATTCGATGATCTCGCCGCCGGCATCGAGAATGGGCACCGCGCGGATCGCAAAGGTGCGCCAGACCCCGCTCTTTTCGCGCACTCTGTGCTCGTGGACATACATGGACTTGGCCGCGACCGCGTCGTTCCAGGTTTGCACCGAGCTATCCTGATCGTCAGGGTGCACGGCGTTTGACCAGCCGAAATTTTGGTATTCGTCAAAGCTCTGCCCGGTGAGCTTGGCCCAGCCCGGCTGCTCGCCCAGCATCCGGCCATCGGCGCTATTGGTCCAGAGCACGCCGTGGACAGCATCCATCGCCGCGCGGAAGCGACCGACGCTTGCGGCCAGATTGCGCTGCAAAGCCATCTGCTCGGTCTGGTCGATCACGGTACACATGACGCCATTGACCGTGCCAAGGTCGTCGTAGACCGGGGTGTAGTGCAAGTCGAACGTATAGGTTTCGGCCCCTGCTGCGTTGTTGAGGGTGATCGGCACGCTGCTGTGTGAAATGCGCTCGCCCGTTCGCGTCCGCTCAATAATGCCGCGATTGAAGTCCCAAACCTCGGGCAGAGCCGTCGCCACGGACTGTCCCAAGGCGATTGGATGACGCTGGTCAATGATGGGCGCATAGGCGTCGTTATAGAACATCAGATGTTCCGGACCCCACATCAGCACCTTGGCGACGGGCGAATTGACGATATTGGCCACTGTCGCGCGCAGAGCATGGGGCCAGGTGCCGACCGGGCCGAGCGTGGTTTTTGTCCAATCGATACCGCGGATCAGCGCGCCACAGGCGCCGCCATCAACAGGCCAGTTGACCGTGAAAACCGTGCTCGATCCCACACGCAACTGCCGCAGGGCCGCAGCGAGAAGGTCGCCCTCGGAACTATAGCGCCCCTCGGCCAATTGGCTCGATACAAAGGCCTCCAGATCGGCGGGCAGGGCGAGGGTGCGGGATGGTGCGTTGGTCATAGTCCTTACATACGCCCTGCTTTGGAAAAAAGGCGATAGAAATTGTCAGTGCTCGCCTTTGCAAGCACATCAATTTCAATCCCGCGAAGCGCTGCGAGAAGTGTGGCGGTGGTTAGAAGATTTGCCGGCTCGTTGCGGTCGCCTTCAAGCGGCGCGGGTACCATCGAGGGCGAGTCGGTCTCAAGAAGTATTCTTTCCATGGGTACGCGCTGGGCAGCGTGCCGAATGTGCTCGTTATCCCTGTAGGTGAGTAAACCGCCAAAGCCGAAATACCCACCAAGGTCGAGCGTTGTTTCGAGGAGCAATGGTCCGCCCGAAAAGGCATGAACGACGAAGGCAAAGGGCTTTTTCGACATGGCTGCACGGAGCATTTCCGACATGGTGTCGTCCTCGCGCACCGAGTGAATGACGAGCGGCAAACCGGTCTGTTGAGCCGCTTCTATATGGGCCGAAAAGACGCGCTTCTGTGTGTTCCAATCCGCATTGCCGTAAAGGCGATCAAGGCCAGCCTCGCCTATGCCGATCACCTTTGGATGCCGTGTCAGCGTTATGATCTCTTCGGCAGTAACATCCGCTTCCTCATCGGCCATATGGGGCAGCGTACCGACGGTGCAAAAGACATTGGGGTAGCGCTCGGCTATGGCGATCACGCGCGCCGCACTTCGAACGCGAATGCCAATATTCACATAGGCGTCGATCCCGGCCGCTTTTGCCCGCGCCATAACCGCCTCGCGGTCTTCAGCAAAGTCATCGAAATCAAGATGCAGGTGGCTATCGACAAACACGGCGGACCTCGGAACGGCAGGGCGGCAATAGCTAGCACGTGGGTTTCCTTACGGAAAATACCCAGTATCGGTTCATTCGCAGTCGATGAGAATTTCGACTTTGACAGCGCGGCGCAGTTTCCTCATCAACTGTCCCTGCCGGTCCCTCCGGCTTGCCCAGTTACAACGACCCCCGGTTTTCCAATGATCAACGCCAAGTCCGAAGTCGCCATCCGCCAGCACCTGACCCTGGTGGCTCTCGGCAAGGCGCCGGCCGATCGGGCTTTGCGCGTTGGCCACCTGCTCGATGTCGCGACCCGCACCTGGCTCTATGATCAGGAAATCATCATCAAGGGCGATCGTATCGCTTATGTAGGCCCTGCTGGCAGCTATACCGGCGAGGTTGACCAGATCGAACACCGCCCCGATCTCTGGGCCGTTCCGGGTCTTGGGGAAATCCACAAGCATATCGAAAGTTCGCACCTGACGCCCGAATGGGAGGCAGCGCTCGTGCTGCCGCGCGGCAATACTTGGACTTGCGAAGCGAGTCACGAATTCTCCAACGTCAACGGCGCCAAGACCGTCGAATTCTGGATGACGGCGCGCCAGCACGGCTCGCCACTCAAGATTTTCCCGCTGCCCGGCTCGGCCGTTCCGCCCACGGCCTATGAGCATGGCGGTGGCTATCTCGGCCATGATGAGCAGGCCGGCTTCATGAATGAGAGCCTGATGGTCGCGGGTCTCGACGAGGTCATGGATTGGCCCGCCGTCTGGGACGGCAACAATGGCTCGCATAAGCGCCTCTGGGGGATGATCGAGGCGACCTTTGCCCAGCGCGGTGTCGTCGAAGGCCATGCGGCGGGTATCCGCGATCTGCCGACCATTAATGCGTTCGCCGCAGCTGGGCTTGCGTCAGACCACGAAGCCTGGACCGCCGAGGAGTTTTGGGACAAGCTTCGCCACGGCCTGTTCATGGAACTGCGCGTCCATTCGATGCCCGATGTTCTCAAGGGGCTCCTCGAGCGCGGGCTCGAAGACTGGTCGCAGATCGCCTTCGCCACCGATGACCGCAGTGCCAGCGAGACCCTTCAAAAAGGTGCGACAGACTACAATGTCCGAACCGCCATCGAAGCTGGCCTCAAGCCGGAAATCGCCATCCAGTGCGTCACCATCAATCCCGCGCGCCACATGCGCCTGACCCCATGGGTCGGCTCGATCGCCCCCGGTCGGTTTGCCGATGTAGTCCTGCTTTCAGACGTCAAAAGTTTTACTATCGCGGAAGTCTGGGCGGATGGCCGCCAAGTCTCCAAGGGCACGACCCATATCGAACCGGTGCCCACCATCGCTTGGCCGCAATGGGCGACGGATACGGTCAAGACTGGCGGCCCGCTTGTTGCGGATGATTTTGCGATTCTCGCTGAACCCGGCCGCAACACCATGTCGGCCGCGGTCATTCGTCCTTTCCACTGGGCGGATGATTTCCTCACCTATGACCTGGCCGTCCGGGATGGTCAGGTGCAGCGCGACGAAAGCCGCAACATCACCAAATTCGCCATCGTTGATCGCTTCTCGGACAAGAAGTCGGTCTCGAAAATGTTCTGGATTGGCACGGGGCCCAAGACGCCCGATTGTGCCGTCGCCAGTTCGCTCGGCCACGACAAGCATAATATCTGGTGCGCGGGCTCGTCCGATGAAGCCATGGCAATGGCGGTCAATGCGCTGCGCGACATCAATGGCGGCTGGGCGCTGGTGCGCGACAACAACGTCGTCGCCACTGTTCGTTACGAAGTTGCCGGTCTCATGTCCTGCCGTTCGGCCGAAGATCTCGATGCCGACATGCAGAACCTTTATGAGGAGGCCAAGGCCATCGAGTGGATGTATGAGCCGACCTTCAGCCCGCGCTGGTCTCCCGGCTTCCCCGAGCGCCTGTCATTCGCAACGCTCACCTGCTCGCCCTGGCGCTGGGTACTTGTCGCGCCGGGCCCTCTGGCACCCGACGGCTTCGTCAATGTCCAGACCGGAAAAACTCACTCGGTGGTCTGGTAGGCTTCCAAGGGCGCTGCGGTTGCATCAAGCGTCACCACCTGATCGCCCGGCCGGATGATGCTGCGCCTGTGGGTGATGGCGAGAATCGTCACATCCTCGAGCTGGCGCAGTTCATCCATGATCTGGCTCTCGGTCGTCTCGTCGAGCGCCGAACTCGCTTCGTCGAGGAACAGCACTTTCGGGTTGCCGTAAAGTGCCCGCGCAATCGAGACGCGCTGCCGTTCGCCGCCCGAAAGTTTCAGCCCGCGCTCGCCGACCGTCGTCTCGAAGCCATCGTCGAGCTTTTCGATGAAATCAAGGATCGAGGCCCGCGCCGCAGCCCGCCGCATGCGCTCCTGATCGAAGACGCGGCCGAGCACAATATTGGCCGCAAGCGTGTCATTGAGCAGCATGACGTCCTGCGGCACAACGCCGACCGCGTCATACCAACTCTCGCGCTTGATCGCGGCGAGATCGACGCCATCGATCAGAATGCGCCCCTCGCTCGGCTCCAACGATTTGAGCGCCAGCCGGAACAGGGTCGTCTTTCCCGAACCCGTCGGGCCGGTGATGAAGGCAATGCTGCCACCCGGTACAGTGAAGGAGAGCGGCATCAGAGTCTGCCGCTCGCCATAGCGAAAGGCGACGCCCTCAAAGGCAATATTGCCCTTGATGGCCCCGGTCGCCCGATCTCCATGCCCCGCACGATCTTGCGGCTCCTGCCACATCCGCGCAAACGGCAGAAAGCGGGAAACCGAACGCATCACATCATCGATCGCCATGCCGATCATCTCGAATGGCCGGTTGAGCTGGACAAGGATGAGATTGATGAGAACGATATCGCCCACCGTCATCTCGCCCGCTTCGAACCGCGGCAGCATCAGGAGATAGGTGACCGCGAGCTGCGCTCCGAGCGCGAGCCCAAAAATCCCCGAAAGGGCGATGCGGCGCCAGGACCAGCCGATCCATGACGCTCGCGCCAAATCGGCCTTTTCCGCAAACTTCTCGCTGATCCAGCGATCGCCGTTGAAATAGCGGATCGCCTCCATGCCGTTGACGGCATTGCCGACAAAACGGGCATTGTCCTGCGTCGCTTCGATCGCCTGATCAAGCAGCGGCCGCGTCCACTGGTTTGCGAAATAGGTGAGCGTGATGAAGATCCCGCCGTAGATGGTGACGATAGCGATGATATCAACGCTGATCGTTGCGCCGAGAAGTGCGATTCCAAGGCTGATCTGTGCCGCGCCGGGTATGAAGACAATCAGCACAAGCTGCACCAGCATCTGCACCGCGCCTTCGCCCTGCGACCGCGCCGTCTGGATCGCCACGGGATTGTGCTCGATGAAAAACGTGCCCGGCTTCTTGAGGAGACGCGCGAAAAACTCGGTCGCCGCGATGAACTTCAAGTCCTCCGACGTCATCAGCGACAGGTAGTTCTGCGAATAGGAAAAGAGCGTTTCAAGCCCGCGCATGACCGCATAGCCGACAAAAGCCAGCGCCATGGTGCTCGCGAGATCGCCTGTGGTGAGGCCATCGATCAGCCGCGAAAAAAGGTAGGGCGTCGCGATGCCGAGCATCGCATTGATCGCCACGATCACAGCGATTCCCGCCAGCATCAGCCGGGAATGCCGCCAAAACTGCAGATAAATCGACCTGAGGGCCGGCCCGATTGTCGTCCAGTCGTCTTTCGTCATGGCTACGCGCTCTGGCTGGAAGGGGAGGGCACCCTAGTGCGTTAACCATTGCGGTCAACCGTCAAGAATCCCAATGCCGGCGCCACCATGCGACACCACGCGCCTTGCGCCCCGCTTGCGAAGGCGCTAGCGATCAAGGCGTTCCAGGAGCCGCAATGCCCTTTCGCATGCGCCACATAGCAAAAGATTTCGGCACCGCCTTCGCGGTGCTCGCCCTCTATTTGCTCGTGCTGCTGGCCCCGCTCCATCAGGCCGCCGGCCTCCAGCGCGATCTGGCGCGGCTCGGCTTTGAATCAAGCGTTTCCTGGTCCGTCTGCGCCTCGCTCGGCGATCACGGTGACCCAAGTTCGCCGCTTCTCGCCAAGTGCCCGGCCGCCGGCATCGGCAAGTCCGATCCGCTCGGGCCGACGCCTGTCGCACTCGTCGCCGAAATCGAGCGGCTGGCATCGCCTGTCGTTTACGACAGCTCTTCGCTCACGCGCGCACTACGTGCTGCCGATCATCCCGGCCAGCCTCGTGCGCCGCCCGCGCACGCCTGAGCCGAAGTAAAACTCTTCCCCATATTTGCGCCGGTTACTCGGGCGCGTGCTCATTCGAGGTTTTTATGACCCGTCGTCTCACCACTTTTGCCCTTGCGGCCATGCTTCTTGCCAGCCCCGCAACGCTTGCCTATGCGCAGGATGCCCATAGCCACACCGCCGCTCCAGCCGGTGACGTCGTCACTGTCGGTACGCTCGAAATTTCCGGCGCCTTTACCCGCGCAACCCTTCCCAATGCACCAGTGGGCGGTGGGTTTTTCACCATCCACAATACCGGCAGCGAAGACGATCGCCTGGTGTCGGCCAGTACGCCCATCGCCAAGGCAACGCAGATCCATGAAATGGCCATGGAAGGCGACGTGATGAAAATGCGCGAACTCGATGAGGGCCTCGTCATTCCCGCTGGCGAAACCGTTGTGCTCGAGCCCGGTGGCAAGCATCTCATGATGATGGGCCTTACCGGCGCCATCACCGAAGGCGAAACCGTTCCCGTCACCCTTACCTTTGAAAAGGCCGGCGATGTGACCCTTGATCTCACGGCTGCCGGCACGGCTGCCGATGCTCCGGCAGCAGGTCACCATTGATGCGCCAGATCACGCTCGTCCGCACCGTCCTTTGGGGACTCGTCGTCGCTGCCGGCCTGACGGCCACCGGCCTCTATGCCTATACCGCGACCCGGCCCGCCCAGGCGCAGACCCTTGGCAATGGCGATTACCAACTGGTCACCGCCGATGGTCAGCCCTTCACCCGTGCGAGCTTCGATGGCAGCCCCTCGATGCTGTTCTTCGGCTTTGCCCATTGCCCGGAAGTGTGCCCCACGACGCTTGCCGAAATGACCTCCTGGTACGAAACCCTCGGCGATGAAGCCAAGGACCTCAAGGCCTATTTCGTCACCGTCGATCCCGAACGCGACACGGAAGCGGTCATCAAAGACTATGTTGCCTGGACCGGCCATGTTACCGGCGTCACCGGCACGCCGGAAGAGATCGCCAAGGCCGCCAAGGCTTGGGCCATCTACTATCAGAAGGTGCCGCTCGAAGACGGCGACTATACCATGGACCATACGGCTTCGATCTTCCTCCTCGACAAGGACGGAAATTTCGAAGGAACGATCGCCTATCGGGAGGACACGGCGACGGCTCTGGGCAAGCTGCGGAAATTACTGGCCCAAAGCTGAGCGTCTTCAAGAGCTATGCATGCTTCAACCTCCCCTTGCGGTGAGGTTGAAGCGGTCATGGGGTGAGATTTGTCGGCCTAATACTGTGAAGCTCGTAGCTGCGACTGAGCCGCTTCGAGCCCTGCCAAAGCGTCGCCGTAACCCGTAGCAGCCACAGCCTCGAAAATTCGCTCGGCTTCGCGATAGCGCTTGAGCTGATAATAGCTCCAGGCCCGTAGGGTCAGCAGATCGTTGCGTTCTGCCGCGTAGCGCGAGCGGGCATCGAGCATGGCCAAGGCGAGCCGATAATCGCCAATCCCATAGGCGCTCGTGGCCTTGAGCGTCAGGATTGAAATTTCAAGTTCGATGGCGCGTTTGTCCGAGATCGGGGCTGCAGCGGCAGCCACGGCGGCTTCATCAGGCAAGCCAAGCCGCACATAGGCGAGGGCGCGCCCATAGGCGGCATCGCTGCGGATCGATTGGCTGGCCGAATCAAGCGCCCGTCCGAAATGATCAACCGCCTGGGCGGGGCGGTTGAGATCCATCAGACACCAGGCATGGGAGAGCGCGCTACCCGGAGAAAGGCTGGCAGGCGGACTATAACTTCGGCAACTGCCACCGCCGCTGCTGCCGCCACCCCCACCGCTGGGGACCGCGTCCTCCTGCGCAGGGGCTGCGGCATAATCCTGCCGCGCCTGGGTCGTCGTCGCCCGAACGGCCTGCACCTGTGCGGGGAATAGCGTCACATGCTGCGGCCTTGGCTTTGGCAGGGGTACGTTGAACCCCGTCGTCGTCACAGAGCCAAACTGGGCGATGCGTGCCGAGCGCCCGCCCCAACTGCGCCGGATTTCTTCCACTTGGGCGGTGTTTCCAAGCGCATTGGCCGCAACCATCATGCCATAGGCCGCAGGCTCGAGATCCGATTGCCAGCCCAGCGCTGTCTGGAACCACTCATAGGCCGTCTGCGGCTGGTTGAACGCATAGGCATACCAGCCGAGTTGCTGAGCTATGTCGGCATCGCGCGCCTTGAGCGCCACCCGGACGATCCGCGAGAGCGTGTCCTCGGGAATGGTCAGGCGCGGCTCGATGGCGATCATTGCCGCCGCTGCATCGCGATAGACGCCTTCAATGGTGTCGTTGTCGTCGTAGAATTCGGCCATGGCCTTTTCGGCGGCCGCAGGATCATCGAGCTGCATCAAGGCAACCCCAAGCCCTTCGGCCGATGCGGCAGAGGGATCGGCATCAACACCATCTTCAAAGTAGCGCCGTGCATCCTCAGGCTCGCTGCGCGCCAGTTCGAAATAACCAAGGAGTCGCAGGTCTTCCGCGTTTTTCGACGTGGTCGCTTCTTTGGCCAGCAGTTCGACGTCCGATTCTTCCGGCTTTTCGCCGTTCTCATCAAGTGCCGCAGCCACTGTGCTTCGCGCCAGGTCGAGCCGGAGCGCAGTGAATTCCGGCGTGCCATCGGTCCCCGGCTTTTCAAGCGCCAGCAGCGGATCGAGCTCGGCTCGGCTCAGCAGGGCCATGGCTTTCTGCATGGTTGCGAAGCGTTCGTCCGTGTCAGTGCAATTGTTGAGGATGTAGGAATAGGCGTCGATGCCGCGTTGCTTGGCATCGGTCTTGATGAAAGCTTCTGCCAGTCGCCAGAGATTATCGACGCTGGCGCAGGTCAAAAGCTGTGGCGCATTTGCCGCGATCGAAATGACCGCCTCGAATTGCCCGGCGTCAGAAGCCGCACGAAACCGTGTTCCTGCCTCGCCGCGCTCGATGGTTTCGAGGAGGTCGACAGTGGGCACGAAGCCTGGATCGGCCTGCTGCTTTTCCGCAATCGCCGCTCGCGCGCCGGCAAAATCGCCGGCCGTCACCAATTCCCAAATCCGCACGATTGTTTGGTCGGGCACGAAATCGGTGGTCAGCGGATCTGCTGGTGGCTGCCAATTGGGGTAGAGCGCCTGCAGCCGTTCGATTTCCCGCTGCAGTCTTTGCGTATCGCCCTGTTGAGCAAAATAGCGCAGCGCGGTTTCGTCGGGCTGGCCGGAGGGCGCTGTCTGCGGCACTGCTTGCGCAATGACCGGCGTTTGCGGGGCAACGGGCGCAGCAGTTTGCGCCAATGTGGTCGCTGGCTGGGCTTCAATTGCATTCGCCGGCGCACCGGTCGGCGGCACTATGGCAAACGGGATCGTGCCGGTGCGTGCGGTGGTGATCGGATCAACCGGCGTATTTGCAGCCGCGGGCTCTTGGGGCACGGCGGCCGGCGTCTGTGCGATTGCAGGCGCATTCCATGTCGTGTTCAGCCCAGCAGCCAGGCCGATGGCCGATACGCTCAGGGCAAAGAAGGCCCAGGTCCAATATTTCATGAGCCAGCCTCCTGACCAAGGCAATCAGGGCGGCTGCGGCGGAGATAGTCCAGCATCAGAAGCTGAAGGGTCGCCGCATAATAGCTCGTGGCCGAAAGGCTGCGCAGGTCTTCAGGGACCACTTGACCATTGGCGATGCATTCCATGCTCGCCTGGATTAAGCGATAGCCTGGTTCGGAAATCGGCTCCACCGCCTGCCCGGTATTGAGGTCGATCTTGAAGAGCCCAACCGAAGACGCCTTGGCGCGGAACGGTTCAAGATAGGATGGATCGGCGCCGCCCCGCATCAGATAGAGCGGAATGCGAATGCCGTTATAGCCGAACTCGGCGGGAAAATCGGGCGCCGGGCCAAGCTGGCCTGCAGCCATCACCACCCAATCGCCCGGAATGCCAGCGGGCGTGCTCTGCGCACGCTTCAGCAGTTCGAGCCCTGTCGCGCCGACCGATTCCCAATCGGCGGAAGGGTCGAATTCCTTGAAGACCGGCAGTACCTCGTAAATCCAGTAGGACGGATTGAGGATGGGCTGGCCGCTCGTCGCGTCGCTACCGGCAAAGCCATTGCTGCCGGGAAGGATCGCAAGGAGGCCATCGGCATAGGCGAGAAGATCGCGCCCGATGGTCTCGACAATGGCTTTGGCCTCGGCCGTGTACGATGGCTCGTTCCAGACCTGTCCGGCAAGCACCAGGCCATAGGCGATCAGCATATCGCCGTCCGTCGCATTGTTCGGGTCGGTCACATGCGGATCAGCATCCGGTTCCCAGCGCCAGGCGGCCAGGCCGTCGTCGCGGATCATCAGGTCGGTGCGGGTAAAACTCAGGATGCGCTCAAAACTCGGGCGGTCTTCGGCGAGCGCTGCCAGAATCAGTCCATAGCCCTGGCCCTCGCTGTGGCTGATATTGCCGTTACCTGTGTCGATGACGCGGCCGTTCTCGGCGACGAAACCATCGAGATAGGCTTGCCATTCCTGCGGCTCGATCACCGAAGCAGCCTGCGCTGGCAGGGTCATGAGGCCTCCCAGAGCGAGAGCGATGAGCCTTTTCATGATGGCCGTCCAATTCTGGTCAACATGCGCGAGGTCATGAGCATCAGCAAAACTGCGCCCAGAACGATCGCAAAGGTAAAGTATAAAATGTTGCCTGAGAACCAGTTAGCTGCGATCCGACGCAGATTTGTCGGCGAGAATGGCTCGGGCACCACGATGCTGACCATCTCGGCCGGCACGGAGGTCACCTCATTGTCTCCCGGCGCAAGGGCGCTTACCCGGCCGGCAATTTCGCGCCACATGACGGTGTCGATCAGGCGTTCGGTTCCGGCGCGCAAGGTCGCTGGGCTGGTCGAGGTCAGAAAGGTCCAGACCCCGCCCTCGGGCTGATGCGTCTGGGAAACGACCACTGCCTCGGCGCCGGGCACATAGGGCGTGTCGGGCGGCGGTATCAACCTGAGGTCGGCGGTGTCCACACCCAGATGCTCGCGCAACCAGGATTCGACATTGGTCAAGGGACTACTGGTTTCCCCGCCCGCGAATTGATCGAGCAAGGAATCGTCGCCGCCCTGCGCGCCAGGCTGGCCTGCCGCGGCCACGCCAGTGCGCCCTATATTGGTCTGCGATACGGCGCCCGTCGGCATGATCAGCACCGCATCCTGCTCGGGCGATAGATCGGCCTCCGGAATGATGGTGAAATTGATCATTCTGTTCGAGGCAGTCGCCAAACGTGTCGCGAACATCAGGGCCGAGAGGACCGTGTCGCGCCCCTGGCCGATCGCGGCGGGCACATTGGCTTCTTCGACATAGGGCCAGGACGAGCCGGTCAGCACCTGCAGGTCGGGTACGGTCGTTGCCCGCGCATAATCAGGCATGTGGAAATAACTATTGTTCGAGAGCACGAACCGCGTCGGCGCCGAACCGGTCCAGCCTGCGCCACAGGCCACGTCCGAGCGCGTCTGCAGGTTCACGGCAAAGGTCGCTTCGTTGCGGCCTGGCCGCAGATTGGTCATAGGAATGCGGATGCGCGTATCCTTGAGCAGCCCACCTTCGGTGCGCAGCATCGGGGTCGCCGACGCGATCTGCCCATTGGTGTAGATATCGATCTCGCTGCCCGGCAGCACGTCGCGCGAATAGGCCGCTTCGAGCACCAGTTCGAGTTCGCCATAGCGATAAGCATAGAAATCGGATGGCAGTTCGAACTGCATGGTTGTCGTAAAGCGCCGCCCGTTGAATTCGAGCCGGTCGACGCCGAGGCTTGCCATGCTCGCGGTCGTCCCCTCTTCCATCATCGGCAGGGGATAGGGCAGGTCGAGCCGTGGCCGATCGTCGCTCGCCGGCGCTGCCGTGAGCAGCGCATCCCCTGCCCGCGCAATGGATTCCCAATTCGGCCCGGAAATGACGAGCGTATACGCGCCTGTCGCGACTGGAACCATGGCCGCAATCGGCCCGGCGCTCGCTTGGGCCCGTGCGGCCTCCAATTCGGCTGGCAGTTCTGCCGCCGGCATAATGGCGACATCCAGCACACCTGGGGTCGGCGCCTCGGATGGCGCGTCGGCAAAGGAAATGTCGAGCTTGGGCACGCGCATCGAAAGCCCGATCTGCTGGGCAATCCGCATGGCGGCGCTCTGCGCTTGCGCATCCGCAAGCCCGTTCGCCGTAATCAAGCGCAGCGCCGTATCGCCCTGGGCATCGACGCCCACTGCCGCAAGATCGGTCAATTGCTGGATCGGCGCCAGCCCGGCCCCGGCGAGGACCAGTTTGGCGTCGGTGCTCTTGATCTCGGTCCAGAGTTGATAGGTCGAATCCACCGTGCAGTCGGTGCGGTGCCGTTGACTCGCGCGGAATTCGATCATGTTCGGCCCGGCCTGCAAGATGCCTGCGGGTACAGGCAGGCTCACGGGTGTGGCGGCCGAGGACGAGGCGATTGCGGTGTTGGAAATCTCGGTATTGTTGATGCGCACGCGCAGGCTCGAAATTTCCGGGGCAACGACGAGCGCGTTGATAAAGGAAAAATCGAGCGTTGCCGGCGCCGCGGCCTGCGCCTCGGTCAGATAGACAACGATCCCGTGCTTGTCCTCTTCGCCCGTCAGCCGAAGGCTGTCGAACGGCAGGATTGGCCGCTCGAAGGCCGCCGGGGCGGCAACAGGGGCGGGAGTCACAGTTGGCGTGCCGGGGACAGCTTGCGGCGCTGGCTGCACCACGAGGTCGTTTTCCGGCGTCATATCGAATGGCACCGGCTGAGCCCAGGCTGGCGACAGAGCCGCAATCACGGCAGCGGAAGACAGAAGCGCGCGCATCATCATTTGCCGAGCACCTTCCCCGAGCCGAACCGCAGAAGATAACCCAGCCCACGGCCCGTCTGATAGAGCGCGATGCCGAGGAACCGCGCGGTGCCGCGCAGAATGCCGATATTGACCTGGCGGGCGCTCTGGCGCATCTGCCAATTGCCCGAGTTGGCGTAGATGAGGTCTGCGATCAGGCGGTAGTGGTAACCGCGATCAGGCGCGTAGCGGCAGCCGAAAATGACGCCCTTGCCTTCCTGGGTGACCGACTGAATGGTCACGGGAAGGTCGGTGCCATCGATATTGGAGAGCGGGGTAAATCGCAGCCCCGTCGGCATCCCGCGCCCAAGACCGGCAGCCCCGGTCGGCAGGCGCACGGCAACGCCGCCGCTCGATACGTTGACCATCATGCCGCGCATCCATTCGCCGTCGGCCCCACGGATTTCGCAGCGCCGTTCCACGGCAACGCGCCGGCTGCCCCATCCTTCGCGACGCTCGGAAACGACGCCCAGGGCGCAGCCTGCAAGGATCAGATTGAAGATGTTCCAGCCGCCCACCACCATGGTGACTTCGGCTTGATAGGGCTGCGCGCCGATCTTCCAGATCGTCATGCCGACAGCGATCACCAGCAGTAGGAAGATCAGATAGAAGGGACGTGCAAGCTCGGACAGGCGCGAGGATTCAACGCTCTCGTCCTTTGCCGTCACGGTAAAGCTCGGCTTGTAGGGATTGCGGGCTACGGAAAACAATGCACCGAGCAAATGGACCGACTGGATATATTCGTAGAGTTCGGAAATCCACGGCCAGCGCCAGCGCCCAAAGAGCGAGTTCTGCATGACGAGGTTCACCACCACATAGGTCAGGGTATAGGCGGCAAATTCCCCGCCCGATGCGGTGAACACCTGCAGATCGAAGAAGAGATAAAAGAACGGCGCAAAAAGGAAGATCATGCGCGGGATAGGGAAGAGCCAGAAGAAGGTACTCGAGAGATAGCAAAGCCGCTGAGGCAGGTTGAGGCCAGCCTTAAAGAGCGGGAAGCTGAAGAGGAGAATCTGCATCATCCCCTGCGCCCAACGCGTACGCTGCCCGATGAAGCTGGCAAACGTCACCGGCTGCAGGCCTGCCACGAGGGGCTTATCGACATAGATCGAATTCCAGCCACGGCTATGCAGCTCGATTGCGGTTTCGCAGTCCTCGGTAATCGAGCGGCCTGAAAACCCATTGGTGGTGACGAGCGCCTCGCGACGCAACAGCGCTGCCGAGCCGCAGAAGAAAGCGGCGTTCCAGCGGTCTAGCCCGCGCTGGATCACGCCATAGAACATCTCGTTTTCTGACGGCATGACTTCGAACGTCCGGAGATTGCGCTCCAACGGATCGGGATTGAGAAAGAAGTGCGGCGTCTGGACGAGGAAGAGACGATTGTCCCGACCGAAGAAAGGAACGGTTTCCTGAAGGAAATCGCGGGCCGGGGCATGGTCGGCGTCGAACACGGCGATGAATTCGCCGGTCGAGTTGACAAGACCATTATTGAGATTGCCGGCCTTGGCGTGTTCGTTGCGGGCGCGGGTCAGATAGCGGCAGCCGAGGTCTTCGCAGAGTTTCTTGAGCTGTTCGTGCCGCTCCTGGGCGTCGGCGGCCTGCTCGGGATCGGGATTGTTGCGCTTGGCATCGGTCGAGCCATCGTCGAGCAGCCAGACGGTGAAGCGGTCTTCTGGATAGTCCATGCCCTTGGCAGCGGCGAGTGTGCCGGCAAGAAGTTCATAATCTTCGTTATAGGTCGGGATGAACACATCGACCAAAGGCACGGGCTCGTCGTCGGGCAAACGGATCGACTTGTGGCTCGGCATCGGCCGCACCACGACGAACAAGCTGAGGAACAGCATCAGAATGCAGTACATCTCAGCGAGATAAAGGATCAGCCCGGGGATGAAGTCCATCCACTGGTCGATCGGGGGCAGGGTGCTCGTCGTGCGCCAATAGGCATAGCGCAGCACGATAATGGTGCCGAATGTCAGCAGCAGCAGCCGCCAATTCCCTTCAAGCTTCAGGAGCTTGATCACCATCATGGCAAGGAGCAGCACGGCGCCCATCACGAGATGGGTCTGCAAGCTTACCGGGATCGTAACCAGCGTGATGACGACCGCCGAGATCGCGATCCAGAGGATAACGGTCAGCGCCTTATTCATGGCCTGCTTCCTTGCCTAATTGCCGCCCGAGAGCGGCGATGGAACCGTTACCCCTGTGGAGGTTGGCCGCGGCAAACCGCCGCCTATTGGTGTGGTCGTTCCACCCGGTGCGGGCACGATCGGCGCGCCCGGCGGTGGGGTGAGGATGGGTGTCGTCGTCTGAACCGTCTGCACAGGCTGGGCCAGGCGCGTCGGCGCAGGGCGTGTCACGGCGACAGGCTGACTGATGGGGATGACGTCAGCAAAGCCATTGGCATTTTCAGGCCTGATCGGCGCGGCGATGCGGCCGATTGCGGCTGGCGCCGCGCTCGGCGGGAAGACATCGGTGTTGAGCCGCAGGCGGTACATGATGTCGAGCAGCGCTTCTTCGGAAACGCCGCGACGGCAAAGTTGCACCCGGAGGATGATGGTGCCGCGGTCAACCGCGCCCGATGGGCGCAGGGTCGGCTCTACCCGCTGCCAAGCATAAAGGCAGACGTCCCCATTGGGCGGCCGCGCGATGGCATAGCCAAAGGGTCCGTAGTCGTTCTGCACATAATAGGGTGATACGGCCATGCCCGAGCCGGGCCAGGCGGCCAGCGCTTCTTCGGTCAGGTTGACCTGAGTGAATGGCACGTCCTTGAGCGCGGCATCGCTGCCATCGCCACCCTTGCTGGTGAAGCGGATGACGCTGATCTTGTTCTCGCCGACGCTGCGCGCTTCGGTCGCGAGCGAAATATCCTGCCGGATGGCATTGGGATAGGTCGTTTCCACGACGGTGATGATCGCTGGTCCGCCCGGCGGGGGCAGGATGATGGCCTTCGAGGGCCGGATGATCTCGGCTTCCGAGCTTGGCATGTCGCTCGTTGTGGCACAGCCAGCCATGGTCGCCGCTACGAGCGTAGCTGCAATACCATTCCGGACGATGTTGCCCCACGGGAGCACAGTGCGCGTTTTGTCCTGCATGTCAGATAAATCCGAGCTTAGCCCACGATTGCTAGCAACGGCGTCCTGCCTGCTGGATAGCTATGACAAAACTAGGAAAGCATGGTTAATGAAGCGATAATTAAGCCGCTCATTCATGACATGCCTGCCAAGGCCGCAATGCGGGATAGCAACTGGAGTTACCCAACCCCTCTACTTGCTGGCATTACGAAACCGCAGCATTGAGCGACTTCTTTTCGCCATATTTAAGAGAACCGATAAAATTTATACGGCATTGCACCAGTTGAGGGGCAATGGGGCGATTTAACTCGCAATTTATTGCCATTACGATTGGGACTAATCCCAATCAACGCGTCGGTTCTATTCCGAAGCGGTGTCCTTGCCGTAGTAGTTCTGACCGAGGACGATGCGGTCACGGCCAGTCGAAATACGGTGGTCGTTGGTGTCGCGGAGCGAATAGACGCAGCCGCAATATTCCTGCTGGTAGAATTCTTCGCGCTTGGAGATTTCGATCATACGCGCCGAGCCTCCGCCCTTGCGCCAATTATAATCCCAATAGGAAAGACCCTCATAAGGGGCTGCGGCCCGCTTTCCGCAGTCATTGATCTGCGCCATGTTTTTCCAGCGCGAAATGCCAAGCGAGCTCGTCATCACCGGAAAGCCATGCTCATGGGCATAGAGCGCGGTCCGCTCGAACCGCATATCGAAGCACATGGTGCAGCGAATGCCGCGCTCCGGCTCATGCTCCATGCCTTTGGCGCGCGCGAACCAGTTGTCGCGGTCATAATCGGCATCGACGAAGGGCACGCCGTGCTTTTCGGCAAAGCGGACATTTTCATCCTTGCGCAGCAGGTATTCGCGCTTGGGGTGAATGTTAGGATTGTAAAAGAAGATCGTATATTCGACGCCGGAGGCCAGCATGGCCTCCATCACTTCGCCCGAGCACGGCGCGCAGCACGAATGCAGCAGCACCTTCTTTTCGCCGGTGGGAGGGGTCAGGACTGGACGTTCAAAATCTTCGCTCATGCGCGCGGCATAGCAAAAGCGCGCAGAGATTTCCAGTTTTTCAGCGGATCGTTATGCGGATGGCGGCGAGAGTCACATCGAAGTGTCGCTCGATGTCTTCAAACCCACCGGCCGTCATCCCGGCGCAGGCCGGGACCCAGATTTGAAGAGAGGCCCCTGGTCAAGCGCGGGTGACATCATGCTTGCGCTAGCTTCAACGGTTCACTTGCCGTCAATCGGCTCCGGTATAACCGTCGCCACGATCGAGGCATCGAGCGCCTCATAGTCAGCCAGCCCGATTGCCGCATAAAGCTCGGCCCGCGTCTGCATGTCTTCGAGCATTGCCTTGGTCGAACCATCGCGCGCGATGGTGCCGTAAAGCTTTTCCTGTGCCTTGTTGGCGACGCGCAGCGATGAGACCGGCCAGATCACCATGCGATAGCCCATCTCCTCGAACTCGTTCGCGGTGAAGAACGGCGTGCGGCCAAACTCGGTCATATTGGCAAGGAGCGGCACACCCGGCATGCGCGCCGCGAATTCGCGGAACATTTCGGCCGTGTTCAAAGCCTCGGGGAAGATCGCATCGGCCCCGGCCTCCATGTACATCTTGGCGCGCGCCACTGCGCCATCCATGCCCTCGCTCGCCGCCGCGTCGGTGCGCGCCACGACATAAAGATGCCGCCGCGCCTTGGCTGCTGCCGCGACCTTTGCCGCCATGTCGCGCGCATCGGCGAGTTTCTTGTCGTTGAGATGCCCGCATTTCTTGGGCAGCAACTGATCTTCGAGATGCACGGCGCCGGCGCCTGCATCCTCAAAGGTGCGGACCATGTGCATGACATTGAGCGCCTCACCATACCCCGTATCGCCATCGACCAAGACCGGCAATCCGCTCGCCCGCGCCACCTGGCGGATGAAGAACGACACCTCGTCGACAGTGATGATGCCGAGATCGGGCAGGCCCATCGAAGCCGTCATCGCTGCGCCGGAAAGATAAAGCGCTTCGAACCCGGCATTGCGGGCCTGGATCCCTGCCATGCCATTATGCGCGCCCGGCAAGCGCAAAATGCCGCCGCGCTCGATCAGCGCCCGAAAGCGCAGCCCTGCCGGTTCGGTGGGCATTTCGGAGGAGAGAAGATACGGCATGGTCAATTCCTTTCGACGCTGGCCGGTTCTGCCGCGCGTCCAGCGGTCTTATCGTTCCCTCATCTTTCCAAGAAGAGGGCTCGTCGAGATGGGGTCATCGCTTTTCGATTGGGACAAAGGCGAGGTCTTCCGGTCCGGTGTAATTGGCGCTCGGCCGGATGATCTTGTTGTCCTGCCGCTGCTCGATGACATGCGCCGCCCAGCCTGATGTGCGAGCAATGACGAAGAGCGGGGTGAACATCGCCGTCGGCACGCCCTTCATGTGATAGGAAACGGCGCTGAACCAATCGAGGTTGGGGAACATCTTCTTGGCGTCCATCATGGTCGCCTCGATCCGCGCCGCGATGTCATACATTCGCGTCGATCCCGCCTCCTGCGAGAGGCTTTGCGCGACCTTCTTGATCACCTCGTTGCGCGGATCGGACACCGTGTAGACCGGATGCCCGAAGCCGATGATCACTTCGCGATTGTCGACCCGTTGGCGAATATCCGCCTCCGCCTCATCGGGGTTCGCATAGCGCTTCTGAATATCGAAGGCGACTTCATTGGCCCCACCATGCTTGGGGCCCCGCAGCGCACCGATCGCGCCGGCAAGCGCCGAGAACATGTCCGACCCGGTTCCGGCAATGGTCCGCGCGGTAAAGGTCGAGGCGTTGAACTCATGTTCGGCATAAAGGATCAGCGAGACATGCATGGCTTTCACATGGCTCTCGCTCGGCGCGGTGCCATGGAGCAGATGGAGGAAATGGCCCCCGATGCTTTCGTCGTCGGTCTCGACCTCGATCCGTCGCCCGTTTTGCGCAAAATGGTACCAATAGAGCAGCATAGAGCCTTGAGACGCTAACAGTCTGTTAGCAATATCCCGCGCGCCGCCAACGTTATGGTCGTGCGTTTCCGGCAGGACGCAGCCCAGGACTGACACACCGGTGCGCAACACATCCATCGGGTGCGTCGCCGCTGGCAGTAGTTCGAGCGCCGCCTTGACCACTTCCGGCAGTCCCCGCATGCGCTTCAGCGAAGCCTTATATGCCTTGAGTTCGCTCGTCGTCGGCAAGGTCCCGTGGATCAGCAGGTGCGCGACTTCTTCAAACTCGCAGTTCTGTGCAAGATCAAGGATGTCATAGCCGCGGTAATGAAGATCATTTCCGGTGCGGCCAACTGTGCAGAGTGCGGTATTTCCTGCAACCACGCCCGAAAGCGCCACGGATTTCTTTGGCTTCGGCAAGCTCAAGTGCATTCCTCCCTAACGCCGCCCAAGCTTCCTCCAAGCCAAAGCGACTCCCTCACTATAAGGGCCTCAGGCGCAGACGCAAACGAAAGGCCGCGCGCCAAGCACAATGAAAAAAGGCGCCTTGCGGCGCCCTCTTAAGTTCTTGATCTAAGATCAAAAATTCCAGTCTTCGTCTTCCGTCGCGATGGCCTTGCCGATCACGTAGCTTGAGCCCGAGCCCGAGAAGAAGTCGTGGTTTTCGTCAGCGTTCGGCGAGAGCGCCGAGAGGATCGCGGCGTTGACCTTGCAGGCTTCGGGCGGGAAGAGGGGCTCGTAGCCGAGGTTCATCAGCGCCTTGTTGGCGTTGTAGTGGAGGAACATCTTGACGTCTTCAGCCAAGCCGACGCTGTCATAGAGGTCTTCAGTATAGCGCGCTTCGTTGTCATAGAGTTCGAGCAAGAAATCGAACGCAAAGTCCTTGATTTCCTGCTTGCGCTCTTCGGAAAGGCGCTCGATCTCACGCTGGAATTTGTAGCCGATATAGTAGCCATGCACCGACTCGTCCTTGATGATGAGGCGGATGAGGTCGGCCGTATTGGTGAGCTTGGCGCGGCTCGACCAGTACATCGGCAGATAAAAGCCTGAATAGAACAGGAAGCTTTCGAGGAAGACTGAAGCGACCTTTTTCTTGAGCGCATCGCCGCTGTCATACTGCTGCATGATCAGCGTCGCCTTCTGCTGCAAGAAGGGATTTTCTTCCGACCAGCGATAGGCGTCGTCAACGTCCGGCGTCAGACACAGGGTCGAGAAAATCGACGAGTAGGAGCGGGCATGCACCGCTTCCATGAAGGAGATGTTCGAGAGAACCGCTTCTTCATGCGGGGTCTGCACATCGGCCATCAGGCGGATCGAGCCGACACCATTCTGGATGGTGTCGAGCAGGGTGAGACCCGTGAAAACGCGGATCGTCAGCTTCTGCTCTTCCGGATTCAGGGTCGCCCAGCTTGGAATGTCGTTGCTGAGCGGCACCTTTTCGGGCAGCCAAAAGTTCGACGTCAGGCGGTTCCAGACTTCGAGGTCCTTGTCGTCCTGGACGCGGTTCCAGTTGATGGCGCGTACGCGATTGACCGGCCGAAATTGCATATTCATCGGTTTGGCAGCCTTCTTATCAGAGAGCGCAGGAGACACAGCCCTGCACCTCCGTGCCTTCCAGCGCCAACTGACGCAGGCGAATGTAGTAGATGGTCTTGATGCCCTTCTTCCAGGCGTAGATCTGTGCCTTGTTGATATCGCGGGTCGTCGCGGTATCGCGGAAGAAGAGGGTCAGCGACAGGCCTTGGTCAACGTGCTGGGTAGCAGCCGCATAGGTGTCGATGATCTTTTCCGGACCGATCTCATAGGCATCCTGGTAATATTCCAGGTTGTCATTGGTCATGAAGGCAGCCGGATAATAGACGCGGCCGATCTTGCCTTCCTTGCGGATTTCGATCTTGGACACGATCGGGTGGATCGAAGAAGTCGAGTGATTGATGTACGAGATCGAACCGGTCGGCGGCACGGCCTGCAGGTTCTGGTTGTACATGCCGGTCATCATGACCTTGGCCTTCAAATTCAGCCAGTCTTCCTGGGTCGGAATGTGAATGCCGGCGTCTTCGAAAAGCTTGGCGACCTTATCGGTGGCCGGCTTCCATTCCTGGCTCGTGTATTTGTCGAAATAGGTGCCATCGGCATATTTCGACTTCTCGAAGCCCTTGAAAGTCTGCTCGCGCTCGGTGGCGATCAGGTTCGACGCGCGAATGGCGTGATAGGTCACCGTGTAGAAATACATATTGGTGAAATCGACGCCTTCGTCCGAACCATAATAGATCCGTTCGCGGGCAAGGTAGCCATGAAGGTTCATGGCGCCGAGGCCGATGGCATGGCTGTCGTCATTGCCCTTGGCAATCGAGGGCACGGACGAAATATTGCTCATGTCCGACACGGCCGTCAGCGCACGGATCGAGGTCTCGATGGTCCGGCCGAAATCTTCGGAGTCCATAGCATTGGCAATGTTGAGCGAGCCAAGATTGCAGGAAATGTCCTTGCCCATCTTGGTGTAGCTCAGGTCTTCGGAAAACTCGCTGGCGTCGCTGACCTGCAGGATTTCCGAGCAGAGATTGGACATGGTGATGCGGCCCGCGATCGGGTTCGCCTTGTTCACCGTGTCTTCGAACATGATGTAGGGGTAGCCAGACTCGAACTGGATCTCGGCGATGATCTGGAAGAATTCGCGCGCCTTGATCTTCTTCTTCTTGATTCGTCCGTCGGCGACCATTTCGCGGTACTTTTCACTGACCGAGATTTCGGTCATCGGCACGCCATAGACCTTCTGCACGTCATAGGGCGAGAAGAGGTACATGTCCTCGTTGTTCTTGGCCAACTCGAAGGTAATGTCAGGGATCACGACGCCAAGCGAGAGCGTCTTGATGCGCACCTTTTCGTCGGCATTTTCGCGCTTGGTATCAAGGAAGCGCATGATGTCGGGGTGGTGGGCATGGAGATAGACCGCACCTGCGCCTTGGCGCGCGCCGAGCTGGTTGGCATAGGAGAAGCTGTCTTCGAGGAGCTTCATAACGGGAAGCACGCCCGAGGACTGGTTCTCGATCTGCTTGATCGGGGCGCCCATTTCGCGAATGTTCGTCAGGCTCAGAGCCACGCCGCCGCCGCGCTTTGACAGCTGCAGCGCGGAATTGATCGAACGGCCGATCGATTCCATGTTGTCTTCGACGCGCAGCAGGAAGCACGAAACGAGCTCGCCGCGCTGCTTCTTGCCGGCATTGAGGAAAGTCGGGGTCGCAGGCTGGAAACGGCCGGCAATGATCTCGTCGACAAGCTGCTTGGCGAGCACTTCATCGCCGCGCGCCAGCGCCAGAGACACCATGCAGACGCGATCTTCGTAGCGCTCGAGATAGCGCTTACCGTCGAAGGTCTTCAGCGTATAGGAGGTGTAATATTTGAATGCGCCGAGGAAGGTCGGGAAGCGGAACTTCTTGTCATAGGCGTAATCATAGAGATCGCGAACGAAGTTGAAGGAGTACTGATCGAGCACGTCCTGCTCATAGTATCCTTCTTCAACGAGATAGCTGATCTTCTCGCGCAGGTTATGAAAGAAGACCGTGTTCTGGTTGACGTGCTGCAGGAAGTACTGGTGCGCAGCCTGCTTGTCCTTGTCGAACTGGATATTGCCATTGTCATCATAAAGATTGAGCATGGCATTCAGCGCGTGGAAATCCAGCGACTGATCCTGGCTTTGGCCCTTGGCGGCGGGGCGTTCTTCGGTGCGGTCTAGTGTGAGCGTGTCCAAAACCGTTCGAGTCCTTGCTTGACGTTTTCAACGTCCTCCGGCGTTCCGAGCAACTCGAACCGATAGAGGAGTGGCACTGCACATTTCTGGCTGACGATATTGCCTGCCGCGCCATAGGAAGTGCCGAAATTTGTATTCCCGGCCGCGATGACGCCTCGAATGAGGCTGCGATTGGCCGGATTATTGAGAAATTTTATAACCGGCTTGGGCACTGCACCCTTGCCATCGTTGCCGCCATAAGTGGGCACCACGAGCACGAATGGCTCATCGACTTGAGGCGGCTCGCTGCCGGCATCAACCGGCAGCCTCACACTTTGCATCCCCAGCTTCTCGACGAAGCGATGGGTGTTTTCCGAAGTGCTGGAATAATAGACGATATTGCCCATGATCCTGCAGTCCGGCTCCGTTGGCGCGAGCAGGGCCCGCGTGCCTCTAAAAAATCAGGAAAGGCTACCGATCATGTCAGGACGGAAGCCAGCCCAGTGCTGATCACCAGCCACTACCACTGGTACCTGACGATAGCCCATTTCTTCGACGCGCGCGTAAGCTGCAGCGTCTTCGGAGATGTCTACGACCGTGTAGTCGATGCCCTTTCGGTCGAGCGCGCGCGTGGTCGCGGTGCACTGGACGCAGGCAGGCTTGGAATAAACGGTAATGGTCATCGGATCCTCACGGAAGTGGGCTAAAAATGGAGTAGTTCAACGCTGCAAATCGCTACAAACGTCTGCCGCCCGACAACTGAAAATAACCAGCTTTCGAGGGGCTTGGGTTCGTCCGGCTCTTTCGAATCGTGACGCGCCCTGAACGCTATATGTAGTATCCCGTCTAATTCTTACTGCAAGGTATATGGTTTGTGTCAGGTCTGTCATCAACGCTTGACAGGCCGTTTGTGATCCCGCGGCAAATGGAATTCGGCCAAAAAATGTCCGGATTTCGGGGCGTTTCCGACCTTTCCAGATTCGCCCTTGGTGATGCATGGCTGATGTACCTAAAAGCGATCACTTTTTTCACCCAACGGAATACCAGGGGACAGTCTTCCTAAGCGATGGGATTCTCCCTTTCGCTATATAGACATAGCCGGCATCGCCGCCTTTTCCCCGTCAAACACACAGAACTCCACCGGGTTTTTCCGCGCCTCGGCGCATATCGGCCAATTTCCGCGACCTACTAGATGTAGTGTCCATGCAAACCGGCAAAATTCAGCCTTTTTGCAAACCATTCCTACTTGCAACTTTTGCGGATGCGATTCATTGTCTGGTAATGCAAATCATTCGCAACAAGGCTTGCTCAATGTTAATCGGTACGCGGCGCCAGACCCTTCGCACGATGATCGCCGCAGGTCTTGCGGTTACCCTGCCGGCTTTTCCCGTTTTTGCGCAGGATAAGTTCAAGGCAGTGACGAGTTTCACCGTCATCGCTGACATTGCGCAGAACGTTGCTGGCGATGCCGCGGTTGTTGAGTCGATCACGCGACCAGGCGCAGAGATCCATAATTACCAGCCCACCCCCGGCGATATTCAGCGCGCTCAGGGCGCCGATCTCGTCTTTTACAACGGGCTCAATCTTGAAACCTGGTTCCAGCGCTTCTTCGCCAATCTGCGTGATGTGCCGAGCGTCACGGTTTCCGAAGGCGTCGAGCCCATCGGCATTGCCGAGGGGCCCTATGAGGGCAAGCCTAACCCCCATGCCTGGATGTCGCCCAGCGCCGCGCTGATCTATGTCGACAATATTCGCGACGCCTTCGTCGAACACGACCCGGCCAATGCCGAAACCTACAAGGCCAATGCCGAAGCCTATAAGGCGCGGATCACCGAGACGATCGCACCAATCCAGACCGAGCTCTCCGGCGTGCCCGAAGCGCGTCGCTGGCTCGTAACCAGTGAAGGTGCGTTCTCTTATCTCGCGCGGGATTTTGGCCTTAAGGAACTTTATCTCTGGCCCATCAATGCCGACCAGCAGGGCACGCCGCAGCAGGTGCGCCATGTCATCGACATCATGCGCGAAAATGCCATTCCGGTGATCTTTTCGGAAAGCACCATTTCGCCCGCTCCGGCCGAGCAGGTGGCGCGGGAAACCGGCGCCAAATATGGCGGTGTTCTTTATGTTGATTCGCTCAGCGAGCCCGATGGTCCCGTGCCGACCTATCTCGACCTCCTTCGCGTCACCTCTGAAACCATCGCCAAAGGATTGGCGGAATGAACGCTCCCGCACGCTTCGATACCAATGGCATTGCCGTTCGGAATGCCACGGTCACCTATCGCAACGGCCACACAGCGCTGCGCGATGCCAGCTTCGAAATCCCGACCGGCACTATCGCCGCGCTTGTCGGCATCAACGGCTCGGGCAAGTCGACGCTCTTTAAGTCCATCATGGGCTTTGTCCGCCTCGCACGCGGCGAGATTTCCGTGCTCGGCATGCCGGTGGCCGATGCCCTGCGGAAAAACCTCGTCGCCTATGTGCCGCAATCGGAAGAGGTCGACTGGAATTTTCCGGTGCTGGTCGAAGATGTCGTGATGATGGGGCGCTATGGTCATATGGGTATGCTCCGCATCCCCAAGAAAGCCGACCATGACGCGGTCGATGCGGCGCTCCGCCGTGTCAATATGAGCGAATTCCGCAAGCGCCAGATCGGCGAGTTGTCGGGCGGGCAAAAAAAGCGCGTCTTTCTCGCCCGCGCTCTGGCGCAGGACGGCCGCGTCATTCTCCTCGACGAGCCGTTTACCGGCGTCGACGTCAAAACCGAGGACCAGATCATCACTCTCCTGCGCGAGTTGCGGGACGAGGGCAGGGTGATGCTGGTTTCGACCCATAATCTCGGCTCCGTCCCGGAATTCTGCGATCGGACGATCCTGATCAAGGGTACTGTCTTGGCCTATGGCCTGACCGAAGAGACGTTTACCCAGGAAAATCTCGAAAAGGCCTTTGGCGGCGTGCTGCGCCACTTCGTCATCAATCATCCATCCGGCAATGAACACACGGGCGTTCGCGTCTTCACCGATGACGAGCGGCCGCTCCTGTTCGAGGGGGGGCGAGCTCGGCGGCATTCACCCGGCGAGGCGGAGCGCAGCTAAATGGAGGTGCTCCTCGAACCCTTTGCCTATGGCTATATGACCAACGCCATGTGGGTGTCGGCCCTGGTCGGCGCCGTCTGTGCCTTCCTTTCCTGCTATCTCATGCTCAAAGGCTGGTCGCTGATTGGCGACGCGTTGAGCCACTCCATCGTCCCCGGTGTGGCGGGCGCTTACATGCTTGGCTTGCCCTTTGCGATCGGCGCTTTTTTCTCTGGTGGCTTGGCCGCTGCGGCCATGCTCTTTCTCAATCAGCGCACCAAGCTCAAGGAAGACGCCATCATCGGCCTCATCTTCTCGGCCTTCTTTGGGCTGGGGCTTTTCATGGTCTCGATCTCGCCGGTGCCGGTCAATATCCAGACCATCGTGCTCGGCAATATTCTGGCCATCACGCCCGAAGACACCTTGCAGCTCGCCATTATCGGCTTCGTCTCCCTGGCCATTCTGCTCGCCAAGTGGAAAGACCTGATGGTCGTCTTCTTCGACGAGAACCATGCCCGCTCCATCGGGCTCAAGCCGACCGTGCTGCGCGCCGTGTTTTTCGTGCTGCTTTCGGCGTCGACCGTTGCCGCCATGCAGACCGTCGGCGCTTTCCTCGTGATCTGCCTCGTCGTCACGCCCGGCGCGACGGCCTATCTGCTGACGGACCGCTTTCCGCGCCTTCTCGTCATTGCCGTCCTTATCGGCACGGTGACCTCGTTTGTCGGCGCCTATGTCAGCTTTTTCCTCGATGGCGCGACGGGCGGCATCATCGTCGTCATGCAAACGGCGCTCTTCCTTATTGCCTTCTTCTTCGCCCCCAAGCACGGCATGCTCGCTGCCCGCCGCCGTGCGGCCGCTGCCCTGGAGACCGTCGAATGAGCACTTTTGATCTCCTGCTGCTGCCGTTTCAGTTCGACTTCATGGTCAATGCGCTCATCATCTCGGCGCTCGTCGCCGTGCCAATGGCGCTCTTGTCCTGCTTTCTCGTGCTGAAGGGCTGGTCGCTGATGGGCGACGCCATTTCGCATGCCGTTTTTCCCGGCGTCGTCATCGCCTATATCGTCGGCATTCCCCTTGCCATCGGCGCATTCGTCGCCGGTATGTTTTCGGCCATTGCCACCGGCTTCCTCAAGGACAATAGCCGGATCAAGCAGGATACGGTGATGGGCGTCGTCTTTTCCGGCATGTTCGGCCTGGGGCTGGTGCTCTATGTCAAAATCCAGTCCGACGTGCATCTCGACCATATTCTCTTTGGCGACATGCTGGGCGTCGGCGCCAATGACATCATCCAGGCTCTGGTCATCGCGGTTCTCACCGCCGGCATCATCGGCATCAAGTGGAAGGATTTTCTGCTCCACGCCTTCGATCCGGCACAGGCTCGGGCGGTTGGGTTGCGGGTCAATCTTCTCCACTATGGTCTTCTCGCCATGATCTCGCTGACCATTGTAGGGGCGCTACAGGCAGTGGGGATTATTCTATCGATCGCCATGCTGATCGCGCCGGGCGCGATCGCCTTCCTCCTGACCCGCCGCTTTGCCACCATGCTGATGCTCGCCACATTCATTGCGCTCATCGGCTCGCTGCTTGGCGTCTACCTGTCCTTCTTCATCGACAGCGCCCCGGCGCCCACCATCGTGCTGCTCCTGACCGTGGCTTTCCTCGGCGCCTTCGCCTATTCGACGGTCAAGACGGCACAGATCGAAAGCCGGGAAGTGGTACAGCCCTAGTCGATCGCTTCGATCCCCATCCGCCGTGCCCTCTCGACCCCGTCTTTCATTTTCTGCAGTTGCTCCGGCGGATGGCCAATCCAGCCCTCGACTTCTCCGAGAACCCGCAGCGGCTGCTGGCTCCGGTAGGATTTCGTCGGATTGCCGGGGAATTTCTTGTCGCTGAGATTGGGATCGTCGATAAAGTCGCCGGTGGGTTCGACGATATAGATGCGCTGCGGGCCTTCGCCTTCGGCCAGTTCCGCGCCCCAGATGGCGGCTTCCAGTGTGGCGGCGAAGTAGATCCACGAAGCGCGATTGCGCTTGCCGAAGTTGGAGTTGAAGCCGGCAGTGAGCAGGTCGCCGGTTTTAAGGTCGGCGCGGGTGCCGTGATAGTAGATCATTCAACGCTCCTCTGAAGGGGGAGCGTTGTTATAGTGGATGGTGGCAGGCTTGAAGCAAGAGCCTTGCACCCCACATATCAGAGGTGCGGGGCATGGTCGGCGTGAAACCGGCATTTGCCGTGGTCGGCCAGAATATCGATCACCTTGCAGGTCTCGACCCGGCCATGCGAGCACCCCTCAACCATTCTTTCCAACTCGTGCTGCAGCGCCGTTAGGCTTGCGATCTTCTGCTTGACGTCGACGAGATGCTTGCTGGCGATCTGGTCTGCCTCTTCGCAGGAGACGTTCGGCTGGTCCTGTAGCGACAGAAGAGTGCGGATTTCGTCGATCTCGAAGCCGAGTTCGCGCGAATGGCGGATGAAGGTCAGGCGTTCAAGATCCGTCGCGTCATAGCTTCGGCGATTGCCCTCCGTGCGGGGAGGGCAGGGCAGGAGGCCGATCTGCTCATAGTAGCGGATGGTTGGCACCTTGACCCCGCTCGCGCTGGAGACGTTTCCAATTGTGATGCCTTGGCTCATTTTCCGCTTGCTCCTCTAGTCACTAGAGGATGTACGCCGGTTTCAATGATTTGCAAGGAGCTGGCTAAATGAGCGCAGAGGAAACCACCACACGCTTCCGTGTCGAGGGCATGGATTGCGCCAGTTGTGCCAGCAAGATCGACACCGCCGTGCGCCGCCTGCCGGGTGTGGATGATGTCTCCGTGTCCGTTGTCGCGGGCACAATGACGGTTGGGCACAAGGGGGCTGATCTCGATCAGGTGCAGAAGAAAGTCAGCGATCTTGGCTATCGCGTTTCGCCACTGGCGCCCGGCCGTCAGGCACCGCAGCCGACCCATGATCATGCGCACGATCACGACCATGATCATGACCACAGCGAAAAAGCCCCTGATGCCTTGGCCGGCATGCACGGCCATGACCATGGCGCCGAGACCGGCCCTTGGTGGCAAACCGGCAAGGCGCGGTTGACGCTGTTTAGTGCTGTAGCGGTCGTTGCTGCCTTCGCGCTCGAAATTTTTATGCCTGGTTGGCATACGCCGCTTTTCATTCTCGCCATGCTGGTCGGCCTGATCCCGATCGCGCGCCGCGCCTTCCAAGGCGCCATTAATGGCAGCCCGTTTTCCATTGAAACGCTGATGACGGTGGCGGCCGTCGGCGCCGTGTTCATCGATGCGGCGGAAGAGGCGGCGATTGTCGTTCTCCTCTTTCTCGTCGGTGAATTGCTGGAGGGCATCGCGACGGGCCGGGCGCGCGCCAGTATCAGGGCCTTGGCCGATCTCGTGCCGCGCCGCGCGCAGCGCGAGGTGGATGGCCGCGTCAGCGAAGTGGATGCGGCAGAGCTTGCAGTGGGCGACACTGTTCTCGTCCGTCCCGGCGATCGTATTCCAGCCGACGGCGTCGTGCTGTCGGGCGAAGGTTCGGTAGACGAGGCGCCTGTCACCGGAGAGAGCGTGCCGAAGAACAAAGGCCCGGACGATTCCGTCTTTGCTGGCACCGTCAACCAGGATGGCGCCTTGCGCATCAAGGTCACCGCGGCGGCGGCAGACAATACCATTGCTCGCATCGTGTCGCTGGTCGAAGAAGCCCAGGAATCCAAGGCCCCGACGGAGCGGTTCATCGATCGCTTCTCCCGTTATTATACGCCGGGCGTGCTGCTCGCCGGTGCGCTGATTGCCGTTCTGCCGCCGCTTGTCACCGGCGCATCCTGGGATGAGTGGATCTATAAGGGCCTCGCCATTCTCCTCATCGGTTGCCCCTGTGCGCTGGTGATCTCCACCCCCGCTGCGATTGCCGCAGCGCTGTCGGCCGGCGCGCGGCAGGGCCTGCTCATGAAGGGCGGCGTGGTGCTCGAACAATTGGGCAAGATCAACATGGTCGCGCTCGACAAGACCGGTACACTGACCGAAGGCCGGCCGCAGGTGACGGATGTCTTGGCGGTGGGCCGTTCCGAGCCTGAGCTTCTGCGCCTTGCCGCAGCGCTGGAAGTCGGCTCCAGCCATCCATTGGCGACGGCGATCCTTGCCAAGGCAAAGGCTGACGGTGTCGAGCCGATCGCCGCCAGCAATGCAAGTGCGCTGGGCGGCAAGGGTGTGATCGGCACGCTCGATGGCGTGGAGCTGTTCCTCGGTTCACCCAAGGCGGCGGCCGATCGCGCACCGCTACCTGACGATTTCCTGGCGCGGATCGGCCAGCTCAATGATGAGGGCAAGACCGTTTCCGTCCTTATTGCGGGCGGCGCGTTGGCGGGGCTCATCGCCATGCGGGACGAACCAAGGGATGACGCACGGGCGGGGCTTGCTGCGCTCAAGACGCTGGGCGCCGATGTGGTCATGCTGACAGGGGACAATGCGCGTACTGCTCGGGCTATCGGGGCTGATCTTGGGATCGATGTTAAGGCCGAACTGCTGCCCGAGGATAAGCAGCGTATCGTTTCGGGTCTCAAGGCCGATGGCAAGATCGTCGCCAAGGTCGGCGATGGCATCAACGACGCGCCGGCGATTGCGGCTGCCGATATCGGCATTGCCATGGGCGGCGGGACCGATGTGGCGCTCGAAACGGCCGATGCGGCGGTGCTGCATGGCCGCGTGATCGACGTCGCTAACCTGATCCGGATTTCGCGGGCGACAATGGCCAATATCGGCCAGAACATCACGATCGCGCTGGGGCTGAAGGCGGTGTTTCTGGTGACGACGATTATTGGCGTTACCGGGTTGTGGCCGGCGATCCTGGCCGATACCGGGGCGACGCTGCTGGTGACGGCGAATGCGTTGCGGCTCTTGGCTTGGAAGGGGGAGCGGGTTTAGGTCTGATTAGGGCTTAGAAATGGTGGCGCACGACACCCCCTCCCAACCTCCCCCATCGAGGGGGAGGTGCTGCGCTGGTGAGTTTGGCTTAGACCGTGCCAGGCACTGGATGCAATACCTCCCCCTTGATGGGGGAGGTTAGGAGGGGGTGACCTCTACCGGGTTTGCGGCCCGATAACTTACCTTGCCCTCACCCGCGGGCGCCTCGACCAGCGCATAGCCATTCGGCCCCAGTGTCAGGGCCTTGCCCTCGAACACCGCATTGTGGCTCACCGCCTCGAGCTCAACCGCTGTGCCAGCCATGGTGATGACCCGCTCTTCGGCCGAAAGATTGAACACGCAGATGATGTCCTTGTTGCCGGCCGAGCGCCGGTAGGCGAGGACGGGTTCGTCTGTCTCGAAAAATTCGATCGAGCCGGTGAGGAGCGCCGGCTGGCCTTTGCGCCAGGCGATAATCTCACGATAAAATTGCAGCGTCGAATTGGGGTCGGCATTCTGTGTTTCGACACTGAGCGCTGCGGCGGCGTGTTTGACGGGCAGCCAGGGTGTGCCGGTCGTGAAGCCGGCATGGTTCATGGCGTGCTGCCAGGGCATCGGCGTGCGGCAACCATCGCGGCCCTTGTCCTCGGGCCAGAAGCGGATGCCACGCGGATCGGTCAGCTCCTCATAAAGAATGTCGGCTTCCTGGAGACCAAGCTCTTCGCCCTGATAGAGGCCAACCGAGCCCTTGAGTGTCATGATCAGCGCCACGGCCTGGCGCGACAGGTCGGCCGGCGAGACGCTATGTGGCGCCCAGCGGGTCATGTGGCGAATGACGTCGTGGTTGGAAAAGCTCCAGCAGGGCCAGCCGGTGCTGTTATCGGCAAAGAAGGCCTCGATCTTCGAGCGGAAGTGGGCGGCGCTGAACTTTACACCGAGGAAGTCGAACGAATAGCACATGTGCAGCAGGTCGCTGCCGGACGTATATTGGCGCATCAATTCGAGACCGCGCTCGTCGTCGCCCACCTCGCCGACGGTCGTAGCGTTGGGGTAGTCGTTGAGCAGATCGCGCACGCGCTTGAGCCAGGCGACGTTTTCCGGCTGGCTCTTGGAAAACTGATGGCTCTGCATGTCATAGGGGTTCACCGCCGGCTTGCCATTGAGCGACTTGAGCGGCGGGTTCGAGCGCAATTGCGCATCATGGAAATAGTAATTGACCGTGTCGAGACGGAAGCCATCAAGGCCGCGATCGAGCCAGAAGCGCATGACGTCGAGCACGGCATCCTGCACCTTGGGATTGTGGTAGTTGAGGTCGGGCTGGGAGGTGAGGAAATTGTGCAGGTAATATTGCTTGCGCGCCGTATGCCATTCCCAAGCCGAGCCACCGAAGACCGAGAGCCAGTTGTTGGGCGGAGTCCCATCGGGATTGGCATCGGCCCAGACATACCAATCGGCGCGCGCATTATCCTTTGAGAAGCAGGATTCGCGGAACCACGGATGCTGGTCCGAGGTGTGGCTGACGACCTGGTCCATGATGACCTTGATGCCAAGGGCATGGGCGCGATCAATCAGGACGTCGAAATCCTGCAAGGAGCCGAACAGGGGATCGACCTGCATATAGTCCGAGACGTCATAGCCCATATCGGCCTGGGGCGAGGAATTGATCGGCGAGAGCCAGATGCAATCGACGCCCAGGCTGGCGATATGGTCGAGCCGGTCGATGATGCCGGGCAAGTCGCCGATGCCGTCGCCATTGCTGTCCTGAAACGAACGCGGATAGACCTGATAGATCACTCCGCCGCGCCACCATTCCGTCATTGTCAAAGCTCCATGTCGGCCCGAGGCCAAATCACCCGAAGGCTAGCGGGTTCGCGTGACGCTGTTAATGGCCGTCTGTGGCAGGATGGTGCAATTGGGGCATGCTTTTTTGCCGGATAGCGCCAAGGCTTCCGGTTTTGCGATGGACGGATCCCGGAGCGGCATTCGCTTCTGAGATTTTTTTGAGAGATGAAGCGGAGACCGCTCCGGGATGCCCTTTTTCGGACAGGAGTCACAGCGCCTTTTTGATCGCTCGTCGCAAGGCGGCCAATCCCGAACGGGCACCGGAGACGATCCAGCGCCAAGGCCCCCTCGCTACTGTCGTCTGCAGACCGTCCGTGCGAGGTTGGGTGGCAAGAGCATAAAGCGGTTCGAGGACACGGGGATAAAGTGAATAAACCAGAGGCCGGACCCATGATCATCACCACAGGATTGCTGATCGACCACACGGAGGCGATGAGCGCGCTTGTCGATCTCTATGAGAGCGAATGGGCTGATTGGTACAATCCGCGCGGCGCTTCGGCACGGGCGGATCTGACCGAGCGGCTGGAGCGCAATCGCCTTCCCCTGGGGATCGTCGCCTTTGCCGATGGGCAATTGGCCGGCACGTGTGCGCTGACGGTCATGTCTGGCGGGTTGACCGAACGGTCGCCCTGGCTTGGGGGCCTCCTCGTCGAGCCGGCCTTGCGGCGGCATGGCGTCGGATTGGCTTTGCTGGACCGCGCCAAGGTCGAGGCCAAGCGGCTCGGTTTTTCGCGGCTGCATGCGCTGACGGCGGAAGCGCGGCAACTGTTCGAGCGGGCCGGGTGGCGGCTCGCCGAGAATGTCGAGGTCGGCGGCAAGCTGCATGGGATTTATGTCGCCGTTCTCTAACGGATTACCGCGCGGCGAGAATGATCGGGTCCATATCGACGAGGCGTAGCGCTGTGACCATGTCGGCCGTGCCCTCCTTGTATTTGCGGAAATGCGGCGTCTCGATATGGGCTTCATAGGCCGCGCGCGAAGCATAGACTTCGAGGATGCGGATGCTGTGCGGCGCGGTTTTGTCCGCGACCGCATGGAGCATGAGCACGCCCGGCTCGCGCTCGACCGAGGCGGCGATTTCCTCGGTCAGAAACGCGAGATAAGCATCGAGCTGCGCGGGATCGACCTCGATCTCGGCGACGCGCACCATCCTTTCGTCTGCCATCAGACGACTGCCGAAATCAGTGGTTCGCCGGCAAAGTGCCGTTCGAGATTGGCGACGAGAAGCGCGCCCATGGCGTCGCGGGTCTGGTTTGTGGCGCTGCCCTGATGGGGCGAGAGCACAACGTTTTCGAGACCAAGCAGAGCTTCGGGCACCTTTGGTTCATCGACGAAAACGTCGAGCGCCGCGCCGCCGAGGCCGCCATTTTGTAGCAATTCGACCATGGCCGGTTCATCGATCAGCGTGCCGCGGGCGACATTGACCAACATGCCCTTGGGGCCGAGCGCTTCGAGGACCCTTCGCGAGACGATGCCATCGGTGCTTTTGCCGCCGGGGGCAATGACCACGAGCCAATCGCTGTCACGCGCCATGTCTTCAATATTGTCGTAATAGATGTGCGGCACGCCGGGCTGCTGCTTGCGGCCATAATAGACGACGCGCATCTTCATGGCCTGGGCGCGGGTGGCGATTTCCTTGCCGATGCGGCCAAGGCCGAGAATGCCAACGGTCTTGCCGGTGAGTTCGGAAAAAAGGCCGAAACTGCCGGAGGGCCATTTGCCCTGGCGAACGAACTGGTCGCTATGCGGAATACGACGGGCGAGCGAAATCATGAGGCCAATGGTCAATTCGGCGACGGCGTCGTTGAGCACGTCGGGCGTATTGGTGACGCGGATATTCTTGGCCTTGGCGGTGGCGGTGTCGATATTGTCATAGCCGACGCCGAAGCTGGCGATGATTTCGAGATTGGGCAATTGGTCCATCAACGGCTTCTGCACGCCGGACCCGGCATGGGCACGAATGCGGGCGCCGTTTTCCTTGAGCCAAGCGTCCTTGTTGGACACCTCATGGAGCTTGTGGACGGTGTAGCGCTCAGCCAGCGCCTTCTCGCAAGAGGCAAGCAAGGGGCCGGTCTGCAGAATCTCGATGGTCATGAAAAATATCCTCTCGTCATATGAGACTAGCGTCTCAGCCGCGAGAGGCAAGGCAGGTGGGCGATAAATCAGCCGCGCGCATCAGAGCATCTTGCCCTCCATTTGCGCAAGCCAGTCCTGCATTAAAAAGCGGCATGTGCACCAGATGACTGTCTGGACGGCAGGCGACAATCGTGTAGCAATGGTTGGCGCGATGGGAACGCCGTATCAAACTTGCGAAGTATAATGGGCGAAACGACGCCGTTCGACGAAATGTACAATCCGGACGGCACGGTCCGCGAACCTTATCGAGCCCTCAGCGAATGGCTCGCCGAACAGCCCGACAGGGGCCTGGCGCTGATGCAGACGGATGCGGAAGCGATCTTCCGCAAGCTCGGCATCACCTTTGCCGTCTATGGCTCGGAGGAGGGGACCGAGAAGGTCATTCCCTTCGATGTCATTCCGCGCATCATAGCCGCCAATGAATGGCGCAAGCTCAGCAAGGGCATCGAGCAGCGCGTCAAGGCGCTCAATGCCTTTCTCTATGACGTCTATCACCGCCAAGAGATTTTGAAGGCCGGGCGCATTCCGGAAAAGCTGATCCTCAACAACGCAGCTTTCTGTCCGCAGATGATGGGGCTGGAGCCCGCGCGCGGAGTTTATGCGCACATTATCGGCGTCGATATCGTTCGCGTCGGTGTCGACGAATTCTATGTGCTCGAGGATAATCTGCGCACGCCATCGGGCGTCTCCTATATGCTCGAAGACCGCGAAGCCATGATGCTCCTGGCGCCGGACCTGTTCCAGCGCTCCAAGGTCGCCCCAGTCGAGAACTATCCCGAAAACCTGCGCCGGACGCTGCAGAGCGTTGCGCCGGAAGGGGCCGGCAGCAATCCGGTGATCGCCGTCCTTACGCCCGGCATCTACAATTCCGCCTATTTTGAGCATTCCTTCCTTGCCGATCAGATGGGTGCGGCGCTCTGCGAAGGGCACGATCTCTTCGTCGATGGCGGCAAAGTCTATATGCGGACGACCACCGGCCCGGAACGCGTCGACGTCATCTATCGCCGCATCGACGACGATTATCTCGATCCGCTGACCTTCAAGCCCGATTCCATGCTGGGCGTGCCGGGTGTGTTCGACGCCTATCGCGCGGGCAATGTGACGCTCGTCAATGCGCCTGGCACCGGGATCGCCGACGACAAGGCGGTCTATACCTATGTGCCCGAGATCATCGAATTCTATCTCGGGGAAAAGGCGCTGCTCAATAACGTGCCAACCTATAATTGCACCGATGCTGACCAGCGCGCCTGGGTGCTCGACAATATCGGCGATCTCGTCGTCAAGGAGGTCCACGGCTCGGGCGGCTATGGGATGATGGTGGGACCGACCTCCACCAAGGCCCAGCACGCCGAATTCAAAAAGAAAATCCTCGCGCGGCCGGATAATTACATCGTGCAGCCAACCCTGGCTCTCTCCACTTGCCCCACGCATATCAGCGGCGATGTGGCCCCACGCCACGTCGATTTGCGGCCCTATGTGCTCGTGGGCGACGAGGTGCGGATCACGCCCGGTGGCCTGACGCGTGTGGCGCTCAAGAAAGGGTCCCTCGTGGTCAATTCCTCCCAGGGCGGGGGCACCAAGGACACCTGGGTTTTGGAAGACTGACGCCATGACCATGCTTGGACGCACCGCCCAAAATCTCTTCTGGATGTCGCGCTATGTCGAGCGCGCCGAAAACATGGCCCGCCTCCTCGAAGTGGGCTACCGCATGTCGCTGACAAGCCGTCGGGAAGGCGGGGCCAGCGAACATCTGGTCTCCATGCTGCAAGCCGCTGAGATGGACGAGGCCTTTGCCGCGCAGCACGAGGTGGCCGATGTCGACACCGTCGCCCATTTCATGATGTTCGACCCAGCCAATCCCTCATCGGTCTATTCGTGCCTGCAAGCCGCCCGCACCAATGCGCGCTCGGTGCGCACGGCGCTGACGACGGATATGTGGGAAAGCATGAACGGCGCTTGGCTCGAATTTTCGCAGATCAAGCCGCGTGACGTCCGCGGCGCCAAGCTTCTCGGGCTTTTGCAATGGGTGCGCCAGCGCAGCCACGAATTCCGCGGCGCCCTCCTCGGCACCATCCTCCGCGATGATGGCTTCGCCTTCCTCCAGGCCGGCAATTTCGTCGAGCGCGCCGACAATACGGCCCGCATTCTCGACATGAAATATTATGTGCTGCTGCCGCGTTCGAGCCTGGTCGGAGGCGAGATCGACATCCAGCAGTGGACGCTGATCCTCCGCGCTGCTTCGGCCCATCGCGCCTATGGCCACGTTTATCATGACCGCTATAAGGCCCATAACATCGCCGATTTCCTGATCCTCCGGCCGGAAATGCCGCGCTCTTTGGTCTATTGCGCTCGTTTCGTGCAGCAGAACCTCGATTTGCTCGCCAAACTCTATGGACGGCGGGAGGCGTGCCAGGATGCGATCGACGACCTCCTCTCGATGGTCGAGGATTCAAGCATGGACAAGATTTTCGCCCATGGCCTCCACGAATTTCTCGATGAGTTCATCGCCCGGAACAATCGTGTCACCGACACACTCTCGGCCAGCTACAACTTCTATTGAGGCCCAAGTCATGCGCCTTGCCATTGACCATAGGCTGACCCTCACCGCGCCCGCGGGGCCGTTCCAATCGGTTTTTCACCTGCTGCTGACGCCACCCGGCGGACCAACACAGAGCGTCGAACGCTGGGATATCGGTATGGCGGGTTTTGAAACTGCCGGCCGCTTTGTCGATGGCTTTGGCAATGTCGCTCATCTCGTCAATCAGCCCCGGTCCGAAGACGAGGTCACGATCCATGTCCGCGGCACGGTCTCGACGCGAGACACGCATGGCGTGATCGGGCGCCCTGCGGGCGAACCCGTGCCGGCGCTCTATCGACGCCTGACGACGGCAACCAAGGCGCCGCCAGCGCTCGTCGCGACGTTTCGTGGAACCAAGGAAAGCCGTGTCGACGTGCTTCACAGTCTGATGGCGCGCGTCGGTGACATGCTCGGCCTTCCGGACGAGACCCCGGCGCAGACGCAGATGCAGGCCGATGGCGGGCAGTCCCAGTCACAGACCACCGAGCAAAAGACTTTGCCTGCCGCGGCAGACTACGCGCACCTTTTTATCGGCGCTGCGCGTGCTCTCGATATTCCGGCGCGTTTTGTCACCGGCTATCGCCTCAACGAGACCAACGAGACCAACGAGACCAACGAGCCGGCAGTTCTCCACGCCTGGGCCGAAGCCTTCGACGATCGTCTGGGGTGGATTGGTTTTGATCCGCAGCGGCAGATGTGCCCGACGGACGCCTATGTCAGGCTGGCCGTGGGACTGGACGCGGAAATGGCGACCGTGCTGCGCACCGTTCCCGCGGCTGAACCGGTGCAACTGCTCACGGTCTCAAGGGCTGAGTAAGTCCGGCTAAAATTAGTAGACGCGCTGATAGCTGCCTGGCTGGAAAAACTGCATCTCTTCGCCGACGCCGCTTTCCTTCTTCACGAAAGCGCGGATGCAACCGTTCCAACGCTCGACGCGGGTGGCATCAATGCCCAATTGGCGAAGCTGCATCAGGTCGAAGTTGTTGAGATCGTCCTCATCGAAATCGTCGCCGATCGTGAAGCCTTGCGCGACTTCGATGCCACGGGTGCTATCGATGCAAAAGGGTGCAGCATAGGCTCCTGCGGTCATTAGGGCAGTAAAGCCGAAGGCAATGGCAATTGGGCGCATCATGGTAATCTCCGTTGGACTATGAAATGCCGGTCAATTGTGGCGGTGCTGTGCCAGCGCGCGCTCATGGCGTCGAATAAACACGACGACCACAGGAATGGCGACGCTCAGCATCAACAGACGAATAACGTGGTGGGCAGCAATGAAGGCCGTATCATAGCCGAGCGCAATGCCGAGGGCGCCCATGCCTTCGATCGCCCCGGGCGATAGCCCCAGCCAAAGTTGGCCGAACGGCATATCGACAAGCTGGGACACGATGAATGCAACTAGGGTCACGATCCCGACGGTCATGGCGGTGGCGATCACGCCGCCTTTGGCCGCGGCCAGGAACTCGCTGCGGGTGATGCCGACGAAGCGCGAGCCGATCATTGCCCCGGTCAGCACGAAGGTGAGAACGACGAGGGGCAGGGGAATGGCCTCGGTATAAAGTCCGCCAAGCTTGGCTGCGGTGGCTGCCGCCATGGCGCCGAGTACCATGCCCGCGGGCACTTTGAGCCGGATGAACACTAGGCCCACGGCAGCGCAACCCAGCGCCAACAGGCCTAGTTGCAAGGGGCCGAGGAACGCTGTGGCTTGCTTGATTTCGAAATGATCGATCGGCAGAAATGTCGCCCCAATCGGCACGGCGATGGTCAGCATCAAGATGCGGATGACCTGGATGATGACGATTTGCCGGGCATCGCCGACGCCCGTCGCCGCTATCCCCATCACGAAAGACAGATGGCCGGGGAAGGAGCTGAGATAGGCCGTTCCCGGATCGAGCTTGAAAAAGCGCGTCAGCATCCAGCCTGTCGTTGCGATGATGAAAGCGAGCTCCAGCGCGAGGGCGGCAAGACTGATCGGCCAGCTGGCGAGGAGGGACAGACTATCCGGCGAGACCGTCGCGCCCATCGACATGCCGATGAGAATGAAGATGACATTGCGAAGCCCATCGGGGAGGCGAACCGGCAATCCCGCCATGGCAGCAATGGTGACGGCCAGCGCCGAACCCATCAACCAGCCCGCCGGCAAGCCGACCGCGCTTGCCAATCCGCCACCTGCCGCTGCAAGGACGAGGGTCAGAAGAAAGGACAGAAAACCGCGGAGGGTGAGGTGGGGCATTAGCATGGCGGCAGGAAAGGGAGTGCGCTCCCTAAACCCTTCGCACGGGAATGTCACGGCTGGGGCGCCGGCCAGTCCATACAAATTGCAGCCAATTGCAACGATCGGTGACAGCGACCGTTAAATCTCTAAGCGTCTTATGAAGTGGTAGCCCAAACTTCCAATTTCGGAAGGACCATATGATGTCGCAGCGCAGTGCAGGAATTGAAGGTCATTTCGGACATGCGAATGTCCCGCGCCTCTGGATCATTCTTGGCTTCGGCATCGCGAGCTGGCTGCTTGTCCTCGCACTTGTCGCCGCCGCAACGACCGTCTTCCAGGCGGTTGCCAGTGTTCTCAGCTGACTGGCCCGTCTAGTGAGCCGTTGAACTCAGCAGCTCGGACGCTACGGTTTTCACCAAGATCTTCGCATCAAGCCAGAGCGAGAAATTCTGCACATAAGCGAAGTCGTGCCCAACGCGCTGCAGCGCCTTGGAACGATCAACCGTTGGGCCTCGCAGGCCTTGGCACTGCGCCCAGCCGGTCAGACCTGGACGGACGTGGTGGCGGAAGCCATAGTGAGGGACCAGGTCCTCGTAGGCCATGCCGCCAGCGAGCATCCCAGCGACGTGCGGACGCGGCCCGACAAGCGACATGTCACCACGCAGGACATTGATCAGCTGCGGCAGCTCGTCAATGCTGGTCTTTCGGATCAGGGCGCCAATTGGGGTAACGCGCTTGTCGTCCGCAACCGTCTGCGAGATTCCCGAGACATCGCACCGATCCGCATACATGGAGCGGAACTTCATGATCTGAAAAACGCGGCCATCAAGACCGACGCGGGACTGACGGAAAAAGACCGGACCCTTGTCGGTATTCTTGATCAGCAGCGCCACGATGATCAGAAGGGGGGCCAGGAACAGAAGACCTGCGCCAGCACCCGCGATGTCCACCAAGCGCTTAACAATGAGCGAAACGCTGCGCGAAAAGCTCGATGCAGGCGCTGCGGGAGCGCTATCGACCCACTGCACCGGAAGCCCATTTTGCGTACGCGTCAGTTCACGCGGAACCGACGGGCTCCAATTCAACTCAACTGCACTCTCGCGTTGCGTCACGACACTTGAAGAGATGTCGTCGCGCAAGGCGATTGCTTCGCGATCTACCAAGTTGGCTGTCCCGTCCATCTTAGCCCCCAGCGTTATACGCCGCTTAACTCTTTACTAACTATCACAGAGATCGCACGGAATGTCTCGTGCGTTCAAGACATGGCTGCCATCAAGATTAACGCGGCGCGATACTTGCCGCTTGATTATGGCAATTTTCGTAAAATTTGAAGTGATTTTGAGAGAAGGCAGCAAAAGCGAACCGGCAAATTGTTCCCATCGGATCAGTCCAAGGATGGGCAAAATGAAGAAGGTCGTATTTGCAGCTGTCGTCAGCGCGGTAGCTATGTTCGGTTCAGTCGATATGGCCTTTGCCAATCGCCCGACAAATATCGTGGTGCAGGAACGCGTGAGTGCGCGAGGACCAGAAAGTTTCCAGGTGTTCTGCGCAATCAATCCAGGTGAGTGTCAGCCAGGCGGCGATGCCAAGATCGCACTTGATGACGACGTGATGCGGCTGCTCACCCGTGTCAATGCGCGCGTAAATCGCGCTATTCGCCCTCGTCTCGATAGTCCGCTTGCCCAGGTGTGGCGAGTCAATCCTAGCGTTGGCGATTGCAAAAGCTATGTAGTCAGCAAGCGCCACGAGTTGATCCGCGCCGGCCTTTCGCCGAGCGCACTACGCATCGCTTACGTCAAGACGCGCGATGGACAAGGCCACGCCGTGCTCGTCGTTAAAACCCACAATGGCGATCTGACGCTTGATAATCTCACAGGCGAAATCAGGCTTTTCCGTCAAACGGGCTATCGCGTCGTCGGCATGTCCGGTTCCGACCCGCGCCGCTGGGGTTAATTGCAAATCTGATATAAGTGACGGTGATTCGAGGGGGATAGACGGGTCTATGACACGTGCGTGGGGGCTTTGGCTTTCGTTAATCGTCGCGGTGGCACTTTTTGCAGGCTCTGCCACCGCAGCATACAGAGAAATTGTTCCCTACTTTGCTGGTGGTGACAACGCCCAGGAAAAACTGGATTTTCTCGCCACTGGCGCTCCTGATCCAGGTCTCTCGCTTCAAGCGCAGCGTCTTATCCTGGACGACTGTGTTGCAACGCTTCTCCCACTTGTCGGCACGGCGCTGAATGAAGAAACCGAAAAGGTCCGTGTCAGTTGCCAGTCTTTGGCTGAAGGACTGTTGCGCGATGCGCCGCTCTTTTCATACGCTTGGTTCGGGCTTGCTGTAACGCAAGCATTTGACGGGGCAAGCGCGGACTTCCAGCACTCCCTGGCGCAATCACAATTGACCACGGCAAACCAGTGGGCGATGGCCTCGCTGCGGCTAGCACTTGCTTATCCGTTCTGGAGCACGCTACCGCCCGAGCTGCAGAGCCAGCTTGGAGCGGATATCGTCGTGCTCGCCCATTCCGGACCTGGGCGTGAATGGCTGGCGCAACGTTATGCAGGCAATCCAGATTTTCGAGAAGACATCACGGCCAATCTCGAAAAGGCGCCGCCCAACCTGCAACGTGCCTTTGTCCGTGCAGTTTCTTCTCAGGGCACAGGCTCATGACCAGACTCAATAATTTTGCAGGGTCGCTGGTGGTCCTCGTCGTGGTTTTGTCGCCAATACCCTTTGGCAGCAATCGGCCGTTCTTTTGGGCGATCTGGGGGCTAGTCGTCGCCGCGGCGGCATTTGTTTATTCCGTTGCCGCTGCGCGGAATGGCGAGGGCTTGCGCATACCGCTGAGCAAGATCGGCTGGTCGGTAGGCCTATGGGCCCTTTTGCTTCTGTGGCTGGTCGTGCAGGTTGTGCCCTTCGGGGCTATCCTGTCTCCGTTCTCCATAGCCTTGTCTGGAGGAACAATTACCTCGGAGACAATCAGTACGGCGCCAGGCGCGACATGGCTCATGTTGATCAGAATAGCGACGTACGGGCTTTTCTTCGTGCTGGCCCTTCAAGCTGGCGCAAAAGAAAACCGCTCCGTCTTGATGATCAAGATTCTATTTTGGGGCATTGTTGCCCATGCCGGGTTTTCGTTGATCCAGTTGACCCAGTTCGGTGATACAATTCTAGGCTTACCCAAAATTGCTTATATGGGTGTCGCAACCGGGACCTTTATTAACCGAAACTCGTTCGCGACCTTCCTTGCAATTGGGCTCAGTGTAGGAATTTCGCTGCTGCCAGGCATCATCAGTGCCAAGAGGGCCCGGAATGAGACAGTGATGGACAAGATTTTCCGGCTTTTCTTTCACGTTGCTGGACTATTCGTCATTATGGTGGCCCTGCTTGCGACCCAGTCAAGGATGGGGCTGTTCGCCGGGTTACTAGGAGCTTTCGTCGTCTTGCTGCTGGTTCTCAAGCAGAACCGTCACTGGAAGGTGCTTATTCCGGCGGCTGTAGCGATTGCTGTTGCGGCGTCCCTTTTGATCGTCTGGACCTTCGGACAGGGCGTAATTGAGCGCGGGCTTGACATCGAGGGTTCTAGCGAAGGGCGCATGAACCTCTATGTTCAAGTATGGGATGTCATCATGACGCGGCCATGGACGGGATATGGTGGGGGCGCATTCTCGCTCTTTTTTCCTGCGTTCTTTGGTCCGCCACTCGACCTTGTTGGCTTTTGGGACAAGGCACACAATACGTATCTCGCGCTCTTCTCCGAACTCGGCATTCCCGCGGGCTCTTTGCTGATGATCGCAAGTGCCATTCTTTTTGGCAGGATCTTGTGGTCGCAGTTGATGGGTACGACTCTTAATCCGGCGAGGCTGGCAGCAATCGGGGCGATAATCACCTGTGCGGTCCACTCCTTGGTCGATTTCAGTCTCGAAATTCAGGCCAATACGTTCTTGTTCGTTGCGGTCGTAGCGTTGGGCCTCGCGGCAACGATCAGGATGCGAGCGCCGGGCCAAGTATAGCAAGTCAGTAATCTAGTGGCCGGGTCGTAGCGACATTCCCGCTGCAAGCGCTCGTGCTTCGATGTGAAATTCGTGTGCCGCATATGTGGCTCACCCAATTTACTTAGGCTGCCCGCTCACTCGGATTATCAAACTCTTAAGCTTGAATAAAAAAAGGCCCCGCATTGCGGGGCCTTAATATTGAATTGAGCCAGATCAGGTTGGGCTGACCGGAGTACCGGTGCCACCACCGCCACCACCACCAGCAGCCGGTGCACCAGCCGGAGTATCGTTTGCAGGGCCAACGGCACCGATTGCGGTGAGATCAGCCTGCGTAAACGTCATGCCGTTGGCTTGGGCCGCAGCAACAACCGCAGCGGTGTCGACCGAGATGCCGGCAGCGGCTGCTGCCGTGGTAATACGCTGAATGCTGGCAGGAGTGCCGCCTGCGGCAGCAACGTCAGCTGCAACATCGACAACGATGGTGCTCAGAAGGGCAGCGTTCGGGCCGAGTGCAGTTGCCAGAGCCTGGGCGGCAACAGCAGCGGCTGCAGCAGCGTCAGGAGCAGTGCTCAGAGCGGCGGCTTCAAGTGCTGCGATGGCAGCGTTGACTGCAGCAGCATTTGGAAGTGCGTCGATCTGCGTCTGAACGGCAGGCGAAATAGCGAAAGCCGAGGACACCGGAGCGGCGACCAGAGCAGTTGAGATAAGCAAAACCCGTACAAGATTTCGCATCATGGGATGACCCTCGTGTTAATTCTTTATTTAGCAAACACGACGGACGTCCTGACTGTCAAGTGTCCGGCGAGTGAAGACGCTTTGCGCGCCATGCATAACTGGCTGTGTAGTTAATTCCGGTAAAGCTGGCAATTCTGTGTCCAAGTAATTTTCATAAAATTTGAAGTGCTTCCAACAGAGGACAGCAAATCGGTTCGTTCAAGTTGCATCCATCGGATCAGTCCAAGGATGGGCAATATGAAGAATATGGTTTTTGCAGCCGCGGTCAGCGCCGTCGCCTTATTTGGCACAGCTGAAACAGCTTTTGCGAACAGGCAGACAAATATCGTGATACAGGAGCGTGTTAGCGCTCGTGGTCCAGAGAGTTTCCAGGTGTTCTGCGTCATTAATCCGCGCGAATGCCAGCCTGGAGGCACGGAGAAAATTGCGCTCGATGACGATGTGATGCGTCTCCTCACCCGCGTCAATGCGCGCGTCAACCGCGCCATCCGTCCCCGTCTCGACAGTCCTTTCGCACAGGTCTGGCGCGTCAATCCAAGTGTGGGGGATTGCAAGAGCTACGTTGTCAGCAAGCGCCATGAGCTCATCCGGGCTGGCGTATCGCCAAGCGCCTTGCGTGTTGCCTATGTCAAAACGCGGGATGGTCAGGGCCATGCGGTGCTGGTCGTCAAAACCCACAATGGCGATCTGACGCTCGACAATTTGACTGGCGAAATCCGGCTGTTCCGGGAGACAGGCTATCGAGTGGTCGGCATGTCCGGTGCAGACCCGCGCCGCTGGGGTTGATCACAAGTCATCTTAAACCTGCATGGCGCCCATGACTTGGGCGCTGTGACGTTATTCATATGGCCGAAAAGTGGTTGCGCGGCGCTGACTTCATAGAGATAACACATCCACGAAAATCGGCGGGTGCTCCATGGACGAACAGGAAATTGATCTCAGGGCGATCTTGGGGGTGCTGCGGCGCCATATAAGGCTGATCGTTCTGGTGGTCGTTACGGTCCTCGTGATCACTGGCGGCGTGGTTTACTCGCTCAAGCCTGAATATACAGCAACGACGCTTGTTTATGTCGATACGGCGCGCAAGGATCTCTTGGATCCCGAAGCGCTGGCCGCCGGGTCGAGCGCTGCAGACAATGCCCGGGTCGATAGTGAAGTCGAGATCGTCCGGTCGATCCCGACGCTTTTGCGCGTGATCCAGGACGCGAACCTGCTGAACGATCCTGAATTCATGCCCAAGCTCGGGCTCCGGCAGGAGCTGATGGCGTTCCTTCGCCTTGCCGAACCGACGCTGCCGACAGGCGAAGAAGCACTCAATAATCTTGTCGAGCGTCTCCGCGGTGCAATTTCGGTGCAGCGCCGGGGCCTCACCTATCTCATTTCGATCAATGCGGAAGCGGCGTCACCGGCAACGGCGGCGCGTATCGCCAATGCGACAGCCGATGCCTATATCGCGCTGCAGATTCAATCGAAGACGCAGTCGGTGCTCAATTCTCTCGACGTGCTCGAACCGCGTATTTCCGAAGCGACCTCAAGGCTTGCGCAGAGCGAAGGCGCCTTCGACACGTTCGTCGAAGACAACGTCGCCCGTCTTTCGGCCGGGGACAGCAGCAATATCGAGGCGCTCCGCCAGCAGCTTGCGCAGGCGACCAGTGAACGTCAGCGGCTTGGCAGCATCGTCGATACGGCAAACCAAAGCCTTCAGCAGCTCAATTACGAGCAGCTTGCCAGCTCGCTGCAGTCCGAAGCCGTCGCCGGTCTTGAACAGCAGCGCACCGATCTGTTGAACCGGATCAATTCGCTTGAGCCCAATTCAACCGATGCAGTCGATCTGCGCGGCAGCCTCGCCCAGGTCGAGCAGCGTCTGCAGACGACGGCGCAGCAGGAAATCCAGGGGCTGCAACAGCAGGTTTCAACCTTTCAGGATGAAGCCTCGGGTCTTCGCGATCAGGTGCGGCAGCGGTTCCTCGGCAGCGATCTGCCGCCGGATGTGCTGACCAGCATTTATGAACTGCAGCAGAACTCGACACTGGCGCGGACCAATTATGAACGTCTCGTCGCGCGTGTAAACGACCTGCGGGCCCAGGCCGACCTGCAGGTGGCGGATAGCCGCGTTGTCGCGCAGGCAACGCCGCCCAATGCGCCATCTTTCCCCAATTCGCGCCTGATCCTCGTTCTTGCCGGTCTCGCGGCTGTCGGTCTGGGCGTCGGTCTAGCCTTCGTCGTCGACAATTTTGTCGGTGGTTTCACATCGACGGATCAGCTCGAGACAGTCACTCGCCGTGAAGTCATCACCGGCATTCCACTGCAGCGCCCCAACAAGCGCGATGATGGCCATATCGCCAGCGCCGCCGATCTCGTCGTGACCTCGCCGCTGTCGCATTATTCGGAAAGCTTGCGCCGGGTGCGTCTGCGCCTTGATCAATTGCTCGCGGCGCCGCGCGCCGATGGCCGCCAGCGCCGGGGCAAGGTCATCCTCGTGACATCTTCGCTGCCGGTCGAGGGCAAGACGACGACGGCACTCGCTCTTGCGCGCACCTATGGTGTTGCCGGCCAGCGGGTCCTGATCATCGATGCCGATCTGCGCAAGCCATCGCTCCACAAGCAGCTCAATGTGGAATCGACATCGGGGCTGCATGAATATCTCGCGGGCGAAATCTCGCCCGAAGAGAGCAAGTCGATCATCAATCGCGATCCGCAGTCCGGCATTTCGGTGGTGCTCAGCGCAAACCAGAGCAATCTGCCGACGGAACACCTGCTGACCAGCAAGACTTTCGTGCAACTCATCGAGGCAGCGACGCAGGCCTTCGATATCGTCGTCATCGATACCCCGCCTGCTGGCGTCGTCGTCGACGGCGTCTATCTCATGCAGTTTGCCGACGTGATCCTCTTCCTAACGCGCTATGCCAGCACGACGCAGCGCGAAGTGCTGAACGCGCTCAAGACCATCGATCGGTCCAAGGTGGAAGATACGCCGCTGGTTCTGGCGATGACCCAAGAGCCGGGAAATGCCCGGTCCTACAATTACAAATATTCGTCCTATTACGCGGATTGATGCAAAAGGCCGGGCTTGTCCCGGCCTTTTCTTTATGTCGCGGGTTTTGGCGCGGTCGTCGACATGAAGCTGATCGCGCCGGACTTCAGAATCTTAACCGCCGTCAGTGGGCCGCCGGCATAGGCGCCGGTGTCGATGCCAATCCGGCCCTCGGCAACGGAAGGAGCGTCCATCGGCGTATGTCCGTGTACAACTGTCGTCGGCAGGCCGTGCGGCTGGCTGAGGAAGGGTTCACGGATCCATATCAGATCTTCGTCCCGCTGCTGCTCCAGCGCTACTTTCGGCCTTATGCCGGCATGGACGAAAGTAAAGGCACCCGCTGTCACCATGATCGGCCGGCTCTTGAGGAAGTCGAGGTGATCTACCGGGATGAAACTCTGCATCACCTGGCCACGCGTCCTGACGCTCATGGAGCGGAACGCATCGCCATCGATCCCGTAGGATGTCAGGGTTTCGCGGCCGCCCCACTCAAGCCAATCGCCCATGGACTTGGGTTGTTCGACGGCCTTTTGAAACATGACCTCATGATTGCCCTGGAGGCAGATCCGTTTGAAGCCTTCGGGCGCGCGGCGGATCAGATGGTTGAGCGTCTGGGCTGAGGCAGGGCCGCGATCGATATAGTCGCCGAGCGTGATGATCAGCTTCTCGCCGTCTATCGACGCTGCATCTTCTGCAATGAACGCCTCAAGCGCCTTGAGTTTATCAAGACAGCCGTGAATGTCCCCGACCGCGTAGATTACGGCGGGCTGGGTCTCGAGGTGAATGCGCGGCGCCGTTTCGGCTGGGGGGCGCTTGCCAAAAATGTTGAACATGGCCCTTTGGGTCCGAGTGTGTCGCACGACCGTATCGGCGCGCCTAACGCCTTCGCTAGCACCTTTTGAGTGATTTTGAACGGGATATTCGGACCGTCCGGCCGCCAATGTTTTGATCGGCGCTATATTGTCAAATCCGAATAAATGCCGTTCTATTGCGAGGGTGGCAGGGGGATATTCTGTTTACTTTTCGCAACAATGTCGAAAATCTCATCGGTGTGCTGCATCGGCAATTTCGCATTGTGGCGCTTTGCTTTCTTGTACTCTTCACAGTTCCCGTAGTCGCCGCGCTCGCCCTGCGCCCCAGTTTTACCGCGACTGCCCTCGTCGTCATCGAGCCAGCCCCCTCGGATTTGCTCGAGCCGGGTGGCCTCGGACCAGCAACCGCGCCCAATACAGCTCTGGTCGATGGTGCTGTCGAACTGATGCGATCCGAGCCCGTGTTGACGCGGGCTCTCGCGCTGGTGGCGCCTGTCGACCCCAGTGCCTTCTCGTCCTCGCTCGATTTTCGCACCAAGGTCCTGGCGTTTTTCGGCAATGCCCGCGCGGAAGGTCCGTCTGTAGATCGTCTGGAAGCGCAGGTTCTCAAGCTGGCGCGGGCGTCAGTCTTAGTCAATCGCCGAGGCCTGACGCCGGTCATCGCGATTTCTGCCCGTTCTGCCTCGCCGTCGTTCGCAGCCCGCATGGCCAACGCCATGGCGCAAGCGCATATGGAGCTGCAGTGGGAGGCCAAGGCGGAGAGGCTCGATCGGGCAAAGGGGCTCGTCGATGTGCAATTGTCGACGGCAGATGCGCGGCTGATCGAAGCCGAGGCAGACCCAGACCTTGCGCCGCAACTTGCAACTCTGCGCAATCAGCGCGACGCGCTCCAGCATCGTGCGCTGGAACTGACGATGCAGGCCGCTTTGCAATTGCCCGATGCGCGTCTCGCCGCCCCGGCATCGATCCCGGTCGAGGCGAGTTTTCCCGATGTGCGGAATACCGCCCTCATCGCGGCTCTGTTCGCCGCCGTTATTGCGATTGGTATTGGTTTCACCGCCGATGGCTGGGCGAGCGGCGTGCGCTCGACGACAGAACTGGCCACACTTGTTGGCGCGCCGCTGGCCATCGCCATGCCCCGGCTACGGACCCGTCGCTCCGACGGTACGAGCCATGCCGATCAAGTGGTGACCGCGCCACTCTCACCATTTTCTGAGGCCATGCGCAGCCTGCAGATGCATCTGACCCGTTCGCTCGACAGGCAGCCAAGCCGCGTGATTGCCGTGATGTCGGCGGGTGAGGGAGAGGGTAAGACGACGACCGCGCTCGGCGTGGCGCGGGCGTTTGTTGCAGCGGGGCAAAACGTGCTGCTCCTCGATGCCGATGTGCGCTCGGCGGCCCTGCGGCAGCATCTCGATGTGCCGTCCTCGCGCGGGTTCGAGGCGGTTTTGTCCGGCGTGCTTAGCCTCGCCGATGTGCCGTCCCTCGTGCAGCGCGATCCGCTGTCGGCGCTCAACGTTCTGATCAATAGCGGACCGAGTACATTGCCGGCCGAGGCGATCTTTGGCACCGGGATTTTGGAAAAACTCCTCCAAAGCGCGCGGTCGAGCTTCGATGTGACGGTGATCGACATGCCATCGTTCCGCTGGCCGGCGGATAGTTCGCACATCCTTCGCCATGCCGATGCTGTTGTTCTTGTCGCGGGCTGGGGCAGAGCGGAGCGCCGAGCGCTCGAAGATATGCTGGTTTCAATCAGGGCCAGCCAGGGCGGCCGGCACATTCCCGTGCACCCGGTACTGTCAATGCAGCCGCAGACGCTCAAATGGTCGCTGTCCCTTACCCAGTTGAGCTATGCTTCGCGCTAAGCGATCGGCCCGTAGTAATCCGCATACCAATCAACGAATGCCTTGACCCCGATATCCAGCGTCGTCTCGGGCCTGTAGCCCGTCAGCACCGCCAGAAGCGCGGGCGCGGCGTGGGTGTGTTCGACGTCCCCCGGTTGCACCGGCAACATGGTCTTCCGTGCCGTCTTACCCAAGACTGTTTCGATCGTCTCGATAAAGGACATCAGCCCGACCGGTTGCCCGCCACCGATATTGACAGAGCGCCAGGGCGCGACGGGCGAAATCGAGTCCATTCCATCGATCACGTCCACCGCCTCGCCCTTCTGCGGCTTGACGACCATCAGCCGGGTGATCGCTTCGACGAGATCATCGATATAGGTGTAGTCGCGCAGCATCTTGCCCTGGCCATAGACGTCGATCGCCTCGCCGCGCGAAATGGCAGAGACGAATTTGAACAGCGCCATATCCGGACGGCCCCAGGGGCCATAGACGGTGAAGAACCGGAAGCAGGTGGTCGGAAGGCCGAACAGATGCGCATAGGAATGCGTCATCGCCTCGCCGGCCTTTTTCGTCGCCGCGTAGAACGACATCGGAAAATCGGCCCGATCGGTTTCGGCGAACGGCACCGTTTCATTGCCGCCATAAATCGACGAGGTCGAGGCAAACATCAGGTGGCCGACGCCGGTCTTGCGCAGCACTTCGAGGAGATTGAACGTGCCCGTTATATTGGCGCTGACATAGGTTTCGGGCGCTTCGAGGCTGTAGCGCACACCGGCTTGCGCGGCGAGATGGACGACGATATCGGGTCTGAAATCCGTGATCGCCGTTTCGAGCGCGGCATAGTCTTCGAGCATGGCTTCGACGAACGAGAAGCTGTTGGACTTTTGCAGGATGGCGAGGCGCGCCGCCTTGAGCGTCACATCATAATACTGCGTCATGCCATCGAGGCCGAAGACGGTGTGACCGTCGGCCAGGAGCCGCTTTGCCAGATGAAATCCGATGAAGCCGGCCGTGCCGGTGATGAAGATCTTCATTTATCCCCGCCGCTTTATCTCTCCGAGCCTTAGGCGAAAAGCCTGAAGAGCCCGTTAGCTCAGGGCCATGCGGCCCGCTTCGATAGGCACTTTGCTCCCGCTGATCAGCGCCAGTCCTAGACTGTCGCATTCCTTTCAGCGGAGCCGATCATGGCCGATATTTTCTCCTCACACAGCCTCGACCTTGCCGCGCCGGCGACCGGCGCCTTCGCCATTACGCCGAGCGATGGCACGATTTTCGATCAACCGACGCGCGCTGTGTATGTCGGTGCAGCCGGCACACTCGCCGTCGAAATGCTCTCGGGCGGGTCAGTCTTCTTTGAAGGTCTTCCGGCCGGCGCCATCCTGCCGGTGCGCGTGCGTCGCGTCCTTGCTGCCAGCACCGCCAGCTTTCTTATCGGGCTTTACTGATGGTTGGGACCAATGGGCTTGGCCTCGCCCTCAAGTCGCGGTCTGGCGCCCGAGCGGCGTCTGGCCCCTGGCTCGATGCTGATTTCGTCGTGGGGCAATATGGTTTTGCCGGTCGTTCCTTTTCCGATCCGGCGCAGTTCCGCCTCGCCGCAGGCGGCACGGTCGCGCCGACGGGGCATCTGTTTCTGGGGCCCCATGTTGCCCCTGATGCGCAGGAACTGTTGGCTGATGGCAATTTCTCGGCCGGGACCGCGACTGACTGGACCGGTGTTGGCGGGTCTGTCGCTATCGCCTCTGGCGCCCTCCGCGTTACGGGTGCCGGTGGCAGCGGCTCGGGTGCCTTTCGCACCATTGCCGGGCTGATCAATTCATCGGGCCGGGCCTATCGCCTGACCGGATCGGTCTGGCGCGGCACGGCGTCGAGCGTCACCCTTGGCTTTGGCGCGGGCGGCGGCGGCACCGCCAATTATGCGCAAACCGCCAATCTCACCAATACGGTCCCCGAAGCGGCCGCGCTTTATTGTGGCGGATTCAGCGTGGGGACCGCATCGATAGCGGTACGCCATCAGGTCAATCCAGCCACCGGCACCTATTTTGCCGATGATCTCTCGCTCAAGGAGGCCTTGCCCTATGCCGGCTTCCGGCCGGGCAATCTCTGCGGCATCATCGAAGCCACGACACCAGCCAGCGGCGGCACGGGAGGCATTGTCCTTCAGGCAGATGACAATGCCGAATTCAACGCCAACTGGTTCGAGCGCAATTTCATCCGCATCATCTGGGATGCGAGCCTCCATTTGCGGCTCATCGTCTCCTTTGGCGGCACGGGGAGCCAGGTCGAACAGGCCAATATCGATCTTGGCGCCGTCCCGGCCGGTTCGTCTTTCGCCGTGGCCTTCTCGGCGCGCGATGGCGAATATCGCGCTGCCTTTATCGGGCAACCGGCGCAAAAGGCCCTCGCCGGGACGTTTCCGGGGCTTGCCGCAATCCGGCTTGGGCGCGGCCGTTCGGCGGTCACTGGCCTTTGGACGGGCAGCATCAGCCGCATCAGGCTCTATCCCTATGCCTTGAACGAGGAGGCCTTCGCCGCATTCTCGTCGGGCGAAGGCATTGCGGCTTGGGGCGATAGCCTGACGGCGGGTGCCGGCGCGACCGGTGGCAGCACGGGCGCAGCGACCTATCCTGCCATCGCCCAGACACTGTTCAGTCCGCCCCGGATCGTTCATCGGCAGGGGCAGGGCGGGCAAACCTCGACGCAGATCGCCGCCCGAATGAATGCCGTGCCGATCCTCGTTACCGTTGCCGGCGGCGCCATCCCGGCATCGGGGCCAGTCGCCGTGACCGAAAAATCCGTCAATGTGCTCTACAATTCGGGCGCCTATACCGGCGCGCAGCGGGGCTGGCTTGCCGGGGTCGATGGGGTGATGACCACGGACGCCAGCGGCAATTGGACATTCACGCGCAGCCAAGCCGGCATTGTCGTTGCCGCTCCAGCGTCTTCTCGCTTCACCTGCGCTTGGGGTCTTTATCTCAAACCCTTTGAAGCCTGGCTTTGGCTCGGGCGGAATGGCGCACAATCGGGGCGTACGGTCGCCCAGGATATCGATGCGGCAGTCAAGTCTCTCGGCCACAATCGCTATCTTGTCGGCAGTATTCTGCCGAGCGCCGCGGATAGTGCGCCGGCTTTAACGGCACAGGCCAGTCTCAACGGGCAACTCGCGGGCCTTTATGGCGTGCGGTTCGTAAATCTTCTGGCGGCCCTCGTCGCCGGGGCCAATGGATCGCCGGAAGACAGCGCCGATGTGGCGGCGGGCTATGTTCCGCGGTCCCTGCGCTCGGATCATCTCCACCTCAACGATGGAGGCTATGCGCGTGTCGCTGCGGCCTTTCATGGGGCGCATCAGGCCATGGGTTGGTGATTGCCCCGGCGCGGCGGCGAAGCGGTCGCGCCGGATTTCCTGCATAGATGGTCCAGCTTTCGAGGTTCGAAAAGGCGACGGATGCGGCGCCGAGAACCGCGCCTTGACCTATTGTCACGCCCGGACCCACCGTGGCCCGGGCGGCAATCCAGGCGTCGGCATCGATCTCGATTGGCCGGGCAATGATCGAAAAATCCGGACAGTCGACATCGTGGGTCGCCGCAATCAAATGCACATGCTGCGAGACGATTGCCCGGTGGCCAATGCGGATAGGCGCCTGGCAATAGAGCACCGTATTCCAGCCGACGACCGCCTCGTCCTCAATCACCAGATTGGGTGGGTACCAGATTTTGGCACTGCCATGGATCCGCACATCGCGACCGACGCGAGCCCCGAAGAGCCGCAAGACGAGACACCGCCAGCGATGGAGCGGGGTGGGCGTCCATGCAGCGAAGAGCGTCCAGCTGACAAGCCAGAGCAAACGGAACAACCGATGGTGCAGGGGATAGGAAACCTTCGCGAGCCCGGTCATGACGATGATCCCGAGCGTACCCGCACATATTGGTCGAGCATCGACCGCGCGATATTGGGCCACTGAAATTTCTGCGTGGCCGCTTTCGCACTTGCTTCGCGTTGCTGTGCCTCGTCCGCACTCATAGTTTCCATCTGCCGCACCAGCGCATGAAAATTGCTGAAATCCTCATTCATTTTGAGGCCTCGCCCTTCCGCGACGAGGTCCGGCAGGTGGCAGGCTTCGGTCAGCACTGGAATGGCGCCGTAGGATGAGGCTTCTAGCGCCGCCATCGGCAGGCCTTCGCTGAGCGAGGGCAGAATGAAGAACCGCGCGGAAGTCAGCGCCTCGCTTTTCCGCTCGCCATAGAGAGCACCGACAAAGCCAACCTTCTTCGTTTTTGCGCAGGCCGCAGCCACCAGCCGCTCTTCGTCCGGCGTGCCCCAGCCCGCGATCGTGAGCGGAAGTTTTTTGGCATGCCGATCCCAGGCGTCGATCAGTTTTAGGACCTGCTTTTTCTCATGAAGCCGTCCCAGATAGAGCGCGCCGCTGCGCTCTTTCCCACCCTTGGGCGCTGTGGCGTCGATGCCGTTCGGAAGGATGAATGTCCGCTCTCGGAGGCGGGGCATGAAGCCTGCAACCGCGCTCGCTTCGTGATCAGTCAGCGCATGAACATGCGCGCGGCCTAAGCTGGGCCGCTCCCAGAGCGCGGCATGAGGCCGTTTGATCCAGGGCCGGCGTTTGAGGATCCAAGGGTCGAGCATGCCGCGTGGCGATATCACCACCTGCGTTGCCTTGGGCGCGAGTCGACCGTAGATCGTGCTCGCCGACCAGAGCCCATGGACGTGAAGGATATCGGGCTTGAGCCGCGCGATTTCCGACACAACGGCGGGCGCAAATCCATATCGCGCCCGACCAAGCGGAAAAGTCACAAGCGGCAACCGGCCCCAGACGCTACGCTCCTCCTCGAACTGCGCCTCGCGACCACCCATCACCGTAACATCGGCTCCAAGATCCGCCATGGCGGCAGCAAGGCCGGAAACGGAATGATAAAGCCCACCGGCGGAGCGCCCGAGGCGCGTCGAGAAATGCAGAATTTTCATGATGCTCTCACCTCCCCAGGCAAGCGTGTGGACTGTCGGGATGCTGCCCAGAACAGAAGCGCCGCGCCATAGCCGAGCGTTTCGAAGGCAACAAAGCCAATGACTGCGTTGGATGCTGCGGCCAGCGCCAAGCCCAATGCCCCAAAGACCATCACTGTGCCGAAGCTCCGAAACGCCACGTCGTGGCGACCCAACAATTGCAGCGCGTAGACGCCCGTCGCCGAGAGTTTTTCGATCACCTGCCAGCCGAGCAGAGCGAGGATAAGCGGCGCCGCGACATCGAGCCTTGAGGCAGCAAGTACCGTCGCGACGCTACCGATCACAGCAATCCCGGCTTGACCAAAAAGGCTCAGCCGCATGTTTGGCCGCGCGGTTTTCAGTTCCAGCCGGCGCAGGTAGAGCAACAGAATGCCCGCGGCGTTGAAGACCTGCTTGGCATAGATTGCGAGCGCCGCGACGGGGCCAGAGAACAGCGCACCAAGCGCGAAAAGCACCGCACGCCCATAAATCTGACCCAAGCCCTGCGCGGCCATAAGCGCCAAGAGGTCCATCAGGGCCGGACGTATGTCGGCGAACCGTCTTGATTTCTCGAGAGGCGCACCTTTTGTTCGCCCATGCACCAGCGCATAGAGCGCCGTGCCGAAAAGTGCGGAGAGCCCGGCTACCGTCGGATCGATTTCGCCCCGCACCAGCACAACTGCTGCAAGCGTGATCATCCAGCCATTTTGGGCCAACATGCCCCAATGCTGCCAATTGCGCCGGTCGAGGTCGTGGTCGAGCGGCCGCAGACGCAGCAGTAGGCAGATGAGAATAGCGACGAACAAAAACTGCAGGTCCGGCAAAAGAATGAAGCCAACCGGCAGCGCCATAAGAAAGGCCAGCAAAAGGGCCAGCCGATAGAAGCGATAGGCTGCGCGGATGGTGGCGTCGTCATGCCGGAGCCGCATCATGGCCGGGGCAAGACCCGATTGGCCATCGAAGACGAAGAACAGGAGACCTAGAATCCCGCTAAACTGCGCGAGTCCGAGCACTGCTTCGGTTTTGCCTTGACTGATCAACAGGGTCTGGGCCGCGAAAAGACTGAGTGCCGGTGCGGCGGCGATACCCAGCCCGAACACATGCCGCGCGCCTCTCATCGCAGGCTCCTTTGGACACGAGCAGGCGTTCCAAACGCGAGGGCATGGGGCGGGATGTCGGAATTGACGAGGCTATGAGCCCCGATCACGGCCCCATCACCGATTTTGACGCCCGGCATGACCGTCACCAGCCGCCCGATCCAGACATCGGCGCCGATGCAGACCGGACGACTATGGAAGCCGCTCCTCAGAACTGGTGTGTAGGCGCTGATCCGATGGTCGCTGTCGCGGATACTGCAATAATCCCCGACGCGCGTTCCCGCGCCAATGCGAAGCGATCGCCGTGAGGAGAGGATCGTCCCTTGGTTGATCGAGCAATCAGGTCCGATGTCGATCTCCCCGCCCTCGGCGACAGCAAGGCTGATATTGCCGCCGAGATAGACGCGATCGCCGATTGCAATCGTGCCAGTGACGCCCGGGCAGCGGATCGGCCCGGCAAAGATCACCGACTTTCCAAAGCGCACCCAGGACAGATAGAGGCGGCGATACCAGAGGCCTCGCAGCATCCCGGCACCGCGATCGATGCCCTTTGTGAGCCTGTGACGCATGTCCCGCTTCATCGCTGAAGCCGTGCAGGATTGAGTTTTGCGGATTGGAAGACCGCCAGCACGCCGGCGCCAAAAAGAATGACGGCGAGCCTGAAAATCCCGGTATCGAAACCGCCCCGCAGAACGAAAATCGCAAGGAGCGGAATAATCGCCGTAACCAGCGCCTGACTGAGAGGCGTCAACCCGCGCAGTGCCGCATACGCATTGTCGAGGAGTGCCAAGACAGCGCCGAACAACAGCCCGATCCCGCACACAAAGACATGGCCGCCGGCCGCAAAGGCTTCGCCGGCAAGGCCGGGCGTCAGCCCCCCAAGGAGATCGCGCGCCTCCATCAGCCGCAATTCCCGGCTCAACTGCATCGGCTTTTCGGGGAACAGCGCGCGCGGCAGAACCTGCTGGATCACGTTCCAGTATTGCCCGGGATTGAACCCGATCTCGGCTGCATAACGGGCCGAAAGCGCATAGCCCTCGAGCAGTGACACTTGCGACAGCGTCATCGGCAGGCTGGCGAAAAAGTCTGTTTCCTCGCCCTGGAGTGTCAGGCGGAAACTCAATGTCTGTACGGCAAGGATTGCCACGACGACACCAGGCACGATCAAGCGGCGCAATCTGATCCGGCCATGTGCGAGATAGATCAGCGCAAAGCTCAGGCCGCTGATCGCGAGTTGGGTTCGTCCACCGAGAAGCCAGAACACGGCCAGGATCAGGACCATCGAGAACCATGGCGATGGCCCGCCATTGCTGAGCTGGCGCAGGCATAGAAGGCTCGTTGTCAACGCGCCGAGACAGGCGAAGGCATAGGTGACTGAAAAGAGCGGGGTCTCGACCGGCAGCCGCAAGAATCCGGCCTGCGCAAAGCCGATCGGTCCGCCGGGTGCGAGGCCAATCGAGATCACAAGGCCGATCAGCACGGCAATGTGCCACGGCAGGGGATCAAAGGTCCAACCACGTGAAATGGTACCGGCGTCTTCAAGCGGCCGCGCGACTATCCAGTAGCCGAGCAGCCAAGCCACGCTGGCGAGAAAGGTCATCAACACGACCTCGCCCCGATAGGCCACCATCGTCGCCGAGGCGTGCCGCGGATCGAAAAATACCAGCGGCAATCCGTGTGACACGAGAATAGCGGCGCTTAGTAACAAAAGGGCAGGGCGCTGGTGCCGCACGCCGAATGCCATCGCCGGGAGCGCGATAGTGACCAGAAAAAGCGCTACGGCGAGCGTCATGGCCGTTGCCCCAATATGGCCGGCGCTCCTGCCTTGTCGGCCTGTTCGATGTCGCCAACAAAATTGGCCAGTAGAACCTGCCGGCTCCAGCGCGCTTCGGCCCTGGCGCGTGCAGCGCTGCCCAATTGCCGCGCAAGCACTGGATTATCGCAGAGGTCCGCAATAGCTTTGGCAAAGGCCTCAGCATCTTGCGGAGGCGTGGCGATGCCGCAGCCCGAAACTTCCTGAAACAGCGCCGATTGCGGCCTTGCCGTCGCGACCACGGGCCGCCCGGAAGCCAGCATATTGGGCAGCTTGCTCGGCAGTACCAGATCCTGCGCGCAAGCGATCTGCGGCAGCAGATGGATGGTGGCGAGAGCGAGCAGATCGCCAAGCTTTTCGATCGGCTGCAGGTCGTGAAAGCGGATATTGCGCAGACCTGATGCTGATGCTTCGAGCGCCGCACGGTCCGGGCCATTGCCACAGATCACGAAGGTCAGATCGTCTCTGTGAGATAACTGCCTCGCCGCCGCCAGGATGAGATCAAGCCCATGCTTGCGCCCGAGTGCCCCGGAATAGAGCGCCACATGCTCGGTGCCGATGCCCCAAAGCGCGCGATAGGGCGATGGCGCGTCCTGCGGCACGATCCGGTCGACCTCCGCCCAGTTGCGGTGCTCGGCAATCCGGTTCGCTGGTACGTCTTTGTTCTCGAGCCGACGGCACATTGCCGGCGAAATGGTGCTGACATGATCGAAGGCGCAGAGTATGCCCCTTTCGATCTGACGCAGGATTTTCCCCAAAAACAGACCGCGCCCGATGAGCCCCGTCGCTTCCGCCGCCTCGAGTTCAAAATCCTGGACGTGGAGCCAGGCGGTGGCGCCGCTCAGGCGCGCGGCAACAAGACCCACAGGCGCCGCCATCAAGCCCGGCGCAATGGCAATAACGCGATCGGGCCGCCAGAGCAGTGCGGCCCACAGCATTGGGAAGAATGCCGCGAGAGCAAAGCTGAAATGATGGAGAAGGCGCATCGCGCCAGTGGGGTGCCGCGGAATAAAATGCGGCACGCGGAGAACGTCGAGCCGTCCCCGCCGCTCCAAATTCCAAAACCCGTGTCCCGGCCGAGCGCGCCATTCGGGATAATATGGCTGACCCGCAACAACCCTGACTTGATGTCCAGCCCGCACCAGAGCCTCTGCCAGGCCGGTGGTATAGGGTCCAATACCGATTATCTCGGGCGCGTAATTGAGGCCCAGCACCAATATCTTCATGGCGCACCGCCGCGATCTGCTAGCGGGCATCTAGCCGGTGACAGACCGATGTTGAAAACACACGAAACTACACTGGTGCCATTGACGCTCAACACCGGCCTACCCCTCATTGGATGGACGGCTATGAGTGTTTTACTGATCCCTCATTGGGTCAATGCGGATTCATTGCGAGGATATAGGTCAATTTACGTATATTTAACGATGTTGATCCCGCATGATCTGATTTATAGTTCTGGCGCGCAGCGTCTATTCTGAAATCTAAAACAAAACGGCAGCACCTTCCGATGCCGCCGCTTGTTTACAGTCTAGACTGCATTTCGATCAGAATTCGTCCCAGTCCGTCGAGACCGCAGCATTGCCGTGGCTTAGGTACTGGGCCTGCGCGGGTTTGGCCTTTGCTGCCGGGCGGCGGACGGGCGCCACGTCGACAGGTGCCGAGCGCTCGGAGACGCGGAAGACTTCGACGATCGTGTCGAGTTCGTTGGCGCGGGCCTCGGTTTGCTCGATGGCCGCGTTGGTTTCTTCGACCAGAGCGGCATTGTGCTGGGTCATCTCGTCCATCTGGCGCACGGCCACATTGACCTCGTCGATGGCCTGGGCCTGTTGCGCGCTTTCGCGGGCAATTTCGGCCATCATGGCGCTATTGGCGCGCATGGCCTCCAGCATCGAACTCAGCTTGTGGGCCGCGTCGGACACGAGGCGCGCACCGCCATCGACTTCCCGCGCGCTTTCCTCGATCAGCGCCTTGACGTCCGACGAGGCTTCGGCAGCCGATTGTGCCAGACGGCGCACTTCGACGGCGACGACCGCAAAGCCCTTGCCCGCTTCGCCGGCACGTGCCGCTTCCACCGAGGCGTTGAGCGCGAGAAGGTTGGTCTGGAAGGCGATATCGTCGATCATGCCGATGATGTTCGAGATCTTTTCCGAGGCAGTGGTGATCCGGCCCATAGCGGCCGTCGCCTCGTCCATCACCTGGCCACTTTGCACGGCCGATTGCGTGACAGCCTCGGCAGTGGAGCTACCGCGCTGCGCGCGCTTGGCGTTCTCGGTCACGGCCTGAGCAAGCTGCTCCATGGTGGCCGAGGTTTCTTCGATCGTTGCTGCCTGGCGCGTGGTGCGCTCGGAAAGATCGTTGGCGCCGGCCAGGATCTCGCCGGTTGCCACCTTCACACCGCGCGAGGTGGTGCGGAGACGCGTCACCACATCGGTGAGCGTATCGGCAACGCGGTTCATATCGGTCTGCAGTTCAAGGAAAGAGCCCTGGTGCGAACCGGTCATGCGCTGGGTCAGGTCGGTATCGGCAAGCGCGCCGAGGACCGAGCCGGCATCGGCAAGGCCAGTACGCACGCTCGACACCATGGCGTTGAAGTTCTGCGACAGACGCGTGATGTCTTGATCGGCAAAGTTGGTGGTGATCGCGCGGCTGAAGTCGCCAGCCATCGCGGCTTCCACCACGTCGTCGAATTCGGCCTGGAAGACTTCCATGGTCTTGGTGCGCGCGGCGGCCTTCAATGCCGCGGCCTGTTCCTGTGCCGTCATCGAGGCCATCTTGATGCCGTTGTCCTTGAAGACCTGCACGGCCTGGGCCATTTCGCCGATTTCGTCGGCGCGGTTGGCGCCTGGCACTTCGGTCTCGAAGTCGCCTTCCGAGAGAGCCCGCATTGCGGTGGTCAGGCGGCTAACTGGCCGGCCAAGCTGGGATGTGCCGATGTAGACGGCCGCGCCGGTGCCGGCGATGATCCCGAGACCGGCAACGGCCAGCAAGAGAGTGCGCATCGTGCCTTCAAAGCCAACCAGATCCTGCTGGATGGCCTGGTAGTCTGCAAGGTCGGTGGCGACGATCGCATCGATATCGGCCTGGAAGGCCTTGCGATTGGCGCGGTTCTCGTCGGTATTGCCCTGAGCGTTGGCCTGGGCTGGGTCGACATCGCGGCCAAGGCGCGCCGTTTCAGCGCGGAACGTGCGGAAGGTCTCCGCCTTATCGGCCATGGCGGTGAACGCAGCCTCATCTCCAACTTCGACCAGAGGGCGCCAAAGATCGAGAACGCGGTCCATTTCGTCGAGCTGGGTCAGGATACCTTCGGCGAACTGGCCGGCTTTTTCGGTATTGGCTGCCGCGTAGACACCGCGGGCTTCCATGACCACGGCCGTCACGCGCCGATTGAGCGACTCGCCATAGAGCGCGCGCTTGGAGGCGTGATCGAGGCGTTCGATCTGGTGGTCATATTCGGCCACGACATATAGGCCAATGCCGGTGATCAGGGCAGCGACAACGCCCATGATGCCGACGATAGTCAAAACCTTGCCGCGGATGCGCATGCGACAATACCTTTTCAGTGCGCCGTGGGGTTACGGCTTGGTTAAAAGCCGCCCATCCGCCGAACACCTATTCTGGGTTCTTGTCGCCGAATTGCGGTCTACTTCCGCACTATAGTAGTTTTCCTCTTAATGTATGGTGAAACACTTATAAATCGGCCATATCTCAAGAAAAACAAGGCCTTACCCTAAAGTCGAAGTGCTGTTTTCAAGTCTGCTACAGATTTTGCAGAGGTTGTTCGGCGATTTAAGCTCGTAAATCCTAGTTTTGCTGCCAATTGATTGTCTGCCTTCGCCGGTGCTGAGCAAGAGCCATGAATGGCGGCAAAAGGCGCATTCTTCAGAAGGCTGCGGACGTTAGCGGCGCTGATGCCCGCGCCGGGCATGATGGCAATGCGCCCGGCAGCTATTTGGTGCGCTCGTGCAAGATCTTGGATGCCTTCGAGCGCCGTGTGGGCGCGGCCCGAGGTCAGGATGGTGTCGAAACCGAGCGTAATTGCCGGCTCGATCGCCTCTTCCAAATCGGGCACCAGATCGAAGGCCCGATGGAGGGTTTTCTTCAGACCCTTGCTCCGTTCCGAGAGTTGCGTCAGCGTCTCAATATCGAGGCGCCCATCTGCATGGCTTGCGCCCAACACGACGCCTTCGATCCCTGTTTCTCGGATCGCATCGATCTCAGCGATCATTTGCGTAATTTCATCGCGGTCAAAGACGAAGTCGCCAGCGCGTGGGCGGATCATTGCGCGCGCCGAAATCCCGGCGCGTGCAGCCAAAGTCACCAAACCGATGCTCGGGGTCAAACCGCCGAGTTCCAGCGCCGAGCAGAGCTCCACCCGGTCGGCACCATTGGCTTGCGCCACGCCCAGTCCTTCGGTGCTGTCGATGCACACTTCGAGAATAGTCATGCGCCAGCTCCCAGCCCAAGCGCCGCGGCGCCAACCAGACCCGCATCGGCTGTCAGTTCCGCTGGAACGATTAGCGGCCGATCGAGATGCCGGAGAATGCGTGGCCGCACCGCGGCGTCGATGTGCGCGATCAGTTCACGACTATTGCCGAGCCCACCGCCCACCGGCACGATGTCTGGTCCGATGATATTGACCACCAGCGCCAGCGGCTGCGCGAGGAGGGCGATGAAAAGATCGATTGTCTGAGACGCTGCGCTATCGCCGGCCGACCACGCGTCCACGATGCTGGTGCTCGGCAGTTTCGCGCTATGAAGATGCCGATGCAGCCTTTCCATGCCTCGTGCGCCGCCGACGGTGTCGAGGCAACCCGAGAGGCCACAGCCACAGGCAAAGTGCGGCAAATCGTAGGGCGCGACATCGACCTTGGTCGCAACGATCGTCCCATGCCCCCATTCGCCGCCGAGCCCACCTGCGCCGGGATGCGGCTTTTGATCGACGACGAAGCCGCCGCCAACACCGGTCCCGAGAATTGCGCCGAACACCACGCGATGTCCGCGACCGGCGCCCGATGTCGCCTCCGCTAGCACAAAGCAATCGGCGTCATTGGCGACGGTCACGGGGCGATCGAGCCGCTTAGCCAGTTCGTCGGACAGCACTTTTCCGTCGATACAGGGAATGTTGGCGCAGGTGACCAGACCCGTCTGCGGATCGACCACGCCGGTGATGGAAATGGCAATCGGCGATCCCGCCGGCGCGCCGCCTTTGGCTACGAAACCAGCGATGACAGCAACGAAGACCTCGAAATCCTGCGTTGGCGTCGGCTGGCGGCCGAGATGGATAAGGGAATCAGGAGTCGTCGCGGTTGCGGCTTTGATCGTCGTGCCGCCAATATCGAAACAGGTGATCATGGATGGTCTTGGAAGAAAAGGTGCGCCGACACTAGCCTCTGCCTTTCCTCGGCGCCAGACGATGCCATAGCCGCAGCCCACGAAACTGGTTATGCATCGGCCTCAATTTTCTGGAGCCGCGGTTTGAACAAGGTCGGAATCATCGGGGGCGGACCTGCGGGGCTTATGGCGGCCGAAGTGCTGGGGAGCGCCGGTTACACCGTTACCGTCTTCGATTCCATGCCTACAGTCGGGCGCAAATTCCTGATGGCCGGTAAATCCGGGCTCAACATCACCCATGCCGAAAGCCATTCCGCTTTGCTCGACCGGTACGGTGCTGCCCGTCCAATGCTCGAAAACGCACTCAATAGCTTCACCGGCGAGGACGTCCGGACTTGGTGCGCTGGCCTTGGCGTCGAAACCTTTGTCGGTTCCTCCGGCCGCGTTTTCCCCAAAGCCATGAAAGCCTCGCCGCTCTTGAGGGCCTGGCTCGCACGGCTGCAAGATCTTGGCGTCACCATCCGCACCCAATGCCGCTGGGCCGGGTTCGACGGCGACAGCCTCACCTTCCAAACCCGGGCCGGCGAAGAGCGCCACCAATTCGATGCCGTTCTCCTCGCCCTCGGCGGCGCCTCCTGGCCGCGTCTTGGCTCCGATGCTGCATGGGTCGAACCCCTTCGCATGAATGGGGTCGAGATCGCGCCTTTCCTCCCCGCCAATTGCGGTTTCGACGTTGATTGGAGCTCTTTCTTTATCGAGCGCTTCGCCGGCCAGCCGTTGAAATCGGTGACCGCCACCAGTGCTGCCGGTACCATCCCGGGCGAGTTCGTCGTTACGCGCTGGGGCGTCGAGGGCAGCCTGGTCTATGCCCATGCCGCGACCCTCCGCGATGAACTCATCGGCAAGGGCACAGCTGTCCTCACGGTCGATCTCATGCCGGGCCGCTCAACGGAGCGCCTAGCCGCCGATCTTGCGCGTCAGCCCACTAAATTGAGCTTTGCCAACCGCATCCGCAAAGGTGCGGGACTCGATCCAGTGAAGGCTGCGCTCCTCCGCGAGTGTTTTCCAAACGCCAACGCGCTCGACCCCATTGCGCTCGCTGCAGCCATAAAGGCCGTGCCGATCACGCTCGAGCGCACCCGCCCAATTGCCGAAGCCATTTCCTCGGCCGGGGGCGTTGCCTTTAGCGCCTTGGACGAAAACTTCATGCTCAAGGCGCTCCCCGGCACGTTCGTCGCCGGCGAGATGATCGATTGGGAAGCGCCCACCGGCGGCTATCTCCTCACCGCGTGCCTCGCCACCGGCCGTGCCGCCGCCGAGGGCATGATCGCGTTTCTCAACGCTCAGCGATAACCCGCCGCCTGCAATTCGAAGAGCTCCGCATAGCGCCCGCCCAAAGCCAGCAGCTCTTCATGCGTGCCGGCCTCGAGAATAGCGCCGTGCTCCAAGACTAGAATGCGATCGGCCATGCGCACGGTCGAAAACCGGTGCGAGATGATGACCGCCGTCTTGCCGCTCGCCAGCCCCTTGAAGCGCGAAAACACCTCTGCTTCCGCCTTGGCGTCGAGCGCTGCCGTCGGCTCGTCGAGAATGATCAGCTCGCTGTCGCGCATATAGGAGCGCGCAATGGCGACCTTCTGCCATTCCCCGCCCGAGAGATCGCGCCCCTGCTTGAAGAGCCGCCCCAATTGCTGGTCATAGCCCTTGGGCAGCTTGGCGATGACGGCATCGGCAAGGCTCTGTTCCGCCGCCTCGTCGATCCGCCCCTGATCGTCCTTATCCTCGATCCGCCCCACGCCGATGTTGTCGCGCGCGGTAAAACTATAGCGGATGAAGTCCTGGAAGATGACGCCGAGATGGGCGTGGATATCGCGTGGCGCCATATCCTTGAGATCGACACCATCGATGGTGATGCGCCCCTCGCTCGGGTCGTAAAGCCGCGCAAGCAGCTTCACGATCGTCGTCTTGCCCGCGCCATTCTCGCCGACCAGCGCTAGAGTCTCCCCCGCCTTCAGCGTGAAGGACAGATTGCGGACGACCCAATTCTCAGCCTCGGGATAGCGGAAGCCGACATTTTCAAAGCGCACGCCATCCCGGATCGGCACCGGAAACGGTTTTGGGCTGGCCGGCGCCAAGACAGTCGGCTCGATCTCGAAGAAGGAAAAGAGATCGTCGAGGAACATCGACTGGCCCGCAATGGCGGTAAAGCCGAGCAGGATCTTTTGGAACAGCCCATTGAGCCTGAGGAACGAGCCGGACAAAAAGGCCAGATCGCCGATGGTGAACTCGCCGGCAATGGTGCGCCAGACGATAAAGGCATAGGCGGCGTAATAGGCGAGGGTGGCGATCGCCCCGAACAACGCGCCCCAGCCATTGCGCAAAATGGCGATGCGCCGGTTCTCGATGAAAATGTCATGCGCGAGCTTGCGGAACCGCTCGATCAGAAACTCACCGAGCCCGAAAAGCTTGATTTCCTTGGCCGTCTCGGCGCTGGCCCCGATATAGCGGATATATTCGAGTTCGCGCCGCTCCGGCGTCCGCCAACGGCTGACCATATAGGCCATGGTGTTGAACCGCGTTTCGCCCCAGATTGAGGGCACGAAACTCAAGGGCAGCAAGAGGATCAGCCACGGCGCGTAAACGAAGAGGCCCGCCGCCAGCGTCACGACGGTGATCATGTCCTGCGCCTGGCCGAAGAGCTGGCTCAGCAGCGCATTGCGCCCCGCCGCCTGCCGCCGCGCCCGCTCCAGCCGGTCCTGATATTCCGCGCTTTCGAAGTGCATGAGGTCGAGCTTGGCAGCATGCCCCATCAGCTCGACACTGACCTGGTTGGAATGAAGTTCAGAGAGGATGGAATCGACGAGCCCGATGCCGCGCGCAATGACATCATTGCCGAGCACCAGCGCCATTTCGAGGAGCAGCAGCAAGAGGATCGGGTTCAAGAGCCCCGCATTCCACCAATCGGTCCAGTCCGGCCCGGGCGGCGTCAGCGCGGAAAGCCGCACAACCTCGTCGACGATCAGCTTGGCGGCATAGAGCACAGCAATCGGTTGCAGTGCTGCGATGAGCCGGAGGCCAATGCTGGCGGCCGTCATCGTCCGACTGGTGCGCCAGATCTGCGCGACGAGCCGCCCCAGATGCCGGAGATTGTCCAGCCGCTGCCTGAAAGTCGGAGATTGTTCGGGAATGGGCGGTGGTCGGCGCCCTGGAAGATCGGTCATGACAGTATTCTAGTTGGGCGCCGCAGATTAGGCGAGTAGGCAACCGCGCTCCCCGACAAACGTTCCCTCGGAACGCATGGAGGAGGAACCAATGCTCAAGGACAAAGACAGCGCCGCCATCGTTGCGGTCAAAGATATCGACCGCGCGCGCCGCTTTTATCGCGATGTGCTCGAACTCGAATTGACGAGCGATGGCGATCAGGTGCTGCAGTTCAAGACCGGCAAGACAGCACTCGTCGTCTATGTCTCGGACTTTGCCGGCACCAATCAGGCCAATGCTGTCGTCTGGGGCGTCGGCGACGAAATCGAGGCGATCACCCGGCGCCTCGCCGAAAAGGGCGTCACCTTCGAGCGCTATGACGGCATGGACTATGCCGACGGCATCCACCGCGCCGGCGATTTCGCCATGGTCTGGTTCAAGGACCCCGACGGCAATATTTTGCATCTCAACAGCATGTAGCGCTCAGCGCAGATTGCGCAAAAACCCTGCGAGATCGCCAGTCACGTGGTGCACATGTGGGCCGGTCGTCTGGCCCAGCTCCCAGGCTTCCACCTGGTCATGCGCAAACTCGGCGCCCGGCACCACCTGTACCGTCGCCATTCCGATCTCGTGCGGCACGACCAGGTTTTTTTCGAGGTCGTCGAACATCACCGCCTTGGTCGGGTCGATCCCATAGCGGCCAAGGAACCCGTCATAGGCCTGCTTATGCGGCTTGGGCACGAAGGTCATGGCGCGGATATCGTGCACGTCTTCGAACAAGTCGGGCCCGCCGAGACGCCCCAGCACCGAGCGCGCATGGTTGGTGTCGCCATTGGTCAAGATGAATTTCCGGCCGGGCAGAGCGCGGATGGCATTGATCAACTCCGGATGCGCAGTGACCGGCGAATAATCGATCGCGTGCACCGTGTTGAGGAAATGCTCGGGATCGACCTTATGGCCGTGCATCAGCCCATTCAGCGTCGTCCCAAAATCCCGATAGTAGCTTTTCTGTAGGGATCGCGCGGCCTCGAAGTCGAGGCGGGTCACGTCCATCACATAGCGGGTAATCAGTACGTCGATCTGGGCAAAGAGATTGCACTCACGCGGATAAAGCGTGTTGTCGAGGTCGAAGACCCAATCGGTAATGTGGTTGAAGTTTGGTGCGGCAGGGCTGTTCATGGCGCCAAGCTAGCACAAAATGATGAAAGCTTCATCAGGGGTGCGAGCCTCCCATAGGAGGCTCGCGAAGTTTTGCGCTTATTCGGCGGCAGCCTGGTTGGCCGTGATGGCAAGGCCGAGAGCCGAGATCAGGCTGGCTGGGTTGGCGGCAGCAGCGCTCAGAACCAAGAGGGTGGTCGGGGTCGCCGGCTTGACGGCAACTTCGATGCTCTTGGGGTCATCGAGGAAGGTGTTGACCTGCGGCACGACCATGTCGGTCAGCTCGGGCACACCGGCCTGGCCGACAAGCTGCGGCACCATGGCCTTGAGGCTTTCGACGAAGGCAGCGCGATCGGCACCGGACTGGCTGGCGAAGAGGTCGAGCAGCTTTGGTGCAAGACCGGCATCGTCATAGCGCAGGCTCGAGCTCGTCAGCGTCACGGCCTGGAGCAGTTCCATGCCCACCATCATCTGCTGGGCCTGCTGCTCTTCCGGCGTCGCGTCCGGCTTTGCCGTTTCCATGGCATTGATCTTTTCGAACACGGCAGGGGTCAGGCCCGACATGTCCATCTTGAAGTTGATCGCGCCGACATCGGCGAAATCGAGCAAGAACTCGTCGATCACCATGTGGCCGTCAGCCAGGCCCCAGGTCATCTTCTCGCTGATATTGCCGTTGATTTCGGTCAGGCCAAGCGCCTGGATCACCGGGCCGGCCTGCGGGTCTTCCTCGGCCATGGAGGTCAAGTCGGCCCAGATGCCGGTGATGTCGAAGGTCGAGGCAATGTCGGTGACGGCGTCGGCATCGTCATAGGTGAATTCGTTCGTCGCCTCGATCGAGTCGATCGAAAGGAAATCGGCGCCGTCGCGCGTGATCTTGAGCGGACCGGTCGAAACGCTGCCCACCGAAGCGAGGAGGGCGGTCATGTTCACCTTGTCCTCGGGCGGCAGATAGATGTCCGTGGCGGAAATGTCGGTCAGTGTCAGGTGGCCCGTCGGTTCTTCGGCAAAGTCGGTGTCGATATCGGGAACGGTCAGCGCTTCAGCCGTGAAGCCGCCATCATCGGCGTCGGCAACGCCGGTAAAGGTCAGTTCGGTATCGATGGTGAGCGGGTCGCCTTCCATGCCGGCCACGGCAACGGTGGCACCATCGACGGTGATGGTGGTACCATCCAGGGTGGCGGTGCCAAACGTAATGTCATAGCCCCCGACCTTGTAGACTGCTGCAAGGCGGTCGACGAACGTCTGCGCGTCGAGCGCCATTGCTGGCTGCATGAGCGCGAGGGTCGCCAAGCCGGATGCAAGCATCAGGCCCTGGATCTTCGTGGTCTTCATCATGGTCTGCGTCATCCTTGATGTTAATGAGGTTGCGGAATTACTCGAACGCCCGCCTGTCCCCCGGTTGAATTGCCCCTCGAAGACTGACTGCAGTCGATAAGCGGCAGAATTGCGTCCGTTCTTATGGCACTGGTTTATTTCGCCACAATGTCGAACTCTGCTTAGCCAATTCGGTTCAATTTGCTTCAAGAAATAGACGATAGGCGGAATTTTCCGTTTCGTCCCAATAGGGAAAGCCGATGGCGTCGATATGGGCATAGAAGTCGTGACGCGTTTCAGGCGGCACCTGCACACCCACTAATACGCGTCCATAGTCGGCGCCGTGATTGCGATAATGGAACAGCGAAATGTTCCACGCGTCATTGAGTCCTTCGAGGAATTTGAGCAGCGCGCCCGGCCGCTCTGGAAACTGAAAGCGGAAGACCATTTCATGGTCGAGGTCATGCACGCGCCCGCCGACCATGTGCCGCACATGTAGCTTGGCCACTTCATTGTCGGTCATGTCGGTCACCGAGAGACCGTTTGACGAGAGGAGCTCGATGATCTCGCGCTTTTCGGTATCGCCCTGGGTGAGTTTTACGCCGACAAAGATATGGGCGCCGACGCCATGAGCGTAGCGATAGTTGAATTCGGTGATGGCTCGCCGCCCGAGTAGGCGAATGAAAGCGCGATAGCTGCCCGGTATTTCGGGGATGGTCACCGCCAAAAGCGCTTCGGCCCGCTCGCCGATTTCGGCGCGTTCCGCCACATAGCGCAGCCGATCGAAATTGACATTGGCGCCCGAATTGATGGCGATGAGGCTGCCCTCGGGCGCTGCGCCATCCTCGACATGCCGCCGCAATCCCGCCAGCGCCAGGGCGCCCGCCGGTTCGGCAATGGCGCGCATATCGTCAAAGATATCCTTGATCGCCGCGCAAATTTCGTCGGCCGTCACGGTGACAATGTCGTCGAGCAGGTCCCGGCAAAGCCGGAACGTCTCGTCGCCGACCTGCCGCACCGCGACGCCATCGGCAAAGAGCCCGACCTGATCGAGCGGCACGGGGTGTCCTGCGGCGATCGCCGCCTTCATGCTCGCCGCTTCTTCTGGCTCGACGCCGATCACCTTGATCTCGGGCCGCAAAAACTTGACGAAACTCGCGATCCCTGCCGCGAGGCCGCCCCCGCCCACCGGCACATAGATGGCGCCGATTTCGCCCGGATGCTGCCGGAGCAATTCCATGCCCACCGTACCCTGGCCGGCAATCACATCTGGATCGTCGAATGGGTGGACGAAGACGTAGCCATGCCGTTCGGCCAGGCCCGATGCATGCGCCCGCGCCGCGTCGAACCCGTCGCCGAAAAGCACCACCTCGCCACCCAGACGCTTGACGGCATTGATCTTGATCTCGGGCGTCGTCGTCGGCATGACGATGATCGAGCGCACCCCGAGCCGCGTCGCCGACAGCGCCACGCCCTGCGCATGATTGCCTGCCGAAGCACAGATCACGCCGCGCGCCCGTTCCTCGGCCGTCAACTGGCTCATGCGATTGTGCGCGCCGCGGATCTTGAACGAAAAGACCGGCTGCAAATCCTCGCGCTTGAGGAGGATATCCTGACCGAGGCGCTGCGAGAGAAGGCGCATCGGATCGAGCGGGGTCTGTTCGGCAACTTCATAGACCGCCGAGGTCAGGATCTTGCGGACATAGTCGGTCATTGCGGGCTCCCGGAATTGGCCGTGATGGACGCCTGCTGACAGAAAATGTCAATCGCCTCAGCCACACACCCATGCGCGGCAGGCATGACACATTGTCTCAATCAAATGATTGATTGATGTTTGCGGTAGAGCTAATGATCCGCGCCAGAAATTGCTGAAAGCGTCTCGATGCCCTGCTCGTCTCCATCTATGACCCGGCGCGAAAGCGGCGACGATCGGCGGATCGCCATCGCCCAGGCCGCACGCGCTCTGATCATCGAAAAAGGGCTCGAGGGTCTCCGCACCCGTGACATTGCCGAGCGGGTGGGCATCAATATTGCGACGCTTCACTACCATGTACCGACCAAGGAAGCCCTGGTCACGCTCGTTGCCGCATCGCTTCGCGAGGACTTCAAGGCCTCGGCCCAGCGCCATCCGCGCGCCGATCTGCCGGGTATCGAACAACTCCGCATCGAGTTCGTCGAATTCGCCGAGATCGTCGCGGACTCGCCCGAGCTGATCGGTGTCCTCAGCGAACTGATCGATCGGGCCCGTCGCGATCCGTCGATCGCCGACATCATCCTGCCCATGCAGAGTTTCTGGACGGGCCAATATGCCGAAATTTTCCGGACCGGCGTGAGCGACGGCTCGTTCCGGCCCGATCTCGACCCCGAGGCTGCCGCCGTCATCACCACGGCCGCCTTGTCCGATTGCTGGCGTCCGCATCGGCGTGCACAGCTCCCTGCTGTCACTGCCGAACTCGAACGCGCTTTTTCAATCCCTTCGTCACAAGGATAGATCCATGTCCTCTCCCCATGCTCAAGCCGGCGCTGCGACGCCGCCCGATCCGCGCCGATGGGTGGCGCTCTTCGTGCTGCTCATCGCCAATTTCATGAACCTCATCGATGTCACCATCGTCAATGTCGCGCTCCCCTCGATGCGCACCGGGCTCGGTGCCTCCGATACCCAGATCGAATGGGTCATCGCGGCCTATATTCTCGCCTTCGCCCTCGGGCTTCTGCCCTTCGGCCGCCTCGGCGATATTCTGGGGCGCACGACGCTGTTCCTCTGGGGCGTTGCCGGCTTTACCGCCGCATCAGCCCTTTGCGGACTAGCGCCCAATATCGAATTTCTCATCGTCGCCCGCATCATCCAGGGCCTTGCCGGCGCCATGATGACCCCGCAGGTCCTCGCCATCGCAACCGTCACCTTCCCACCCAATGAACGCGGCCAGGCCTTTTCGCTCTTTGGTCTTTCCGCGGGCCTTGCTTCGGTCTGCGGTCCGATCCTCGGTGGCGTCCTGATCTCGGCCAATCTCTTCGGCCTCTCCTGGCAGCCGATTTTCCTCGTCAATATCCCGATCGGTATCGCCGCCGTCGTCGCGGGCTGGTTCCTGATCCCGCGCCTGCCGGGACATCCGTCGCTCAAGAACGACTATGTCGGCATTGCCCTCTTCGGTCTTGGCATCATGGCGGTGGTCTTCCCGATCGTCGAAGGTCGCGCCTATGGCTGGCCAGCCTGGTGCTTTGCCATGATCGTCGCCGGCCTTGCGCTCATCGTGGCCTTCGTTTTCTGGACCCGCCACCGCGCCGCCGCCGGCCAGTCGCAGCTTCTGAACTTCGACCTGATCACCAATCGCCAGTTCATGTTCGGCGCCTTGGTCGTCACCATCTTCGCTTCGGGCATTCCCGGCATGTTCATGGTGATTTCGCTGCTCCTGCAGGGCGGGTTCAATTTCACCCCGCTTGAATCGGGCCTCACCAATACCCCGTTCTCTGTCGGCGTCCTGATCGCCTCGCTCATCGCCGGCCGTTTTGGCGCCCACTATCTCCGCAGCCGCCTTGCGGCCGCCGGTGCACTCCTCAGCTTCGGCATTGGCTGGCTGCATTTCTACATTGCCGGCGTTGGCGATACGATCGACCATTGGGCCTTCCTGCCGCCGCTGCTGATCGCGGGTATCGGCCTTGGCCTCGGGTTCTCGTCGCTCTTCCAGCTCGTTCTGGCCAATGTGCCCCAGCGCGATGCCGGTGCCGGTTCGGGCGCGCTCCAGGCGTTCCAGCAGGTGGGTGGCGCGCTTGGCGTTGCCATCATCGGCGAAATCTTCTTTACCCACCTCGGCAATTCCATGGCGACGGGCTCTGCACCCCACGCGGCCTTCGCGGATTCGACCGCCATGGCGCTCTGGTATCAGGTGATCAGCTTTGGCCTCGTGCTCTTGCTGGCCTTTGCCTTCAAGCGTCCAGCGGCCAGGGCGCCGGGCGGCGCACCGCAGCAGCATGTCGCGATCGAAGTTTGATCTCTCGGGGGACGGCGGTGCGCTGCCGTCCCTCAGCTCGCCTTGAACAGCAGTTCCCAGGTCTGGAATAGCGCGAGGCAAACGACCAAAGTGCCGACCATCAGCATCAAGCGCTTGGGCGGCAGGATGCGAACGATAAAGCCCGCCAAAGGCGCCGCGATCACGCCGCCGACCACCAGCCCCGCCACTGACCAGAAATACTGATCGATCCCCTCGGCCTCGCTCCAGTGCCCGGTGAGAAGGGCGGTGATAAAGGCGATCGAAACCGCCGTCGTCACGAAGAATTCGACCGTGTTGACTGTGCCAACGACAAAGCGCGGCGCGCCGCCCGAACCGATCAGGCTCGAGGTCACGATCGGCCCCCAGCCGCCACCACCGGCAGCATCGACAAAGCCACCGGCCACACCAAGCGGCATGACGATCTTGGTCTGCGGTTCGCGATAGGCGCCCCGCACGCGCAGGGCGCGATAGAGAATGAACACACCAAGCAGCCCGAGATAGGCGGTCACGTATGGCCGCAGCACCGCACCGTCGATCGCGGTCAGCACATAGGTGCCGAGCACGCCGCCGACGATCCCCGCCGGCGCGAGCCGCCAGAACAGCTTCCAATTGACGTTTCGATTGCGCACATGGCTCGTCGCCGAAGCGGCCGTCGTGAACATTTCGGCGGCATGGACACTGGCCGAGGCTGCAGCCGGCGGTACACCGAAGGAAAGGAGCATGGTCGAACTGACGACGCCATAGGCCATGCCAAGCGCACCGTCGACGATCTGGGCCAGAAAGCCCACCACGGCAAAAATGAAAAACTCCGAACCCAAAAGCATCCCCCAGCTTTATTTGGTTCTCGAAACAAGGCTCATGCGGATTCCGTTCCGGTGGAGGCGGGGCGGTGAAACTCACCGCTACCCAGATCAGCCCCGATCATTTGACATATCTGCGATTGTCACCCCGGCGAAGGCCGGGGCCCATCTCGAGATCTCAGGATGGATCCCGGATCAAGCCCGGGATGACAACCGGTGGTCGTGGCAGATCCGAAGAAGGACTTACCTTACGATCAGCGTACCCGCACCGAACTCGGTAAAAAGCTCCACCAGCACCACATGCGGCTGCTTGCCGTTGAGAATGACAACACCCTCAACGCCTGAATCGAGCGCCTCAAGGCAGGTCTCGACCTTCGGAATCATCCCGCCCGAAATCGTCCCGTCGGCGATGAGCTTCTTCGCGTCGCTCACCGTCAGTTCGGGGATCAGCTTGCCATCCTTGTCGAGCACGCCCGGCACGTCGGTCAGGAACAGAAGGCGCTTGGCGCCGAGCGAACCGGCAATGGCGCCTGCAAAGGTATCGGCATTGATATTATAGGTGTTGCCATCGCGGCCGGGCGCCACCGGGGCGATCACCGGAATCATTTCGGAGCGGGCGAGAAGATCGAGGAGGGTCCGATCGACTTCAACGGGTTCGCCGACAAAGCCGAGATCAAGCACGCGCTCGATGTTGGAGCCGGGATCTTTCACCTTCTTTTCGGCCTTACGGGCAAAGACCATATTGCCGTCCTTGCCGCAAAGCCCGATGGCCCATTCGCCTTCGGCATTGATCAGCGCGACGATTTCCTTGTTGATCGAACCGGCGAGCACCATTTCGACGATTTCCATCGTCCGTGCGTCGGTGACGCGAAGGCCGCCTTCGAACTTGGATTCGATGCCGAGGTTTTTGAGCATCGAGGCGATCTGCGGACCACCACCATGCACGACGATCGGATTGACCTTGGATTGCTTCAAAAGCGCAATGTCGCGCGCAAAAGCCTGGCCAAGCTGGGCGTCGCCCATAGCGTGGCCACCATATTTCACCACGACGGTCTTGCCCTCGTAGCGCTGCATATAGGGCAGGGCTTGCGCGAGGATGCCGGCATCGTGGCTGAAGCGATCGGTCGTGTTCTGGTCGGTCATGGGTCGACTGTTTCCTCGGGAAAGACCTGCGGACGGGCAAGGGTCTAGTGCATTTTGTCGTCCGTTTAAATCATTGGACGCGACAAAATCGTGGCCGATGATCCATTTCCTCCACAATTGCGTTGTCCGTGCTGCGAGTGCGTGGAAAGATGCTCGCATGGAGGAGCCGGAACGACATTCCGGACATTTGCCGATGCAAGCTGAAGCCCGCGACATTGCGGACCTGATCTCTCGTTGTGCCTTGCGCGACCGTGTCGCTTTTCGCTCACTTTACGACCGAACAAGCGCGAAACTTTTCGGCGTAGTTCTGCGTATTTTAAAAGACAGAGCCGAAACCGAGGAAGCGATCCAGGAAGTCTACGTCAAGATCTGGCAAAAAGCCGATCGATATGTCTCAAGCAATACCAGCCCCATTAGCTGGCTTTGCGCCGTCGCCCGCAATCACGCCTTGGATATCATCCGGGCGCGGCGTCCGATCAGTGAAGACATAGACGTTGCCCTTGATATCCCCGATCTCAGTCCTGACCCTGAACGGCAGGCGGAAGCAGCCGAAGATGGCGCGCGTATCGAGGTTTGCCTCGCAACGCTCGATCCCGATCGTGCCGATGCGGTGCGTGGGGCCTATCTTGACGGCTTCAGTTATGAGGAATTGGCAGTCCGCCATTCCGTGCCGGTCAACACGATGAGAACATGGCTGCGCCGCAGCCTCATAAAGTTACGAGAGTGCCTGACGACATGACCGAGCAAGATTTTACAGAAGAGGACCAGGGCCGCGCCGCGATCGCCGAATACGTCCTCGGCTTGCTTGGCCCCAAGGCGCATGCCGAGATGACGCGTAGGATCGAGCAGGATGCAGCCCTCCAGCGCGAACGCGATTTCTGGGTCCAGCGCTTTGCCTATCTCGACAATCAGGTCGAGCCTGTCGGCCCACCGGCCCATATCTTCTCCGATCTCGAAACGAGACTTTTCGGCGCTCAAAAGCGCGCTTCCCTGTGGGATAGCCTTGCCCTCTGGCGGTCCGTCGCAGCCGGCGCTCTGGCCGTCGCCGCAATCGCCGTCGGGTTCAGCACGCTCCAGCCCCGCCCCGATTCCGGCCAGCTCGCCAATCAGCTCGTCGCCGCGCTCCAGGCCGAAGGCAGCGATGTCGAATTCGTCGCCCTCTATGACGGCACGGGCGCTGTTCGCCTCACTTCGCTCTCCGGTCACTCCGTACCGGGCAGCGATTATGAACTCTGGGCCATCCAGGGCGGCCACGACCCCATTTCGATGGGTCTCGTCCCAATCGACGCCCGCACGACCGTCGAACTCACCGACGCCGTCCGCTCCGGCTGGGGCGAAGGCTCGGTCCTTGCCATAACCCTAGAACCCGCCGGCGGCGCTCCCAACGGCGTCCCCACCGGCCCAATCGTCGCGCAAGGCGCTGTCACGAAGATCTGAGGGTTTTAGGGCTGGCGAACGACGCCGGCTCAACGTGGCATTGCTCTGGGGCTGGCTACCGAAAATCTCCTCAGATCCACAACCTGTCACCCCGGCGAAAGCCGGGGCCCATCCTCGAATGTCAATTTACCGCAGTCAGCGCGCTTCAGTGCGTCTGCGGCCGGGATTTCAGGTGCAGTAAGAAGCCCGAACCGACACTCGGGACTTGTTGCTTTAGATTTCCATGGCCCATCTCTTCCCATGGCGTCATTCCCGCAAAAGCGGGAATCGGTCTTCCCTCAACCCGGATTCCCGCTTTCGCGGGAATACCGCCGCGGGTGGGGTGACATGTGCGAGCGACCCTCGGGTCAGGCCCGAGGGAAGCACGGGGTGAGGCGAGATCGGTGCAAGGTAAACACGCCTAAGGAGCTTCAGTCGCTTCCAAGCCCATCTACGATCTTTCCTTGAGGGGCACTAAGGAGAAGGCCGGCGATACGTCCAAAGCCGACAATCCCGCGTAGAGGAGATGGCTCTCCATCACGTCTAGCCAAGTTCTTCCCCATTCCTGAACAAACCCGCACGGCACCCGTCGCCAAAAAGTTTCACTAACTTTCTCGCAAAAACACTGAAACTCGCGAAAACTGATCCGAAAATTCCTTCGTATCTTTCCATGTCCCGACAATGAACGGGAACAGAATTACAGGAAGGAACTTTCATATGACCATTTCTCTTCGTGCTCTCTCGGTTGCAGCCGTTCTCTCGTTTGGCGCTCTCACCGGCACCGCAGCATTTGCGCAGGACAACCCGATGGTTGGCGGCGCAGCAATGTTTGCTGACAAGAACATCGTCGAAAACGCTGTAAACTCTGCTGATCACACGACGCTCGTTGCTGCCGTCAAGGCTGCCGGCCTCGTTGAAACCCTCTCCGGCCCGGGCCCATTCACCGTTCTCGCCCCGACCAACGAAGCATTTGACGCTCTGCCAGCCGGCACTGTCGAAACGCTCCTGAAGCCAGAAAACAAGGATCAGCTCACCAAGATCCTGACCTGCCACGTTATCCCGGCCAAGGCTCTGTCGACCGATATCGTCTCGATGGTTGAAGCTGATGGCGGCGAACATGTCGTCGACACCGTTGGTGGCTGCAAGCTGACCCTCAAGGCTGCTGATGGCAAGGTTACCGTGACCGACGAAAACGGCACCGTTGCCAATGTCACCATCGCCGACGTGATCCAGTCGAACGGCGTGATCCATGTCATCGACAAGGTTCTCACCCCCAAGATGTAATCTCAACTGGGTCGAAGGGTGCATTCAGCAATGAGTGGCTCCACTCCCCGGCCTGAATGCGTAACCCGTCCACGCCGACCCTCATGAGGTGATGAGGCTTCGCTCCCCCCGTTGCGAAGCCTCTCTATTTTTTGACGCATCAGCACCCCGACGATCGGCTAAGATGCGCCTGTGCTCGAAAGGATTTTACCATGCAGATCTCTCGTCGCAGTTTTCTTGCCGCCGGCTCGGCCATGGCCGCGATTTCGGCGCTGACGCTTTGGCGCACGGGCGATCAGCCGAGCGCTGCCGAAGGCGATTTTCCCTTTAAGCTGACCGATGCGGAATGGAAGGCCAAGCTTGACCCTGCCGCCTATGACGTTCTCCGTCATGAAGGCACCGAGCGTCCCTTCACGTCTCCGCTCAATGACGAGCACGGCACGGGCGTCTTCCACTGCGCCGGTTGCGATCAGGCTCTGTTCAAGTCCGAAACGAAATTCGACAGTGGCACCGGCTGGCCGAGCTTTTACGATTTCATCCCGGCTGCCATCGGCTCCACTGAAGACAACAGCTTTGGCATGACGCGCACCGAAGTCCATTGCAGCAATTGCGGTGGTCACCAGGGCCACGTCTTCAACGACGGTCCCGCGCCGACGGGCCTGCGCTATTGCATCAATGGCGTCTCGCTGAAATTCGTCGCCGCCTGATCGGCATGGCTGAGTTGAGCGGGCCGGAGTTGCACTTCCGGCCCGAGCTTTTATAGGTGAAGCATCCTTTTCAGCCCATGGGCTCCGATGCGCATCACCATCATTGAGACCGGTTACGTTCCAGAAGCTCTCCGTCCCGAATATGGCTCTTACCCAAAAATGTTCGAGCGCATGCTCGGCAGCACCGGTGACGATTTCAGTTTTGACGTCATCGCTGTCGACGATAACGGAATGCTACCCGATCCAGCGCAGTTGGACGCTATTCTGATCACCGGTTCACCCGCAGGCGTCTACGAAGATCACGCCTGGCTGCCCCCGCTCCGCGATTTCATCCGCAAAGCCTACGCCGCTCAAATCCCCATGCTCGGCGTCTGTTTCGGCCACCAGATCATGGCCGATGCCCTGGGCGGAAGAGTCGAAAAATCCCATAAGGGCTGGGGACTTGGCCGCCACACATACGAGGTCAAAGCCCGCCCCGGCTTCATGCCCGATGCGCCCGAAACCCTCTCTATCGCCTGTTCGCATCAGGATCAAGTCGTCGAGGCGCCAACAGAGGCCGAAGTTATCCTCGGCTCGGACTTCACCCCCAATGCCGGCCTTCTTTACAAAACAGGAAAAGCCCTGAGTTTTCAGCCACATCCGGAGTTTGTGGATAGTTACGCCGAGGCGCTGGTGGACCTCCGCCGCGGCATCGCGCCAGATGCAGTTGTCGAGACGGGTTTCAAGTCGTTCGATAAGCAGTCCGACAGTTCTCGGGTGGCCAATTACATTGGCGCTTTCTTCCGCAACAACGCGTCATAACTTATGTGAAACAGCGTATTAACTAAGAAGGTTCATCTTTGCAGGCATGCCCTAGCGTCAAGGTCTGCAAATATGTTTGGCTTCAATAGCTTATCCATCACCAAAAAGCTCCTCATCGTCTTTATAGGCTTTGGTGTCATCGTCGCTGCCCTCGGCGGCATGGCTCTTTTCAGCGCCAAATCCCTCGCCGATCGTGGCGACGAAGTCGGCACCAGTTTCGCGCCTCACATCAAGGCGGCGATGGAAATCAAGCTGAACACCACAGCGGCTCATCTTCAGTTCGAAGAGATCATGGGCGGCGACGAAACCGAAGATATTGCAGAGGTTTGGGCCAAACTCGACCGCGCCGAATTCTATCTTGGCGCCATCCAGAACGGGGCAACGAGCGGCGACGAAACCTATCTCGCCTCGACCGACGAAGGCGTCCAGACGGCCATCCCCAAGGTCGCGGAGGCGCTCAGTGCGTTCCGCGCCGCTGGTGAGCAGCGCTATGCCGCGCGCGGCAATGGCCAAGAGGGCGTTGGATCAGCCGCCGACACGGCATTCGACGCAGGCTATGATAGCGTCATCAACGAAGCGACCAGCCTTGAAAGTCTCGTCCATGCGGACTTGCAGGCAGGCCTTGATCGTCTTGAAACCGCTCAGGTCTTTGCGATCGCAACACTACTGCTTGCGGGGCTTGGCGCAGCGATCGGCTGCCTGACCGTCCTCGTGTTTTTCCAGAAGGTTGTTGCCGCGCGGCTCTCACAACTCGTTGGCATTACTGCCCAATTGTCCAAAGGCAATACCGACATCGAAATCCCGGCGCAGAAGATTTCGGACGAGCTTACGGTGATGTTCGACGCGTTTTCCAGCTTCCGCGGCGCGCTGATCGAACAGGCTGAACTCGAGCGCAGCGAGCAGGAGCGCAGCACGGAAAGCGGGCACCGCCGGCGTGCCTCCGATAGGTTGACCGAAGACCTGCGCGAGACGCTACAGGCCGTGATGGGTGGGCAGCTCGCCAAGCGCGTTTCTGCCGATTATAGCCAGCCTGAACTCAGCGGTTTGGCTGGCGAGGTCAACTCACTCCTCGATGCCGTCGACAAGGGCCTGACCGGCACCGGCAAGGTGCTCTCGGCCCTGGCACAGGCCGACCTGACCAAGCGCGTCAACGGCGAATTCCGCGGTGCCTTTGCCGAATTGCAGCACAATACCAATGCGGTAGCAGACCGGCTCGGCGAATTGATGGGGCGCCTCAAGGATACTTCGCACCTCCTCAAGACAGCCACAGGCGAGATCCTCGCTGGCTCGAACGACCTTGCCGAACGCACCAGCCGCCAGGCGGCCATGGTGCAGCAGACGACCTCGACGGTGGCGGGCCTTTCAGGCACCGTGAACGAGAATGCCAAGCGTGCCGTGGAGGCCAATCGTTCGGTCAACGATGCCTCGCGCATTGCGGTCGAAAGCGGCATTGCCATGGAATCGGCCAATGCCGCCATGCAGCAGATTTCGACCTCGTCGGCCAAGATCTCCAACATCATCGGCATGATCGACGACATTGCTTTCCAGACCAATCTCCTCGCGCTCAATGCTTCGGTTGAAGCGGCGCGGGCAGGGGAGGCAGGCAAGGGGTTTGCCGTGGTTGCCGTCGAAGTGCGGCGCCTCGCTCAATCGGCCGCGGAGGCGTCCTCGGAGATCAAGCAACTCATCGAAATCTCTGCCGGCGAGGTCCACGCCGGGACCGAAGTCGTCATGCAGATTGCCGGCCAGATTTCCTCGCTCAATCTTTCAGTCAAGGAAAGCGCCAAGCTGATCGGGGAAATCGCCGAAGCGAGCCGCGCTCAGGCGCAGTCGATCGGTGAGGTCAGCGTCGCCGTGCGGCAGATGGATGAGATCACCCAGCACAATGCGGCGCTGGTCGAAGAAACCAATGCTGCCATCGAGCAGACCGAGGCACAGGCTGAAGAACTCGATCAGATCGTCGCGGTCTTCGATATCGGCGATACACGCTCGGCAACGCGCTACGCTGCCTGATACCAGGCGCAGCTTAAAAGAAAGCCCCGCCGGTTGGATCACCGGCGGGGCTTTTGCATGTCAGGTGCTGCTGCTCGCAAGCAACATGGCGATTTCGGTGCGCAATTCCTTGATCCCCGTGCCTTTTTCGCTTGAGGTAAGCAGCACATGGGGATGCGAGGCGGGGCGCTTGGCGATAGACCAGCGCGTCAATTCGAGCGCCTTTTCGACATCGGCAGAGTTCGGCTTATCCGCCTTGGTCAGCACGACCTGGTAGCTGACTGCGGCCCGGTCGAGCTCGTTCATGACGCTGAGGTCATTGTCCTTGGGGCCGTGCCGGCTATCGATCAGCACATAGACGCGGCGCAGCGTCGCGCGGCCGACGAGGTACTGATGGACCAGCTTGGTCCAGGCCTTCACTTTCGGCTCCGGCGCCTTGGCATAGCCATAGCCCGGCATGTCGACGATGCGCAGATTCTCGCTCTGGCTCTCGAAGATGTTGAGTTCCTGCGTGCGGCCGGGCGTGTTCGACGTGCGCGCCAGGTTCGACGTGCCGCATAGTGCGTTGATCAGGCTCGATTTGCCGACATTGGAACGGCCGGCGAAGGCGATTTCGACGCGGTCCATCGGCGGCAAATCAGCAAGGCTGACGCAGCCCTTGGTGAAGAGGATCGGGCGCGCAAACATCAGGCGGCCGCGTTCGATGAGGTCGGTTGGGTAATCGATTTCGGTCATGTGGTCCTCGGCCTCAAAGACGAGGGCCCGCTGGTTTTCCAGCGGGCCCCGTATCGTGCGGGAATGTCGTTAGCTCTTGGAATTTTCAGCCGGTTTGGGCTTCTTGCGGAAGGTGTCGAGGATGTTCCCAAACAGGTTCACCTCGGCGCCATGGCGCTTCATGATCACCCACTGCTGGGTCACCGACAGCGTATTGTTCCAGGCCCAGTAGATCACGAGACCGGCGGGGAAGGCGCCGAGCATGAAGGTGAAGATGATCGGCATCCAGTTGAAGATCATCGCCTGGGTCGGATCCGGCGGCGGCGGATTGAGCTTCATCTGCACCCACATTGTGATGCCCATGATCACAGGCCATACGCCAAGGTGGAGGAAGGAGCCAACGACCGGAAGAACGGTCGGATTCCACGGGATCAGGCCAAAGAGCGTGAAGATGTTGGTCGGATCGGGCGCGGCCAAATCCTGGATCCAGCCGAAGAACGGCGCGTGCCGCATTTCGATGGAGATGAAGATAACCGTATAGAGCGCGAAGAAGACCGGGATCTGGATCAGGATTGGCCAGCAACCCGAGAGCGGATTGATCTTTTCCTTCTTGTAGAGCTCCATCATCGCCTGCTGCTGGGCAGCGCGATCTTCCTTGAGACGTTCCTGGATCGCCTTCATTTCCGGCTGCACGCGGCGCATGGCGGCCATGGAGGCATAGGACCGGCTGGCCAGCGGGAAGAAGATGGCCTTGACGATAATGGTCACGGCGAGAACCGCAAGACCAAAGTTGCCGAGGAGACCATAGAGCGTCACCAGCAGCCAATGCATCGGCTTGGTGAGGAAGTGGAACCAGCCCCAGTCGATCAGGAGTTCAAGGCGATCAAAGCCATGCTCGGTCTGATAGGCCGAGATGACGTGATCTTCCTTGGCGCCGGCAAAGACGAAGCTTTCGCTCGAGGCCGTGCCACCGGCCGGCACCACGACCGGCTGGGTTTCGACATAGTTGGTCTGATAGATCGGGGTCGTGCCCTGGGTCGAATAGGCAAAGCGCGCATTGATGCCGGCACCCGGCTGAGGCAGCACGGCGGTTGCCCAATATTTGTCGGCAATGCCGAGCCAACCCGTGGTCGAGGCGAAGTCGACCTGCTTGTCGTTCTGCAGATCATGGTATTTGCGCGAGACGTAGTTGTTGTTGCCGAGAACGCCGATCGGGCCTTCATGCTGGATGAAGAAGTTCTGAACCGGCGGCGTGCCCTGGCGAACGACGCGGGCATAGGGGAACAGCGACACATCGCCCTCACCGGTATTTTCGACCGACTGGGTGATGGTGAAGAGATAATGCTCGTCGAGCGCAATGGTGCGGCGGAAGATCAGGCCCTGGCCATTGTCCCAAACCAGCGTCACAGGCGTCGCAGCGGTCAGCGTCGTCGCGCCGTTTTCGACAGCCCAGACGGTATTGGAATCAGGGAGCGCAACGCTGGCGCCGGCTGCAGGAGCCCAGCCATGTTCGACATAATAGCCGCCGGGGGCGCCCGAGGGGCTCAGGAGCGTGATGATCGGGGATTCGGGATCGACCGTTTCGCGATACTTTTCGAGGCGGAGATCGTCGATGCGCGCGCCGGTCAGGTTGATCGAACCTGCGAGATCTTCGGTGTCGATGGCGACGCGGGTCGAAGCAGCGAGGGCGCTGGCACGATCGGCAAAGGTCTGAGCGCTGGCGGGCTGAGCGGGCGTCGCTGCCGACACCGTGCCATCGGGATTGGCGGCCGGGACGGCCAGCGCTTCCTGTTCGGCCTGTTGTTCAGCGGCGATCCGAGCCTGCTGCTGCGCACGCTCCATTTGCGGTCCGGCAACGAGGAACTGCCAGCCGAACAGCACGAGCATGCTGAGCACGACGGCGAGAATCACATTGCGATTGTCTAGGTTCATGATGTCGATTTCCGTGGGCCGCGCCCGGGCCGTATCCGATTGTCGTCCGCTTCCGTGTCATGCACGCGGGCGATAAGACCGCTAAGGTCGGTGATCATTTTGGCAAAGGGCCTGCTCAGGGCCTCGCGCCTTGCCAGCAGCACATAGTCGTGTCCGGGCCGAAAGTCATCTGCGCAAGCTGCCGCAGCCGCCCGCAGGCGACGCTTCATGCGATTGCGCTCCGGGGAATTGCCCACCTTCTTGGTGACGGTGAACCCGACGCCAGGCAGCGCATCCTCGACCGGTGCAACCTGCATTCCAAACGCAGAGCGCCCGGCGCGATTGCCCCGGGCTGCCCTCAAAAACTGCGAGCGCCGCTTGAGGCGGCGCAATGTCGCTTCCGCTGGAGCGTCGGCCGTCATCCGGCCAACAGCCTTAGGCCGAGAGCTTCTTGCGGCCGTCACGGCGGCGGCGGTTCAGAATCGCACGGCCGTCCTTGGTGGCCATGCGGGCGCGGAAACCGTGACGGCGAGCACGCACGAGCTTGGAAGGCTGGTAAGTACGCTTCATGACTTTTAACCGCGCAACCGCACGGTTCCTCTATTGCTGGCGCTTCTCGCGCATAAAACTTATCCGGCCGGCAGGGCAGAGCGCGCCAGCTTTGTTCGAGGGGTCTATAGGGAAAACCAGCCGCCAAGTCAACGCGGCAAGGCCCGTTCTCTTGCGTTTTCGGGGCGGTTGTAAAGCCGGGCAGGGAACAGCATAAGTGCAGGCATTATTCAGCCTGCGGCGGAGCTTTGCCCGTGTCCACTCCTCCTGATCTTTGCATCATCGGTGCCGGGAGCCTCGGCGTCGAGCTCGCGCTCTATGCTCGTCGTCTTGGCGCCAATGTGGTTCTGGCCGATCGCGGCGCGCCGGAGCCGGGCGATGCCGCTCATCTTTCCTTGCGCAAGGCCGCCTTGGCGGAGAGCGCCCGGCGTGTCGAAGATATACGCAGGGCGCCCGATCTCGGCATCGGCGCATCCGAGTTCAAAGTCTCGCTCAAACAGATCAGCGAGCGTGCTACCAAGCTCGTTGACGACCGTATGCGCGCGACTGCGCCAGAAATTCTGACTGCGCGTGGTGTCACGGTGATGCGTGGGGATGTCCGGTTCATCGATGCGCGGTCGCTGGTGATCGGCGATATAACGATCAAACCGCGAGCGGTGATCATTGCCATAGGTGGCTTGCCCGTTTTTCCTGATCTCGAAGGTTTGGCAGATGTTTCCGCCTTCACCACCGATTCCATCCTCGAGAATCAGCGGAAGCTCACGCACCTTGTTATCGTCGGTGGCGATGCCAGCGCTTTGGAGCAGGCCCAAATCCAGCGCCGGCTTGGCGCCGAAGTGACACTGGTACCGCACGGCGAGCTGCTTCCGGGCTTTGATCCCGAGGCTGTATCATTGCTGCTACGCTCGCTCCGGGAAGAAGGCGTTACCATTCATGATGGGGTGCGCGTTTCCGCAATAAAGAAGCGGTCACAGGGAATCGGCGTGGAAATTGCCGGACCAGATGGCGCGACTGACGCACTCGACGCCTCGCACCTGCTGATCTCGATGGGCAAAGAAGTCGATCTCGACGCAATCGACATCGCCAAACTCAAGCTCAAACCGAGCGCAGCGTCGATTGGATTCGTCCGCGGTGCTCTTGGCGCCTCGTCCTCGCGCTTCGTGCGATTTGCCGGCTATGCTGCGGGGCGCGCAGAGTGGTCCGAGGCCCTGGCCGAAGGCCGGGCGGCAGTCGAAGCCGCGCTTGGGCGCAGTTCATCGCCCTCTCTGCGCATACCGCGGACTGTTCTCACCGAGCCGGCACTGGCCGAGATCGCTCCGGCTGGATTTGGACGCAAAGGCGGCGAAGAAACGATCCTCCGCGAAAACCTCGCGGAAAACGATCGGGCTGCCGCGATGGGCCAAGGCTCGGGTCTTCTCAAAGTGAGCGTGAGCGAAAACGGGCAAATTGCGCGTGCGACTATTCTGGGGACAGACGCCGCCGAATTGGCGGGCGTCCTGTCGCTCGTAGCGGATCGTAAGGGCGGTCTTCTTGATCTCGCCCGGCTGCCCATGCCGCGTCCCAGCCTGATGGAGGTTCTTTCACGTCTTGGAGAGAACTATTTGGCCGCTCAAGACGTATCAAAGAGAGGGCAGGGCGGTCGCGCGATCCGTCGTCTATTCGAGCGGTAGGTTGAGGGGCTGACGCCCAAGCCCGTCATCTCCTATGATCGAGCTGCGATGACAGACGAATCCAATGTGACACCGGCCCGTTTTTTCGGCCTCTCCAACAAGCTGATCGCGACGATCATCGCCGTGATTCTGCTTGTCGAAATCATCATCTATCTGCCCTCGCTCGCCACCTATCGCGCATCGTGGCTCGATGATCGTTTACGGGTTGGCATCGTCGCTGCGCGTGTTCTCGATGCCGTGCCCGATGTCATGTCCCTGCCGCGAAATCTGACCGATCGCCTTCTGACGTCTGCAGGCGCCAACGCCATTGTGTATCGCCGAGAAGGCCAGAGCCAGCTCATCGAACTTGCCGATCCGGTGACCCCTGAGCGCGTGGTTACGGCCGATATGCGCCAGCGCGACCTGCCGAGCCTCATCGTGGGCGCGCTCGATACGCTCTTTGCCGGCCCCGGACGCACGCTCCGCATCATCGGCGAGGGCGATCTCGAAGAGGCACAGGTCGAGATCCTGATGTCGGAGCGGCCGCTGCGGGCGGACCTTATCGACTATTCGCGCAATATCGTGCTGGTTTCGTTGGGCATCGCGGCCGTCACCGCCTTTGCGCTCTATATGCTGGTGAGCCAGCTTTTCATCCTGCCGGTACAGCGGTTGACCACCAATATCCTCCGCTTCCGCAAGGCGCCTGAGAACGCAACACTCATCCTCGATCCAACCGCCCGACGCGACGAAATCGGCGTTCTCGAACACGAACTATCGGCGATGGAGAGCGAGCTTTTCAGCATGCTGCGGCAGCAGCGTCACTTGGCCGATCTCGGCCTTGCGGTCGCCAAGATCAATCATGACCTGCGCAATACGCTGACCTCGGCCCAGCTTCTGTCTGATCAGGTGGCGACTTTGGACGATCCCAAGGTCCAGCGTCTCGCGCCACGCCTTGTGACGACGCTCGACCGCGCCATCGGCTTTGCCCAGTCGGTGCTCGATTATGGTCGCGAGGCCACCAGCGTGCCGCAGCCTGCGCCGGTGCAACTCAAGGCGCTGATTGAGGATGCCGCGTTCGAGGCGCACCTCGCGGGTCATCCCACGATTGCTTTCGATCTTGCAGCGCCCGGTGATGTCTCCGTCTTTCTCGATGCGGGGCAGATGACGCGTGTTTTTGTCAATCTCCTCAAGAACGCCCGCGAGGCTCTGGAAGCGACGCAGCAGACGTCGGGTCAGAAAATCGCCGCGACTGTCACGCTGAGCGATACACAGGCGATCGTGCTCATCAGCGACAATGGCCCTGGTCTGCCGCCCCGAGCCAAGGACAATCTCTTCGTCGCCTTCGAAGGCTCTGCGCGTGCCGGCGGCACAGGTCTTGGCCTTGCCATCGCTCGTGAACTCACCGAGGCCAATGGCGGCACCTTGCGCTATGTCGACAGCGCCGAGCCCGGCACCCAGTTCGAGTTGACGCTTCCACGAGATATTCACAGCCTCTGACAGCTCCACTCAAAAAGTGCGTGTCACACGCTTGCAATGCGCAAAGCACCACTATATGGGTTGCCTCGCTTTCGGGGAGAGCCAAGTTGCTCCCCACCGAATAGCATCCGCCACCGTGCGGCATGCGCGCCCGTAGCTCAGCTGGATAGAGCACCAGACTACGAATCTGGGGGTCAGGAGTTCGAATCTCTTCGGGCGCGCCATTTCCTTGCGCTGTTAGCAAGGAACTCTTTTTCAGACACTCTCATCATAAGCCGCGTGTAATATCAGTCCTGCGCGCCAGGCGTGTGACGTAATCACGCGCGAAATGTTACGCCCTCGCAGCTAGGGCGAGTTTGCGCCAGTTGAGGCGTCTGTCTGGGAATTGCGAATCACGCCTACTCTCCCGCTACCCGGGAAAAACATCTTCGCGATAATCAAAAAGCAGGACTGGTCACTAACCGTCCTGCTCCTTAATGCAAAAGTCCAAGCGGGCTAGCCGCTTGGAGAATGGTGTTGCTGTTGATGGTCGGTTTATCGGCCGTAGGGATCCCAGCCGTTCGCCTGGAACAGGGCGATGATATACCCATAGCAGAAAGCGAATGCTGTCTCGAATGGCGCCTGCCCATCGATCTCGGGCACATGATCCGGCATGATCATGCAGTTGACGCCGGATTCTTTGTACACTCGCAGGCTATGGGCCATATCCATATCGCCATCGTCCGGAAAAACTTCGGTAAAAGAGAAGCGCTTCCCCTTGATGTTGCGGAAGTGGACATTGAAAATCTTTCCACGTGTACCGAACCATCGAATGACGTCAGCAATCTCGTCGCGTGGATTTTCGAGGCTCTCACCGATCGTGCCCTGACAGAAGTTCAGCCCGTGGTAAGGGCTCTCGGCGATGGACACGAAGCGCTTCAGCCCTTCGACATGTGAGATGACGCTGTCTTCGATGCCGCGATAATTCGGGGGCGTCATCGGGTCATTTGGATGGCACGCAAGGCGAACCTTATTGGCCTCGGCCACTGGAATAACGCGTTCGAGGAAGTAGGTTATGCGTTCCCAGAATTGGTCCGCCGTCACCCGGCCGGCAGATGTCAGATCGTCGGCATTGGTGATCTGATCAGCGCGGAATGTCGGCACCAGCGCGCCGCCACGTCCGCGTTCAGATCGCGTTCGGGGAACGCCCAAATAGCTGAAATTGTATTTGGCCGAGTGGACGCCGAGCGCGGCGAGGTCTTCGATAAGCCGACAAATCCCCTCTATCTGACGATCGCGCTCGTCGCCCTGTCCAAGGACGATGGCAGGCGAACTCACTTTGTCGATGTTTTGGGTATCGATGTTCAGCGAGGCGAGCGGGAGCTGCACCATGTCCAGCTTGAGGCCGGCGGCATCGACCCGCTCGATATGGCGCGCCAACAGGTCACGCGTCCAGTCGCGTGGCGCACCGATGGGATCAATGCAGACATGATAAAGCCCAAGCTGGGCAAGCTGGCGCAGATGGGCGTCGCCAAATTCCTCTAGCATGCCGCCGCTTAGCTGGGTGCCAACATACATGTTTAGTGTCCTTCAACTATGGAAGTGCGGTCTCGCCACAGCGCCGAGACAGGCTTGATGGCTGTGGCGGCAACACACGCTTGAGTGGGGCAATTGCGAGACTCTCCGGCTAAGAGCCAGAGAGCCTGCCCGCGGCTCACAGGGAGGCAAAAGCCGCAGGATGAGGGTTAGGCGACTTTGGCGATCAGTGCCTTGAGTTCGTCCATTTCGGTCGCGGTCAGATTAGTGAGAGGTGGCCGAACCGGGCCCGCGATGCGTCCACGTGCTTCAAGACCCGCCTTGATGATCGAAACGGCATAGCCCTTCTTGCGATTGCGCAGCGCAACAAGCGGGAAGAAAAAATCTTTCAGGATCTGGTTAGTCGTCGCTTTTTCGCCAGCGCGCAGGGCCGAGTAGAACTTTTGGGCAAGCTCTGGCACGAAGTTGAAGACGGCTGAGGAATAGGTGGTAACGCCGGCAGAGAAATAGGCCTGAGCATAAAGCTCATGGGTCGGCATGCCGCCGATATAGACCAGGCGATCCTGAAGCTTGGTCGTTATCTCGATGACGCGATCGACCTCGCCATGTCCGTCCTTGAAGCCGATCAGGTTGGGGCACTGATCGCACAGACGCTGCAGGCTATCGGCAGTGAGTATGATGTTGTCGCGATTGTAGACGACGACGCCCATGCCGACGGCATCGCAAACAGCCTTTACGTGAGCGACCAAACCGTCTTGTTCGGCAAACATCAGATAGGGCGGAAGCAACAGTATGCCGTCAGCGCCCGCAGCCTCTGCCGCCTTTGCCATTTCAACCGCCATTGCGGTGCCATAAGCGGCGCCGCCGACGATGGGGGTATTGGTTGACGTTGCTTTGGCGACCTTCGTCACGTGGGCGACTTCTAGCGGAGTGAGGGAAAAGAGTTCACCGGTACCGCCCGGCGCAAAGAGCACTGAAGCCTTATAGCCATCGAGCCAGTGGATATGTGCACGATAGGCCTCCTCATCGAAAGCAAGGTCCTTGGTGAACGTCGTGACGGGGAAGGAGAGCAGCCCGCTGCCAAGTGCAACCTTGAGTTCGGAAGGCGTCATAACAAGATTCCTGAATAGGGTGAGTGAAGAGTTGGAAGGTGATGGAGCGGTTCCGCCGCTTTGCAGTTCAAGCCTGGAGGACGAAGGAACAGCGCGACGTGACTGCTTGCAAAGCCGCACCCTCATTTCGCGCTACCGAGTGAAGTTGGGCGTCGGCAGGGCAGGATAGTCGTTGACGCAATCAGCATTTTGCACGTCAGATCGACGCAGTGGCTGCAGCCAGCGCGGCCTTTGCGGATGTCTCAAACGCTGCCAAACGGCAAAAGCCATATCAACCTCCTGATATGAGGTATGACATAATATGAATTTATCGACGATGTCGAGAGGTCGTTGCTAACTTAGCGTGCGAGGCGGCGATAGCGCTTCTGACTGCCAAGAAGATGTTCGCGCATTGAGAGCCGCGCAGCATCAGGATCCTGATCGGCAATGGCATCGAGGATACGCTCGTGCTCTGCGACAACGCCGGCGAGATAAGCCGGATCTTTTGCACTTGGCAGGGTCGGGAACTGACTGCGCGGGATCGATGCAGGCCCAAACCGTTTCAGGCCATCGATGAAAAACCGATTGTTCGTCGCTGCCCCGATCGCGAGGTGAAATGCAAAATCTGCGTCAGTGGTCGGTCGATCCTCGATCACCCGATTCGCCATGTCATGGTGGGCTGCGCGGATAGCATTTTCTTGTTCAGCTGAGCGGCGATAGGCTGCAATTGCTGCCGCCTCGGTCTCAATTGCCATACGGAATTCGAGCATTTCGAGGGTCTGGGGAATGCTCTGAATCTCGCCGGGCGTAAGATCGATCATGGCAGGTCGCGTCTGCTCCGAGACGAAGATCCCCTTGCCCTGGATTGGGGTTACGAGCCCGGATGCGCGCAGCTCGGCGATGGCCTCTCGCACAACGGTGCGGCTCACTTCGAACTGTTGTTCCAGCTGTGGTTCGGTCGGCAGTTGAGAGCCGACGGGAAGCGCTCCAGAGGCAATTCGGCGACGCAATTCGTCCACGACAATCTGCGCCAAGCGCGGGCGGCGCCGCGTAACCACTTGTTCCACTTGGTCTCTCCCCTCAACAAACACCGGTATGTGACAGACTATTGCCATCCGCTTGGAAACGCCATAATCATAATACGACATACAACCGACATGCTATGGCGGATATGGTACAAGACGGAGGAGTCTTTATGAAGCATTTTTCAAAGCATCTGCTGGCAGGTGCCGCATTCGCCCTGATGAGCGCGGTATCGCCTCTCGCATTCGCGGCTACCCCCGATGATCAACTCGTTATCGGTACATCCCTGGCCCAGGTTCTCTCTCTCGACCCGCAGCAGGGTACCGAGGTGAAGACCCAGGAAATCCTCGCCAATATCTATGATCGCTTGGTCGAGTTCAGCTCGGAGGACAACTATGCCGTTCGTCCTCAGTTGGCAGAAAGCTGGGACATCGATGATACCGGGATCACCTTCCATCTGCGGGACGCCAAGTTTACGTCCGGCAATCCGGTGCGTGCGCAGGACGTCGTCTATTCGATCGTCCGCCTGATCAAGCTAGACCAGTCTGCTGCCGCATCATTCAAGAATGCCGGCTACACCGCTGATCGTATCGAGAGCTTGGTCACTGCGGTCGATGACAAGACCGTTCGTATCGAAATGACCGACGGCGTCATCCCAGAATCCCTTCTCTACCGCCTGACAATGGGCACGGCGAGCGTCGTGGACAGCGTCGAAGTGCAAAAGCATGTCGTGAATGACGACTATGGCAATGAGTGGCTGCGGACCAATGCTGCAGGCTCCGGTCCCTTTACCCTCCGCCGTTGGACGCCCAATGACATTGTCCTCCTCGAAGCGAACGCCGATTATTGGGACGGTGCCCCGGCGATGCGCCGTGTTGCCATGCGTCACGCCCCGGAAAGCCAGGCAGCTCGTTTGATGCTTGAGCGTGGCGATATCGATATCGCCAATGCGCTCACAGCGCCTGACGTGTTAGTCTTTGACGGCAAGGAAGGTTTTGAGATCGGCCAGAGCAAGACTGGTGGATTTTATGCCCTGGCGATGAATGCCGGTCGCGAGCCGCTCAGCAATCCTCTGGTTCGTCAGGCCATTGCTTACGGCATTGACTACGAAGGCATCGCAAACACGATCCTTGGCCCCTATGGTCGCGCGCGCAATGTGCCGGTGCCGGAAGACTTTGAAGGCGCTATTGCCAATCCCGACTGGTCGTTCCAGCCTGAAAAGGCGCGCGCCTTGTTGGCCGAAGCCGGCTACCCCAATGGTTTCGACCTCACCATCAAGACCATTTCTCAGACCCCGCGCGTCGATATGGCAACCGCCATCCAGGCAAGCCTTTCCGAGATCGGCCTCAACGTTCGTGTCCAGCAGGGGAATGGATCAGACATCGTTGCCGCCCACCGTGCGCGCGATTTCGACCTCCTGATCCCGCAGACTGGCGCATTCATGCCAACGGCTTTGGGTTCTATCGACAATTACGTCACCAATCCGGACAACTCGCTTGAGGCGAACAATGCCGGCAATTTTGTCTGGCGTTCCGACTGGGACATTCCTGAACTCAATGCCCTGCGCAACGAAGCAAATGGCGAGCGTGACGATGTGCGTCGTGCCGAGCTGATCAAGGAAATCCAGGAGCTGTTCCTCGCCTCAAGCCCCGCGGTGATCCCGATGTTCGAACGGTTCGAGCCTTATGTGATCAATGCCAAGGTTCAGGGCTATGAAGGTCATCCCCTGTCCCTGACACGGCTTGAAGACGTCACAAAAAGCTCCGGCAACTAACGGACGAACGGCCGATCATGAAGGAATTCACTTTTATAGAGTTGGGCCGGCGCATTGGGCAGTTGCTCCTGAGCCTTTTTGTCCTCCTCCTCGTCACCTTCGTGATCGGCCGCGTGCTGCCCACCGATCCCGTTGGCGCGATCGTCGGCGAACTTGCCGACCCGGCGACCTATGAAGCCATGCGCCAGCGGTTGGGTCTGGATCTGCCGATCTACCAGCAGTTCTGGATCTATCTGACTTCGATGGTTCAGGGCGATCTCGGAACCGCCATTTTGACTGGAAACCCGGTCGTCAACGATTTGCGCGCCGCTTTTCCGGCAACTCTTGAACTGGCGACCCTTGCTGTCGTTCTTTCGACCGTGATCGGCGTGCCGCTCGGGATGACGGCAGCGTTCTTTCGGGATAGCTGGTTCGATCAGTTTGCCCGCGTCATCTCGCTTGTCGGGCATTCCATTCCCGTCTTCTGGTTCGGCATTGTCGGGCTGGTCATCTTTTATGCAACGCTCAACTGGGTCGGTGGTCCTGGCCGTATCGACATCTACCTTGAAGGTCTCGTTGAACCACAGACCGGCTTGCTGTTGATCGATAGTCTCCTTGTTGGTGACTATGAAGTCTTCTGGAATGCAGTCAGCCACATCATTCTGCCCGCATGCATTCTGGCCTATTCAGCTATGGCCTATATCACCCGAATGACCCGCAGCTTCACTCTCGAGCAGCTCAACCAGGACTATGTGATTGCGGCCCGCGCCAAAGGCGCTTCCAATTGGCGCATCGTCTCAGGACATCTTCTTCCCAATATCGCCGTCCAGCTCGTAACGGTTTTGGCCATTGCCTATGGCGGGCTGCTTGAAGGGGCGGTCGTGACTGAGGTCGTGTTTTCCTGGCCCGGCATCGGCCAGTACATGACCAATGCCCTCATGATCGGCGACATGAACGCCGTCGTGGCAGCAACCTTGATCATCGGCATCATCTTCATGGTCCTCAATTTCCTTTCGGATCTCGCCTATCTTGTGCTCGATCCGCGTACTCGTGAGGTGACGACGTGAACGTTTCCCAGACCGTCCCGCCGCGAACCAAAACCTTCCTGTCCGCCTCTCGCCTCGGCTCAGGCTTTGGCTCTGCCATAGCCAAGCTCAGCCGCGAACCGCTTGGCATGTTCGGCTTCATTGTCCTGCTTTTGCTGGTCGTTATTGCCATCTTCGCGCCCTTGATTGCGCCCTACAGCCCGACAGCGCAGAACTTATCCAATGTTCTCAAGCCGCCCAGCTGGACCCACTGGGCGGGCACCGACGAATTTGGCCGCGACATCCTTTCTCGCCTCATATTCGGCACGCGTATCACCGTGCAAACCGTTCTGGCGGTTACGGTCATCGTGGGCCCGCTGGGCATGCTGATCGGTATCGTCGCTGGCTTTGTCGGCGGACGTACAGATGCTATCCTGATGCGGATTACGGACATCGTCCTTTCTTTCCCCTCGCTCATTTTGGCACTGGCATTTGCGGCTGCGCTCGGGGCAGGCCTGGAAACAGCGATTATTGCGATCTCCCTTACCGGTTGGCCTCCGATTGCACGGCTTGCGCGGGCAGAAACGCTCATCGTGCGCAATACCGACTATGTCGCTGCTGCCCGTCTCTATGGCGCATCGCCGCTTCGGCTGCTGTTCCGCTATATCGCGCCCATGTGCATTCCCTCGGTCGTCGTGCGCCTGACTATGAATATGGCTGGCATCATCCTCACCGCAGCCGCGCTCGGCTTCCTGGGCCTCGGTGCGCAGCCGCCAGCGCCGGAATGGGGTGCCATGATTTCCAGCGGCCGCAAGTTCATGCTCGACAATTGGTGGGTCGCGGTCATGCCCGGCATCGCCATCCTCGTCACCAGCCTTGCCTTCAATCTGGCGGGTGATGCTCTCCGCGACATTCTGGATCCGCGCCATGCCCGCTCTTGATCCCATTCTCCAAGTCCGCAATCTGTCGGTCCGTTTCGGCCGTGCCTCTGTCAACGCCGTAAATGGCGTCAGTTTCGACCTGGGCGCTGAGCGTCTTGGCGTGGTTGGCGAGTCAGGCTCCGGCAAGTCCACGGTGGGTCGGGCGCTCATGCGCCTTCTGCCCCCTGTCGCGACAGTCCGTGCAGATCAGCTCGACTTTGAAGGTGCCCCGCTTCTGACCCGCAGCGAGCGCGTCATGCGCGGATTGCGTGGAAATCAACTGGCTCTGATCATGCAGGATCCGCGCTATTCGCTGAACCCAGTTCTGCCCGTGGGCAAGCAGGTCGCTGAGGCCGCAACGCTCCATCTCAAGATCGGGAAGAAGGCCGCCTACGCCCGCGCGGCAGAGATGCTGAGCCGCGTCCGCATCGCGGACGTTGAACGCACCATGGCGCTTTATCCGCACCAGATTTCGGGCGGCATGGGTCAGCGCGTGATGATCGCCATGATGCTGCTGGCCAAACCGCGGCTCGTGATTGCCGACGAGCCAACCTCCGCTCTCGATGTCAGCGTGCGCGGCGATGTCTTACGGCTCCTCGACGAAATGGTGCGTGAGAATAATTCGGGTCTCATGCTTATCAGCCATGACATCCGCATGGTCGCAGCCTTCTGCGAACGCATTTTGGTGATGTATAAGGGCGAGGTCGTCGAGACCCTGACTAAACTCGAAGATGCGCAGCACCCCTACACTCGCGGACTGATCGCAGCCATGCCCGATCCACGCAAACCGGTTCGGCGCCTGCAAGTGCTCGATCGAAAAGCCATCGACGCAGCGGGAGTTCAGCCATGATCGAAGTCAGTGATCTTGCGGTCGCGTTTGGCCAAGGCGATGCGCGTCGCCAAGTGGTAAAATCCGTATCCTTCGCCGTCGCGAAGGGTGAGACTCTCGGAATTGTCGGCGAATCCGGGTGCGGAAAATCCACCGTGCTGCGCTCGCTTGCCGGATTGGACCGCCATTGGGAGGGCTCGATCAGTCTCGCCGGCAAACCGGTGAGCAAAGACCGCAGCCGTGAGCAGCTCCTGCTGGCGCAAATGGTATTTCAGGACCCGTTCAGCTCCATTCACCCGCGTCACCGGATCGAGCGTGTGCTTGTGGAGCCAATTCAAGCCATGAAACGCGGCGGTGGATGGGACAAGGTCGGATCTGCACTTGAGCAGGTTGGTCTACCCAGTAGTTTCGCCGAACGGTTTCCTCACGAGCTTTCCGGCGGCCAGCGCCAACGCGTTGCTATTGCGCGCGCCTTGATGCTCGAGCCGGATATTCTCTTATTGGACGAACCAACGTCGGCGCTCGACGTGTCTGTCCAGGCCGAAGTCCTCAACCTTTTGAGTGACCTCAAGGAAACCAAGCAACTGACCTACGTCCTTGTCAGCCACGATCTGGCGGTCATCGCCCACATGTGCGATCGCGTCCTCGTCATGAAAGACGGCACTTTCGTTGATCAACTCGACAAGCAAGATCTTGAGACTGGCGCAACACATCACGCCTACTCAAAGCAGCTTTTCGAAGCCAGTTATCTCTAGCTCGCATCTTTGAACTCCTGATCGGGAACGATCATGGGCTGGATAGAGGAAGAGAGCATTTGCGGCGATTTAGGTCGTCGGTGCTCCACACCAACCGATCTCTGGCCTTGCAAGCAGAGTTGAGCGTTCCTAAAACCTGTCGCTGAAGACTGGCTTGAGGATTTGGCAATGGGAGCACATGACAGCGAGGTGCATCCTGAGGCCGCTGTTGCGCCCGGCTTCCTGACAACCCATGCCGCACAGACGTTCAATCGTCTTGCCGACGAGGCCCTGCGGGCCGATGGTCTATCGCTGGCGCTCGTAGCGCCGCTGATGCTGCTTCATTGGAAGGGGCCAATGTTGCAGCGCGATATCGTGCTGCATTCGGCAGTGCGGCAACCAGCCCTGGTCGCCGTCCTTGGCAAACTCGAACACCTCCATATGATCGAACGGGTGGCCGTTGCCGCTGACCGACGCGCCGCAATGATCGAACTGACCGCGGCGGGAAAACAGGCAGCGCTGCGGGGCGGGGATATCTTGCGCTCGCTCAACAAGATCGGCCTTGCCGGGTTTTCGACCGAAGAGATTGCGCAACTGGTCGCGCTCCTTCAACGCTTCAGCGACAATCTCACCAAGGCAGCAGGAACGAAATATCAGAAGTGATGTTATTGGACCATCGGGAGATGATACCATGAGCAAACGCATTCTGATTTCGGGCGCCAGCATTGCCGGCAATACGGCGGCCTTCTGGCTCGGCAAGCTGGGCTTTGACGTGACCGTCGTCGAAAAGTGGCCGGATTTTCGTAAAGGCGGGCAGAACATCGATGTCCGCGATGTCGGTCGAGACGTCTTGCGGCGCATGGGACTTGATGAGGCCGCGCTTGATCGGGGTACGAAGGAAGAAGGCACAGCATGGATCGACCATGACGGAGAGGTTGTCGCAGAATTCGTCACCGAAGACCTTGGCGCCGATGGTCCGACCGCGGAACTCGAGATCCTTCGTGGCGACCTGGCCGAATTGATCTATGACGCGGCCAAGGACCGATGCGACTTCCGCTTTGGAGACAGTATCGCGGAGTTCATCGATCATGCCGACCGCGTCGAGGTGACGTTCCAGAGCGGCCGCATCGATAGCTTTGACGCTGTGATCATTGCCGAAGGCGTCGGCTCCGCCTCGCGTGAACTGGTGTTTCCCGGCGAGAATGAACCACGTTGGATGGACCTCACGATCGCCTATTTCACCATTCCCCGCGCATCCGATGATGATCGCATGTGGCGCTGGTACAATACCACCCATGGCCGCAGCATTTCCCTCCGTCCCGATGATCACGGCACTGCTCGCGCTATGCTATCAATACGCAAGCCACATGAGGGAGAACAGGACTGGAACGAGGAGCAGCAGCGCGCTTTTCTCCGGGATCAGTTCAAGGACGCCGGCTGGCAGGCCGACCGCGTTCTCGCCGGGCTTGATCAAACCGACGACTTTTACTTCGATGTGTTGCGTCAGGTTCGCCTCGAAAATTGGTCGAAGGGCCGGATAGCCCTCCTTGGCGACGCCGCGTGGTGTGCGACACCCATGGCCGGCATAGGCGCCACGCTGGCGGTCACCGGCGCCTATGTGCTGGCCCAAGAGCTCGCCCGAAACGCCGATATCGAAACTGCCTTTTCGCGCTATGAGCAAGCCATGCGCCCAATGGTGGAGGATGGCCAAGGCGTGCCGAAATTTGGCATCAAGATGATGAACCCTCAAACCTCGATCGGCATCAAGTTCCTCCACGCCGCCCTTCATCTCGCCAGCACGCCGCCACTCAGAAAGGTGATGGGGACCGCCTTCTCACGAAAGCTAAAAACGCCTGATCTGGACGTTTACGCGACGTAACGGGGGCTGCCTCATTAGCGACCAAAGCCAGCCTATGAAGAGTGGATCTTTGTCGGCTTTAGGAACTGCGCCGACGGCAATTTTGGCTGCGGCTCGACCATCGGTCTCTAAAAGGGCGCCGCTACAACATTCCAACCATCGGCTAAACATCCGACATTCATTGGTAGCATCGCACAATGCAGCACTAAGCATCTGTCGTTTCGAGATAATCATCACTACCGCGTTCCGGAAAACTGTCGTTGACTAAAGTATAGGAAAATGGAATGTTTATTTCGTAGCTGAACCATATAGAACAAAAATGTCATTTGGTTCCGCTCACATGGGAGGAAATCGATGAACGTTTTGACGAAGGGCCTTGCCGCCCTGGCGCTGGCAGCCATTGCATTGCCGGCAGTTGCCATCCCCGCTTATGCCGAAGGCGAGCGGTTCGTTCTGGTGTCTCACGCACCGGATTCTGATAGCTGGTGGAACACCATCAAGAACGCCATTGCGCTCGCTGGCGAGCAGATGGGCGTAACTGTTGAATATCGCAATCCGCCGACCGGCGATCTCGCCGATATGGCGCGCATTATCGAGCAGGCTGCTGCGTCGAACCCTGACGGGATCATTTCCACTATTGCCGATTTCGACGTTTTGTCCGGCCCGCTCTCCGATGCTGTGGCGCGTGGTATCCCCGTCATCACCATCAATTCGGGCACCGAAGAACAGTCCAAGGAAATCGGCGCTCTTCTTCATGTCGGCCAGCCGGAATATGACGCCGGTTTCGGCGCTGGTGAAAAGGCCAAGGCGGCCGGCGTGACAAGCTTTGTCTGCGTCAATCACTACATCACCAATCCAGCTTCGGTCGAACGCTGCCAAGGATTTGCCGATGCTCTCGGCGTAGAACTGGGCAATCAGATGATCGATGCGGGCCAGGACCCGGCAGAAATTCAGTCCAAGGTTGCCGCCTATCTCCAGACCAATCCCGATACCAATGGCATTCTGACCCTCGGGCCAACGTCTGCGCACCCCACCATCGCTGCCCTTAATGACAATGGCAAAGCCGGCACCATCTTCTTCGGCACGTTCGATCTGTCGAGCGAAATTGCCGCCGGCATCAAGGATGGCACGATCAACTTTGCCATCGATCAGCAGCCATTCCTCCAGGGCTATTTGCCCGTCGTCATCCTGACCAATCTCGCGCGCTATGGCGTCGTCCCGGGCAATTCGATCAATTCCGGTCCGGGCTTTATCACCAAGGACAATATTGCTCTCGTCGAGCAATATGCCGGTCAGTACCGCTGAGTTCTGTGCAACGGGGCCGTTTCGATGGCCCCGTTACCTCCTTCGGCAAAGGTTTCAAAAATGGTTGAGCAGCCTTCGGGCGTAGCGGCCGCAGACGAGCGTGTTCAGCGCCAGTCGGCCCTGCGCAAGGCCTTCGTGCGTCCCGAGTTGGGCGCCATGGCCGGAACAGTCGTCGTCTTCATCTACTTCGCTGTCGTTGCTGGCGGGACCGGCATGTTCGCCGCCGATGGCATCATGAACTGGGGCGTTGTGTCCGCACAGTTCGTTATCATCGCGGTCGGCGCCTGCCTCCTGATGATCGCAGGCGAATTCGATCTGTCGGTCGGGTCCATGATCGGCTTTGCGGGTATCGTCATCGCGCTTTTAAGCGTGCATCTCGGCTGGCCTATGTGGGCCTCGATCATCGCGGCCTTCATCGTTGCCATGCTGATCGGCATGATAAACGGCTATCTCGTCATCAAGACCGGCTTGCCATCCTTCATCGTCACCCTCGCTTCGCTTTATATCCTGCGCGGCTTGACCATCTATTTCTCGATCGCCACCACGCGCCAAACCATCATCAGCGGCGTTCGCGAAGCGGCGGAAGGCGATTGGCTTGCGCCGGTCTTCGGCGGAAAAGTCCTCGGCTTCTTTTTCACCTGGCTCGCCGATATGGGCCTGATCGAGACCTTCCAGGCCGGCAATAAAGCAGGTCAACCCGTGGTCGATGGCATTCCCATGCTGATGGTCTGGGCGCTGATCCTCATCGTCTTTGCCCATATCCTTCTCACCCGCACCCGCTTCGGCAATTGGATCTATGCCGCGGGCGGCGACGCTAAGGCCGCTCGTTATGTCGGTGTCCCCGTCGATCGGGTAAAGATCGCCATGTTCGTCTTCTCGGCCTTCTGCGCCACGGTCTTCGCCACCTGCCAGGTCATGGAGTTTGGCTCAGCGGCGGCGGATCGCGGCCTTCTCAAGGAATTTGAAGCAATCATCGCTGTTGTTATTGGGGGCGCATTGCTCACCGGGGGCTATGGCTCTGTCATCGGCGCGGCTTTGGGCGCGCTGATCTTTGGCGTGGTTCAGCAGGGGCTGTTCTTTGCCGGCGTCGAAAGCTCGCTGTTCCGCGTGTTCCTCGGCGTCATCCTGCTCCTCGCGGTGATCCTTAACACCTATATCCGTCGCCTCATCACGGGGGAGCGCTAGATCATGGCCGATACACCCCTCATCGAACTTATCGATATCAAGAAGCAGTTCGGCCCCGTCATCGCGCTCAACGGCGTTTCGGTTTCTGTCATGCCCGGTGAATGCCATTGCCTCCTCGGCGACAACGGTGCCGGTAAATCGACCTTCATCAAGACCATGGCCGGCGTCCACAAGCCGACCTCGGGCGAAATCCGCATGAATGGCCACAAGGTCGATTTCGCCAATCCGCGCGATGCCATGACCACAGGCGTCGCCACAGTCTATCAAGACCTGGCGATGATCCCGCTCATGTCCGTCACGCGAAACTTCTGGATGGGGCGCGAGCCGCGCAAAGGTTGGGGACCGTTTCAGTTCCTCGACATGGACCAGGCCAATCGGGTCACGCTCGAAGAAATGCGCCGCATGGGCATTAGTTTGCGGGAGCCTGACCAGGCCGTTGGCACGCTCTCAGGCGGCGAGCGGCAGACTGTCGCCATCGCGCGCGCCGTCTATTTCGGCGCCAAGGTGCTGATCCTCGATGAGCCGACCTCCGCCCTTGGCGTGCGGCAAACCGCCAATGTCCTCGCAACGATCGATCGCGTGCGCAAGACTGGCGTCGGCATCATCTTCATCACCCATAATGTTCGCCATGCCATGGCCGTGGGCGACCGCTTCACCGTGCTCAATCGCGGCAAGACACTCGGCACTGCCCGCAAGGGCGAACTTCAGCCCGAACAGTTGCAGGATATGATGGCCGGCGGCGCCGAACTTGCCGAATTGAGCAGTTCGCTCGGCGGCACAATCTGAAGAATAGTCGGGGCGCCGAAAGCGCTCCGCCATCTCGTTTCTCTCGAGGATATCATGACAGACACGATCGGCGTCGGCCTCATTGGCACCGGCTATATGGGCAAATGCCACGCCTTGGCCTGGACCTCTGTTAAATCGGTATTCGGTTCCGGCCCACGGCCGCGCCGCATTCATCTTGCCGAGGCCAATATCGATCTTGCCCGCCAACGCGCCGACGAGTTCGGCTTCGAGCGGGCGACTGCGGATTGGCGCGAACTCATCAACAATCCGAATGTGGACGTCGTCTCTATCACCACCCCCAATGCCTTCCACGCCGAGATGGCCATTGCCGCACTTGAAGCCGGCAAGCATGTTTGGTGCGAAAAGCCCATGGCAGTGGGCTTTGCCGAAGCGCAGCGCATGGAAGCCGCTGCACGCGCCAGCGGCAAGGTGGCCATCCTTGGCTATAATTACATCCAGAACCCGCTCATCCGGCAGATGGAAGAGCTGATCGCTTCAGGCGCGATCGGCACGGTCAACCATGTCCGCGTCGAAATGGACGAGGACTTTATGGCCGATCCAGAGGCTTTGTTTTACTGGAAGAGCGAAGCGAGTTCCGGCTACGGCGCTCTCGACGATTTTGCTGTGCACCCTCTGAGCCTCCTCCAGGTCCTGTTCGGCAATCCGACGCGCGTTTTTGCGCACCAGTCCAAACCCTATGCCGATCGCCCTCTGGAGGACGGCAGCCGCCGCCTCGTCGAAACCTTCGATATTGCCAGCGTCCTCTTCGAGATCGACGAGATCAGCGGCGTTCTGACGGTCAACCGCTCGGCCTGGGGCCGCAAAGGCCGCATAGCCCTCCAGATCTTCGGCTCCGCCGGTAGCCTCGTTTACGATCAGGAGCGGATGAACGAATTGCAGCTCTACCGCGCCACCGGCCCCTCCACCGCCCAAGGCTATCAAACCATCCTCTCGGCCCCCGCCCACAAACCTTATGACCGCTTCATCCCAGCGCCCGGCCACGGCCTCGGCTTCAATGACCTCAAGGTCATCGAATGCCACGAGCTTCTCCAAACCATAGGGGGCCAAAAGGGCAGGGTGATCGACTTCGCGAACGGACTGGAAATCGAACGAACAGTCCACGCCATGGCCCAAAGCCACGAAGAGGCTGGGTGGGTGACGATCGGGTGATATCGGACGCGGGCCATCGCCCCCATCCCCATGCTCCTGTTGACCAGCGTTCTGCATCCGTCGCTTTCGCATAGTAGGCCGCTTGCGGTTAGTCTGCCGCGCTAGTTGCGGGAGCGGTGACCGAGGCCGACAAGGCTCCAAGCCCTATCGTCACGATCGTGTTTCCGCGAAAGATGGGCAGTCTGAAGACGACGCCATGCCGCATGAATGCAGTGTCAAGCCACACCATCCGTCGTCACAAGATGCACCTGAATATCGAGGCGTCGGTACGGCTCTGGGTCGGCCGCTCCAGCTTCTAGCACGAGGTGATCGATGCGCGCCGCGTCGGCCAGTTTGAAGGGCGCGATGGTGCTGAGTTTGTCGGTGGTGGCGGCGATGGTAAGGAGGCTGCTGCGGGCTATCATGGCGCGCTTGATTTCGGCTTCGCTGGCGTCGAGGGCCGTTACACCGAGCGCTGTGTCTATGCCGCAGGCGCCGAGGATAAACATGTCCGCAAAGATTTGCTCTGCCTCGCGAATGGTTTGAAGGCCGAGGCAGGCGCCTTTGGACTGATCGTAGAGACCACCAAGGACCATGATCGTGTGTTTGGGATTTTTCGACAGTGCCGTAGCGATCGCCGGCGCGTTGGTGACGATCGTCAGCGTCAGATTTTTCGGCAGGGCCTGCGCAATGGCGAGATTGGTTGAGCTGGCATCGATGAAGATCGTCTGTCCATTTCTGACCAGAGCTGCCGTCGCCGTGGCGAGCCGGGCTTTCTGATCGGCCCGGTCCGTCGTCCGGACTGACAAAGATCCGGTATCGGGGGCGGGGAGCAGAGCCCCGCCATAAACCCTGCGGCAATGGCCCAAACGTGCAAGTTCGCGCAAATCCCGGCGGACCGTGTCATCCGACACCCCAAACTTCGCCGCCAGATCGTTGGCCAGCACCTTACCGTTTTCGCTCAGCAATTGGCGAATGGCGTCGAACCGTTCATCAGTTAGCATGGATCTTCTCGTTCATTCATGTTCTTGCATGTTTATGCATCTTTTGTCATAGCGTAATTCGCGAGTGGAGAACAAGCATGCATGGCACGGGGCTGATACGGGGCAACGATCGGATAGCGACAAGGCTCATCTTCGCCTTGGGCGGCATCGTGCTCGGCGCATGGGCGCCACTGGTGCCGCTGGCCAAGGCTCGGCTCGGCGTCGACGAGGGTGCGTTGGGCCTCCTCCTTTTGTGCATGGGCGTCGGGTCCATTTTAGCCATGCCGATGACAGCCTTTCTCACGTCGCGGTTCGGGTGCCGGCAAGTCATCACCATCTCCGCCTCGGGCCTCTGCATTGTCCTGCCGCTTTTGGCCACTGTGGACACGGTCTTGCTTATGGCAGCAACCCTGGTCGGCTTTGGCGTGGTCATGGGCTGCACGTCCGTGTCGATGAACCTCCAGGCGGTTCTTGTCGAACGCGATGCGGGACTATCGCTGATGTCCGGCTTTCACGCCATGTTTAGCCTCGGCGGTATTCTGGGATCTGGTGGCATGGCGGTGTTGCTGAGCGTGGGCGTGCCTGCCTACGCAGCCGCGCTGATTATTTCCATGTTTATGCTGGGCCTCCTTGTTGTCGCCCGGCCCGGCCTTCTACCCTATCGTGAAGAGAGCGGAGCCAAGCCACCGGCCTTTGTCATTCCGAAAGGCATCGTTTTGGCGATCGGTGCGCTCAGTCTACTGGCCATGCTTGCAGAAGGCGGCGTGCTGGATTGGGGCGCCCTTTTTATCGTCGAAGCCCACGGCGCCGATATAGGGCTGGCGGGTTTTGCCTACACCGCCTTTGCCATCACGATGACTATGGGCAGACTGTTTGGCGATAGGCTGCGCATGGCATTCGGCGATCTCGCCATGCTGGTCGGCAGCGCCACCTTGGCGATGGCAGGGTTTCTAGCCAGCCTGTTCCTGCGCACGGCAACCGCATCCTTAGTCGGCTTTCTGCTGGTGGGCGCTGGCATATCCAACATCGCGCCGATCCTTTTTACCCTGACCGGCAAGACCCGTCATATGCCAGCAAATCTCGCGGTCGCCTCGGTGCTGACCGTTGGTTATGTGGGCATCATCGCCGGGCCTGCCGCGATCGGGCTGATTGCCCATGCGACGAGCCTCCAAACTGCATTTTTCCTGCTTTGCGCGGCGATGCTGTTCATCGCTGTCTCTGCCCGCCCAGTCTTCAATCGCGTCTAAACGACGCCAACCGTAACGAGCTAAAAGCCATGTCTGCAACACCTGCCGCGCCGAACCAAACGCATCACGCCCTCTCGGGAACAAGGGAACAATGGGCGACCCGAGCAGTCTTTCTCGTTGCAGGGCTCGCCATGGCGGCCTGGGCGCCGCTCGTCCCCTTCGCCAAGGCGCGGGTCGGGGTGGAAGATGGCGCGCTCGGCCTGTTGCTCTTGTGTCTGGGATTGGGGTCAATCGTCGCTATGCCGATCACCGGCGTGCTGGCCAGCCGCTTCGGCTGCCGCGCCATCATCGTCGCGAGCACGATAGCCGTTGCGATCGTCGTGCCGTTCCTCGCCGTGGTTGATACCGTCCCGGGCCTTGCCATAGCGCTTGCCCTGTTCGGGGCAAGCGTCGGGACGGTGGACGTCGCCATGAATATCCAGGCGGTCATGGTCGAGAAGGACAGCGGGCGCAATATGATGTCCGGCTTCCATGGCCTCTTCAGCCTTGGCGGCATTGTCGGCGCCGGTGGAGTAAGCCTGCTACTCGGCTTTGGTGTCAGCCCGCTGACTGCCACTCTCGCGATCAGCGCCATGCTCGCAGTTTTGCTGGTCTATTCCTTTTCCGGCCTGTTGCCCTATGGCAACCGTGAAGCCGGCGATACGCCGCTCTTTGTTGTTCCCAAGGGCATCGTCATCTTCATTGGCCTCCTGTGCTTTCTAGTTTTCCTCGGCGAAGGCGCGATCCTCGATTGGAGTGCTCTCTTCCTCATCGGCACCCATCAGGTCGATCCTGTTCAGGCCGGCTTTGGCTACACCACGTTTGCCATTGCCATGACCCTTGGACGGTTGACAGGCGACAAGATCGTCAAGGCCCTCGGCGGCAGCAAAGTCGTCGTGATCGGCGGGCTCCTCGCCGCTGCCGGATTTTTTCTTGCGGTGTTTGCGCCGGCCCAGCCTCTGGCCTTTGCCGGCTTCCTACTCGTTGGGTTGGGGGCGTCCAATATCGTGCCGGTTCTCTTTACCGCAGCGGGCAATCAGACCCGCATGCCGGCGAGCCTTGCCATCGCGGCTATCACGACGCTCGGCTATGCGGGTATCCTGGCTGGCCCCGCGGCGATCGGCTTCATTGCCCAACGCTGGACCCTCAATACAGCCTTTATCCTCGTCGCAGTGGGGCTGGTCTTTGTTGCAGTAAGCTGGCCTCTGACCACTCGCCGTCACTGATAGGGCTGCCTGACCCTTTAGCGAAATTCGAAACGCTCGGTGATGATTTCCTCGCTCCGCAACCCCGCTGATTTAAGCTGGGTTTTGAGGTCATCTGTCATCGCGCTCGGCCCACAAAGGAAGACGCGTTGTGTCTGCGGCGCGCCTTCAAGAGCGTCAACCGCGGCGAGCCTGCCTTTGATAGTGCTGTCGTGGATGGTGAAACGGCCATTGGGCATCGCTGCCATCAGTGCTTCGATTTCGGCTTTGTATATCGCCTGTTCCTTGCCGCGAACCGACCAGATGAGATGGACGACCTTATCCGGACGCGTTTTGGATAGGGCCTGCAGGGCGGAGAGAAACGGGGTGATGCCAATCCCGCCGGCAATCCAGAGCTGGGGATCTGAGCTCGAGAGAATATCCTCGCCAAAGTGCCCATAGGGACCACGGAGCATAGCCTCTTTTCCGGCATCGAGCTCAGCCAAGCCCTTGGTAAACGGCCCTGCCATTTTGATCGACAGGCGAACACCGCCCTGATCGTCGATACCGGAGATCGAGAACGGATGACGGTCTTGGCCCAGTCGGAGCAGCACAAACTTACCGGGCGCGGGGACGAATGACGTGGTGCCCGCAAAGACCAGCTCACGTACATCGCCAAAAGTCTCTGCCGATTGCACACTCAACCGGACGCCGCGTCGGGGCTGCAGGAAGACGCCGTCGAACCAGGCATAGGTACCGACCGCAACGGTCAGGATCATATACCAATCGCCCTGCAACATGATTGCATGCACGGTGCCCCCGAGAAACGGGATGATCATCAGCTTGTGGGTCTTGAGCCAACGCCGATAGGGCATCTTCATCCAGATGGTCATGGCCACAAGGATCAGAAGGCCAAAGGTGCCAACCATGCCCAGCGTATAGGCCCAGTCTCGCCCTGGCAGCATGTAGGTTGCGATGAGGCTCCAGTTCGGAAGGGCTTGCACCACCAGCGCGCCAGTATGGAGCACGACAAAGGTGAGCGCTGTCTTGCCGGCAAAGGCGTGGAGCGCATAGACCCGGCTGGCGCCACCAAAGAGCCTTTCCATCCAATGCCAGCGCGTGGCGAGAATGAAATTCAGCGCGAAAAGCAAAGCGGCATAAAAGCCAAGGGAGCTACCCGCTTCGTATAGCGGATCGTCCTTGCTGCCATTTTGGAGGATATCGCCGGTCGCAAGCCGCAGATCCGTCGCGCCGATCAGTTCGAGTGCCGAAAGGGCCAATGCGTAAAGCGCCACGGCACCTATGGCGATGCCGACGACGTTCTGTCCTTTGAGATTGCCTGGTAGCCGATGCGACAACCAGTTGATCGGTGCGTAGAAATTCATTCCCAAAATTGCCTCCGGCGCTGTTGCGAGGCATTTGGGGGCAGGGCGCTCCGAGCACCATGGCGAGGCCTGCCGAGGCTTTCCGTAGTTCTACGGAGTGGCGGCGCCGGCCGCGTTCCAGACGCGGGTCAGTTCCACAACCGAGGTCGTTTCGATCTTGGCGCAAATGGAGGATCGATGGCTTTCAACGGTTCTTGGGGATAGCTCAAGCGCCAACGCGATGTCCTTGGTCGCGAGACCTTTGGAGATCAAAGCAAGGACGTCGCGCTCACGCGGCGTCAGCCGGTCCAGCAATAGGCGAAATTCGGAATGTTCGGCGTTCCGCTGCGAGATTTCAGAGAGCACCTCCTGGCCGCGCTGGATCGCCTCGATCAGGTCTTGCTCGTCGACAGGCTTGGTCAAAAAATCCACCGCGCCGTTTCGAAAGGCACGACGGCACGCATCGATATCGCCATGGCCGGTTATGAGCACCGTCGGCCAGGCAATGTTCCGACTGCGCAATTCCTCTTGCAGTTTCAGCCCGGACATTACCGGCATGCGCATATCAAGAACGACGACGCCGGCACCGAGATGAGGCAATTGCGCCAGAAAGCTCATTGGGCCTTCAAAGCTGAAAACCTTCAATCCAACGGTTTCAAGCAGCAGTGCCAGAGCTTTGCGCACGGCAGGGTCGTCATCGATGAGGTGAACGATGTCCATCACTCTGCTCTCCCTGAAACCGGCAGGACAATCCGGAAGGTAGTGTTTTCGCTCTCGACATAACTCAGACTGCCGCCCATACGCTCGACGAGCCGCTGACACAAAGCCAGCCCGAGCCCCATGCCGGCAGGTTTGCTGGTTATGAATGGCTCGAACAGATGCGCCTTTACACTGTCGTCCACGCCCCGTCCGGTATCCACGATATCGACTACCGCCGTCTCGCCATCGCGCCGCGTTGACACGGTGATTGTTCCCCTAGCGTCCGCGATGGCGTCCATGGCGTTGCGCACCAAGTTGAAGATGACCTGTTCCAGTTGAACCGCGTCGGCCCGAACCGTCAGCAGCGGATCGGCGTGAACCTGCACCAGGTTGATGTGCCGCGCCGCGAGATCGCCCCGCACCAGACTTTCGACACTGCTTATCGCGTCAGCCAAGGAGACCACCGCGGGCTCATGATTTTCAAGCCGCACCCATTGACGCAGCTTGGCAAGGATTGCCGAGGCGCGCTTGGTTTGAAGGATAGTCTCGTCCAAGATTGGTTCCAGCACCGCCACGTCGCCGCGCGCCAGCAGGCGGCGCCCCGCCTGCGCCTGACTTAGGATTGCGGTCAGGGGCTGGGTCAATTCATGCGCAATCCCGCTCGCCATCTCACCCAGTCCATTGACGCGCGAAGCATGTTCAAGACGCGCAAGATTTTCGCCACGAAGCGCGCGGCGCTCAGCGCGACGGGCCGTATGCCACTGCTGCCAGGCAATGAGAGCGAGGCAGTAAATAACAAGCGTCAATCCGCTCACCGCCAGCGTGGGCCAGATTGGCAGGAGCGATGTTAGTTCCGGAACAACCGTTGCGGACAGGACCAGCGGTTGGCTCGCGCTCTCCAATGCCCCCACAAACTCGGGGTCCTCAATTGGCGGTCCCACCAGCAGCGTGCCATCGGGCAGAGCAAGGTTTGCGACGATATCGCCGAGATCTTGCGGGAGTAGATCGCCTGCGTCGATCGTCAGGTCGACACCAAGTCCCTCGCTCACAGTGATGAAACTATACTGCTCTCCCCGCCCGGCTTTGAGCCCACTCGTCTCGGATGACGTGGCCTCGATTGAAATCACACGTGGGTAAGCGGCCTCGATTGCCTCCGCGGCATCCTGAAACATTTGTCCGTCGCCGGATTGCAGGATAGCGGCCAAGGCCGTCGAGAGGGCGATGTGCTGCTCAACGAGAGCGGATGCCCGACCCTGAAGAGACAGCGCAGTCGCGTCAAAACTCTCATAGGCATTCGCCAGGTTCCAGATGAGGACGCTGGCCCCCGCGGCGAGAACCACCAAAATTCCGGAGATGACGGTGAGGAGACGAGCGCGGATCATGAGCCTTCAATACCCGAGCATCGAAGGGGCCTAAAGGGAATCCAACGGGATGCAGACGAAGAGCGCGGATTCACGCCTTGCCAAGTCCAGTTCTATTTGTCAGACATATGTCATTAGACCATTGTTAAGGAAATCAGATCGTGCGCAGCGCCGGACCTGAGGGGGTTTCGGCGTCAAGAGAGCGACCGTCTCTTGCTGGCCAAATGCCTGCACCGACGGCGCATGAGGGAACGTCCATCTGGCTCTGGATTAAGGAGGGAGCTCTATGAATACACTTGTGAGACTGGCCGGCGTGTTGGTCGCCGCCACGGCGCTTTCAATACCGGCATTCGCCCAAACAACCGTTGTCGCGCCAAGCGGCAGCACCGCCGGCACCTATATGGACTACATGAAGACGGTCTACGATCGCGGCACCGGCTCTGAACTGCTACAGATCCCGATCGCCACCTTCGATAAGGAATTCGAGCTGACGCCGATGGCGGCAGAAAGCTGGACCCAGTCGGAAGACGGTCTAACGTGGACGTTCAAGCTGCGCTCCGGGCTCGTCTGGTCCGATGGCGAGCCGCTGACCGCCGAAGACTTTGTGTTTGCGCTCCAACACGCCGCGACATCCGGCTATGATTTCGCCTGGTATTGGGACTTTGCTGGCGGCATCAAGGGCTGGAAGGAAGTCACTGAAGGCACGGCCGACGTCTCGACCCTTGGGCTCAAGGCCGTCGATGATCTCACCATCGAAGTGACGACCGTTGCGCCAAAGCCCTATCTGCCATCGGTGACGAGCCTTTGGTATCCGGTGCCAAAGCATAAGGTCGATGAGCTGGGTGACGACTGGTCGCTCGATGTCTCGACCATCGTGTCTTCGGGACCCTTCGAAATCGAGAGCTGGGAAAAGTCCAACAATTCCGTCGTTCTGACCAAGTCCGATACCTATACCGGCCCCTGGTCGCCAATGATCGACCGGCTCGAACTCGATCCGACGCTCAATGCGCCTGAAGTCGGCCTCCCGGCCTTCCTTGCCGGCGATGCGGACTATTCCTTCCTCAATACCGGACAGGTGCCCGTCGCAACGTCGCGTTATCCCGATGGGATTCGCAAGAACGCGGTTTTCGCAACCTCGTACATTTCGTACGATCTCGATGCCGCGCCGTTCAACGACGTCAATGTCCGCCGCGCCTTCTACTATGCGGTCAACCGCGATGAGCTGACCTCGACGGTCCTCAAGGACATCGCCATTCCGGCCGGCTCGATCCTGCCCCCCGGCTATCCTGGCTACAATCCCGATATCGCGGCGGAAGCCGTGTTCGACCCGGAAAAGGCGAAGAAATTCCTCGCCGATGCGGGCTTCCCCAATGGCGAAGGCTTCCCGGATGTCGAAATCTGGTATCGTGACGAGGGCGGATACAACAAGGCGATCGTGCCGGCCATGGCGCAGTATCTGCAGGCCGAGTTCAAGGAAGTGTTGGGGATCACCCTCAACATCCGCGCTTTGCCAGGGCCTGAATGGATGGATGGTCTTCGCGGCAAGAAGAACAATATCTTCATTGCCCCTTACGAATACGACTATCTCGATCCGTCTAACTTCTACGGCATTTTCTACAATGGCGGCCGCCACGGCTATTTCATTCCTGAATATGATGAGATCGTCGCCAAGGCCGATAGCGAGAGCGACTGGGACACGCGCTACAAACTCTACGCGGAAGCCGAGCAGCTCATGATCGACCAGGGCCTCATCGTGCCACTGGTGCATCCGGTGACCATTGCAGTGGTGTCCGATCAGTTGACCGGCGACGGCGTGCAGCCAAATTCGCTGGGCTTTACTCAGCTCGATCGTCTCGGCCACTACTTCTTCACGCATATCACGAAGCAGTAGTCGCTCCTCGCCCAACGCGCTTCCCGGCTTTGATCGGGAGGCGCCCTCTATCAAGGGCCAATTCATGCCTCTCGTCGAAATCGAAGGCCTGCGCGTCAGCTTTCGCCAATATGGTGGCCGGGTCGATGCGGTTCGCCATGTCAGCTTCAGCGTCAATGAAGGCGAAAGCGTCGGCATTGTCGGGGAATCCGGTTCCGGTAAATCCGTGAGCTGTTCAGCGCTGCTGCGGCTGCTGCCCGCGACCGCGGAAGTCGAGGCAACCACGTTGCGGCTCGATGGCGTCGATGTGCTTAATGCCAACAAGGAAGACCTGGCGCGGCTACGTGGCCGATCGGCGGCCATGATCTTTCAGGATCCGATGACGGCTTTCGATCCCGTCTTCACCATTGGCCATCAGATCGCCGAGACCATTCAGGCGCATCGCAAGATCGGCAAGCGCGAGGCTCTGGCGGAAGCGGAGCAGCTTTTGCAGCGAGTCGAAATCAAGAATGCAGCGGATGTCCTGAAATACTATCCGCATCAATTATCCGGCGGCATGTTGCAGCGCGCCATGATTGCCATGGCACTCTCCTGCCGTCCGAAACTGCTGATTGCCGACGAGCCGACCACAGCGCTCGACGTGACCATTCAGGCGCAGATCCTGCAGTTGATCAAAAAAGTGCAGGCGGAATTTGGCATGGCGCTGATCATGATCACCCACGATCTTGGCGTCATCGCCGAAACGGTCGATCGCGTCGTCGTCATGTATGGTGGCGAGATCATGGAAGAGGGGCCGGTCACCGAGATTTTCGAAGCACCCAAGCACGCCTATACCAAGGCGCTGCTGGCGAGCCTTCATTCGCGCTTCGAACCATCCAAGGGTGACCCGGACGCGGTGGCGCCGGCGCTCGAATTGCGCGGTCTCGCGAAATCCTATCACACGCGCCGCCGCACCGGTTTTCGCGTCACCCATGGCGAGTTTCAGGCAGTACAGTCGGTCGATGTGGTCCTGCCGCGCAATCGCATCGTGGCGCTGGTGGGAGAGTCCGGTTCTGGCAAAACCACAACCGGCCTCATGGCCATGCGCCTGACCGAGCCGAGCAAGGGCAAGATCCTCGTCGATGGTACCGATATTTCGGAGCTGGACGCAGCGGCACTCATCCCTTTCCGCAAGCGCATGCAGATCGTTTTTCAGGATAGTTATTCCGCGCTCGATCCGATGATGACGTTGAGCCAGATCATTGCCGAACCACTCCATATTCACGGGATCGGTTCATCGCGAGAGCAAAGCGAGAAAGCGCTCGCTTGGCTCGAACGGGTGGGGCTCCCGCGCAATTTCGCCAGCCGCTACCCGCACGAATTGTCCGGCGGCCAGCGCCAGCGCGTCGCCATTGCCCGGGCATTGATCCTCGAGCCCACCGTGCTCGTCGCCGATGAGCCAACCTCGGCGCTCGACGTGACGGTCAAGGCGCAGATCATCAATCTCCTCAAGGACCTGCAGGCCGAACTCGGGCTGTCGATCCTTTTCATCAGCCATGATCTGTCGACGGTCAAATCGCTCACCGACAGTGTCGTCGTCATGTATCGCGGCCGGGTTGTGGAGGAAGCGCCGACCGCGCGTCTCTTCGCCGATCCGCGACATCCCTATACCCGCGCACTGCTCGATGCGATCCCGGCGACCAATCCGCGCGAAAAGCGGCAACGCACATTCCTCACCGCCGAGGAAATCCGCGCCGGCACCCCGCGCTATACCGTCATCCAGACCGGCTCCGCGCCCAGTCCCGATCCGCAACTCGTCACCATCGCCCCAGGACATCGGGTCGAGGCGATCGTGACCACGTGAGGAGATAAGCGATGCTAGGCCATATCATCCGCCGCGTCCTCTCGGTCGCTTTCACCTTCATCATCGTGTCGGTCATCATCTTCCTGATGATGCATTCCGTGCCCGGCGGGCCGTTCGATGCCAATGACATGCCTGTCTCCGAGGCCGTCCGCGCCAAGATGATGGCGCAGTGGGGGCTCGATCAGCCGCTGCATGTCCAATATTTCAATTACATGTGGGGCGTCCTGCATCTCGATTTCGGTGTGCCGTTCCAGAGCCCGGGCGAAACCGTCGTCGAGCTCATTTCCCGCGCCTGGGTGCCAAGCCTCGTCCTCGGCGGCTCGGGTGTGCTGATCGGGGCGCCGCTCGGCATTCTGCTCGGCATGGCCGCAGCCCTGAACCGCAATTCCTGGATCGATTATGTCGCGTCGACCGTCGCGACGCTCGGGCTAACCATCCCGGTCTTCGTGACCTCGATGCTTCTTATTTTGATCTTCGCGGTCTGGCTTAACTGGCTTCCGGCAAGCGGCTGGCCGCAGCCAAATCGTTGGATCCTGCCGATCGCCTGCTATGCCGCGATCCCGCTCGCCACTTATGCGCGATATACGCGCTCGGCGGTGCTCGATACGCTCAATCGCCCCTTCGTCACCGTGCTGCGTGCCAAGGGCCTCAGCGAACGTCGCATCATCTTCCAGCACGTCATGCGCAATTCTGCCATTCCGCTCGTCACGGTGTTTCTGCCCATGTTCATCGGCACTGCCACGGGCTCGATCTTTGTCGAAGCCATGTTCCGGGTGCCGGGTCTCGGTGCCTATTTCGTCTCCTCCATCCAGGTGCGCGATTACACGCTCCAGATGGCGCTGATGCTGCTCATCACCTTTATGTACTGCATTGCTTATCTCCTCTCCGACATCGCCTATGCGCTCCTCAATCCGCGCATCCGGGTAGGAGGCGCCGAATGACCGATATCAGCGAACCGGTTCCTGCCGTCCGTATGCGCAGCCCGCTCTGGTTTGCCTGGCGGCGGTTTCTCTCTAATAAGGCTGCCGTCGTTGGTGGCGCGGTGCTCGCCATTCTCATCCTGATGGCGATTTTTGCGCCACTGATCACGCCCTATGATCCGGAGGCACAAAGCTTCCTCACCGAAGCGCTTGCCTTTCCCTCTGCCCAGCATTGGTTTGGCATCGACAATCTCGGCCGCGATTTCTATTCGCGCGTCGTCTATGGCGCGCGCGTTTCCCTGACCATCGGCTTCACGGCCGCCCTCTTTAGTGTGCTCGTCGGCATTCCTCTCGGCGCGCTTGCCGGCTATTTTGGCGGCCGCGTCGATTGGATCATCATGCGGGTCATCGAGATATTCTCGGTGGTTCCCCCCTTGTTGGCAGCCCTATTGCTCGGCGCGATCACCCGCGGTGGTTATGGCACCATCGTCTTCATCGCTGCACTTTTTGGCTGGGTGCAGGTCTGCCTCCTGGTCCGCGCGCAGATAAAGGCCTTCCGCGAGAAGGAATTCGTTCGCGCCGCCCAGGCGCTCGGTGCTTCGCCCTGGTATATCATCCGGCGCCATCTCATCCCCAATTCGATCAGCCCGATCATCATCGGTTTCGTGCTGTCCATTCCCCTCGCCATGATGCTCGAAGCCAGCCTCAGTTTCCTCGGCGTCGGCGTTCCCCCGCCCACGCCGACCTGGGGGCAGATGATCAATGAAGGCATCGACTTCATGTTCTTTTACTGGCACCTGGCCGTCTTCCCGACCGCCGCGCTTGCCATAACCGTGCTCGCGACCTCGCTCTTTGGCGATGGCCTGCGCGACGCGCTCGATCCGACCCTGAAAGGCCGCTAACCGTGTCCGACAATCTCGCCCGTCAGTTCCTCATCCGCGAGGACGTGACCTTTCTCAATCACGGCTCTTTCGGTGCCTGCCCGCGTCCGGTGTTTGAAACCTATCAGGCGTTTCAGCTCGAACTCGAGAGCGAACCGGTGGAATTCCTCGGTCGCCGCCTCAACGACCTGATGCGCACGCCGCGCGAGGCCGTTGCGGCAGAATTGGGCGCTGACCCAACCAATATGGCCGCGGTCATGAATGCGACAAGCGGCCTCAATGTCGTCGCCCAGTCCCTGCCGCTCAAACCGGGCGACCAGATTCTCACGACCGACCACGAATATTCTGCGCTCGAAAAGACCTGGGCCTATGTTTGCCGCAAGACCGGCGCCGAAATCGTCGTCGTAAAGGTGCCGATGCCGCTGGTTTCCGAGGACGCCTTTACCGACGCCATTATCGCCGGCATGACCGACCGCACCAAGGTCCTGTTTCTCAGCCACATTACCTCGCCAACCGCCTTGGTCTTCCCCATCGCGCGGTCCATTGCCGAGGCGCGTAAGCGCGGTATTTGGTCGGTCATCGATGGCGCCCATACGCCGGGCCATATTCCACTGTCCCTCGACGCGCTCGGCGCCGATTTCTATTCCGGCAATTGCCATAAGTGGATGATGACCCCCAAGGGTTCGGCCTTTCTTCACGCCCGCCCTGAAGTGCAGGGCCTGCTCGATCCGCTCGTGATCAGTCACGGCTGGACCAAGGAGTCCAAGGAGCCCGGCGCGCAGGGCGCCTTCGGCAATTCGCCATTCATCGATGGCATCGAGGTTCAGGGCACGCGTGATCCCTCGGCCTGGCTCACCGTGCCTGCAGCGATCGCGTTCCGGAAGGAAAATGACTGGCTCTCGATTGCCGATCATTGCCGGCAATTGGCGCAGGACACCGCGCGCCGGCTTGGCGAATTGACGGGCCTGGCTCCACTCAGCAGCCCGGAATTTTCGGCCCCGCAAATGGTGGCCATGCCCATCCCCGAATGCGACACAGCCGAAATTCACAAGCTGCTCTTCGAGCGCTATCGCGTCGAAATTCCAGTGTTCAAATGGCAGGACCATTGCATCGCCCGCCTCTCGGTTCAGGGCTACAATTCCAAGCCGCAAATGGACAAGCTGATCGACGCCCTCTCCGAGCTTCTCGATCTCGGATCGTTGCGAGGTCGTGCAGCAAGCCAGGGCTGACAAAGTAGGCAAACTGTGGTGAAAGGTGGCCCGCGCCGCTGTGAAGGAATGACGCCGTGAGCCAGGCAGCACTCGACTATCTCGAGCCGCTCGAAACCCGCACGCGTGGCGTAGCGGTGCTCGATGCGCTTGCCGATATGGTCGAGAGATCGGGCCTCACGATTGGCGATCGTCTTCCGCCCGAAGTTTCGCTTGCGGCAACTCTCGGCGTCGGCCGTTCCACCATCCGCGAAGCGCTCAACCGCTGGGAAGGCCTCGGCATCATCCGCCGCCGCCGCGGCGATGGCACCTATCTTTCGGCACGCGTCCAGACCTCGCGCGGCCTCGTCCCCACCATGGTGCGGCTTGAAGGCGAAGCGTTGCTGCGCCTCCTTGAAATCCGCCGGACGCTTGAAAACGACGTCGTCCGCAAGGCGACGATAAAAGCGACGCCGGCCCAGCGCGAAGACATTGGGCGTCTCTGCACGGCGCTGCTCGCCGATGTCGATGCCGGCCTCCCTTGGCGCAAGGCCGACCACGCTTTCCACGGCGCCATCTACGACGCTTCCGGCAATCCCATGTATGGCCAGCTTCTGGTCAATCTCGACGATGCCCTCGAGCGTGGCGGCAAGTCACCCTTTTCGGCCGATGCCTTCGGCCTCGATTCCTTCCCGATCCATCGCGATCTGGCCGACGCAATCCTTGCTCAAAACCCCGATGCCGCCGTGGATGCCATCGGCCGCATCATCGATGTGGTCGAGCGCGAAGTGCAGGCCATCATCGATGGCGACAAGCTGAGTTGAAGTTCAGCACCATCGGCTATCCAAATCGCTGATTGAACGCCCGCAGGTCCTGATAGAGCGCGCGATAGTGTTCAAAACGGTCGCTATAGAAATTGACGCGTTTGGGATCTGGCTCGAAGCTGCGTTCGAATTGGACGAGTTTTTGTACTGCATCCGGCAGCGAGGGGAAGGCTCCACTCCCCACGCCTGCGATAATCGCGGCGCCGAGCGCGGCTGCAGCGGGAATGCTGGTGCGGGTCAGGTTTTTTCCCAGAACGTCGGCGCGGATCTGGCACCAGATATCGGAGCGCGCGCCGCCGCCGCTAATGCGAACGCGTTCGGGGCTTATGCCCGCTGAGCCTTCCAGCGCCTCGAACGCCCAGCGCACCGAGTGCGCCACTCCTTCCATCACCGCGAGCGTCAATTGCTCAGGGCCGGAATTGGCATCGAGCCGCGCGAAAACGCCCCGGGATGAGGCGTCCCAAATGGGCGCGCGTTCCCCCGCTAGGTGCGGCAAGAAGATCGGTGTGATCTCGGTGAGCGTCTCCGTCGAAGCCCGTTCGATCAAGTGTGCCGGCGAGCGGCCAAGAAGTGTTGCGAGCCAGGTCATCGACGCGCCACCCGATTGGGTTGGTGCGGCATGCATGCGGATACCCTCATAGGGCGGAAACAGGATTACGCCCGCCGTTGGGATAACCGTATCCGACACGATACCGGGGATTTCGCTGGTGCCCGATTGATACATGGCATCGCCATTGGCAACGACGCCACAGCCAAACATGCCCGCCCAGGCATCCATGGCACCAACCATCACGGGCGTGCCGGCAAAGGGGAGCCCGGCATCCATGCGCCCCACCTGATGATGAAACGGGTAAAGCGGTGGCAGTTTGTCAGCGGCTGAACCGACGAGGGCGAGGAGCGCATTCACGTATTGCCCCGCCGTGTCGACCAGCCCCACGGCCGCGACCGCATCGCTCGCCACTTCACCGGTTAGCTTGAGTGCGACGAAATCCTTGGGCAAAAGGACATGCCGCGTCGCGGCCCAATTCTGCGGCTCCGTCCGGGCGACGAAGGCCATGCGGGAGAGGGCGTGACTGGCGTCGATCGGCACCGGCCCGCCAAACCACGCGTTTTTTTGCTCGATGCTTACCTGCCGGTCGAGCTGCGCCGCGTCGTCCGCCGCCCGCGTGTCCTGCCAGGTGATCCCCGGCCGCAGCGCCTCTCCGCGCGCATCGACAAAGACGTGCGAATTGACCTGCGAGGTCAGGCCGATGCCTATCACCCGTGAGGGTTCGACCATTTCGGCGAAATGTCCAAGCGCGCCGAAAACGCCGCGGAGCCAATCCTCCGGCCTTTGCTCGGCCATGCCGGGGCTCGTGCGAAAGGTGGAATGGGGATGCTCGAAGCTTGCCAATTGCTGGCCCAATGCATCGATCAATGTGGCTTTGGTTGCCGTTGTCCCGATGTCGATCCCGATCAGGCAAAATTCCATGCCCGTTCTCCCCCGAATCCAGCTTGCCGTCCGGCAGGCGCTCCTTATAGTGCCTTGAAGCACAAGGATAACAACCGCCCGCTGCCCCGCTGGCGGAGATAGCAGGAGGGCTGTCTCGTGTCGCTCAATAAATCCACCCTGGCTTTGGCCGGCATTCTTCTCGCGACGACCGCTCTCGGCACAGGCGCTGCCTTTGCTCAGGCCAAGGTCGCCATCGTCACGCCCTATATGGCTCAGCCCGGTACCCAGTTTTACGTCGAAGCCTTCCAGGCCGTCGCCGACGAAAATGATTGGGACGTCAATGTGATCGATACGGCCGGCGACGTTGCCGCCGTCATCAGCCGCATGGAAGATCTCGTCGTCCAGAACGTCGATGCCATCGTCATCAATGTCGATCCGACCCAGGTGACCGCTGGTCTCCAGGCCGCCAAGGATGCCGGCATTCCCGTCTTCGGCATGGATGCCGGCGCCGATCCGCTGCTCGTCACCAATGTGACGTCCAATGGCTATGCCATGGCCGCCGAAACCTCGACCTATGTTGCCGATCGCATCAAGGGCGAAGGCAATGTCGTCATGTTCGTCTTCGAGGCTTTCCCGCCGGTGCAGGTCCGCGGCGTTGTCGCCGATGCGGTCTTCGGCAACTATCCCGATATCAAGGTGCTCGATCGCGTGACCCCGGACGTCGCCGATGGCGGCATTGCCGATAGCCGCGCCAAGATGGAAGCGATCCTCGCCGCCAATCCCGAGCCGGGCAGCATTAAGGCCGTCTGGGCGGCATGGGATCAGCCAGCTCTCGGCGCGCTGCAGGCCATCGAAGACGCCGGTCGTTCCGGCGAAGGCATCGTCATCACCGGCATCGACGCCAATCCCCAGGCCCGCGAAGCCATCGCCGCCGGCGGCAGTTTCGAAGCCTCCGTCGCCCAGGATTTTTCCGGCATCGGTGCGACCACGGCTGATGCCGTTGCCCGCGTACTGGCTGGCGAAGAAATCCTCCAGTCGGTCACCTATGTGCCGACCAAGCTGATCACCAAGGCTAACGCCACCGAGTAATTGGTCACTTGTCCGAAACAGCTTTAGGGCAGGGGCCGTCTATGGCCCCTCCCGTCCCGCTTCTTTCCGCAACGTTCGTCACCAAGGCCTATGCCGGCGTTCCGGCCCTGTCCGGGGCCAGTCTCGTCGTTGCGCCAGGTGAAATTCACGCCCTCATGGGCGAAAACGGCGCTGGCAAATCGACGCTGATCAAAATCCTCGCCGGTGTCGTTTCGCCCGATACGGCCGATATCAAGATCAACGGCACGCCGGTCAGCATCGAGTCGACCAAGGCTGCCTATCGCCTTGGCCTCCGGTTCATCCATCAGGAGTTCAACGTCGTCCCGACCCTGTCGGTCGCCGAAAACATCTTCATGGGCCGCCGCTATCCGCATCGCGCCGGCATTTTTGTCGATTGGGCAGAGCTCAACCGGCAGGCTCAGCGCGCGCTCGATCGTCTGGGCATCGACCATATCGACCCGCGCCAGAACCTTGGCACGCTCGGCCTCGGCGATCAGATGCTCGTCCGCATCTCTGCGGCGCTGCTCGACGATGCCAAACTCTATGTCATGGACGAACCAACCGCCGCACTCACCGCAGACGAAAGCCAGCGCCTTTTTCGGGTGCTCCGCGAAATCCGCGCCTCCGGCAGCTCGGTTCTTTACGTCTCTCACCGCCTCGACGAGGTGATGATGCTTTGCGACAAAGCCACCGTGCTTCGCGACGGACGCTCGATCGATAGCGGCGCCCTGACCAACATCACCCACGACGATCTCGTCGCCCTGATGATCGGTAGAAAAGTCGAGGAAGCCTATCCCAAGGCCGTCGCCTCGCCGCGCGAGACCACCGTCTTTTCAGCCACTAACCTCGTCAGCCCCGGCCTCAAACCCACCAGCTTCTCTCTCCGCGAAGGCGAAGTTCTGGGCATTGCCGGCCTCTCCGGTTCCGGCCAAAGCGAACTCATCCGCGCCATTTTCGGCGATGCCCGCATGACCGCGGGCACAATGTCCCTCGGCAACGCGCCCTATGCGCCGTTCTCCCCCGCTACTGCCTGGCAAAGCGGCGTGGCCTATGTCCCGCGCGAACGCCGCGCCGAAGGCCTCATCATGCGCCGGCCGATCTACGAGAACATCACGCTTGCGCACCTCAAGCGCCAGAGCAGCGCCGGCACCTGGCTGACCCCCAATCGCGAAAAGCGCTTTGCCGCCGACCTCGGCGCCAATATGCGCCTCAAAGCCGTCGGTCCGGGTCAGGACGTCATCGAACTGAGCGGCGGCAATCAGCAAAAGGTCGTCTTCGCCAAGGCGGTCGCGGGCGATCCGCGTTTGTTGCTGCTCGAAGAACCCACCCGCGGGGTCGATGTCGGCGCCAAATTCGACATCTATTCCATCATCCGCGAGCGCACCGCCAAGGGTTCTGGCGTCATCCTCGTCTCCTCCGATCTCCCCGAACTGATCGGCCTTTGCGATCGCATCGCCATCATGCGCGATGGCGCCATCACCACCATTGTCGACGCCGCAGGTCTGCGCGAAGACGATCTCGTCAATCTCTGTTATGGCCGGACCACCGGCATGGTTGCCTAAGAACATGGTCTTCATCCGCCGCTATGGCACCCTGATCGGCTTCGTCGCCATCCTCGTTTTCTTCTCCGTCATGCTCCCCGGCACGTTCCCGACGGCGCGCAACTGGCTCAACATCACCCAGCAGACCTCCATGCTGATGGTCGTCGCGGCCGGCATGACGGTCGTCATGGTCATGGGTGATTTCGATCTTTCGGTCGGCTCTGCCGCGAGCCTTGCAGGCATCGTCGCCGCCCTGATGATGGCCGCCGGTCAACCGATCTGGGCCGCCGTTTCGGTTTCGCTTTTGGTCGGCCTCCTCGGCGGCGCCTTCAATGGCGCCATGGTCAGCCTTGTCGGCATCCTCCCGTTCATCGCGACCCTGGCGACCATGACCATGTTTTCGGGCCTCGCCTTTGTTGTCAGCGGCGGCAAGACCATTTCGGGCCGCGCCATCCCCGAGGACTTTGGCAATTTCGCCCGCGCCGGCATTCCGCTCGGCGAATGGGGCGGCGTCGCCATCAGCCTCCCCAATCTCTCCATCATCGCTATCGTGGTGATCCTCGCGGTCTGGGTCCTTCTCGAGCAAACCACCTTCGGCCGCCGGCTCTACGCCATCGGCGGCAATATGGAAGCCGCCCATCTGAGCGGCATTGCCGTCAAGCGCCTCAGGCTCATCGCCTTCTCGTTGACCGGTCTCGCTGCCGCCGCGGGCGGCTTGATGTATGCGAGCCGCGTCGCCTCGGCCAATCCGGTCCAGGGCAGCGGCCTCATGCTCAACGCCATTGCCGCGGTCTTTCTCGGCACCACCATGAGCCGTCACGGCGAGCCGCGCATTCTCGCCACTGTCGTCGGGGTCATCGTGCTGGGCGTCCTCGACAATGGCCTCACCCAGATGAGCGTCGATAGCTATATCCGTCAGGTTCTTGTCGGCGCGCTCATTCTCGTCGCCGTCGGCGCCGGCTCAATCGGCCAAAAGCGCCGCTGAGATCGGTAGCCATTTGCCATTAAGCGAAACAACCCCGCCGAAGCGGGGTTGCTGGGGTTCAGTGCTCAGGGCTGGGGCGAGTGCACCATGCCATGGGGTTGTTCGGCGTTCGGCATATGCGTCAGGAGTTCGGTATTGGGCGCCAGCGGTTCTGTCCGCACGGCATCGCCGTAGAACACCGTGTGTAGCCCCCAATAGCTTCCCGCAATGATCACCATGGCAGCGAGGAGACCCGCAGGCACTGCGCCAATTGCCGGCATCAGCGTTTTGAGGCGTGGGCCCGATGGCGTCGGATCGGCAGCTATCAGGAACAGCGTGCCCATTATCAGGGCGTGACCGACGAGATCGATACGGCCGAAGGGATAGACCGCGGTGGTGAAAATCACCAGCAGCGCCACGGCCGACAGTCGGCGAATCAACGGCGTCCAAAGAAGGCCAAAACCCATGGTGAATTCAGCGACGCCCGCCATGGGAATGAACGTGTCCCGCGGCATGCCGAAGGTCAGGTAGGGCCGTTCTTCGACAAGCGGATAGAACCATTCGGCATAGGCGAACTTTTCAAGGCTCGACCACATCAGCGCAATGGCGACACCCCAGCGAAGCACGGCAAATCGGTGCTTATACCACTTGCTCTCCGGAGCGCTGGCAAGCGCCAGATATCCGGCGACGCCGACGCCAAGCGCCAGATAGTCGAGCAGGTGGAAGAAGTCATAGTCGCGCAGCGCAATGACCCAGAGCCCGATAATGCCCGCCGCAGCCAGCGGCATGGTCCGGCGCGAGAATACCAGCAGCGCGATCAGCAATTGCAGCCACGAGACCCACTCATTGGGCGTTTGCAGGTCTGGCGTCAGATAAACCCCGCCAACGGCAAAGATCGCGACGAAGAAGGCACCGATAATGGCCCGCATGAAATCGTCCGACCGGGTCCAGAGCGGCGCGCTCGCCCAGTCAAGTCCGCTGCTGACCGCGCTGCCAAACTTGCCTTTTGCAATGACGACCGTTGCCGCGAAGAAGGCAAGGACCAGCACAATACCGAGCCAGAACCAGCCATTGGCCAGCGTGCTGGTGATCGGGGCAGGCGCAGCGCCCACCACGTAGGGTGCAAACCATTTGACATGGGCATAAGCGGGCGTTGCGGCGCCGAACCCCGCGAGAAGAACGCCGAGCGGTAGGCCCAGGGAAAGCCGGCGTCCAGCCCCCCTGCGCAGTGTGGCGACGGTTCCTTGGTGCACTATCACTTGCGACTCCATCAGTTCTGCAACGACTGCAGCTGAGGTCGGCATAAACGTGCATCGCCCATGCATCCTTGATCTCGATCAAACGGCTCGGGAAATGGGCGCGGCATAGTCGGGCTAGCAACGAGGCCCAGGAGTCTGAGAAAATGGACGTGATGAAGTGGGGTGCGGCAGGAATTCTGGCGGTCGCTTTTGTCGGTGCGCTGTTCGTGCGCGATCAGCCTGCGGAGGCTGCGGCTCAACTCCCTCTGCCGCCCATTTGCGGCGATGCCAGTGCCGACCATGGTGGCGCTTCGATGCAGGAGCACATCGACATGATGGCAGCCAATGCCGATCCTGCCCATGCGGCGCTGCTCCAGACCATGGAGCCGATGCATTCGGATATGATGCGTGGCATGACGCCGACCGATTTTCAGACCGCCTTCGTGTGCAGCATGATCCCGCACCATCAGGGCGCGGTCGCGATGGCAAGGGTCGCCCAGCAATATGCCAATGATCCCTGGATCAAGATGTTTGCTCAGGAAATCATCACTACGCAGCAGGTGGAAATCCGCCAGATGCAAGCCTGGCTGGCGCGCTTGCCGGCTCAATAGGAAAGGCGAAGGCGACACCTCCTCAAAGTCGCTGTGCGACTAGGCGGCCCATTGCTGAGCGGCCATTTCGGACAGTGCCTCGAACACTGCTGGGCTCCGCTCGAGCCGCGCGACCGTTCGCGCGCCCTCGAGCGAGGCCACCAGCGCGGCTGCCGCAGACCTTGCCTTCCCGCCACTCAGCCCGCACCCCTCGAAATGCCGCCTTATGATCTCGGTCGAGGTCGCAAAGCCTTGGGCCACCCGTTGTGTGAGGTCGGCATCGAGGGCCGGCAGTTCATTAGCAAGGTTCTGCATCAGGCATCCATATCGGAAGTCGGAGGCCTTCATGTCGGCGGCGAACGACCCAATCAGCCTTTGCGTAAAGCCCAGCGCATCGCCTGTTGTCTCCGCCGACACTGCCTGAATAACGGCAATGCGCTGCGCGACATAGCGATCGATCGCCTCTTCTGCCAACTGCACCTTCCCCTTGGGAAAATGAAAATAGAACGAACCCTTGGGCGCCCCGCTTTCCTCAAGGATTTGGGTGAGGCCGGTGGCCGTATAGCCCTGAAGACGAAACAGGCGAATAGCTGCAGCGATGGCATTTTCACGGGCGTCGGTTTTGCGGGTCATACGGTGTCCTACCACAAGAGCCTTGACCATACTATACCAACCGCCATAGTATGGTGATCGTCATAGTTGTTTGGCTCACGCAACTCGACGCGTTTACCGCCTATGAGAGAGGTGCCGATCAAATGGTTTTCACAGATATTCAGGGCGCGCTGCCGGCGGCAATTCGCTCGCGAATGATCCCAGCGGTAAATGGCCTCGATCTTCATATTCTTGAAGCCGGGCATAAGGAGACCGGACGCCCGCTGGCGCTGCTTCTCCATGGGTTTCCGGATCTCGCCTATGGTTGGCGCCATGTGATGCCGCTCCTAGCAGAGGCCGGCTACCACGTCGTTGCGCCCGATCAGCGCGGCTATGGTCAAACCACGGGATGGTCGGCCGATTATGATGCGCCTCTCGCGCCCTTTGGCATTCTCAACATGGTGCGCGATACACTCGCCCTGGTTGCGGCCTTGGGCTATTCCCACACGTCCATGCTGGTCGGACACGATTTCGGCTCGCCCATCGCGGCCTATTGCGCCATCGCCCGCCCCGATGTGTTTCCCTCAGTCGTCCTGATGAGCGCGCCCTTTCCCGGCGTGCCGGCCTTTCCCTTCGACACCGCCGACAAAGCCCCGCAGCCCCAGCCAGCACAGTCCCCGGTGCAGCAATTGGCGGCCGGCCTTGCCGCGCTCGATCCACCGCGAGAGCTTTATCAGCACTATTTCGCATCGCGCAGCGCCAGTGATGATCCGCAAAATGCACCAGAGGGCCTCCGCCAGTTTTTCAGGACCTTCTTTCACGTCAAAAGCGCCGATTGGGCCGGCAATGCGCCGCATCCGCTCAGCCCCGCAAGTCCTGAAGCATTCGCCGCACTGCCCACCTATTATGTGATGGAAAAGGGGAAGACGATGCCCGAGAACGTCGCTCCATTCCGTCCTTCAGACGCAGAGGTTGCCGCCGCCCACTGGCTCACCGAGCCTGAGCTCGATGTCTATGTCGAGGCATTCTCGCGCACCGGCTTCCAAGGCGCGATGCAAGGCTACCGTGTGCTGTCCGACCCCGCACTCGGCGCCGAGCTGCGTCTCTTTTCCGGCCGGACGCTCGATGTGCCATCGCTCTTTATTGGCGGCGACAAGGATTGGGCACCCTACATTTCGCCCGGTGCGCTGGACCTAATGCAAACTACATCAACGACGCAACTGAGGGATGTCGCGTTCGTTGAAGGTGCGGGGCACTGGATCCAGCAGGAACAGCCCGCACAACTCGCTCGCCTACTGGTCGATTTCGCGGCCAAAGTTGGAGACGGTGGCCCGAAATCCGAAAAACGCTAGGCTGCATCGCTCTCGTTTTGCGGAAACATCGCCTTGCGCGAAGTTGCATCGAGGTCGGATTTGAATGTGTGAGCCGCTTTCAGCTCCAGCGCCTTTTGCACCGCGGGACGCGACGCCATTTCCGTCATGAACCTTTGGACATTGGGATAGGCCGAGAGCCCTGCATCGCCAAAGATGAAGCCTGCCGAAGCGGCCCATCCCCAAAGAGCCATGTCAGCGATCGAATAGGTCTCCCCCGCTAGATACTGGGCGCTGCCAAGGCGGTCGTCGAGCACCTCATAGTGCCGCGCCACTTCCTTGGTATACCGGTTGACGGCGTAGGGCAGGTGCTCGGGAGCGTAATGCATGAAATGGATGGCCTGGCCGGAGAAGGGCGAAAGCCCAGTTGCGACCAGCTCGAGCCATGAGAGCATGGCGGCATAGTCGCGCCGGTCTGTCGGCACGAAAGCGCCGTGCTTGTCGGCCAGATAGAGCAGAATGGCGTGAGAGTCGAAGACGATCGTGTCGCCGTCCACAATCGCCGGCACCTTGCCATTGGCGTTGATCGCCCGAAAGCCAGGGAGGTGCTGCTCGCCCTTGAAGATGTCCACCGGTTTGACCGAAAAGGGGAGGGCGAGTTCGTGCAGCAACACCGCAACCTTCATCGAATTCGGCGTCGCGTGAAAATAGAAATCGAGCATTGATGTCTCCTGTCTGAGCCGCGGTTTCGGGCTCATCTGCGGCCGAAGATGCCCCCGCGGCGCCTGACCCGGAAATCGATACGAAGATTTGCAGCTATCGCTGAGATCGATAGCTGCCCCTGCATTTGATCTCAGTAAGCCATCGATTTGATCGATAGCTCCAATCGCCGAGCCGCGTTTCAAGCCTGGCGGAGCGTGTCCTAGATCATGGGCATCATGATCGAAAGGACCGCATGATGATCTCCTGCACTTTGCTCGCCGGCGTTGCAAGCGCCGCTCTTCTCTCTCTGGCAGTGCCCACCACGGCTGCCGATATCGGCTTCGCCTCGGACCGCTCCTATCCCGAGAGCCTCACCTTTTCGGCCGAACAGGACGTATTCCTGCTCGGCTCCGTCACTCAAGGGCTGGTCGCCAAACTCGACCGGACCGGCGCCTACACGCCGTTTATCGCCGACGACAAGCTGGTCTCGACCGTGGGGCTACTGGTCGATGATCAGACTGATACGCTCTGGGTGACCAATTCCGATCCCGGAGCCGGGGCACGCACCAGCATAGCTACCCAAGGGAAACTCGCTGGCGTCGCGACATATGACGCCAAATCCGGCACGCCAAAGGACTATTACGATCTCGGCGCGCTCAGCCAAGGCACGCATTTTGCCAACGATATCGCGCTCGATGCTGCGGGCAATGCCTATGTGACCGACAGCTTCGCGCCGATCATTTACAAGATCGACACATCGGGGAAGGCGTCGATCTTTGCGCAAGACCCACAGTTCTGGTCCGAAGACGGCTTCAATCTCAACGGCATTGCCGTGCATGAAGACGGCTATCTAATCGTCGGCAAATACAACAGCGGCGAACTGTTCCGGGTGAGCCTCTCCGATCCAACGGACATTTCGAGTGTGGCCTTGCCCGAGCCACTGCTTGGCGCAGACGGTATTCATCTCCTCGATGGAGAACACCTGCTTGTCGTCCAGAACCTGGGGTCTGATCGGACAGTCGAACTGACCTCCACCGATGGCTGGAAATCTACGACCATCACGCGCAGCGAAAAGAGTGAACTCTCGATGCCGACCGCGGCGGTCGAGGCCGGAAATGGGGTCTACGTCCTCAATTCGCGCCTCGACACCCTCTTCGACCCGAAGGCCGAAAAGGTGGGCGACTACCTGCTTCAGCAGTTCTGAGCCTTACGTCAGGGCCAAAGCCCGGCCCTTGCCGTCGAGAGAATTTGCTGGCGTAGCCAGACATGGGCAGCATCCGCGTTCATTCGCGGATGCCAAAACATCGTCATTTCGAATGGCGCCAAATCGAGCGGGGTCTCGATGATCTCGAGCATGGACTCAAACCGCTGCAGAAACCGCCGGGGCAGGGTGCAGATCAGATCGGTGCTGGCCAGCATCAGCGGTGCCAATGCGTAACTTTGCACAGAGACGCTGACCCGCCTTGCCCGACCAAGCTCTGTCAGCGCCTGATCGATCATCCCTGAAAAGTGCCCACCGCTGGTGGAGATGAGCAGATGATCGAGAGCGCAGAATTCATCGAGCGTCATCGGCCCCGGATTTCGCGGATGGCCATGCCGATAGGCGGTCACGAATGCCTCTTCGAACAGTTTGCGCGCCATCAGGCCAGGCGCCGCGTCTTCGTTGACCCCGATGAAGACGTCCACCTCTCCCTGTTCCAAGTCTTCGGCAATCCGGGCCTTGTTGGGTACAGTAAAGGCAATCCGCGCGTCAGGCGCCGCGCTTCGAATTAGCGGGATAAGGTCGGGCGCCAGGATCGAAACCGGGTTATCGGTTGCGGCCACGCGAAAGATGCGCCTGCTGACGCTGGGATCAAAGACCCGCGCGGTGCCGATGAAATCGCTGAGCTGTTCCAGAAGGCTCGCCAGGTCGGGCGCCAAGGCCAATGCATGGGGCGATGCGACCATGCCCCGGCCTGAATTTGATGGAATAAAGAGCGGATCGCCGAGCAATTGCCTGAGACGCGTCAGCCGTGCCGACAGCGCCGACTGAGTAATGTTAAGCCGTGCCGCAGCATGCGTGACGTTTCGATCCCGAAGCATGGCATCGAAGGTCAGCAACAGGCCGATATCAAAGTCCGCGAGCAGATGGTTCAAGCTCTTATCCTCCGCTCCTGCGGTGTGCGGCCAGACATACCATCTCTCAACGCCGCGGTGCTTTGAAATTGCGCACTGCGACCAGCGCTTCAGGGGAATGGCTCCGGGCGATGCGCATCGCCGTCGACCGCATTTGCGATCATACTAATTCCATGAAATAGTACTAATCCGACCGCTGGGGTGGTGGCTCCCTGATCCAATGACCGAAGCGCACTAGCCGATCTCATCGCGACGCACCACCGCTGATCTACTCAGCAAAAGGCCCGGCATCGCAAGATACCGGGCCTTTCATATCTTTGGTTCTAGATCAATGGCCGTAGGGATCGAGCCCATTGGCCTGGAACAGGGCGATGATGTAGCCGAACGCGAAGGCAAATGCCGTCTCGAAGGGTGCCTCGCCATCGATCTCCGGCATGTGGTCCGGCATGATCATGCAGTCGACGCCGCTCTCGTGATAGGCCTTAAAGCTCTGGGCCATGTTCATGTCGCCATCGTCCGGGAAAACCTCGGTGAAGGAATAGCGGCCGCCCTTGATATTGCGGAAATGGACGTTGAAAATCTTGCCGCGGCTGCCGAACCAGCGGATCACTTCGTCGATTTCAGCGCGCGGATTTTCCATGCTTTCCGCGATCGTGCCCTGGCAGAAATTGAGCCCATGATAGGGGCTTTCCGCAATCTGCACGAAGCGCTTGAGACCCTCGGCATTGCCCAGCACGCGTTGTTCGACGCCGCGATAGCCTGGCGGGGTCAGCGGATCATGTGGGTGACAGGCGAGGCGCACCTTGGCGGCTTCCGCCACCGGCACGACGCGTTCGAGGAAATAGGTGATCCGCTCCCAGAACTGCTCGGCGCTGACTTTTCCGGCTTCCGTCAGCTCGTCGCTATTGGTCAGTTGCTCGTGCCGGAAGGTCGAGACGATAGCGCCGCCGCGGCCGCGCTCGGATGGCGTGCGCGGAATGCCAAGGAGGTTGAAATTGTATTTGGTCGCGTGGACACCAAGCGCCGCCAGATTTTGAATGATGGTGCACATGCCATCGATCTCGCGGTCGCGCTCGGGCGAATTGCCCAGCACAACGCCCGGCGATTGATGGGTCCCGATACCCGAAGACGGCATCGGCAACTGCACCATATCGAGTACGAGCCCGTGCTTGTCGAGCCGATCGATATGGCGCGCGATGACATCACGCGTCCATTCATAGGGATTGCCTGGCGGGTCGATGCAGACGTGCTTAAGGCCCAGTTGGCCCAGTTGCCGGAGGTAGCGGTCGCCGAGGCGCTGCACGTCTTTGCCGCTAAGCTGGGTTCCTACATACATCGCTGATCCAGAGTTATGTGAACTTTGAAAAAGTTGTATGAAATATTTGTCGGTGCTACAAGTTGAATTCGGGCCGCTCTCGTCAGGGTGAGGGGCTCGAAGACATCACATTCTGGGTGGGTTGATGATGCGGCAGGGTGCAGCGCGACTGACGGATAAGGTCAAGGGTGGGCTGATCAGCCTCATCGCGTCCGAAAACTTGCAGCCAGGCGACAAACTGCCGACAGCCGAACAGCTATGTTTGAAGTTTGGTGTCAGCCGAACCGTCGTGCGTGAAGCCATTGCCAGCCTGCAGGCAGAGGGCCGGCTCGTCTCGAAGCGCGGTTCGGGCGTCTATGTCAGCGAAGCGCCGTCGCCGGCTCCCGGCTCGCTCGTGATGCGATCACCCAACGATATTGCCGATGTGATCGAGTTCATGGAATTGCGCATGAGCGTCGAAATCGAAGCAGCCGGCCTTGCTGCTGAGCGGCGCAACGAAACCGATCTCCTGCGGATCGAACAGGCCATGACGAGCTTTTCCCGGCACATCGAGGACAAGGCTATGGCCAGCGACGCCGATCGGGCGCTGCACCGCTCGATTGCCCAGGCGACCGGCAATCCGAAATTCGTCGAGTTCGTCGATCAGCTCGGCGAGCGCCTGATCCCGCGGAAAGCCCTCGGCGCTGCCTTTGCCGATAGCGACGAGCAGATCAGTTTTCTCAAGAAAATCCAGGAAGAACACCGGGCCATCGCCGATGCTATCGCTGATCGCCAGCCGCAACTGGCGCGCGATAGCATGCGTATCCATCTCGATAATGGCCGCCGGCGCTATCGCAATTGGAACCTTGAACACCAGACGGGTGAACCGCGATGACCGCTGCAACTGGCCCCGTTGACTTCGTCATCCGTGAGCGCTTCGGGGTAGGCGAAAGCGCAACCTGGAACGCCGCAACCGCCGAGCTTTTCTGGTGCGACATCCCCGCCGGCAAGATCCACGCTCTTCATATTGAAAGCGGCGCAAGGCGGGAGTGGTCCTTGGGCGACGAGGTTGCCAGCTTTGGCCTCGCCACAGGCGGGGGGGTCGTCGTCGCCCTATCAAAGAGCGTCATCCTCTTCGACCCCGAGACCGGCACCCGCGAGGTTTTGGCGTCGATCGATCTGCCGCCCCAAGTCAGCCGCCTCAACGATGGCAAGGTTGGCCCCGATGGCGCCTTTTACGTCGGCAGCATGGATCGCTCGCCTCAGCCCAAGGGCGCACTTTACCGCGTCGATGCCGCGGGGCGCGTCACCCTCCTTACCGAAGGCTTTTCCACCTCCAATGGTTTGGCTTGGACCAAGGACGGGAAAACCATGTGCCACTCGGATTCGCAGGGTGAGATGTTCATCGATCGCTGGGATTTCGATCCGTCCTCCGGGGCCATTTCCAACCAGCGGCGCCTCCGCGAACACGACCTTGCCAATGGACGTGCCGATGGCGGCGCCTTCGATATCACCGACACCTATTGGTCAGCCGCGCCATCCTGCAGCCGCATCAATCGCATCGATCTCGATGGCAATCTGCTCGACTGGGTCGATCTGCCCATCGCCAAGCCGACCATGCCCTGCTTTGGCGGACCGGACCTCCGTACCGTGTTCGTTACGAGCCTTGATTCAGGCCTCGACGCACCCGGCCACGACGGCATCGTCAGCTTCCGCGTGGCGACCCCGGGCCTGCTTCCCCACATTTTCGGCGGCTAAGCGAGCCCGTCATCAAAACAAAAGGGCCGGTCGCAAGACCGGCCCTTTGTCATTTCGTCCCAGCCTTAGCTGACGGGGAACTGCGTTGCTTGCCCCGCGACGATGTACCAAGTCACGAAGAGCGAGTTGATCAGCGCGCCCGGCAGATAGCTACCGGTCCTCCGATAGGTGAACGTCGAGAGGAACGCGATGATGGCCATCAGCGGCAGGAACTGGATGGCGACAACGGTATTGAGCGGCTCGTTGAGGCTCAGCAGATGCCCAGTGACAAGAAGCCAGCCATATTGAACGACGAGTAATACGAGGAACCCCAGCGCCAGCGCGCCGATATTGCTCAGATACTGCTTGGCGCGGCTGTCGCCCGTCACCGTCAGGCCGGTGTGGAGGCCACGCAGGGCCAGCACGAAGAACAGCGTAAACGGCACGAGATAAACGAGCGCGATCTTGGCCTGAAGCAGGCTCATCGGCTTTAAGGCGACAACCCAGAACCGGAAGTCGATCTTGAAGAGAAAATCGGCTGCGATGACGAAGAGATAGCCTATGCCCACCGTTGCCAGCGCAATCAGGATCGAGCCGAGCACATTGCCCCGCGCCGAAACTTTCTCGCCCCGCAGCACGAAGCCGATCAGGAAGACGATGACGCCATTGAGCAGCGCCCAGAAGGCGATCTGGCTGGTGATCGTCTGCGGAAACAGCGCCGAACCCGGCAGAAGCTGGCCGCCCCAATAAAGGAACAGATAATAGGTCAGCACCGGAATGAAGGCGCTGAGCGCAAACCCGATCCACCACTTGGCCGTGCGGCTGCGATGCGCCGTTGCCACCGGCGCCTGGCGCAGATGGGCGAAGGTCGCAGTCGACAGCAGCATTTCAAATGTGCCGGCGAGCAAGATGATGAAGCCGACAAAGGCGATCAGCGTGCCGATTTCCTTCCAGAGCCAGATCTGGTCCGAGGAGGGAATGGGCTTGGCGCCTTCAAGCGTCTGGGCAAACCAGTCGATCGAATAGCCGATGGCTTCGGGCGAGATATGATCGCCCGGATGGGTCGTGTTCGGGGTCTGCAGCATGCGCGCGGTGCCGGCGGCAATGTCGCCATAGACATTGCCCGGAACCACCGCATCGGTCGTGCCGAATACGGCCTGCAGTTTCGGGCTCGTCACCACGTCCTGCGCCCGATCGACGTTCCACATCAGCGGCGAGAATTCGTCGAATTTCGAGAAGACGACAGCAAGGTTGCGCGGCCAGGTGGTCGAGCCTTCCTGCGCAAAGGGCGCGCCGGTGCTGGAGCCTTCGAGAACCACCGCTTTATAATCGTTCGGCATGGCCGCAGCCGCTGCCAGCACCGTCCAACCACCCATGGAGTGGCCTTCAAGGCCGATATTGTTGGTGTCGACAATGTCGAGGCTGCGAAGATACGCGAGACCTGCCGGACCGCCAAAGCCATTGGCAAAGGCGGGCGCGTCGGAATAGCCGTGTCCGGATTGATCGAGCGCCAGCACGACATAACCGCGGCGCGCATATTCGATGGCAAAGCCCGATTGGGTTTCGCGGCTATTGATATAGCCATGCACGGCCAGAATGCCGGGCGCCTTGTTTTCTGCGGTCACGCCGGGCGGCACATAGAGCAGACCGCTCAGCACCTGACCATTGGCGCCGTTGAACCGGATATCGCGAATGCTGATACCGCCGGAGGTCTGGATAAAGTGCGCGAGAAGCGCACCGATAAGGATGACCACCCATCCCAGGTGGAACAGGCGAGATTGCTTTTTCATTTCAAAATTGCTCCCCAGCCAGCCGCTGCTTGGGCACAGTCATTCGGCCAGCCACTGGAATCGGTTATAGACCCAATCGAAAGAAAAGCGAACGAAAACGAAAGGCGTCACAGGTTAAGCGAAGAACCTGTTGGCGCTGCTTATCCGAGTGATTGCACTCGCTCGACGACGTTCCGTGCGACCTGGGCCGGCGTCAGTGTGGTCCCGTCGATCGTAAAAATCCCCAGCCGCCGATAAGTCGCCGCATCCTCGATCGCCTCGACGATGCCTGGCGCATGTTCGCCGCGCTTTTCAAGGCGGCGCTGGCGCTCGTCATCCGCGCAGTCCAGCAAAGTCCACGTCGCTTCGGGCCAATCAACTATCTCGTCCGGCGTTTGGACGCCGAATAACACCACCCGATCCGGCCCCACGCTTTCCACCATGGTGCGCACGAGCGCTGCATAAGTGGTCCAAGTGCTGGGTGTCGACGGAATATCAGCGCCGGCGAGCAAGCCCGCTGGTTTCATCAGCGCATCCCAGTCCAAGACAACCCACTGTGGTAGCTGGCTCGCAACCAAGGCAATGACGGTTGATTTCCCCGAACCCGGCGCTCCAAGGACAATATGCATGATGCGGCCTAAGCTCCGCGTCTCGCGTCAGCAAAAACGCCAAACGCGCGCAACAGGGCCCATGCCTGGCTCATGAAGCCGAAAAAACCGACCGTCCCGATCAGCACCCAAACAAGACTTTGGCCGAGGACGCCGTCCATTCCGGGGCTGCCCCATGTCCCGGCCAAGGCCGAGAGCCCGCCAAAGCCGCTCGCCAGGCCGAATGCCACGAAAAATGCCGTCACCGGTCCAGCAAGAACCACGGCCGCAAAAACAAAGACCATCGCCAACCTTGCCAGAGACGCCGTCTTGCCCCGAAAGGCCAATCCACAGGCCAAAAGACCGCAAACCGCACCAAAGCCGACGACCACCTCCTGGCTCGCATTGACGCCGAGACGATCGAGAACGAAAGCCGCAATCACGGCGACGCCGATCAGCCCCATGGTTGTGAGAATAAGTTTGCCCTTGTGCAGGTCGTTGCCCCTTGATGTGCCACGCAATTCTCGCATTTGTGCAGGGCTTCGGCCGCGGGCGCAAGTTCGCCGTCCCGGCCGAAGCCGGAACGATGAGCTGCAACCGTCCGTCCTAGGCCTTGAAGCCGGCAAGCTGCGCATGCAACATCGGATAAAGCTCCTCGGCCTTCATGTTCAGCATGGATTTTAAGCCCCGGGTGTCGTCGTCGGCCAAAACTTCGAGTGCGCCATTGGCAACGCCGTCATAGCCCTGCGACACGACGCTTGCCGCGCTGACCTTGGGCACATCCCAACGCGCGGACATAGCCGTGTCTATCATGCCGACCAATAGGCCAATCACCTGCGTCTTCTGGTCCTGCAACTGGAAGCGCAGACCGTTGGTCGCTGACCACATGGCGGCTTTCGAAACGGAATAGCCGGTGCCAAGCCCGATCCAAGATGCGGCTGACAGTACGTTCAAAATGGTGCCGCCGCCATGTGTCGCGAGCATAGGCGCAAAAGCGTTGGCGACGCGCAGATTGCCGAACAGATTGGTTTCGAGAATGCGCCGCAGGCTCTCCTCGGGACCCGCCAGCGAGTCGTTTTCCGGCGCGATCGCAGCATTGTTGACCACAAGATCGACGTCGGCTGCAACCGTCGCAGCGTCGGTCACGGCCTGCGGGTCATTGATGTCGAGCGCGAGAGGCTGGATACGGACATCGTCCCAGTTTCGCGGTGTCCGTGCGGCGGCATAGACTTTTCGCGCACCGCGCTCCAGCGCCTGCAGAACGAACTGTTCGCCTAAACCGCCATTGGCGCCCGTTACAAACACCGTGCGACCATCAAGTGACTTTTCCATGTGAGCTCTCTATATGAAGTGGGGACAATCCCCGCAAAATAAATGGGGACACTATCCACTTAAGCAAGAGTGGTCTGGCGCTATTTTTGAGAGGCTGACTTGGTAAGCACGGAAAGGACACGGAAACCCCGCGCCGATGCGCTCAAAAACCGCGATGCGATTCTGGCGGCGGCGCGACAGACATTCGAGGCAGAGGGTGTCATGGCCCCGCTCGACGGCATCGCCGCGATGGCCGGAGTTGGCAATGCCACGCTCTATCGCAATTTTCCGACGCGCGACGATCTGCTCGTCGAGATCATTCAATCGAGTTTCGAGACAGCTCTGGCAGAGGGCAGGGTGCTCTCCGAGATGCTCCCGCCCGGCGAAGCCCTGAGCGCGTGGCTCGTCAGCCTCGCCTGGCAATTGCGCATCTGGCACGATTTGCCCTATTGCCTCGCTTCCGCCCATGCCGAACCCGGCGGCTCGCTGAGTGCCTCCAATCGTCCGCTTATCGACGAAACGGATCGCCTACTTCAGCGCGCCATGGCTGCCGGACAAGCTGCCGAAAATGTCACGGCTGACGAGATCTATGAACTGATCCTGGCGATCTCCTGGGCCATCGACCGCTACGGCGACAATGCCGAAACCGCGCGCCGCCGCGTCCTCATAGCCATCGCGGGCATTTGCGGAAAGCAGTCTTGACGCGGCTCTCTTTCGGCGCCGCGCCTGCCTGTGCTAATCGGAAGTATAACACCCCGAAGCGCGAACCCATTCCCGATGTCCAAGCTCGGCAAATTGCCGCCGCTCAATGCCCTGGTCGTTTTCGAAGCCGCCTCGCGGCTCGGCAGCTTTTCCCGGGCCGGTATCGAGCTTGGGCTGACTCAGAGCGCCGTCAGCCGCCAGATCGGCAAGCTCGAGGCCTTCATCGGCTCGAAGCTCTTTGCCCGCGCCGTCCATGGCGTCCGTCTGACCCCGGTCGGCGAGGCCTACGCCGCCGATATTTCGCGCGTTTTGGGCGAAGTCGCTGCCGTCACCGATGGCGTGCGCACTTGGACCGGCGCCCGCCAGATCACCGTCGCCTGTTCGCGCGGCATTGCCGATCAGTGGTTCATGCCGCGCCTCACGCGCCTGCAGCAAGATATTCCCGGGCTCGAACTTCGCCTCAAAGTCACCGACGACATCATGCATCTGCGGCTCGACGAGTTCGATCTCGCCGTCTTTTACCGCAGTGAAAAGCCGCTTGGGGTCAACACCATCGTTCTCGGCCGCGAAGAAATAGTGCCCGTCGCCGCGCCGGGCTTTCTGCCGCTCATGGATGTGCCCGACCCCGTCATCATCGGCATCGAGGAAACGTTGCGCGAATGGCAGGATTGGCCGCATTGGTGGCGTAGTGCGGGTCTTACCCCGCCCACCGGTCAACGCCGTTGGCTCCTTGGCGATTATGGCCTCTGCGTCGCCGCCGCCATGCAGGGCGGGGGCTATGTCCTTGGCTGGACCTGGCTCATCCGTGAACAGCTCGAAGCCGGCACGCTCGTGCCCATGCATGAGCACACGATGAAATCGGAGGGGCGCTTCTATCTCATGCGCCCCGCCGATCGGCATCAACGTCGCATCACCCGCGAAGTCGCAGATTGGCTCATCGCCAATAACGTCAATAACGAAGCCTAGGCTGCGACCTCGGTCGGCGGCAGGGTCTCGTCATTGGCCGGCGCCTGAATGGTCGCGGGCTTGGCGCTCTTCCGGCGCTGATGGCGGCTGTGGAGATAGCCGACGACGGTGAAAATCAGCCAGGCAACCTGGGTCAAAAGCGAGCCAAGGTTGAAATTCCAGATCAGCGAGTATATCAGGGCCACGCCCCCGAGGACGTTGAGCGCCGCATAGCGGCCGTCATCGATCGAGAGCACGCGCATCTGGATCAACGCATAGCCTGCCAGGTAGGCTACTGCGCCAACGAGCCCTACGGCAGTCGCAAGCTCCATCTCAAATGCTCCAAAATGCGCCAGGGGCGGCGCTGCAGTGCTGATCATGAATCCGGGACGATAGGCGCCGTTTTGCGCTGCGCCATCCTCCCCAAACAGAGGGGCATTTAGCCTCGAACCCGACCAAACCATGCACGCCGGATTCTGATAGGGGTATGATTTTATATCATGCCGGGCGCCATCATTTGCCCACTAGTATTCCGGCCATGGGGACGCCTCTGCTGCCCTGGCAGAACGGCGGAAGTCAAACAACAACAAGGTAGGAATATGTCGAACAACCAGTCGCCGTTCGCGCTGAGCCGCCGCCAGTTCATGGCCGGCGCCGCCGGGCTCGGTCTCATCACTCTGGCCAGCGGTCTCATCGTGCCGCAGGCTTTTGCGCAGGAAGCAACCCCCAAGCGCGGTGGCGTCCTGAAACTGGGCATCGGCGGCGGCTCGACCACCGACACGTTCGACATTCGCGTGCTCAACGATTGGGTGCCGGTCAACCAGGCCTATATGACCTTCAACGGCCTCGTCGAAATCGACAAGGACAACCAGGTCCAGCCCGAGCTCTTCGAAAGCTGGGAGCCCTCGGCAGACGCCAAAGAGTGGACCTTCAAGATTCGCCAGGGCGTCACCTTCCATGATGGCAAGACGCTCACCGCCGAAGACATCCTTTATTCGCTGAACCTCCATCGCGGCGAAGCTTCCACCTCGGCAGCCCGCTCGACCGCCGGCCAGTTCGCCGATGTGGTCAAGGTTTCGGACACCGAGATCAAGATCGTCCTCGATAGTGGCAATGCCGATCTGCCCTATATCCTTTCGGACTATCACTTCCTGATCGTGCCCGAGGGCTTTGAAGACTGGACCAAGCCGATCGGCACCGGCCCCTTCAAGCTCGAAAGCTACGAGCCCGGCGTGCGCGCCCGCTTCACGCGCAACGAAAGCTACTGGAAGCCCAACACCGCCTGGGTCGATGCCGTCGAAGTCATCGTCATCAACGATATCGCCGCCCGCACCAATGCTATGATGAGCGGCCAGGTCCACGCCATCAACCAGCTCGACTTCAAGACCGTCGATCTTTTGAAGCGCAATCCGAACCTTGAAGTCGTGCAGTCGGCCGGCGGCCAGCACTTCACCTTCCTCATGGATTGCACCCAGGGCCCCTACACGGACAATAATGTCCGCATGGCGATCAAATACGCCATTGATCGCGAGCAGCTCCTGACCACCGCCCTTCGTGGTTACGGCAAGCTCGGCAATGATCACCCGATCCCGGTCACCGATCCGTTCTATGCCGCCGATCTGCCGCAGCGTGCTTACGATCCGGAAAAGTCGAAGTTCTACCTCAAGGAAGCGGGCCTCGATTCCCTCAATATCGAGCTCTCCGCCTCAGACGCTGCCTTCTCCGGCGCCGTCGATGCGGCTGCGATCTTCCAGTCTTCGGCTGCGGCCTCGGGCATCAATCTCTCGATCAAGCGTGAGCCAAGCGATGGCTACTGGTCCAATGTCTGGATGAAGGCGCCGTTCTCGATGGGATATTGGGGCGGCCGTCCGACGGCGGACCAGATGCTCACTATCGCTTACTCCTCGACCTCCGCGCAGAACGACACGCATTGGAAGAACGAGACGTTCGACGCCAAGCTCGTCGAAGCCCGCGCGCTTCTCGACAATGCGAAGCGCAAGGAAATCTACGCTGAGCTCCAGCAGCTGATTTCCGATGATGGCGGCGCGATGATCCCGATGTTCGGCGATTATCTCGATGCCGTCTCCACCAAGCTCGGCGGCGTCACCACGCACCCGATGTTCAACTTCATGGGCGCGCGCCTCGCTGAAAAGGTCTGGCTCGAAGCATAATGATCGAACTCATCCTTAAGCGTGTCGCGCTGGGGATCCTGACGCTTCTGCTGGTGTCCGCATTGATTTTCGCGGGCACCCAGCTCCTGCCGGGCGACGTCGCCTCGGCAATTCTCGGACAGAATGCAACGCCGCAATCGCTTGCGGCGCTCCGACAGGACCTCGGCCTCGATCTGCCTGCGTGGCAGCGTTACCTCACCTGGCTCCAGGGCTTCGCCACGGGCGATCTCGGAATGTCGCTGGCCAATCGCCAGCCCGTCGCCGATCTCCTTTGGCCGCGCTTTGGCAATACCATGGCGCTCGCCGCCTATGCTGCCATTGTCTCGGTGCCGATTGCGGTCCTCCTTGGTCTCGCCGCTGCCGTTCGCCGCGGTGGCATCTTCGATCGCGGCGTCAACATCGTGGCACTCGCCTTCGTGTCGCTGCCCGAATACTTTCTGGGACTTCTGCTCATTCTCTTCCTCTCGGTGCAGTTCAACCTGCTGCCGAGCCTTGCCGATACCTATGCGGGCATGAGCTTTCCCGATTGGCTTCGCGCCACGACCCTGCCGGCCCTGACGCTGGTTCTGGTCACCGTGGCCCAAATGATGCGCATGACACGCACCGCCGTGCTCTCGGTCATGGATCAGGCCTATGTGGAAACCGCTTTCCTCAAGGGCCTCCGCACCAAGCGTGTCGTTCTCCGTCACGCACTACCCAATGCGGCCGCGCCCATCGTCAATGTGGTGGCGTTCAACATCGCCTATCTCATCACCGGCGTCGTGCTCGTCGAAGCGATCTTCAACTATAACGGGCTCGGGCGCTTCATGGTCGATGCCGTCGCCAAGCGCGATCTGCCGCTGGTGCAGGCTGCGGCCATGGTTTTTGGGGCGGCCTATGTCATCCTCAATTCCATTGCCGATATTGCCGCCATCGCCCTCAATCCGCGTCTGAGGCATCCACGATGACCAGCAAACTCAAGGCAATCCCGATCTCCGCCTGGCTGGGCCTCGCCATCGTGACGCTCAACCTCCTCGTCTTCATCCTCGGACCGATCCTCGCGCCCTATGGACAGAACGAAATCGTCGGCGCACCTTTCGATCCACCATCGGCCCAGTTCTGGTTCGGTCTCGATCAAAACGGCCGCGACATGTTTTCGCGCCTGCTGGCCGGCGCGCAGATGTCCATCGGCGTTTCGCTCGCCGCCTCGCTGATTTCCTTCTCCATCGGCATTCCGCTCGGCTTCATCGCTGCGCTCTTTGGAGGCTGGGTCGATACGGTGCTCTCCCGTATCGTCGATACCGTCATGTGCATCCCGGTGCTGATCTCGGCTCTGGTGGTGTTGCAGGCCCTCGGCTCGTCCGTGCCGGTGCTGATTTTCACCATCGCGCTCCTCGACAGCACCCGCGTGTTCCGTCTCGCCCGTGTCGTCGCCCAAGGCATTTCCGTCCTCGAATATGCCGAAACCGCGCGTCTTCGCGGCGAAAGCCTCTTCTGGCTGATCACGCGCGAAATCCTGCCCAATGCCCTGCCGCCGCTCATCGCCGAGTTTGGCATGCGCTTCTGCTTCACCTTCCTTTTCGTCGCCGGCCTTTCCTTCCTTGGCCTCGGCATCCAGCCGCCCTTCGCGGATTGGGGGGGCATGGTGAAAGATAATCAGCAGGCCATCTTGTACGGCCTCTACGCGCCGCTCTTCCCGGCCGCCGCCATTGCGCTTCTCACCATCGGGGTCAATCTCGTGGTCGATTGGCTGCTCAATTCCGGCGCCGCAGTTCAAGGAGCTGATCGTTGAGCAATATCCTGACCATTCGCGATCTTCGGGTTGCGGCCCCCAACGGTGCCATCCTCGTCGATGGCATCGACCTCGATCTCGCCCCCGGCGAAGTCTTGGGGCTGATCGGCGAATCCGGCGCCGGCAAATCCACCATCGGCCTTGCCGCCATGGGTTATGGCCGTGGTGGCTGCCGCATCGTCGGCGGCACGATCACCATTGGCGAAACCTCGCTGATGGAAGGCTCGCGCGCCACCCGCGAAAAGATGCGCGGCGCCCGCATCGCCTATGTCGCCCAGTCGGCAGCGGCGGCTTTTAACCCGGCCATCCGCATTGGCGAACAGATCGTCGAAGGCGCGCTCTACCACGCCAAGATGACAAGGCCGGAAGCGGAAGCCTGGAAGCTCGAGCTTCTCAAAACCCTGCAATTGCCCAATCCCGAAACTTTTGGCGATCGCTATCCCCATCAGGTCTCGGGCGGTCAGTTGCAGCGCGCCATGGTCGCCATGGCCATGTCCTGCCGCCCCGATGTGCTCGTCCTCGATGAACCCACCACGGCCCTCGACGTAACGACGCAGATCGAAGTGCTGGCGCTGCTTCGTAGCCTGATCCAGCGCTACAAGACCTCGGCCCTCTACATCACCCATGACCTCGCCGTCGTCGCCCAGATTGCCAATCGCATCATGGTGCTGCGCCACGGCAAGCTCGTGGAAGAGGGCACCGCCGAACAGGTGCTCGAAGCCCCGCGCGAGGATTACACCCGTATGCTCGTCGCCGAGCGGCAGGGAAATCTCTCCAATGCCGTGACCGACCATCCGATTGGCGAGGTGCTGCTCGACGTAAAGGCGATCGACGCCTATTATGGCAAGACCGCCGTCCTCGAGAACATCTCCTGCCAGCTCCGCCGCGGCGAAACCCTCGCTGTCGTCGGGGAATCCGGCTCCGGTAAATCGACCCTCGCGCGCTGTATCGCGGGGCTCCTCCCGACCTCGTCTGGCATGATCAGCTTCGACAAGGACCGGCTCGAACGGTCCTACAAGAAGCGCTCGAAGGAAGAGCTGCGCCGCATCCAGCTCGTCTATCAGCTCCCCGACGTAGCGCTCAATCCGCGCCAGACCGTCGGCGAGATCATCGGCCGCCCGATGAAATTCTACTTCGGCATGCATGACGTGCCGCGAGAGAAGGAAGTCGCGCGCCTGCTCGATCTCATCGGCCTGCCACAGGAATTCGCCACCCGTCTTCCCGGCGCGCTCTCCGGCGGCCAGAAGCAACGCGTCTGCATTGCCCGCGCGCTGGCGGCCAAGCCCGATCTCATCATTTGCGACGAGGTCACATCGGCCCTCGATCCGTTGGTGGCCGAGGAGATTCTAAAACTCCTCAAGAGCCTCCAGTCCGAGCTTGGCCTTTCCTACCTCTTCATCACCCACGATCTCGGCGTCGTCCGCCGCCTTGCCGACCGCACGCTCGTCATGCAGCGCGGTAAGATCGTGGAGCAGGGTGCAACGGCCGAAATCTTCCAACCGCCCTTCCACCCCTATACCGAAGAGCTCGTCACCTCCGTCCCCGAACTCCGCCGCGACTGGCTGGATGACGTCCTGGCCAAGCGCAAGGTGGCGGTTTAGCTCCAAGTTATCCTCACTCTCGATGTCACCCCGGCCTTGAGCGGGGGGCATCACCCCCACCGGCCGTCATCCCCGCGAAAGCGGGGATCCATCCTGAGATCTCAAGATGGGCCCCAGCTCAAGGCCGGGGTGACAACCCCAAATGGGCGAGCCCACGCCCCAAAAACACTCGGACCACCCTATGACCATCCGCATCACCGAACACATCTGGATCCCCCTCAGCGACGGCACCCGTCTCGGCGCGCGTCTTTGGCTCCCGCAAGATGATGCGAAAGTCCCGGCGATCCTTGAATACATTCCCTATCGCAAGCGCGACGGCACGCGTGGCCGCGACGAGCCCATGCATGGTTTCTTCGCGCAAAACGGCTATGCCGCCATCCGTGTCGACATGCGCGGCTCGGGCGAAAGCGACGGCCATATGGCCGACGAATATCTCAAGCAAGAGCAGGACGACGCGCTCGAAGTCATCGCCTGGATCGCCGCCCAGCCCTGGTGCGACGGCAATGTCGGCATGATGGGTAAGAGCTGGGGCGGCTTCAACGGTCTCCAGGTCGCCTCACGCCGCCCACCGGCGCTCAAGGCGATCATTACCGCCTATTCGACCGACAATCGCTACACCGACGACATCCACTATATGGGCGGCCTGCTGCTCAATGATAACTTCTGGTGGGGCACGATCATGCTGGCCTATCAGGCCCGCCCGCTCGATCCCGAAATCGTCGGCGAGGGCTGGCGCGATGCCTGGCTCAAGCGCATCGGAAACCTGCCCTTCTTCCCCGCGCTCTGGCTCGAACACCAGCGCTATGACGACTATTGGAAGCACGGCTCGGTCTGCGAGGATTTTTCGGACATAGAAGTGCCGGTCCTCGCCATCGGCGGCTGGGCCGATAGCTATACCAATGCCGTGCCGCGCCTCCTCGAAGGCCTCAAAACCCCGCGCAAGGCGATCATCGGGCCATGGGGTCATATCTATCCGCAGGACGGCGTCCCCGGTCCGGCCATCGGTTTCCTGCAGGAAGCGGTGCGCTGGTGGGATCACTGGCTCAAGGGCCGCGACACGGGCGTCATGAACGAGCCCGACCTGCGCGCCTATATCAATGACAGCGTCGCCCCCACCGGCACCCGCACCGACGCTCCCGGCCGCTGGGTCGGCGAAGCCAATTGGCCATCACCATCCATCGCGCCGAAAACCTTCGCCCTCGGCAGCGACCATGCCCTCCACACCGGCACAGCCCCCGCCGGAACGCTGACCATCTGCTCCCCCCAGAGCCACGGCAAAGCCGGCGGCGAATGGATGGGCACCGGCTGCGTCGGCGAACACCCGACCGACCAGCGCCTCGACGATGGCGCCGCCCTCGTCTTCGATACGCCGGTCCTGACCGAAAGCTTCGACGTCCTCGGCGCCCCCGTCCTCAAGCTAAGCGTGGCCTCCGACAAGCCGGTCGCCCAGGTCTCGGTCCGTCTCTCCGACATCCGCCCCGACGGCACCGTCACCCGGATCAGCTATCAGGTCCTGAACCTCACCCATCGCGACAGCCACGAGAACCCCGAAGCGCTCGTCCCCGGCCAGTTCTACGATGTCACGGTAAAACTCAACGACTGCGGCCACCGCTTCGCCGCCGGCCACGCGATCCGCGTCGCCATCGGCACATCCTATTGGCCCATGGTCTGGCCATCGCCAGAACTCGCGACCCTCACCATCGACACATCGAGCAGCACGCTCTCGCTGCCCGTCCGCTCGTCGAACGACGCGTCGGTCGTCCTCCCGCCGCCGGCCCACGGTCCCGCGACCACGATCACCCAACTCGATCCCGGCACCGTCCGCCGCTGGTCGAGCCAGGACCATGTCGCAGGCACGACCACCTATGTCACCGAAGGCATCGGAGGTCTCTTCGGCGAGGGCATTTTGCGCTTCGATGATATCGGCACCGAGCTTAGCCACTCGCTCAAGCGCAATTTAACGATTTCGGACTACGAGCCGCTCAGTGCTAACTATCTGCTAACACAATCGTACCAGATGGGACGTGACGGTTGGCGCATCGGCATCGACAGCACGACCGAAATGCGCTCGGACAAGGATACGTTCTATCTCACTGGCAAGCTCTCGGTCAGCGAGAATGGCACGGTGGTCAAAACGCGGGAATGGAGCCAATCCTTCCCCCGCGATCTGATGTAAAAAAAGAGCCCGCCAATTCGGCGGGCTCAATCATTTCAAGCCTTTAGCACGATGACCTTGGTATCGACCGGGGTCTTTGCATAAAGGTCCATCATATCCTGGGTCAGCAGGCCCACACAGCCGCTCGTCACGCCCTTGCCGATCGTTTCCGGCATGATGGTGCTATAGATCGTGAACAGCGTGTAGCGGCCGTCCTGATAGAGGTAAAGCGTTCTGGCGCCTAACGGATTTCCAAGGCCCGGCGGCATGCCACCCGCATATTTGGCGACCTCAGGCTGCCGCGCGATCATCTCCTTCGGCGGCGTCCAGGTCGGCCATTCCGCCTTGCGCCCGATATAGGCTTCACCGCTCCAAAGGAAACCGGCGCGGCCAATATTGGCGCCATAGCGTGTCGCCATCCCGTCGCCTTCGATACGGTAGACATAGTAATTCTTGGGGTCGACAATGATCGTACCGACGGCTTCCTTGCTGTCGTAGCGCACTGTGCGGCGCATATATTTTGGATTGAGCTTGTTGAGGTTGACCGCCGGAACCGGAAACCGCTCATTGGGCAGGGGGCCATAGATCCGCTCGGCTTCAGCCGTGCTCATGCCCGTGCCGGTCGAGGCGCAGCCCGCCATGCCGAGGACTGCAAGGCTCGCAGACCCCACGAGAAACATGCGCCGGCTCATCGAACTGGCCCCAAGGCCACCGGCCATGCTCTTCACCGCATCGGTCATATCAGCGCTCATGCTTGAATTCTCCCTGCCGCCCGACCCGAGGTCTCTGCCTCTCCCAGGCTGGCGGCGACAAGATTGGTCCCAAAGCCAAGGCTTGGCAAGGGATTTTGGGCAACAGTCGGCCTATTGCTTGGGCGCAAAAAGCCGATCGCGCGAGCCCATCAGGTGGTTGCGCATCAGGGTTCGTGCCGTATCGCCGTCGCTGGTCGAGATCGCTTCGAAGATGGCCGTATGCTCGACGAGGACATGGCTCAACCCGTCGCTGGTGCGCCGCAGCGACAGACCGTGCAGCCGCATGCCGACCGCGATGTGCTCTTCTAGCGCCTGCATGGCCGTCACAAAATAAGGGTTCACCGAGGCTTGGGCGATGCTGAGATGAAACATGAAATCCGCATCGGCCCGGTGCGCCTGGCGATTGGTCGCGTCACGTAAAAGGTTCAGCGCCGTCTTGATCTTGCCAAGCGCCTCCGGACTACGTCGCTGGGCCGCCATCGCTGCGGCTTCTGGCTCGATAGTCAGCCTGAAATCATAGCAATGCTGAAGGTCCGAAAGGTTCTCCATCTGGCCAAAACCAAGTGGCTCGCGAATGCCTTGTTCGCGCACAAAGCTGCCGGCACCCCGGCGGGAATAGATCATGCCTTGGTCGCGGAGGCGCTGGAGAGCATCGCGGACAACGGGGCGAGAAACCTGGAATTCGGCGGCGAGGGCATGCTCGGTCGGCAGGCGTTCGTCGACCGCATAGGCGCCGGACTTGATCGAGCGCTGTATGCGGTCGAAAACCGTATCAGCAAGGTTGCGCCGCCCGGTGAGACTATCAGACATGACTGTGCACAGGGCTCCCGACGCTAAAATATGGGGCAAGCAGGGTGGACAAGGTGTCCGGATCGCCAAAACCGCCCGATTTGGTGATGACAGTCAAGTCTCCGGCCCGGGCAATGGGCAGGCCAGGCAGAGCTTCCCCCAAGAGTTCGAGCACAGCGATGCCGAGTTGCTCGAGAATGACCTGTGCCGTGGCGCCGCCCGAGAGGACCAGCAGTGAGCCCGGCGGCGGAGAAAGTGCGGCCAGGGTTTTGCCAAGGGTGGTGGCCACGGCCTTTCCATCGGCCGGCGACGTGCCTGGCGTTGCCTGGATGATGGTGAGTTTCGAGGCGCCGACCAGCGGCGCGCCGTGCCCGTTTGGCGCGTCGATATAGCTGATTTTTTGGTCAGCGGCGCGCAGGCGATCGAGCTGGGCGAGAGTGATCGGATCGGTCGAGCCGATGACACAATAGGCCGGGCCTTTGGGAAAGGTGATCCTCGGCTCGGCAGCATCTGGTGCCATGGCTTTCGCCATCGCCTCGGCGAGCCCACGGGCGCCAATGGGCAGGTCGAATGCTCTGTTAAGCGCCTGGTCGATGTCCACCTGCTCGGCGATATCGGGAACCACGGAAGCGAGCGCGTGGCGGCCGAGACGGTCGGCAACGATGATAGGTTCGGCGACGCCAAAACCTCGGATCGCGCCATCTTTCACCAAGCGCCCAAAGGCCGGGATCGCAGGGATGACAAGACTCCTCTGATGCGGGATGGCATCGAGCTCGGCTTCGATGTTCCCCTTTAGGCGGGAGTCGACTTTCTTGAACAGTGGCGTCCCAGTCGGGAGTGCGGCAAGCGCATCGCGTACAGCGGCGTTTGCCGCTTGCGGCGAGATTTCGCGGCTATCGGTCGAGACGCTGACGATGCGCGCGCCTGTGGCGATTGCTTGGGGTAGGGCCGCCACATTGAGCGCCACGGCCGTCGAAATCCCGCGCATGGCAAAGGGCGCGGCTGCGTCCAATGCGCCGGTCAGATCGTCGGCTATGATCGCCCGTTCAAGCATGGATGAGAGCTGCTCGCCTTTGGGCCTGTACATCGGGATCGGGATCGAGGTTGGCAGCCAGCAGGCGCTGGGTATAGGGCTGCTGCGGTGCGTCAAAAATCTGCGCAGTCGGGCCGTACTCGACGATCTCGCCCGATTTCATCACGATGACGGTATCGGCAAAGTCTCTGACAACGCCGAGATCATGCGCGATGAACAGGAATGAAATCCCGAGCCGCTGGCGCAGGCCATCGAGTAGAGCGATCACCTGCGCCTGAATGGACACGTCGAGGGCTGACACCGCTTCGTCGCAGATGATCAATTCCGGCTCGAGCGCCAGCGCCCGGGCAATGGCGATGCGCTGCCGCTGACCACCGGAAAACTGGTGCGGATAGCGGTCGACATGTTCTGGCGAGAGGCCGACCTGTTCGAGCAGCTCGATCACCCGCGCCCGGCGTTTGCTCCGATCGGGCATCAGCTTGTGGATGTCCCACCCTTCGGCAATGAGCTGATAGACCGACATGCGCGGATTAAGCGATTGCGTCGGATCCTGAAACACCATCTGGATCTGCCGGCGCACGCCCAGGAGTTCGCTGCGGCCCATGGTGATGAGATCGCGACCCTTCCACAGCGCTTCCCCGCTATCGGCTTCTTCAAGCCGGAGCAGGGTGCGCGCCAAGGTCGATTTACCCGAGCCGCTTTCGCCGACAACGGCAAGGCTCTGGCCGCGCGCCAGTGTCAGCGACACGTCTTTGAGCGCGGCAAACTTGCCATAGGTTTTGCAGAGTTTTTTGGCATCGAGCAGCGGCGGTGCCGCCTGATCGAGCAGTTTGATCTCGCCCTTGCCGGGCGCCGCGTCGATCAGCTTTCGCGTGTAGGGGTGTTTTGCGTTGTGATAGACGTCGCGGGTCACACCTTCCTCGACGATCTCACCTTTGTTCATGACCACGACGCGATCGGCGATTTCGGCGACGACCCCGAGGTCGTGGGTAATCAGCACCAGCGCCATGCCGGTTTCGGCCTGCAATTCCTTGAGCAGCGCCAGCACTTCGGCCTGAATGGTCACGTCGAGCGCGGTGGTCGGCTCGTCGGCAATCAGGATATCGGGTTTCAGCATCAGCGCCATGGCGATCATCAGGCGCTGGCGCTGGCCGCCGGAAAACTGATGCGGATATTTGTGCATCGCCTTTTCAGGCTCAGGGATACCGACGCGGGTCACCAGTTCCAGCGCACGGGCCCGCGCCATGTCGGCGGGCCGGCCATGGGCGGTCATCATCTCCACGATTTGCCAACCCACGGTATAGACCGGGTTGAGATGGCCCAGCGGATCCTGGAAGATCATGGCGATCTTCTTGCCGTTGAGCGCCCGGTGCTTTTCGTAGGAGACCTTAAGAAGGTCTTCGCCCTCATAGAAAATCTCGCCCGAAACGATCTCGGCCGGCGGCATGTCGAGCAGATTCATCACCGCATTGGCGGAAACGGATTTTCCGGAGCCGCTTTCGCCAAGGATTGCCAGCGTTTCGCCACGCCCGACAGACCAGCTCACATTCTTGACCGCATTGACGGTGCCGCGGGCGGTGTGAAAGTCGACCGAAAGGTTTTTTACCGTGAGCAGGGGTTCAGACATTCTTGGTCTTCCTTGCTTCGAGGCGCCAGCGCTGGGCGGGGTCGAGTGCAATGCGCATCCAGTTCGACAGGAGGTTCAGCGACAGCGCGGTGATGACAATCATCAAGCCTGGCCAGAAGGCCAACCACCAGGCGGTATTGAGATACGGGCGGCCCTGCGCAACCATGAGACCCCAGGTAATATCGGGCGGCTGCACGCCGATGCCGAGGAAGGACAGCGAGCTTTCCGCCAGCATGACGAAGGCGAAATCGAGCGTCGCAATGGTCACCAACGTTGGCGCCACCACGGGCAGGATATGGCGCAGGATGATGCGCGCATGGCTTGCGCCCATCACCGTCGCCGCCTGCACGAACATGCGCTCGCGCACTTCAAGCACTTCGGCGCGGGTGGTGCGCAGATAGATCGGAATGCGGGTGATGGCGAGAACGAGGATCATGTTGGGGATCGATGGCCCCAACACATAAAGCACCACGACGGCGATCAGCAGCGAGGGGAAGGACATGATCACGTCGGCGAGGCGCATGATCACCTGTGAGGTGTTCTTGCCCATATAGCCGGCCACGAGGCCGAGACCGGCGCCGATCGTCAATGCGGCAACCACGGTGCCGGCCGCGATCAACATGGTCGAGTGCGCCGCAACAACGAGACGTGCCAACATAGGGCGGCCCAGCGAGTCGCCGCCGAGGAAGAAGGCCCAGCCGCGATCAAAGCTGAACGGCGGGAAATTGCGGCCACGCAGGTTTTGATCGCCCGCGAGTTCGCCGAGCAAGGTCGGACCAAGCAGCGCAAAGAGGACGATGATCAGCAGCACCACGGCTGAGATAAAGGCCAGCTTGTCCCGCCACAGCATGGAGAGCAGCGAGGGGCCGTGCGCAGTTGGCGCCGAGGTCTTGGCGAGCGACAGGTCTGCCATCATCGCCTCCTAGTTACGAATTCGCGGATCGAGCAGGCCATAGGCGAGATCGATCAGGATGTTCATGATGAAAATGGCCACGGCGGTGACCATGATGGCCGCCAGCACCACGTTGAAATCGCGCTGCAGGATGGAGTCGATCATCAGCTTGCCAACGCCGGGGAAGCCAAAAATGGTCTCGACGATGACGGCGCCGTTGAGCAAGGCCGCAGCCTGGTCGCCGATGACGGTAATCACCGGCAGCATGCCATTGCGCAGCGTATGGACGAAAATCAGCGGCAGGTTTTTCACGCCCTTTGCCCGAGCCGTTTTCACATAGGGCGCGCCGAGGGCCGAGATCATCGAGCCGCGCACCACCTGCACCACGAGCCCAAAGGGCCGGATGAACAGTACGGCGATCGGCAGCACCCAGTGCATCGGTGTACCGACACCGGAGGTGGGCACCCAGCCGAGGCCAATGGAGAAGACAACGATCGCGACGATGGCGATCCAGAAATCGGGGGCCGAAGCGCCGATTAGCGAGACGATCGACACCAGCCGATCAAAGAACCCGCCGACATTAAAGGCGGCCAGCGAGCCGAGGATAATCGCCGAAGTGACGACAAGGCCCATGGTGATCAGCGCCAGCGGCAGCGTCCAGGCATAGGCCTCGAGCACAACATCGATGGCCGGCCGCGCCTTGCGCAGGCTCTCGCCGAAATCGAGCTGCAGCAGATCGAGCACATAGCGGCCAAACTGCTCGATGAGTGGCAGATCAAGCCCGTGGAGCGCGCGGAACTGCTGCTTCATCTCTTCGGTCGCGTCGATGGGCAGAAAGAGAACTGCCGGGTCGCCGGTCAAGCGCGAAAGGAAGAACACCAAGATCATCAACCCCAGAAGGGAGAGAAGGCTGGCGATCGCTCGCTGTCCGATCATTTTGGTCATGCCGGTCACCCGTATTTTGAAAATTTGAGGTGCCGGGAAAGTCCCGGCACCTCGCAATCAGACCCTGGGACAGGTCTTACTTGAAGCCGATTTCGCTCAGCTGCAGCTGCTGGTTTGTCGCGATGGTCGGCGTGAAGTCGAGGCGTTCGCTGACGCGGCTGAGGCCAACCATGTGGAACAGCAGGACGTCGGCAACGACTTCGTCGTGGAGGTAAGCGAAGAGCTCGGACCAGAGACCAGCACGTTCGTCGCCGGTTGCAGCCGAGGCGCGGGCGATCAGGTCGTCGACCTTGGGATCGTTGACGCCGGACTGGGTGCCCTGGCTGTCATACTTGAAGAACATCGAGAAGACCGGGTCGCCGCGGCTATTGTCGTGCTGGGCAAGAACCAGACGGGTACCTTCGCTTTCGGGGTAGGGCTTTGAGTAGAACTGCTCGTGCTCGGCCACTTCCACCATGCGCACGGTGGCGTTAAAGCCGACGTCCTTGAGCATGTCGGTCAAGGCCTCAGCCACTTCCGTCACGTTGGGGAAGTTTTCGGTACGGGCAATGATCTCGATGGGCAGGCTCGTATCGACGCCGTCAGCCTTGGCTTCTTCAAGCCACTTCTTGGCCTGTTCGGGATCATAGGCCGGGACCTTGACGTCCGGGTTCCAACCGAGCGTCGTCGGCGGGACCATGGCGACGGCGAGTTCAGTGCCTTCAGGCAGAACGGTGCCGATAAAGGCTTCGCGGTCTATCGCTGCATTCAGAGCCTTGCGAACGCGGATGTCGCTGGTCGGAGCGTCCTGGTTGTCAACGCGGAGATAAACGGTTTCCGAATTGAGGTAGCTGAAATCGGTCGCCGGGTTGTTAGCGACTTCGGCCGTGATCTGCGGCGCGATATCGGCCTCACCAGCTTCGACCATGGCAGCGCGAACGGCTGGCTCCGAGCGGAACACATAGGTCGCCTTGGTTACGGCCGGGGCTTCACCCCAATAGTCATCGCGGCGTTCAAGCACGATCTGCTGGCCGGCGGTCCATTCGGTCAGCTTGTAGGGGCCGGTGCCGATGGGGTCGCGGACGAATTCCATCGGGGTTTCCGATGGTACGATGGTGACAAGGCTCATCAGCAGCGGCAGCACGGGCTGCGCGGGCTCGGCCTTGACGTTGATGGTCAGGTCGTCGACCACATCGAAGGTCAGTGCGGTGTCGGCGAAGTAACGCTTGCTCTCGCAGGTGATCTGGTCGGAGAAAACCCGATCGAACGAGTGCTTGACGTCAGCAGCATCAAAAGCCGAACCGTCCGAGAACTTTACGTCCGGGCGCAGCTTGAACTGCCACACGCCGTCGCCCTGGTCTTCCCAGCTTTCAGCCAGGCGCGAGGTGAGACCCTTGTCGCCACGCACGTCGAGTTCGGTCAGCGTTTCGCTGATATTCTGCAGAATAACGCGGCCGATATTGGAGCGGGTCGCCATGCAGGGCTCGACCAGATCAAGCTCTTCGCTCAGCACAACGGTGATATCGGTATTGGCCTGCGCCAGGGCAGGGGCAATGGTCGTGGACGCCAAAAGGGCGCCGACCAGAATCGGCTTTAGCAACAAGGTAACCTCCCATCGCAGCTTGACGGTGCCATGAGCGTCGCTGCGGGGCGCTCATGCATATTCCTCCGAGGACGGACGAGGTCCTTCCTTGTGGCTGAGCTAATTCCATTCGGCCCTATGTTGTCAAACCAAAAATTATCGACATTACAACTTCATGATTTTGGAAACTTTAACATATTGATATGTCGTATTAAAATATGAACCTGAGTTGACAGTGATTGCAAATTGCAAGGAATTCAAGATTGACAACATGTTTGAAGATGTGAAATTTGACCCAACCAAAGTGAAGGGGAGAGCTATGTCGCCGGAGGAAATTGCGGCCCGTATGGATGGTCGTCTGGTTTCTGGTGCCGATGGACGGCTTGAGGCATTTTTGCCTTCGCCCATGGTGCAAAATCACGCCGCCTTCATCGAGCGCCTGGACGATGGCGCGCTTGCCTGCCTCTGGTTCGGCGGCACGCTCGAAGGCAAGTCCGACATTTCCATCTATGGCACGACGCTCAGCGCAGGCGCCGAAAGCTGGACGCCGTCGGTGCGGCTCAGCCACGATCCCGATCGCTCCGAGCAAAACCCGGTGCTCTGGCGCAATGGCGCCGGCCAGTGGCAGCTTTTTCACACGGCCCAGCCCTCGGGCAATCAGGACGAGTGCCTGCTGCGCGCCCGCATAATTTCTGTCTCCGGTGGCGAACTGACCGGCGAAGAGCCGCGCACAATCGACCTGCCACTTGGCAGCTTCATTCGCGGCCGTTTTGTCCGTCGCAATGACGGCGCCTGGATGATGCCGATCTTCCGCTGCATCTCCCGCCCCGGCCAGCGCTGGAACGGTAGTCACGACACCGCCGCCGTGGCGATCAGCCATGACGAGGGCCAGACCTGGACCATGTCCGAAGTGCCGGGCTCGATCGGCTCGGTCCACATGACCATCGTGCCGCTCGATGGCGATCATATGGTCGCCTTGTATCGCCGCCGTCAGTCGGACTTCGTCCATCGCTCGGAAAGCCTTGATGGAGGCAAGACCTGGTCTGCGCCCGCGCCGACCGACGTGCCGAACAACAATTCCTCGATTAACGTCATCCGCCTTGCCGATGGGCGCTTGGCGATGCTGTGCAATCCGACCTCGGCCGCCACTTCGTCCGATCGCCGCGTCTCGCTCTATGACGAGATCGAAGAGGGCGATGATCGCCCCGACGCCTCCGGCGGCTGCGCCCCGATCTGGGGCGTGCCCCGCGCGCCGATAGCGCTTTGCGTCTCGAGCGATGGCGGCAAAACCTGGCCGCTGCGCCGCATTGTCGACGACAGCCCCGGCACCTGCCTGTCCAATAATTCCGTCGATGGACGGAACAAGGAATTGTCCTACCCCTATCTGCTGGAAGGCGAGGACGGCGCATTGCACGTCGCCTACACCTATTTCCGGCGTGCCATCAAATATGTCCGTCTCCCCGTGGGATGGATCGACGGAGAACACTCGTGAGCGACATCATCGGCATTACCATGGGCGACCCGGCTGGCGTCGGCCCCGAGATTTCGGTGAAAGCCGTGGCGGAAATGAGCGCCGACGAACGCGCCCGCACCCGCATCTATGGCAATCGCGAAACCTTGGATAAGGCGCGCACGGCTCTTGGGGTTGATATCGACCTAGACGGTGTGGTCGTCGACCTGCCCATCGAAGGTGGCCCGCTCCCCTGGGGCAAGCTCGATCCGCGCGGCGGCGACGCCGCTTTCCGCTTCATCGAAAAAGCCGTGCGCGATTCCGAAGCCGGTAATATCGGCTGCATCGTCACCGCCCCGATAAACAAGGAAGCGCTCAACCTTGCGGGTCATCACTATGATGGCCACACCGGCATGCTGGCGCATCTGACCGGCCAGAAGACCGCCTGGATGCTCCTCGGCTCCGAGCGCCTGAAGGTCATTCACGTTTCGACCCACGTGTCGCTCAAAACCGCCATCGATCGCGCCACGCCCGAACGTATCCTTGCGACAATTCGCACCGGCAACGAACACCTCAAGCGCATCGGCTACGAAAATCCGCGCATCGCCGTCGCCGGCATCAATCCGCACTGCGGCGAGAGCGGCCTCTTCGGGAATGAGGATGATCTGCAGGTCGTCCCCGCCGTCGCCATGGCCAAGGCCGAAGGCATCAATGTCGTCGGTCCCATCTCGGCCGACACGGTCTATCACCGCGCCTATACCGGCGCCTTCGATCTCGTCGTCGCCCAGTATCATGATCAGGGCCATATTCCGATCAAGCTCGTCGCCTTCGACACCGCCGTCAACGTTTCGCTCGGCCTTCCCATCGATCGCACCTCGGTCGATCACGGCACTGCCTTCGACATTGCCGGCACCGGCAAGGCCAACCACACCAATATGCAGTCCGCCATCGCCTATGCGCGGCGGCTCGTTTCGGGGAAGAAGTGATGAATCCGGTTAAAAACCTCCCCGTCTCCGGCGTCTTCTGCGCCTCCGCAACGCCCGTCCTTGAGAACGGTGCACCCGACCACGCCGCCTTCGCCGCCCACTGCAAGGCGCTGATAGAAGAAGGTTGCGACGGCGTCGCTCTCCTTGGCACTACCGGCGAAGCAAATTCGTTCAGCATCACCCAGCGCCAGGACCTCCTTGAAAAGGTCATCGTCGCAGGCCTTGATCCGCAGCGCCTGCTCCCCGGCACATCGCAGACCAATATCCCCGACAGCATCACGCTGGTAAAGCACGCGGTCGAAGCCGGCGTAAAAGCCTGCGTCGTGCTCCCGCCCTTCTATTACAAGGGCGTCAGCGACGAAGGCCTCTTCCGCTTCTATGCCGAACTGATCGAAGGCGTCGGCAGCAACGATCTGCGCGTCATCCTCTACCACATCCCGCCCATCGCCCAGATCGGCATCTCGCTCGACCTCACCGCGCGCCTCCGCGAAGCTTTTCCCGGCGTCATCGTCGGCGTGAAGGATTCTTCAGGCAAAATCGAGAGCATGCAGGCCTTCGCTGGGGCATTCGAGAATTTTTCTGTCCTTGCCGGCGCCGACCCCTTCATGCTGCCGCTGCTGCGCTTGGGCGGGGCAGGGTGCGTCACCTCCAGCTCCAATCTCATCGGCAAGCATCTGCGCGTCGTCTTCGACAACTGGTTCGATCCCGCGCAGAACGAGAAAGTCGACGCTGCCCAGGCACGCATCAATGCCTGGCGCGATCTGTCCAACGCCTATGTGCAGCTCCCGACCATCAAGGCCATGCTGGCCAAGCGTCGCAACCACGCCGGCTGGACCCGCGTTCGCCCGCCGCTGGTCGATCTGACCCCGGCAGAACTCGACACTGTCTGGACCAAGATGGCCGAACTCGAGGCGCAAGAAAATGTCTGACGCCATCCTTTCCATGGCCCGGCCAATCGCGCTGGTGCAGCCTGCCCGCCTCGAAATCGGTGCCGGCGCCGTTTCGCGCCTCGCCGAATGGGCCGCGCCCTATAAGCGCGTTTTCGTCGTTGCCATGGCCCCCACCGTCGGCTTCGTCTCCCTCATCGGCCTCAAGGGCGAAGTCGAAACTTTTGTCGACATTCCGCCTGAGCCCGATCTCCCCGCCGTCGAAGCCGTGCTCAAAGCCGCCCGCGCCTTCAAGCCCGACCTCGTCGTCGGTCTCGGCGGTGGTTCGGTCATGGACGTCGCAAAGCTCGTTGCGGTCCTCTGGGACGGCACGCAGTCCGTGCTCGATGTCGTCGGTCCCAATAAGGTTGAGGGCCGCCGGACGGCCCTAGCTCAAGTGCCCACCACCTCCGGCACCGGCTCGGAAGCCGGTATCCGTTCGCTGGTCACGAACCCCGAAACCCTCGCCAAGCTCGCGATCGAAAGCCGGCACATGCTGGCCGATATCGCGGTGCTCGATCCCGAACTGACCTACTCGGTCCCCGCCGCCGTCACCGCCGCCACCGGCATCGATGCGCTGGCCCACTGCGTGGAAGCCTTCACCAATATCAAGTCGCATCCGCTGATCGACGGCTATGCCACCTTGGGCATCGAACTCGTCGGTCGCTATCTGGCCCGCGCTGTCGCCAATGGCTCCGATACCGAAGCCCGCGCCGGCATGATGCTCGCCTCCTACTATGGCGGCGTCTGCCTCGGCCCGGTCAACACCGCTGGCGGCCACGCGCTCGCTTACCCCCTCGGCACCCGCCTGAAACTGCCGCATGGCCTCGCCAATGCGATCATCTTTCCGCACGTCCTGGCCTTCAACGCGTCGGAGCGCCCGGAAAAAACCGCTGCAGTGCTCGCCGCCCTCGGCCTGCCGAGCCATGCCGACGAACGCATCGTCCTTGCCGGTGCCCGGGATTATTGCAGCGCCCTCGGCGTCGACATGAGCCTCAAGAACCACGGCGCCGATGAAGCTGACTTCCCGCTCTGGGCTGCAGAAGCTTTTGCCATCAAGCGCCTGATCGACAACAATCCCCGCCCTCTTGGCGAGGCCGATATCTTGGCGATCTACCAAGGCGCGTTCTAACGACGTCCTTGACAGCGCAGCGACCCATGCTCACCACAGGCATGGTCGCTGTGCTGGAGGTTGTTTTGGGAAATCGTCTATCTAAAATCGTTACCCGCACCGGCGACAACGGCACAACGGGCCTCACTGACGGCTCACGCCTTCGCAAGGACGCGCCTTTGATTGAGGCTATGGGCACGGTCGACGAGCTCAACAGCACCATAGGCTTTGCCGAGAGTCAGCAGACCGACGCCGCCATTATCGAGGTGCTGATCGACATCCAGCACGACCTCTTCGATCTCGGTGGTGCGCTCTCCATGCCCGGTCACCCGGTGCTGACCGAAGCCCATATCGAAGCGTTGGATCAGATCGTCGCGGACTGGAACGCCGATCTGCCGCCGCTTAAGGAATTCATCCTACCCGGCGGTTCTGCCGCCGTCGCTTCGCTGCACGTCGCGCGCACGGTCTGCCGACGTGCCGAACGCCGCCTGCTATCGCTCGACGAAGAGCGGACAACCCAAGGGCGGGTCTATCTCAATCGCCTCTCAGACCTGTTGTTCATCGCCGCCCGCGTCGCGTCGGGCGGCAATGAGCGCTATTGGAAACCTAGGCCGGCACGTAGTTGAGCACGGGCGCCAGCCAGCGTTCCACTTCGGCGATTTCCATGCCCTTTCGGCTTGCATAATCAAGCACTTGATCACGCTCGACCTTGGCGACGCCGAAGTAATAAGCATCGGGATGGCCGATATAAATGCCGGACACCGATGAACCCGGCCACATGGCCATGCTCTCGGTCAGTTGCACGCCGGTATTGGCTTCTGCATCGAGCAGGCGGAACAGCGTCACCTTTTCGGTATGGTCCGGCTGGGCGGGATAGCCCGGGGCAGGGCGGATCCCGCGATAGGGCTCGCCGACCAGTTCATTGGGCGCAAAGGTCTCGTCTTCGGCATAGCCCCAGAATTCCTTGCGCACGCGCTGGTGCAACATCTCGGCCATGGCTTCGGCATAACGATCGGCCAGGGCCTTGACCATGATCGACCCGAAATCGTCGTTTGCTCTTTTGAAGCGTTCGGCAATCTCGTTTTCTTCGGGACCCGCCGTAACGACGAAACCGCCGAGATAGTCATGGGTGCCGATCGGTGCGACGAAATCGGCCAGCGCCACATTGGGGCTATCGCCGCGCTTCGAGGTCTGCTGTCGCAGCGTATAGAGCGTCGCGAGTTCCGCATTGCGGTCCTTGTCGGCAAAAAGTTTGATGTCGTCGCCGACGGCATTGGCGGGCCAGAAGCCAACAACCGCCCGCGGCTTGAACCAGTTTTCGGCGATGATGCGCTTGAGCATATCCTGCGCATCGGCGAACAGCTGACGCGCCACTTCGCCTTGCTTTTCATCATCGAGAATGCGCGGATAGACGCCCTTCAGTTCCCAGGTCTGGAAGAACGGCGTCCAATCAATGTACCGCGCAATCTCGGCGAGATCCCAATCCTCGATGACCCGCGTGCCGAAAAACTGAGGCGCGTTGACCTTGTAGTCGGTCCAGTCGATCTTGAAATGGTTGGCGCGCGCCGAGGTCAGCGGCAGGCGCTGCTTGGCCAATTCCGCGCGCTCGTGCTTTTCAGCAACCTCGACATATTCGGCGCGAATGCCGGCGACATAATCCGGCTTCATCGTCTCAGAGAGCAACTGGCCAACCACACCCACGGCGCGGCTGGCATCGGTCACATAAATGGCCTGGCCCTTCGTATAGCGTGGCGCGATTTTCACAGCTGTGTGCACGCGCGACGTCGTGGCGCCGCCGATCAGCAGCGGAATATCAAAACCTTCGCGCTCCATTTCGGAGGCGAGATGCACCATTTCATCGAGCGAGGGCGTGATGAGACCCGAAAGCCCGATGACATCGACCTTCTCCGCGCGCGCCGTTTCCAAAATCTTCTGCGGCGGCACCATGACGCCGAGGTCGACAATCTCGTAATTGTTGCAGGCGAGCACGACGCCGACGATGTTCTTGCCGATATCGTGGACGTCGCCCTTGACCGTCGCCATCAGGATCTTGCCGGCCGATTGCCGCTGATCGCCGCCGGTCAGGGCTTTTTCCTCTTCCATATAGGGGAGGAGCACCGCCACGGCCTGCTTCATCACGCGCGCCGATTTGACCACCTGCGGTAGGAACATTTTCCCCGCGCCAAAGAGGTCGCCGACGACGTTCATGCCGGCCATCAACGGGCCTTCGATCACATGCAGCGGGCGCTCGGCATTCTGGCGCGCTTCTTCGGTGTCGGCCTCAATGAATTCGGTGATGCCATTGACGAGCGCATGCTCGATCCGCTTGTCGATAGGCCATTCGCGCCAGGCAAGGTCACGGACCTTTTCTTCACGCGCGCCGCCCTTGAAGCGATCGGCAATTTCAAGCATTCGCTCGGTCGCCGTACCGCCGGTTTTCGGCTTGCGGTTGAGGACGACATCCTCGCACGCTTCGCGCAGTTCCGGGTCGATCTGGTCATAGACGGCAAGCTGCCCGGCATTGACGATGCCCATGTCCATGCCCGCCTTGATGGCGTGGTAGAGAAACACGGCATGCATCGCCTCGCGCACCGGCTCATTGCCGCGGAAGCTGAAGGAGAGATTGGAAACGCCACCCGAAATATGGGCATAGGGCAGGTTCTGGCGGATCCAGGCCGTCGCCTCGATGAAGTCGACGCCGTAATTGTCGTGCTCTTCGATGCCGGTCGCCACGGCGAACACATTTGGGTCGAAGATGATGTCTTCGGGCGGAAAGCCCATTTCTTCGACTAGGATTTTATAGGCACGCGCGCAAATGTCGATCTTTCGCTGATAGGTATCGGCTTGGCCCTGTTCGTCAAAGGCCATGACGACGACGGCGGCACCATAGGCCATGCAGAGACCAGCATAGTGCCGGAACTGCTCTTCGCCTTCCTTGAGCGAGATGGAATTGACGATCGGCTTGCCCTGCACGCATTGCAGGCCCGCCTCGATCACCTCCCATTTGGAAGAGTCGATCATCACCGGAACGCGGGCGATTTCCGGCTCCGAAGCGATGAGGTTGAGGAACTCGACCATGGCGGCCTTGGAGTCGATCAGCCCCTCGTCCATGTTGATGTCGATGACCTGCGCGCCATTCTCGACCTGATCGCGCGCCACAGCGAGCGCCGCCGTATAATCCCGCGCCGTGATCAGCTTGCGAAAGCGCGCACTGCCCGTGACATTGGTCCGCTCGCCGATATTGACGAAGGGAATATCGGGCGTGAGGACGAAAGGCTCGAGGCCGGAAAGGCGGAGATAGCGGCTCAATGGACGACCCTCGGCGCAACGCCTGCAACGGCATCAGCGATGGCGCGGATATGGTCCGGCGTCGTACCACAGCAGCCGCCCACCACATTGACAATGCCTTCGCGCGCGAACTCGCCCACCTGTTTGGCGGTGTCCTCTGGGCCTTCATCATATTGGCCGAAGGCGTTAGGCAGGCCGGCATTGGGGTAGGCGCAGGTAAAGGTGTCGGCGACGCCCGAAATTTCGGTCATGTGCGGGCGCATTGCCTCGGCTCCTAGCGCACAGTTTAGCCCGATGGTGAAGGGACGCGAATGTTTGACCGAATGCCAGAAGGCAGTCGGCGTCTGCCCGGTCAGCGTCCGCCCCGAGGCATCGGTAATCGTACCCGAGATCATCATCGGCAGCGCCACGCCGGTCGCTTCGAAAGCTTCCATGCAGGCAAAGATCGCCGCCTTGGCATTGAGCGTATCGAAGATCGTTTCGATCAGGATGACGTCTGCACCGCCCGCGATGAGGCCGTTGACCTGCTGCGAATAGGCTTTGCGCAGGTCTTCGAACGTTACCGCGCGAAAACCGGGATTGTTTACATCGGGGCTGATTGATGCCGTGCGGTTGGTTGGTCCAACGGCGCCGGCCACAAAGCGCGGCTTGCCGTCGATAGCGGTCGCGCGATCAAGCGCGCGGCGCACGACACGCGCACCCTCGACATTGAGATCATGCACCGCCGATTCCATGCCGTAATCGGCCTGGGCAATCGTGGTCGCCGAAAAAGTATTGGTCTCGACGATATCGGCACCAGCCATGGCGTATTTGAAGTGAATCTCTTCGATCGCTTCGGGCTGGGTGAGGATCAGAAGGTCGTTATTGCCCTTCTGCGGATGATCGGAATGATGCCGGCATGCGTGACCAAACCCGTGGCCGACGAAGTCATCCTCGGAAAGCCCCAATCCCTGGATTTGCGTGCCCATGGCGCCATCCAGAACAAGGATGCGCTCACGCGCCAATTTTTCCAGGAGCTTACGGCTGGGGGATGGGTTTGCCGGCATGATGACCTCGTCTTTCCTGGCCTTTTACCGAGGGTTTTTCGGAAAAGAAAGCCAAGCCAGATGTGGTGCTCATGCCGGCAGATGTGAAGGCGTCAGAAGCTCGCCTTGGCTCCTGCATAGAAAGTCCGGCCCTGCGTATTGTAGCCCAGAACCTCCTGGTACTTGGTGTCGAAGAGGTTCTGCACGCGGCCATAGACCTCGACCTGGTCGTTGATCTTATAATTCAGGCCGGCATTGACGACGGTGTAGGCAGGAAGCGTCACGTTGACAGCTGGGAATTGCGAAAAGTCGGTATCGAGGTTTGGCCCGTTCAAAACCACCTCGCTATGCAGCGTCAACGGAATTTCCGGCAGCGTATAGGCGATGTCGATCGCGCCGGAATGCTCGGGACGACGGATCTCTCGTGCACCATTCGGCTGGCGAGCGTCGAGATAGGTGTAGGTCACGCCGGCGGTCAGACCTTCGACGATGTTGACGCGAGCGGATAGCTCGACGCCTTGGCGGGTGCTGGTGCCGAGCAGATTGACGACCGTGCTCGGTGCAAAGCCCTGCGTCTGGATCTGGTTTTCGAGCGTCTGGTTGAAATAGGTCGCATCGAGAACAACCACACCGTCAAGCAGGCTCTGCTCGACCCCAATATCCCAGCCAAAGCTCGATTCCGGCACCAGACCGGGATTGGGAATGAACAGGGCAGGATTGAAGCCGAACTGTTCGTAGAAGGTCGGATTGGTCGAACCGGTCCCGAGCGAAGCGTGGAGGCGCGTTCCGGTATCCGGAACCTGCCATGCGCCGCTGAGGCTATAGGTGGTGACGTCGGCAAAGCCTTCGTTGAAATCGTGGCGCAGGGCTGCGGTAAGGAAAACCTGATCGAAATAGGTGCCGCGATATTCCCCGACGAGCGAATTGGTGACGCGCTTCTGCACATCGAGCTTGGTCGGCACGAGTTGCTGGAAGGTTTCGTAGACCACATCATAGCCGAGGGTAACGGTATGCGTGCTGTCGAGGAAATCCGGCGTGTCGAAGTTGCGACCGACTTGATAAGACGCTTTGTAACGATCGTTGGTATTGAGCGAAGCGCCAAACTGATCGTTGGCGCCGCGCTCGATCGTGCCGGCGCTGACGCGGGCATTTTGAAACCAAAGGCCATCTTCGCTCACCCAGCCAAGACCAAGAGCGCCGGAAAGCTCCTTGATGGTGGCGGTATCCGGAGTGTCCTGAACGATCCCGGAAAAATCCTGGCCATCAGCGTACGCATCGATGCGCGCATAACGGATGCTGCCATCAAGGGTAAGCTGCGGCGTGATATCGGCGGCAAACCGACCATTGGCATCGATATGATTGGCTCCGTCGAGCTCGGTGCCAAACGAGGAGACATTGAAGCCGTTGGTGTGCCGCATGGTCAGCGAACCCGAAATGTCGAAATTGTCCTGGCCATAGGCCAGCGACCCGCTTGTCATCTTCGTGCCGTCTGTGCCCGTTTCACCCGCCAGAGTGCCGTGCAAACCGTCCTCGGATACCGATTTCGTCACGATATTGATAACGCCCGCCATGGCATTGGCGCCCCAGAACGCGCTTTGCGGCCCACGCAGAATTTCGATGCGTTCGACATTGGTCATCGCCAGGCGCGCAAAGTCGAATTCCCCGTCCGAGTTTTCGCTGACCGGCACGCCATCGATCAGTACGAGCACATGATTGGCTTCGGCGCCACGGACACGGATCTGCGTCTTGTTGCCGAATGAGCCCGTGCGCGACACCGCAAACCCCGGCACCTGACGCAGCACGTCCGCGATATAGGGCGTGCCGCTCAATGCGATCTGATCACCATCGATCACGGTATAGGACCGCCCGATTTCATTCTCTTCAAACGGGGTCAGGCCACCGGCATTGATGACGAGCTTGGGGAGGATCGTTTCCTGAGCCGTAACGGGAAGGGCTATCGCCAGAGTGGCAGTCAGCAGGGCGATGGACGAGGTGAGCGACTTGAAACGCATAGGGCGTGGCTTTCGAGGTGGCGCGACGGCTCAGGCGGAAGCGTGAATGCTTCCCGCGCATGAGGCGCACAGAGATTGAAATGAGGTGGGGCGTGCGGCCGGATTAGCGGCGCGACGGCATCGGGGGACGATCGCTCATCGTCTGTCTTGTCCTCCGCCCGATCCGCCCGATCAGCCTGAAATGAATCCGCTTCCATGGCAGGTCTCCTGGCTCGCGGATCAAGCCGACGTTTCGCCTTCCCAGCCCAAAAGCCAGTGGACACTGAAACGTCGTCTCCGCTTACAGTTGCGGGGGCAGCGTCGGACTGGGGATCGCTCCTTGACCGGCTTCCCTATTATCCCCTTGCGAGGACCATGGACGGGCCGAAAATGAACAAAGCCTTAATTCAAGTCAACGACGTAAGGCCGTTCGCGAGGGGCTATCCACAGTGTCGCCTTAATCGATCGTGATCGCGCGATTGAACACGCGCTGGTAGCCCGGCAGTTTTTCTGGATAGAGGATCGAGATCAGATCCAGCAGCACCAGATCGGGGCGCATGGTGCCCAGTTCGTAGAACTGCACGCCGCCATTCGGCCCCTTCAATGCATCGGGTATCCATACCTCTCCTGCCTGGGCCGCGGGCAGCGCGGCGAGGCGGGGATTTTCTGCCGCGATATCGGCAAGGCTGCGATAGGTCATTGCCGCCTGGATCCAGACACTTGCCTCCCGCGCGCGGGTCACAAGTTGTTCGAGGTCATGGATTTCGAAGCTACCGGTGCTGGTATTATCAGCAAAGATATAGCGTCCGCCTGCATCGGCAATGAGCTGCGCAATGAATGACTTGCCGCCCGCCGCAAAGAACACGCCACCGAACGCCTGTCCGCTGAGGACAAACGGCTTATCGTCTTCCGCAACTCCTGAGACCAATGCCTCCGCTGCTGCATATCGCTTTGCGACCTCTGCAAAGCTCTCGTCGGCCTTGGCTTCGGCATTGAAGAAAAGCCCCATGAACTTGACCCATTCGGCCCGGCCGAGCGGCGATGTGTCCTGCCAGTCGGCAAAGTTGACGACGGCAATGCCTGTCGCTGCGAGCCGCTGAATTTCGGCCTCGCCACTCCCGCCCGCCATGAACACGTCGGGCCGCGCCGCCACCACGGCCTCGATATCGACGACCCCCGAGGTTTCGTATTCGACCACCCCGGCTGTTTCCATCTGCGCAATGACTTCCGGCGTCGCGATGAAATCTCGCCGGGCTACTCCGGTCAGCGCCTTCAATCCGCCGACGGTGACAAGCGCAGGAGCCTGTGCCGTGCTGCCTGAAAACAGCGACTGAACCGGCACGCTAATCCGCGGCACATTGGCCATGTCCGGTCCGAGGTCCGGGCTTGGCGTGCCGCATTGCACCAGCACATAGTGCTCGGGTTGACCGCCCGGATAGGGCCGGTCGACGGTGACGATTTTGTAATTCCCAAAATACGCGACGGAGAAATTGTCCGAAAATTCGATCTGCGACTTGGCTGCAAAATAGTCCTGCCCCGCCTCGTAAGCGGTAGCGCAGCCCTTCGCGTCGAGCGCAGGCGCCGCCATCGATGGCAACACACTGAAAAGGGCAAGGAGCATGCCGAGAAAAACTCGATTGGAAATCACTGGACGCTTTCTCCCGTTCGCCGAGCAAAGCGGGCAAGGTCTGCAAAGCTCTGTCCCTCCGCCTGCGTGCCGTTTCCTTCTGCCGTCCATCCTTGTTCTCCGACGGTCACGATCAACTCGGCCATGCGCGCATCCGAGGGCGCAAATCCCTCCCGTTCGAGAACTGAACGCGCAAAATCTACTCGGCCTGCAAAACCGGAAACGAAGGCGCGACCGCGAGGATGCGTTCTGATCCTGAAGCTTTGATCGGTTACCGAAAAGGTAACGTTTGGCCCCGAAAACACCGCCGCAAAGGTGTCATCGGCAAGCAGGTCTTCCGGCGCACCGATATGCACGTGGCGCTTGCCATCGATCAACCAGATCGTGTCGGCGGTGCGCAGCGACAGGTCGAGATCATGGCTCGAAAGAATGACCGCAATATTTTGATCGCGCGCCAAATGGCGGAGCATGGCGACCATCTCGACACGCCCTGATACGTCAAGAAATGCCGATGGTTCATCGAGCAACAGAACGGATGGCTTTTGTGCGAGAGCCCGCGCGATCATGAAGCGCTGGCGTTCGCCGTCCGACAATTCGTTGATATCGCGATGTGCCAGATGCGCTGCGCCGACGGAGACAATAGCCTCCCGTACAATCTCTCGATCCGCCTCGCCCAACTGTCCCGCCCAATTCACGTGCGGGTATCGGCCGAGCTCGACCAGCCGAAAAGCCGGCATGGCGCCGATGTTGATGCGCTCTGTGAGCACGACCCCAACGTGCCGGGCCAGCTCGGCAGGTGACATTCGGGCGGTATCACTTCCTGCGATAGCAACGGTTCCGGAGAGCGGCCGCAGGGCCCGCGCCAGGGTCCGCATCAGTGTCGATTTTCCCACTCCGTTGGGACCCAATAGACAAACCATCTCGCTAGGTTGGACGGTCAGGTTGAGCCCGGTCAGAACCGTGCGCTTGTCGCGCCGACGGCCATAGCCGACCGCGAGATCCCTTGCCTCAAGCAGCGCCGTCATCCGACAAAGCCCCCGTTTCGGGCGCGGAGGATCACGAGAACGACGACCGGCGAGCCGATCAGTGCCGTCACTGCATTGAGTGGCAAGACGCCGAATTGGCTTGGCAGCAACGAAATCAATTGCGCGAGGAGGGCGAGGAGAGCGCCAAGCATGATCGAGGCTGGTACCAGAACGCGGTGGTCGGAGGATTTCAACAGAGAGCGTGCGATGTGTGGCACTGCCACACCCAGAAAGCCGATCGGTCCACAAAAAGCGGTTACCGCGCCGGCGAGCATGGACGCTGTCCCCATGGTCACAAGACGCATTGCCTTGGTATTGAGGCCCATGGATTGCGCGTAGGTCTCACCGAGCAGCAGAGCGTTGAGTTGTTTGATGCTGAGGCACGCAATCAGGAGGCCGATGATGACCACCGGCGCCAGCACCTGCAATTGCGTCCAGGTCACCGCGCTGAACGATCCAAATCCCCAGGCGACCCAACGCGCCAATTGGTCTGGCGCCGCCCCAGCCACGAGCAACGTCACGAAGGCGGAAACCGCGTAGCCCGTCATCAAACCAAAAACCAGAACAGTGGTTGGGTTTTGGAGGCGCGCTGCAACAGCCAGCGTCGGCGTCAAAACCAGCAAGGCGCCCAGCGTAGCCGCGATGACTAGGGCAAAACCGGTGCCGATGCCCAAGCCTCCCGTCAAGAAGACGCCGATAGCACTGCCTGAGGCGAGAACGACGAGCGCGACGCCAAGGCTGGCGCCCGAAGTAATGCCGAGAACGAAGGGATCGGCCAGTGGATTGCGCATCATTGTCTGCATTTGAAGCCCGGCAACGCTGAGCGCGGCTCCGGCAAGGCCTGCAGTCATGGCGCGCGGCAGGCGGATGGAGAGGATGATTTCTGCGTCACCCGGGGCATTGCTTGTCTGCCCGGTCAGAACCGCAACGACCGACTGGAGCGGTATGGCGGTGGAGCCGAGGCAGATCGCCAAAATGAACGCGATCAGCAAGAGGATTGATATCACTGCCAATAGAAACATGTGGCGGAGCCGAGCAGACTGACCCAGATCGCCAAGAATAGTGCTGCGTTCCGAAGCCAAGACCGGGTCTCACAAGACGTCACATCGACAGCGGCGAGTTCTAGCAGAGGGTCTAACGGCTTGGCTGCAATTTTGTGCGGATAAGTTCGTCAGGCACAGCGTAACAAACTAAATCGTCGGCTGAAATGTCATCTGCGCCGTGAACAGGGTTTGCCGTTCGGCGTCGGTAACCGTGACGGTTAGGACCAATTCGCCATCCCTTGGAATTTCCTCGGCCGCGATCTCGGCCAAGGCTTTTACGGCTTCCTTGTGGGCCATTTCTTCGTTTTCCAGCTCCTGGCCGATCGTGTCGACACTGACATCATCGTTGGACGCGAAATCGAAGTAGAACCGGGGCATCTAGCGAACTCCTCGGCAGTGAGAAGTGCGCTCTAGTGGCTTGGGTTCCTTCAAAAATCCTTGGCTACAGTTTTGCGGGATTATCCCGGCCCACTCGGCCGTCAAGATAGTGCAGGTAGGAGGGGTCAAACTGCCCAAGTTTGCGCAACTCTTCCCAGCGCAGGATCGACACGATCTGCTGGTCGAAATCCATCACGCCCCGGCCGCGCAGATCCTGCAGGGTCCTGTTGGCGTGTACCATGGAAATCCCCAGAATGTCGCCAAGGTCGGCTTGGGTCAGGGGGAGTGGGAAGGTGTTGTTATCGGTCAGCCCAGCCATGGCGGCGCGGGTGAAGAGCTCGCAGAAAAAATGCGCCATCCGCGACACAGCCTCGGCCTGGCCCAACATCAGCATCCAAGCCCTGAACGCGGCGGAATCGATGAGCGTGTCGCGCCAGAGAAGGGCGTTGAGCGTTGGCGACCGGTCGAGCGCCTCATAGACCGCGTCATGCGGAATACGCGCTATTCGGCAATCGCTGATAGCACTGAGGCTATGGTCCATCCTGTTGAGGTGGAGGCTGTGGAGATCGGGAATATCGCCCGCGGTATGGAGCGAGAAGATCTGACGATTGCCGTTCGGGAGGGTTTTCGAGCGGCAGAGATAGCCGCTGACCACGAGGCAGCAACTCGACGACACCTCGCCATCCGAGACGATCTCGCTCCCCTTGGATAGATCGCTCTCTCGCAACGGTAGGCGCCGCAAGGCGTCGCGGTCGGCGTCGGTCAGTTTGCCGATCGTCTCAAGGCGGTGAAGCAGGGGGTCAATAGCGCTGGTCATAGCTTTCCGGTTTTCCCGACACTATGGACCCAAACGCTCAATCGGCGAGTCGGTCGCAAGTGCAATGAGAGCATCATCTTGCTTGTTTGCTACCAGAGCAAGTCTCAAGCGTCCTCGGGCAGCCCCTGCTGGATGGCGCCGCGACGCTGAAGCATGGTTGCGCACATCACGCAAAACAGCGCCCACGCTGCGCCGAGGCACCACCCCGCCAGCACGTCGCTGGGGTAATGCACGCCCATATAGAGCCGGCTTATGCCAACGATGACGGTCAGGACAATCGCGGCGCTGATGCTGAAGATCCGGAGCGGCCGCGTTGGCGCGAGACGTGCGAGCAAGGCACCGATCGTGAGGAATGTCACGGCCGACAGCATCGCGTGTCCACTCGGGAAGCTCGCGGTGAACTGGGTCGACATCGCGACAAGATCGGGCCGCGGGCGGTTGTACCCCATCTTGAGAAACGTACTGAGCAGCGTTCCGCCAAGCACGGAAACGACGATCATCAGTGCTTCCGTCCGCATGCGTGCGAGAAGCAGGTAACTGCACACGCCAAGGACCAGAAGTCCCAGGATCGCGAAGCTTCCCAGCGACGTCAGATCGCGCACCATCTCATGGACCCAAGCCGGGCCGATGATCTGATCGACATTGTTCGGGTCGCGGAAAACCATGAGGATGGCATTGTCGAAGGCTTCCATTTCGCCTTCGATCATTTCATCCGCAATGCGAAGAAATGCGAGAATGAGCCCCGAGACCAGCGCGATGCCAGTCAAGAGTTTGGCTTCCTTGGTCACGAAGCTGTGGACGCGGCGGTAGTGTTTTGAACGGCTGAGTGTGTCGAACATGGATTTCCTTCGGCGCCTTTGGCAACGCATAGGCTGCCCGCACGTTCCAATGCCAAAGTCTTACCCGGGCCAGGCACCGTGACCAAACACACTTATTACGTCCTATTCAATGCCAATGCCGGAACCGCCATCGCAACAGGCGTTTCCGCCGATTCCATCAAGGATATGTTCGCCTCGCACGAAATGCAGGCAACGATTGACGCACGGACCGACGTGACGCTCAACGTCAGACTTGCCGATGCTATGGCAAGCGATGCATCCGTCATCGTGGCCGCGGGGGGAGATGGCACGATCACGGCGGTCGCGTCCGCCCTTGTCGGTTCTGAGAAAGCCCTGGCTATCCTGCCGCTCGGTACTGTCAATGCGCTCGCCAAGGATCTTCACGTCCCATTGAATCTGCCTGCGGCCATCGCGTCCTTGGCGACGGGTGTAGAGCACCGTATCGATGTCGGCGAGGTCAATGGCCAGATTTTTCTTCATAAGGTCGTTATCGGGCTCATTCCGGGGCTCGCCGCTGGGCGCGAGCATATTCGCGGCAAGCAGACCTTTTCCGCCAAGATCGGCTTTGTGCGTTACTTTTTCCGGCGCCTCTCGCGGGCCAAGCGCCTTGCCATCGCCATCGAACCGCTTGAAGGGGAGCGGCGGCTCGAGCGGGTGCAGGCGATTGCGGTGGCCAGCAATTCCTATGACGAAGGGCTGGGCCAGTTCTTCTCGCGCAGCAGCCTCGATCGTGGGACGCTGACGCTGTACGTGCTGCGGCATCTCAATGCCGGCGACTTTTTCCGTCTCTCCACCAACATGCTGTTCGGCCGCTGGCGCAGCGATGAGGCGCTGTCGATGGAAAGCATCAACGGCGTCGTCATCACCACCAAGAAGGGGCTAGTCAAAGTCATGCTCGACGGCGAAGTCCAGGCGCTGCAGAGCCCGCTCAATTTCTCGATCCGCCCGCGGGCTTTGTCCGTCATCGTCCCGACCGAACTTGCCACTCAATCCACTGTGGAAGCCGCATGAAGATTCTGCATATCTCCGACCTGCATTTCGGCCATCACGATCCAAAGCTGGCCGAAGGCTTTGCCGACGACATCAATGCCCAGCGCCCCGATCTCATCGTTGCGAGTGGGGATTTTACCCAGATCGGCACCAAGGAAGAATTCGAGCAAGCGCGCGAGTTTCTAGACAAACTGAGCGCGCCGGTATTTGCCGTTCCGGGCAATCACGACGTGCCAGCCGTCAACATCTTCCGACGCTTCCTAAATCCCTACGGGTTTTACAAGAAGTACATTTCGCCCGACCTCGAGCCCTTCCTCGAAATGGACGGCGTCGCGCTTGTTGGCATGCGCACATCACGTCGCGCGCGGCTTGAGTGGAATTGGGGGCATGGCACGATCTCGCGTGGCCAACTCGAAGATCTCGACGAGCGCTTTGCCAAGGCCTCATCCAACGCCGTACGCGTCATTGTGGCCCACCATCCTCTGCTCTTTCCCACCGAGCCGATGATCCAAAAAACCAAGCGGGTAAAGCGAGCGGACGATGCGCTCGAAACGTTCGCCAACCTTGGCGTGCGCCTTGTTCTTTCGGGGCACTTTCATCTGTCTTATGTGCGTAAACACGAGCAGACGGACAAACGGCGCGAGGGCCAGCCCATGGGCCTGAGTAAATCCGTCGTCGCGCCCATCCTGATTGCCCAGGCGTCCTCGGCCATCTCAACTCGCCTGCGGGGCGAGCCGAATGCCTATAACCTCATCGATATCAGCAATGAGCTGATCACCGTGACGGTGCGCGAGTGGCGCGACGGGCAATGGCATACCCGCGACCGCGCCACCGAGCCAGTCTGACCCTCAGGCCAGCCGCAACACTGCGGCTGGCATCTCGCCAAGGATTTCGTTGAGCGAACCACTGTCGACTTCGCGGCCAGTGAACACATTGGTCCAGTCTCCTGCCGCCAGTTCGCTTGGCAATTGCACCTTTAGATCCGGTGTATCTTCCGGCAGCCCCAGCCACGCCAGAACCAGAATGGCCGCATCGCCATCGCGCCGCAGGAAGCCGACCGCGCGCGAATTTTCCTCGTCGAAAGCGATCGGCTCGTAACGGCCCTTGGCAAAGAGGTTTGGGATCTCCTTGCGAAGAGCCAAGAGCCGGCTGATCACGCCAAGCTTGGTCTTGCCGCTGGTCCAATCGGCCATGGTCTCGCTGAGATCATTGGGCAGCGCGTTCAGCAGTGCCGTACGCTCGGCAAAATCGACTGGGCGACGGTTGTCAGGGTCGACCATGCTCTGCTCATAGAGCTCGGCGCCTTGATAGATGTCGGGCATGCCCGGCACGGTCAGCTTTAGCGTCGCGGCGATGATGCTGTTCCGCGCGCCAAGCGGCCCAATCTCGTCCGCAAAGGCGCGGAAATCGGCCAGGAACTCGCCATCTGGATCAAGTGTCTGATCGACCACCGCCATCAGTGCGCCTTCGTAGTCCTCCGAGTTTGCCGTCCAAGTCGTATGCCGCCGTGCTTCGCGGACAGCCTTGGTCATGGCGCCTCTTGTGCGCTCGCGGAATGTTTCCAGTTTGTCTGGATCGATCGCGCCCAAGCCCGCAAATTCCGCTGGCCAGGCGCCAAGCAGTTGCTGGAAGAAATAATAGAGGTCGTTGGCGTCGATCTCCTCGCCGAAATGGGCCCGCCATTCGCTGACCTTTGCTATCCATTCTTCCGGTAGCAGCGACACCGCGGCGATCCGGGAGCGGACATCTTCACCGCGCTTGGTATCGTGGCTCGAGCTCGTCAGCATGCCGCCGGGGAAATTTGCGGCGCGATCGCGGTTGAATGCGTGGAACTGATCGGGACTGGCCGAGAACTGGTCCGGCCGCTCGCCGACATCCGACAGGGCAATCAGGCGGTTGTAGCGATAGAGCGCCGTATCCTCGAGACCCTTGGCCATGGCAGGCCCCGTAAACTGCTGGAGGCGCATCGCCGTTTCGAGCACGTGGTCGCCCTCGATATTGAGGAGCGCGACATCCCTGAGGAAATCAAACAAGGCCCCATCCAGCGACGGCGCCATCGTCTGCGCTTCGGCCAGCGCGTCTTCGACATCGTCCCGGTCGCTCGCCGTCGTGTCGCCGTCGACATAGGTTCGATAGACCGAAAGACAGGATAAAAAATGCCGAAGAGCGTTGCGGATACCGTTGCGCGTAAGATCTGCCGATGCCCTGTGGCTTCCAGCAATCGCAGTGAGCCGCGTCGTCAGGGCGTCAAGCTCGGCCGACATTTCATAGTCGATGATCTCGAGCTTGGCTTCCCGCTCCAGCACGTCGAGCGTGCCCGTCTCGCCGGTAAAATCGCGATAAAACTCGGTCAGCGTTCCTTCTGCCGCAGGGTCGACAAGCAATTGAGCCGTCACATTGGCAAATTCATAGCCCGTCGTGCCGTCGATATCCCAATCCGACCGCAAAGCCTCGCCGGGCGCGAGGATTTTTTCGACGACGAGATAGATTGGTCGCGGGCAAGCTTGCCGCAGCCGCAACGTATATTGCTTGGGGTCGTAGAGGCCATCGATATGGTCTATGCGCAAGCCCTCGACCAAGCCCTCTTCGACAAGCTGGAATATCAGCTTGTGGGCATGGTCGAAGACCTCCTGCCGCTCGATACGGATCGCCGCGAGATCGGAGACGATGAAGAAGCGACGATAATTGATTTCGTCCGCACCGACGGAGTAGCGCGCCGCGCGCCAGTTCTGCTTGGCGATCAGCTCCGCGAGATCCTGCCGCCCCGCTTCGCTGTTGAAGTGCTGAACTGCCATCTCGATGCCCGGGGCGCGAGCCTCTGCCAACCGCGTCTTCAGCTGCGCTGCGACATCCTGATCGACGCCCCAGCCGGAGAGCAGGGCCTCGTCTATGTCGCCTGCATGTTTGAGGATTTCCGCATAGTGCCGTGGGTCGATCGGCAATTTGTGCGTGTCTTCAGCCCAGATCGCAAAGCTACCTGTGGCATCATCAAACTTGAGGGACATGCGTCCCGTTTCAATTGCCTCGCCCAGCGCAGAGCCGAGGAATGGCATGAGAACCTTATCCTGCAGCGATGGTTCAGACGGCGCCCAGTTTATGTCGAACCAATAGGCATAGCGGCTATCGCGCCCCCATTCGAGCACGTTGAGCCAATAGGGGTTTTCCGCCCCGCCAATGCCCATGTGGTTGGGCACGATATCGAGGATGATGCCAATTCCCTCGCGCCGAAGCGCCGCCGCCATTTGCCTGAGGCCGTCGAGCGTGCCGAGTTCTGGGTTGACGAGCGTATGGTCGACCGTGTCATAGCCATGCATGCTGCCGGGCCGCGCTTTGAGAATTGGCGAGAGATAGGCGTGGCTGATGCCTAGCCGGCCAAGGTACGGCGCCAGTTTCTCGGCGTCTGAAAATCCAAAATCCTTGTTAAGCTGCAGACGATAGCTGGCGCGGGGGACGGGACGCTCGTCCCGGTCAGAGGCGTAAACAGGCATTGCAAAACCTTGGCTAACGCATGTGCCTACGGAAGCGAGAAGTCTCGTCCGCAAGAGCGTCATGCGCATAAACAACAGGCTGCGACAGGCAGCCTACGACAATGGCAATCCAACGAGCCGGGTTCCGGGCATGTGCATGGGAGGGGCAGCGCGTCTCGGAAAGCCCTCGGCGCCGCACTAACAATACTGATAACTAAGCGGACGGACCGGTTATCGCCTTAATTTGTTTGGACAAAATCTATCTGCCCGAAGTTCATTGCCTCGGGTGGTCCGCAATTCCTGCCCCAATCCGTCGTTTCTCGCGACACGTGTCGGGCAAAGGGATAAGAACCTCTGGCCCTTGATGTGCATTCTCTGGCAGAACCGTCTTACTCGATCTGGCCCGGTCCATGATCCAACATTGGAGACTCTCGTGGCAGATCAGCAGATCACTCCGGAATTGGCCAATTATATCAGCAGCGCCCGGGTCGCCCTGGCTCTCGCCGATGTCAACGACGACCATCGTCTGGTCATGGTCAATACGGCTTTCTGTGATCTGACGGGCTATGGCAGCGACGAAGTCGTCGGGCAGAATTGCCGCTTCCTTCAGGTGTCGCGGTCGCGGGGTAAATCCGAAAATGTCGACGCGTTGACCGACATCCGCCGTTTCCTCTCTGAACCAGACGTCCAGACGGTGCGTACACCCATCGTCAACTTCACCAAGGACGACAAGCCCTTTGTCAATTTGCTTTTCATGTCAAAACTCAAGGGACCGAGCGGAACGACGCGCTACATATTTGCCTCGCAGTTCGATGTGAGCCGGTCGCATCTTTCCATGCTCGACAGCTATGATCTGCAATTGTCGCAAGCCATTTCGGGTCTCTCACCCGTGCTGCAGGAAAGCGGCATGATCATCGAAGGCTCACTTGCAACCATCGCCAATTCTGCCGCCATGATCGCTCAGGCAAAAATGATCCTTTCCCAGTTGGAGGCGTCCAACTCGTGACCCTCAACCAACCCGCGGTGACGACAGACATCGAGGAAGACTCCACTGTGCCGGTTATCGGCATCGGTGCATCAGCGGGCGGGTTGGAAGCGCTCCGCGACATGTTTGCAGCAGCCGGCACATCGCCGGGCATGTGCTTTGTCGTGGTGCAGCATCTCGACCCCAACCACGAAAGCATGATGGCTCAGTTGATCGATCGGCACACCGAGCTGATCGTCAAGCAATGCGAGGGTGGTGAAAAGGTCGAGGCCGATACGGTCTATATCATTCCGCCGGGCCATGGCCTTGCCATCGTGGATGGTCACCTGACCCTGACCGATTTCGAGCAGCCGCGTGGCCTTCGGCGGCCTATCGATGACTTCTTCATTTCGCTTGCGCTCGACCAGACGACCAACGCAGCTTGTGTCATCCTCTCAGGCACGGGTGCCGACGGCACCACGGGTCTGCGGGCCATCAAGGAGCATGGCGGCATTAGTGTCGTCCAGGAGCCGGGCACCGCGAAATATGATGGCATGCCGCTTTCGGCCGTGGGAACGGGCCTGGTCGATTTCGTTGCCGCACCCGCCGAGATCGTTGGCCGGCTCCAGTCCTTCTTCAACCGCCACAAGGTCGACAAACACGATCAGGCCGAAGTTGTCGCCGATCATGTCGATGAACTCTGCCGCGTCTTGAGGACTGCTGTCGGACACGATTTTTCCGGTTACAAGCGTTCGACCCTCGTGCGTCGCGTCGAACGGCGCATGCATGTCCTCGGCATAGCCAAAGGCCGGGATTATCTTGATCGGACGCGCACCGACCGCGCCGAATGCGAGGCATTGTTCCGCGACCTTCTCATCAATGTTACGCGCTTTTTCCGCGATGAAGCCATTTTCCGGCAGGTTGCCGAAGAGGCGATCAAGCCGCTCGTCTCAGCCGATGCCGATGAAGATGGTATCCGGGTCTGGATACCGGGATGCTCGTCTGGCGAAGAAGCCTATTCCTATGCCATGCTCTTTGCCGAGGCTGCGGAAACCCTCAACCGGCCGCTGACGGTACAGATCATTGCCACGGACATCGATGAGCAGATGCTGCAGATTGCGCGGGATGGGTCATATCCCAATTCCGCCATGGCCGACATTCCGGCCCGATTGCGCGAGAAGTATACGGTCCCCCACAAAGACCATTTTACCATCGCCTCGCACATTCGCGATCTCATTCGCTTTTCCAATCATAGCGTCGTCAAGGATCCGCCGTTCTCGCGCATCGATCTCGTGTCGTGCCGAAACCTGCTGATCTATTTCAATGACAAGCTGCAGCAGTCGGTCCTGCCGCTGCTGCACTATGCATTGAAGCCGGGTGGCTTTCTCGTGCTCGGTCCGTCGGAGACCGTCGGCCGTTTCGACAATCTCTTCCCAGCCGTCAACGCCCAAGCGCGCATCTTCAAGCGCTCCAACACGTCACCGAGCTATCCCATGGAGCTGCCTGGCGGACGGGGTGAAGCGGCGCCGCGTCGCGCTGATCGCGACACAAGCGAAGTGACTCGTGTGATCAAGGAAGGTGGTCTTGCCAAATCGCGGCTGATGGAGCGCTATGTTCCAGCAAGCCTCGTTGTCGATGGCGAAGGGCTGATCGTTGCTGCCTATGGCCGGCTGGGCCGTTTCTTCGATTTTCCCGTCACCCCGATGGATACGGCGAGCGCGACGTCTTTGGCGCGTCCCGGTCTTCGCAATACCATTACCCCGCTGCTGCGACAGGCCAAGGAAGCCAAGCGCCGCGTTGTCAGCCGCGACGTCAAGGTGCAGTCAGATTTCGGCACGGTGACCGCTGAGGTCGTCTGCGATCCCTTGGCTGATGGCACCTTCCTCTTCGTGTTCCAGGAATCCGCGCCCTTCGCTATGTTTACCGATGGCGACACGCTGGCGGAAAGCGATGGCGATGAACATCTCGAAGCCATCGAGAGCGAACTGCGCCTGACCCGTCACCGCCTTCGTTCCGCCGTGGAAGAGCTCGAAACGGCCAATGAGGAGCTCAAAAGCTCCAATGAAGAAATGATGTCGATGAACGAGGAGCTTCAATCGACCAATGAAGAGCTCTCGACCGTCAACGACGAGCTCAAGACCAAGGTCGATCAGATTTCCGTCGTCAACGCCGACCTCAGAAATTTCCTCGATTCAACCGATCTCGCCGTTATCGTTCTCGATCGCGACCTGCGGGTCCGCAGTTTCACCAATGCCGCAACGACAGTCTTCCCGCTGCAAGCCGGCGACCGTGGCCGTTCGCTCTCCGAAGTCGCAAGCCGTCTGGCCTCGCCCGATTATCTCGACGATGCCCAGCGTGTGGCGGAAACAGGCGAGTCGATCCAGCGACGCGTGCTGAGCCAAGACGGTCGTCGGACCTTTGCGCTCAAGATCCGTCCCTATCGCCTCGCATCCAATGAGATCGATGGGGCCATGCTGGTTCTCACCGAACTGACAGATCTCCTCTCCATGGAGCGCGAGCTCGAGCAGGGCCGTGAACGCCTTGATATGGCGGTCCGCACCGCCGGAATTGGCGTCTGGGAATATAGCCCGCTAACGGGTCGAGCCATTCTCGACAATTTTGAATTGGCCAATTTCGGCATCTATGAGCGCGATGGCGCGGTCGATGATCTGATCAACTACGTTTTCCCCGCCGACCGTAGGGTGGTGAAGGAAAAGCTCCACGACGCCTCGCTTGGCCGCGGTGATTTCGAAGCGACCTTCCGTATTCAATCGGCGACCGCTGGTCTTCGCTGGGTCCGAGCCTTTGGCCGTCTGATCGACGATAACGGTGAGCGTCGCCTGATTGGCGTGACCATCGACGTCACGCCGGAGCACCAATTGGCCGAAACGCGCGACGTGATGCTGCGCGAGATGAACCACCGCGTAAAAAACCTCTTCGCGCTCATCGCCGGGATGATCCGCATCGCGTCGCGTCGTTACGAGAAGGTCGGCGACATGGCCGAGGACATCGGCTCGCGTATCGCCGCGCTTGGCCGGGCCCACTCGCTGTCGACCAGTGCGCAAGGCGAGCAGTCGGCCAATATCAAGGACCTCATACTGGCAACGCTTGCCCCCTACGAGGGCCATGCGCAAATCCATTCGTCAGGGCCAGTGCTGGAGGTTAAGGCATCGGCCATCTCGTCCTTTGCCCTCATCATCCACGAATGGGCCACCAATTCCGTCAAATATGGCGTCCTCGGTCCCGAGCCGGGGAACCTTTTGGTGGAATGGTCTGTTCATGACCACCGGCTGTCCCTCGAATGGACAGAGCAGCGGGTGACCGCTGTACCGCACATTGAGAGTTCCGGTTTCGGAACGATCCTTATGGAGACCTCGGCGCGACAATTGGCGGGCGAACTGATCACCACAGTGGATGACAATCGCCTGAAACACGAGTTAAGCGTGCCGACTTCGGTAATTGAGTTAGATGAATAACAAGATCTTGCTGGTCGAAGATGAGCTTCTTACAGCGATGGACGTTGAAGACACCCTGCGTGAAGCGGGCTGGGATGTAGACGGTCCGTTCTCCAGCGTTCGCAATACCCTTCGTTATCTCGAGAATAATTTGCCGCTATGCGCGGTTCTCGATGTGCGTCTTGAAGACGGGGAAGTCCTGCCTGCCGCCGATGTGCTGGCAGAGGCGGGCGTCCCGATTGTTTTTCACTCCGGCCATGCCAGCCACGACCAACTCTCGTCGCGCTATCCCGATGCCTCGTTTTGTGACAAGCCGGCTTTGCCGCAAATGCTTGCCCAAGCTGTCGAGCAGGCTGTTGATCGCGTGCGTGGCAGTCTAGACGAATTGCAGGCCGTCCGCGCCACCTGATGGGGTTAGCGCCCCTCAAAACTGAGCGTTGAAACCAGTGTCGCAATCCGTTGAGCCAGTTTTTCTGCTGGCTCCACAGGTTCGGTTCTGAGCCAGTTGATGGCGAGCCAGCTTAGTCCGCCCGCAAAGAAGCGGTTCACTGTCTGGGCGTAGACCGGGCTCGCTTCCGAAGGTGCGATATGGCTGGGAACGAGCCGTGTTCCCGTCAGCGAAACCAGGTCATCGAAAAAGCTCGCATTTCCGGCCTCTTCCATAACTCGCACAAAGAAAGTGCGGTGTTTTGCGAGATAGGCGAAAATTTCCATCGCCTCCTTTTCGACATGGGCCCGCATCGCCTCGCCTGACAGTTCCTCATTTTCCTCTGAATGCGCCAGAGCCTCATCAAGGCGCATGAAGGCAGCCGCGCGCGCTGCGGCGGCGAGATCTGGAAAATGCTGGTAGAATGTGGGGCGCGTGACGGCAGCTTTTGTTGCGACCTGCGTAATAGAGAGGCCGGACAGAGGTCCTGCGTCCAGCAGTTCAATGACAGCGTCCAAAATGGCGCCGCGGGATCGTTCGAGACGAGCGTCCATGGGTCCTTGCATAACCTACTTTACAATCGTAAATCTATGCCGTAATTTTACATCTGTCAAATAGGCGGCAGTATGGCCGCAGCCAGTCGGAGAGCTCGCATATGCGGTCCCGTTCATCATCAATCCTTCGATCCGCCACGGTAGTCGCGGTCATGGCGTCCCTTTCCGCGTGCAGTTCCAGCGCCACCCCGCCGGAAAAGCCGCTGGCGCTGGTGCAGGTTCAGTCTGTTGCACTTTCCGATGTTGCCAAGTCGCTCAAGATCACCGGAGCCGTTCAATCGCGTGCCGAGACGCCGGTCGCGTTTTTGACCGCGGGGCAACTGACCGAGCTTGGCGCCAAGATCGGCGAGGCTGTGACCAGAGGCCAGGTTCTCGCGCGCCTCTCCTCGCAGGAGCAGGAAGCGGACGTCGAAGCGGCCGCTGCCGGCCTTCAGGCCGCCGAAGTGCGGCTGAAGCAGGCCAACGCGACGCTCGATCGTCAGAAATCGCTGTTCGACCAAGGGCTGACCACGAAGAGCGCCTTCGATGGTGCGCAGACCGCATTGGAAACCGCCAGCAATTCCCGTGACAGCGCCCAGGCCCAGCTTGATCTGGCGCAGGAAAGCGCCGGCTATACCGAACTCAAGGCACCGGCCGATGGCGTCATCATCCGTCGACTGTACGAGATCGACGAGGTGGTCCAGGCCGGCTCCCCGGTTTACGTCATCGCTGAAAACGGCCCGCGCAAGGCGGCGCTCAATGTGCAGGAAACTGCGATTGCGCGTTGGGACAGGTCGAGGCCGGTGCAGGTGTCGCTGGTCTCCAATCCTGCGATCTCGACGACCGGAACGGTAACAGAAGTAGCTCCCTCACTCGATGCGACCGGCACGGTTCAGGTCAAGGTGACGCTCGACGACGGCTCGAAAATGCCTTTGGGATCAGCGGTAACGGCGGTGCTGTCCTGGCCTGCGGAAACCCGCATCGATCTCCCCGCGAGCGCCCTTTGGCAGACGGGCGAGGTGGCACAGGTCTGGGTGGTGGACGCGCAGAACATCGTCGCGCTCAAGCCCGTCGAAATCGAATCCTACGGCACCGACGATGTGGTGATCAGCAGCGGCCTCGAGCCCGGTGATCGCGTCGTCGTCTCCGGCACGCAATTCCTTTCACCCCAGCAAAAAGTCGATGTTCAGGACCTCGGCGCATGAACAAGTTTTATTCCATCGCCCTTACCCTGGTGCTCGCCAGCACCTTGGCTGCCTGCAGTTCCGAGGCGCCACCAGAAGCGCCGATCCGCCCGGTGCTCTCCATTGTCGCCGGGCCCAACAGCGCCGCGGTCGCTGGCTTTGTCGGGGTCATCGAGCCGCAAGTCTCGGTGGACCAATCCTTCCGTGTTGGGGGCACGCTCGTGACCCGCACAGCCGAAGTCGGCGATACCGTCAGCATCGGCGACCCCATCGCAACGCTCGACGCCACCACCTACGATCTTTCGCTCGAAACGGCGCGCGCCAATCTCCAGACCGCTCAGGCGCAATATGACAATGCCGCCGCCAGCGAAGGCCGGCTGCGCACGCTCAACCAGAGTGATGTCATTTCGACGTCCAATCTTGAAGAATCCGAACAACAGACGGAAGCGGCCCGTGCCGGTCTCGTTCAGGCTCAATCCCGCGTCAAACAGGCCGAGGAGCAATTGGCCTATACTGGCCTCAAAGCCTCGATCGACGGCGTCGTGACCGCCATTGGTGCCGAGCCCGGCGCGATTGTCGCTGCCGGCCAGGCCGTGGTCACCATTGCCCAGCCGCAGGATCGCGATCTCGTCATCGATGTGCCCGAAGAAGTGGTGCAGGGCCTCTCGCTGGGCGATCGGTTCGCGGTCGTGCCGCAGCTTGCAGCCGATGTCGCTGCCGATGGGACACTGCGCGAAATCGCGCCGCAGGCCGATCCCGTGACCCGCACCTGGCGCCTCCGCATCGGCCTTGAAAATCCATCGCAGGATTTCTGGCTCGGCACCACCGCAAGCGCTGTTCCGCAAGGTGGCGTGAGCGGGGCGATCGAACTCCCCCAGGTGGCCATCAAGACCGTCGATGGCGCGACCAGCATTTTCGTCGTCAACGAAACCGATGCGACCGTCAGCCAACGCAACGTCACCGTTGCGCCGGCCGCCAACGGCTTCGTGACTATCCAATCCGGCTTGGAGTCAGGGGAGCGGGTCGTCATTGCCGGGGTCAATAGCCTTGCCGATGGCCAGAAGATCAAGCTCGAGCAGGAGAGCAAGTAAATGAAGGGCTTCAACCTCTCCGATTGGGCGCTCCAGCATCGCTCGCTCGTCTGGTATTTCATGGCCGTAGCTCTGGTCGCCGGCGTCTTTTCCTATCTCCATCTCGGACGCGAGGAAGATCCGGCCTTCACTATCCGCACTATGGTCATCGTTGCCCAATGGCCGGGTGCGTCGGCCGAAGTAGTGACCGATCAGGTCACCGAACGGATCGAGCGCGAACTCCAGGATTTGCAGACGCTCGACTATAGCCGCTCGGTCACGGTTGCCGGCAAGACGACCGTCTACGTCACGCTGCGCAATGAGACCCCTGCCGCCACCGTCCGTTCGGTGTGGGAAGAAGTGCGCTCGATGATTGGCGACATCGCATATACTTTCCCCCAAGGCGTGCAGGGCCCGTTCTTCAACGATCGGTTTGGCGACGTCTATGGCAATATCTTCGCGTTCACCGGCGATGGCCTGACGCAGCGCCAATTGCGCGACTATGTCGAAGACGCCCGTTCGAAAATTCTCACGCTCCCCGAAGCCGGCAGTGTGGAACTCGTCGGCGCGCAGGATGAAAAGGTCTTCCTTGAATTTTCGACCCGCCAGCTTGCCGCCCTCGGCATCAGCGAGGCCGAGGTTATCGCGACGCTGCAGGATCAGAACGCGATCACATCGTCCGGCGTCGTTCAGGCCGGTTCACAGCGCGTCGTCGTTCGTGTCGGCGGTCAGTTCACCTCCGACGAGAGCCTCAAGAACATCAATCTCCGGCTCGGCGAGCGCTTCTTCCGCCTCGTTGACGTCGCGACCATCAGCCGGGGCTATACCGACCCCCCGACCGCGCTATTCCGCTACAATGGCCAGCCGGCAATCGGCCTTGCCATCGGCATGAGGGCAGGGGGCAATCTGCTCGAATTCGGCGAAGGCCTCGAACATGAGGTTGACCGGATCGTCGCGGAACTGCCCTATGGCGTCGAAATCCATCGCGTTTCCGATCAGCCGCATGTGGTCGAAGAAGCCGTCAACGGCTTCACCAAGGCGCTCTTTGAAGCCGTCGCCATCGTCCTGATCGTCAGCTTTGTCAGCCTTGGCCTCCGAGCGGGCATGGTTGTCGCGCTGTCGATCCCGCTCGTCTTGGCGATCACCTTCCTCGCGATGTCCTATCTCGGCATCTCGCTCCAGCGTGTTTCGCTTGGTGCGCTGATCATTGCGCTGGGCCTCCTCGTCGACGACGCGATGATTGCGGTCGAGATGATGGTCTCAAAGCTCGAAGCGGGAGAGAGCCTCCGCAACGCGGCGACGGCCGTCTATACCTCGACAGCCTTCCCGATGCTGACCGGGACGCTAGTGACCGTCGCGGGCTTTATCCCGATCGGCCTCAATCCGAGCCAAGCGGGTGAATTCACCTATACCCTCTTCGTGGTGCTCGCGATTTCGCTCATCGTGTCCTGGGTCGTTGCAGTGCTGTTTACGCCTCTTCTTGGTGTCTCCATTCTGCCCAAGCAGATGAAGCACAAGGGGCACGGCAAGGGCCGCCTTTTGACGGGCTTTTCCAATCTCATCGAAGGCGCTATGCGGCTCAAATGGCTGACCATAGCCTTCACCGTCGCGCTCTTCGGTGTCTCCGTCTATGGGCTCACCCATGTGCAGCAACAATTCTTCCCGTCTTCGGATCGCCCTGAACTGATCGTCGATTGGCACCTGCCGCAGAATGCGTCGATCGCCGAAACCCAGGCGCAGATCGCCAAGTTCGAGAGCGAAGCGCTGATCGGCAATGCCAATATCGACCACTTTTCGAGCCATGTTGGGGAGGGCGCCCCGCGCTTCGTCCTGACACTCGACGTTCCAGCCGGCCGGCCCTCGCTTGGCCAGACCGTGATCGTCACCAAGAGCATCGATGTCCGCGATCAGGTGAAGGAGGAGATCGAAGCCTATCTCCGCACGACTTTCCCCGGCACCGATACCTATGTCGGCACGCTCTCGCTTGGCCCACCGGTATCCCGCCCGATCCAGTACCGCGTCAGTGGTCCCGATATCGAAACCGTCCGCACGCTTTCCCAGCAGCTCTCGGCCAAGATCAGCGAAAATCCCAATCTCGGGCTCGTTCGCTATGATTGGATGGAGACCATGCGGGTCGTCGAAGTTGATGTGCTCCAGGACAAGGCGCGCCAACTTGGCATCACCAATGCCGATATCGCCAATGGTCTCAACGGTATTTCGAGCGGCCAGCCGATCACCCAGATCCGCGACAGCATCTACCTCGTCACCGTTGTAGGCCGGGCGGAGGCAGCCGAACGTGACTCGCTCGAAACGCTGCAGAACCTGCAGCTTTCGACGGGTGATGGCCGGGCGATTCCGCTCTCATCGGTCGCAACGCTATCCTATACTCAGGAGCATCCGATGATCGTCCGGCGCAATCGCGTCCCAACGCTCACCGTCAGTGCCGACGTGCTCGGCCATCTCCAGCCGGCAACCGTTGCTGCCGGTCTGAAGCCTGCAGTCGATGCTTTCAGCGAGACGCTGCCCGCCGGCTATTCGATTGCCGTAGGCGGCACAGTCGAGAGCAGCGCCGAATCCACGGCACCGATCATCGCGGTCGTTCCGCTCATGCTCTTCGTCATGGCGACCGTGTTGATGCTGCAATTGCAAAGCTTTTCGCGACTCTTCCTCGTCGTCGCCGTGGCGCCGCTTGCCTTGATCGGTGTGGTCGCTGCGCTGCTGCCGTCGGGCAAGCCGCTTGGCTTTGTCGCCATTCTCGGCATTCTGGCGCTGATCGGCATTCTCGTGCGCAATTCGGTTATCCTGATCGTCCAGATCGAGCATTTGCGGAGCGAAGGCATAGCGGCCTGGAAAGCGGTGGTGGAAGCCACCGAGCATCGCGTCCGCCCGATCCTCCTCACCGCGTTGGCCGCAAGCCTTGGGCTGATACCGATCGCTACCGAAGTGTTCTGGAGCCCCATGGCCTTTGCCATGATCGGCGGCATCCTCGTCGGCACTATGCTGACGCTGGTTTTCCTGCCGGCACTCTATGTCACCTGGTTCAGGATCAAGCCCGAACCAGACACGCCGCGCGAAGACGTCGCGTTAGTCCAGGCGTGATCTTGAGAAGGCCCGCACATGATGCGGGCCTTCGCTTTTATGGAATCTTTATACCGCCGCCATCCAATCCATATGGAAGCTTGAGGCGCCGCGGATGCAATGGAGAGGCTCCAGTCGGAGTTCTGTCCATGCTCGATATTCTCTTCATCTTTGTTGGTGCCGCAATACTCGCCGCTCTCGCGGGCTATGCGCTGGCGCTCGATCGGCTTTAGCCCTGCCATGTTGCTTGTCTCATTCCTCGTCGCGCTGGCGCTTGCCGTCTATCTCCTGGTGACGCTGCTGCGTCCCGAGCGGTTCTGACCGGATCGGAGTTTACCAAATGACCATCATCGGATGGGTGCAGATCGGCCTCGTGCTGATCGCAACGCTTTTGCTCGCCAAGCCGCTCGGGCTCTATATGGCGCGCGTTTTTTCCGGAGAGCGCACATGGCTCTCGCCGGTCTTGTCGCCGGTCGAAACCGGCTTTTACAAACTGGCCGGCGTCCGGCGCGAAGAGGAACAGGGGTGGCTTGGCTATACCTTTTCCGTGCTCGCCTTCAGCCTCGCTGGTTTCCTCGCGCTCTTTGCCATCCTGCGTCTGCAGGGCCTGCTGCCCTTCAATCCGCAGGGCTTCGGCCCCATGGCGCCAGACCTTGCCTTCAACACTGCCGTCAGTTTCGTGACCAATACCAATTGGCAGAACTACGGCGGCGAAAGCACGCTGAGCAATTTCAGCCAGATGGCTGGGCTGACGGTGCAGAACTTCCTGTCGGCTGCGACTGGTATCGCCGTTGCCATGGCTGTTACGCGGGCCTTCATCCGCTCGAAAACGTCGGCGCTCGGCAACTTTTGGGTCGATATGACCCGCGCCACGCTCTATGTGTTGCTCCCCCTCGCCGTCATCGTAGCGCTGGCCTTTGTTGCCCTGGGCCTACCGCAAAATCTCGATGCCAATTTCGTCGCAACGACGCTTGAAGGCGCGCAGCAGACGATTGCGACCGGGCCTGTGGCGAGCCAGGAAGCCATCAAGCAACTTGGCACCAATGGCGGCGGCTTCTTCAACGTCAATGCCGCGCATCCGTTCGAAAACCCGAATGCGTTTTCGAACTATCTCAATATCATCGCCATGCTCTCGATCTCGCTGGCGCTGGTCTATTCATTCGGCCAGTTGGTCGGCAATCGCCGCCAGGGCTGGGCGCTGATTTCGGTGACAATCATCATGCTCGTCGTCGGCACGGGCCTCGTCTATTGGGCCGAAACGGCGGGCAATCCGCTGCTGCACGGCGCCGGTCTCGATGTCGCCATGGGCAATTTTGAGGGCAAGGAAGTCCGCTTCGGCCAGTCCATGAGCGCGCTTTATGCCGCTGTCACCACGGGTCTTTCCGATGGCGGCGTCAATGCCATGCATTCTTCGCTCACCCCGCTCGGTGGGCTGGTGCCGATGTTCCTGATCCAGCTTGGTGAAGTTTTGCCGGGCGGTGTGGGTTCGGGGCTTTATGGCATGCTGGTCTTTGCCATCCTCGCGGTTTTCGTCGCGGGCTTGATGGTTGGCCGTACGCCGGAATTCATGGGTAAGAAGATCGAAGCGCGGGAAATGAAGCTGGCCATGCTGGCCATTCTCATCCTGCCCTTCGTGATCCTGGGGTTCACCGCCATTTCGGCCGTCGCCGAATTCGGGGTGAGCTCGATCATGACGCCGGGACCGCATGGCCTCAGCGAAATCCTTTATGCTTTCACTTCGGCTGCGGGCAATAACGGCTCGGCCTTCGGCGGTCTCACCGGCAATACGCCTTGGTACAATACGACCCTCGGCATTGCCATGATGCTTGGCCGCTTCGCCTATATCGTGCCGGTTCTGGCCATTGCCGGATCGCTCGCCGCCAAGCCACGCGTTCCGGCCTCCTCGGGCACTTTCCCGACCGACCGGCCGCTGTTTGTCGGCCTCATCATCGGCATCATCCTCATCATGGGCGGGCTGCAGTTCTTCCCCGCTCTCGCTCTTGGCCCCATCGCCGAGCACTTCGCCATGCTCGCCGGCCAAAGCTTTTAGGACCAACGCAAATGTCCACGACGACAAAATCCATATCTGTCTTCAGCCCCGCCATCCTGGTGCCGGCCCTGCGCGATGCAGTGATAAAGCTCGACCCGCGCCAGCTCGTGCGCAATCCGGTGATTTTTGTCACCGAGATTGTCGCCGTGGTGGTGACGGTCATCTTCATCCAGGACCTTCTGACCAGCAGCACGACCGCTGGTTTTTCCGGCCAGATCGCGCTCTGGCTCTGGTTCACCGTACTATTCGCCACCTTTGCCGAGGCCGTCGCCGAAGGGCGCGGCAAGGCACAGGCCGAAAGTCTGCGCCGCGCGAAGACCGATCTCTTCGCCAAAAAGCTGCTTTTCCCCGACAAGCCCGGCGACCGTTCCAGCGAAGTCATTCCATCGACGGCCCTCAAGATCGGCGATGTCGTCATCGTCGAGGTCAACGACCTCATCCCAGGCGATGGCGAAGTCATTGAAGGCGTCGCCTCGGTCAATGAAAGCGCCATTACCGGTGAATCAGCACCCGTGATCCGCGAAGCCGGCGGTGACCGGTCGGCTGTGACCGGCGGCACGCAGGTGATCTCGGATTGGCTCAAAATCCGGATCACGACGCGTCCCGGCGAAAGCTTCGTCGATCGCATGATCGGCCTCATCGAAGGTGCGAAGCGGCAGAAGACGCCGAACGAGATCGCCCTCTCGATCCTGCTGTCGGGCCTGACGCTGATCTTTCTGATTGCCGTCGTCACGCTCTATGGCCTGGCCGCCTATTCCGGCACCGATCTTTCGGCGGTCGTGCTGGCGGCGCTGCTCGTGACGCTGATCCCGACCACGATCGGCGGGCTACTCTCGGCCATCGGCATTGCCGGCATGGATCGGCTGATCCGCTTCAACGTCATCGCCACTTCGGGCCGTGCCGTGGAAGCTGCAGGCGACGTTGATACGCTGCTCCTCGACAAGACCGGCACCATCACCTTCGGCAATCGCATGGCTTCGGAATTCATTCCGGTCGGTGGCGTCAGCGACAAAGCGTTGGCCGAAGCCGTTCTGCTCTCAAGCCTCGCCGACGAAACGGCCGAAGGCCGCTCCATTGTCGCTCTCGCCCGCGACGAGTATCGCGTGACCGAACCCCCACATGCCGCTACAGCGACGACGTTTATCCCCTTCTCCGCCCAGACCCGCCTCTCGGGCGTGGATGTCGAAGGCCGTCGCATCCGCAAGGGTGCAGTCGACGCCGTGCTCCGCTTCGTGGGTCTCGATCGCGATCAAGCCGGTGCCGAGTTCATCAAAGCGGTCGAATCCATCGCCCGTTCCGGCGGCACGCCGCTGGCAGTCGCCGAAGCCGATCGCCTGCTCGGCGTCGTCCATCTCAAGGACGTTGTCAAACCCGGCATCAAGGAGCGCTTTGCCGCGCTGCGTGCCATGGGCATCCGCACGGTCATGGTCACTGGCGATAACCCCATCACCGCCGCCGCCATCGCCTCTGAGGCTGGCGTCGACGACTTCCTCGCCGAAGCGACGCCCGAGCAGAAGCTCGACTTCATCCGCAAGGAGCAGACCGGCGGCCGGTTGATCGCCATGTGCGGCGATGGCACCAATGACGCGCCCGCCCTCGCCCAAGCAGATGTCGGCGTTGCGATGCAGTCGGGCACGCAAGCCGCTCGCGAAGCCGGCAACATGGTCGATCTAGATAGTAGCCCCACAAAGCTCATCGAGATCGTTGAGATCGGCAAGCAAATCCTCATGACGCGCGGGGCGCTGACGACGTTCTCGATTGCCAACGATGTCGCGAAATATTTCGCCATCATCCCGGCGCTGTTTCTCGCGACCTATCCCGGCCTTGCCGCGCTCAACATCATGGGCCTTGCCTCGCCGCAGTCAGCCATTCTTTCGGCCGTCATCTTCAATGCCTTGATCATCGTCGCCCTGATCCCGCTCGCTCTCCGCGGCGTCAAATATCGCCCGGTTGGCGCCGCCGCGCTGCTCTCGCGCAATCTGCTGATCTACGGCCTTGGCGGTCTCGTCGCGCCTTTCGTCGGCATCAAGCTCGTTGACATGATCGTCACCGGCCTCGGCATTATCTAGGAGTTTGCCATGCTCAACCAAATTCGCCCGGCCCTCGTCCTGACCGTCACGCTGACCCTCCTTCTTGGCGTCGCTTATCCGCTCGCCATTACCGGGGTCAGCCAGGCCGCCTTGCCCTACCAGGCCAATGGCAGCCGCATCGAGCGCGATGGCGCCGTCATCGGGTCCACCCTGATCGGCCAGAATTTCACCGGCCCGACTTATTTCTGGCCGCGCCCATCGGCCACTGGTCCCGATCCCTACAATGCTGCGGCATCGAGCGGGTCCAACTATGGTCCGACCGACAAGCGGCTGGTGGACCGCGTTGCTGAGGCAAGCCAGCAACTGGGGGGCCAAAATATTCCTGCCGATGCCGTCACAACCTCGGCTTCGGGCCTTGATCCCGATATCACGCCGGCCAATGCACAGATGCAGGTGGCGCGGGTGGCGCAGGCGCGCGGGATTGAAGCGGGGCGTCTTGAAGAGCTCATTGCCAGCATGACGCAATTGCCGGTTTTGGGTATATTCGGCGAACCGCGTGTCAACGTTCTCGCCCTCAATCTGGCGCTCGACGAATTGGCGCCCGAGGCGAGGTAAAATGGGCCAAGGCAGCGAGCAGAACCGGCCCGATCCGGACGCTCTTTTGCAGCTTGCCGCGCGTGAAAAGCGCGGCAAGCTTACGATTTTTCTCGGCATGGCGCCGGGCGTCGGCAAAACCTTTGCCATGCTCGAACGCGCTCAGGCGCTGAAGGAGCGCGGCGTCGATGTGGTCGTGGGGCTGGTCGAAACACATGGCCGCTCGGAGACCAGCGCCCTCGCTGAAGGTCTCGAAACCCTGCCGCGCCGGGACGCGCAGGGTGCCTATGGTGAATTCGATATCGACGCCGCCCTCAAGCGCCATCCGCAATTGCTGATCGTCGATGAACTCGCCCACACCAATCCCGACGGCGCCCGGCATCCCAAGCGCTACCAGGATATTGCAGAATTGATCGCCGCGGGGATCGACGTCTGGACCGCGCTCAACATCCAGCACCTCGAAAGCCTCTCCGAACTCGTCGGCCGCATCGCGGGCGTTCCCGTGCGCGAGACCGTGCCCGATATCGTCCTCAAGGGGGCCGATGAGGTTATTCTCGTCGATCTGCCGCCGGCCGAGCTGATCGAGCGCCTCAAGGCGGGAAAGATCTATCTGCCCGACAATACCGGTCGGGCGCTCGATGGGTTTTTCAAACCATCGACGCTTACGGCGCTACGCGAGCTCAGTCTCCGACGTGCCGCCGATCGGGTGGACGATCAGATGATCGATTTCCTCCGCCAGAGTGCCATCGAAGGCCCCTGGGCGACAGGTGAGCGGCTGCTTGTCTGCGTCGGGCCCGATGGCATGTCCGACACGGTGGTGCGTGAAGCCAGCCGGCTCGCCTCGGGTCTCAATGCCCGGTGGATCGTGCTATCGGTCTTCCGCCCGCATAGCCTGCCACCGAGTGGCGCCGCCAATGACACGCTTGAAGCAACGCTGCGCCTGGCGGAGCGTCTCGGCGCAGAAACCCGCCGCGAAAGTGCGCGCGATTTTGTTGACGCCATCCTCAGGATTGCCCGGCGCGAAAATATCACTCAGATCGTCATCGGCCGTAGCAGCAAGGCGCCCTTCTGGCGTCGCTCCCTTCCTGATGCGCTCCTCGCACGCGGCGGAGAAATCAGCGTTCATGTTGTGGCGACGCGAAAGGACAAAGGCCGGATCAGTCTCTCTCGGCGCAAGACGCCACCCGAATGGGCGTTGACCCTCGGCGTGCCGATCCTCGCGGTGGGTGCGACGACGCTTCTGGGGCTTGGCGTGTCCGCGCTGGTGGCCCTTCAAAACCTTTCGATGCTGTACCTTGCGGCGGTGCTGATCTCGGCGGTCGTCGCGGGTCGCCTCTCGGCGCTGATCGCGTCGCTCCTTTCGTTTTTCGCCTACAATGTTTTCTTCATCGATCCGACGGGCCGCCTCACCGTCGCGCGACCCGAAGAATTGCTCTCACTTGCCATTTTCGTCGCCGTGGCGCTGGCGGCGGGCCAACTCGCGGCGAGCCTGCGGCTCAGCGTCGACCGCACCGCCCAACAGGCCCGACAGGCGCAAGCGCTTCTCGATTTCGCGCGGAAAATGACCGGAGCCTTTGGCCGTGATCAGGTGCTCGACACCATGGCGAGCCATTTCCACACGGCGCTCGGTCGTGGCGTCATCGTCCTTGCGCCAGATGAAACTGGCGAACTCGATGTCATTTCCGCTTGGCCACCCGACCAAACGTTTGATGCCACCGCGATGATCGCGGCGCGCTGGGCGCTCGACAAGCGCGAGCCTGCCGGCTTTCTCACGGGCACCCTGCCGCAAGTGCCCTATCTCCTGCGGCCCGTCATGGCCGGGCAACGGGTGCTCGCCGTCGCCGGCTTTGCCATGCGGCACGAGGATGGCGCTCCACGCGAGAGCGAACAACGCACGCTCGATGCGCTCCTTGAACAATCCGCGATCGCGCTCGATCGTGCCCGGCTTTCCCGCGAGAGTGCCCGCGCGACCGTCGCCCGCGAAAGCGAAAAGGTGCAAGCGGCGCTCCTCTCTTCGCTCTCGCATGATCTCAAGACCCCGCTCGCCAGCATCACCGGAGCCGTTACAAGCCTTCGCGAACTCGGCGATAGAATGCCTGTCGAAACACGTTCCGATCTGTTGCTCTCAATTGAAGAGGAAGCCGGGCGCTTGACGCGCTTTGTCGCCAATCTCTTCGAGATGACCCGCATCGAAGCGGGAATGATCAAGGCGCGTCGCGATCCCATCGACCTTCGCGATGTCATCGCCTCCGCAGTGTCCCGCGCCCGGCGCATTCATCCCGGCGTCGATTTCGACGTCAGTCTCGCCGATGATCTGCCCGCCGCCGCCGCCGATGCTCCGCTTTTGGAACAGGTTCTCTTCAATCTTCTAGATAATGCGCGCAAATATGGTGGCGATGGGACGATTTCGGTCTATGCCCGTGGCGAGGGCCGCGAAGTTGTGCTCGCCGTGACCGACGAAGGCAAAGGCATCCCGGAGGCGGATCTGGAACGCATCTTTGAAAAATTTTATCGCCGCACCAAGGGCGATGGGCGCGCCGCGGGCACGGGCCTTGGCCTTGCCATTGCGCGCGGGCTCATCATGGCCATGGGCGGAACGATCAAGGCTGAAAGCCCTGCCATACGTCGCCGCGGCACGCGTTTTGTCATCCGCCTGCCGCGCAGCGAGCGAGCAGCCTCGTGAAGCCGCGTATCCTCGTTGTCGATGATGAACCCCAGATCCAGCGCTTCTTGCGCGCAGCACTCGAAGCGACCGATTTCGAAGTCGAAAGCGCAGAAACCGTCGCCGCTGCAAAGCGCCTAGCCGCAACCCGCTCGCCTGCCTTGATCGTCCTCGACCTAGGCCTTCCCGATGGGGATGGCAAGGAAGTCATTCAGACGGTGCGCGCCTTTTCGACCGTGCCGATCATCGTGTTGTCGGCCCGCGATCAGGAGGCCGAGAAGATCGCTGCGCTCGACGCGGGAGCGGACGACTATATCGAAAAGCCGTTCGGCATCGGCGAATTTCTCGCACGCCTCCGGGTCGCTCTCCGGCATCGCGAACCCGCAACGATACCGCATAAGCCGCAAGCCTTCGGCGATATCGTCCTCGATCGCGACAAGCGGCTCGTGCACCGGGCAGGGGACACCATCCACCTGACGCCCAAGGAATACGATCTCTTCGTGCTGTTGGCCGATAACGCCGGGCGCGTCGTGACCCATGCCATGGCGTTGCAACGGCTCTGGGGACCCGCTCACAAGGACGATGCGCAATATCTGCGGGTGCTCGTCGGCCAGTTGCGGGCAAAACTTGGCGCCGGAACGGGCCTCATCGAAAACGAAACCGGCGTCGGTTATCGTCTGCGCGAGGCCTCGGAGGCCTAGGCGAAGACGTGACCTTTTCCTGCGACCTGCAGGAAAACCACGTCACCCGGCTGATGCTCCACCGTCGCGGGCACATCGACGATTATCGAAGGGACATCCGCATCCGGCTTGATCTCAAGCCGCCACTGCGCGCCACGATAGGCGCGGTGCGTAATGACACCCTTCGCGCCGTCGGGACCCAAAACTATATGTTCTGGCCGCACGAGAATCTCGGCACGCCCCTGATCCGGATGGTTGACCGCGATCATGCCCAGAGGCGTGTGGGCGACACCGTTCTCAAGCGCCCCTGTGACCACGATGGCCTCGCCTAAGAACCGCGCAGTCTCGACATCGGCCGGCTGCGCGTAAAGCCGCTGCGGCGGGCCCGCATCGGCCACCGATCCGGCGCGCATGACGACGAGATGGTCGGCAAAAGCCAGTGCCTCGGCCTGATCATGGGTCACAAGTATAGTGGTGATCCCTGCCTCAGCGAGCAAATCGCCCACCATGTCGCGCATGGCCTCGCGGAGACCGGTGTCGAGCGCCGAGAATGGCTCATCGAGCAGCATCAAGTCCGGTTTCTGGGCGAGCGCGCGCGCAAGCGCCACGCGCTGCTGCTGGCCACCCGAAAGTTCGTGGGGGCGGCGCGCTATCATTTCCGGTGGCAGGCCGACGCGTTCAAGCAGTTCCCCGATCCGCGCGCTCCGGCCAGCATCGCTCTTGGGCACGGCAAAGCCGATATTTTCCCCAATGCTCATATGGGGAAACAGCGCACCTTCCTGCGCCACATAAGCAATGTTGCGCCGATGGGGCGGCACGCTTTGCCCCGCCTTGCAGAGTGACCGGTGCGAGAGTGTGAGGCTGCCGGCGTCGAGGTTCTCGAAGCCGGCAATCAGCCGCAATAGCGTTGTTTTGCCAGAGCCCGATGGGCCGACCACTACCGTCCGGCCGCCCCGCGGCGCCGTCAGGCTGACATCGCGCACGCCCGGCTGGCCGCCGTAAAGCTTCGTCACGCCGTCAAGCACGAGCATCAGCCGCGCTCCGGGCGGTCGGCTTGCAGTTGCAACAGGATGACGAGGGGACAGGAGAAGAGGATCATCAGCACCGCATAGGGTGCGGCGGAAGCAAAGTCGAGTTCGCTTGTATAGGACCAGAAGCGCATGGCCAGCGTCCGCGTGCCATTGGGCGCCAGCATCAGCGTCGCTGTCAGTTCCGTCGTGATCCCCAGCGCTACCAACGCCGCACTCGTCGCCGCGCCGGGTGCTGCAAGCCGGATCGTCGTATGCCAGACCGCAGCTAGCGGTTTGCGCCCAAGGCTTGCTGCTGCCCGTTCAAGCTCGACCGGCGCCTGCGCAATGCTGATCCGTAGGCCAACAAGCGCGCGGGGCATGAACATCAGCACATAGGCAAAAAGCAGTGTCGCGACGGTCTGATAGAGGGGCAGTGCGACCTGAACGGTGATCGTCACCAGCGCCAGCGCGATGATCACGCCGGGCAGGGCGCCGACATAGGTGTGGCTCCCTTCGAGCCAGCGCTGCACTTTGCTCGGAGCTCGCACGGTAAGCCAAGCCATGGGAATAGCAGCCAGCGTCGTGAGCAACGCACCGCCGAGAGCCAGAACCGCCGTCTGGCTCAATGCGGGCAAAATGAACTCGAACTGCCAGATTTCCGCGCCGCCAGCCCAGAGCCAACGTCCGAGCGTCAGGATCGGCACGCCCAGCGATAAAGCCGCAAGACCGACCGGCACAAGAAGGACGATCCAGCGCCATTTGCCCAGCGCCTGGACCATGCGCCCGCGTGCAGCGCCGCCGCCAACTCGCGCATAGCGCTCCTCGCCACGTAAGCCAGTTTCCAGCCCAAGCAGCAAAAGGCACAGCAAGACCAAGACGCCGCCCAGCAAATTCGCCGATGGCCCGCTATAGGCAGATTGGAACTGATCGACGATCACGGTGGCGAAAGTGTCGAAGCGCGTCAGAACGAAGAGCCCGTATTCCGCGAGCAGATGCAGCCCGATCAGCAGCGCACCGCCCATGGTGGCGAGCCGCAATTGCGGCAGCACCACCTGGAGAAAAACCAGATGCGGTGGCTTTCCCATGGATTGCGCCATTTCTTCGAGCGCCGGATCGAGCCGTCGCAATTGCGCAGCGATGGGCAGATAAACAAAGGGCAGATAGGCAAGGATCGAAACCAGCACCGCCGCGCCAAGCCCATGAAAGCGCGGCATGAAGGCGCTCCAGGCATAGGAATGGACGAAAGCCGGCAGCGCCAGCGGCGCGACCACCAGCCAGGACCACAGCCGGGCAAAGGGCAGGTCCGTGCGCTCGATCAACCACGCCAGCCCCAGCCCCAGCGCTACCGATAGCGGCAAGACCAGCCCAAGCAGCGCAAAAGTGTTGAAGAGCAGCGCGCCAACCTTGGGGCGAAGCACAAGGTCGGCAATCGCCTGCCAGCCGCTCGTTGCCGCAATATAGACGACGAACACGAGCGGCAGCAGGCAGAGTGCGCCGGTTAGCACAGCAAAACCGGTGACGACGGGATGCGCGGGGCGCCACCGCAAGCGGCGTCGCGGGCCATCCGCCATAGCGATTTCCGTCACCGCGCTCATGAGCTGACTAGAGAAGCCCGGCTTCCGTCATCAAACGCGCCGCGCCGACTGTGTCGAGCTGGCTCGGATCGATCTTGGGCGCATCAAGACTATCGAGGGCCGGGAGCGCAGGATTGGACGCGTGATCGACACCGACGGCATATTCGAACGAGGTGCCATCGCGCAGCACATCCTGGCCCTTGGCGCTGGTGATGAAGCGGAGGAAGGCTTCGGCCTCGTCCTTGTGCTTGCTGGTCTTGAGGATGCCACCACCCGAGATCGAGACGAAGGCGCCCGGGTCCTCATTGCCGAAATAGTGGAGGGCGGTGCTGTTGCTGTTCTCGCCCGTGCCCGCCTGATCGCCATACCAATAATAGTGGTAGATCAACGCGCCATCGACTTCACCATTGTTGGCGGCGGCGAGCGCAGCGCGATTGCCGCGCACGATCACGGCATTTTCCTGCATGCCCTTGAGCCAGGCCAGCGTCGCGTCCTCGCCTTCGAGCGCGAGATAGGCCGCGACGATCGCCTGGAAATCGGCGCCACTGGGCGAGGCGGCCCAGCGGCCCTGCCATTTGGCATCAGCCAGTTCCGCCATGGTCTTGGGCAGATCGGCTTCGGTCAGCTTGTCCTTGTTATAAGCAAATACGGTCGAGCGGGCGGCGATGCCCATCCAATTACCATTGGTGGGGCGGAACTGCTCCGGCACCTGCGCCAGCAGATCCTGCGGCAGCGTTTCGAAGAGACCAGCTTTATCAACCAGCACCATGGCTGGCGAATTCTCCGTCAAAAACACGTCAGCCGGCGAATTTTCGCCTTCTTGCACGATCTGGTTGCCAACTTCGAGGTCCGACCCCTGGCGCAGCACCACGGGAATGCCGGTTTCGTCCGTAAAGGCCGAGGCCCATTCCTGCGCCAGCGTTTCGTGCTGGGCATTGTAGACGATGAGCGGGTCCTGCTGGGCAAAAGCGGCGGTAGAGAGCGCGAGGGAGATGAACGTCCCGACGAAAAGCGGCAGTTTGCGGATCATTCCGACTGTTCCATCGAAAAAGGCCGCCCGCGGCGGCTAAAGATGATGCCCAGTGTCTAATTTGTAGCGCGGCGCTTGTCCATGCCAGTTGATTTCAAAAGGTGATGAGCCTAATCACCTTTGCAGCTTTCATTGGAGAATGGCGCGATGTTTTCGATTGGCAGGCGCTCGCTGCGCGGTTTGGCCTTGGTTCTGGCTCTGTCGGTTTCCCCGGTTGCGGTCATGGCCGAAGCGCCGAGCGAGGAAGCGGTTCTGCAAAACTATGCCGATCTCGCGCTTGCCGGCTATGAGGATGCGCTAAGCACCGCCAAGGCGCTCGAGGCTGCCGTCGATGCCCTGATCGCCAAGCCCAGCGAAGAGACCCTGGCCGCTGCCCGCTCCGCCTGGAAAGCCGCCCGCATTCCCTATCAGCAGACCGAAGCCTTCCGTTTCGGCAATCCGATCGTCGATGAATGGGAAGGCAAGGTGAACGCCTGGCCGCTCGACGAAGGCCTGATCGACTATGTCGATGCCAGCTACGGCACCGAAAGCGACAGCAACGCGCTCTATGTCGCCAATGTCATCGCCAACCCAAAGATCACGATCGACGGCACCGAGGTCGATGCCACCAATATCACGCCCGAACTCCTGCAGAACGAATTGCAGGAAGCCGCCGGCGTCGAGTCCAATGTCGCGACCGGCTATCACGCCATCGAGTTTCTCCTTTGGGGGCAGGATCTCAAGGGCACTGGCCCTGGCGCCGGCAATCGCCCCTATACCGATTATTCGACCGCCGAACATGCCGATCGCCGCGGAGCCTATCTCAAGGCCGCAACGGCACTTCTCGTCAGCGATCTCGAAGAAATGGTCGGTAACTGGACAGCCGATGGCGCAGCCCGCAAGGCTCTGCCGGAGCGTGGCCTCTCCGCCATTCTCACCGGCATGGGCTCGCTCAGCTTCGGCGAATTGGCCGGCGAACGCATGAAGCTCGGCCTCTTGCTGCACGATCCGGAAGAAGAGCACGATTGCTTCTCGGACAATACCCACGTGTCCCATCTTGAAGACGCCGTCGGCATCCAGAACGTCTATCTCGGCCGCTATGTGCGCGTTGATGGCTCCGTCGTCGAAGGTCCCTCCATTTCGGCCGTCATCGCCGACAAGGACGCCGCTCTCGACACTGAGATCAAGGATCTGCTGGCCGATACCGTCGCCAAGATGAACGTCATGGCCAAGCGTGCCGAGACCGTCGAAGCCTATGACCAGCAGATCGCCGAGGGGAATACCGAAGGCAATGCCGTCGTTCAGGCCGCCATCGATGGGCTCATCGCCCAGACCCGCGGCATCGAACGCGCCGTGGCGCTTCTCGATCTTGCGGATGTGACCATCGAAGACAGCGACTCGCTCTCAAATCCAGATGCCGTGTTCGAGTAAATCTCGCATAAGTCTTCAACCACCGGCTGTCATCCCGGCGAAGGCCGGGATCCATCCTGAGATCTCAAGATAGGCCCCGGCTTGAAGCCGGGGTGGCAACCGGTGTGAAGGTTTCAGTTCGGTCTTTTCCATGCACATCCGCCTGACATTCGCGCTCGTTGCCCTCCTTGGCACTGGTCTCGTCTTTGCCAATGACCTGACGCAGCGCACGGATATTTCCGGTGACGACCTCGCCCGTGTGGCGGCCGTTACGGCACCTGCGACCGATTTCTCCAAGCCCGAAAAGTTCGAAACCAATCCTGCCGGCAAGGCAACGACCCGCTTTTCCGTCAACGCAGACTCGTTCAGCCATTTTCAGGCCAATCTCACGTTCGAGCAGGAAGAACAGTTCAAGCTCGGCAATGCGCTCTTTCGCAAGATCTGGGTGAGTTCGCCGAGCTCCACGCAGGCCTCGGATGGCCTTGGCCCTCTCTTCAACGCTCGCGGCTGCCAGAGCTGCCACATCAAGGATGGTCGCGGCCATCCGCCATTCCCCGGCCAGGCCGAAAACGTCTCAATGTTTCTGCGCCTTTCGGTGCCGCCGAAAGAGCCAGATACGCGCCTTGCCATGGATGGTGTCATCGCCGGTGAATTCGGCGACCCTGTCTACGGAACTCAGCTTCAGGACTTTGCCGTTCCGGGCCTCAAGGCCGAAGGCCGCATGGTCATCGACTACAAGGACCTGCCGGTTACCCTTGGCGATGGCACCGTCGTCACGCTTCGCCAGCCAACCTATTCCGCTGCCGATCTTGCCTATGGGCCGCTCGCCGCTGACGTCCGCCTCTCGCCGCGCATCGCCAATCCCATGATCGGCCTTGGCCTCGTCGAGCAGATTCCGGCCGAAGACATCCTCGCCCATGCCGATCCCGAAGATCGCGACGGCGATGGCATTTCCGGCCGACCGAACTGGACCGTTGCGCCTGAAACAAAAACCGTTGCCCTCGGCCGTTTCGGCTGGAAAGCCGGGATGGCGACCATCCGCAGTCAATCCGCCGCCGCCTTTGCGGGCGACGTCGGGATATCGACCCCACTCGTTAATCTGCCCCATGGCGACTGCACCGAATTCCAAACCGAGTGCCTTGCGATGCCGACCGGAGAACAGCCGCGTCTCGGCGTCAGCGAAGCGCCCGATCCGGTGCTTGATCTCGTCACTTTCTACGCCCAGACGCTCGGTGTGCCTGAGCGGCGCGATGTGGACGATCCCAAGGTCCTCGCCGGCAAGAAAGGGTTTTATGGCGCCGGGTGCGCGAGCTGCCACATCCCCAAATTCGTCACCAGCAAGGCCGCCGAGAATCCGGCGCATCGCTTCCAGTTGATCTGGCCATATTCCGATTTTCTCCTCCACGACATGGGCGAAGGCCTTGCCGATCATCGCCCCGAGGGTCAGGCCGATGGCTATGAATGGCGCACGCCGCCGCTCTGGGGCATTGGCTTGACGCAGACGGTTTCGGGGCACACCTTCTTTCTCCACGATGGCCGCGCGAGAAACCTTACCGAGGCCATTCTTTGGCACGGCGGCGAAGCCCAGGCTTCGCGCGATGCCTTCGCGGCAATGAGTGCGGACGAGCGCGCCGATCTCGTGACCTTCCTGGAGTCGATGTGATGCGGATTTTTTTCGGCGCGGTCCTCGCCCTTGCGCTTTCGGCTCCGGTCGCCGCGCAGACGACGACCCCTTCCGAAGTGCTGCGCTCGAGCGTCAGCAATTTCATCCGTCCCCAGATAAAGTCTTTTGCCCGCGAGGCCGAGACGCTCACGTCGGCAGTGATGACGCTCTGCACCACTCCGTCTGCCGAAACGCTTGCCGAGGCAAAGACCGCCTTTAGCGGCGCTGCCACGGCCTATGGTCGCGTCGAGTTTTTGCGCCTTGGCCCGCTGATGGAGGACAATCGCGCCGATCGGCTGCTATTCTGGCCCGATCGGCGCAGTATCGGTCTAAAGCAGGTGCAGGCCGTGCTCGCCGCATCCGAAACGCCGTCGCTCGAAGAGCTGACAGGCAAAAGTGTTGCCGTTCAGGGTTTCGGCGCTCTCGAATTCGTCCTTTTCGGCACCGGACAGGAAGCCCTGGCCTTAGCCGCCGGCCAAGCGCGTTGTGGTTATGGCAAGGCTATCGCGCAAAACATTGCCCAGATTGCCGCTGCCCTTGCCGACGGCTGGAGTGACCCGAACGGCATCGCCAAGCGCCTTACCCAGCCAGATCCGGCAAATACCGACTATCGCGATACGACGGAGGCGCTTGAGGCGCTGATCGGCGTCGTCGCGCACGGGATCGAAAATGTCCGCGATACCCGTATCAATCCCTTCTTGCCCAAGGACGATGCCAAGCCCAATCCGCGTCTCGCCCTGTTCTGGCGTTCAGAGCAGACGATCCCCATGCTCCGCGCCAATGTCAGCGGCTTGCGCCAACTCGTCGAACTTTCGGGCATGGTTTCGGATGGTGCGCTCGCTGCCAAAGTCACCGACGCCTTTGATCGTGCCAATGCCGCCCTTGATCGGGTGACCGATCCGATCGACGCAGCGCTCGCCGACCCCGCACAAATCGCGGCGCTCGGCGATCTCGTCGTCGCAACGCAGGACCTGCAAAGGTTGATCGGCGAGGAACTCTCGTCCACCCTCGGCCTCAGCGTCGGCTTTTCCTCGCTCGACGGAGACTGATCATGTGGCAGCGCCGCGCCTTTCTCAAAGCGGCCGGCGCCGGCTTTGCCGCAAGCCTCCTGCCGCGCCAGGCTCTCGCGCTCGAGCGCAATAATCTGGTCTTTGCCAGCGCCATCCAGACTGCCTCTGGCGCTTATGGCGCGGTGCTGATGGGGGAGCGCGGCGACATCATTTCTACTCTGGATCTTCCGGATCGCGGCCACGACATCACCATCAGTCGCGAGGCGGGCAGGGGCGTCATCTTCGCCCGCCAACCCGGAACGTTCGCGGTGGTCTTTGATCCCGATGGTCAAGCCGCACCTCAAACGCTGACCAGCATCGACGGCCGCCACTTCTTCGGCCATGGCGTCTTCTCGCCCGATGGCAAACTGCTCTACGCGACCGAAAGCGATTATGAGGCCGCCCAAGGCGTTGTCGGCATCTATGACGCGACCAATGGCTATCGCCGCATTGGCGAATTCCCCACCTATGGCACCGGCCCCCACGAAATGCTGCTGATGCCCGATGGCGTCACATTCGTCGTCGCCAATGGCGGCATTGAAACCCACCCCGATTTCGGCCGCGCCGAACTCAATATCGAGACCATGGACCCATCCGTCGTCTTCATCGACCGGCGCGACGGCCGGCTAGTCGGCCAGTTGCGCCTCGATGCCGGTCTCCACCAACTCTCCATCCGCCACATGGCCATCGATGCTCGTAGCCGCGTCTGGTTCGGCTGCCAATATAAGGGCAGTCCTTCGTATGCGCCCCAGCTCGTTGGCTACGCCACTATGGATGGCGACATTCGCCTCATCGAACTGCCCGCCGACACCATCCTCTCCCTGCGCAATTATGTGGGCTCCGTTGCCGTCTCCGCCGATGGCAGCAAGATCGGTGTTTCATCACCCGAAGGCGACCTGCTCGTCGCGATCGATGCCGAGGGCAGGCAGCCCGCGGTCGTTGAAACGCTCCGCAGCGGCTGCGGCCTCGCGGCCGATGGCGCGGGCTTCATCGCCACCAGCGGCATGGGCGACATGATCGGTATTGCCGGGGCCGAGCGTCCAACCCAAAGTTTCGATTTTCACTTCGACAATCACATGCTGCGGGTTTGAGCCGCCTTTTTCATCAGCCAACCCTTGTTCCTGGGCATCTGCCAGCCCATTGTTGAGCCAAGGAGTTTGCCGATGACCAATCCCTTTTTAGAAGCCTGGACCACGCCCTTTGAGGCGCCGCCCTTTTCCGCGATCAAGACCGAGCATTTCGCCCCGGCCTATGATGCAGCCATCGCCGAACATGCCGCCGAAATCGCTGCGATCGCCGACAATGCCGAGGCGCCGAGCTTCGAAAACACGGTTGTCGCGCTCGAACTGAGCGGCAAAAATCTCGATCGGCTCGATCTCGTCTTTTCCCAACTGACTTCGGCCAAGGCCGACGATGCTCTGCAGGCCGTCGAGCGCGATGTTGCGCCGCTCCTCGCCCGGCACTGGAACGCGATTTTCCTCAATCCAAAGCTCTTCGCCCGCGTCGATGCACTTTATACGCAGCGCGATGCTCTGGGACTCTCGCCCGAAGCCCTTCGCGTCCTTGAGCGCTATCATCTCGATTTCGTCCGCGCGGGCGCGCAGCTTTCGGCCGACGAACGCCAGCGCTTTGCCGATATCGTCGAGCGCCTTGCCGTCCTTGGCACCACCTTCGGTCAAAAAGTGCTGGCCGATGAGCAGGATACGGTCTTCGCGCTCAGCGAAGCCGAGGCAGAGGGGCTGCCCGAATCCGCCCTTGCCGCCGCTGCCGAAACCGCGCGCGACCGGAAACTCAACGCCCCCTATGCGGTGACGACATCGCGGTCGAGCGTCGAGCCCGTGCTGCATTTCGCGCGCGATCGATCGGTGCGCGAAAAAGTCTGGCGCGCCTTCGTCAAGCGCGGCGCCAATGGCAATGCCAATGATACCCACGCCGTCATCGCCGAAATCCTCGGCCTCCGCACCGAGCTCGCTAAACTTCTCGGCTATTCGACCTATGCCGAATTCAAGCTCGCCGACAGCATGGCAAAAACGCCGAAGGCCGCGCGTGATCTCCTGGAGCGCGTTTGGGCGCCGGGACGCGAACGGGCGCTGGCGGACAAGGACGCGCTACAGCACTTGATTGACAGCGAAGGCGGAGATTTCAAGCTCGCCGCTTGGGACTGGCGCTACTACGCCGAAAAGCTGCGCCTTGCCCGCTACGATTTCGACGAAACCGCCATCAAACCCTATCTCGAACTCGATAAAGTCATCGAAGCCGCATTCTATACGGCCGAGCGCCTCTTCGGCGTCAGCTTCGTGCTGCGTCCCGATATCGAAGGCTATCATGACGATGTCCGCGTCTGGGAAGTCCAGCGGGCAGGGCGCAGCATTGGCCTCTTCTATGGCGATTTCTTTGCCCGCCCCGGCAAGCGCAGCGGCGCGTGGATGACGTCGTTCCGCAAGCAGTCCAAGCTCGATGGCGACGTGCTGCCGCTCATCGTCAACACCTGCAATTTCATGAAGCCGCCCGCCGGCCAACCAGCTCTGCTTTCGCTGGATGAAGCCCGCACCGTGTTCCACGAATTCGGCCACGGGCTCCATGGCCTTCTTTCCGATGTCACCTTCCCACGCATTTCCGGCACCAGCGTCGCGCGCGATTTCGTCGAACTGCCTTCGCAAATTTACGAGCACTGGCTGGAATCCAAACCCGTCCTTGAACGGCTCGTCCACTATCGTACGGGTGAGACTATCCCACCGGACTTGCTCGAAAAGCTGAAGGCGGCGGGCAAGGCCAATTCAGGCTTTGAAACCGTCGAATTCGTTTCCTCGGCGCTGCTCGACATGGATCTCCACTCCAAGCCGCTCGGCGACAATCCCGACATTGTAGCGCTCGAAGCCGAGACTCTCGCCGATATCGGTATGCCGGCCGAAATCGCCCTCCGCCACGCCAGCACCCACTTCCTTCACCTGTTCTCCGGTGATGGCTATGCGGCCGGCTATTACAGCTATCTCTGGTCCGAAGTGCTCGATGCCGACGGATTCGACGCATTCGAGGAGGTCAGCGATCCCTTCGATACGGCGACGGCCGAACGGCTCTACCGCTATGTCTATTCGGCCGGCGGTTCGCGCGATTATGCCGAGGCCTATCGCCTCTTCCGCGGCCGCGATCCCGATGTCGGGGGCCTTCTCAAGCACCGTGGCTTCGAAACCGAAGGCGGCGCCACCGGGTAAGGCCACCGCGCCGCTCAAATCCGGCGATCATGATTGGGCTCCGAGACTTAGGCAATTGTGACAGTGCGGCAAAGTCCAGCACAATCATTGGCCGAGGTCCGCCAGCGCCCTCTTGCAATCTTGTTACCGTTGAGGTCCTTATCTCGGCGGTGCAGCTTGTGGGAGGGCAGCATGATCTCTGGCCGTCATCTGGTTCGTTTCGTGTTCGGTGCTCTGGCGCTGGCTTTGGCAACATCCTTGCCGGCCTCGGCCGAAAGCAAGGTCACGCTGATCGAGAACACCGATCTCCCGGGCTTCGATTATCAGATCATTAGAGATACCGATCTGCCCACCTGTCAGGCGGCATGCACCGACGACAATATCTGCCGTGCCTTCACCTTCAATGCGCAGAGCAAGTGGTGCTTCCTCAAGGGCGGCCTTGGTGACGAAGCCGAATTTACTGGCGCCACCTCCGGCCGCGTGAGCCATTCACCATCGCCCGCCGTGACCGAAGCGGTACGCCAAGCCGAATTGCCGTTCCCCGCTCAGGACATTATCGACTCTGCCAAGTCTTTCGCGACTAGCCTTCCCGACACCGACGCTCCTGCGCCGAAGGCTGTCTATGGCGATCTCGTCACGTCGGGCGATGAAGCCGCAACCGAAGAAAACTATCCCGCCGCCATGGTCGCCTATCGTCAGGCGCTCGCCATCAATCCCAATGACGGCGCTGTCTGGCAGGCGCTGGCCGAAGCCGCGCTCCGCCGTGCCGATGCTGTCGCCGGGCAGAGCGAGGGCGACGATAGCTACGATCTTTCTTATGTCGGCTCCAACGCGGCGATGAACGCGTTCCTGCGCGCCACGGAAGTCGAAACCCGCGCTTCCGCCCTTCGTGCACTCGCCAATAGCCTTGAATATCGCGAGATGTGGCGCGAAGCGATCGCGACCTACCGCTTGGCCGTCAAGCTCGTGCCTGATGCCGATATCGAAGCGCATCTCGACGATGTTGTTGCCCAGCATGGTTTCCGCATCACCGATCACGTGGTCGACGCTGAAGCCGCCTCGCCGCGCATCTGCATGGTCTTTTCCGATCCCCTCGGCAGCACCGACTTGTCTGCCTTCGTTTCGGTGGCCAATGCGCCGCAGGTGTCGGTCGAAACCGAGACCAGCCAGATCTGCGTCGAAGGCGTGCAGCATGGCAGCCGCTATGACATCAAGGTCCGCGCCGGCCTCAAATCCGCCGATGGCGAAGAACTGGCCAAAGACGTCGATCTCAACGTCTATGTGCCCGATCGCGCGCCCTTTGTCGGCTTTGCCAACAATGCCTATGTCATGCCCGCCGGGCTTGGCGGCGGCCTGCCGATCACCTCGGTCAATGCCGAAACCGCCGAAGTCATGATCTACCGGATCGGCGACCGCTCGATCGCTACTGCCGTGCGCGATGGCATTTTCCAGGGCAATCTTGCCCAATACAATGCCGAGGAAATCGCCGACCGAACCGGCGAGGAAGTCTGGAAGGGCGAGGTCGATCTCGCCCAGGGCGAACCCAACGCGCTCGTCACCACTGCTATTCCAGTGGCGGACACGCTCGGCCAGATGGAAGCTGGCGCCTATGTCATCACCGCCCGCATCAAGGGCGATACCGATGAGGAATACTGGACCGAGCTGGCCACGCAGTGGTTCATCGTCACCGATCTCGGCCTCACCACCATTGCCGGCGATGATGGCGTCCACGCCTTCGTGCGCAGCCTCGATATTGCTGAGCCGGTGGCCGATGCCACTGTCCGGCTCGTTGCGGTCAACAATGAAATCCTTGGCGAAGCCAAAACCGATGCCGATGGCCGCGCCGTCTTTGCGCCGGGCCTCGCCCGTGGCACTGGTGGCCGCGCGCCGCAATTGCTGGTGGCGGAAACCGCCGATGGCGACTATGCCTTCCTCGATCTCTCGAAGCCCGCCTTCGACTTGACCGATCGCGGCGTCGAAGGGCGTCCGTCGCCCGGCCCGCTCGATGCGTTCATGACCACGGAGCGCGGCGTCTATCGCCCCGGCGAGACGGTCTATCTCACGGCACTCCTGCGCGATGCCAAGGCCGAGGCGGTTACAAAACTGCCGTTGACGCTGCAGATCGAGCGGCCCGATGGCGTCTTGGCCGACACGCAGGTGCTCAATGACGAAGGCGCCGGCGGCTATTTCACCGCTCTGCCCATGCCCGATGAGGCCATGCGCGGCTCGTGGACGCTGCGCCTTTATTCCGATCCGAACGCCGATGCGCTCTCGACAACCACCTTCCTTGTCGAAGACTTTGAACCCGAGCGTCTGGCCTTTGAAATCAAGCCGGAAGGCGATGGGCCGTTCAAGGCCGGCGAAGTCAATGCGATCGATATCGCGGCCAAGTATCTCTATGGTGCGACAGCGCCTGGGCTTTCCATCGAAGCCGATGCGATCCTAAGCCCGCGCACGACCCTGCCGGATTTCCCCGGCTTCACCTTCGGCCGGCTCGACGACACCATCGAAACTACCCGCGAGCCGCTCGGCATCGTCGGCGTCACCGATGATGCAGGCAATGCCGTTGCCGAGGTAACCTTGCCCGAAGCGCAGGTGACGACGCGGCCGCTCGAAGCCCAGATTCTTCTTCGCCTTGTCGATACCAGCGGCCGCACGGTCGAGCGCAGCATCACCCGCGCTGTCGAAGCCGATGGCGTGCGCATTGGCATCAAGCCTGTCTTCGATGATGCCTCTGGTTTGCAGGAAGGCAGCCAGGCGCAGTTTGAGCTGATCGCCGTTTCTTCCGAAGGCGAGAAGGTCGCGGCCAGCGATCTCAACTGGACGCTGTCCAAGGTCGAGACCAATTACCAATGGTATCGCGATGGCAGCACCTGGAAGTGGGAAGGGATCACCACCGCCCGCGATATCGCCAATGGCACCGCCGAAACCACCGATGGCGGCTCCGCGACTGTCGGCGCCAATGTCGATTGGGGGCTCTATCGCCTTGAAGTCGAGGGCGATGGCACCTCGTCGAGCTACGAATTCTATGCCGGCTATTATTACGCCGATGCCGGCTCGGACACGCCCGACACGCTGCAGGTGGCCCTCGATAAGGACGCCTATAAGGTCGGCGACACGGCAAATCTGAAACTCGATCCGCAATTTGCCGGCAAGGCGCTTGTCATGGTGATCGACAATCGCGTCATCGCCATGGAAGCCGTTGATGTGCCAGAAGGCGGCACGACTGTCGGCCTGCCGGTCACCGAGGAATGGGGCCCCGGCGCCTATGTGACCGCGATCCTCTATCGCCCGTCCGACGCTGCCGAAAAGCGCATGCCCTCGCGCGCGCTTGGCCTCGCTTTCGCCGATGTGGAGCCCGGCGACCGCAAGCTCGATGTCAGCCTTGAAACGCCGACCGAAACCCTGCCGCGCGAAGCCTTCACCACCAAGGTCAAAATCGCCAATGTACAACCGGGCGAAACGGCCTATGTCGCCGTGGCGGCCGTCGATCTCGGCATTCTCAACCTCACCAATTTCAAAGTGCCGGCGCCCGATGACTACTATTTCGGCCAGCGCCAACTCGGCATGGATATCCGCGATCTCTACGGTTCGCTGATCGATCCGACGCAGGGTCTGGCCGGCGCGATGCGCTCGGGCGGCGATGGTGGCGGTTCGCGCTTGGGCACGCCGCCGCCGACTTCGGTTCTCGTGGCGCTCCATTCGGGCATTGTCACCGTAGGCGAAGACGGTACGGCCGAAGTCAGCTTCGACATGCCCGATTTCACCGGCACGGTGCGGGTCATGGCCATGGCCTGGACGGCGAGCGCCGTGGGTCATGCCTCAGCCGATGTGCTGGTGCGCGATCCGGTCGTCGTCACCCTCAGCCCGCCGCGGTTCCTCCGCGTCGGCGATGAGGCGCGGCTTCTCGTCGAGGTCAACAATGTCAGCGGCGAAGCCGGCACCTATAAGCTCGCGCTTTCAAGCGGGGAGGGGATTTCGGTCTCGTCCGAAGAGCAGGATGTCACCCTCGACAAGGAAGCACGCACCTCGCTCGATTTGAGCCTCAATGGCATGCAAATCGGCGATTGGCCGGTGGCGCTCACCATCACCGCGCCCGATGGCACGGTCCAGACCAAGGACCTGCTCCTTGGCGTCCGGCCGACCTCTGCGCCGGTGACCACCAGCCGTCTCCTGCCGCTCAAGGCTGGCGAAACCGCTGAAATCGGCCGCGATATCTTCGAGGGCTTCCTCGCCGATACCGGCTCGGTCACCCTTGCCATCGGCCCCATCGCGCGTCTCGACGTACCGGGGCTCCTCCTCTCGCTCGATCGCTACCCCTATGGCTGCGCCGAGCAGACATCGAGCCGTGCCTTGCCGCTCCTTTACCTCAACGATGTCGCCCGCATGATCGGCGTCGCCGAGGACGACAAGCTCAACAAGACCGTCACCGATGCCATTGCCAGCGTTCTCGCCAAGCAGACATCGGCCGGCGGCTTCGGACTTTGGGGGCCATTCGATGGCGGTGATTTCTGGCTCGATGGTTTCGTGACCGACTTCCTCCTCCGCGCCAAGGCGGCCGGCTATGCCGTGCCCGAACAGGCGCTCGGGATGGCGCTCGATAATCTCTCGAACCAGCTCTCCTATGCCTCTGATTTCGACAATGGCGGCGAAGCCATTGCCTATGCGCTCTACGATCTGGCGCGCGCCGGACGCGTGGCGATGGGCGATCTTCGCTACTATTTCGAAGCCCGCCTCTCCGCCTTCGGTTCGCCGCTGGCCAAGGCACAGCTCGGTGCAGCACTCGCCCTTTATGGCGATACCAGCCGGGCGAGCGAGGCTTTTGCCGCCGCGCTTGACAGCCTCAGCGCCCGCGAAAACGCCAATCGCTATCGCGACGACTATGGCAGCCGCATGCGCGACATGGCCGGCGTCCTGGCGCTGGCGGCTGAGTTCAAGTCCTCGGGCGTTGACCTGACCTCGCTCTCCAACCAGCTCGCCAAGATGCGGGACCGCACCACATATACGTCCACCCAAGAAGATAGCTGGACGCTGCTCGCCGCCGCAGCACTTGGCGCTTCGACCACCGATGGCTCGGTGAGCCTCAATGGCGAGGCGCTGACGGGCCAGGTCTATCGCCGCTTCGAAGAGACTGGCTTCACGCCGATCGAGATCGGCAATAATGGCGAAGCCGATACCGAGGCCAAGGTGACTGTCACGGGATATCCCGCGACCCCGCCCGAGGCGAGCGAGAACGGTTTCACCATCACCCGCGACTACTACCTGCCCGATGGCACCGAGGTCGATCCGACCGACGGATCGCTCAGCCAGAACGACAGGCTCGTCGTCGTGCTGCGCGTGCGGCCGGATAACCTCGGCTCTGGCCAGTATATCGTCGCCGATCCGCTCCCGGCCGGGTTCGAAATCGAGAACCCGAGCCTGTCGGCCGGCGATGGTGCGTCGGACTTCAATTGGCTGAGCCTTGATGCGCCGAGCCATGTGGAATCGCGGACCGACCAATATGTCGCCGCCTTCCGCTACTCGTCCGATCCCGGCACCTTCACCACTGCCTATCTCGTGCGGGCGGTGACCCCGGGCAGCTTCGTGCTGCCGGGCGCGACGGTGGAAGATATGTATCGGCCCGAGTTCCGCGCCAATACCGCCGCCGGCGCCATCGAGATCACCGCCAGCGGTCCATGATCGAGGCGGACGGAGATAACAAAGCCAAACGGCCGCGCCCCTGGGTGGCGCGGCTGACCCTGCTTGGCTTTTCGCTCTTTGTGCTGGTACTCGCCTCTGTGATCCAGCTCACCTCCTGGGTCACGACGATCTCGGCCAATCTGCCGCCTGTGCCCGATGTCGCCCTCATGCCGGTCTCGGTTGCCGTCACCGACCGCAATGGGCTCCTCCTTCGGCCCTTCACCACCGCCGACGGCCGCTGGCGCCTGCCCGCGACCAAGGCCGATGTCGACAAGCGCTTCATCGACATGCTGCTCGCCTATGAGGACCGCAATTTCGCGCGCCACGAAGGCGTGGAATGGTCCTCCATGGCGCGCGCGGCCGGGCAGTTCGTCTTGGCCGGCGGAAAAATCGTCTCTGGTGGTTCGACGCTGACCATGCAGGTCGCGCGGCTCGTTGAAGGTCAGCCGACCCGCAATGCCTATGGCAAGCTGCGCCAGATGGTCCACGCTCAGCAGCTCGAAGCGAACTTGAGTAAGGACGAAATCCTCGATCTCTACCTGACCCTTGCGCCCTATGGTGGCAATATCGAGGGCATCCGCGCCGCGAGCCTCGCTTACTTCGGCAAGGAGCCGACGCGGCTGACGACAGCCGAGGCAGCGTTGCTCGTCGCCTTGCCGCAATCCCCCGAAGCGCGGCGTCCCGATCGCGACCTGGTTGCCGCACTCGCGAGCCGTAACAAGGTGCTCGATCGGCTCGTGACCACCGGTACGATCGCCGCAGAAGAGGCCGAGGCTGCCAAGCGCGAACCCATCCCCGAAGCCCGCCGCGCATTCCCCATGCTCGCGGCGCATATGGCCGAGCAGGCCACAAAAGCCCAACCCGAAGCCCGCACCGTGGCGCTGACGCTCGATCGGCAATTGCAGGATGCGCTGGAGCGTCTTGCAGCAGCGCGGGCAAGGCTGATCGATCCGCGCGTCTCAGTCGCCATTGTCGCCGCCGATATCGAGACCGGCGAGGTCCTCGCTTCCGTCGGTTCGGCAGGCCTGTTCGATCAGCAAAGCGCGGGCTTCGTTGATATGACGCAGGCCATCCGCTCGCCCGGCTCGACCCTTAAACCCATGATCTATGGCCTCGCCTTCGAGCTCGGCCTTGCCCATCCCCAAAGCCTGATCGAAGATCGCCCCACCGCATTCGGCGGCTATGTGCCGGTCAATTTCGACGGTTTTAGCCGCGGCACCGTGACCATCCACGACGCGCTGACGGAATCGCTCAATATCCCCGCCGTCGTCGTGCTCGATGCCGTCGGCCCGGCGCGACTCGTTTCGCGTCTCCGCCGCGCCCATGCCGATCCGCGCCTGCCGGTCGATACGGCCCCGAGTCTTGCCGTGGGCCTTGGCGGCGTCGGCATTACGCTGCGCGATCTCGTCTCCGTCTACGCCGCCATCGGCCATGGCGGCGTGCCGGTCTCGCTCTACGATGGCATCGGCCCGCGCCCGGAGCGACAGGTGGCCGCGCCCGTGCTCGATCCGGTCTCGGCCTGGTACGTGGCCGATATTCTGGCCGACGTGCCGCCGCCCCTCAACGGTTCCCCCGGCCGCATCGCCTACAAGACCGGCACGTCCTATGGCTATCGCGATGCCTGGGCCATCGGCTTTGATGGCAAGACCGTCATTGGAGTCTGGGTCGGCCGCCCCGATGGCGCGCCCGTGCCGGGGCTTTCTGGGATATTGGGCGCCGCACCCGTGCTGTTCGAAGCCTTCGATCGCCTCGGCAGCCGCAAGGCGCCATTGCCCAAGGCCCCGCCGGGCGTGCTCTCGGCCTCCAATGCGGAGCTGCCAACCCCGCTTCGCCGCTTCCGGCACCCCAACGAAAACCTCGTCGCCCGCGTCGCTTCGCCAGAAATCGCCTTTCCCGGCGATGGGGTAGACGTCGATCTCGGCCTAGCCTCGGGATCGCAAGCGCCGCTCACCGTAAAAGTCCGCAACGGCGTCCCGCCTTTCACTTTCTTTGCCAATGGTGCGCCGTTTGGGCGGTCGCAATTCGGAAGGCAAGATAGCTGGACGCCGGATGGTCCGGGCTATGTGACGCTCTCCGTCGTCGACGCCGAGGGCAGGGGGGATAGCGTCACGGTGTTTTTGGATTGATTTTTGGGCCCGCCATTGCGGCACGCTTGCCTGTTCACATCTACCGGCTGTCATCCCCGCGAAGGCGGGGATCCATCTTGAGATCTCAGGATGGCCCCGGCTCAAGGCCGGGGTGACATCAAGAGTGGGCTGTCGTCTGCTCAGGTATGCGTTTGATCATATGCTAAGGAGAAAACCCCCTCAGGCATTCGCCCAGCCGCCGTCCACCACGAACTGCTGCGCCGAGATCATCTTGCTGTCGTCCGCCGCGAGGAACAGCGCCATGCGCGCGACATCCTCCGGCATGACGCGTCCAGCAAGCGGCTGGTTGGCTTCGATTTCGGCCTCCCCCTTCGCATCGAGCCAATGGGTAATCTGGCGCTCCGTCATCACCCAGCCGGGCACGAGCGTATTGACGCGAATGCCGCTCTTGCCCAGTTCGCGCGCCATTGAGCGTGTCAGCCCATGGGTCGCAGCCTTGGCCGTTTCATAGACCGGGATCTTTGGGGTCATGATCATCCAGCTGATCGAGCCGGTGTTGATGATCGACCCGCGACCAGCCTTGATCATGCCGGGCGCCACGGCCTGGATGGCGAAGAAAGCGTGCTTGAGATTGACCGCCATGCGCTCGTCCCAATAGGCGGGGGTCACCTCGCTCCAGTCGTGGCGCTGGTCATGCGCGGCATTGTTGATCAGCGCCAGCGTATCCCCATGGGCGGCGGCAAAGCCGGCGATGGCGGCCTGATAGGCTTCGGTGTCGGTGACGTCGCAGAGGGTGAAGAGAACAGTCTGGCCGGCCGCGGTTAGTTCCTCGGCCAAGGCCTTGCCCGCCTCATCGGCGATATCGACAAAGCCCACCTTCGCCCCCTGCGCCGCAAAAAGGCGGACAAGCGACTCGCCGATCCCCGAGGCGCCGCCGGAAATGACGACCGGCATGCCGGCAAGGCTGGGATAGCGGGCGGTTTCAGTCATGGCGGCTCCGGAAGGCTCGATAGTTTTTTGCTATCTAGCCCTCCCAGCCTATCCAAGAAAACCGCAAAATCAGCGAAGCTGGTTCGCGGCGATAAACGCGTCGAGCTTTCCCTGCTGCGCCGGTGTGAGCGGCCAGGCGGAAGGCGGCCGCGTCGGGCCGCAATCGCGGCCGAGCGCCTTGAGTGCGGCCTTGACGCCGGTGACATTGGTGCCGTTCATTTCTTCGGCTCGGATATCTTCGAACGCGCGCATGCCAGCAACGAGCTCATTGGCCTCCGCATAATTTCCGGCCTCGAGCGCGGCGTGAATGGCGAGCGACCGTTCGGGCCAGACATTGATGAGGCCAGAGGTAAATCCGCGCGCCCCGACAGCATAAAAACTAGGTGCCCAGACTTCGGCGAGCCCACCGACCCAGACGATCACGGGGTCGCAAGCGGCCTTGGCTTCGGCAAGCTTGAGCGGATTGGGCGTCGCCCATTTGACGCCCTTGACCCCCGGCACAGCGCAGAGATCGGCAATGGCCTTGGTGCCGATCGCGTCGTTGCGCAGATAGAGCATCATCGGCAAGCCGCCCGAGGCATCGGCAACGGCCTTGATATAGTCGACGACGCCACGCGGGGAGACAAAGGGATCGGGCGGCTGGTGGATCATCAGCGCGGTGGCGCCCGCTTCGGCGGAGGTCTTGGCCAGCGCCGTGGCATCGCGAATGCCGCGGCCAATGCCGGCGAGCACAGGCGCCCGGCCATCAACCAGCGCGACGACCTCGCGCACCATGATCGAGGCCTCGTCGGTCGTCAGCGCGTAAAACTCCCCGGTATTGCCATTGACCACCGGCATATGAAGCCCCGCGGAAAGTGCGCGATCAACAATCGGCACCAGTTTTTGCGGCGCCACGTCGCCCTTGTCGTCATAGGGGGTGACAAGAATGCCGGAAATGCCGGTCAGGGCCTGGTCGAGAGTGAGTGGCATTCGCTTTTCCTTGTGCTCCAGTGGCGCCCTACGCTCGATGTCACCCCGGCCTTGAGCCGGGGCTTATCCTGAGATCTCGAGATGGATCCCCGCCTGCGCGGGGATGACAATCGGTGGACGTGAGGGCATCGTGTTCACCACGAGGACCCCGCATTCCCTCAATAAATATCCGGCTCCCCAGCCGCAGGCCCAAACCCGCGCTCGAGGAAATCGAAGTCGCAGCCCTTGTCGGCCTGCGTGACGTGTTTGGAATACATCCAGCCCCAGCCGCGTTGAAAGCGGGGCTCCGGCGGCGTCCAGGCGGCGCGGCGGCGCGCGATTTCGTCTTCGGCAACCAGCATGTCGAGCCGGCGATTTTCGAGATCGAGTTTGACGATGTCCCCGGTCTGCAGCAGCGCCAGGGGACCGCCGACGTAAGACTCCGGCGCCACATGCAACACGCAGGCGCCGTAAGAGGTGCCGCTCATGCGTGCGTCGGAAATGCGCAGCATGTCGCGAAAGCCCTGCTTGATCAGGGCTTTGGGGATGGGCAGCATGCCCCATTCGGGCATGCCGGGGCCACCGAGCGGACCGGCATTGCGCAGCACCAGGACGTGGTCGGGCGTGACATCGAGATCTTCGTCGTCGATCGCCGCCTTCATCTCGGCGTAGGAATCAAAGACTAGCGCGGGGCCTTGATGTTGATAATATTTCGGGTCACAGGCCGCGGGTTTGATCACCGCGCCATCCGGGCAAAGATTGCCGCGCAGCACGGCAAGCGAGCCCTCGTGATAGACCGGGTTCGATAGCGGCCGGATAACGTCATCATTATAGACCTTGGCGCCATCAAGGTTCTCGCCCAGCGACTTGCCATTGGCGGTGATGCAAGAGAGGTGGAGGCGATCGGCAATCTGCGCCATCAGCCCCCTGATCCCACCGGCAATATAAAAGTCTTCCATCAGATAGCCGGTGCCCGACGGGCGGACATTGGCGAGAAGCGGTGTCGTCCGCCCCAGCGTGTCGAGATCGTCGAGATCGAGGTCGACCCCGGCGCGGCGCGCCATGGCAATGATGTGGACCACGGCATTGGTCGAGCAGCCGGTGGCCATGGCGACAATGGCGCCATTGCGTATCGAGGCTTCGGTGACGATACGGTTTGGCGCGAGGTCCTCCCAGACCATGTCGACGATGCGCCGTCCGCAATCGGCCGCCATGCGCTGGTGTGCCGAATCGACGGCAGGAATCGAGGATGCGCCGGGCAGGGTGAGGCCCATGGCATCGACAATGGCAGTCATGGTCGACGCCGTGCCCATGGTCATGCAGACGCCCGCCGAGCGGGCGATACCGCCTTGGAGACCCTGCCATTCCTCGTCCGAAACATTGCCGGCGCGGCGTTCGTCCCAATATTTCCAGGCGTCGGAGCCTGAGCCCAGTGTCTTGCCGGCATAATTGCCGCGCATCATCGGCCCAGCGGGCAGGTAGATCATCGGCACATTGGCGGTGATCCCGCCCATGACGAGGCCGGGCGTGGTCTTGTCGCAACCGCCCATCAGCACCACACCGTCGAGCGGGTGCGAGCGGATGGTTTCCTCGGTCTCCATGGCAAGGAGATTGCGATAGAGCATCGATGTCGGCTTGGTAAAACTCTCGTCGACCGAGAGCGTCGGCAGCTCGACCGGAAACCCGCCTGCCGCGAGCACGCCGCGTTTCACCGCTTCGACACGCTCGGGAAAGTGGCTGTGGCAGGCGTTGAGTTCGGACCAAGTGTTGAGGATGCCGATCACGGGCTTGCCCATGAAATCGGCCTCGGAATAGCCGAGCTGCATCAGGCGCGAGCGGTGCCCAAAGCTCCGGAGGTCGTCAGGCGCAAACCAGCGCGCGGACCGCAATTGCTCTGATGTCTTGCGCATGATCTCCTCCTCATGCCGTCGCTGCAGGGAAGCAAGGGGCCCGCTTCCCAACGGGCCCCCAGCCGTGTCGATCAAGCCTTGATCCGCTTTTTGGTCAGAGTTTGACTAGCGTCCGCACATCGACCGGCAAGCCGGTGGCAAAGGACTGGTTGGCCGCAATACCGGTCAGGATCGAGAGCGCACCATCGCGATGGTTGGCGCCATAGCCAGGGCGCGGCGTCGCGTTGCCGAAGATCTCTTCGAGCATGATCTTGTCGCCGCCGCCATGGCCGCCTTCGCCGGCCGGTACGTGAACCACTCGAGATTCGCCATGGAGCGGGAAGTGGTAGAGGTCGACGCCCTTGGCCGCGCCCTCTGCCGTCGAGGTCGAGCCGGCATTGATATAGGATGTCTCGCGAACCATCAGCTCGAGCCGTCCACCGGTGCCGTTGATGGCGACGTTGAAGCCTTCCCAGGGCGCATAGGCATAGAGCGAATAGGTCATCACCGCCTTGTTGCGATAACGGACCATGACATTCATTGTGTCTTCGATGGAAATGCCGTCGCCAAAGACGTTCTGGTCGCGCTGGTAGCCGTCTTCCTTCTCCGCGTCCCAATAGAGCGCCTTCTGCGTCGGGGTCGCGGTCAGATCGATGGCAAACTTGTCGTCCTTGGCCGCTTCGACGCCGGTCGTGCGGGTATAGGGCGTGAAAACGCCGCGTTCTTCGGCATTGGCGCGGCCGTAAAACTTGAGATCGCCCATGGCAAAGACTGTGTCGGGCTGGCTACCGAGCCAGAAATTGACGAGGTCGAAGTGGTGGGTCGACTTGTGGACCATCAGGCCACCGGAATTGCGCTTGTCGCGGTGCCAGCGGCGGAAATAATCGGCGCCGTGGCGCGTATCGAGCAGCCATTCGAAGTGGATCGAGGTCGGCGTGCCGATGGCGCCTTCGGCGATCAGCTCGCGCAGGGCCGAGTTGTGCGGGGCATAGCGGTAGTTGAAGGTCACGCGGACATTGCGTCCGGTGCGCTCGACGGCGTCCAGAATCTCCTGGCACTTTTCCTTGTCGACTGTCATCGGCTTTTCGGTGATGACGTCGCAGCCGAGCTCCATGGCGCGGATGATGTATTTGTGGTGGGTGCGGTCGACCGAAGTGACAATCACATATTGCGGCTTGGTTTCGGCGATCATGCGCTCGAAATCTTCGGCCTTATAGGTCGGCACGGCTTCGCCGCCGAGTTCTTCGACGAAGACGCGGTTGGTATAGTCCATGCGCGTCTGGTTGGTGTCGCAGAGTGCGACCATGCGGGAATTGTCCTTGTGGGGTCCCAGAATGGCCTCGTAGAACATCCTGGCCCGTCCGCCCGTGCCCACGATTGCATAAGTCTTGGCCATTTCCGCTCCTTGCATGCCGGCTCATCCGCGGCGCGATCAACAGGGGTATTCGCCGCGCGGTTACATGTACCATACAAGATTGGCGGCGTGCACTTGTTCTTTTGGCGCAACCTAAAAAAGGCGAAACGCGCGGCCCCAAGGGAGCCGCGCGTTTCGATTCTTTCCAACAATTCAGATGCTTGGCGCTCAGTTGGTCCGCGCCAACTGCCGGTTGAAGTAGAGCGCGAGGAGCGTACAGACCGCACCCGACAGCAGATAGGCACCCGAGGAAATCAGCCCGAACGAGGCCGAAAGCGCCAGCGCCACAACCGGCGCAAAGCCGGCGCCGAAGAGCCAGGCCATGTCCGAAGTCAGCGCCGAACCGGTATAGCGATAGAGCCGGCTGAAGTTCGAGGCGACCACGCCCGAGGATTGGCCAAACGAAACGCCGAGAAGGGCAAAGCCCACGACCATGTAGATGATTTCGCCGATCTGTCCGGCGCCCAGCAGCAGCGGGGCAAACACGGAATAGACACCGATGAAAGCGGCCGAGACGCCGAGCAGCCAGCGGCGCCCGAAGCGGTCGGCGAGGAAACCCGAAAGGATCACCGCGACAAGGCCGACACAGGCCGAGCCGACTTCAATCAGCAGAAAATCGACCGGCGGATCTTCGGTATAGAGGAACACATAGGAGAGCGGAAACACCGTGACCATGTGAAAGAGCGCAAAACTGGCAAGCGGAGCAAAGGCGCCGATGACGACATTGCGCCAGTCATTGGCGAGCGTTTCGCGAATGGTCGAGGGGATCAGTTCGCCGCTCTTGAAGAGATTGGTATATTCCGGCGTAACAACGATGCGGAGGCGCGAGAACAGCGCCACGACGTTGATGGCGAAAGCCACGAAGAACGGATAGCGCCAGCCCCATTCGAGGAAATCCTGGGCCGACAGCGCCGAGGAGAGATAGGCGAACAGCGCACTCGCGACGATCAGCCCGATCGGAGCGCCCAGTTGAGGCATCATCGCATACCAGCCGCGCTTGTGCTGCGGCGCATTGAGCGCGAGGAGCGAGGCGAGCCCGTCCCAAGCACCGGCAAGCGCGAGGCCTTGGCCGATGCGGAAGATGATGAGGATGGCAATGGCAAGCCAACCCACCTGATCATAGCTTGGGAGGAACGCCACGGCCACCGTCGAAACGCCGAGCAACATAAGCGCGATGGTCAGCCGCACACCGCGGCCATAGTTTCGGTCGACTGCCGAAAACAGCACCGTACCGAACGGGCGCGCGACGAATGCGAGCGCAAAAACCGCGAAAGAAAGCAGTGTTCCGATCACCGGATCGGCAAAGGAAAAGATGACCGAGGGAAAAACCAGCACCGAGGCAATGGCATAGACGAAGAAGTCGAAGAACTCGGACGTGCGACCAATAATCACACCGATGGCGATTTCGCCAGCGTCAACTGGTCGATGACTGTCGTTGACGTTGCGCGCGTCTTGCTCAGCCGATGTTTCACCGACATGCGTAGAAGAAGCGGCCATATCGCTAAGCTCCTGACTTTAATCGATTTTCCTTTGAGGGCTATTCCGGCTCGCTCAATAGGACGCCCAGGATATGGGCAATTTCGTTTTCTCATGCATTATAGCGCGGCGACTTACGAGTGGACAAAATGTCCGATGGCGCTGTTCGCTCCATGAGAGTAGGCCGCAAGGAAAGCGCAGTCTTCCTCCCAAGGGCCGCCATGTCACGTTTTGCCAAATTCCTGTCTGTCTCTTTGCTGGCACCATTCCTTGCCGGTTGCAATGCCGTGGTGATGGCGCCGGCCGGCGATATCGCCGTGCAACAGCGCGATCTGATCATCATCGCTACGGTGCTGATGCTCCTGATCATCATCCCGGTCATGGTGCTGGTGGTGCTCTTCGCCCGAAAATACCGGGCGTCCAACACTGAAGCCGAATATGAGCCAGATTGGCACCATTCGACCCGGCTCGAACTCGTCATCTGGTCGGCGCCCCTCGCCATCATCATCTGTCTTGGCGCGGTCACTTGGGTGTCGACGCATTTGCTCGATCCCTATCGCGAACTTGGCCGCCTCGGCCCCGATCGTCCGGTCCCCGCCAATACCGAGCCGCTTGAAGTGGAAGTGGTCGCGCTCGATTGGAAGTGGATGTTCATCTATCCCCAGTACGACATCGCGACCGTCAACGAACTCGTCGTGCCTGTCGATCGTCCGATCAGCTTCCGGCTGACCGCGTCGACGGTGATGAACTCGTTCTACATCCCTGCCATGGCCGGCATGATCTACGCCATGCCCGGCATGCAGACCCGCCTTCATGGCGTCATCAACAATCCCGGCGAATACAAGGGCATTGCCGCTCACTATAGCGGCCATGGTTTCTCGGGCATGCACTTCGTCACCAAGGGTGTCAGCGACGCTGAATTCGATACCTGGGTCGGCGACGTCAAGGGTTCGCCCGATATGCTCAACCGCCAGCGCTATCTCGAAGTCGAAAAGCCCAGCGAACACGTGCCGGTCATGCATTTTGCCGGCGTTGAAAGCGGGCTTTATACCGCCATCGTCAATATGTGCGTCGAACTCGATAAGATGTGCATGAGCGAGATGATGTCGATTGACGAGCAGGGCGGCCTTGGCCATGCCGGCATCGATAATCTCGCACCCGCGCTTTATGGCGGCGGCGAACGCAATCGCTCGCCCTTTGGCCCGCAAAAGACCTATGTCGCGGCGATCTGCTCGACCGACGAAGCCATCGCCATGACCGCAAAGCTCCCGGCCATCCACGCGCCGAACAGCGCGCCGCTGCTTGGCCGCGGCATTGCCCGGCCGGAAGCTGTTGCCCAAAGCAATGCACCCGCTCTTGACTGGCTCGCCGGCAAGCTCGCCTTCAATCAAAACACATCGACTGACGCGCTATGACAAACGAGTTCTGGTCCTTCATCTTCGGGCGCCTGACCTGGGACGTGCTGCCGCTGCACGAACCGATCGTCGTCGTCACCTTCATCGTGGTCGCCATCGCAGGCCTCGCCGTCGTCGGCGCCATCACCTATTTCAAGCTCTGGGGCTACCTCTGGAAAGAGTGGTTCACGAGCGTCGATCACAAGAAGGTCGGCATCATGTATATGGTGCTGGGCCTCGTCATGCTGCTGCGCGGCTTTGCCGATGCCTTGATGATGCGCCTCCAGCAGGCCATCGCCTTCAATGGTTCTGAAGGCTATCTCAACGCCCACCACTATGATCAGCTGTTTTCCGTCCACGGCGTGATCATGATCTTCTTCGTCGCCATGCCGCTGATCACCGGCTTCATGAACTATATCGTTCCGTTGCAGATCGGCGCGCGCGACGTCAGCTTCCCCTTCCTCAACAATTTCTCGTTCTGGATGACGGCGAGCGGCGCTGTGCTGGTCATGGCGAGCTTGTTCATCGGCGAATTCGCCCAGACCGGTTGGCTGGCCTTCCCGCCTTTGTCAGGCATCGAACATTCACCGGCCTCGGGCGTCGACTATTACATCTGGGCGCTGCAGATCGCGGGCGTGGGCACGACCCTTTCGGGGGTCAATCTCATCGCGACCATCATCAAGATGCGCGCGCCAGGCATGACCTTGATGAAGATGCCAGTCTTCACCTGGACTTCGCTCTGTACCAACGTCCTGATCGTGGCGTCCTTCCCGATCCTGACCGCCGTGCTGACGTTGCTCGCCCTCGATCGCTATGTGGGGACGAACTTCTTCACCTCCGATTTCGGCGGCAATCCGATGATGTATGTCAACCTCATCTGGATCTGGGGCCATCCGGAAGTTTACATCCTTATCCTGCCTGCCTTCGGCATCTTCTCCGAAGTCGCCTCGACCTTTTCGGGCAAGCGCCTCTTTGGTTACACGTCCATGGTCTATGCCACGGTCGTTATTACAGTGCTGTCCTATCTCGTCTGGCTGCACCACTTCTTCACCATGGGGTCCGGTGCGAGCGTCAATTCGTTCTTTGGCATCACGACGATGATCATCTCGATCCCCACGGGGGCGAAGATCTTCAACTGGCTCTTCACGATGTATAAGGGCCGGATCCGGTTCGAACTGCCGATGATGTGGCTCATCGCCTTCATGCTCACCTTTACCATTGGTGGCATGACCGGCGTGCTGCTCGCCGTGCCGCCGGCTGACTTCGTGCTGCACAATTCGCTGTTCCTCGTGGCGCACTTCCACAACGTCATCATCGGCGGCGTGCTGTTCGGCATCTTTGCCGGCATCAACTACTGGTGGCCCAAGGCCTTCGGCTACAAGCTCAACCAGTTCTGGGGCAAGATCTCGTTCTGGCTCTGGAATGTCGGCTTCTGGCTCGCTTTCGGTCCGCTTTATGTGCTGGGCCTGATGGGTGTCACCCGGCGTCTCCGCACATTCGATGATCCATCGCTCCAGATCTGGTTCATCATTGCCGGTATCGGTGCTCTCGTCATCGCCGGCGGCATCGGCGCCATGATCATCCAGTTCACCGTCTCGATCATGTCCAAGAACAAGGAATGGGACACGACCGGCGATCCGTGGAACGGCCGCACCCTCGAATGGGCAACGTCTTCGCCGCCGCCACAATACAACTTCGCCTTTACCCCGATCATCCACGATGGCGATGCCTGGGCGGATATGAAAGCGCGCAATGCACAGCGTCCGGTCACGGGCTATATGGACATCCATATGCCGCGCAATACCGGCACGGGCATCATCCTTGCCGGCCTCAGCGTCGTCCTTGGCTTTGCGCTCATCTGGTATATGTGGTGGCTCGTCATCCTGAGCTTTGTCGCCATCATCGGCGCGGCCATCATGCATACCTTCAATTATGACCGCGATTATTACATCCCGATCGAGGCTGTGGCCGAGGTCGAAGACGAGCGCACGCGCCTCTTGAGCGGAGCACGCTAAGATGAGTTCACCCGCCAACACGACGACTGCCGACGCGCCAGAATTCTACGAGATCGTGGCGCACGATCACCCCGCTCACGCCTCGACGCAGATCGGATTCTGGATCTACCTGATGAGCGATTGCCTCATCTTCGCGTCGCTCTTTGCCATCTATGGCGTGCTCGGTGGTAGTTTTGCCGCCGGTCCGTCGCCCGAGCATCTGTTCAATCTGCCTCTCGTTGCCGTCAGCACGACGGCCCTGCTTCTGAGTTCCATCACCTATGGCTTTGCCATGCTGGATATGGACGAGGGCAAGCAGAAGAGCACGCTGATCTGGCTCTCGATCACGGGGCTTTTGGGCGCGGTGTTCCTGGGTCTGACGCTCTATGAATTCTACCACATGATCCAGGAAGGCGCGGTGCCGCAGCGCTCCGCTTTCCTCTCCGCCTTCTTCGTCCTGGTCGGCACGCACGCCCTCCACGTCACCTTCGGCATCTTGTGGCTGATCACGCTTGTCGCTCAGATCAGCATGAAGGGCCTGATCCCGGCCAACAAGATCCGCGTTCAGTGCCTCTCGATGTTCTGGCACTTCCTCGACGTCATCTGGATTGGCGTCTTCACGGTTGTCTATCTTATGGGGATGCTGCGATGAGCGCTCAAAGCCCGGACACATTGACGGCCTCCGAAATGGCCCATGCCCACCCCAATCCCCATGCTCATGGGGACGGGCACGATCACGGCACACGCCGCACCTATCTCATCGGCTTCGCGCTGTCGGTCATCCTCACGGCTATTCCGTTCTGGCTGGTGATGGGCGATGTCATCGCCGATCGCACGATCGCAACGCTCCTCATCATGGCGTTTGGTGTTGCCCAAATCTTCGTTCACATGGTCTATTTCCTCCATATGAACACCAAGTCCGAGGGCGGCTGGACCATGATGGCGGCGATCTTCACCATCATCGTCATCGTCATCGCGCTCTCCGGCTCGCTCTGGGTGATGTTCCACCTCAACACCAACATGATGCCGGGTCACACCATGAACCCCGCGGACATGATCTAGCGCCGATGACCGACCATCCGGCCCAGGGGGGAAAGCGCTTCTCCCCGGGCCTCATCGCTTTTGCGACATTCGCCGGCGTCTGCGCGGTATTGTTTTTCGGCCTTGGCATCTGGCAGGTCGAACGCCTCGCCTGGAAAAACGGGCTGATCGCCGCCGTCGAAACCCGCGCCCATTCCGAACCTGTCGCACTCAACACGACCGACTGGTCGACCATCGATCCCGAGGCCAGCGAATATCAGCGCGTGCTGGTCAATGGCAGCCTGCTCCCTGGCGACATCCTCACCCAGGCGGTGACCGCCGAAGGCCCCGGCTTCTGGGTCATGACGCCGCTGCGTCTGCCTGACGGCCGTGCGGTGCTGATCAATCGCGGCTTTGCGCCCAAGGATATGGATGTCGCGCTCGATGCGGAGACGCCGGTGACCATCAAAGGTCTCCTCCGAGTCTCCGAGCCAGAGGGCGGCTTTCTCCGCAGCAACGATCCCGCGGCCAATCGCTGGTTCTCCCGCGATGTCGCCGCCATCGGCGAAACGCTAGGGCTCGAAAACCTCGCGCCCTTCTTCATCGATGCCGATAGGGTAGGGGACGTCTATCCGCGCGGCGGGATGACCGTGATCAGTTTTTCCAACAATCACCTGATCTATGCGGTGACTTGGTTCGGCCTCACCGGCCTCTGCCTTTTCGCGCTCGGCTATCTCTTTAGGGACCGTTGGCGGCGATCACCGGCAGGCTGATTTCGAACAGCGCGCCACCCTGCGGTGCCGTCGCCACCGTGATCTTGCCGCCATGCCGCTTGACGATGTCGCGCACCAGGCTCAAGCCCAGCCCCGCGCCATTGGGCGATTGCGACAGCCGGTGAAACGGCCAGAAGATCTCTTCGCGCTGTGTCGGGTCGATCCCCGGCCCATTGTCCGAAACGACCACCCGCCCATCGGTATTGACCTCGACCCGCACCGACACCGCCGCGCCGCCATGCGACATGGCATTGTGGACGAGATTGGCGATGGCCCGCGACAGCGCCGAGGCATCGCCTTTGACCATCACCGGCTTTTCGGGCCCCACGAACTCGATCTCGCTCCCCGCATCGATCGCGAGCGGCGCCAGATCCGCCGTCACCTGCGTCGCGATATCGACGATATCGACCGGCTCGAACCCATCGGGCGACAGCGCCATGCGGTGAAGGTCGAGCAATTCATTGGCCATGCCGCCGAGCCGGGCCGAGTCCCGCTGCAATTGCCGCTTGTGCGGCCCATCGGGCAGGCTCTCGAGCCGCGTCTGCAAAATCGCGATCGGCGTGCGCAATTCATGCGCCGCATCCGCGAGAAACCGCCGCTGCCGCGCGATACCGCTATCGAGCCGATCGAGCGCCTCGTTAAAGGCCCGCACCAGCGGAATGAGTTCGGTCGGAACGTCCTCATAGGAGAGCCGCACATCGCTCTGCCCAATATCGATCAGCGCCGCATCCTGCGCGATCTTCTCCGTACCCCGCAGCGAGCGCTGGATCAGCGACGGGATTGTCAGCACCGTCGCGGTCGACAGAAGGAATATGAGCCCCAGAAACGCCGGATTACCGAACGCCTTGCCAAGCACGCCAAAACTCAGTGTCGGTCCGCCACCCGTCATCACCCAGAGCCGCCCGATATCGGTATTGCGCGAGCGGACGATGGCATAGGGCGAGCGCGGATCGCCGAGGTCGTTGATATTGGCCGATGCAACATGCACCAGCGTTTCCGGATGCTGCATGGCCGGCGGTGGCACATTACCCCGCGTCAGCATCTTGCCGTCGACATCGACGACCAGAAACCAGAATTCGGGATAGTTCGCGATGGTCTTTTCAAGGTCGCCATTGGGCGCCAGCACGAAGCCCCCATCGGCCCCGCGCTCGATCGAGCGCGCGATATCGCCCACGACATCCTCATCGAGATTTTGCTGCACGCCCATGGCGAGCAAGATCGGCACGGCCGCCAGCATGACGAAGCCGACCAGAACAGCGATCTGAATGCCGATCAGGCCCTTGGTCAGAACGCGTCTGAGGGAGAGCGGAGCATGCTTCATGCCGTGGCTTTCAAGAGATAGCCGATGCCGCGGATCGAGTGGATTTCGACCCGCCCCGGCGCGATCTTGCGCCGCAGCCGCGAAATATGCGCGTCGAGCGTGTTGGAGGCGATCTCGTCGTCAAAGCCATAGACGGCCTCTTCGAGGATCGAGCGCGCCACGGTCCGCCCCGCGCGCTTCACCAATACTTCGAGCGCCAGCACTTCGCGCCGCGTCAGCGTCAGCGGCTCGCCCGCCGCCACGGCCGAGCCATCGCCGAGATTGAACGTCAATTGCCCGACGGTCACGGCCATGTCCGCAATCATCGCCGGCCGCCGCATCAAGGCGCGAATGCGCGCCACCAGTTCGTCGACGACAAAGGGCTTTGCCAGATAATCGTCGGCCCCGGTCTCGAGCCCTTCTATTCTCTGCTCTGGCGCCCCAAGCGCCGACAGCACGATGATTGGCAGGCCGGTCTGGATTTTGCGGATGCGCGGAATGATGGTGAGGCTATCCCCATCTGGCAATTTCCGATCGAGCACGGCAATGGAATGCACGCCGCTTTCGACGGCTTCGAGTGCCATTTCCAGCGTTGTCACATGATCTACAAGAATGTCGTGGCGTTCGAGTGCACTGATCAAAGCCTTGGCCAGATCAACCTCGTCCTCCACCAGAAGAATACGCATGGCTACCTCGTCTTGGCGCTGGTTATGCCGCGCAATGATTGCCTTTGCATTGCGCAGATTTGGCCTTTCCGTAATGTTGCGGCAATATGGCTGGTGGAAAAGAATGGCGATACGAGCATTTAAGACGCGTCGGGTCCGTTCGGGTCCGGCGTCATAGTGGTGATTTCATGCACTCCGTGCTGCCCCGGCGGCGATGATCCACTTCCAAAGGGCTCCGTATAAGTTTGCGCCAGGCCAGTGCCCCAGGCCGATAGACCATTGATCGACCAAATATCAGGACACCTCGATGACCACAGCCCATGAGAAGCCCGAATGGGCACAGAGCAAGCGGGAAAAGAAGAATGCCCGCCTGGTCGCTGAGGGCAAGAAGCCCAGGCGCCGCTGGGGCCCTTGGGTCGTCCTTGGCCTGATCATTATCGGTGGTGTCGCCTTTTTCCTGACCCGCCCGCCCGCACCGGCGCCTGAAACCGATACAGCGGAAGCCGCGCCTGTCGTGCGCCAATTGCTGACCTCCGAAGTCACCGCGATTGCCCCACAAACCCTAAGCCAGACCGTCAAGGTCACGGGCACGCTCGTTCCCGCCCAGCAGTCCGTCGTTGCCTCCCAGGCTGCCGGCCGCGTCCTCAGCGTTGCCGTGCGTCCCGGCGATAGTGTCGCCGAGGGCGATGTGCTGGTCGAAATCGACCAGGCCAATCTCTCCCTCGCGCTCGCTCAGCAGCGCGCCACGGCCGATGCCACCCGCGCCCAGCTCGTCTCCTCCCAGCAGCAGCTCGAACGCACCCAGGAACTTGCCCGCCAGGGCCTCGCCAGCCCCTCGGCGCTGGAACAAGCCCGGTCCGCCACTTCTGCGCTCGAAGCCAACCTGACCGCACTCGAAAGCGCCGTGCAGACGGCCGAACTGGCGCTCAGCAACGCCACCGTCACCGCGCCGATCACCGGTATCGTCTCCGAACGTTCGGTCGAGCCGGGTCAGACGATCAGCGCCGGCACGCCGGTCATCACTGTCGTCAATCTCTCGCAGATGGAATTCCAGGCCGCCGCCTCGGTCAATTCGAGCGCGCTCGTCTCGCCCGGCCAGAACGTGGTTGTCACTGCCACCGGCCTCGATAACGAAACCTTCGATGGGCAGGTAACCCGTGTCAATCCGGTCGCCCAGACCGGCACCCGCACCGTGCCGATCTATGTGCTGCTCGACAATGAGGATGGTCGCCTGCGCGGCGGCATGTTCGCCACCGGCCAGATCACCGTCGCCGAAAAGGCCGACGCCATTGCCGTCCCTCTTGCGGCCCTGCGTGAAGATGCCGAGGGCAGTTATGTCCTCAAACTCGACAATGGCACGCTCGCCCGTCAGGCCGTCACTCGCGGCACAACCTGGGACCGTGGCGCCACCGTCGAAGTTGAAGGTCTGACCGCCGGCGACACCATTGTCACCGCCCCGTTGACTGAACTTTCGGCCGGCGAAGCCTATGAACAGATCGAGGGCTAGACGATGTTTCTGACCCGTATCAGCGTCAATCACCCCGTCTTTGCCACCATGATCATGGTGGCCATCGTGGTCTTCGGTTTTTACTCTTATCAGCGCCTCCCCATCGAGCAGATGCCCGATGTCGATTTCCCGGTCGTTGCCGTCGTCGTCAGCTATCCCGGCGCTTCGCCTGAGGCGGTTGAGGCTGATATCATCGAGCCTATCGAAGACGCGGTGAACACCATTGCGGGCCTCGACACCATCCAGTCCACGGCCCAGTCCGGCCAGGCCATGGTGCTGATGATCTTCAATCTCGAAGAAAATTCGCAGCAAAAAGCCCAGGACGTTCGCGACAAGCTCGATCCGGTCAAAGCCAATCTGCCCGATGGGGCAGGGGAGCCGCAGGTGCTGCGCTTCGACCCTTCCGCCTTGCCGATCCTGTCGCTCGCCGTCAGCTCGACCACGCTCTCCGATCGCGATCTCACTGCGCTCACCGAAGACATCATCGTCAAGCGCATCTCCAATATTTCCGGCGTCGGCAGCGCCAGTGTCGTCGGCGGCGTGCCGCGTCAGCTCAATATCAATATCGATCCCGATCGCCTGACTGCGTTCAACATCACCCCGAGCGCCGTCACCCAGGCGCTGCAGAATGCCAACAAGGATTTGGCCGCCGGCTCGATCACGCAGGGCAGCATCGTCCAGTCGATCCAGGTCTTGGGCCGGCTCGAAGATCAGCAGGATTTTTACGACATCGTCGTCGGCAATCAGGGCGGTCAGCCGGTCACCCTGCGCGATGTCGCGACCATCGAGGACGGCACGGGCGAAGCCTCGAGCCTTGCCATTCTCAATGGCGAACGCGCGCTCGCCGTCGATATTCTCAAGACCCAGGGCGCCAACACCGTCGGCGTCGCCGAGGAAATCCGCCACACCATCGATACCTTGCTCGCAACCGAACTGACGGGTGGCGATGTCAAGATCGAGGTCGTCGTCGACAATGCCAAGCCGGTGGAAGATTCCTTCCATGCGGTCCAGAACATGCTGATCGAAGGCGCACTCCTTGCCGTCGTCATCGTGTTCCTTTTCCTCAATTCCTGGCGCTCGACTGTCATCACGGGCCTGACCCTGCCGATCTCGATCATCGGCACCATGGTGGCGCTCAACGTCATGGGGTTTACGCTCAACATGATGACGCTGCTCGCCCTCTCGTTGGCCGTCGGTATCCTCATCGACGACGCCATCGTGGTGCGCGAAAACATCACGCGCCATCTCCATATGGGCAAGAGCCATAGGCAGGCAGCCTTCGATGGCACCAACGAAATCGGCCTCGCCGTCATGGCGACGACGCTCTCCATCGTCGCTGTGTTCCTGCCCGTCGCCTTCATGGACGGCATCATGGGCCGCTTCTTCCTGCAGTTCGGCGTCACCGTCTCCGTCGCCGTCCTGATTTCACTTTTTATCGCCTTCACGCTCGATCCCATGATGTCGAGCGTCTGGTATGATCCGGCGTCCAATCCCAATGCCAAGCGCGGCCCGATCGGCAAGGCGGTGCAGCAGTTCGATCGGTTCTTCGAGTGGATCACCGAGGGCTATCGCCACCTGATTCGCTGGGGCCTCAAATGGCGCAAGAGCGTGCTTTTGATCGCCCTTTTGTCGTTCCTCGGCAGTTTCGCGCTGTTCCCGCAGGTGGGCGTCGAGTTCATCCCGGCAACCGACAATGGCAATTTCACCATCAGCGTCGAAACGCCTGCTGGCTCGAGCAAGGAATACACCGCCGAAAAGATGCGGCAGGCAGAGACCATCATCCGCGCCTTCCCAGTCGTCGAAACCACCTATTCGACCGTCGCAGGGGGTCTGCAAGCCTCGGGCCAGAACACTGGCTCGATGACGGTGACGCTGGTCGATAAGGAAGATCGCGACGTCACGCCTGTCGAGTTCATGCCTGAAGTTCGACGTGCTCTTGATGCGGTGCCCGGTGCTACCTTCCAGGTGGCGGCAGCGTCGGGTCTTGGCGGCTCTTCCGCACCCGTCTCCATCACGCTTTACGGCGACAGCTTCATCGTTCTCAAGCGCCTCGGCGACCAACTCATGCGCGAGCTTGGCAAGATCGATGGCCTTATCGACATCAAGTCGAGCCTTGACGATGCGCAGGCCGTGGTGGGCATCAATATCAATCGCGACCTCGCCGATAGCCTCGGCGTCTCGATCGCTCAGATCGCCTCGACCATGGCGCCTCTGATCAGCGGCGACGATGTTTCGGATTGGACCGCGCCCAATGGCCAGGTCTATTCGGTCGTCGTGCGTCTCCCCGAAGCCTTGCGCAGCGATATCGACGCCATTGGTAATCTGCCGATTGCGACGGGGTCGAGCGGCATGATCACCCTCGGTCAGGTTGCCGATGTCGTCGAAAGCACGGGTCCGGCCACCATCAACCGGCAGGACCTGCAGCGTGGCGTCACCATCGAGGCCAATGTCGAAGGCGTCGAACTCGGTACCATCACGCCGCAACTGCAACAGGCGATCAACACGCTCGATTTCCCCACGGGTTATCGCTCGTCCTTCGGCGGCGACGTCGAGCAGATCCAGGATGCCGGCGCGGCTGCGGGTTCTGCCCTCCTCCTGGCGGTGATCTTCATCTATCTCGTGCTCGCCAGCCAGTTCGGCAGCTTTCTCCAACCGATCGCCATCATGGGCTCATTGCCCCTGGCGCTGATCGGCGTCATGGTCGGCCTTCTCGTTGGCGGCTCGACGCTCAACATGTTCTCGGCCATCGGCTTCATCATGTTGATGGGTCTCGTCGTGAAAAACGCCATCCTGCTCGTCGACAATGCCAACCAGCATGTGCGCGATGGCTGGAACCTCTATGAGGCTCTGGTCGAAGCCGGCGTCACCCGCTTCCGCCCGATCATCATGACTACCCTCGCCATGATCTTCGGCATGCTGCCCCTGGCCCTTAGCCTCCACGAAGGCTCCGGCCAAAACGCGCCGATGGCCCACGCCGTGATCGGCGGGCTCATCAGCTCGACTGCGCTGACCCTCCTCGTCGTCCCGGTGCTTCTCACCTACATCGACAGCTTCAGCGCCTTCACCCGCCGCTTCATCCCTAAAGCGCCGGATGATCACGAGCACGGACACGTCGAGGCGAAGCCCGCGGAGTAATTTTGCTCCTCCACGCTGCCCAAGATAGCCCGGCGAAAGCCGGGCTATTCTTTTTACGCTCGATCTCCTACCGCACGCGGTGCAGCTCCGCCCTCCTTCAGGGGGAGGTTGGGAGGGGGCCTCATCCGCGTCCAGGCACCTTGAAAGCAGCCCGCTCCGCCGCCGCCTTCTCCCGGCTCACGCACCCCAAAGCATGGTCATTGACTAGTCCCATGGCCTGCATGAAGGCAAAGACCGTCGTCGGCCCCACGAAGGCCCAGCCGCGCTTCTTCAGTGCCTTCGAGAGCGCGATGGCCTCCGGGCTCGTCGTCTGGCTCTGCGGGGGCGGGGCTTCGCCTTCGGGTACCTCATAGCGCCAGACGAAAGCCGCGATCGACCCCGCCTCTTTGATCAGCTCCTGCGCGCGCTTGGCATTGTTGATCGCGGCCGCAATCTTTCCCCGGTGCCGCACGATGCCCTTATCCTGCAGCAGCCGCTCGACATCGGCCTCTGTGAATTTTGCCACCGCATCGATCTCGAAATGGGCAAAGCCGGTCCGAAACGCATCGCGCTTGTTGAGGATTGTCCGCCAGCTCAGCCCGGACTGAAATCCTTCTAGGCAGATCTTTTCGAAAAGCCGGCGATCGTCGCTGACTGGAAAACCCCATTCATGGTCGTGGTAGGGCACAAATTCCGGCGCCCCCGCACACCAGGCACAGCGCTCGCGCCCATCCGGGCCGGGCAAGGTTCCGCTCATTCCATTTTCCCCAAACCGTAACCGATTCCGCCAAAAGGCCAGCTCGATGCTAACGTGATGCTACCGAAAGAGCATCGGAAAACCCCGTTGCACAACGCGCCCCCATCGACTAGTTTGCGCCCACTGATCGGGGCCAGTCCCCGAATCCGGCCTGCACCCGTAGCTCAGCTGGATAGAGCGCTGCCCTCCGAAGGCAGAGGTCGTGAGTTCGAATCTCGCCGGGTGCGCCATTCTCGGGCAAAAGTGGGCACCATTGCCCGCGTGGAATCGCCAAGACGACTTCATCTCCATGCCGACGCGCGAGGTGTTGGTGCGCGATCGCTCAAACGTGCAATCGGCCGGTCTGCGTCGCTGGGATTACTTGCCTCCATCGGAGATCGATCTCGGTATCTTGACCCTTGTCGAAGAAAACTTCGGTGCCACTGAGGACGAGGTCGTGCAGGCGCTATCAAGGCAGCTAGGCTACAGGTCGACGAGCGCTCAGCTGAGGGACGCGATCGGCAAGCGAATAGCGATCCTTAAGTCCTCGGGTCGCCTGAAACTTGAGGACCATATCCTTGCTCTGGCAACAGACTAACCGCTCCCATGAGGTTCCAATGAGCTGTCACAAGCGTATCATCAGAACCTTCCGATCGCTCGCGGCAGTCTTCTTGGCCATATGGGTTGCAGCCGTTGGTCCAAGCTCGGCGCAAGAGGGCAGCGAGTGCAATATCAAGGGCAACATCAGTACAAGAGGCGAGCGCATCTATCACTTGCCTGGCCAAAAATACTACGACGAGACGCGCATCAGTGCTTCTCATGGAGAGCGATGGTTCTGCTCAGAACAAGAGGCCCGAGCGGCGGGGTGGAGGAGGTCGCGGGTGTGATCCGTGGAGGTTTAGCCGCACTGCCTTACCTATGACCTCGTCGATGCACTCGACTTCAGTGAACTGCTACATTCGATCGCAGTTTGCTTTAGCTGTAAGCGCTGTTCCGATCACACGTCGGTGGCGAAGTTCCAAGGCAGAAGATCGTTGACGCGGCTCTGCTTGTGGTTGGCGGCGATGGCGTTGAGCGTTTCGGCGAGCCAGGCGTAGGGATGGATGCCGTTGAGCTTGCAGGTTTCGATCAGCGAGGCGATGATGGCCCAGTTTTCGGCTCCAACATCATGACCGGCAAAGAGCGCGTTCTTCCGGTTCAGCGCAATGGGGCGGATGGTGGCACCGGCCGATTACTGGACGCTCGACACCGGACTTGGGGTTGCGGCGCGCTATGAAATGCCGCTCGACGACGGGGCCAGTGTTTCCGTAGTCGGCAAGGCGCTGTGGCAGCATTCCTTCGGCGACACTGCCGCCACGCAAGAGGTTTCGCTGGCCGGTGGCGGGGGATCGTCGGTCGTTTCGGGGGCCGATCCAGCCCGGGATGGGGTTCGCCTCGTCGCGGGCGTCGAATATCGACCAAGCGCCGATGTGACCCTTTCTCTCGATTACGCTGCAACACTGGGCGGGGAGGAAATGAGCCATGTTAGCGCTGCGGGTGAAATTCTAGCCTTAGACTTCAACGCAGTGCATTGTGCCAGGCGCTGAGCTTGACGGTCTCTCCGCCGAGACTGGCCATGGCCTCAAACTCTCTTAATGCCTGTTTCCGGTATTCACCCGGAGGCACGCCGTAAGCGAGGCGAAATGCCTTGCTACAGTGGCTTTCGCTGGCGAAGCCGAACAAGAAAGCGAGTTCTGCGATGGTTCGCTTTTCATGGTGCCGCCTGAGGGCGCGGCTTAGCAGTTCGAGGCGACGCGCCAGGATATAGCGCGATACGCCGCCCGAGGATTGGAACACCTGATAGAGAACGGATCGCGACACCCCGAGCTCGCGTGCGATTTGACCGGCATCGAGCGCGGTATTGGCTAGGTGGCAATCGATGTAGAGTTCGACACGTTCGCGGCGCAGGTGCTCGAAATGGCGTTCGCGCTGTGAAGGCGTATTCTGGCCGGTGGCCATGGCAAATGCGCCGGCAGCGAGTTCGGCCACCGCCTTGCCAGCACTGATCGCGACCGCCGAAGAGCCCTGCCCTCCCAGGCGTTTGAGCAAAAGCATGAATTCGCCAAGGAGCTGGGCACTGTCCTTTGGCAGGATCGCGCCATGCAGCGCGGGCACCAAGGGCAACGTTTCTTCCATCTGATCGCGCGGCATATTGATGGTGATGAGTTGCGCGGCGCTGGCGGCATTGCGCTGTGGCCGGGCCATATCGAGAAGGACGATCTCACCAGGGCGCACCTCGCGTTCGGCGCCCGGGGCACCGCCGATCCATTTGCCTGAGACCAGTAATTGGAGGACAACATGGTCGAACCCGTCCCGGCGGGTATGACCAGCATCCCGCTTGTGACTGACCCCGCTTATCTGGCGATCGACGACGATCATGCGCGAGAGTTGGTGGGCATGCGCTTCGGCGTGAAAGGCTTCTCCAGTGGCAGCAATTTCCGATGCCACTGGATAGAGGTCGCAATATCGGGGGAAGGATCCGTCCTCGCCGATCGTGCGCGACGAAAACCGGAAGTGCTCAACAGCTTTAGCCAAGGCAGCAGGCCTGTCCCATTCCTGCCGATCTCTTGCCCAGGAAGTTCAACCTCTTATGACTATACTAGTGAGCATGCAATCGAACAGTGTAAATTTGAACGCCGGTGGCTGCCTGAGGCTAGAATGCCCTGCCCGATCGAAAAGGCAGGAGGCCCTTATCTTCAGGATTTAGTCGTAAGTCGCCTCTTTGCCGTCGAAGTAAATGGTGTTGGCGTCACAGATATCGATCGAGGTCACGTCACCTTCGATGTTCGAACCGTCTTCGGCTTCCCAGGTGACATAGAAGTCGATGGCACAGGGGCCATCATAGTTGAAGGCCATGGCGGCGCTTTCTCCGCCTGCGAGCTTGAAGTCCATCCAGTTTGAGCTCCAGTCGCCATTTTCGCCGGTATAAAACCCGGTGATGATGTAGTTCGAGCTATTCTGGATATCGAAGTTCATGCCAGCGGCGCTGGCGGACTGAGCCGCGATGAGCAGGGCTAGAGTTGCGGAAATGGCGCGAAATGAGTGTTTGATATGCACGAGATGTCCCCAGGCCTTTCGGTTCCGGCAGCGATGCCGATCCGGGCCGTCGTTTCGAGTTGGTTAGTTTTTATTGTTGCGAAGGCCGGCAAACTCAGCGCGACCGGCAAAGACCGGTGGTGGTGGTCTCTTTGTCTCCATCGTCGTAGCTGATGCCGGCCTTTTCGCCTGCCAGCGACGTGATGGTTCCGGGATAGAATGTCCCGGCGTTCTTGTAATTGCACTCGACCCGCGAGCCGATCATCCAGTCATAGGGCCGCACGTCGCGCAGAGCGACGGTCTCGCGCTCGCCATCGTCATAACGGATCGTCACCTTGCCGCCATTGATGGACTCGGCGATGCCGGCAAACCAGTATCCTGACTTCTGATAGTTTCCGAGCACCCAGTCGCCAACCGTCTGGGCGCTGGCACTACCAGATCCCAATGCCAAAACGGCGGTTGCGAGCAAAATCGATGCAACTCTGAGCATGATAAATCTCCTTTTTTGGGCGCCAAATGCTGCGCCGAAGCTGGGTATTTATCTTGCGAGCGAGGTGGACGCATTGCTCAGGCGTCCACAAGAGTTGCACGAGCGTCCTGATTTGGAGGGTGGGTTCAATCGATCACCGCAACACCTTTAATCTGAGAGGATTAGGAGGTGTCGCATGGTGACGTCGCGGGTGTGGTTTACTGCCCAACAGAAGGCTGAGCTGTGGGAGCGATGGAATCAAGGTCAGAGCATTCCATCAATCTCGCGATCGCTTGAGCGTAGGACCAAAGGTGGCGTTCAGCGGATTGTAGTTCTCCATGGTGGCATTGCTCCATCAGCACGACGGAGAGCTGCATGGACGCTCGAGTTGGAGGAACGCGAAGAAATCTCTCGCGGGAACGGCGCCTCGAACTGCGCATGGCTCAAGGTCATCAGGCCGTCCGTCACCGCAGGCCAACTGAAGGTGTGCTCTTCGAGGCGCTTGTAGGTCATAACCAATCCGGTGCCATCCCAGTAGAGGAGCTTCAACCGGTCGGTCTTCCTGGCCCGGAACACGAAGACCGTGCCGGTGAACGAGTCCTCGTGCAACGCGTTCTTCACCAGCGCCACCAGGCTGTCGTGGCCTTTGCGAAAGTCGATCGGCTTGGTCGCCACCATGATCCGCACCCGGTTCGAGGGGAAGATCATGTGATCGCCGTCAGCGCGCGTACGACCGAGGCAATCCGGACCGCCGAGGCGCCAGGCTCCAGCCGGATGGTGACCGATCCCGTCATAATCTCCGGCCCAGCCGATGCCGCCGGCTCCGCCGCTGTCACATCCTCCACAACCGGAGCGACCATCAGCGTCGCGAACTCTACCGAATCCTCTGGCGCCGGCAACACCAACTTTCCATTCCTGGCCATCGTCTGCCATGAGGAGACATGGTTGGACTTCAGACCATGCCGCTGCGCAACTTCGCTCACCCTCGCTCCTGGCCGAAGCGTCTCGGCGACAATCCGCGCCTTCTCATCATCAGGCCATTGTCGATTGCGGCGCCGCCTACCGCCATTTGTGAGAAGCTCCAATGGAGCGTCCATGGAGAAACTCCCGCACTGACATCAATCAGTGCGCAATCTCATGGCTCACAAACGGGAGGAAGGTGGGGATAGGACACCGCTTACATTTAGCTGCTTGTGTGTCTTGGAAGATAGGGCCTCTGATCCGCTTGCCACTCGGAGTTGGAGCGTCCGCTTTCGGGAAGGCGCTGCAGCTGGGCGAACGGCCGGAATGGGGCGCGTCCCTGCCTAACCGCTGCCGAGCTAGTCCAAACCTTCGTGCGACCTTGATCAAGATACCAAGTGTGGTGCCACCGCGGGGAGTGCGTTAGTTGAAGGAAAAGCCCCGGAAGAATCCGGGGCTTTAATGCGGTTATAAGGGCTAAGAAAGGAGCCGGCTCTCCGCTCCCGGGTGGTCGTCGCGCTTTATAAGGCCGCGAATGGTCTGGAAAAAAGCGACGCTCCAGATCAGCAGCGTAACGACACCGAAGACTGCGGCAACGGGGCGGCCAAAGAAGCCGAGCAGATTGCCATCGGCAATCATCATCGAGGTGGTGAAGTTGGTTTCCACCAGAGGCCCGAGAACGATGCCGAGGATGATCGGGGCAATGGCGATCATCCGTGCCTCGAGGATATAGGCCACGACTCCAGCACCCAGCATCAGCCAGACGCCGAACATGGAATTGTTGATCGAGTAGGATCCGACGATACAGAAGAGCAGGATGGCGGCGTTCAGCAGGGCGCGCGGCACTTCAAAAATCCAGCGGGCCGATTTCGCGGCCACCCAGCCAAGCGGCAGCATGAGCACGTTGGCGATCGCGAAGACGATCATCACCGCGTAGAAATTCTGCGGATGCAGCGTCATCAGCGTCGGGCCGGGATCGAGGCCCTTCATTACCAACACGCCGACAGCAATTGCCGTCACGGCGTCGCCGGGAATGCCGAACACCATAGCCGGAATCCACGAGGCACTGAGCGCCGCATTGTTGGTGGCACCGGCCTCGACGAGGCCCTCGGGGTGCCCCTTGCCGAACTTCTCCGGTTCCTTCGACGTGCGCTTGGCCAGCGAATAGGTGATCCAAGCTGCAAGGTCGCCGCCAACGCCGGGCAGGGCGCCCAGCAGCGAGCCGATGATCGAGCCGCGCACCTGGTTCTTGCGATACTTCCATAGTGCCGCCAGTGTGCCTTCGAATGGGTTCTTGAGGTTCATCTGCGGCACATCGGCCATGGCGCGGCGACCCGCACGCATCACTTCCGACACGGCAAACATCCCGATCATGATCGGGATGAAGCTGATGCCGCCCATCAGTTCGAGATTGCCGAAAGTAAAGCGCGGCGTCGCCGTCAGCGGGTCCATACCCACCTGGGCAATGAAGAGGCCGAGCAGCAGCGCCAGCGCGCCCTTGACGAGGCCACCCGAGGAGATGAGGGCGGCGCAGGACAGGCCGAGCACGGCGAGCCAGAAATACTCAAAGCTGGAGAAGCCCAGGGCGGCCTTGGCCAGCATAGGGGCCGTGAACAGCAGGAACAGGAAGCCGAAGAGGCCGCCGAGAACCGAGCCGACGACACCGATGCCAATGGCAAGGCCCGCCTTGCCATTCTGGGCGAGGCGATAGGAGTCTTCCACATAGGCCGCCGAAGCGGGCGTGCCGGGAATGCGCAGCAGTGTGCCGGGCAGGTCGCCGGCCGTAATGGCCATCGCGGTGCAGGAGATGATCGCGGCAATGGCGGGGATCGGCGCCATATAGAAGGTGATGGGGACGAGCAGCGCCGTTGCCATGGTGGCGGTGAGGCCCGGAATGGCGCCGACAAACAGGCCGAAAACGGCCGCCAGGAAAATGGTCAGCAGCGTTTCGAAGTTGAAAACGAGGCCGACAGCGAGAGCAAAAGCTTCCATGGTGTCTTATCCCAGGATGCCGCGCGGCAGCGGAACGCGCATGACCGCGTTGAAGGTGAAATAGATGGCAGTCGCTGCAATCGGGCTGAAGATCACGGCCGAGAGCCACTTGCCGCCGCTAAGCAGCACGATGCCGACGGCAAAGAGCGTGCCGGCAACCAGGAAACCGAGATAGGGCATGGCAAGGATCGTGGCGGCTAGTGCAACAACGATCGCCACGGCAAACCAAGTAACCAGCGGCTGCGCTTCATCCTCGGGCGTGTCGCGGACAATCCAGCCTTGAATTGTGAGTGCCACACCCATGATGGCCATGCCCGCACCGACGATGGACGGGAAAAGGCCCGGGCCGACATTCATGCCGGGAAGGGCTTGCATGGCGAGCGCCTGCTGCAGGATTGCCGCGCCGCCTAGCGCGAAAATCACGCCTAGCGCGCTGTCCAATGGAAATGACTGCCTCATGCGCTCCTCCTGAAAGCACCGGACCGATAGACGCAACAGTTCGGGGCAATGCTGTTGCAGGACAAAAAACAGAGCGCTGGTCCTTTGGGCGCTCTGGAAAAGAAGACGGCCGGAGGTGCATTCCGGCCGTTTGGAACAAGCTCAGGGCTTACTTGGCAAGGCCAACGGCCTGCAGGGCCGAACCGATCGACTCGTCGGCATCCTTGAGGAAGGCTTCAAAGCCGGCGGCGTCACGATAGTCGATGCCGAAATTGCGCTGCGCCATGAAGTCCTTGAACTCCTGAGACTCGACCACCTTGGCCATGGCTTCCGAAAGGCGGGCCTTCACGTCTTCCGGCAGACCCTTGGGAGCGGCAATTCCGCGCCACGCATAGGCGGCCCGCTTGTTCCCGAGCGCCTCTTCGGCGGTCGGCACATCGGGGGCAGCCGCAACGCGCTCGTTGGCGGCAACGATCAGCGGCTTGACTTCACCTGCATCGACCATCGGACGGGCATCCGGCATGGTCGTGGTCACGACACTGATAGCTCCCGAAGCGAGGAGCTGGAGGCTGGCCGAAGCGCCTTCCGAGGGAACCCAAGGAGCGGCCGCCGGGTCGATCTCATTGGTCACGAGCACGCCGGCCCAGCCCAGATGCGCCATGCCGCCAAGATTGGCGCCGGAAGCCTTCACCGAACCGGGATTGGCGCGGATTTCAGAGAGGCACGCGTTCCAGATCAAGAAATGACTGAAGACTTTATGCAAAACGTACCGAGCCACCTCATCGCGACCGAAATAACCCAACAGCAATTCGAAAGGTACTGGCGCAAAGCCGTAGATCGTATCAGGCACGAGCTTGGTGTCGTCGTTACTGACTAACGCCCTGAAGTTTAGAGGTTGGACTCGACGATGGCCCCGTTGATATCCTTAGCAAGCATCACGAAAATGCTGCACTCAACGGGACAAGATGACGGACATCGAAGCTATCAAAAAGATCCTATGGGAAGACTGGGACCCAATCGGCGTTCGTGAGATGGGAGGGCCTCCCGACGAATATGACGCGTATGCGCCAGTAGTATTAGAGATGCTTGAGGCTGGAGCCACCGAAACCGAAATCGCCCAATATCTCTTCTGGCTAACTGTGGAACAAATAGGCCTCGAGACACGTGAGACGAGCATTGCCCGCGCCCTCATAAAGCTCAGGGCCAACTGACACTCGATGTTAGGTTGGACTCGGATGAGTTCAGCGCCGCTTAGCGACCCTTCAGCCGCTTAACTTCCTCTGGCGCACCGTCGTAGAGATACAAGGTGTTGTGCCCCGGTAGTGAGTTCGCCCAGGTGACAGCATCGCAAAGGGAACCGCTGTCTTTTTCAGCATACATTACATCACCCGCAGAGGGCGTGATTTGGTCAGCGTCAGCGACAGAGTTGTCGCCAGCGGTTGCCTCAACAACGGCGTAGATGTTCGCCCAACGGTAGGGGCGCTTTCGATGGTCAACGATATTCGTAATCATGAACCCCTCTCCACGCCTCACAGCTTTGATATTCTACGCTGACGACATCCGGAAGGTGGCACGATAGGTTGTTAGAGGGGATGGGTTCCAGATGTGGTTAAGGCGGGGTGTCTCGACCCTGTGCATAAAGTGTACTGACAACCGTGATACTGGCCGTAACACACCTGACCGATGAGGTCGCCATCCATGCAAAAGCCTTGATTTGCAGCGCTTTCCAGCGCATCTTCGTTGTCGCGCCGCCCGCAACAGGCTCAACGGACTCTCAGGACTAACTCGCTAAACGGACTTTTCGGACTATCTGCTCATTCGGAAAAAGAGGGCAGCGCTTTCCTTAACTTTGAGAAAGCATGAAAATGACCTTAGCAGCATTAATCACCCGCCAATTCAGGACTGTTACCGTGGGCAAGAGTTAGCCGGACGAGCGATCGTTCCGCTCTATACCTGCCTACCCCTTGTGGCGCCTTACGCAGCACACTCGCCATCGTGTTGGTTCAGCATCAATGGTGATGAAGACATTCATCCCAATGATCTGTTCACATTGAACGGCCTCCACATCGAGCTCGCTAGAGAGCACTAAGCGAAAGTCACTCCCGGCTCTTGCTGGGAGCGACGCTCACCGATGGTTAGTGGGTGTGGGCAACGTGGGTTCAGTACGCAGTGTGGCAGTCTGCCCCCAGGCACTCGCGCAAGTCGCCCGTCCAGCGGTCAAGGACGTAAGTCTCACCTTGACTGGTTTCCCACCTGTCATATCGCAACAGCCAGGCAGTCAGGACCACGGCAACTACGCAGACGACCGCTACCTTCCACCAACTCACGTCATCCCCCCCAGCACGAGCCTACCCGTACCTAGTGGGTGGCCGTTGGTCAACGAGGCCGCATGCAATGGCACAAGGTCAGAGGGCGAGGCTGGTGAGAACGCCGAGGTGCAGATATCATCGCTAAATGCGCAGAACCGCCAGTATAGTCCTCCAACTCCTCGCTGCCTGGCTGATCATTGCCTTGCTAGTACCGCAAGCCAACCCGCTCTTCTGGCTGCTCGCATGGAGCCTGCACGACGCTCGCTTATGATGATGATAGGGTGGTCTCAATGCCGCCAACTAGGATTCAACCATGCGCGAGCCAGATCTTTTTGCCGACGTATCGTTCTATTCGCCGCAATCGGGCGGGAGGATCAAACCAATACCATCTGGCCTAGGCTTTCCGTGCAAGGCTTCGGAGACTGCTCCAAACGCATGGGATGCACGTCTGTATTTTGAAGGAGCGCCAATCCAGGCCGGGGAAACCAGAAGGGTTGGCCTTCTCTTTCTGACCACCGAAGGCGAACAAGCGATCCGGAACGCTCAACGCTTTTTCATTTGGGAAACGAGAATTATTGGCGAGGCGACCGTCTGTACGCCAGAAGCAGACCTCTCACCTTAATCACTTGGTTTGAAGTGAGGGTGGGCGTTTTATCCGCAGGTCTGCGGCACTCGCCCCGTCTTCAGCATCCGCTCCAGCCGAGCAATCTCGGCATCGAACTCTTTGAGCTTTCGCTCCCTGGCAGCGCGGACCCGGAGGATCTGTTCAGCAACTAAGGTTTGCTGATGGCTGTCCAAGGGATGGGATGCAACGCGCCCCATCACGCCGTAACGTGCTTGACGGCCCACATGACGGCTTCTTCAATCTTGGTCTGGGCAAGGCTGAGCTCGCGACTAGCCTGCTTGTCGACGCCGGGGTTGCCACCGGCAATGTGCAGCAGCTCGATGAATTCCGCACCCTTGTCCTTAAGGGCGACCATCATGGCCTTCTCCTGATCGGACAGGACGCGGTACTGGTGGCGCACGGCATTATTGGCAGTGCGATCGTCGGATGTGCTATTCACGGCAGTCATCTCAGTCTCCGGAGTTAAAGGCCATAAACGGCCCCATTTATACCGCGACGGCTCGTTTACCGCCAGATGATAAAATGCCCATTGGTTACCAGGAGCAGCCAATGGGCAGGCCACCCCTTTACATGATCCGCATCCATACCAGCGTCAGCGCCGAAGCCTTGAACCGCATGGATAAAATCGTTGGCGAGAAGGGCCGCGCCGCGTTCATTCGCAAGGCGATCGACCAGATGCTCGATACCGTCGAGGCAGCCGAAGAGATGAAGGCGAAGAAGTCAAAGCTGGCCGAATAAACGGCCCACTAAACCCACCCCCATCTGTTGGTGAGGCGGGGGTTACAGGGTCAGCAGCGCTGCTGCCAAGGCACCAGCGATATCCTGATGCGCTTCGACGCCAACGTGGGACGGTGCGCTGATGTTGTAGCCGAGCTCGCCCTGTTTTGCGTAGCTCTCGAACCGATAGGACAGATCGAGAATGTTCAACAGATTGCTGTCGGCTAGCTCATAGGCAGCATTGTGAAATGCCAGTTGGATCGTTGCATCTGCCGTGGACCATTGCGGCACCATCAGAAGAACCTCTGAGCCAGCCGCAATCGCCGTGTTGATAATGCCCTGCATGGCCGTTTTCCACGCCGCAACATCGGCACTCAGCGTGCCAAGAGACGAGGTGTCCATCGCGTTTAGGCCGAGCAGTATCAAAACAAGGTCGAAGGCCTGCATCGTCAGCGCCGGCATCGGACGGGTGGCCGGTGTGGTAACATACCAGGCCGCCGCATCGGACGCGCCCCAGCCGAGATTGCAGATATCCACTGCTGGCAAGGTGCTGTCCCAGCACTCCATGCTATGGATATAGACCGTGCTGGCATCCGCCACGGTTTTGCGCACGGAGACAGTGTGATTGCCCTTCGTTGGCGAGAAGTTGAACTTCGCCAGGGCTGTGCCGCCGGTTGTCGAGATGGTCTGGACCACGGCTCCATCGACCAGCACTTCAAAGCTGCCTGGGTTACCTCCGCCGGTCGAATATACTAGTTCTAGCCGATCGAACTGATTGACTGGGGTAAACGTCAGGGCGTTGACCGTGCTCTGGTTAAGGAAGATTGGCCCGCCCAGCGCTTGCGGCCCATTGAGCCAACCTGCTCCAAGCCCGATGCGTGGATCGATGGCATTGGTTTCTTGGTAGTAGTTTGCCGTGCCAAAGAAATTGTCCCAGCGGGATGGTAGGCCCGCTGCAGTCAATCGAGCCGACAAAACGGACGGGAAAGACTTCGCACGAGCACCGGTTCGATAGTCGGTTCCTGTGCCCGTGCCGGTCCCAGCCACCGTAGAACTGCCGATGACGCCAAATCGGGCGCGCGCCGTAGCCGCGCGGACACGTGCCAGTGCACGACGTGTTTTGTGAAGGCGTCGAGGATCAAAGCGACCTTCCGCGCGGATGAGTGCACCTTGTTGGCTATCCCGGATGGTTCCGGTCGCGCCACCCAGCGCGGGAACCAAATCTTCGGCAGATACAAAAGGTCCGGCCATTATGCAGCCCTCGAAATGAACGGCCGCTCATCAACGCGGCTCCGGAGCACTCGGTTGTCTACACGAGACCGCAAGACGCCGACACCCACGCCCCTACTTAGGGTGGCAGGTTCCGAACTCTTGATGCCAAAAGCTGCAAATCTGCTTCCCACCCAGTTTTTGATGTGGCGGCGACCTAAGCGGACCGGCAGCTTTCGAGAAATTTAAAATGCGGTCCGAACGGCGGGAATGGGGCGCATAGCTGTCGGCATTGTCCTTTAACTCCTGGCAGCCTGGCTGATCATTGCCCTGTTGACACCGCAAGCCAACCCGGTTGTGTGGCTGCTGGCATGGAGCATGAACCAAGCTCGCTTTTAATAGTGGGCAGCAGCTACCGACGCCTATACGGTCTCGGCGCAAAGGGAATTTACTCCAAAGCGGACATCGAATTCACCAGCTGGTGCCGTGAGCGCTGCAAATAACCAGGCAGCATTTCTCGCGTCTTCGCAGTCAAAGAAATCCGGACAGATTTCGCCCGCCCTAAGGAACAGCGACGCGGTCATAAATCCGAGCACACTGGCGACCACAATAGAAGCGAGCAGAGATATGAGCGCAATTCCGACAAGGGCACTTCTCACTTCTGCCGCTTCCCCAGTGAAATTTGCGTAGCATTTATCCTGCACGAAGCCGCCAAGCCGAAATTGGTCCCGACAGCGGCGCAAGCTTGCGCCAAGCCGCCAAAGCAGCCACTTTCCCGTATGATTGCTCATGAGGGCGGTAGTTGAACAGGTTTTATATTGTCGTTGTCGGCTCAGTCATTCTGGGAGGCTGGTTGGGCTTCGCCCTGGCCGTAGAAATGTATAGGCCGGATGAGAAAAAAATTAGACAGATTGTTTCCGCAGAATATCTGAGAGAATGGTCAAGCTACACTAATTCACCGCCGATCAAACCCGACGACTGCTCGGTGGAGAAGGCTAGCTCTGATGAGCGGCGCCGGGGCGTATTTTTCATTGGTATCTGCAAGTCGGATTTCGACAACGTACCGGTAACATTCACGTTCGAACTCAGCGAGACTGCGCGCCTCGAGCGCTCAGAAAGATGGCCTTGATTGCTCGCTGCAACGCTGCGGACCGGGCTCGCTGAAAGAATCGATGGTCTGCCGTTCGCCAACTGACCAGCGGATGCCGTACCTCGGACCAATCCCAAAGCCGCTAGGCCTCCTCACATTCCCTTGCAGATGTAGCCGAGCCTCACCGCGAATGGCAGCTTCCGGGCATTGGCGATGAAACTTGGAACGACCGGAATGGGGCGCGTTTCCGACTTGCAGCTCCGGACCCCATCTAAGTCATAGCCTTAGTGGAACTACCCAAAAGCTGACGTGATGAAGCCTTAAGACGCTGGGGTTTGACTGAATAAACCCGATGTCGGGATCAGAATGGGCGCATTGACTAGCAAATGCAAAAGCATGCAGGCGATCAGGTTTCGCCTGCGCAGGTAAAGGGCATAGATCATTACCGTGCCGCTGCCATGATACAGCAGCCAACCCGGACCGAAAAAAGTCAGATGTGGGACAAGGAAGACCACGAAGCTCAGGGCCGGCCCAACCCACGTCGTCGATGTGATGTCGTTGATGCGCTCTATTGGGTAGCCGCGGAACAGAATTTCTTCCGTAATCGCCGTGGTAACTATCATTGCGAGCAGGACAGGAATTGGTAGCGCGATCACCGAGGCTGTCCCCGCGTCTTGCACTGGTGGCAGAAGCGTCATCGCAAGCCAGGACCATGCCATTGCTAGGCCCCAGTAAAACAGGGCGCTTTCGACATCTTTGCCGTTAGGGCGCTTGATCAGGATGGACGCAACAGACTTGCGCTCCACTAGCAGTACGAATGCCAAAAGTGCGCCCACAGCCAGCCAGTTCCACAAGATGATGGTGGATGGCCCCTCGAACCCGATGTCGACACCAAGAAGCCGATTGAGCGGGTTCACGTAATAGGGAAAGTAGCAAATCGCCAGACCGAACAAGACAACGGCTAGTGTGGACACAAATCGCTCATTCCCTCTGCTGTTCACATGGTGGATTATCGGCTTTGTGGTCGGGCTCTCGCCTAACGCACACGCAGGATGGCTGCTTTCCGCAATTAGACGCTAAAAAGCAGACCTGCCGCAACCCATCCCGCCTATGCCGTTTGCATGGTCGGCTGCCAACGGCAGCTTTTGGGTAATCGGCAGTGTGGCCTGAACGACCGGAATGGGGCGCGTTTCGGCACGTCAGCTAAAGAGTCGCGGTTCGGGCGTCCGCGTGGGCAGGCTTGCTTGTGATACATACCATCTGTACTCTGATCGAGCACACATCAGGGTTCGGGTATATGCCCGGTCCGTTGCACGCTCACAGCGGCCGAGTGCAGGGGCGCCTATGAAGGTCGCGGCAACTTTCTGGATCGTAATTGATCTTGGAAGTCTCATGCCAAAGCTCAGCAAGCTGCGTGATTACGCCTACAACCGCCAAGACGGAAAATGCTGGTATTGTGATTGCGCCATGCGCCCGGCGTCTGACCCAAGTCCACGTCGATGCACTGCAGAACACCTGCACGCGCGGTGCGACGGCGGAAAAGATGTTCCTCAAAACATCGTGGCAGCTTGTTGGCTCTGTAATAACCGGCGGCATCGGAGAAAGGCTCCAAAGACACCGGAAGACTACCGGAACTTCGTGCGTGAACGAGTTGCGCAGGGACGCTGGATCGTTTTCGACGCCTAACTAGGGCCATGACGTCCGCACATTTGATGTTTGCTTCTGGACGTCGGTACTCATGCCCGAACGACCGGATGGGGCGCATTGGCGAAACGCTGCCTTGGTCCTTGCAACCTGCAATACTCACCCGCCAATATCGATTCTCAATGCCGCTAAGACCAAATCACAGGAAACGATCGGTGAGTGGGCCCTTTGACGATCCTCGACTTCCTCACTTTTCGATTATGATGGACGACGGTCGGCTAGCGTGGCCGGTGGCCGAAGCTAACGGCGTAACTATTGAGGTCTTCTACTCTAGACTCAGCATCCGATGGCCGGCCGAGAAAGCCGCAACTTATCCTGCTCCACCTCGCCAGAGGAGATCGCCGCCACAACGTCCGTCGCTCAAGCTTTCAACGTACCTCGCCGACGGTCGATTGGCTTGGCCGGTCGCGGCATCAAGAGGCGTGAGCGAGACCCTATTCTATTTCCGGCTCAAGCAAGGGATGACGCCTGACCAAGTGGTGTTCACACCGGTGCTGCCACGGGGGTGGTCGAGCCGCCGAATGTTTTAGCAAGAACGTATCGCGGTCTTGGGAGGCCTGTTACGGCTGCTTTCAGGCAATCCGAGTCACAGTCCAAGTGACTGAAGTGGGGCGCAGAGCTGAACGACAGGTGCCGACCCCACTGTGGTCATTGAAGGCCCGAGGATCGCTTCCCAATAGCAGACATGGGCTGGCTGACTTGTTCCTTGGGCACCGATATGGCCCAAGGAACATGCTCTTCCTGATCAGGGAACGAGGACGATCTTGCCTTGCACTCCACCTGATGCAAGCAAATATAGGGCTTCGTTCGCCTGTTCGAGAACCAGCTTGTGAGCGATCACAGGACTAGTTCTGCCTGCGGCAACGTCGGCGAAAACCTTGTCTGCAGCGACGTTGAGATCGGTATCGGTGACGGTGTCCAAGCTGAGGGTGCTGATTGAGCGTGAACGCCTGAAGTCGCCAAACAAAGAACTCGCGAAGTCCGAAGGCGGCATCCCCGCAGAAATGCCAGCCATGACATATCGGCCATTGGCTCTGAGCTGCTCAATATGGGCGCCCGTGTCCGGGCCTGCAACGAGGTCGATGACGACGTCGGCTGGCACGGGCGGCATACTCTTCGCACATTCAATCACGGTGGCACCAAGGGCAGATGCCATCTGGACTGCAATATGGCCAATCCCGCCTTGTGCGCCACGCACGACGACGGTTTCGCCAGCGACCACCTGCGTTCTTGTGACACAAAAATGCGCCACCAGGGCATTAACCCCCGCTGCAACACCGGCTTCGAACGATAAATCGTCCGGCAGAGCAACGATCGTGGCAGCGCGAGTAACAACCTGCTCGGAGTAGCCACCAGCTTGTACGCGTGCGAACACACGTTGGCCGACCAGGTTGGGATCAACGTCGGGACCAGTTGAGGTGATAATGCCAGAGACCTCTATTCCGGGGATGAAGTCGGTTGGCATAACCTGCCGCATAATCAGGTCAACGCGACCGACGCCAATGGCACGCGCCTCGACCACAACCTCCCCTGCGCCCGCGACAGGCGGCGTAACCTCGACCATTTCAAGTTCGGCCTGCGGCCCTTTTGACACGATAGCTCTCATGCTGGCTTTTCCTTTGAACTCTGCATGAGTGGAGAGCTATATATTGTATACTAAGTGTACAAGAACGAGCCAGTGGGTCACATAGTAGCCATGACGATACCTCCACCTTTTGACGATCCTCCTCCTCAGTTGTCAGAAGGCGCGAGAAGCCTGATGGCGCATCTCTCTGAAAAATGGACCCTGCTGATCCTCGTACAGCTGTGCCACGGCCCGCTACGCTTCAATGCGCTGCGCCGATGTGTTGGCGACGTTACACCCAAGGCGCTGGCGCAGACCTTGCGGCGGCTTGAACGAAGCGGTCTCATCTTGCGTCAGATCGTTCCTGGATCGCCGCCCGGCGTGGAGTACAGTGGAACCGAACTTGGCTTTGCCTTGGCTCCTGCCATCAGGGCACTGGTGCAGTGGGCGTCGACAAATTTTGAAGAGATCGAGCAAGCGCAAGCGCGATACGACGCTAGCAACAGGGACGAGGAGTAGTGAGTAGTTCGGGAATGATGGAGCTCCGAGGTCTGCTTTCATGCTCACGCGGATGATAGCCGCCCTTCCGCAAACCACCCCGAAGGTGCCGGTCCGCAGCCGACCCCAAGACCGCCGTCCAAGCCTTCTTCTCGATTTCCTAATAGCTGCCACTCGTCACAGGCCACTCGGATGTCGATATCGAGTGGCTATCCTTGGCGTTGCGAACAACAAACCTCCGGCCTAGTGTCGGAGGCTAAACTTCGCACTTTAGATGCCGATTTATGTTGCGGTATCCCACCTGATCACACAATCCGATGTGCTTCCGCCCGCGTAAGTGCACAAAGAACACCGGGCCTTCACCGTGGACTGCAACGTGTAACCTTCGATGGCGGCTGCGGGGTAAAATCGCCCTCACCTTAAATTCATGCCTCAACAGATTTTTCTCAGAATTATCTGGGGGCAGGGGACGGAACAAGACCGATTCATCAAAGTTATCCAGCCGTCCCTCGGGTCCCACTGTCGATCCCTAGATGACGGAGGCTCCTGCCCGGGGGGCACCCAAGGATAATTCTCGGAACGCCCACACTGCCACAGGATTTAGTCGTGGTCTCCCCGGGTCTACTTCGCTTTATCCCCCAGATTGGCCGGAGTTACTTGGGGAGACGCCAAGGGGCGTTGGGCTGTCAGGCAATCGTAAGCTAGACTATGGCATCCTCCGTGTAACTGCGAGGTCACCTCAGGATGCCACCGGATCGCTTTAGCAAGGGTGCAATGATTGCTACGGGGATCACCGTAATCGTGGCACTGTGCGTTTTCAGCCTTCTGCTTTTTAACGCGTTCGCAAGGTTACTCCCATCCGAAGACGGGCCGTCGAGCGTGATGTCATACGACGAGCGGGTGGCCACGGAACGCTGACACTCGCTTAGGAAGAAGTTTGAGAGCGGCATTGCTGATCCCAAGGCGATTATGAGCTTCGCTGTGCAACGAACTCGGAATCGCTGGAGTGGGGTGGGCCGCCTCTTGAGCGTCAGTCAACACAGGATGGGTTGTCGAAATTTTTGAGCGGTCTATTTCACCGAAAATTTTGCAGAAACCATTGCGGCCCGCGCCTGAAAATCGCGAGCGATCCGAATGATTTCAGCGTCAAACATTGCCAATTCTGCCAAGGCGATGGGGCGAGGCAGGGTGACTTTTTGGCCATCGGTCATGACCAAATCCAAGCTTCGAAAATGCTGTAGCGTCCTGTTGAAGTGAACTGTGCTCATCCCGACGATGTCGGCAACTTCGCTCTGAACAAGGGGCAGTGTGAAAGTATTACCGTGAAGCATCCCCATCGCACTGAGGCGAGCAAAAATTTCGTAGAAGAAATAGGCGACACGCTCTTTCGCATTTCGTTGACCGAGAAGCAGCAGCCATTCTCTTGTAACAGCGTGACGAGTGAGCTCTTCATAAAACAGGGCCCGTTCAAGACGTGGCCGGTTCTCCAACAGCGCGATGAAACTGTTTCTGTCAATTGCGTGAGCCCAAAGCTCGGTGGCGGCGACAACGGAGTCCGTGGCGCCAAAGGGCATAACGATGCCCTTGTCGGTAAGCTCTCCCGGTAGAAGAATGGCACTGATCTGACGGCGGCCGTCTGGGAGAACACGCTGCCTTAGAGCCCAGCCAATTGCTGTCAGCCAAAGAACATCTGAGCGGTCACCCTGTTGGACCAGGGGATCGTGCTTATCGAAACGTATCGGGGGGCCAATGATATCCTGGAATGCCTCAATGTCGGCTTCCGGAATAGCGCCCGCACCCGAGAGCCTGTGTGCAAACAACCTGATGGTGGAATTGAGCTGGATCATCCAAATCCTTTCCCACCGTCGAAATATCCGCCTGTTATCTTTCGCAATCTAAACATAATTGAATTTTTTTAGGCCCACCAAACCCGCGAAGGTCAGATTGTCGCTTAGTTCACAAATTCAGCCTACCACCGCTTTTTAGTAACGTTCCATCCTAAGCGTGATACGATGAACCACAAAATGTGGATTTCTTATGCCTCGGTTTTACTTCGATACCGTCGAGAATGGTAATGTGTCTACTGACACGATGGGAACCGAACTTTCTTCACAAATCGAAATTTCCAAATCGGCCAGCCGATTTCTTGCCGAACTTGCCCAAGAGTTTCTGCTCCTACATTCAGGGGAAAAGCTTTCACTTGAGGTCCGTGTGCGGGATGAATTTGACACTGTGTTGCACGTTTCTTCCGTGATTTACCTTGCGAAGAACAATCTTTTAGACCCGCAATGAAGTGCGCTTGCCACCCCACCTTTGCAGTAAGCAGCGATGGGTATCCCAACGTTGCCCTAAATGCCTTTGGTCCTTCAATCAGTGCCGCCAGATTTGGTCTCTGGGATTCCCGTGTTTCGATAACCTACGTGTGTCGTTATTTTTTCCGGAGATGTCATAAGAGCCTGTGCGTTGGGGGCGGGTAACCATGAGACAGGTCATTGGTGGCGGTGCTTGCGGAGATATCCTGCGTTCAATCGGAACTTACTCGTCTCTGGGGGCCTCCGATGAGTGGCCTGGCTCACTGAGGGCGACGGTCTGTTGATTTCCGCCGAGAAGTGACCCGGGTTTTCCATTGAGAAGTGACCCGCCTTTTAGTTTTCTTTCGGGTCGGTTGTTGCGGTCAAGGGTCTAGGTTTCTCCTTTGGTTTCGGCGGGGGATGAGCAGAGCTGTTCTTGAAGCGGAAGCTGTCGTTTCCCGTCTCAAGGATGTGGCAGTGATGAGTGAGCCGGTCGAGCAGCGCCGTGGTCATCTTGGCGTCACCGAAGACGCTGGCCCATTCGCTAAAGCTGAGATTGGTGGTGATGACGACGCTGGTATGCTCGTAGAGCCTGCTGAGCAGGTGGAAGAGCAAGGCGCCACCTGAAGCGCTGAACGGCAGGTATCCCAGCTCGTCGAGAATGACGAGATCGGCATAAGCGAGG
>NZ_JAIMBX010000004.1:0-106022 GCF_032907385.1 Devosia sp. BK
TTGCCCGGCAGCCAGCCTGCCCTGTCAGATTGCGCTAATCAGTGGGAACAACTAAAGTCATTCGCGTCGTCAGCGTCGCGGTTTCTAGTGAAGTTCTTTTTCACTGTCAATCGCTTTTTTCGATTTTCTTTTCGGTTCGTTTGAACTCACCGAGGAGAATTTCGAAACCACCGCTAAGTCAGATTGCTCTTTCTTTTCAGTGGCTTGCTACAGTTCGTTTCGCCGTTTGGCGGCTCGCTCTGCAGCGGTGAGGCGGGTTATAGGGAGGTCGTTCGGGGCTGTAAACCCCCTTTTCCAAACTCGATGACATTTCTGTCGCCTTGGGAGGGGGTGTGCTGTGGAAATGTCGGATGAAAGCCCTAGAAAACAAGGGCTAAGCGCCGATTTCGCACTTCTGTTCACCGAGCGGTGAATGTTCAGCGCCCTATTTGGTTCCAGTGATGTTCAGAACGGATAATGGATGTGTTCAGCGCTTTGCACCGTTATCCAGCGCAAATCGGTGAACTCGGCGATCCCAGCCTTGCCACCGAAGCGACCATAGCCAGAGGCCTTTACGCCACCAAATGGCATTTGCGCCTCGTCATGCACGGTCGGGCCATTGATGTGGCAGATGCCGGATTCGATTTGGGACGCGATCGCCATGGCGCGGGTCACATCCCGACCAAAGACGGATGACGCCAAACCGTATTCGGTATCGTTGGCGACCTGCACCGCCTCTTCAATGTCCGCTACCCGTGTGACGGCGACGACGGGGCCGAAGGATTCCTCGTGATAGATGCGCATGTCGCTCGTGACGCCATCAAGGACGGTCGCTTCCATGATGGCGCCTTCTATCCCGCCACCCGCAACAAGGGTCGCGCCTTTAGACACAGCGTCGGCGATCAGCGCGCCATTGCGCGTGGCGGCTTGCGGATCAACGAGGCAGCCGAGCGGGGTATTGTTGTCGCGCGGATCTCCGGCCTTGAGGCTTTTTGCCTTGGCGCCGAGCTTGGCGACGAAATCACCGGCGACCTTGGCATCGACAACAATGCGTTCGGTCGACATGCAGATCTGGCCCTGATTCATATAGGCGCCGAACGCGGCAGCAGCGACGGCGTCGTCGAGATCGGCATCGTCGAGCACGATCATGGGCGCCTTGCCACCGAGTTCGAGCAGCGCGGGTTTGAGATTGCGCGCGGCCAGCTCCGCGATTTTGCGGCCGACATTGGTCGAGCCGGTGAAGTTGATGCGGCGGATGGCAGGATGGGCGATGAGCGCCTCTACTATAGAGGGAGCGTCATCGGCCGCATGCGAGATGACGTTGAGGACGCCCTTGGGGAGCCCCGCTTTGATCAGCACTTCGGCAAGGAGGCGATGGGTGCGCGGCGAAATCTCGCTCGATTTGAAGACCACGGTGTTGCCGCAGGCGAGCGGCGTCGCCAGCGCGCGGATGCCGAGAATGACCGGTGCATTCCACGGCGCCATGGAGAGAACGACGCCAGCAGCCTGTCGAACACCGTAGGCGGTCGAGCCCGGGCGATTGGCCGGGATGATCTCGCCGGTGATTTGCGTCGTCAGGCCAGCGGCTTCGCGCAGGATTTCGGAAGCGAGCATGACATTGAAACCGGCCCAGCCAGAAGTTGCGCCAGTTTCTTCGGCCATGGCCGCGATGAAATCGGGGGCGCGAGCAGAGAGGCGATCGGCAGCGGCAAGCAGAATCTTGCGGCGGTAGGCTGGGACGCTGCGGCTCCATTCGGGGAAAGCCGCTTTTGCCGCATCGGCGGCGCGGATGGCGTCTTCGACCGTGGCAGCGGCGGCACTGGTGACGACCTCGCCGGTCATCGGATTGCGGCGGTCAAAGCGTGCGCCATTGCTGGCATCAGCGCTCTGGTTGTCGATGAGTAGGCCGATCGCGGTCATCTTGGTCTCCCGAAGCCGAATATGGCGCCAAGAGAGAAAGCGCGAGGCGTTCGGTCAAGAGGCTTTATTGACGCTCTCTATAAAGCGGCCCCGCCTCCGGGCGGGGAGACAGGGCCGAACGCTTGCGATCAGGCCGCTTTGACGTCGACGACCTCGAGGTCGAAGACGAGGTCCTGGCCGGCAAGGGGATGATTAGCGTCAACCGTGACGCTCTGCTCGTCGAGGCCAACGACGACGATGGGCAAAAGGCCACCATCGGAGGTGCGCGCCTGAAGCTGGCTACCGACCGCCAATTCCATGCCGGACGGAATCTTGCTGCGGTCGAGTTGCTGCACCGCTTCTTCACGACGCTGGCCATAGGCCTCGTCGCACGGAATAGTGACAGTGCTCTTCTCACCTACTTCCATGCCAGCGACATGGGCTTCGAGGCCCTTGATGACCTGGCCCTGCCCCAGCTTGAACTCGAGCGGCGCGCGGCCCTCGGAGGAGTCGAACGGGGTGCCGTCGGTGAGACGGCCGGAATAATTGATGGAGACGATGTCGCCGGTCTTGGCCTTGGTCATGGCTCAAACCTTTCGGGAGATTGGGGCTTTCTTGGCCCGTTTGAGTCTGCCGCACGCCTTCGCGAGAATAGCCGAAGGGCAGCTCGCGAAGCTTTGGCAGCGCGTCTTCAAGACGAAGAACGCACCGGATGCGCACGACGGCGATAGCGGGTAATGTAGGTGCCAAACTGCAGATGTAAACCGTGATAGGCCAGATAGCAGAGACTTCGATCACGTTTACCTTCGCTTGACGCTGAATCATCTATTCGCCATCAAGACGCCGCGATTACGCCTTAGGAGCTGCATGACAGAGACAATAAAGGACAGATCAATGACGGCACGCGTCTTGCCCCTGGCAGGAACGATTACGCTAGCCGTGCTTGTTTCGGCCTGCTCCATGGCCGGTATCAAGCCACTGCCTGGCAACAAATCTGCCACTGCCGCCATCGCGTCCCTGGCGCCCGCTTCGCCCGGCGATACGCCGGCTGGCTACATGCCCAAGGCTGCAGCCGTTCCGCGCGCCGCGCCGAACATGCTGCTTGGCTTTGCCGAAAGCGAGCGTGGTCCGATGGACGGCATGATCGCCCATTACGCGAGCGCCTATAAAGTGCCGGAATCCCTCGTCCGTCGTGTCATCGCCAAGGAAAGCGGTTTTAATGCCGGCGCCCGCAATGGCCCCTATTATGGCCTGATGCAGATCAGCCACGCGACGGCGCGCGGCATGGGATTTGGTGGCGAAGCTGCCGGCCTTCTCGATGCCGAGACCAATCTGCGTTTTGCAGTGCGGTATCTGGCCGGTGCCTACGTAACTGCGGGTGGCAATGAATCGCGCGCCATGCAGCTTTATGCCAGTGGCTATTATTACGACGCCAAGCGTCAGGGCCTCTTGGAAGAGGCAGGCCTCCGCTAAAGGTGCCGCAGCCATATTGCTTAGAGCCAGATTTCGGCCCCCGTCAGGGGGCCGTTTCTTTTTGTAACCCGGCTCAGCGGGTGCTGGGGACGCCGTAGATCTTTTCGATATCGTCGAGCAGCAGATTGGCAGCGATAATGCCGCCGGCCGTGTTCCAGACGGCGTCCGAAACCTCGTGCACCTTGCCGGCCTTGACGACGGCGAGGTTCTGCCAGAGCGGGTCGGCCGTCCAATCGGTCGCCTGGGTCGCGCCTTCGCCATTGCCGGTTTCATAGGTGAAGGTGATCAGACGATCGCCTTCGAATTCGGGAATGCGCTCCTTGGTGATCTCTTCGGCAAACTCGTCCTTGTCCTGGCTTGCAGGGCGCTGGAAGCCGAGTTCTGACAGGATCAGGCCCGAAAAGCTATCCTTGAACATGATGCGGGTCTGGCCGGACATGAAGCGGGCGATGGAAATTTTTTCGTCGAGTGACGCGCCGAGCTCATCATGCAGCGCGGCGACGCGCGCATCGAACTTGGCGAGCGCGGCCTTGCCTTCTTCGCCCTTGCCGGCAGCGTCGGTGTAGAGCGCCATATTGACCTTCCAATCGCCGCGAAGACGTTCGGAGATCACGGTGGGGGCAATGGCTGAGAGCTGATCGTAGATCGCCTCATGGCGCAGCTTGGTTCCAAGGATCAGATCGGGCTCGAGAGAGACCAGTACTTCGAGATTGACGGCGGACTCTTCGCCGAGAACCACGACATCGGTCATATCGGCCGCGATGTGATCATACCACGGATCGCCGAGCCAGGATTTGACGGCGCCAACCGGCTTGATGCCGACGGCGAGCAGGGCTTCGGTGCCTTCATTGGTCAGGACAACGATGCGCTGCGGATTATCCGGCACATCCGTCACGCCCATCGAGTGGGTGATTTCGCGCGCGGCGATCGGGCCACCGGAAAGAGCCACCAGGGCCAGTGGCGCGAGAATGGCGGAGAGAGACTTCATGGCTGCCCTTCTATTCTTGACATCAAGCATCAGAAATTGGATGGGTGCAAACAGTCAGAATTCAATATGACTGTCAATATCAGCATTACGAGGCAGGCTTGGCTTCCACAATGGCGCTTCCGAACAGGCGGTCCCGACTGGGGGCCTCGAAAGCGACAGTCTATGCGGGGCTGATGGGGCTTTTGGCCCTCTCCATGCTGATGAGCCTGACATTGGGCTACAAAATCTATTCGCTCGACCAGGTTTTTGGTGCGCTCTTTGCCCATGATGGGTCCGAGACCGCCGTCGTCATCGCCGGATTGCGGCTGCCGCGCGCGTTGATCGCGCCATTGACCGGGGCAGCGCTCGGGATGGCGGGGGTCATGGTGCAGACGCTGTCGCGCAATCGCATCGCGTCGCCCGATACGCTGGGGTTGAATGGAGGTGCGTCGCTGGCGGTCGTCGTAGGAAGCGTCGTCTTCGGGGTGCAGTCGCTCGCTGGACTGTCGCTGGCTGCGGCGTTTGGGGCCTTTATCACCAGCATCATCGTTTTTGGCGTCGCGGCAAGCGCGGGCGGCTTGTCGCCGCTCAAGATCGTGCTGGTGGGCGTGACCTTTGCAAGCCTTTCGCATGCGCTGGTGGAAGTGATCCTGACAAGCAATGAGGCGCAGCTTCAGCAATTGCTATTCTGGCTTTCAGGCGCCTTTGTCGATCGGCCGATCAGTCTCTTTTACAATGGATTGCCGGTGGTGCTGGTTGGCGCCGTTTTGGGGATTGGTCTGTCGCGGGCGCTCGATGCGCTCCAAGCGGATGACTCGACGGCCGCGGGACTGGGCGTACCGCTGGCGGCTGTGCGTGGATTAGCCTTTCTGGCCGTGGCGCTACTGACGGGTGCGGCTGTATCGATGGCTGGACCGGTGGCCTTTGTCGGCCTCGTCGTGCCGCATGCGGCGCGGCGGCTTGTGGGGCTTCGGCATATCCACCAGCTTCCCGCGGCGGCCCTGTTCGGGGCGGTCTATACGACGCTCGCCGATGTCGCAGCGCGCTTTGTGATTTTTCCAGTTGAGGCGCCGGTCGGTGCGATCACGGCGGTAGTTGGCGCTGTGGTCCTGCTCGTCCTTCTGGCGCGGAGGGCGGCATGAGCCTGGTGATGGATAGAACCAGCGCGCAACGCGGCCTCGGGATTGGCGCAATCGTGCTCATCGTTTTCGCGCTTTTCGTGCTGCTCGGCTTGGCTGGCATCGGATTTGGCTCCACCTGGATTTCGCTCGATAAAGTTGTGCATGTCATCTTCGGCGGCGGCGAAAGGTCCGAGCGGCTCGTCGTGCTGCAATTGCGCATGCCGCGCGTCATGGCGGCCGCCATTGCCGGGGCCGCGATTGCCTTTTCTGGCTATCTCCTCCAGCGCATTACCCGCAATGAATTGGCATCGCCCGGCGTCTTGGGCGTGGTCGATGGCGCAGCGCTCGGTGTCGTGCTGTTCTTGGCCCTCTATTCCAATGAATCAAACGCACTGACCGTGCCTGTTGCCTGGCAGCCGCTCGCGGCGGCGATCGGCGCGCTGGCCGCAATCACGCTCGTTTTCATTCTCTCGGGACGACAGGCGTCTTCGGCCATTCGCCTCATTCTCTTCGGCATTGCCGTGGCGGCTGTCGCCAAGGCCTTGACGACGATCTTCATGCTGATCGGGCCGATCTATCAGGCGGCACAGGCAACGCGTTGGCTCGCTGGATCGGTCAATGCCATCGGCTGGGGCGAAATCCAGATCATGGCTTGGGCGCTGCTGCCGGTCGTTGTCATTGGCGGACTTCTGGCGCGAGAATTGCCGCCGGCCGATCTCGACGATGTGTCTTCGCGCAGTATCGGGCTCAATCTGCCGGTCTATCGCGTGGCGGTGTTTGCGGTTGCAGCGCTGCTCACCGCCATCGCCGTCGCCTTTGTCGGTGGGGTCGGATTTATCGGACTGATCGCGCCGCATCTGGCGCGGTTGCTGGTCGGGCGGGCGCGTTTTGCCGGTATTGTCACGTCGATGATGCTGGGCGCGATGATGTTGGTGGGCGCCGATCTTCTGGTGCGCGTCGCCTTTGCGCCGACCGAAGTGCCGGCTGGAACCGTGACCGCCATTGTTGGCGCGCCCTATTTTCTCTTTCTTCTGATGCGCAAGGATAAGACCAATGGCTGAGCTCGCCCCAAGCCGCATTGAAGTGCGCGACCTGACGCTGATGTATGGGCACGACACCGTGCTCGACGCGCTGAGCCTACCCATTCCGGCGGGCAAGGTAACGGTTTTGGCCGGTCCGAATGGCTGCGGGAAATCGACATTGCTGCGCGCCATTCGCCGGCTGCATCTGGGCCAACGCGGGCAAATTCTGCTCGATGGCGTCGATATTGGTTCGCTCGGTGCCAAGGATCTTGCCCGGCAAATCGGGCTTCTGGCGCAAAGTCCTTCGGCACCGCCGGATATGAGCGTCGAGGAACTGGTGCGTCTCGGCCGCTATCCGCACCAGGCCATGTTGCAGCCCTGGAGCGAGAAGGATGGCGCGGCCGTCAATCGCGCCATGGAAGGCACGGGCGTCGACAATCTTCGGCATCGCCGGATTGGGTCGCTTTCCGGTGGGCAATTGCAACGCGCCTGGATCGCGATGGTGCTCGCGCAAGAAACTGACGTCATCTGCCTCGATGAGCCGGTCAATCACCTCGACATGGCGCACCAACTCGATTGCCTCGACCTCGTCGCCAAACTCAATCGCGAAAATGGCCGAACCATCGTGCTCGTCCTCCACGATCTCAACCTTGCCGCGCGCTATGCCGACCAATTGGTGTTCGTGCATGAAGGACGGGTGCGGGCACTCGGCAAGCCGGAAGAGCTGATGATGCCGGAACTTCTGGCCGAGGTCTTCGAGGTGGACGCAGCAATCATGACCGACCCGGTGCACGGGCGGCCGATCTGCATCCCGCGCGGACGCGCCAAAGTGAAAAGCGTGCGGGAAGTCGCCTAGGCGCTAATGGCCATTGGCTCTGGCTGCGTCATGAGATCGCGAATTTCGCACCAACGGTTCTGAAACGCGACGACGCAGCAAGGGTCGAAATGCATGCCTGAGCAGCGGACGATTTCGGCATAGGCTTCGTCGAGGGACCAGGCCCGCTTATAGGGACGCTCGGAGCAAAGCGCGTCGAAAACGTCCGCCAAGGCAACGATGCGCGCTTCAAGCGGAATGGCTTCGCCCGACAGACCATCGGGATAGCCTGAGCCGTCCCACTTTTCATGATGGCGGAGCGCGATGAGTTCGGCAGTCTGGATCAACTCGGAATCGCCATTGCCCAGAATATTCGCGCCGATCGTGACGTGTTCGCGCATACGCGCGAGTTCTTCGGGACTCAGTTTCCCTGGTTTTGAGAGGATAGCGTCGGCAATGGCGATTTTGCCGACATCGTGCAAAGGCGCTGCGAGATAGATCATCCGGCATTGGTCTGCAGTGAGGCCAAGGCCTTCGCCGATGATCTGGCAGATGGTCGCAACCCGCGAGACGTGCTCACCGGTATCGCCATCGCGATATTCGATGGCGCGGGCGAGACGCCAGATGATTTCTTCCTCGCGAGCCAGGAGATGAGCCGTCGCCTTTTCGACTTCGCGCGCAAGGTGTTTTGCTTGATCGGCCAGCTCGACCTGCGCCATGCGAAGCGCAAGGAGATTGCCGACGCGGGCTTTCAACTCGGTCGCGTCAAAAGGCTTGGTCAAAAAGTCATTTGCGCCAGCGCCGATTGCTTCGATGCGAATGGCCTTATCGATATCGGAGGTGACCATGATGATGGGCACTGTGCGATACCGCGTGCAGGCGCGCAGGGCCTGGGTGAAGGCAATGCCGTCCATTTCCGGCATGATGTGATCGACGAGAACAATATCGTATTGATAGAGGTCGCACCGATCCAGCGCCTCAAGCGGATTGAGGCAGAGGTCGATATTGTCCCCTGCCACTTCCCGAACGATCGAACCCAATAAGGCAAGGCTCGATCGGCTATCATCAACGATCAGCACGTGCACGGTAGACGCCCCCCGGCAATAACGGACCGATCCTATGAAGCTCCCCTTATTCAGAGCTTAATATTTGCGGCAGAAACCGACCGAACAGGGGCATGGTTTACTGGGACTTTCCAGCAGCAATAAATTTGTTCTCAGTTATCGAAGACGGTTTCATCTCGATCGAGAAACCCGGACGCTCCGGCGGCATATAGGCGGCATGCTGGATCACGCAGGGATCGAGGAAATGCTCGTGGAGGTGATCGACATATTCGATCACGCGCCCATCCTTGGTGCCGGAAACGACCAGATAGTCGATCATCGAAAGATGCTGGACATATTCGCAGAGTCCCACACCACCGGCATGGGGCCAGACGGCCTTTTTGTATTTTGCGGCCATCAGCAGAACGGAAAGAACTTCGTTGAGGCCGCCGATGCGGCAGGCATCGATCTGCACCACGTCGATGGCATCGCGGGTGATGAACTGTTTGAAGAGGATGCGGTTCTGGCACATTTCGCCGGTGGCGACTTTAACCGGGGCGATGGCCTCGCGGATTTTTCGGTGGCCTTCGATGTCGTCGGGGCTCGTCGGCTCTTCGATGAAATACGGATTAAACCGCTTGAGTTCGTTGACCCAGGTGATGGCCTGATCGACTTCCCAGACCTGGTTGGCGTCGATCATCAGATAGCGATCGGGCCCCATGATGGAGCGGACGATTTCGAGGCGCCGGATATCGTCAGCGAGATCGCGGCCGACCTTCATCTTGATATGGGTAAAGCCTTCGGCGACGGCTTCGGTCGCGAGACGCGTCAGCTTTTCGTTGGAATAGCCGAGCCAGCCGGCCGAGGTCGTGTAGCAGGCATAGCCCTCGGCGCGCAGCGTGGCGATGCGTTCGGCCTTGCCGGGCTCGGCCGCTTTGAAGATGGCGAGGGCTTCTTCGGGCGTGATGGCGTCGGTGAGGTAGCGGAAATCGATGATGGAAACGAGCTGTTCGGGGCTCATTTCGGCGACGTAGAGCCAGACAGGTTTGCCGACGCGCTTGGCGAGGAGATCCCAGACCGCGTTGACGACAGCGCCGGTCGCCAGATGCATCGCGCCCTTGTCGGGGCCGATCCAGCGCAACTGGCTGTCACCGGTCATATGGCGCCAGAAGCGGCCGGGATTTTCCTCGATCCAGTCAAGATCAAGATTGCTGACGCGATCGGTGAGCGCAGCGATAGCGGCGCAGACGACTTCATTGCCGCGGCCAATCGTGAAGGTGAGCCCATGGCCTTCGAGATCGCCATCGGTGCCGAGGACGACATAGGCGGCCGAGTAATCGGGGTCCGGGTTCATCGCGTCGGAACCGTCGAGCGAGGCCGAGGTGGGGAAGCGGAGGTCGTGGGTGGTGAGGGTGGTGATCTTCATCTGTTGCTCCGGGATACCCCTCACCCGCCCTTCGGGCACCCTCTCCACAAGGGGAGAGGGGGGCATCGTGGCTATCTAGGTCTCGGTTCTCCCTTCTCCCCTTGTGGGAGAAGGTGGCGCGCAGCGCCGGATGAGGGGTCAGGCCGTCCAGCCACCATCGATGATGTGCACTTGCCCCGTCGTATAAGTCGCGCCAGCGAGATACACCGCCAGATCCGCGACCTCTTCCGGGCGGGCGATGCGGCCAATGGGTTGGCGGGCGATGAAGGCTTTCCTGGCGCCCTCGAAATCGCCGGTGGCGGTCCAGCGCTCGTGAAGGCTGGGGGAATCGACCGTGCCGGGGCAGATGGCGTTCACGCGGATATTGCTGGTGGTGTAATCGGCCGCGATGGATTTGGTGAGGCCGACGACGGCGGCCTTGGAAATCGTATAGGCCGCGCGGTTGGGCACGCCTTTGATCGAGGAGGCGACCGTCGCCATGTTGATGATGGCGCCATCTTTCCGCTCAAGCATCTGCGGCAGGATCGCCTTGATCGTGCGGATCTGCGCGCGGACATTGAGATCAAGTGCGAAATCGAGATCGCCGTCGCTCATCTCAAGTAGCGCGCCGGAGTGGACGACACCGGCGCAATTGAAGAGCACGTCGATAAGGCCGATTTCGCTGACGGCCTTGGCGACGGCCTCATTGGAAAGAACGTCGAGCACGCGCGTCGCGATGTTCTCGATGCCGTCGAGACTTCTCAGCTTTTCGGCATTGATATCGGTCGCGATCACCTTGGCGCCGGCCTTGGCGAAAGCGCGAGCCGAAGCTTCGCCGATGCCCTGCGCGGCGGCAGTGATGAGAACGATCTTTCCAGTGAGGTCGGCCATATTTTATTCCCGATAGAGAAGCCGGGCGGCACAAAAGCACCGCCCGGGAAAAGAGATCAGTCGTAGAGCACGGCAGCGATTGCCGGATCTGCCATGTTGGTCTTGTCGTACCAGTTGAAGCCCGAGTCGATGATCTTGGGCAGGGTTTCGCCCTTGAGCGCGCCGATGGCGGCCTTGACGGTTTCGTAGCCGATGCCCACCGGGTTCTGGGTGATGGCGCCGGCCATCGCGCCAGATTCGATAAAGCCCTTCTGGGCAGCGCCGGAGTCGAAGCCGATGACGACGATATTGCTGTTGAGCTCGGTCTTGCCGTTGACGACACCGATCGCCGAACCTTCATTGGCACCGAAAATGCCCTTGAGGTCTGGGTTGGCGAGGAGGATCGATTTGGTGATTTCGGTCGACTGCAGCTGGTCGCCGCCACCGTACTGAACCGAGACCACTTCGATCTTGGGATAGGCTTCCTTGATGCGGTTGACGAAGCCATCGACACGGTCGATGCCGGTGCGGCTCGTCTGGTCGTGAGCAACAACGGCAACCTTGCCTTCGCCGCCGATGAGTTCGGCCATCTTGTCGGCAGCGAGTGCGGCTGCGGCGACGTTGTCGGTGGTGACGGTGGTAAGCGGGATGTCGCTATCGACGCCGGAGTCGAATGCGATGACGGGAATGCCGGCATCTTTGGCCTGCTGCAGCAGCGGGCTGGCGGCCTGGCTGTCGAGCGCGGCGAAGCCGATGGCACTGGGCTTGCGCGACAGGGCGGCGGCCAGCATGTCCATCTGACGATCGACCTGGGTTTCGGTTTCCGGACCTTCGAAGGTCACGGTGACGCCGAATTCGGCAGCGGCCTTATCGGCGCCGGCCTTCACGGCCTGCCAGAACTGATGCTGGAAGCCCTTCGAGATCAGCGCGATATCGTAGTTCTCCTGCGCCACGGCGGGGCCGTGAGCAGCGGCCAACATGGCCAGGGCACTGAAAGCCCCCAGAAGAGTGCGGCGATTGAGCATGGTTTTCCTCCCACATGCTTTTGAAGCTTTTATCATTCCCGACACCGTCTCAGAGAGCGCGGCGGCGGAGAATATCGGCGTAGACCGCCAGGATGATGATGGTGCCGGTGACGACCGTCTGCCATTCCTGGGGTACGGATAGGATGCGCAGGCCATTGGCCAGCACGGAGATGATGAGCGCCCCGATCAAGGTGCCGACCACGGTGCCGCGACCGCCCGAAAGCGAGGTGCCGCCGATGACGACGGCTGCGATGGCGTCTAGCTCATAGCCTTGGCCGAGCGCAGGCTGCGCCGAGTTGAGGCGGCTGGCGATCAGGAGGCCAGCGACGCCGCAGATGGCGCCGGTGACGGCATAGACCGCGATCTTCCAGCGATCGATATTGACGCCTGACAGACGCACAGCCTCTTCGTTCGAACCGAGGGCAAACGTGTAGCGGCCAAGGGCGGTCTTTGAGAGCACGAAGGCAGCGACAAGGGCGACGGCGAAAAGCACCAACACGCCATTGGGCAGCGGCACGGCGGGGAACACGCTGCCGACGGCCGAACCCAGGGCGATCTGGTTAAAGCCCGGCGTGTCGTTGAAATAGATCGGCTTTGTGCCGGAAATGACCAGCGACAGGCCTTTGAGGATCAGCATCATGCCAAGCGTCGCGATGAAAGGCGGCACTTTCATCTTGGCGATGATCGTCCCGGAAACGAGGCCGCATGCTGTGCCCGCCAGGATGGCACCGACAATGCCGACGGGAAGAGGCAATCCCCAATAGGTGAGGATCACGCCGGCAATGACGGCGCAGAAGGTCATCAGCGTGCCAACGGAAAGATCGATGCCGCCGGTGATGATGACCAGCGTTGCCGCAATCGCCAGCACGCCATTGACCGAGGTCGCCTGTAGGATGGCGAGGATATTCTGGGTCTGCATGAAGTTGGGCGATGCGAGCGAAAAGGCGACGACCAGAGCGATGAGACCGGAAAAAGCCAGGAGCCGATGAAACGCACCGGAAATGCGCGGGCCGGTCTTGACGGCGGGAGCTGCGGTATCGGTCATGCCGTCTTCCTTTGTGGTGCGCTCTCAATGACGCTGCTTTGGCGCAAGGTGGCCAGTCGCATGATTTCTTCCTGGCTCGCCCCACCCGGCAGAATGCCGGTGAGCCGGCCCTCGCACATGACGGCGATACGATGCGAGAGGCGCAGGACTTCAGGCAGCTCGGAGGAGATCACGATGATCGCCTTACCCTCGGCTGCAAGCGCGTTGAGGAGTTTGTAAATCTCGGACTTGGCGCCGACATCGATGCCGCGCGTCGGTTCGTCGAAGATCAGGATATCGCAATCGCGCAGCAGCCACTTGGCGATGACGACCTTCTGCTGGTTGCCGCCAGAGAGGAGCCGGGCTTCCTGGGTATCGCTCGGAGTCTTGATGGCGAGCTGGCGGATATAGCCCACCGCTTCCTTCTGCATGCCGGCTTCATCGAGCACGCCGGCGGGGCCGGTGAAGCGCTGGAGGCTGGCGAGCGCGATATTGTTCCGCACATCAAGCCCGGTCGCGAGGCCGAAATGCTTGCGGTCTTCCGAGAGATACCCGATGCCGGCTTCCACCGCGTCCTTGGGTGACGAGATGCCGACGCGTTTGCCATGAACCCAGATATCGCCGCTTTCGCGCCGATCGGCTCCGAAAATGGCGCGGGCGACTTCGGTGCGCCCGGCGCCCATGAGCCCGGCAAAGCCGAGTATTTCGCCCTTGCGGACGGAAAAGCTGACATCGCGGATTTCGCGGCCGCGATTGAGGTTTTTCACCTCGAGCGCGATGGGGGCGTCGGCCGTATTGGGAATGACGAGGGTATCGCTGCTCAGCGTGCGGCCCACCATCATCGAAATGATGGTTTCGATCGGCGTATCGGCGCCGGGGACCGTGCCGACGTATTCGCCATCGCGCATGATGGTGACGCGATCGGAGATGCGTTTGATCTCGTCCATCTTGTGCGAGATGTAAACAATGCCCACACCCTCGGCCTTGAGGCGATTGATGATGGCAAAGAGTTCGGCGATCTCGGCGTCGTTGAGCGCCGCGGTCGGCTCATCCATGATGAGGACGCGCGAGCGATAGGACAGCGCCTTGGCGATCTCGACCATCTGCTGCTTGGCAATGGTGAGCGTTTCGACGCGCACGGTTGGCTCGAGTTTGAGATTCATTGAGGCAAAGATGGCGGCCGCGTCACGATTGAGCTGGCGCTCGTCCAGAATGCCAAAGCGGCGCGGTTCGCGGCCGATGAAGATGTTTTGCGCCGCCGTCAGGTCGCGCATCAGCGCCAGTTCCTGATGGATGATGCCGACGCCAAGATCCTGCGCCTGGCGAGGCGAAGTGATGTCCACGGATTGGCCATTGAGCAGAACGGTGCCGGCATCGCGGGTGTAGACGCCGGACAGGATTTTCATCAGCGTCGATTTGCCAGCGCCGTTTTCTCCCATCAGGGCGTGAACTTCGCCAGGCAGCAGTTCGAAACGCGCCTTGGCCAGCGCACGGACGCCGGGAAACGACTTGTCGATGTCGGTCATTTCGACCAGCGGCACCGCAGCACCCGAAGCGGATGCCGGCGCGATTGGCGCAGCCATGTGACGTCCTCCCATTGCCTTGAGCGGTTGCGTTTCCTCCCGAACCGCCCGGCAATGGCGACAATCAAGGCGAAATTGATCAGGCTGTCAAGTGGTCAGACCAGTGGACATATGTTGGCGGCAGCGGTAATGATTTCAGCGGATGAGCCGCGCAAAGCGGACGCCGGGGGGACTATGAAACTTCAGGCCGTTTCGAACCGGAAACTCTATATCCAGATCGCCGACCAGATCCGCCACCAGATCCTGGCCGGCGCGGTCGATGGCGGGCAGCAATTGCCGTCGGAGCGGGATCTGGCGGTCAGCCTCGGAGTGTCGAGACCGACGGTGCGCGAGGCGCTGATTGCGCTCGAGGTTGCCGGATTTGTCGAGGTGCGGGTCGGTGTCGGCGCCTTTGTGCGCGATCAATCGCGCGGCGGCGTACCGCTGCCCGATGAAGGACATTCGCCCATCGAGATCATGCAGGTGAGGCGGCTCTTGGAGCCGGAGGCTGCAGCCTTGGCGAGCCAGACAATTTCGCCGGAAGGCACGTTGCGTCTGGGAGAAACCATGCGCTCCATGCAGGCCGAAGCGGCCAAGGGCGGCTGGTCCTCCGAGAGCGATCGCATGCTGCACATGACGATCGCCGAGGCCTCGGGCAATTCGATGCTGCGCGAAGTGCTCGACATTTTATGGAGCTCGCGCTCCGAGGAAGTCGATACCCGCTTTCACGAACACCTCGCGGCAATGCCGGAAGTGCGTGAGCACATCATGGACGATCACGGCAAGATCGTCGGGGCGATCGTTGCAGGCAATGCGGAAGCGGCGCGGGACGCCATGGCGGCGCATCTGGATTTCGTGACGGCGGCGATGTTGAAGGCTTGGGATTGAGTTATTCGTCCTAGGCTGCCATCCAACCCGCTTGCTGTCATCCCGGCGTAGGCCGGGATCCATCTTGAGATCTCAGGATGGGCCCCGGCCTGAAGCCCGGGTGACATTCGAGCAGATGATAAGTGCAGCGTTAAAACCGTACCAAAATCTTGGTAAAATCCCCCGGCCGCTCATGCCAGGTCGCCAGCGCTTCCGGCGCTTCGGCCAATGTGGCAGTTCGCGTAACAATGAGATCCCCTGCCTCGGGCCGCTTGCGCAATTCGTCGATGACATCATCGAAATCGGACCGCAGCGCATTGCGGGAGCCGCGGATGTCGAGTTCCTTGGTGATGAAATACTTCGTGTCATAGGCGATAGGCGCCTTGGCGTAGCCGATATAGACGACGCGGCCGGCCGTCGCGATGAGATCGACGGCCTGCAGGAAGGTTGCTTCGGCGCCGACGGCTTCGACGACGACATCGGGCCCCTCTCCCGTCAGTTCCGCGACGCGGGCCTTTACGTCACCCGATGCATTGATGACTTCGTGGGCGCCAAGCTTCTTGGCGACGTCGAGCTTGGCGTCGCTTAGATCGACAGCGATCACCTTTGCGCCTTGGCGCAACGCGCCCAAAATAACGCCAAGGCCAATCATGCCGCAGCCGAGGACGACGACGGTTTCGCCCGCCGTAAGCTCGGCCCGGTGCACGGCGTGGAAGCCGACGGCGCAGGGTTCGACCAGTGCCAGATCGCGCTGGGAAAGGCCGGTGACGGGGATCACCTTTTCGGCGGGGACGACGATGCGCGAGGTCATGGCGCCTTCGCGCTGCACGCCCATGGTCTGGTTATTGGGGCAGGCATTGGGGCGGCCGGAACGACAGGCCCTGCACGTGCCGCAATTGAAATAGGGCAGCACGGTTACAGGCGTGCCGATGGTCATGGCCTTCACCCCAGCGCCTAATTCGGCAATGGTGCCGGAGATTTCGTGGCCGGGTACGCGAGGGTAGCTCACGAGCGGATTAAGGCCCCGATAGGAAGTGAGGTCCGAGCCGCAATAGCCGACAAAAGCGATGTCGATGGCGACTTCCCCGACCCCCGGCTGCGGGTCTGGCTTGTCGGTGAGAGTGGCCTCATTTGGACGCAGGATAGTCAGCGCTTGCATCTTCCGGCCTTTCATCACCGTAACATGTTAGTGCTTATATCTGCCATACATGTCGGGTGACAATAGCGACCCGCGCGGGCTACACAGGGCGCGAAGCCCGATAGTTTGAGAGGACACGCGATGAAAACGCATCTGCCGACACGAGCCTTTGGCCAAACGGGAATGCAGATCACCAAACTTGGCATCGGCGCCTGGGCCATGGGCGGCAATATGTGGGGGCCGCAGGACGATGCTGACTCCATGGCGGCCATTCGACACGCTATCGACAGCGGCATCAACTGGATCGATACGGCCGCCGTCTATGGCAATGGGCATTCGGAAGCCGTCATCGGCGAAGCGCTTGCCGATCTTCCCGCCGACCAGCGACCGCTGGTGTTCACCAAGGGCGGCATCGTGCGCGACGAGAACGGGCAAAACCCGCGCCGGATCGGCGAGCGCAATCACCTGCGCCAGGAGCTGGACAATTCGCTCAAGCGGCTCAAGGTCGATGTGATCGATCTTTATCAGATGCATTGGCCATCGGACGACGTGCCGCTCGAAGACTATTGGGCAACGCTTCTGGAGCTGAAGAAGGAAGGCAAGGTGCGCCATGTCGGGCTTTCCAATCACGACGAGGCGCAGTTGGCACGGGCCGAAGCGATAGGCCATGTCGAAACATTGCAGCCACCGTTTTCGATGATCCGCCGCGATACGGCGGCAAAAATCCTGCCGTGGTGCGCGGCGCATGGCACGGGCGTGATCTGCTATTCGCCTATGCAGGCGGGGCTTCTCACCGGTACGATGACGGCTGAGCGTGTCGCGGCCATGCCAGCCAATGACTGGCGCAAGGACAGCCCCGAATTTCAGGGCGAGAAACTGACGGCGAACCTCAAACTCGCCGAGGCATTGAAGACAATCGCAGAAAAGCACGGCACGAGCGTGTCGAGCGTGGCGCTGGCCTGGTGCCATGCCTGGCCGGGGCTGACGGCGACAATCGTCGGGGCGCGGTCGCCTGCGCAGGTCGACGGCTGGATCGATGCGGCGAGCCTGGAGCTCGACGCGGAGGATCTTGAGGTGATCGCGAAGGCGGTTGAGGCGACGGGCGCTGGTCAGGGGCCAGTACGCGCTTAAACTTCACTGACTGCCGACGCCCCCTCCTGGCCTCCCCATCAAGGCGGAGGTGTAGAGGTGACTTTGACCAGATCGCGCCACACACTCGATAGGCACCTCCCCCTTGATGGGGGAGGATGGGAGGGGGTGAAGCGGCCCGCCATTCGAGCATAGCTCTCATGGCCTCCTTCGCCTCAAATCGCTCCACTGGAGCGATTTGCCCTACGGGTTGGCTCAGGAGCCCTCTATCTCTTCCCGCAGCATTTCCAGTTCCAGCCACTGTTCTTCCGCCTTGGCCTTCTTGGTCGCCGCTTCGCTCAGCGCGGCGGAATCCTTGGCAAAGCCCTGCGGATCACGGGTGTAGTAGTTCGGCTGGGCAAGCTTGCGGTTGATGATGACCATTAGGTCATCGAGCTTTGCAATGTCCTTGGGCAGCGTTTCGAGGGCATGCTTTTCCTTGAAACTCAGTTTGCGCTTGGACGACGAAGCGACGGCGGGATTACCCGCCTTGCTCTTGGCAGATGCTGCTTTTTCGACGACGCGAGCCGAGACCCCAGCCCCGCGCTGGGCGACCATGTCGGAGTAGCCACCGGCATATTCCAGCCAGTTGCCATTCCCTTCTGCCATGATGATCGAGGTGGCAACGCGGTCGAGGAAATCACGATCGTGGCTGACGACGATGACCGTGCCGGCATAGTCGGACACCATCTCTTCCAAGAGATCGAGGGTTTCGAGGTCAAGGTCGTTGGTCGGTTCGTCGAGCACCAACACGTTTGATGGCAGGGCCAAGGCGCGCGCCAAGGCGACGCGGGCGCGTTCGCCGCCGGAGAGTTTGCCGATGGGCGTATTGGCCTGTTCGGGAGTGAACAAAAAGTCCTTCATATAGCCGACGACGTGCTTGTTCTCGCCGTTGATTTTGAGCGTATCGCTACCGCCGCCGGTCAGCGCGTCCTTGAGGCGCGTTTCGGGATCGAGGCGCGCGCGGCCCTGATCGAGCATAGCCAGTTCAATGGCCGAGCCGAGCTTGATGGTGCCGCTATCGGGCTCGAGAAGGCCATTGAGCATCTTGATCAGCGTGGTCTTGCCCGCGCCGTTCGGCCCAACGAGTCCCACGCGATCACCACGAAGCACGCGGGTCGAAAAGTCATTGACGATGGTACGCGTACCATAGGTCTTCGAGATGTTCTCGGCTTCGACAACGAGTGCACCAGACGTGCGCCCCTCGGTGACCTGCATATTGACCGCGCCGGTAACGCGCCGCTGGTCGCGGCGATCCTGGCGGAGGCCGGCAAGGCGTTCGAGGCGACCGACATTGCGCTTGCGGCGGGCGGTCACGCCATAGCGCAGCCAGTGTTCTTCGCGCACGATCTGGCGATCGAGCTTGTGGCGGTCTTTTTCTTCCTGCTCCAACACTTCGTCACGCCAGCCTTCGAAGGCGCCAAAGCCCTTTTCGATGCGGCGGGTGAGGCCCCGGTCGAGCCAGACAGTCGAGCGCGAAAGATCTGTGAGGAAGCGACGATCGTGGCTGATGATGACCATGGCCGAGCGCATGGAATCGAGTTCCTGCTGCAGCCATTCGATGACGGGCAGATCAAGATGGTTGGTCGGCTCGTCGAGGAGGAGCACGTCCGGCTGCGGCGCAAGCACGCGCGCTAGAGCGGCGCGGCGTCCTTCGCCACCCGAGAGGGTCTTGGGATCTTCCGTCCCCTTGAGGCCGAGGGCCTCAAGCAGGTATTGCGCGCGATATTCATCGTCGCCCGAAGTCATGCCGGCTTCGACATAGGCGAGCGTCGTTGCAAATTCCGAGAGGTCGGGTTCTTGCGGCAGATAGCGGATTGTGGCGCTCGGTTCGGCAAAGCGCTTGCCGCCGTCCTGCTGCACCATGCCCGCCGCGATCTTGAGGAGCGTCGATTTGCCCGACCCGTTGCGGCCGACAAGCGCAATGCGCTGGCCCGGCGAGACGATGAGTTCGGCGGCTTCGAGCAGCTGGGTGCCGCCAAAGGTGAGCTGAATATTCTGCAGAGAAAGAAGCGGGGGCGCGGCCATACGATAATCCGAAAATGTGCCGCGGGTAGAGCATAGGCACGGGCACAGATCAATGTGCCAGTCCTTATCCCGAACTGGGACCCGCTTTGATGGCAGTGAAATGAAAGAGGCCGATCAGGACGTTGAGGATCCTGATCGGCCCGGGGAAGACGGCAGCAGCAAGCCCCGTCGTCATTTAGGCGCTGCAGCCCACAGGCCCCACGGGGCCGCTGCACCATGGCCTCTATCAACCATGGATAAACTTGATTGTCAAACTCATATTTGAGTTTGGCAGTCAGATTTTACGCCGCTGCAATTTCGTTGACGATGTCGCCCTGCGCATTGGCATTGACGGCTTCAGTGGTCGAGAGGCCCAGGCGCTCACGGATCGAGCGCTTCTTGGCCGCCAGATCGGCAATCGTATAGCCCGCCAGAACCTCAAAGAATGCGCCAAGCGCTTCACGCAGCGCGCCATTGAGATCGCATTCGCCAATCAGCGGGCAATCGGCCCCTTCCTCGAAACATTCGGCAAGAGCGAAGTTCTCTTCGGTGAGGCGAATGGTTTCGAGCAGCGTGATTTGGTCGGCAGGCTTGCCCAGCTTGATACCACCATGCCGGCCGCGCACCGTCTGCAGCAGGCCATTTTCGACCAGTGGCTTGATCAGCTTGAACAGGAACAACTCGGAAATGCCATAGGCCCGCGCCACCTCGGCAACGCGGCTGAGATCAGGATCGTTGACCGCGCAATAGACCAGAGTGCGGATAGCATAGTTGGATTGGCGGGTCAGTCTCACGAGTGGTCGATCCTTCGCGTTTCAGCGGTCCGGCCAGGACCTCGAAGCGTCATGGCATGGGGTCGCAATTTAAAACCATTCTAAAATAAGTCAACCATATCCTGAACGATCACGTCAGGTTTAAAGGCCCTAAAAGGCGTCTGGACAGAATCTTAACTTCGCAATATGAAGTTAATTAAGGAGACCTCGACGTGCCCGCCACTGTGACCAGAGCCATTGTTACGACCGCAGCGTGCGAGACGACCGGTCTAGCCAAAGCCGATGTGACTGCCATTGGGCAGCGGATGTTCGAATTGATCGGGGACGCGCTCAAAGCAGGCGAAACGGTCAAGCTCACAGGCTTCGGTACGCTTGAAGTCCGTTCGCGCGCCGAGCGCGTCGGTCGCAATCCACGCACAGGCACCGAGCACAAGATCACATCCCGTCACACGGTGATCTTTACCCCAAGCGCCAAGCTGCGGACCGGGCTCGACACATTGAGCAAGACCAAGCTGAAGGCTGCTGAATAACCAAACAGCGTCAGCGCTTGGTTTTTCGACGCTCTTCACCGGTATAGGGCTTCTTGCTTTTCTTCTGCGGCATATCGCTACGAATCTGGTTTTTCTCAAAGAGATTGCGCGAGAAGTAGCGGTGATAGAGCGGCAGCTCTGCTGCTCCGAGAGCGGGCGCCAGCCGGCCAATCGTTCCAGGAACGATTTCGACGCTGCGCCGCTGCGGCAGCAGTGCGAATTCTTCAAGCACCATCCGCGACAGTCGCTCAGTGATTTGAGGCGGCAAGATCGTATCGATCACGGCCAAACGCCCTTCGACCACCGCATTGGCATTGTAGATCACAAGGGCCAGCACCTTGGCGCTTTGGCGCAGCCAGGCTTTAAGCACCGGCTCAAGCGCATCCCAATCCCAATCGGCATTGTCGCCAGCCTTGAGGGTAATACCAGCCTCTTGCGCGCGCTCCACCAGCGACGTGACCGAGGCGAAGGCATTGGCGGGCATGGGAATGCCATCTGGCTGCGCCACCAGCATGGCGCCGAGATCGGCCGAATATCCCGACGGGCCCTGCCAAAGACGCCCCTCGCCGATCAACCCGGCACCGAGAAATGTCGAGACGAGGAGGTAGATGAAAGTTTCCGGACGCGGCGCCGGGCGCGCCACGAGTTCAGCCCAGCAGGCGGCATTGCCGTCATTGAACAGCATGACCGGAAGACCCGTCAGTTGTTCGAGTTCAGCCGCAAAGGCGACACGCAAGGCGGAAGGAACATTATCGTCTTCCGGAACGCGGTTTTCGTCGATGGTAGAAGGCAGGCCAATGCCGATATCGGTCAAGCGCTCGCGCTGTGCTGCGGGCCAATCGCGCACCATCTCCGCGATCGCATCAGCTATTTTGCGCGGTAGAGCGGCGAAGTCTGGTTCTTCGTAACAAAGATGCCGATGCGCGAGGGGTTTGGCGTGGAGATTGATCGCAACGATATCGGCGTGGCCCCAGCTTAGTTCGACACCGATGCCGAACGATCCTTCGGCACGTAGAAAAATGGGCGTCGCTGGCTGACCCCTCCGGCCGCGCAGCACTTCGCCGCGCACGATGAGGCCCACCGCCTCGATATCGTTGAGAATGGCGGACACGGTCTGTGGCGCAAGGCCCGACATCCGTGCAATTTCGGCATTGGAGAGACCAGGATTAAAACCGACAACAGTGAGCACGGCGCGCTCGTTGGCGCGTCTCAAGCCGTGGTGTTGGAGGCCCCTCGATCCCAGATTAAAAAGATCGATCGTGGGGGCCGCGGAGTCATTCACCCTGGTCTATCCGTTTTTGACATAGGAAAATTGCGGTATCCGCCCCGATTTCAGGCTGGGCACATACTGGCCGGCGATTCCCCAGCCTTGCTTAAATCCATAATGTCAAAGCCGAAAGGCGACGCCAAGCGGCAATCGCCTTTCGTATTATATCGATTGTTATCTAAATTTATGCACCGGCCTCGGTCAGGCGCTTGTTGGCGTCTTCGCTCAGTTCGATACGCACACCGCGCGACAGGCTCTTGACCTGCTCGACCGAAGTGGCCGAAGCGATCGGCGCGCTGACGCCAGGTTGCGCGATGAGCCAAGCGAGTGCCACTTCGGATGGCGCGGCATCAAGTTCCTTGCTGACGGCATCGAGCGCCTCAAGAATCTTGAAGCCCTTGTCGTTGAGATACTTTTCGGCGCCGCCACCGCGCGGGCTTTTGCTGAAATCGGCCTTCGAGCGATATTTGCCCGTCAGGAAGCCTGCGGCGAGGCTGAAATAGGTAATGGCTCCAACCTCATTCTCGAGAAGGAACGGACGCAGAGCCTCGAACTCGGACCGGTCATAGAGATTATAGAGAGGCTGGGTCACCTCATAGCGTGGCAGGGATTTCACGATGGATGTGTCCTGCGCTTCCTTCATCGCCTCGGGCGAAAAATTGGAGGCGCCGATGACCCGCACCTTGCCGGAACGAACCAGCACATCATAGGCAGCGAGTGTTTCTTCGTGGGTGTTCTGATCCGCGGGCCAATGGCTGAAATAGAGATCGATATAATCGGTCTGGAGGCGCTTGAGCGAGGCTTCGACAGCGGTCTTGATGGCTTCAGCCGAAAGCCCCTTGGGGTCGCGGCCGGAATTGACCTTGGTGAAAATATGTACGCTTTCGCGGTTGCCGCGCGCCTTGAGCCACTTGCCGATAATGGTTTCGCTCATGCCGGGCGGGTTGCCGGGCACCCAGTTGGGATAGCCTTCCGCGGTATCGATGGCGGTAAAGCCTTCATCGACATAGGCATCGAGAATGGAAAAGCCGAGCGTTTCGTCGACGGTCCAGCCGAAGACATTGCCGCCCAGGACGAGCGGTTCGATGACAAGTTCACTGCGGCCGAGTGGGCGACGGTTCATTGGGCTTCTCCTTTTCGGGTAAGTCGGAATCAACGCTCGCGGCCGGATTTTGTTCGACGGGCGGCACGCGCGGCGCGCACCAATAAAGCGCTTCGTTGATTGCGGTCATCGAACCGGCAAGGCTGATGAAGGCAAAAGGGGCGTATTCATCCTCGCCATGCCGGAGATAAACGAAGGTGCCGTTCCGCAGGCGATCGAGCAGGGTTTCGGCGTTTTCCGTGATCTTGCCGCCATAGGGCCCCGTGGACGCTTCGGCCATAAAGCGCATGTCTTCACGATCGAGCGTCATGGTCCACATGCCCGGCCCACCACCAAAGCGGTTGGTGTGAATATAAAGTCCGGTCGAAAAGTCATTTTCGCAGCGCACGACGAGACAAGTATATTGCGCCGGCGTCGCATCGCGGTCGCAACCCATAGCGGCGCGATCGCCTTCGCCCGGCAGAGGCGAAAAGCCCCAGCCCGGCGTTTCGGCCAAGGCAGGCGTCGAAAGGGCGAGAAGCGCGATCAGCGCCGCGGCTCGATGAGATCCCATTTGTTTCCGTAAAGATCCTCAAAGACGGCGACCGAGCCATAGGCTTCGTGGCGCGGCGCTTCGAGAAAGGTGACACCCTTCTCGCTCATGGCCGCAAAGTCGCGCGCGAAATCGTCGGTTTCAAGAAAGAGCGCGACGCGGCCGCCCGCCTGATTACCGATGGCTGCGCTTTGTTCAGCTCCATCCGCCTTGGCGAGCAGAAGCTGTGCTCCACTTCCGCCAGCCGGCGCCACGAGCACCCAGCGCTTGTCAGGCCCCAGAGCCTGATCGGCCACAAGAGTGAAGCCGAGCTTCTCGCAATAAAAGGCGATGGCTTCGTCATAGTCCGCCACAAGCAGAGACAGTGTCGCGATTTTCTGGGTCATAAGGCAATCGATCATCTTGGCAAGGGCGCGGTCAAGCGCCATCATGGGCCGAACGGATTTCGAATCTTCCGTCCAATCCTGTGGAAAGGCTTTTGACCGCCACACGATTGACCAAATGGTCAACTTCCCCCATTGCGCATCCGAAAAAACTAGGCTTTTGTGTCGCCAAGCCTCTGGACGGGAACGCCGGAGCGCGCATAATCTTCGGGAGACACCAATAATGAAATTGATGAAAACCCTTCTGGCCGCGACTGCAATGGTGGCTCTTGCCGCCGGCGCCGCACAGGCCAAGCAGCTGGTTTATTGCTCGGAAGCCTCTCCGGCCCACTTCGACCCCGGACCGCTGACCGGTGGTAACGACTTCGACGCTTCCTCGCACACGATCTATAACCGCCTCGTCGATTTCAAGCCAGGCACGACCGAAGTCGTTCCGGCCCTCGCCGAGAGCTGGGAAATCTCCGAAGACGGCAAGGTCTACACCTTCAAGCTCCGTCCGGGCGTGAAATTCCACACCCAGCCCTACTTCACCCCGACCCGCGACCTGACCGCTGACGACGTCGTCTTCTCGTTCATGCGCCAGATGGATGAAGAGAGCCCGTGGTTCAACTATCTCGAAGGCATGACCTGGGACTATTTCCAGGGCATGGACATGCCCAAGTACATCGAATCCATCGAAGCGGTCGATGATCTCACCGTCAAGCTGACGCTGACCGAACCGAACGCGCCGATGCTGGCAAACCTTGCGATGGACTTCGCTGCCATCGTTTCGAAGGAATATGCCGATCAGCTCGAAGCTTCGGGTGATCTGGCTGCCTTCTCGACCCAGCCTGTCGGCACCGGTCCCTTCCAGTTCGTCGACTACCAGCTCGACACCGTCATCCGCTACGCTGCATTCCCCGACTATTGGGAAGGCAAGCAGCCGATCGACGACCTGATCTTCGCTATCACCACCGACGCTTCGGTGCGCGCACAGCGCCTGCTCGCCGGTGAATGCGATATCATGCCCTACCCGGCTCCCGCCGATCTCGAAACGCTCCAGGCCGACGAGAAGCTGACCGTTCAGGAAGGCGAAGGCCTCAATATCGGCTACCTCGCCTACAACACGACTGAAGCGCCGTTCGACAATCCGGACGTCCGCAAGGCGCTGACCATGGCCATCGACAAGCAGGCCATCATCGACGCTGTCTACCAGGGTGCCGGCCAGGACGCCAAGAACCTGATCCCACCCACCATGTGGTCCTACGACGAGGCAACCGCTGCCGACGTCTATGATCCGGAAAAGGCCAAGGAGATGCTGGAAGCTGCCGGCGTCACCAACCTGACCACCGATCTCTGGGCAATCCCGGTTTCGCGCCCCTACAACCCGAACGGCCAGCGTATGGCTGAACTGATCCAGTCCGACTGGGCCAAGGTTGGCGTTACCGCCAATATCGTGACCTATGAATGGACCGAATATCGCGAGCGCGGCAAGCAGGCCGACCGCAAGGGTCCGTTCATGATCGGTTGGACCGGCGACAATGGTGATCCGGACAACTTCTTCGCAACCCTCTTCTCGTGCTCGGCCATCGGCGTCTCGAACTATTCGAGCTGGTGCAATGACGACTTCGAGGCTGCGATCCAGGCTGCCAAGACCACCAGCGACCAGGAAGAGCGCATCAAGCTCTACACCACCGCTCAGGAAGTCTTCAAAGGTGAGGAACCCGCACTGACCATCGCGCACTCCAAGGTCTTCATGCCGATGAACAAGCGCGTTCTCAACTACACGCTGAGCCCGCTCGGCACCCACAGCTTCAAGTATGTGGACGTTGCTGAGTAAGGCTTAACGCCGCAAGCAAACAGGAGCCTCGATCCGGCTAAAAACCGGAGCGGGGCTCCGCTTTTAAGAGCAAGAGCTGAGCCAGGCAGGCCGATAACGGCCGCTTCAAGGATCAGCCGAAACAGGAAACGGGACTAAGCCAGCTCGCCGCTCAGCGGTGGGCTGGCACCCCAAGGGCAAGGCCCAACATGCTGAACTACATCCTGCGCCGCGTTGCGCTCCTGGTGCCGACCATTATCGGCATTTCCATCTGCGCCTTCGCCTTTGTCCGCGTGCTTCCGGGCGATCCGATCCTCGCCATGGCGGGGCAACATGGCGTGACGCCCGAGCGCTACGAAATCCTGCGCGAGCAGTTCGGCTACAACCTGCCGATCTGGCAGCAATATTTCAATTATCTCTGGAGCGTGATGCAGGGCGATTTCGGGATTTCGCTCGCGACCAAGCGCCCAGTCCTGACCGAATTCATGACGCTCTTCCCGGCAACGATCGAGCTGGCGCTTTCCGCCATGTTCCTTGCCGTCATCATCGGCATTCCCGCCGGCATCTTTGCAGCGGTCAAGCGCGGCTCGTGGTTCGATCAGTTCACCATGGGCGTGGCGTTGACCGGCTATTCCATGCCGATCTTCTGGTGGGGCCTTCTCCTCATCATCTTCTTTTCCGGCTATCTCGGCTGGACCCCGGTTTCGGGCCGTATCGCCCTAACCTTCTTCCTGCGGCCGATCACCGGCTTCATGCTGATCGACACGCTGCTCTACGGCAATTGGCCCGCCTTCGTTTCGGCCCTCCGGCACCTGATCCTTCCCGCCATCGTTCTTGGCACCATTCCGCTCGCCGTCATTGCGCGCCAGACCCGTTCGGCCATGCTCGAAGTGCTCGGCGAGGATTATGTCCGCACGGCCAAGGCCAAGGGCATGTCCCCCAATCGCGTCGTCAACGTACATGCCCTGCGCAACGCGCTGATCCCTGTCGTCACGACGATCGGTCTTCAGGTTGGTCTGCTCCTCGGCGGCGCGATCCTGACCGAAACCATTTTCACCTGGCCCGGTATCGGCAAGTGGATGATCGATTCCATTTCCAAACGCGACTATGTCGTCGTGCAGTCCGGCCTCCTGATCATCGCGCTCATCGTCATGGCGGTGAACCTGATCGTCGACCTTCTCTACGCGCTGATCAATCCGCGCATCCGGGTGCAGTAACATGGCAACCACGACTCCTACCGTTGGCACCACCAAGCCTGTCTCCGGCCTCCGCGAATTCTGGTTCTATTTCTCGGTCAATCGCGGCGCCGTCATCGGCCTCACTGTTTTCACGATCCTGCTCTTCGTCGCGATCTTCGCGCCGCTGATCGCTCCGCATCTGCCTGACGCGCAATATCGCGATGCCCTGCTCAAGCCACCGATCTGGGACGCAAATTCGGATCCGCGCTTCATCCTCGGCACCGATCCCGTCGGCCGCGACATCCTCTCGCGTCTCATTCACGGCGCGCGCTATTCGTTGTTCATCGGCTTTTTCGTCGTCATCGGCGCGCTGGTCGTTGGCGTCCTCCTCGGCGTGCTCGCGGGTTATTTCCGCGGCTGGGTCGATGCGCTGATCATGCGCATCATGGATATCATCCTTGCCTTCCCGCCCTTGCTGCTGGCGCTTGTTCTCGTCGCCATCCTTGGCCCCGGCCTCTTCAACGCGATGATCGCCATTGCGCTCGTCCTGCAGCCGCACTTTGCCCGCCTCGTGCGCGCCGCGGTCATGGCCGAGAAGAACCGGGAATATGTCACCGCCGCCAAACTGTCCGGTGCCGGCCACTTCCGCCTGATGCTAATTACTATCCTCCCCAATTGCCTCGGGCCCTTGATCGTCCAGGCCACGCTGAGCTTTTCCAACGCCATCCTCGAGGCTGCCGCCCTCGGCTTCCTCGGCATGGGCGCCCAGCCGCCAACGCCGGAATGGGGTACGATGCTGGCATCGGCGCGCGAGTTCATCCTCAAGGCGCCATGGGTTGTCACCTTCCCCGGCCTTGCCATTCTCATAACCGTTCTCGCCATCAACCTTATCGGCGACGGCCTGCGCGACGCGCTCGACCCAAAGCTGAAGAGGAGCTGAGACCATGTCCCTTCTCGAAATCAAGAATCTTACCGTCGCCTTCGACACCTCGGCCGGCCTCTTCAAGGCCGTCGATGGCATTGATATCTCCGTCGATGCCCGCGAAGTTCTCGCCATCGTCGGCGAAAGCGGCTCGGGCAAATCTGTGGCCATGCTCGCGACCATGGGCCTCCTGCCCTCGACCGCGACCGTGACGGCCGATGTCATGACCTTCAATGGCCGCGACCTTCTCAAGATGCCCGAAGCCGAACGGCGCAAGATCATCGGCAAGGACATTGCCATGATCTTCCAGGAGCCCATTGCAAGCCTCAATCCATGCTTCACCGTTGGCTTCCAGATCGGCGAAGTGCTCGAAAAACATCTAGGCCTCCGTGGCCGTGCGGCGCATGACCGCGCGCTCGAACTGCTGCGTCAAGTCGGCATTCGCGATGCTGCCGATAAGCTCAAGGCCTTCCCGCACCAGATGTCGGGCGGCCAGTGCCAGCGCATCATGATTGCCATGGCCATCGCCTGCAATCCGACGCTGCTGATCGCTGACGAGCCGACCACAGCGCTCGACGTGACCATCCAGAAGCAGATCCTCGATCTCCTGGTCCGCCTCCAGGAACAGACCGGCATGGCGCTGATCATGATCACCCATGACATGGGCGTCGTGGCCGAGACGGCCGACCGCGTGATCGTCCAATATAAGGGTCGCAAGATGGAAGAAGCCGACGTGCTCTCCCTCTTTGAAAATCCGCAATCGAACTACACGCAGGCGCTGCTTTCGGCGCTGCCGGAAAACGCTGTCGGCGATCGCCTGCCGACGGTCTCCGACATGCTGTTCCAAGCTGCGCCCGGAGCACGCTGATGACGACACCGGTTCTCGAAGTCCGCGACCTCAAGCGCGACTACATCACCTCCCAGGGTTTTTTACGCCCGGCGAAGGTTCTGCATGCCGTCAAAGGCGTCAGCTTCACCCTCGAAAAGGGCAAAACCCTCGCCGTCGTGGGCGAAAGCGGTTGTGGCAAGTCGACCCTTGCCCGCATGATCACCCTGATCGATCCACAGACGTCTGGCGAGATCCTGATCGACGGCATTCCGGCAAGCGCTGCGCATGTCACCAAGGAACTGCGCCAAAAGGTCCAGATCGTCTTTCAAAATCCTTATGGCTCACTCAATCCGCGCCAGAAGATCGGCGACGTGCTGGCCGAACCGCTTCTACTGAACACCGACATGTCGGCCGCCGAACGGCGTGAAAAAGCCATGGCCATGCTGATCAAGGTCGGCCTGCAACCAGAGCACTACAACCGCTATCCGCACATGTTCTCGGGCGGCCAGCGTCAGCGCATCGCCATTGCGCGCGCGCTGATGCTCAACCCGAGTTTCCTGGTTCTCGACGAGCCGGTTTCCGCGCTCGATCTCTCCGTACAGGCCCAGATTCTCAATCTTTTGAAGGATCTGCAGGACGAGTTTGGCCTCACCTATGTGTTCATCAGCCACGACCTTTCGGTCGTGCGCTACATCGCCGATGAAGTCATGGTCATGTACTTTGGCGACGTCGTCGAACACGGCACCCGCGAGGCGGTTTTTGCGGCGCCACAGCACGAATATACCAAGACGCTTTTTGCCGCGACGCCCAAGGCCGATGTCGAGCACATCCGCGCCCGCATCGCCCGTAAGAAAGCATTGACCGCATAATGCATGATTGCCGATACGGCGCGGAGCCAAGCGCTTCGCGCCGCGTTGTGCGAACATGTCTATTGCGTCGAAAAAATCTCGCCCTAAACGCCGTGATCGCGGCCGCCGCGCCAGAACGCCGATCGCCATTCCGTGGCGCGGCTGGCGCGATATAATTTATCGGCTTTTCGTCGGCTTCAACGACAACCGGATTCTGCTGACGGCCGCGGGAGTCACCTTCTTTCTACTCTTTGCGCTCGTGCCCTCGCTCAGTCTTTTCGTCTCGAGCTACGGGCTTCTCAACGATCCAGCGGGCGTGATCGAACAGCTCAACTTGCTCGAGGGTCTGGTCCCCGGCGATGGGCTCGAAATCATCCGCGAGCAATTGGTCCGGCTGACGAGCGAAACCAATGCCTCGCTTGGCTTTGCGCTGCTGATCTCCCTCGGTCTTGCCCTTTGGGGCGCCAGCGCCGGTATCAAGGCGTTTTTCGAGGCGATGAACATCGTCTATGGCGAGCGCGAAAAGCGCAGTTTCATTCGCATCAACCTGCTGGCGCTCTGCTTTGTTCTCGGTGCCCTGCTGTTGCTGGTGGTCGTCCTTGGCGCCGTGCTCGTCATGCCGGTGCTGCTGCACTATCTGGCGCTTGGCCGGTTCGAATGGCTGGTGCGCGCCGGCTCCTATGCCATCATGCTCACAACGCTCGTCATTGCCCTCTCAGCCATCTATCGCTGGGGGCCGAGCCGGCAGGAGGCGCAGTGGCGTTGGGTCACGCCGGGGAGCCTCTTTGCGACCTTTGGCATCATGGTGATGTCGGCCGGCTTTTCATGGTATGCGGCCAATTTTTCAAACTACAATGCGACCTATGGTTCGCTCGGCGCACTGATCGGTCTGCTCACCTGGATCTGGTTCTCGGTGACGATCGCCATTCTGGGCGGGGCCCTCAATTCCGAGCTCGAACATCAAACTGCGATCGACTCGACGACCGGCGAGCCGGCGCCCCTCGGTGCGCGCGGCGCCTATGTCGCCGATACCCTTGGCGAGACATGGCCGGAGAGCGAGGGCAAAGGCGGCAGTCCGTCCCCCGCCTGAAACGCCTCAGAGTGTAACGCGCTTACCCTCTCGCGAGGACGCGATCAACGCGTCAATAAGCCGATGGACCCGCAGCGCCGTCGCCCCGGTTGAGACCGGCTGGCGGCCCGACTGCACCGCGTCGGCAAATTCGGCGATCTGATCCATGTGCCAATCGAAGGGGAAGGCCATGGGGTCTGCTCCACCGCCACTGCTGCTCGCTTCGCCTATGACCTCTTCCCGACCATCGAACCAGCGCAGGGTGAGATTGCCGCCGGTCAGCGTCGCGCTGGCTTTCTCAAAGTTGAGCACCAGGCTTTCTGCCCCGCCCGGATAATTTGCCGTCGTCGCCATCAGCGCGCCCACCGCACCATTGGCAAATTCGATGCCGCCAGCGACGAAATCTTCGGTTTCCATTTGATGAAAGCCAGTGGTCGCGGCAAGGGCCGTGACGGCTTTGGCCGGTCCCGTCAGGCTCAGCATCAAGTCGAGCGAGTGAATGGCCTGGGTGATCAGCACCCCACCGCCATCCTGAGCAAAGGTCCCCCGGCCGGGCTTGTCATAATACCCAACCTGCGGGCGCCACCACGGCACGACGAGATGGGCCGAAAACAGCGCGCCAAGCTCACCGCTCGCAACCTTGGCCGCTAAAGCTTTCGAAGCCGCGCGAAAACGATGCTGGAAGATGATCCCAAGCGTCACGTCCGCCTTTTCACAGATCGCGACGATCCGCGCGGCAGCATCCGTCGTCCGCTCGACGGGCTTTTCCATCAGGATATGCTTGCCGGCCTTCGCCGCCGCTTCTACCAACGCTTCGCGCGCATTGGGCGGGGTCAGGATCAGGATGGCGTTGACATCGGGATCGGCCAACATCGCCTCATAGCTCTCGGCCGCGGCAAAGTCATAGGTCTCGCAAAACTGCTTTAACGCTGCCGCATCGCGCCGCCAAACGCCCCGCACCTCGATGCTGTCACGGAGCGCATCGAGCGCCTGCGCATGCGGTTTCGCAGCCATGCCGGCGCCCACCACGCCCAGTCCAAACTTTTTCGATTGCGCCATGGCCGGCCCCTTTGCGTTCCATACAAGATCGTAGAAATCGCAATAGCCAATTTCGCTGCCGTTGTCGCGCCCTCTTGTGACGCAGCTATACCGCCGGATTACCCAGCATGCCGCCAAGCGTTCCGGCCGAGGAATTCCTCGAAGGCTTCGCGGGACATTGGCTTGGCGAAGGCATAACCCTGCAAGATGTCGCAGCCGAGGTCGCGGAGGATGCGCGCATGCTCCATGCTTTCGACGCCCTCTGCGACAATCTCGATATCCATAGACTTCCCGATATCGACGATGGAGGCGACGAGCCGCCGCTGACTGGCTTCCGTGGTGATCGGATCGACCAGAAGCCGATCGATCTTCAATCGGCGTGGCCGCAGTTTTTGCAGCGAAACGATGGATGCATATCCGGTGCCGAAATCGTCGATCTCCACATCGATCCCAAGCGCTTTGATCTGGTCGATATTCCACGCGACGATGCCGTCGCTCTCATCGAGATAGATCGATTCCACCAACTCGAATGCAACGCGATCGGGCGGAATGTCCATATCCCTTAAGGTCGACACCAGCCCCTCGTCATGGAGCCGCCGCTGCGAGACGTTGACCGACACGCGGGGCACACCCAATCCGAGCTTGTCCCAACGGGCGAGATCGTCCAACGACTGGCGCAAAATAGCGTGGTCGATCGCAGCGACGACGCTCAACTCCTCCGCAACAGCCATAAAACTGTCCGGCGCACGTAGACCCTTGGTCGGGTGCTGCCAGCGCGCGAGGGCCTCCACGCCAACGACATCGAGCGTCTTCGCGCAGAATTGCGGCTGGTAATAGGGAATGAAATCCTGCCTTTCGAGACTGGTCAGGATTTCGTCCGCCACACGCTTGGTCTTGACCACCTCGGCCTGCAGTTCGGCGGAGAAGAATTCGAAGCGGTTACGGCCCCGGCCTTTCGCCCGATAGAGCGCGATATCGGCATTGATCAGCAGTTGCTCGATATCGATGTCGGGCACCATGGCCGTGGCGATACCGACGCTGACCCCACAGCGGCATTCATGGCCCTCGTGATAAAGCGGCTTGCGCATGGCTTCGACGATGCGCGCCGCAAGACGGGCCAGGCTTTCCTCGCCATGCCGGTTGCTCGAAAGCACCACGAACTCGTCGCCACCGATGCGCGCAACGAAGTCATCCTCACGGCAGGAGTCGCGCAAGACGGCGCTCGCATGCACGAGCATGGCGTCGCCGGCCGCGTGGCCAAGTGTATCGTTGATCTGCTTGAACCGGTCGAGATCGATGTGCAGAAGCGCGATTGTGCCGCTATCCCGGTAGCCAAGCTCGGCATGGCGGCGCAGGGTTTCGTCGAGAAAGCGCCGATTGGGCAGGCCCGTCAGGCTATCGTGCAGCGCATTGTATTCGATGCGCACGCGGACCGCTTCGAGCTCGGCATTGCGTGCTTCGGTCAGCGCATTGGCGCTCCGCAGGTCTTCATTGCGCAGGACCTCGGCCGTGACGTCCCAATTGACGCCCATGACCTTTTCCCCGTCCCCTTCCTTGAGCGTAATGGCGATGGAGCGGATGTGGCGAAGCGTGCCATCGGGCAAGAGCACGCGATAGACCGATTCATAACGGCCATTGGCGATCGAATCCTGGAATTCCCGCTCGGCTCGCGCCTGGTCCTCGGGATGGACGACCTTTTGCCAATGGTCGTGGGTGCGGCCGGTACTATCGGGCGGCATGCCATAGATTTCGTTAGTTCGCGCGTCCCAGACTTCGTCTCCCGTGGCCATGTCGAGCTCCCAAAGCCCAACCTTGGAGGTTTCGAGCGCCAGGTTGAGCCGCTGGGTCAATTGGGTCAGCGCCAGTTCGCGATCCTTGAGCTGGCCGATATGCTCCTGGCGCTGGGCCATCAGCCTGCCGGTAATCCAGAATGGGAAGAGAATGAGAATACCGGCGAGAATGATACCGCCGCGCATAAAAAGCTGCATCGGCGTAGACTGTTGCCATCCGCCGCGCGGCACCGCCTGAATCTGCCAGCTACCGGACGGCAGGGTGACATCGGCAACCACCGGATTGAGTGCCGACACATTCGTCCCAAAGAACGGCAGGCCCGCCTTGCCTTGCCCGTCTTGTCCAATGATCGAGATTTCGAGGTCCTTGGCGGCCGAATAGACGCCGCTATCGCCATAGAGGCGATCGACATCGACCACGGCTGAAACGACGCCCCAGAATCGGCGCCCCTCGCCTTCCCCCACAAAGACGGGAAACCGTCCGACAAAGCCGCGGCCGCCCTGAACAAGATTGACCGGCCCGGCCAGGACCAGTTCGCCAGTTTCAAGCACGCGCTCGATTGCCGCCCATTGATCGGGAACTTTGCGATAATCGAGCCCGATCGCCTTTTGGTTGGCAATGCGGGGATAGGTCATGCGAATGACGAGATCAGGCGCGGCTGCAACGGAGCGCAATTGGCCCGTGCCGACGAACAGGTTCTTGACCAGTTCATCAAACCGCGCCTGATCCATATCCGGCTCGGTGGCAATCACGGACACAAGTCCGCGCATCAACTGGATATTGCTCGAGACCTGGCCTTCAAGCTTGGCCCGGATCACTGAAATCTGGCTCAGCACCTCTGAACGCATGCGTTCCTGGCTGATGGTCGTTGCCTGCTTGTCGACAACAATCCCGGCAATGATGACCACGATGATGGCGATCAGCATGGGCAAAGTGCCCGTTCGTCGCCAATTCCACAGGTTCTGCCGAAGGACTGTTCCGACCATGACGCCCTAAAAGTTATGGCCGGATTTCGGCCTTAACTCAGATTAGCGTGCCAGCTCTTGATCAGATCGTTACGAACCGTGACCAAATCGAGGCGTGGTAAACGGCTGGCAAAGAAATCGGCAGCCGTAAGCTACCGTGAGCGCTGAAAATTCAATCAGGCTTTACTGGCGTCGCAAGCTCAGCGCCCGGCCTTCGCCACCCGGAGGAATGGCAAGCGTAATGATGATTGTTGCCGCGTCTTGGACATGAGGCGCTTTTTCCGCCCATTCGACAAAGACCACGCCATTATCGGTATCGAGGAGACCGAGCTCGTCGGCTTCCGCAGCATCGCCGAGGCGGTAAAGATCGGCATGCAGAACAGGCCCGGCCGGCGTTTCATAGGGCTGCACGAGAGCAAACGTGGGCGACGGCACTTCCAGATCGGCATCCTTCGCCAGGGCCCTGATCGTCGCCCGCGCCAGCGCCGATTTACCGGCACCCAATTCACCTTCAATGCTAACGATGTCGCCTGGCCGCAGCATCCCGGCCAGCTCCTGGCCAAAGGCTGAGGTTGCGTCGTCGTCGGCGAGGAAACGCTGCATTTATTCGGCTACGCCAGCAAGGGCGCTGTCACGGGGAAAGTTGACGACGATGCGGCTACCACGCGGTTCGCGCTGCTCGGCCGAGATCGTCCCCCCATGAAGATTGACGAATGTCCGCACGATGGAAAGACCGAGTCCGGCCCCCCGCATGCGCCCGCCTGCCCCGGGAGAATCGAGACGGGTCAGAATGGCCGACCGCAATTCGTCGGTCAGGCCCGGACCCTCGTCTTCGATGATGAAGAGCATGCGGTCGGCGCGATGCGATACCGAAAGCCGGATCTCGCCATTGGGCGGCGAGAACCGCGCAGCATTGGAGAGGAGATTATACAGCACCTGCACGATGCGCGTCCCATCGGCGATGAATTCGGGCAGGTCAGGCTCGACATAGACAACGAGATTGGTGCCATTGCCGGTAATTTCCGGAAAAGTCGCGGAAAGGCCGGCCTTGGCCTTATCGATCAGTTGCGGAACGCTGAGCGTTTCGGGATTAAGCTCAGCAATCCCGGCATCAACCGAAGCAAGATCGAGAATATTGTCGATAAGCACGCCCAGCGTGACCGACGAGGCCCGGATATATTCGATATAGGCCTTCTGGCGTTCATTGAGCGTGTCGCCCTCGGTCCCCGCGAGGAGATCGGCAAAGCCAATGATATTGGTCAGCGGGCTTCGCAACTCGTAGGACACGTTTTCGACGAAGGCGTCCTTAAGGCGATCTGCAGTGACGAGCGCATCATTGCGCTCCTTGAGCACTTTGGAGTAGCTCGCGCTTTCGGTGACATCGAGAAAGGTCATCATCGTCTGGCCATCGGGCAGGCGCGTGATGGCATAGTCCAGCAGACGCCCATCGGCGCGCTCGATGCGCCCGGCCTTATCGGTTCTGGTCGGATTAAGGTCGATGATATTGCGTTTGAGATCGTGCCAGATCTTGGCGCCATCCTGCAGCACCTTGCCCGACGCATCGGCCAATTGGTCGATATGCGGATTGGCGTCGAGGATGTTCATCGGCAGCTTGAAGAGCGCCGACAGCCGTGGATTGGACAGGGCGAGGCGACCATTGGTGCCGAACACCGCCACAGCCTCGGAGAGCGCATTGATGGTTTCGCGCTGCACATTGGTCATGGCCTTATTGGCCGATTCGAGTTTGAGGCGTTCGGTAATGTCTTCAAAGACATAGATCACGCCGCCCTGGGCACCGGCCGGCGCGGAAATAACCTTGATCGTGCGGCCGTCCGGAAGGTGCCAGGGCTCAGCCTCGAAGGGCTCCTTGCGATTGTAGGAGTCGAGGTGCTTGGTCCGCCAGGTGTGATAATCGACCTGATTGGGCAGCATGCCCTCGGTGCGGAGCTTGTCGAGAATGGCCCGCTCATCGAGGCCAAGAGCCAAAAATTTACGATCGAGATTCCAGATCGCGGCATAGGCAGGATTGAACTGCACCAGTTCGCGCCGCGCGTTGAAAATGGCGATGGGCGTCGCGAGGGCATCGATGATGCCTGCGATATGAGCAAGGCTTGGCTCGCCCGCCATTTCCGCCGGGACTGGTTCGGTGCCCGACAACCGGCGCAGGTAACCCGCGCGGCCATCGGCAACCGGAATATCGATCAGCTCAAAATTTCCCGCCTTGCCAAGCGAGATGCGCTGGCGCAGCGGTTCGCTATTGTTGCGGCAGGCCGCCAGATGCGCGTCGAGATCGCGACCATCCAAGATTTCGGCAGGGGCTTCGGCCGAGCCTGTTTTGCCCAAACCCGCGCACAGTTCGAGATAAGCGGGGTTGGCAAAGACCAGGCGGCCGGACACATCGCGCAAGAATGCGGGCGTCGAAAGCAATTTGAGGACTGCAAGCACGCTGCCGCGATCGGCGCCTTCGGCGGCCAGACGGTCTTCGGCGTCATTCTGCGCTTGCGAAAAGGCCGGGCGCAGACGAAGAGCGGCGCCACCGCCGGCAAGCCAGCCGGTCGCGCGGACAATGCGTCCGTCGAGCGACTTGATGCTGGCCGAAAAACTATGGCCGTCGACGCGCAGGCGCTCGACGAGAATGGAGAGGCGCTCTGCCTCGCTGCCACTGAGCCACGTATCGAAATTGAGAACGCTTTCGGCGCGGCGGCCGGGCGGCAAGACCGCTGCAGGCTGCCCCAGAAGCCGCGGCGCGACGCCAGCCTGCTCGGGCCAGACGACGGTCAGCTCGCGGCTGCCACCGATGAGATTTTCATAATCGTCGACCAAGGCGCGCAAATCGGCGATTTGGGCGCGGGCCTTGCCTTGAGCCAGCTTGCCGTCGCGCAACAGCGTGCGCAACAGGGTCACGGCGACAAGGGCGAAGCCACCTGCACCAATGGCCACGGCGACGGGTACAATGCCGCCCATATTTGCCACTGAAGCACTCTGCGCGAAGGCTGGGACTGCCATTGTCAGAGTTAAGGGGACGGACGCAAAACTTGCGAATCCCCAATGCTTCCGGAATCGATCCGGCGCCATAGACTGCCCTCGCTTCTTTTATTGTTGCAAGTCCGGCCTATGCGGCCGGTACGCGTGCACTGAAACTGGCGCCTGAACGCGGAAAGATCCCTACTGGGATTCCAAGGTGCCCCCGAGCCGGTAACGTGTCCCCCGCGACCGAATCGCCCTAACATAACGAGGGTATGAATCGCGAAAAAGAGTCTTCATGGCTGTGCTTTGCGGGCAAAGCGCTAAGGAAGCGCTTGACGGAGAACGAACTAGAAACGTTTTGTTAACCATTCGCGCCAAAGCAGAAACAATGCGGGCCGGATACGCTCCGGCCCGCTCTAATCGGTCTAGAACTCAGACCAATCATCCTTGAGTGCGGTATTGCCGCTGGTGAGATAGGCAGAAGCCGCCGCCTTCACCTTTGGTGCGGCCTTCGCCGCGACCGGTGCTGGCCGGGCTCGGCTGACGGGGCTGCGTTGCTGCACCCCTTCGATGTGGAAGACATCGACAATCCGGTCGAGTTCGCTCGCCTGGTTCTCAGTCTGCTCGATCGCGGCGTTCACCTCTTCAACCAGCGCCGCATTGTGCTGGGTCATTTCGTCCATCTGGCGGACGGCGGTGTTGACCTCGTCGATCGCGGAAGCCTGTTCGCGGCTGGCGCGCGCGATATCGTCGAGCAGCGCTGTATTGGCGCGGAGCCCGTCCATCATGGCATTGAGCTTGCCAGCGGCATCGGCCACGAGCTTCGAGCCCGAGCCGACCTCCTGCGCGCTCTGCTCGATCAGCGCCTTCACCTCGGACGACGCCTGAGCGGCGGACTGAGCCAGACGGCGGACTTCGACGGCAACCACCGCAAAGCCCTTGCCCGCTTCGCCAGCGCGTGCCGCTTCCACAGAAGCGTTGAGCGCAAGCAGGTTAGTCTGGAAGGCGATATCGTCGATCATGCCGATGATGTTGGAGATCTTCGAGGAAGACTGGGTAATCCGCTCCATCGCCGAATTGGCCTGATCCATCACCGCGCCACCCTCTTCGGCTGAACGTGACACGACGCTCGCCTTCTGGCTCGCATCCGACGCCTTCTTGGCGTTCTCGGTCACGGTCTGGGCAAGCTGCTCCATCGAGGCCGAGGTCTCTTCGATGGTCGCTGCCTGACGCGTTGTGCGCTCGGAAAGATCATTGGCGCCCGAAAGAATTTCGCTCGTTGCCGATTTCAGCGTGCCCGAGGTCCCGCGCAACTGGTGGATCACATCGCTGAGCTTGTCGGCTACGAGGTTGACGTCGGTCTTGAGCTTGCCGAAAGCGCCGCGATGTTCGCCATGCATGCGCTGGGTCAGGTCGGCCTGCGCCATGGCGCTCAGCACAGTGCCGGTTTCGGTCAGGCCGCGATCGACGCTGTCGACGAGATCATTGACCGAGGTTGCGAGGCCATTGAGTTCGGCGTCCGGGAAAGTCGCGGGGACGCGCTTCGAAAAATCACCATCGAGCGCAGAGTCGACGACATTGCCGAAGGCTTGCTGCAGCTCCATCATCATGTCCTGGCGCGATTCCTGATCCCGGATGATGCGGGCTGCTTCTGCCTCGGTCATCTGCGACACCTTCATGCCATTCTCGCGGAAGACTTCGACGGCCCGTGCCATGGCCCCGATTTCGTCCGTGCGATCGGTCCCGATCACCTCGGTCTCGAACTTGCCGTCGGCGACCTTATCCATGATGCCGGTGAGGCGAACGATGGGGTTGGTAATGGTGCGCGCCAGAAGGAAGGCCACGGCCGAAACCACCAGCGCCACAATAAGGCCGATGATCCCCATCTCGACATAGCTGCTGCTGGCGGCGGCGGCAAGATCGTCGGTATAAACGCCGGTGCCGATCACCCAACCCCAGGGCTGGAAGAGCTTGATATAGGAGAGCTTGGCGACGCCTTCGGTGTCGGCCGTTCGTTTCCAATGATAATCGACAAAGCCCTGGCCATTGGCCTTGGCCACGTCGACCATTTCGCGGAAGATGAACTTGCCGTTGGTGTCGGTCGCTTCGAGCTGGCTGACATTGACGAGGTCGGCGCGGATGGGGTGCATGATCATCACGCCATCGGTGTTCAGCACGAACATATATTCGGTGCCGCGATAGCGCAGGTCCTGCAGCGCTGCGAGCGCGGTGGCCTTGGCTTGATCCTCGCTGATTTCGCCCTTTTGGGCGCGCTGATATTGGCCATTGGAAATCGCGTCGGCTGCTTCGATCAGCGCCTGCAATTCGCCGCGACGGGCTTCTTCGCGCGTGGCGTTGATCTGTTGAACGCCGGTCACGCCCATGATCGTCAAGGAGACGATCGCCAGGGCCACAAGCAAATAGATGCGGCCTACAATCTTGAGTTTGAACACTGTTGCCTTCCTAATCCTTCTGGACACCGCGGGGGACCGCGGCAACGAGGCAAACCGGTTCAATGGGGCGCAGTTGGGCACCGCGCCACACTATCCTTCGTTGTGCCCCCGCACTTTGGGGTCGTGGCTTCTGCTCCACTTCTCCTAAACTTAAGTTACGCGAAACACGGTAAAGACTTCGCTACACCGCCCAAGGAAAAGGGCCCCGCAGGGCCCTTAATTGCTGATTTGTGACAGCGGAAACACTTCAAAATTCGGACCAATCGTCCTTGAGCGCCGCATTGCCATTGGTCAGGTAAGCCGAGGCTGCCGCCTTGACGCGCGGAGCGGTTTTAGCGGCCGGCGCCGGGCGTGTCTGGGACGGGCGCTGAAGGCTTGTTTCGATGGTGAAGACATCGACGATCCGGTCGAGTTCGCTCGCCTGGTTTTCCGTCTGCTCGATCGCGGCGTTCACTTCCTCGACCAGCGCCGCATTGTGCTGGGTCATCTCGTCCATCTGACGAACGGCAGTATTGACCTCGTCGATGGCCGAAGCCTGTTCGCGGCTTGCATGGGCGATATCGTCAAGCAGTGCTGTATTGGCGCGCAGCCCTTCCATCATGGCGTTGAGTTTGCCCGATGCGTCCGCCACGAGCTTGGAGCCGGAGCCGACTTCCTTGGCGCTCTGCTCGATCAGAACCTTCACCTCGGAAGAGGCCTGCGCGGCCGACTGCGCCAGACGCCGAACTTCGACTGCGACCACAGCAAAGCCCTTGCCTGCTTCTCCAGCCCGCGCCGCTTCCACCGAAGCGTTCAAGGCAAGCAGGTTGGTCTGGAAGGCGATATCGTCGATCATGCCGATGATATTGGAAATCTTTGACGAAGACTGCGTGATCCGCTCCATCGCCGAATTAGCCTGATCCATCACCGCGCCGCCTTCTTCAGCCGAGCGCGAAACCACGCTGGCCTTTTGGCTCGCATCCGACGCCTTCTTGGCGTTTTCGGTGACGGTCAGGGCAAGCTGCTCCATTGAGGCAGATGTCTCTTCGATCGTCGCTGCCTGACGGGTAGTGCGCTCGGAAAGATCATTGGCGCCAGAGAGAATTTCGCTCGTCGCCGATTTCAGCGTGCCCGAGGTGCCGCGCAACTGACCGACAATATGGGTCAGGCGGTCGGCGACCTGGTTGACGTCGGCTTTGAGCTTGGCAAAGGCGCCGCGATGCTGGCCATCCATGCGGCAGGTCAGGTCGGTATTGGCAAGTGCGCTGAGCACGGTACCCGTCTCGCTCAGCCCCTTGTCGACGCTATCGACCAGATCGTTGACCGAGGTGGCAAGTCCATTCAGTTCGGCATCGGGGAAGGTCGCGGGGACGCGCTTGGTGAAATCGCCATCGATGGCGGAGTCCACCACATCGCCGAAGGCGCGCTGCAGCTCGACCATCATCTCGCGCCTGGCCTCCTCGTCGCGGATGATGCGGGCGGCTTCCGCCTCGGTCATCTGCGCGATCTTGAGGCCGTTCTCGCGGAAGATTTCCACGGCCTTGGCCATGGCTCCGACTTCATTGTTGCGATGGGTATAGGGTACTTCGGTTTCGAGCGCGCCCTGACCGATGCTGGTCGTTGCCTGCGAGAGCTTGAGCACCGGGCGGACGAAAAGGCGCGCCATCAGCAGTGAAAGACCGCCAATGACCAGCATGGTCAGGCCGCCGATGATCGCGAGAAGCCGCAACGTACTCCCGATCACGCCATTGATCTTGGCCTGTTCAATGCCGACGTAAAGAATGCCCACAACCTTGCCTGCGGTGTCGACGATCGGCTGATAGCGCACGTAATTGGGCACGCCCAGCACGTCGGCCGTCCCGCCATAGGCAGTACCGCTGGAAACGACGGGGAACACCAACCCTTTGGGATCGAGCGGCGTACCGATGGCGCGTTCGCCACTGGCCAAAAGAATATTGGTCGATTGCCGGATGAATTCGCCCGTCGCGGGATCGAGCGCGAAGATCGTTGCCTTGTTGCCGGTGACGCGGACAATGCTGTCGATCAGGTCGTGGCTCGCGATGGCGGGCATGGCCGGAACGGTGATGGCGCCGATCGTGCCGTCAGTATTCCAGGAAATTTCTGTTTGAGGGAATTCGGCGCGGAACAGGGTCGATGTCAGGCGGATGCCTTCACGCAGCGATTCTTCAGCCGTCCTGTGGGCATCGCTCGCTAGGCTCGCATAGACAGCGCAGACTACGGCGATGATGGCGATGAATATGGCGCCGATCACCAGAGCGGAAATGGAGGTGGTCAGCTTGATGCTGTGGAAGAAGGATTTGGTCGCTCCGCGCATGGCGTGGGGTGCCCTGTTTGCTTGTGTTGTCGTCCTCCCAACCGCAAGATAGGCAAGGAAGGTTAACGAAGGCCGCTGGCCTTGTGAGATTTCCGTAATGACAAGTGCTTAGCGCAACCCGAAGCCAAATCTTTGAAAAACAATAGCAAATAGAAAAGCCCGCCGAAGCGGGCTCAGCTTTTGCTCATGATCGAAGAGATCAGTAGCGATATTCGTTCGACTTGAACGGGCCGTTTTCGCTGACGCCGATGTAGTCGGCCTGGGTCTTCGAGAGCTTGGTCAGCTTGGCGCCGAGTTTGGCGAGGTGCAGTTCGGCGACCTTTTCGTCGAGGTGCTTGGGCAGAACATGCACCTTCTTTTCGAGCTTATCACCCTGCGTCCAGAGTTCGATCTGAGCCAGCGTCTGGTTCGCAAAGGATGCCGACATGACAAAGCTCGGGTGACCCGTCGCATTGCCGAGGTTCACCAGGCGCCCTTCGGAGAGAAGGATCAGGCGCTTACCATTGGGCTGCTCGATCAGGTCGACCTGCGGCTTGACGTTGGTCCACTTGAAGTTGCGAAGGCCCAGAACGTCGATCTCGTTGTCGAAGTGGCCGATATTGCAGACAATGGCCATGTCCTTGAGGTTGCGCATATCGTCGACCATCAGCACGTCACGGTTGCCCGTGGCAGTGACGACGATATCGGCGCGGTGCGCTGCATCCTCGAGGGTGACGACTTCAAAGCCTTCCATGGCGGCCTGCAGGGCGCAGATCGGATCGACTTCGGTGACGAGCACGCGGGCGCCCGCGCCCCGGAGCGATTCAGCCGAACCCTTGCCCACATCGCCATAGCCGCAAACGATGGCGACCTTGCCGGCTAGCATCACGTCCGTGCCGCGACGGATCGCGTCGACGAGCGATTCACGCGTGCCATACTTGTTGTCGAACTTGGACTTGGTGACCGAGTCGTTGACGTTGATTGCCGGGAACGGCAGTTCGCCCTTGGCGTGGAGCTGATAGAGGCGCATCACGCCTGTGGTGGTTTCTTCCGAAACGCCACGGATCGCATCGCGGATCTTGGTGAAGAAGCCCGGCGATTTGGCGAGGCGGCGCTTGATGGTGGCGAAGAACACTTCCTCTTCTTCGCTGCCTGGCTTGTCGAGGACGGAAATGTCCTTCTCGGCCTTGGCGCCGGTGAGAATATACATGGTGGCGTCGCCGCCATCGTCGAGGATCATGTTCGGGGTCGAACCCGGCCAATCCATCATGCGATCGGTGAAATCCCAGTATTCTTCGAGCGTTTCGCCCTTATGGGCAAAGACCGGAATGCCGGCGGCGGCAATGGCGGCTGCAGCATGGTCCTGGGTCGAAAAGATGTTGCACGACACCCAGCGCACTTCGGCGCCAAGAGCCACCAGCGTCTCGATGAGAACGGCCGTCTGGACGGTCATGTGGAGCGAGCCGGCAATGCGGGCGCCACGCAGCGGCTGGGCTGCCGCATATTCTTCGCGGATCGACATCAGACCCGGCATTTCGATCTCGGCGATCGTGAGTTCCTTGCGGCCGAAATCGGCCAGCGAAATGTCCTTGACCGCATAGTCGGTCGATTGGAGCGTCATGCTCGGTCTCCGGAAGGTTTTTTTGCGTTGCCTTTCCTATACGCAAGCGGGCCCCCGCGTTCAACCGCACATATAAAGGAATGTTTATATCCTATGAACGATAGACGACGCGCCGGCGGCGAAACGGCAGGCTGCAGAACCGGATCAGCGCCGAAAGAATGATATAGCCGAGCGCAAAACCGGTGCCCGCATAGAGAAGGCCCTCAGCCGTCACCGGCATGGCGGGCTTATAGTTTTCGAGCGTCCGGCGACCGATATCGGTGTCTAGATAGGCGGGCAGGTTGCGAAGGCGCTCCAGCGGATCGGCTCCGGCGATGCGTTGCAGCGTCGCGTTTAGCTCGGCATAGCGGCCAAAGGTGCGCTCCATGCTGCGCCCGCGATCGGCGAGAAATGTATCGGTCGAAGCCTGGTAGCGGCTGAGAGCCCCCACCCGATCAAGCCCGGCTTCGCCCGCCGAGCGATCGAAGTCTTCCGTCATGATGCGCAATTCATCCACTGCGCCGCCGAGGCGCTGGGTATATTGCTGGGCATATTCGGGAAACTGGCTGAGCATCACCGCCAGCCCGACCCCACCGATACCGGCCAACATGCGTCGCATCGATTGCCCTCCCTCACACAGACCCTGTCAGACGCTTTCGCAACCGGCAAGGTTTACTCGGCCGGAACCTGTCTTGGCCTCATGTCAGAAACGGGGCGATGCGCGGTTTTGATCCAATGGAAGGGGCGCATGGTGAGATCGATGAGCGCCCGCACCGTCGCCCAGGCAATGGCGATCCAATAGATCGGCAGGAATAATTGCCAGCCGAGAATATCCTTCTGCCCTGACCGCAACAACCCGGCGATCTGCTTTGAAAAGGCAATGCCATAGCCAATGGCGAAGACGGCGAGGAAGGAAACCGACCATAGATCGAGCCGGAACGGCTCGAACCGCCCCAAGAGAAGGGCGAGAATGCAGCTCAGCGTAAAACCGGTGTGAAGGAGCGGCGAGAGGATCATCCCGAGCACCATGATCTCGAAAACGAGAAACCGCGGCAGGCCAAGGTCTTTCAGCAATTGCCGGGGCTGGCGATTGTGGACGAGGAAGGTCTGCATCCAGCCCTTCATCCAGCGCCGGCGCTGGCCCATCCAGATGGTCAGGCTTTCCGGCGCGTCCTCGTAGGTCACGGCGCTACTGGTGCCGCAATTGAGCCGCCGCCGCGCGAGGCGCACGCCGAGATCGGCATCTTCGGTGACATTATAAGCGTCCCAGCCACCCACGGCCCTCAGGCTCGCGAGACGGAAATGGTTGGACGTACCCCCAAGCGGAATGACGGCGCCCCAGCCGCCAAGCGCGGGCAAAAAGACCGAAAAGAGCCCGGCATATTCCCCGGCAAAAAGCGCAGGCAACCAGCCCCGCGCGCCATTGGCGATGACGAGCCGGGCTTGGATACAATGGAGATGCGGCGCGCGGCGGAAATGACCGACGATCTGGCGCAATTGCTGCGGCTCGGGCCGATCCTCGGCATCGAAGACAACGACGAACTCGCCCCGGCAAAAGGGCAGCGCAAAGTCGAGCGCCTTGGGCTTGGTCAGCGGCAAGGCATGCGGCACCTCGACCAAGCTGAACCGCCCCTTGGGCAAGTGCCGCTGCACGGCCGCCACCGTTTCCGGCGAGCGCTGCTCGACGACGAAAATGATGTCGAGGAGATGGGCGGGATAGTCGAGTTTGAGGAATTCGCGGCAAAGCTGGTCGACCATGTCGGCCTCGTCCCGCAGTGGCACCAGGACGGAATAGACCGGCAAAGCATCGTTTTCGATTCTCTTCTCGACCACCGGCGCCGCCCTCGGCGACAGCAGCGCCGCCAAACGCATGAGCGCGGGCAGCAGGATGATCAGCGCCCAGAGCGGCATGATCCAGGCCGGCGCCAGATAGGGCGTCAGCACCAGCACGGCGATGATGGCAACGACAGAAGCCGCAAAAGCCATGCGGACGCCAAATGTCAGTTCAAGGCTTGCGGCGGCGCGGGGCCAGTTCCGCGCCAGCGTCTGCCGCGCGCTGTCGATGAGATCTGGTGCCGCAACCCCGGCCAGATATTGGCGCATCGCCGCTGCCGGCACGACACAGACGCGGCGCGTCAAAGCCGGGTCTGCTTCGGTCAAGGACTTAAGCGCCATCAAGCCGCGGAAGTCGGGCGCGGTATAGGCGATATCACGGTCGAGCGTCGTGACCCGCACCATATGGATTTCGGCGAGACGCTCGGTGCGCAAGGGCACGGATAGATCGCTGCCGACCGGAATGGTCTCGAAATAAGCAACCCCGATATGCTTGGCGCCACGCTCCAGCGCCGTGTTGACGTCGAGATGGAGCGAGAAGGCGGCATGAAGCAGCGGATCGACCTCAACCAGCATGGCTTCTTCCAGAAGCCGCTGCGCCGTGTGCGCGCTCTCCTCCGGCCCGATGATTGCACGCATGAGTGCGAGGGCCCGGGGCATGATGGCCTCAGTGCGCGTAAAGCGGGATGGACGGCCCGCGTGTGGGCGGGGAGGCCGGGATGAGCGCGCGTCTCATCCCGGTGGCCCGCCGCACATTGTCGAGGGCATGCTCGGAAACCTCGATCCAGGCGGCGACAGTGGCCTTGCCATCGACCAGAGCGGGTTCACCGAGCGGGGTAATCCTCCATCCCACGGCATTGCCATGCTCCACCATGGAGAGGGAGGAAACGAAGGTGATGAAGGTGAAGCCCTCAATGAGGGCATATTCCATCGTCGCGCAGAAAAGAGCTGCAGACTCGGGTGTGCGCCGCCGGCCCTCGCGTCGATCGGGCCGCACATAAAAGCGCGTCCAATCGGCCCCAAGCGATGGGTCGGCGGGGAGATCGTCTTGCACGAGCCCGCTAAAAACTGTCTGCAGCAAGTTCGGTCGATCGAGCGGCGTCACGCGGGAGCCGCCCACCAATTGATCGCTCTTGGTGAGCAGAATATGGGTCGCATCCGCATTGTCGAAGGCATCGACATCGCGGCCATCGGACCGGCGTAGGGCTTGCCAACCCTGTTGCTCGACGAAAATCCTGTGACGCAGGCGGTAATTGTCTTCGAGAAGAGCGGCATGCCTGTCGCTGACCGGTCCGCGCACGATGTGCACCTGCATGCCCCTGCCCCACTTCACCTGCACGGCGAGAATAGTCACGAAGTGGCAGAGCCGAAAATTGTCAGTTTTCCCAATGCCCAAGCGCCGGCACTAGAGCGCGATCAGCTTATGCCGGATGGCTTCGACCACGGTATGGAGGCGATTATTGGTGCCCAACCGGCGCTGCGCGTTTTCGCAGTGCTGGTTGACGGTGCGTGCGCTGAGCCCAGTAATCTCGGCAATATCGGCAGCGGTCTTGCCGCTCGCCACCCATTTCAACACTTCCGCCTCGCGCGGGCTGATGGCCCGGCGTCGCCGATCGGTCTGCACCGTGTTGAGGAACCGCAGCCGGCCATGGGCATAGAGCGCCAGCATATGCAGTTCGAGCCGCTGCTGCTCGCTCAGCCAATCGGTGCGGCCAACGAGCGAGACAACCCCCTGCATGCCGCCTTCGAGATGAACGGGCACGCAAAGCCCCTCATTCATGCCGAAGTCATGCGCCTCGTCCATGACGCGCCGGGCCTGAGGATCGCCTGCGCGATCATAGGGCGCATCCGACCAGTCGAATGGGAGGGTTGTGGCAAAGCAATTGCGCGCCACCGGGTCGAGGTGGACATAGCCGAGATTGGTATAGCGCTTATACCACTCATCATCCCAGCCCGAGAGCAGGACAAACGGCCGGACATCGACGCCGCGATCCGGAAGCCCAGAGATGATGAAGCGCTCAAAGCCATAGTGCCCGATCGTGTCGGACACCACTTTGTGGATGCCGTCAGCGTCCTCCTGACGCTGCAGCAACTCGATCCTGTTCATCAGATCGGCGTTCACTTGGAAGCGGCCCCTCCAATTGCTCCGTAGTGTCAATTTTGACATGGGCCGCAGAAATAGCAAGCTGGGCGACGGCAAGAGAGGAAATTATTTCCGTCGCCCCAGAGATTTAGTGTTTGAGGTTAAACTGATTGGGATTGAAGCGGTAAGCGGTCGAGCAGAACTCGCAGACGACCTCGATCTCGCCATTCACCGCCATATCGCCGCGTTCTTCATCGGTGAAATTGGTGGCCAGCATATCTTCGATCCGATCGGCCGAACAGGTGCAGCGCTCAACAAGCGGCATTGCCGGGAACACCCGCGCGCCGGTTTCATGATAAAGCCGGAACAACAGGCGCTCAGGCGAGACTTCGGGATCAGCCAGCTCGACATCGGCAACCGTTGCCAGCATCGAGCGAGCCTCGGCCCAGCCATTGGCCTCTTCGAAAGCCGTATCGCTGGTGTCCGGATTATCGAAATTGCCATCGCCCGGCAGATCGGCCATGCGCGCCATGCCGTTTTCCGGCAAGTGCTGGATCAGAATGCCGCCGGCGCGCCAGCGCGGACGATGATCGCCGCGCATCGACATCTGCGCTACGGCGAGCCGGACCTGGGTCGGGATCTGTTCCGATTGCAGGAAATAGGTATGGGCCACTTCTTCCAACCCATTGCCATCGAGCGCGACGATGCCCTGATAACGCTCGGTATGCGCGCCCTGGTCGATGGTCATGGCGAGATGACCCTTGCCGAGCATATCGGCGGGGCTGGTTCGCCCTTCTTCTGCCCACTTGACCACCATGTCATGATCAAAGCGGGCATAGCCGCGCATCCCGTCGGGCGCGTCGAAATCGACGACGATCAGGTTCACCGGACCATCGGTCTGCGTCTGCAGGATCAGCTTGCCTTCGAACTTGAGCGACGAGCCGATAAGCGCGGTCAGAACGACAGCCTCGCCGAGAAGGCGCGCTACGGGAGCGGGATAATTATGCCGGGTCAGGATCGCGTCGAGCGAAGGCCCCAGGTGCAGGATGCGCCCGCGGGTATCGAGCTTTTCAAGCGTGAACGGCACCACGGCATCGTCGCCAGTCTCGGGGCGATCAAGGCCCATGGCAGAAAGGAAGCTGTCGGTCATTGTCGTCGGTTCCGTGGTCATTCAATCAGGCTTTCAGATAAGGCTACGCCTCAGGAGCAAAACGCGCCACATTCGAAATCAACCACGGCGTCATTCCCGCGAAAGCGGGAATCCCATTCTTCTCAAAAGAATATCCCCGCTTTCGCGGGGATAACGCTGTGGGCGATCGAAGCGGCGGCGCGAAAAGAAAAATCGCGCCTAGTTCGTTTCAACCCCGAAGGCCCAGCACAAAATGGCTTTCTGGGCATGGAGGCGATTTTCAGCCTCGTCGAACACCACCGACTGGGGACCGTCGATCACTTCGTCGGTCACCTCGTCGCCACGATGGGCAGGAAGGCAGTGCATGAAAAGGGCGTCTTTGTTCGCCAAGCCCATCAAATTGGTATTCACCTGATAGGGTTTCAAGACCCGGCGGCGCTCGGCGGCATCGACGTCGCCCATGGACACCCAGGTATCGGCGATGACGAGATCGGCGCCCTCAACCGCCTCGCGCGGGTCCTCGATCAGCCTTGCATATTTGCCCGCCCTAGTGATGTCCTGCATCAAGTCCTTTTCCGGGCTATATTCGTCCGGAACGGCGATAGTCAGTTCGCATTCAAAGAGTTCGGCAGCGTTGACCCAGGAGTGCAGCACGTTGTTGCTGTCACCCACCCAGGCAACCTTGGCGCCCTTGATAGAGCCACGATGCTCTTCAAAAGTCATGAGGTCGGCCATGATCTGGCATGGATGCGCCCGGCGCGTCAGGCCGTTGATCACCGGCACTGTCGCACCTTCGGCGAGCTCGAGCAGATCGGCATGGGAGAGAATGCGGATCATGATGGCGTCGACATAACGGCTCATGACCTTGGCGGTGTCGGACAGCGTTTCCTCGCGCGAAAGCTGCATTTCCTGGCCGGAGAGCATGATGGTCTCGCCGCCAAGCTGGCGCATGCCGACGTCGAAGGAGACGCGTGTGCGGGTCGACTGGCGCTCGAAGATCATCGCCAGCACCTTGTCCTTGAGGAGCTGAGGCCGATCGCCATCCTTCAGGCGCGCCTTGAGCGCACCAGCCTGGTCAAGCATGCCGCGCAATTCGGCATAGGAGAAATCGTCGATAGAGAGAAAATGGTTCGGGGTACCGGTCGAAGACATGGGCCGGGTTCTTTCATGACGCATAAAATGTTGGAGCGGCCGGAGCCACGGTTAATCACTCTGCCCTAGAGGCGGGTCTCCCGAAAGAAGATTCAGGTTCTCGGGAGACCGCTGCTCAGAGAGGCGGAGGAAACAAGCCGCGTCGGCGACGCCCAAAATGATAAAACGTCAGCATGATCTCAGCTCGCTATCGGCGCGGCCTGCGTTTCAGCTTCGATAGCGTCGAAAGCAGCGGCAATCTTGCCCACGGCTTCTTCGATATCGGCTTCCGAAACGATCAGCGGCGGCAAGAGACGCAGCACATTGTCCCCTGCCCCGATCGTGAGCAATTGGTGATCGTCGCGGAGGCGCGTGACCATGTCGCGCACCGGCGTCGAAATCTTGATGCCAGCGAGCAGCCCCTTGCCGCGTAGCTCCAGCACATAGTCGGGATATTTTTGCGCCAATTGCTGCAGGTGCCAGGCGAGACGCTGGCCCATGACATTGACGTTGTCGATAAAGCCGGGCGCCAGGACACGATCGAGCACGGCATTGCCCACCGCCGTCGCCAGCGGATTGCCGCCATAGGTCGAGCCATGTGTGCCCGGGACCATGGATGCTGCGACATCGCCCTTGGCGAGGCACGCGCCGAGCGGAAAACCGCCGCCGATCGCCTTGGCGACCGCGACGATATCGGGCGTGATCCCACTCCATTCATGCGCAAAAAAGCGTCCGGTGCGGCCAAAGCCACACTGCACTTCATCGAGAATGAGCAGCATGTCGTGTTCGTCGCAGAGCGCGCGGAGACCCTGCATGAATTCATTGGTCATGGCGGTCACGCCGCCCTCGCCCTGCACAGGCTCGATGAGAATGGCGCAGGTCTGGGGCGTGATCAGCGCCTTGACGCTCTCGATATCGCCGGGCTTGGCGTGCTTGAAGCCGGGCGCGGCAGGTCCAAAGCCCTGGAGGTAATCGGGATTGCCGCCAGCCGCGATCGTGCCGAGCGTCCGGCCGTGGAAGGAGCCGCTAAAGGCGATAACCTCGAAGCGCTCTTCTTGACCCTTGGCCCAGAAATAGTGCCGCGCGGTCTTGATGGCGCATTCGATCGCTTCGGCGCCCGAATTGGTGAAGAAGACGGCATCGGCAAAGGTTGCTTCGACGAGCCGTTGGCCGAGGCGTTCTTGCTCGGGAATAGTAAAGGTGTTGGCCGTGTGCCAGACCTTGTCCGCTGCAGCCTTGAGCGCGCTGACAAGATGCGGGTCGCCATGGCCAAGCGCATTCACCGCAACGCCGGAATGAAAGTCCAGATATTCGCGTCCATGCTGGTCGAAAAGGCGCATGCCTTCGCCGCGCTCGAACGAAACTTCGGAACGGGCATATGTGGCATAGAGCGCAGACATGGAAGGCTCCCCTTTTCTTCTTAGGCGGGATGCGAAAAACCGTGGCAAAGGTGCCACACAAATCAAAAACGCTGCTCACTGGCAGCGCCTTGGACGGGGAGAATTAGGCGGGTTTTGGCTGCCAAGTCAACGCTCTCGCAGGCAAGTGCCTGATTTGACTCAATGATTGTTAGCGAAAAATTAACCACTGAATTCGGGGGGAAAAACAGCCCCGACTCTTGATCCCGATTCCGCCGATGTCGTAAGGTCATAGGCATTGGGGACACGATATCTCGTGTGGCGGACCCACTCAGCATACGAGCCGTAGAGTCGAAAGGCTGCCAAGTCACTTTGGCGGCGGAGAAAAGGATTCTAAGTTGACGATGGTTACCGGAGCGCAATCGAATGGCTGGACCGACGATCGCGTCGAACTTCTCAAGAAACTTTGGATGGAAGGCCTGAGCGCCAGCCAGATCGCCGGCGAGCTCGGCGAAGGCGTGACCCGCAATGCGGTGATCGGCAAGGTTCATCGCTTGAAGCTTTCGGCTCGTGCCAAGCCCACCAATACCGCACCACGCACCCGCCCGGCGCCACGTCCCGCGCCGCGCCGGCCTGCCGGTCCCAGTGTCTCGACCAGCGCGCCGAGCATGGCCGCTGCGGCCAAGCCGCGCCCGTCGATGCCGCGTCCGCAGGTCATGGGCGCCACCGCTCTCGCCATGTCGCCCGATATGGAGCAGGAGCTTTACGTCGCTCCCGCGAGCCAGGAAATCTTCATTCCCGAGGACAAGCGCCTGAGCCTCCTCCAGCTCAACGAGCACACCTGCAAGTGGCCGATCGGCGATCCGCTCTCGAAGGATTTTTATTTCTGCGGCCAGCACAGCCTCGAGACCGGCCCCTATTGCGATTTCCACTCGCGCCGGGCCTATCACCAGCTCGACAAGAAAAAGCGCTGATCAGCTAAAAATAAAGGGCGCCGCGAGCGCCCTTTTTATTTGCCTAAAAGCAAACCGCGTTAGCCGAGATTGCTCGAGCGCAAGGGACCTGCGGGATTATCCTTGCCCACCACGACCGGCAGGCCATGGCGCGCGGCAATGACGAAGCGCCCGTCGCGCGTGAGCACCAGCCCACCGGGCGTCAGCCGCGCCAATTTGTGGTAGCACAGCGCCCGCTGGATCGACCATTCGATATGGCCCTGCGCGCCCGCCGTCATCGAGACCATCGCCATGCGTTCGGCCAGCGTCAGCTGCGCCCAGGTGATCCGGTCCAGTTTTCCAGAAATACTCATTCAACCCTCCGCCGCAAAGATCCCCCGATTGCGTCCAAACGCGCCATATGCGCTCTGGTTGCGGCGGCAACCTCCGGCGGCTTCGTGCAAAATCCGGGTACCGCTTTTGTTCACGAGCCTTTAAAGTTGCGCCCGGACTGAAAGGGAATCGTCTCATGCATCTGCTGCTCGTCGATGGCTCGGGTTACATCTTCCGCGCCTTCCACGCCCTGCCGCCGCTCAATCGCAAGTCCGATGGCCTGCCCGTCGGCTGCGTGCAGGGGTTCTGCAACATGCTGTTCAAGCTCACGCAGGACATGGATATCGATGAGCCGCCCACCCACATGGCCGTCATCTTCGACGCCAAGGGCAAAACTTTTCGCGACGATCTCTATCCCCAATATAAGGCCCAGCGCCCGCCTGCGCCCGAAGAACTGGTCCCGCAATTCCCGCTGACCCGCTCGGCCACCCGCGCCTTTTCCATTCCCTCCATCGAAATGGAAGGCTGGGAGGCCGATGACATCATGGCCACCTACGCCTGCATGGCCCGCGCCGCCGGCATGAAGGTGACCATCGCTTCGTCCGACAAGGACCTGATGCAGCTCGTCGAGCCCGATGGCTCCATTCGCCTCCTCGACACCATCCCCCGCCCCGGCCAGCCGCCCCTGCGCTGGATCGGGCCCGAAGAGGTTTTCACCAAGTTTGGCGTTACCCCCGACAAGGTCATCGACGTCCAGGCGCTCTGTGGCGATAGCGTCGACAACGTCCCCGGTGTGCCCGGCATCGGCGTCAAGACCGCGGCCGAGCTCATCAATACCTATGGCAATCTCGAAACCCTCTTAGAGCGCGCCACCGAGATCAAGCAGAACGCCCGCCGCGAAAAGCTGATCGCCAATGCCGATCTCGCGCGCATCTCCAAGACACTCGTCACCCTCGAGCAAAAGGTCCCCGTCGAAATCGACCTCGATGGCCTCATCCGCCAGCCCATGGCGCCTTCGGTGCTGTTCCCCTTCCTCAAGGCCATGGAATTCGCGACCATCACCAAGCGCATGGCGACCCTGCTCGACGCTAATCCCGATGATTTCGAGGCCGATCCCGATCTCCGCGCCGGTGGCGCCGAAGCTCCGGCCTCGCTCAAATCCACCTCGCTCTCCGTCGCCAAGGCGAAAATCGCCGCCAATGTCGTGCCCGGTTCCGGCCCCGCGAAATTCGCCGCCGAAGAGCATGCGCGCATCAAGGCCATTCCCGTCGATTACGACGCCTACGAAACCGTCACCAAGCCCGAGCGCCTCGCCGCCTGGGTCCAGAAAATCTGGGATGTCGGCTACGTCTCGATCGACACCGAAACCACCGGGCTCGATCCGCAACAGGCCGATCTCGTCGGCATCTGCCTCTCCACCCAGATCGGCGAAGGCTGCTATATCCCGGTGGGCCATGTCCTTGCCGGCGATCTCCTTTCGGGCGGCGGCCTCGTCGAGGGCCAATTGCCCATTCGTGATGTGCTCGAAGCCCTGAAACCGGTCATCGAGGCGCCCTCGATCCTCAAAATCGGGCAAAACATCAAATACGACATGGAGATCTTTTGGCGCTACGGCATCAACCTCGCGCCCATCGACGACACCATGCTCATCTCCTATGCGCTCGATGGCCCACGCTATAATGGCATGGACGTCCTCGCCGACCATTGGCTCGGCCACAAGACCATCACCTTCACCGAGCTCGCCGGCACCGGAAAGGCGCAAAAAACCTTCGACCAGCTCGACATCGCTGCTGCCGCCCGCTACGCCGCCGAGGATGCCGACGTCACTCTCCGCCTTTGGCATGTGCTGAAACCGCGCCTCGCCGCGGAAAATGCCACGACGCTCTACGAAACCCTCGAACGCCCGCTCGCCCCGGTCCTGGCGCGCATGGAAGCCCGCGGCATCACCGTCGATCGGCAGATCCTGGCGCGCCTTTCCGGCGATTTCTCCCAGCGCGCCGCCGCCTTCGAGGCCGAAGCCTACGAGCTTGCCGGCCAGAGTTTCAATCTCGGCTCGCCCAAGCAGCTCGGCGAAATCCTTTTCGACAAGATGCAGATCGAGGGCGGCACCAAGACCAAGACCGGCGCCTGGTCGACGGGCGCCGATGTGCTCGAAGACCTCGCCCTCAAAGGCGTGCCGCTTGCCCGCACCATCGTCGATTGGCGTCAGCTCACCAAGCTCAAGGGCACCTATACCGATGCCCTCCCCACCTATATGAACCCGCGCACCGGCCGCGTGCACACGTCCTATTCGCAGGCTTCCGTCCTCACCGGCCGCCTCTCCTCCAACGATCCGAACCTTCAAAACATTCCCGTCCGCACCGCCGATGGCCGCAAGATCCGCACCGCCTTCGTCGCCGCGCCCGGAAAGGTGCTGATCTCGGCCGATTATTCCCAGATCGAGCTGCGCGTCCTCGCCCATATCGCCGATATCCAGGCCCTCAAGGACGCATTCGAGGAAGGCCTCGACATCCACGCCATGACGGCTTCGGAAATGTTCAACGTGCCCGTCGAAGGCATGCCGAGCGAAGTCCGCCGCCGCGCCAAGGCCATCAATTTCGGCATTATCTACGGCATTTCCGCCTTCGGCCTTGCCAACCAGCTCTCCATCCCCCGCGGCGAAGCCGGCGACTACATCAAAACCTACTTCGAACGCTTCCCCGGCATTCGCGACTACATGGACGAGCAAAAGGTGAAGGTGAAAGCCGACGGCTTCGTCACCACCATCTTTGGCCGCAAGATCCAGTTCCCCAACGCCAATTCCGGCAATCCAAGCGAACGCAGTTTTGTCGAACGCGCCAGCATCAACGCCCCCATCCAGGGCTCTGCCGCCGACATCATCCGCCGCGCCATGATCCGCATGGAGCCGGAATTGAAAAAAGCCAAAATCGACGCCGACATGCTGCTGCAGGTCCACGACGAACTGATCTTTGAGGTGCCGGAGGGGACGGAAGACGTGGCGATCCCGGTGATCAAGCGCGTGATGGAAAACGCGGCCGAGCCAGCGGTGCGGTTGTCAGTGCCGATCCAGGTGGACGCGCATGCGGCCAAGAATTGGGATGAGGCGCACTAAGTACGAGGTTATATTCTAACTCGTCCCACCCACCGGCTGTCACCCCGGGCTTGACCCGGGGCCCATCTCCAGACGCCAGCCCGCCTCGATAAGCACTATCAGTACTCAACCATCTCAAGATGGGCCCCGGCTTTCGCCGGGGTGACACCCCGTGGTTGGCTGCCGCTATTCAGCGTAGGCTCTCACCGCGTCCTTGATCGCGCCAGCGCTGCGGTAGATGTCCTCCACCTGCTCAATGTCGTAGCGGCTTCCTTCTTTCTCCGCGCCAAACACCGTTAAGAATTTTGACTTTCCGTTGAAATGAAGACGCACGATAGGCTTGCGATTGTTGTCGTCAAACAAGATCGCGCAATACGATTGGGCGTCCCGCAGAGCAATGCGAGAAACTGGCGCCACCTCGGCCGCGATAGCTCGGACGATCATGAAGCCCTGCATTTCTTCAGCGGTGGTTTCGATTTTCTTGTCATCGACAGTGGGAATTGCCTCATCAAGTCCGCCATCGAAAGCCACATCGATCTTATGCTTCGCCCTTTGGCGGAACAGGTCATCAAATGCTCGGCGCACGATGGGCTTTAGCTCATTCACTACCGCACCTGTAAGTTTGCCCTCGTAAAAACCACGCGCGACCATGCGCACGAACTCCTCATCGGGATCAGACCATTGACCTTCGATGAAGTTCATTGCTCCGCGCAGATATTTCAGGGATGACGCAGCGGCTTGGATCGTCTCGATTTTGAAATTTGACTTGTGGAATTTCTCCAGTTCCTTGAGGTCGTTATCGTCGTAGGAAAGGAGGTCAAACTTGAAAAAGGGAGTGGCATCCATCTTGTTGGGCGCTTCTAAGTCCGTAAAGAACCAGATGTGTAACCCATTGGTGAGAATGCCAATGTTGGCATCTGAGGTGTGGAAGTAACGGAAAAGCTGACTGTACTGTGCATCACGCAGGTTGGTAGATACGGACTTTGCTTCGACTAGGTATTCAATGCGATCGCCTATCTTGCAGGCGTAATCGATTTTCTCTCCTTTCTTCAGCCCGACATCCGCGACGTATTCTGGAATGATCTGGGTTGGATCGAATACATCGAAGCCAAGCACTCGCAAGAATGGCATCACGATAGCGTTCTTGGTTGCTTCCTCCGTCTGAGCCACAGCCTGCGCACTAATCGCCCGCTTCGCCAGATCAGCAACATCTTCTTTGAATGACATGCGAAATCTCCCCCAATAATCGAAAAGTAATTGGAGTTTAAACTTCTGTAAACTACTGCTTTTTCTGTGGGGCCTCCGAAAAGTGGGGTGGCATCTAAGCGTGAGGGCCTGGAAGGTTTAAACAACCTCAGGATGGGCGTCGGCCTTCGCCGGGGTGACAGCCAGTGGTTGGTGAAGCGGCCAAGACGATCAGGTATCGCTTCTATATGGCGTGCTCTCAGCGGACGCTTGCGGCCCGATGATCTCCCACCACAGATCACGCCATTCGGGATTTTGCGCTTCGATCAGCTCCTCTTTCCAATCGCGACGCCACTTCTTGATCAGCTTCTCTCGGGTGATGGCGACCTCGATGTCCTCGTGCACCTCGAACCAGACAAGCACCTTGCAGCCATGCGTCTTGGTGAAGCCCGGCACCAGTCCTTCGCGATGTTCGGAAACACGACGGATAAGGTCGTTGGTCACACCAGTATAGAGTGTGCCACGTTTGCGGTTGGCCATGATGTAAACGAAGTACATGAGCCCCCTCGCGATACTTCTGCGATGCACAGTGACACCCAACCCACCAGCTGTCACCCCGGCGAAAGCCGGGGCCCATCCCCCGGGAGTTGTGAGTCGCGAGCAATCGGCTTTGGCAGAAACATCTCAGGATGGCCCCCGGCCTTCGCCGGGGTGACATCGAGTGTGTTGGGAAAGACGGCGGGCGTTACAGGCCCCGCATCACCTCCGCCGCGCCCTTGAGCCGCTCCACACTCGCCTCATTCCAGCTCTCCACCGCCTGTCGCGCAGCCGCCTCCCGCCGCACGAACGCTTCGATCCGTTCATGCCCAATCTCATCGAGCAGATGCCGGATCGGCGTCCACATGGACCAGTTGGGCCTGACCATCCGCATATGCAGGCGGTCTTCGGTGATATCGAAGGTGACATTGGCCGAGCGCGCGAGGTCTAGAAACTCGGCGACATAGGCGTCGGGCATTGGATCGGAATAAGCCATGGGGCTGCCTCGTATTTGATACAAATACAATGCGTTCTCGCGATCCGGGCTCCGAGCGCTTGGTTTTATGGTGAATGAAGGGTTAAGGGCGAGCACGAGCTGCGGCGCTCACCCCCTCCCGACCTCCCCCATCAAGGGGGAGGTGTAGCATCGCGTTCGAGACTTGCTATCAGTCAAGACCGCCAGCCCGGCACCTCCCCCTTGATGGGGGAGGTTGGGAGGGGGTGTGGTGAGCCACGAAACTATCCCGCTTATCCCCGCTCCCAAAATTTCCTCTATTCTTCCCCCATCCACCCCGCGGGAGCGGCCTGCAGGCGATCAGTGGCGGGGGGAGCCGGTCGTGGGAGGTCGCCTTCCCATGGGTTCTGGAGTCGGCCGCCCTGCGACGAGCGATCAACTGGGCGCTGTGGTCTCTGTCCAAAAATCCGGCCTCCGGAGCGGCTGTCGCTTCATCAACAAAATCTCATCCGAGGCGATTGCTGCTCCGGGGTCCGCTCAATCACCGGAAGCCAGAGGGCTGGCCGGGGCTTCAGCCTGTCCAAACATTCACTTGCAACCGCAATGCGACTGGCCAATTCTCCTCAAGCGGCGTCTGTCGCGCCGCGGCCCCACAGGAAAGCGTCGCCATGTCCGTTTCCACTCCATCTGCGGGTTATTCCCGCGCCCAGATCATTCTCCATTGGGTCATTGCGGCCCTCATTCTCTTCCAGCTCCTCGTCCATGAAAGCATGGAAATGGCCTGGGACGCGCGCATGGAAGGCGGCCCTGCCGAGGGCGCCAATCCCCTGCCCCATATCATTGTCGGCAGCGCCATCCTGATCCTTGCCGCCATTCGCCTCATCATCCGCCTACGCCATGGCGCGCCGCCACATCCCGCCGGCCAGCCCGCCATTTTCGGCGTTCTCGCCAATATTGTTCATGGCCTGATCTATGTACTGCTGTTCGCGCTGCCGATTTCCGGCCTCGTTGCCTGGTTTGGCGGCGTCGAAAACGCGGCCGATGTCCATGGCGGCCCGCTGCGCCTTGCGCTCATCGCGCTCGTCCTCATTCACATCGCCGCCGCGCTCGTGCAGCAATTCGTTCTGCGCAGCGGCATCCTTCTGCGCATGATGAAGCCAGAAAGCTGAGCTTTAACACAAGATTATCAAAGCCTGAGCATAGTCCTCCCCAAATAGAACCAGCCTCTTTGGGGGAAGAGAATGGTAGAACCGGGCACCAAGACTATACTTGTCGGCTGCATGGCAGTTACATTCGGGCCGAGCGCTGTCGAAACGGCAGCGCTGGGCGATCTGGCCAAACGTCTCGGCTTCGGCGCCGTCGCCGCCTATACGCCAGAGCTTGAACTGCCGAGCGAGCGGCTGGTCTTTTACATCGTCCACGCGCTCCTGCCCGATGCCGGCAAGCAGCGCGTACTCCGCGGCCTTCGTGCCTCCGAGCACCAGCTCCGCCGCTATGCGCCGATCATCTGCGTCGTGCCCAAAGGTCCGCGCCACCAGATCGTGCCGCTCGTGCAGATGGGGTTCGACGAAGTGCTGTTCCTCGGCGATCAACTGCCCGATCTGCGGCGCAGACTGACCGAACAGCTCTGCCAGGATATCCTCTATGTCAGGAGCGAGCGTTATTTCGGCCCCGATCGCCGCCGCATCGAACTGATCGATCCGCAGGATCCGCGCCGCAAGCCCGGTGGCGCTTTCTACAAGCGCATGAACGTTCACCGCGATCCGCTCACCGGCATTTCCGTCAGCGAACTCGCTTAAAGAAAAACCCGCGGATCGCTCCGCGGGTTCTTTTGGTCACTAGGCCACGAGGCCCTTGGTCAGTTCGAGCGCCTGCCGCTCGAAGAGCCGGCGATAGATCCCGCCCTGGAGCCGGATCAGCGCCTCGTGATTGCCCTCTTCGACAATTTTGCCCTTGTCGAAAACCAGCAACCGGTCGAGTGCACGGACCGTCGAGAGACGATGCGCGATCACCAGCGTCGTCCGGCCTTCCATCAGCCGCTCCATCGCCTCCTGGATCATCACCTCGCTCTCGCTATCCAAGCTCGAGGTCGCTTCATCCAGGATCAGCACCGGCGCATCGGCAAGAAACGCCCGGGCAATGGCAACACGCTGCCGCTCGCCACCCGACAGTTTTACGCCGCGCTCACCCACCAGCGTTTCATACTTCTTGGGCAGGCTCATGATAAAATCATGCGCATTGGCCTGAGTGGCCGCCTCGATGATTTCAGCCCGGCTCGCCTCCAGTCGTCCATAGGCGATGTTCTCGGCCAGCGTTCGGTGAAAGAGGATCGGCTCCTGCTGCACGATGGCGATCTGATTGCGCAGGCTCGCCTGTTGGTGCTCGGCGATGTTCTGACCATCAATGGTTATCGCACCCTCGTTGATGTCATAGAGCCGCTGGATCAGCTTGACGAACGTCGTCTTGCCCGAGCCAGAATGCCCCACGAGACCCACACGCTCGCCCGGCTTTATGGCAACCGAAAAGTCACGATACAGCGGGGTCGCGTGGCTGCCGTAGCGGAAGGTGACGTGGTCGAACCTGATCGCGCCGTCCTTGATCGCAATTGGCTTGGCCCCTGCCTTGTCCTCGACACCGAGCCGCATGCCGTTGAGCGCCACCAGCTCCTCCATGTCGTTGACCGAGCGCTGGAGGTTTCTGATGTGCATGCCGACATCGCGCAGATACCCCTGCAGCACGAAGAACATGGCGAGGACGAAGGTGATATCGCCAGCCGAAGCCAGCCCCTGCGTCCACATGTAAAGGCCCGTGCCCAAAATACCGGCCTGCATCAGGGTCATGAGGAAACCCTGGATGGTGCCGTTAAGCGTCCCGCGCTTCCATGTCCGCCGCGTGCGTGTGTCCCACTTGGAGAGCACGTGCTTAAGCCGCTCCTCCTCGCGATGCTCCGCGCCAAAAGCCTTTACCACCGAGTTGCAGCTCACCGCATCCGCGAGGGAACCGCCTAGGCGCGTATCCCAAGCATTGGCAAGGCTGGCGGCCGGCGCGACATAGCCCACCGACATCAAGACGGTGAAGGTAATGTAGATCACCGAACCCAAAGCCACGACGAGCCCCATCACCGGCCAATAGGAGCCGAGCAGGATCGAGGCGCCGACCAACATGACGATGCTGGGCAGAAGCGCGATGAGGAGGATGTCGTTGAGCGAATCCAGCGCCCACATACCGCGCGTCACCTTGCGGACCGTCGAGCCTGCAAAGCTATTGGCATGCCAATCGGTTGAAAACCGCTGCACTTTATAGAAGCCGTCATTGACAACCTCAGCCATCATTTTCAGCGTCAGCTTGATGATGCCGTTGAAGACGAAATAGCGCAGCACAACGCTCGTCAGGCCAAGCGCCGCAACCGTAGCGAATGCCGACAACGCGCCGCTCAGCGCGTTTTCGCCGCCGCCGGAAATGGCGTCGACGATGCGGCCCGAAAACATCGGCACCAGCACCTCGGCGAGCGTCGAGATCATCACGAGCCCGGCAATCAGCGCGATGCGCTTGGGCTGATGGGCCCAGTGGCGGAAGGTAAATCCGAGCACCTGTCTGAAGGCGTCGGCACGAAAATCGAGTTTCTTGCGACTCATTCTGGCAGTCCGGTCCCGTTCTCCGGCAACCGGCTCCTCAAAAGGATATGAAAAAGGCGCAGAACGGACTTTTAGAGACAATGACCCCGTTGGGATCAGTCAGCTCTGCAAAAGCGAAGGAAAGAGAAACCGCGGGCGGCTTGTCCTCGGATCAGTGCCCGAGGCGGGCCGCGAATGGGATCAGCCTAAGGTCGGCGGCTGGCCCACGGGGAAGCGAATGAAAATGCTGGCATGCATCGCCTCCCTGTTGCTGAAAAATGAAGCGGCGAACGGTTGATACCCAAACCGTTCGCCTTTGCCAATAGGTTAATACAAGTGAATGTGAGAGGTGGTGCCCAAGAGACACAGTGGGCGGGTGCAGCTCCCCCACCTAACCTCCCCCTACTAAGAGGAGGTATGCATCGAGTGAAGTTCGGGGCCGGAGAGCCACCGGCGGATCCCTCCCCTACCAGGGGAGGCTGGGTGGGGGTTCACTCCGGCCGCCGCGCGCCCGGCGCAACGATCCCGTGTGCTTGGATCTGCGCATAGGCCATCCCCACAGCAAAAGCGCCGAAAATACCAAAGACTGCAGTAAGAAGAACGATCATGAGAGCCTCCTGATGTGCTGGCTCTGTCTTGCGCCTCGCCGCCGCGTAAAACCTTGATCCAGGTCAAGCGAATTTCCGATTTCGCCGGGTGGCGTCGCCACAATTGGCCGGATAGGCTCGCGCCAACCGATTCAACAAAAACAAGGCCATTCCAGAATGAGCACTCCCGCAATCGATCCGACGAAACTCGACAAGCTCGGCGAAGTGGCGATCAAGGTCGGCCTGCAACTGGCCGAGGGTCAGGATCTCATCATCACCGCGCCGATGGTGTCTGCCCCGCTCGTTCGCCGCATCACCGAACACGCCTATAAGGCCGGCGCCGGTCTCGTCACCACCATCTATTCAGACGAGGAAGCGACGCTCGCGCGCTACAAATATGCCAATGACAAGAGCTTTGATCGCGCCGCCGGCTGGCTCTATTCCGGCATGGCCGAGGCCTACAAGAACAACGCCGCGCGCCTCGCCATTTCCGGCGACAATCCGATGATGCTCTCCGGCCAGGATCCGGAAAAAGTCTCCCGCGCCAATCGCGCCAATTCGGCCGCCTATCGCCCGGCGCTCGAACTGATCACCGGCTTCGACATCAACTGGAATATCGTTTCGTACCCAACTCCAGCTTGGGCCAAGCTCGTCTTCCCGAACGATGCCGAAGAGGTCGCGATCGCCAAACTCGCCGACGCCATCTTCAAGGCGTCACGTGTCGATCAAGCCGATCCGATCGCCGCCTGGAAGGAGCACAATGCCAATCTCAAGGCGCGCTGGACCTGGCTCAACGGCAAGAAATTTTCGTCGTTCAAATATACCGGCCCCGGCACCGACCTCACCATTGGCCTAGCCGATGGTCACCGCTGGAAGGGCGGCGCCTCGGAAGCCAAGAACGGGGTCACCTGCAATCCCAATATCCCGACCGAGGAAGTGTTCACGACCCCGCATCGCCTCCGCGTCGAAGGCACCGTGGCCGCCACCAAACCGCTCTCGCACAATGGCACGCTGATCGAAAACATCCAGGCGCGCTTCGAAGGTGGCGTCCTGGTTGAACTCAAGGCGACCAAGGGTCAGGACGTCTTTAACAAGGTGCTCGATACCGACGAAGGCGCGCGTCGTCTCGGCGAAGTGGCTCTCGTGCCCCATTCCTCGCCGATCTCGGCCTCGGGCATTCTCTTTTACAACACGCTCTACGACGAAAACGCCTCGTGCCACATCGCCATGGGCCAGTGCTACGCCGATTGTTTCGAGGGCGGCAAGGAGCTCTCGCAAGACCAGATCTTTGCCCAGGGCGGCAACAAGAGCCTCATTCACATCGACTGGATGATCGGCTCGGACAAGATCGACATCGATGGCGTACATGAAGACGGCACGAGCGAGCCCGTCATGCGCAAGGGTGAATGGGCGTTCTGAGCCGCCCTCTTTATCACCGCCACCCCCTCCCGACCTCCCCCATCAAGGGGGAGGTGAAGGGACAGCGTCTTTTGCTCCATGGTGCCCAGCCCACAGAACGGCACCTCCCCCTTGATGGGGGAGGTTGGGAGGGGGTGACGGTACGCTCAGAACGACCGTTCGCCCTGCTCAGCCATATAGTCGCGCTCCTCCGGCGTACTCTCCCTGCCAAGCGCGGCGTTGCGGAATGGAAACCGCCCGAAACGCTCGATGACCTTTCGGTGCTCTAGCGCAAAATTCAGCTGATCTTCATCTCCCAGCGCCTCATAAAGCCGCACCGAAGCCGATTGGATCGCTGCCGACTCTGCGTGCATGAAGGGCAGATAGATAAAGCCGCGCTGCGGCTGCTCGAATTGCATATCGAGCCCTTGCCCCACCATTTCCTGGGCCAGCACCAGCGCCATCTTGTCCTGCGCAAAGGCTTCGGGCCGGTTGCGGAACAATTGCCGTGAAAACTGATCGAGAACGATGATTTCGGCGAGCCGTCCGCGTGCCCCCGCGCGCCACTCCCAGGCTTCGCCTTTGGCGACATGGGCATGGGTAGTACTGAACCGCTCAGCGATCTTGGCGTCGAATTCAGGCTTGCCGGCAAACCAATCCTCTGGTCCGTGCGCCACGAACCAGAAGGTTAGAACATCGTGTGAACTGCGCATTCCTGCCCCCAATGAAAACCCTCGGGGCAGAAACGCGCCAGTTGCGGTTTAGTTTGCGAGTGTCAAGCGGAGGCGATTGCCGAACGGATCCTGCGTCTCCATGCTGCCATCGAGCTGCTCGATCGGCGCTCCCGCCTTTTCGAGCCTCTCAAGCAAGTCGTCGCGCGTCGCCTCATCGGGCAAGGAGAGCGTAAACCACCGGAGGCCAGCCGATCCGGCCGACGGCAGTGCCGCGTTGGGTCCGGACCAGATGTTGAACGCCACGGTATGGGGCATGTAGTCGAGGCCGACATCGCCCATTCCGAAGGAGTTGATCAAGAGGAAGCCGGCAAAGCCGATGACATCGCGATAGAACGTCATGGCGATACCGAGATCGTTGACGTGCAGATGGATGTGCCCGATGCGCGTGCCGGCCGGCATGCGTGGCGCGAGGACCGGGCTTGGCCCCAGCTCACCCAGCAAATCGTCGAGATCAATCGCCTCGCGGCCCGAATGCGGCTTGCCATCGGCCGCGATAGCATAGGTCTCGCCCTTTTCCGGATCGCCCAGCGTCCCGCGCCAGGGCGTCTCGAAAGTGATCTCGATGCCATTGCCATCAAAATCCCAGAGATAGATGGCTTCGCTGACAAGATGGTCGGTGGGCGAAATGCGGACATTGCGCTGCAGCGCACGCACGGCCATTTGCGCAAGATCGACGCGCTTCGGCACATGAATGGCGACGTGATAAAGGCCGATGCTGCGCGGCACGACCGGGCGGATGGCGCCGGTTTCAAGTACGATGAGCACGGTGCCGCCGGCGCCGAGGGAAAGCGCATTGCCGCGCTCGGCGATCAGGTCGAGCCCGACGACATCCTGCCAGATGGCGAGCGCCTTGGCGCGATCGGTCACGGCGAGATGCACGGGCCCCAGCGTGGTGCTGAGCGGCAGGATGGGTTTGGATTTGACGACGGTCTGAACGGATGTGTCGATCATGATCGACCTCCCTGAAGCAATTTCGGTGTTGCCCATAATCTAGGCCTCACGCGGCTGCGCTTCTATAAGACCGAAGGCGAAGGCTTCGTTCGCAGAACTCTAGCTAATCAGATGCCTTCATTGTCTTCGTCAAAGCCATTATTGACCAGCTCGACGATGGCTTCGAGAGCTTCGCGCGCCTGCTTGCCTGTCGCTTGCACCAGAATGGTCGAGCCGGGCCCAGCCCCCAGCATCATCAGGCCCATGATGGAATTGCCGTTGACCGATTGCCCATCCTTGATGACCTGCAGATTGGCATCGAAACACTCGGCGGTGCGGACGAAGCGTGCCGACGCGCGGGCGTGAAGACCCTTGCGATTGACGATGGTCAGTTGCTGGGCAACGGCGCGATCACCGTCCATTTTCTCAGGCTCCGCCGAGGATCGAATTGGCGACGGTGATATATTTGCGGCCCGCTTCCTGCGCCAGTGCTACGGCTTCGGGCAGCGCCATATCGCCCCGCACGCGGCCGAGTTTCACCAGCATCGGCAGATTGACGCCGGCAATCACTTCCACATGCCGGTTCTGCATCACCGAAATGGCAAGGTTGGAGGGCGTGCCACCGAACATATCGGTCAGGATGATGACGCCGTCGCCACTATCGGCGCGATCGATGGCGGCAAGGATATCCTCGCGCCGTGTCTCGGCATTGTCCTCGGGACCAATAGCGATGGTCTCGCACTGCTCTTGGGGGCCCACCACATGCTCGAACGCCAGCTTGAATTCGTCCGCCAGCGCGCCATGCGTCACCAGAACCAACCCGATCATGCAATCTCCCCAGACGATGGCTGCGCCTTCTGGCGCTCGGTGCCATCCCAGTCCATTAGCCCCCGCTCCCCGCACCGGGCGCGTTCGGGAGCGGGCGCCAGTCTTGCCCCCGAAGCCTTGGAAGGCAAGCGATAAATTGTCACGCTCCCGAGCCCAAAGAGATTGCGTCGAGCGCCGCTTCGATCAAGAGGCGCTGGTGCTCCAGCGCAATGATTCCCGCCTGAGGCACGGGGCAACGTGGCACTGGAATGCCGAAAATGCTGGTCGAAAACGCCGTATCGTCGGGCATGCGGATCAATTCGGGGACGAGATCAACAACCAGCGCCAGATGCACGGCCTCCACAGAGGGCCGCCTAATAATGCCGCGGCCGCGCAGTTCAATCAGCCCGGCAATGGTTTTGGGCGGGGACAGGATGACGTGATCGTCATGGTGCTCGAGATCGACCCGATCATCGGCAACGAGGGCGACCTCGCGCCCTCGGGCGCCATAAAGATCGAGCAGATAAAGCGCGAGCAGCGACTTGCCTGAGCCCGAGACGCCTCGGATGAGAATGCCGTGGCTATCGATGGTAATGGCAGTGGCGTGAATGTTTTCTCGCTGATTCATGGAGAGATCCCCCCCTCCCAACCTCCCCCATCAAGGGGGAGGTGCCGCATCGAGTGCGTGGCACGATCCCACCTGAAACACAGTCCCTTCACCTCCCCCTTGATGGGCTCCGAGCCGTACCGAAGGGCAAATCGCTCCAGTGGAGCGATTTGAGGAGAGGAGGATGGGAGGGGGTGTCGAGAGCCACAGACCACGAGAGAATTACCGCCGCGCCTTCGGCAACGACACCGTAAACACCGCGCCCGACCGATCCGTCCGGTTATGTGCCCTGATCGTCCCCTTGTGCGCATCGACGATCTGCTTGGAAATCGACAGACCCAGCCCCGAATGATTGCCGAAGCCGTCGCCCTCCGGCCGATCGGTATAAAACCGCTGGAAGATGCGGCCGACATCGCCGGTGATCCCGGGTCCCTCGTCTGTCACCCTCGCGACAATCATATCGGTCTCGGTCGAGACAGCAACTGTCACCGTGCCATCGGGCGGCGAGAACGACACCGCATTGTCGATCAGATTGGCGAGCACCTGCGCCAGGCGGCTTTCGTGCCCACTGATCACGGTCGAGCCGCGGCCAAGCCGCTTGCCCATCACCACATTGACCCCGCGGCCCGCCGCCACATCCTTCTGGATACCCACCATGGCTTCGGTGAGCTTTTCGATATCGACCTGCTCGGCGCTTTCGCGCGCCAGTTCCGCATCGAGCCGGCTTGCACTCGAAATGTCGGTAATCAGCCGGTCGAGGCGTTTGACGTCATGCTGGATGATTTCGTTGAGCCGCGCGCGATCTTCCGGCTTTTTCGCTAGCGGCAGCGTTTCGACCGCCGAACGCAATGAGGTCAGCGGGTTCTTGAGCTCATGCGCCACGTCGGCCGCAAAGCGTTCGATGGCTTCGATGCGATTGTAAAGCGCGTCCGTCATGCGCCGCAGCGCGCCGGACAGATGCCCGATTTCATCGGGCCGATCGGTCAGGTCGGGAATTTCCGCGCGCGCATTGCCGGCAGTCTGCACCCGCTCGGCCGCCGCAGAAAGCCGTCGCATCGGACCAGCGATCGTGCCGGCCAAAAGCAACGAGAGAGCAATCTGCACCGCCGCCGCAATGAGCGCGATGCGCAAAATGCTCCAGCGCTCCTGCGCCACGACGGAGTCGATATCGCCCGGCGCGGTCGAGAGGAGGATTGCCCCGACCACCGCGCGCATGCGCTGTACCGGCACGGCGACCGAAACCACAAGCTGGTTCTGTCCATCGACACGCACGAAATCTGCCGGCGCGCCTTGGAGCGCCGAAGCCACTTCGGGATAGCGCGTGCCCTCGTCGGCCCCATATTCCTGGTACTTTGAGAACGTATCGCCCGGCGCCCAGGAAATGATGGCGTTCCACCAATCTGCGAGGAAGAAATCCTGCGTGCGCGACGTATCGATCTGCTGCCGGATCACCTCGCCGCGCGCATAGATATTATCGCTATCAAGGATCAGCAGACCCTGCTGGTCATAGATGCGCGCCCGCGTCCGCGTCGGGGTGATCAGGTTCCGCAGCAGCGGTGCGACCCGTTCCGGACTGATCGGAAATTCCAGCGTCGGGTCGAAATAGGACAGCGGGGAAACATTGCCCTGCTGCAGTTCGACCAGACGATCGGGATTGACCGAAATCACATCGCTATCGACCGTCGCCGAGGCGGCGATGGCGGCAGCGATAATTTCGCCCTGCACGCGGAGAGATTGCACGCGAGCGTCGATCAGGCCCGCGCGCCATTGGTTGAGATAGAGAATGCCGACGACGAGGACCAGAAGGCCCGCAAGATTCAGGACGATGATCCGGCGCGTCAGGCTCGAAAAGATCGTGAAATCGATGAAGCGCCGGAAGCCGACGATCAGTTTGCCAAGCGGCATCAGCGCCAGGCGCAGCGCCCGCCGCGAATGCTTGTCGGCAGGCGCCTCTTTCCCCTCGGCCTTGCCGAGCGGCTCATCGAGTTCAGGATCGATCGTGGCCACGTCGGGTCCTATTGCTCCTTGAAGCGATAGCCGACACCATAGAGCGTCTCGATCATTTCAAAATCGTCGTCGGTCGCCTTGAACTTCTTGCGCAGGCGCTTGATGTGGCTGTCGATGGTCCGGTCATCGACATAGACCTGATCGTCGTAAGCCGCATCCATCAGCGCATTGCGCGACTTGACGACGCCTGGCCGCAGCGCCAGCGCCTGGAGAATAAGAAACTCGGTGACAGTCAGCGTCACGCGCTGGCCCTTCCAGGTGCAGGTGTGGCGTTCTTCGTCCATCACCAGCGAGCCGCGCTCGATCAGCGCCTTGCTCGGCACCGGTTCACCCACCGTACCTGGCGCAGCCGAAGGATCGCGCGGCGCGGAACGCCGCAGGATCGCCTTGACGCGCTCGACGAGGAGACGCTGGCTAAACGGCTTGGTGATGAAATCATCCGCGCCCATCTTGAGCCCAAAGAGCTCGTCGATCTCTTCATCCTTGGAGGTGAGGAAGATCACCGGCACATCGGACTTCTGGCGCAGGCGCCGCAGCAGTTCCATGCCATCCATGCGCGGCATTTTGATATCGAGAATGGCGAGATCGGGCCGATCGCTGGTCAAGCCTTCAAGGCCAGAGGCACCGTCGGTATAGGTTGCCACCTGATAGCCTTCGGCTTCAAGGGTGAGGGAGACGGAGGTGAGAATGTTCCGATCGTCGTCCACCAGGGCGATTTTGGGCATATTCTGCCTTTCTTTTAGCGACGCTTATATTCTTTTGGCGAGTTAAGCCGAGCGCGACGTTGCAGGCGACAATTACGTGTTAAATAAGGCGTGGCCAAGTCTAACGCCAGATGACCCATCTCGAAAAGCCTCGGTTCGACTTCCGTCTTACGACCGATTTCCAGATGGTCCGACTGGGATAGCGCGGCCTATTTTGTCTTCAACGGCGCCGTATCCGGCCCCTGATGGAGACAGAATATGCGCGTCGAGGACCATGCCAGCCTGCGTCGAGATATCGCCGAGTCGGCCCTTTCGGTGAGCGAAAACGCCATCGCGCCGGCTCTGGTTGCTGCGGCGCTTGCCGGGAACGGCGCCAAACTCACCGCCCATGGCGCAGTCTCGGTCGAAACCGGCGCCTTTACCGGCCGCTCGCCCAAGGACAAGTTCATCGTCCGCGATGCCGCAACTGAAAACACCGTCTGGTGGGACAATGCCGGTGCGTTGACCCCGGCCCAGTTCGATCTGCTGCTCGCTGACATCAAGGCCCACCTTGCCGGCCAGGCCCTCCACCGCCAGGACCTGATCGCAGGCGCCGATCCGCGCCACCAATATGGCGTTACCGTCCTTACCCCCAGTGCCTGGCATGCGCTGTTCATCCGCAATCTCCTTATCCGCCCCGGCGAAGGGATCGACGCGGCGCCAGACGCCATGCCCGTGACCATCATCCACGCTCCGCTTTTCACGGCCGACCCGGCCCGCCACGGCACGCGCACCGAAACCGTCATAGCCCTCGATATGGCGCGCAACATCGTCCTTGTCGGCGGTACGCTCTATGCCGGCGAAATCAAGAAGAGCGTCTTCTCGCTTTTCAATTTCCACGCCCCGGCCAATGACGTCCTGCCCATGCACTGCTCGGCTAATCTCGGCCCCGATGGCGAAGCTGCGCTCTTCTTCGGCCTCTCGGGCACCGGCAAGACGACCCTTTCCAACGACCCGCACCGTCCGCTGATCGGCGACGACGAACACGGCTGGAGTGCAGATGGGGTCTTCAACCTCGAAGGCGGGTGCTATGCGAAAACCGTCAAACTCAGCGCCGAAGCAGAGCCCGAAATCTTTGCCGCCACCCGCAGCTTCGGCACGGTGCTCGAAAATGTCATTCTCGACGACGCGCATGTTCCTGAATTCGACGACGTATCGCTGACCGAAAACACCCGCGCCGCCTATCCGCTGCATGTCCTCCCATCCATCGCCAAGGGCAGTGTCGGCGGCACGCCAAAGACCGTCGTCTTCCTCACCGCCGACGCCTTTGGCGTGCTGCCTCCGCTCGCCAAGCTAACGCCGGATCAGGCCGTCTACCACTTCCTCTCGGGTTACACCGCCAAGGTTGCCGGCACCGAGCGCGGCGTCACCGAGCCGCAAGCCACTTTCTCGGCCTGTTTTGGCGCGCCCTTCATGCCGCTCCACCCCACAGTCTATGGCGAGATGCTCGCCGAGCGCCTCGAACAGAGCGGCGCGCAGGTCTGGCTCCTCAATACCGGCTGGACCGGCGGCGCCTATGGCACCGGCAAGCGGATCGACATCGCCTCGACCCGGCGCCTCCTCACTGCAGCGCTCGACGGCACGCTCGACAACGCCCCGACCCGCACCGATCCGCTCTTCGGCTTCGACGTCCCGCTCTCGGTCGAAGGCGTCGCCCCCCGCCTCCTCGATCCGCGTCAATGCTGGGCCGATACCGACGCCTATGACCTTCAGGCCACCAAACTCGTCGACCTCTTCCGCAAGAATTTCGCCAAATTCGGCCCCACCGCCGACGCCGATGCCGGCCCGCAACTGGCGCAAGCAGCGGAGTGAGCGGTTTCATGACCGAACGACAAGGGGCGCTCCGGCGCCCCTTTTTGTGTGTCTGAACTTTCGCAGTGAGATGCAATCGGGGCGCCCGCCCCCCTCGCCAACCCTCCCCGCCAGGGGGAGGGTGAAGGACCGCGATCTTGAATAGACCCCACCCACACTGGATACGGCACCGCCCCCTTGACGGGGGAGGTTGGGAGGGGGTGCTCACGAGCATGAGGCAACAGGTGCCACTGGGGATTCGCACCCAACGCAAACAAAAATCCCCGCTCACGCGGGGATCCAACAACTCACTCTCAACAACCGCCAATCAGTTCGGCGCGTAAAAGATATGCGCCCCGACCTCAGCCACGCGGCTATAGGTATACGACCACGACGGACGCACATTGGTCGTGTGATAGAACAAAGCCGAATCCGGCACGGCGCCGATTTCGTCGCCCATCGCATATTCTGCGTAGACATCCTTGGCGAGTGCGGTTGAACGGGCCCAGGCCTGGCGCTCGCTCGGCGCGTCATTGTTGCCGTCGCAGGCAAAGGTGAACTGGCAGCGATAGCGGCCGTTCTTGGCGCCCTGATAGATCACACCGCAAAGCGAAGACGGATATTTGTCGGAACGCGCGCGGTTGACGATGACATTGGCTACGGCCAATTGGCCGGCTTGGCTCTCGCCGCGGGCTTCGTGATAGATCGCCTGCGCGAGGCAATCGCGCTCGGCATTCGCCACCTCGACGCGCTTGGCCATCGGCTCATAGCCCGAGGCGATATAGGCATCGAGCAGTTCCGGGGTCACGGTCGGCTTGTGCTCTGAAACCGGCTTCATAAAACTGTCGATGGCGGAAAGCGCGGTATTGCCGCCGGCAAGCGAACCGCGAGCGATATAGCCCATCAGCATTTCATTGGAGAGCGGCAACTGGATGCCGGCTTCGGTCACGTCGACGGCGCGTAGCTGCTGCTGACGGGCAACGTAATTGGTGAGAAGTGCGGCAGTCAGTTTCTGCTGGCCCGGTGCCAACGGCAGATCGGTCGCACCAAGCGCGGGCTGCGAGCGCAATTGCGCGATCGGCGCGGGAATGGCGAGCGGGAGAACGAAATCGGCTTTTTCGTTGGCACGAACCACAAGCGGAGAAGCGATGAGCCCTGCGACGAGTGCCATCGCACCCACCACCGCCGCCTTGGAAGCGGCACGCACAAACCTAGCCCGCCAAGATGCAGTCAATGCCCCGTCCTTGCCCCTGAGCTCAGCCGGTACCTCCGGTGAGCCTTCTGGTGGAGTCTTGAGACCCCTTCATTGTGGGCTGCACACTAGCCAAGCCCGCAGTGAGATGGAAGCCGAAATTTACGCTGGGTTAACCATACGCCTTAGCTTCTTAAGGTAGGGTTAATGGGCAAAGCCGCGAAAGAAAACCCATGAAATTCATGGACTTGCCGCATGCTCAGCAAAGACTTTCGGGGATTGTTAGAATTTTATGCGCTTTTGGACGCGATCAAATCTTAATGTGGACCCGAGGGCTGATGCGGATGCGCAAAAGCCAACGCCCGCTTTCGCGGGCGCTTCAAGGAGACAAAAAGACAAGAAGACCTAACGGCGAACCGGGAAGGCGGCCGCATGAACATGGGTCAGGCTTTCCATCACGGCGATCCCCAAAGCGAGGATTTCTTCGCTTGGATGGACGAGGTCGGGGACCATGATGGTCTGCATCCCGGCCGCATGCGCCGCGTGCACCCCGGCATAGCTGTCTTCGAGCGCGAGGCAATCCTTGGGTGCCACATCGAGCCGCCGCGCCGCCGTCAGGTATGGCTCGGGATGCGGCTTGGGGTGAGTCACATCATCCCGCGTCACGATCGTTTCGAAGAGATCGAGCAACCCGGCCGCTGAAAGGTGATGCTGGGCATGGGGATTGCGCGACGAGGTCGCTACCGCCGTGCGGATATTGTTGGCATGGAGCGCCGCGATAAAGTCGCGCACACCGGCCTTGACCGGCACGCCGCCATGCGAGCGCTCGCGCATGCTGACGCGGCATTTTTCGTCGAACAGCGCATAGGGGAAGCTCACGCCATAGGCTTCGAGCAGCAATTGATTGGTGCGCTCATGGCTGCCACCGACCATGGAACGATGCACATCGTCGGTCATTTCAAAACCGAGATCGGCGCAGACTTCGAAGACGATGGTCTTGAACACCGCTTCGGTGTCGAGCAAGGTGCCGTCCATATCGAAGATGGCGGCTTGAAAAGGAGCAAGCTGTATCATCCCGCATGATATAGGCCGATTTGATTGACCGCGCCATAGAGGCGCCTGCATCGGAGCCTTGCATGCCGGATGCGATACGGAGAGCGCCATGACCACTTTCATCCCCGCGCGCCGCCACGCCGAACTCGGCCCCGATTTCTTCGATCCCGTCCGCCCCGCAGATTTCCCGCAGACTGTTTTGCGCCATCGCGATCAGCGCTGGGCCGAGCGCATCGGGCTTAGCGAGCTCAGCGAGGCCGAATGGCTCAATCATTTCGGCCGTTTCGCGCCGCTGCCCGGTTCGCTCCCTCAGCCCCTGGCGCTCCGCTATCACGGCCACCAGTTTCGCAGCTACAATTCCGATCTCGGCGATGGCCGCGGATTTTTGTTTGCCCAATGCGTCGACCCAATTGACGGCCGCCTGCTCGATTTCGGCACCAAGGGAACAGGCAAAACCCCGTGGTCGCGCGGGGGCGACGGACGACTGACGCTCAAGGGCGGCGTACGCGAAGTGCTCGCCACCGAAATGCTCGAAGCCTTGGGCGTCTACACATCTAAGAGCTTCTCGCTCGTTGAAACCGGCGAAGCGCTTTATCGTGGCGACGAACCCTCGCCCACCCGCTCCGCCGTCCTGACCCGGCTCAGCCATAGTCACATCCGCATCGGCACCTTCCAGCGCCTGGCCTATCTCGAGGACACCGAAAACCTCCGCCGCCTCGTCGATTATTCCATCGCCAACTATTATCCGCATCTCGCCGGCGCATCCGATCCCGCCGCAGCCCTCCTCGAAGCCGTCGTTGAAAAAGTCGCAAACCTTGGCGCACAATGGATCGCCGCCGGTTTCGTCCATGGCGTTCTCAACACCGACAATATCAACATCACCGGCGAGAGTTTCGATTACGGCCCCTGGCGGTTCCTGCCGGTCTATGACCCCGATTTCACCGCCGCCTATTTCGATGAAACGGGCCTTTATAGCTTCGGCCGCCAGCCCGACACCCTAGCCTGGAACCTGACGCGCCTCGCCGAATGCCTGGTACCGCTGTCGAGCATCGAAGCGCTTGAGCCCGCACTCAACACCGTCTGGCCCACCTTCCGCACCGCCCTCCCTCTCGCCATGCTCGCCCGTCTCGGACTCGAACCCCGCAGCGAGGACGACAACAATGCCTTCGTCACCGCTCTTTTCGGTTTCCTCACCGCCAGCAAGGCGCCTTACGAACAATTCTTCTTCGACTGGCGCGGCGGCGCCCTCAGCGCCCAACGCGCCGCCCAAAGCCCCTCCACCGAATTTTACGCCAGCGATGCCTTCCGCCCCGTCGCCAACGCACTCGAAGCTTTCGCGCCCACTGCAACCGTCAATCTCGCTCATCCCTATTTCGCCCGATCAAATCCGCGCACCATGCTAATCGACGACGTCGAAGCCATCTGGGCGCCGATCGCCGAGAATGACGACTGGTCGTTATTCCATCAGACCTTGCGAGAGATCGGCGAAATGCGCGAAGCCTATGGGGTGAAGATCTAACGCCACTCAACTACTATGCCGCCACACTATCCCCGGAGGACCTTATGCCCATCTACGCCCTCGACGGCATCCACCCGGACATTTCCCCCGAGATCGGCTACCTCGCCCCGTCCGCGACAATCATTGGCGATTGCCATCTCGGCCCCGAGGTCGGCATCTGGTTCGGCGTGGTTCTCCGCGGCGATATCGAGCCGATCCGCGTGGGCGCGCGCTCGAACATCCAGGAAAACTGCGTTCTTCATACCGACAGGGGCTTTCCCCTCACCATCGGGGAAAACTGCACCATCGGCCACAGCGCCATCATCCATGGCTGCACCATAGGCGACAACACGCTGATCGGCATGGGCGCCACCGTGCTCAATGGCGCGAAAATCGGAAAAAACTGCCTCATCGGCGCCAATGCGCTTGTTACCGAGGGCAAGGAGATCCCCGACAATTCCCTCGTCGTCGGCGCGCCCGGCAAAGTGATCCGCACGCTCGATAAAGCGGCCATTGCTGCATTGACCGCATCGGCCGATCGCTATGTCGAAAATGCCAAGCGCTTTGCGAGTGGGTTGGTGGAAGTGCATCGCCTGGCGGATTTCGATCCGGCCTGAAGCACCACTGGCATCTTATGGCAGCATAACATCCACGCGCAGCCCTTCGCCGGGCCGGCTCTTGATGGAAATATTGCCGCGGTGCCGCTGGACGATGTGCTTGACGATGGCGAGCCCCAGCCCCGTGCCCTTCTTCTTGCGGCTCGTCTCGGCATCGATGCGATAGAACCGTTCGGTCATGCGCGGCACATGCTCGGGCTCGACGCCGGGCCCATGGTCGATAACGCTCACGAGGTGCTTGAACCCGCCGCGCTCGATGGGGACGAGCGAGACATCGACCGTCTTGCCGTCCGCGCCATATTTGATGGCATTGTCGATGAGGTTTTCAAAAACCTCATAGAGCTGGTTGCGATCACCGGTCACCATCACAGCGCCTTCGGGCAGGGTGAGCACAACATCGAGTTCAGCAGCCTTGGCCTGCGTCTGCAGCCCTTCGCGCACTTCGCGCAACAGTGCGGCGAGGTCGACCGAGCCCGTCGGTCGCACATGCTGATACATTTCGATGCGCGAGAGGCTCAAGAGATCATCGATCAGCCGGCTCATGCGATCGGCCTGGCCGCGCATGATGCCGAGGAACTTTTCGCGCGCCACCGCATCGCGTGCCGCGGGCCCCAGAAGCGTATCGATAAAGCCAAGCAGCGAGGCCAGTGGCGTGCGCAATTCGTGGCTGGCATTGGCGATGAAATCGGTGCGCATGGCATCGACGCGCTTGAGTTCAGTGAGGCTCTGGAAAGTGACGAGCAGGTGCCGCCCGCCTTCGCTCAGCCAATCGCTATCGGGTTGGCGAATGGGCGCCACGGTTACCCGGTCCCAGGTTTCGCTGGGCAGGGTTTCATGCAGTTCGAAACTATGCGGCATGCCGGTGCGCAGCGTCGCATCCACCGCCGAGACGAGGTCGGGATTGCGCATGACAAGGGTCAGAACCTTGCCCGGCTGCACATTGGGATATTGCCGGAGCGCGGCCCGGTTGCGATAGGCGACGGCTCCGCGCTGGTCGAGCACGAGACAGGCTTCGCCCAAGGCCTCGGCAAAGGCGGCCATGACGGTATCGGTATTATCCGGCGCCTCGAGCACCGGCGCGGGGGCTTCGACGATCCGCATCACCTCGCGCACGGGCAGCGGCAGGAAGGCGACGAAGCCGACGACGAACCCATAGGCCAGGATGGCCAGATCAGGCCGCAGATTGCCAAAAGCCACGAGCGCGACAAAGAGACCGGCAAGACCGATGAGCAGCCCGGCATAGTGCACAAGACGGGACAGCAGGGGCTGCGCGCCATAAAGAGTTTGGGCCGATTGGGAATCGTCCATTTTGGGCCGCCGAATCAATCGCTTGCTCCCGCCTCTTGCGCGGGACCCCCGTTTTTAGCACGGTGCATGTAACAACGGAGCGACAGCGTGAGCGATCCCTTTTTGAGCTTTGACATCGACAATCCCGAACTGCCCCATGCCATCGATAAGGCAGCCCTCAAATCGGGCGGTTTTCCCTATGACAAGAAGCTCGACCGCACCGAGTATGACATGCAGCTTTATGCCCTGCAAAAGCAGCTTGTGCTGCTCCAGGCGCATATGGCCAAGGCCGGCGAGCGCATCGTCGTCGTCTTCGAAGGCCGCGATGCCGCGGGCAAGGGCGGCACGATCAAGATGATCATGGAAAACCTCAATCCGCGCTACAATGTCATTGCAGCGCTGCCCAAGCCCAATGATCGCGAGCGCACACAGTGGTATTTTCAGCGCTATATCGATTGGCTCCCGGCCGCGGGCGAAATGGTGCTGTTCGATCGCTCCTGGTACAATCGCGCCGGCGTCGAACCTGTCATGGGCTTTTGCACCCCGCAAGAAACCGAACTCTTCCTCGAAGAAGCCCCCGAATTTGAAAAGCGCCTGACGCGCGACGGTATAAAACTCTTCAAATTCTGGCTCTCGATCGGCCGCGAAATGCAATTGAAGCGCTTCCACGATCGCCGCCATGACCCTCTAAAAACCTGGAAGCTCTCCCCGATCGATCTCGAAGCGCTCAGCAAATGGGACGATTATTCCAAGGCGCGCGACCGCATGCTCGAGCGTACCGACAGCAAGCACGCCCCCTGGACCGTCGTCCGCGCCAACGACAAACGCCGGTTGCGGCTCAACGTCATCCGCACCCTGCTCGATGGCTTCGAATTCGATGGCAAGAACCCCAAGGCGATCGGCAAGATTGACGACAAGATCATTCTGTCGGGCGAGGAATTTTTGAAGATGGATGGGGAGTGAGGAATTTTCACTAGAAGCTTTTATTCGGGCTCACCTCCCCCTCCCCAACCCTCCCCGCAAGGGGGAGGGTGCTAGACTGGTGGCTGCGAACAACTATTGCCCCAAACGGGATGCGGCACCTCCCCCTTGACGGGGGAGGTTGGGCGGGGGTGCGGGAGCCTCGATTCCCAAGTGATTAAAAGCCGGCAATTACTTCAAAAATTCCTTCTCCACCAAAGCCCCCTTGTGCCCGATCACCACCCCGGCCACTCGGTGCGCCTCTTCCGCCGCCTCGCGGATCGATTTGCCTTCAAGCCGCGCTGACAGATAGCCGCCGTTAAAACTATCCCCGGCCCCCGTCGCATCGACAACCTTCTCCACCGGCTTGGGCGAAATGCTGACCCGCTCCGTTGCCGTCGCGATAAACGCTTCCTTCGCCCCGTCCTTGACCACCACCTCTTCCACCCCCAGTTCGAGATAGCGCTCGGCGGTGTCTTCCACCGTCTTGTCGCCAAAGAGCGGTGCTTCGTCCGAGTGCGTGGGCAAGACGATATCGCAAAGGCTCGCCGCTGCCGTCAGCACCGAAGCCATCACCCTTTGGCTCGACCACAGCGCCGGCCGCAGATTGGTATCGAAGGCGATTTTTGCGCCATTATCCCGTGCCTTGACGATCGCCCCGAGCAACCGTCCGCGCGCCCGAGGCGCGAGGATTGCGAGCGTGATGCCCGAAAAGTAAACCAAGCTCGCGCCCGCAACAGCCTTGTCGAGCGCCGCCTTGTCGTCCGCCAAGAGCTTCGCCGCCGACTGATCGCGCCAATAGGTAAAGTGCCGGTCACCCTTATCCTGATGGATCATATAGAGCCCCGGCCGCCGCTCCGGCACTGTGCCGATATGGTCGGTGCCGATATCGTTGGTCTTGAGAAAAGCCCTTATGTCGTCGGAGTAGCGGTCCTTACCGAGCGCCGTCACATAATCGACGCCCCAATCCTTGCCGAGCAGGGCGCGCAGATACCAGGCGGTGTTGAGGGTGTCGCCGGCATAGCCGAGGCGATAATTCCGGTCCTCGCCGCCGCTCATTTCGATCATGCATTCCCCGATGCTGACGATCCGCTTGCCGGCCATGACGCTTTCCTCCTCAGTTCTACTAACGCTTATGCCGGGCGCAAAATCTTGCCGCAAGCCCACCCTTCCATACAAGATTGGAAGCCACTATGCTGCGCCCGATTTCATTCCGGAGCCGACATGACCAACCCACGCCTCAGCCCCAAAACCCTCGGCTCTCTCAAAGCGGGCATCGGCGTGCCGAACTATGATCGGGCCAAGGTCACCCCGGGCATCGTGCATCTCGGCATCGGCGCCTTCCACCGCGCCCATATGGCCGTCTATGTCGATGATCTCCTTGCCCAAGACCCGAGCTGGGGCATTGTCGGCGCCAGCCTCCGCCGCCCCGATACCAAAGACGCGCTTGAACCCCAAGGCGGGCTCTATACCATCGCTGTGCGCGATGCGGCGGGCACGCATCCGCGCGTCATCGGCTCGATCCTCTCGGTGATGGATGCGAACACGCAGCGCGAAGAACTCCTTGCGCTGATGGCCTCCGCCGACATCCGCATCATCTCCCTGACCGTCACCGAAAAGGGCTATTGCCACGATCCGGCAACCGGCGAACTCGACCAGAAGCATCCGGACATCGTCCACGATCTTGCCAATCCCGCCGCGCCGAAATCGGCGCCCGGCATGCTGGTCGAAGCGCTCGCCCGCCGCAAGGCTGCCGGTGTTGCGCCCTTCACGGTGATGAGCTGCGACAATCTCCCCTCCAATGGTGAAACCGCCAAGCGCATCGTCACCCGCTTTGCCGCCCTCCGCGATGCCGATCTCGGCACATGGGTCGAAGCCGTCGCTTTCCCCTCCACCATGATCGATCGCATCGTGCCGTCCACCACGGACGCTGATCGCACCGAGGTCGCCGACCTCATCGGCGCGGAAGATGCCTGGCCGATCATGACCGAGCCCTTTACCCAATGGGTGATCGAGGATCATTTCCCCGCCGGCCGCCCCGCCTTCGAAAAGGTCGGCGCGCAACTGGTGAAAGATGTCGAGCCGTTCGAGCTGATGAAGCTCCGCATGCTCAACGGTTCGCATTCGACCATGGCCTATCTCGGCTATCTCGGCGGCTACCAATATATCGCCGAAGTCATGGGCGATCCGGCCTATGTCAAACTCATCCATGGCCTGATGACCGAAGAGGCCATGCCGACGCTCGATATGCCCGGCACCGATCTCGGCGCTTACCGCGATCGACTGCTCGAGCGCTTCCGCAATCCGGCCCTAAAGCACCGCACCTGGCAGATCGCCATGGACGGATCACAAAAGCTCCCCCAGCGGCTCCTCGGCACCATTCGCGATCGCCTCAAGGCCGATCAGCCGATCACCCGGCTCGCGCTCGGCGTTGCCGCCTGGATGCGCTATGTCACCGGCGTCGCCGAAGACGGCAGTGAAATCGACGTGCGCGACCCCCATGCCCTCAAGATGATGGCCATCTCAGCCGATGCCGGGGATGACGCCGAAGCGCTTTACGACGGCCTCTCCGCGCTCACCGAAATCTTTGGTACCGATCTCGCCGGCAATGCGATCTTCCGCGAGACCGTGGTCGGCCATCTCGAAAGCCTGTTCGACGAAGGCGCAAAGGCGACCGCTAAAACCGTCGCCGGCTGAGAACAGTCTATCCTCGTCCGCCCTTGAGGCGCGCAACTTCAAGGCTGCGCGCCAAAAGACCCGCCCATCGCCGAGCGCCTTCGGGCGACAGGATCTCGTCATTGCGCAATTCGATCATCGTCGATTCGATGCCGCGCCCGTCCCCATGCTTTTCAAGCGTCAGGGTAACCCCCGTCAGCGCCGCATAGGGTTCGTTCCAACCGATATTGAGGTCCGGTTGTTCTTCGGCCATGGCGTCGCGCAGCCTTTGAGTAAAGCGGCTGTCGCGTCCATGCAGCACCCCGATGGGCCAGGGTCGCGCCACGCCGAGATAGACCGGGGTGAACGAATGCATGCAGACAAGGATGGTCTCCCTGCCTGCATTGCGCCGCGCTTCGAGCAGCATCTCGATCGCCCCATGAAAGGGCCGATGATAATTGTTGATCCGGAATTGACGCTCTTCGTCACTGAGATTTTCATTGGCGACGATCGGCGTCCGCTCCGAAAGCGTCCAGATCAGATCGGGCGCCGTGAGCGCGCGATTGCAGTCGATGATCAGCCGCGACACGGTCGATTCGATCAATGGCGCATTAAGGCTTTCCGAGAGATAGCGGCTTACCGCCAGCGCACCGGGGTCCCAAGCAATGTGGCTCAGCCTTTCGCTCGGCGAAAGACCAAGATCGCCATAGCGTTCGGGGATGCGGTTCGAGGCATGATCGCACACGATCACGAAGGGCGAATTGCCCCGCGCATGCGTCACCAGAACCGGATTTCGCGCCTCTCTATCCATATCGCCTCGACGTTTTCCGCCCTCAATAACGTCCGGGCGGCAAAAAGGAGCCCGTCCCTATCAATCGAATGGCAGGCTCTAGCGCGTTCAATCCGCGCTGTCTTCTGCTAGTCTCTCGACCGGAGGACCCATGCGCATCATCGATACCCATCTGCATCTTATTTACCCCGATCGGCTCACCTACCCGTGGCTCTCAGGCGCACCAGCGATCAACAAGCCCTGGTCGGCCGAAACCTATTGGGCCGAAGCCAAGCCCCTCGGCGTCGAGCAGGCCCTGCACATGGAAGTCGATGTCACGGAAAGCGACATCGAAAAAGAGACCGGTTTCGTCCTCGGGCTTTCCGGCATTGTCGGCGCGATCGCCGCCTGCCGCCCCGAGCACGCCGATTTTCCGGCCCAGCTCGATCGGCTGCTCGCCATCGGCGGCACCCGCATCAAGGGCCTGCGCCGCATCCTCCACGAGATCGACGATAGCGTCAGCCAGCCCCAGCTTTTCGCTGACAATCTCCGGCTCCTTGCCGAACACAACCTGACCTTCGATCTATGCCTCCGGGCCGATCAGCTTCATCTCGGCGTGGCGCTAGCGCAAAAGCTGCCCGAGGTGACGTTCATCCTCGATCACTGCGGCAATCCGGATATCAACGGCATTGGCCTCGACCCCTGGCGTCGCGACCTTAAGTCGATTGCTGCTCTCTCCAATGTCCATGGCAAGGTCTCGGGCATCGTCAATCACTGCGACCCCGATTGGACCACCGAAACCCTCCGCCCCTATGTCGAGCATGTCATCGAAAGCTTTGGCTGGGACCGCGTCGTTTTCGGCTCCGATTATCCCGTCGTCACCAAAACCGGCACCCTGACGCGCTGGGTCGAGGCTCTTTCCGAGATCGTCTCGGACGAGACCGCAGCGAACCAGCAAAGACTCTTTGCGATCAATGCCGAGCGGATCTATCGCCTCACCTAGGGCATTATACGCAAGCCTGCGCAGACGCGCGGGCACGCGTTAAGTTCTGATGGGCAATCAAATTGAATTGCACGACGCCTTTACGCGTGAGATTCTGATTCCGAGGAATGGGGAGAATACTTATGGCGCAGAGTGCTGACCGCATCGCGGTCTCCACCTGGTCGTTGCATCGCCTTTTGGGCACGACCTATGCACATGACCTGACGACAACGGCCATCGGCCCTGGTGAAGACACCTATGGCGAGGGCAGCGAGTCCCTGCTCGGCCTGCCTTCGGTGCTCGCCAATCATGGCTACAAGCGCCTCGAAATCGTCTCCTTCCACATGCGCAGCCGCGATTCCATCTATCTCGCCGAACTGCGCGAGCAGTTGCGCATCGCTGGCGTCACGCTACAGACCCTCCTCATCGATGCCGGTGACATCACCGACCCGGTCAATGGCGCTCGCGACACCGCCTGGATCGCCGGTTGGGTTGAGGTCGCCAATGAGCTCGGTGCTGAAAACGCCCGCATCATTGCCGGCAAGCAGCAGCCGACGCCCGAAAACATCGAGCGCTCCATCGCCACCCTCCGCCAATTGGCCGACGCCAATGCCGGTTCGCCCCTCCGCCTCGTCACCGAAAACTGGTTCGATCTGCTGTCCTCGCCTTCTGTCGTCCATGAAGTGCTTGACCGGCTCGAAGGCCGCATTGGCCTCTTGGGCGATTTCGGCAATTGGTCGGGCCCGACCAAATACCAGGACCTCGCCTCGATCTTCCCGCGCGCCGAACTCTGCCACGCCAAGGCAACCTTCGCCGATGGCCAGCTCGACGAGGCCGATTATGCCGCCTGCCTCTCGGCCGCCGAAGGCGCCGGCTATAAGGGTCCCTATACGTTGATCTTCGATGCCGACCATCCCCACGAATGGACGGGCCTTGCCGAAGAGCGCGACTTCATCCTCTCGCGCCTCGATCAGGGCTGACAGGATGAGCATGGCGCGTGCCGTCCAGCGGCGTGTAGTCCGATCGAGAAGTAGCCAGCGCGCAGTGCCCGTCCTGTCGCGTTTGGCTGAAGTTGCGCCCGTCGGCATGCTCGTCACCGGGCTCGACGGTGCAGCGCGTTATCTCAACCCGGCTTTCACGCGGCTCCTCGGCTATCAGCTCGATACCGAGCAGCCGTTTTTCGGCTTCGATCTGCTGCACGAAACCGATGCCAATGCCGGGCGACAACATATCGCCCGGCTGGCGCGCGGCGAGGCCGAACTTTATCGCGGCGAGCATCGTATGCGCCATGCCGATGGCCAGCCTGTCTGGGTCATGCTCGCCGCCGCCCTCGCGCGCGATGCCGAAGGCCAGCCCGATTGCATCATGCTCCAGGTCACCAGCATCGAGCTGCAAAAGCGCGCCGAAGAAGCCCTCGCCCATTCGGAAAACCGCTGGAATTTTGCGCTTGAAGGCGCCCGCCAGGGCGTCTGGGACCATGATATCCGCACCGATGCCATGTTCTATTCGCGCATGTGGCGGCGGATGCGCGGTATCCCCGATGATGAAGTCATCGGCAAGGATCATCAGGAGCAGTGGGCCTCGCGCCTTCATCCGGACGATGTGGGCCGGGTGATGAACGACATCCACAAGCAAGATAGCGGCGACGACAATTTCGACGCGCTTGAATATCGCGAGCGAACGCGCGATGGCAATTATATCTGGATCATGAGCCGTGGCCGCCCGGTCGAATGGGACGAAAACGGCAATGCCCTTCGCACCATCGGCACCGACACCGACATTACCTATCTCAAGACCATCGAACAGGAACTGGCCGCCGAAAAAGAGCGTCTCCGCGTGACGCTCGAAGCTGTCGCCGATGGCATGATCGGCACCGATAGCCAGGGCCGCGTTACCTTCATGAACCCGGCGGCCGAGCGATTCACCGGCTTTTCCCAGAGCGAAGCGATCGGCAAATTCGCCGAAAACGTCTTCCCGCTTCGCCTCGCCCATAGCCACGAAGCAGCCCACTGCCCCGCCATCACCTGCCTCACCCATGGCAGCCCGTTCGAAGTTTCAGACGAGGTCATCCTCGTCTCGCGCGATGGTCAGGCGCGCGATATCCGCTGTTCCGCCTCGCCCGTCGTCATGCCCGATGGCAAGGTCACCGGCGCGGTCCTCGTGTTCCAGGACATCAGCCAGAGCCGCGCGCTGCAGCGCGAACTGGCTCACTCCGCCAATCACGATCCGCTAACGGGCCTCCCCAATCGCGTCGCCTTCGATCGCGCGCTCAATCTCGCGCTCGCCTCCGCCGAGGGCAGCAATCGACGGCATTGTCTCCTTTATATCGACCTCGATCGCTTCAAGCCTGTCAACGACACGGCCGGACACGCCGCCGGCGACGCTCTCCTCAAACAGGTGGCCGAAACCATCCGCGGCGCCTGCCGGGGCCACGATCTTGCGGCCCGCCTCGGTGGCGACGAGTTCGCGGTGCTGCTCGAAGACTGCCCGATGCCCAATGGCAAGCTCGTCGGCCAGAAGATCGTCCGCGCCATCGGCTCGCTGATCTTTTCCTGGAATGGGCGCGATTATCGCATTGGCGCCAGTGTCGGCGTCGCCGCCATTACGCCTGATGCCAAATCCCCTGCCGATTGCCTCAGCGAGGCCGATGCCGCCTGCTATGCCGCCAAGGCCCAGGGGCGCGGCTGCGTCGTTGCCTATCCCGATATCGCTGGGGGCGCCTGAAAGCGCGACTCGCTTTCGCTTAAGCCGAGGGCGAATAGGTTTCCGCACACAGCGCCACGAAACTCTTCATCCCCGCCGATTGCGGGCTCGACTTGCGCCGCGCCACCAGCAATTGCCGCATGGCCCAGCTTTCAGCCAGCGGCGCGCAAACGAGGTCCGTTCCCGCCAGCAGATGAAGGCTCGTCGAGCGGAGGAACCCGATGCCGAACCCGGCCTCGACCATGCGCACGAGCGCGGGAAAACTTTCGACCCGCAGCGTCTCGTTGAGCGCCTGCCCCTTGGCCTGCGCGGCCTCGGCCAAGAGCCGATCGAGCGAGCCGGAATGATGCACCCCGACAATGGTGTGATCCCGTACCGTGTCGAACGAGATCGATTTGCGCGGCTCGATCTTGCTCGCCAGCGGATGATCGGGCGGCGCCAGAACCCAGATGCGCTCGTCCTCGAAGGGCCGGATATCGAAACGCGCAAAATCATAATTGTCCGAGACGATGGCGACATCCGCCCGCCCCTCGTCGAGCGCCAGCAGCGCCTTCGCTGCGCCCATCTCGGCGATGGAGAGCTCGATCCCCGGAAATTTCTTCGCAAACCGGGCCAGCAGTTCCGGCAGGCGCCCCGTCAGCGCCGATCCGGTGCAGGCAAGCCTCAGGCTCCCGCGCTGCCCAGACCCAAATTCGGCCATGACGGCATCGAGATCGGCAATGGAACGGAGAACCGTCCGGCACCCTTCGGCATAGGCTTCACCCGCCGCGGTCAGCTTGACCCCCTGCGCAGAGCGATCGAACAATACGACCCCGAGCCGCGCTTCAAGATCGGACACGCGTCGGCTGACAGCGGACGAAGCGATACCTTCGCGCTCGGCCGCCCGGCCAATCGAGCCGGTTTCAGCCAAAAGCAGAATAAGCCGCGCGGTGACGCTGTCGAATGGTGCCATGTCGTTTCCTCGCCGCCACCATAAAGGCGGATCGGCCGAGGTCAAAACCCATCGCAGAACATTGGACCAATTGCTGTGCGTAAGCTATCCCGCCAGCGCCATCAGCCCGCGCACGAGGTAAAACAGCCCGATCCCCGTGACGATCCAGCGCGTCCACTTGCGGAAATTCTCGTCCGAAAGCCGCTGCAACACGCGATAGCCCACATTGGTACCCAGAATGGCAAAGGGCGCTGCGACCAGGGCGATGATCCAGTCCCCCGGCGCCATTGCCGAAGCCATGGCGCCATAAAAGACGATCTTGGCCCCATGCGAGAGCACCTGCGCCGCCGCCTTGGTAGCAATGACAGTACGCCGATCCATTTCGGTGCGAATAAAAAAGATATCGATCGTCGGCCCGGCAACACCCACCGCAAGATTGAGCCCCGAGCCGAAAAAGCCGCAGAGAAAACCATGAAGCGGCTTACTGGCGTCGAGCGCCAGCCACCCTTTCGGGATCCAGACCAGGATCGGCATCAATCCCACGACGATACAGACGGTGACGAAATCGGGCGTGTAGCGGACGATGAACAACAGGGCCGCCGCTGTCAGCAGCCCGAGCAGGATCGTCCCCAAAATCCGCCACTCGATAAATTCGCGCGAAAAGATCGCTCGCGAGCCATTGGCGATCAATTGGATAACACCCTGCACGGCAATCGCCGTGGCCACCGGCAGCAGTGTCATCAATGCCGCCAGAAGGATCATTCCCCCCGCCATGCCAAAAATCCCCGATAGCACCGAGGTACAAAAAGTAGCGAGAGCGAGGGCAAAAAGGATCAGGGGCGACATGACAACAAGATGACTGAGCCGCCCCCGGCAATCCAGCCGGCTTTGGGCATGGGGTCATGCTGCTTTTTTGGATTTGAGGGAACGGCCGCTAGCGTCCCTAGGAACCTCGATTGCTCGGCTGAGAAGACCGTCCCATACACCGCGTCATCCCCGCGAAAGCGGGGATCTCTTCTTCGGATCAATGAGATTCCCGCTTTCGCGGGAATGACGCCGAGATTGTGGAATAGGCTGTCCGGCTTCCTCAAGGCGCGGGAGGCGCATCGACAGTTGCACCGTGTCCAGGCGCAGAATCCAGCAATTCCGGATAAATCACCGCCGAACACTGGCGATTATTCTCGTCGAGCTTGGCCTGCTCATCGGCCGTCAGCACGCCGGAATAGACCGGGTCCCACAGATTATCACGCGTGAGACCCTCCATGCCGCACTGGCAATAGGTCGTGCACATCTTGGCACTCGTCCCGCCCGTCTCGCACGTCGCCTGGCAGGTTTTTAGAAAATCCGCCTCGCGCAGCGCATCCTGCGTGCCAAGCAGCATGGAAAGCGGCACGATCGCTGCGAGCAGCACCGGCTGATGGATCAGGTAAAACGGCAAGCTCCAGCGTCCCAACCAGCCCAAGGCCCGCGCCACTTTCCCCTGCGGCTGCACCTCAGACAGTTTGGGCAAAACCCGCGCCTTGGCGAGCCGCGTTGCCAAAATCCCGACCAGCACCGCCCCGAACCAGGGAAACACCGGCACGAGATCGTTCGTCACCGGCGGCGTCACCCAGAAGCCAAGCCAGGAAAAAATCTTCTCGTTAAAAAGCGGATCGGCAAAGACAAAATGCGGCACGATGAACAAGAGCGCCACACCCCCCACCGCCCAGATCGGCACGAAGAGGAAGGGCAGCCCCATCAGCATGAAAAGCGCAATGGCATGCAGCACGCCGAAATAAACGAAGGCATCTGGGAAGGTGAAATAGGTCCCAAGCGTAATCGCCAGCGCCCCGAGCGCCACGAACAGCCAGCGCCGCCAAAAACTCTTCCAGCGAATGCCATTCCCATGCCCAAGCACGAGGCCGACACCGACGAGAAACAGAAAACTCGCGAGGATCGAGCGGGCAAAAAACACCCAACGAGGATCGAACCCCACATCGGCGCCGATAAACCCGAAATACCAAAGGTCCCAGCAGAGGTGGTAAAAAGCCATGAACAAAATGGCCACGCCCCGCGCGATGTCGATGACGGGGAGGCGTGGTTTTTTGACCTTCAGTTCAGCAGACATAGTAAGGCCCCCTCACCCGGCCCTTTGGGCCGACCTCTCCCCCAGAGGGAGAGGTGGTTCTTGCCAAAGTCGCGGAGCGACACCTCTCCCTCTGGGGGAGAGGTCGAACTGCAAGGCAGTTCGGGTGAGGGGGCCTTCAAACTTGCCCTCAATCCCCAGAATACCCCACCACAACCGCCAAAAACGCATCGCCATAGCGATCGAGCTTCCCCTGCCCAACCCCAGGCAGGTTCAGCATACCATGCGGGTGCGTCGGCCTCGCCATCGCCATGGCTTTGAGCGTCGCATCATGAAAGATCACATAGGGCGGCACGCCCTGACTCTTGGCAATCTTAAGCCGCTCGGCCCGCAGCGCCTCGAACAGCCCCTTGGCATAATCGGGCACTTCCACCGATTTGCTGAGCTGGCGCCGCACTTCGACGGCCTTTTTCGGCCGGTCCTTGCGCAGCGTAACGCTGCGCTCGTGCTTGAACACCGCCCGCGCGCCTTCGCCCAGCGTCAGCGCGCCATGATTGGCGTGGTCGACGACAATCAGACCCATGGCCGTCAATTGCCTGAGCACCGATTGCCAGGCTTTCGCATCGAGCTCACGCCCCTGCCCGAAGACGGGTTGGTTCTGATGACCAAAGCGCTGGACCTTCTCGGTTTCCTTGCCGACCAGAACATCGATCAAATGTGCCGCGCCAAACCGCTGCCCGGTGCGATAGATCGCCGCCAGCGCCTTGATGGCTGCCTCCGTGCCGTCCCAGCTTTCGACCGGCGAGCGACAGGTATCGCAATTGCCGCAATTGCCGTCATGCGCCTCGCCAAAATGGTTGAGGATGGCCTTGCGCCGGCATTCCGCGGTTTCGCAAACCCCAAGCAGCGCATTGAGCTTGCCATGCTCGACCCGCTTGATCTCGTCGGGCGCATTGCCCTCCTCGATCATGCGCCGCCGCTGCACCACATCGGCCATGCCATAGCTCATCCAGGCATCGGACGGCTGCCCGTCGCGCCCGGCGCGGCCGGTTTCCTGATAATAGGCTTCAATGGAAGACGGCAGATCCATATGCGCGACATAGCGCACATCCGGCTTGTCGATCCCCATGCCGAAGGCGACCGTTGCGACAAGACACAGCCCCTCCTCCTTGAGGAAAGCGTCCTGATTGGCGCTCCGCATCTCGGCCGGCATGCCCGCATGATAGGGCAGTGCTCGAATGCCCTTGCCGCTGAGATAATCGGCAATGTCCTCGACCTTGGCGCGGCTGAGGCAATAAACGATGCCGCTCTCGCCCTTATGGCCGGCCAGAAAATCGAGCAATTGCTCGCGCGCCTTGTCCCGCTCGACGATGGAATAGGAAATGTTAGGCCGGTCGAAGGAGGTCGTGAAAACCTCGGCCTGTTCGAGGCCCAGGCGCTCGATAATGTCTTCGCGCGTCGTCGGATCTGCCGTCGCCGTCAGCGCAATGCGCGGCACGCCGGGAAAGAGCTCAACGAGATGGATCAGCTCGCGATATTCTGGCCTGAAATCATGCCCCCACTGGCTCACGCAATGGGCTTCGTCGATGGCAAAGAGCGCGATCTCGACGCCAGACAGCATATTGGCAAAGCCCGGCGTCGCCACGCGCTCCGGCGCCACATAGAGAAGATCGAGTTCCCCCGCGCGCAATTGACGCCGCACCGTACTCGCTTCCTCAGGCGACAGCGAAGAATTGAGCGCCGCCGCCGCGACGCCCGCCTGCTTGAGCGCCTCGACCTGATCGCGCATCAGGGCAATCAGCGGGGAAACGACAATCCCGACCCCCGGACGGCAAATGGCGGGGATCTGGAAACACATGCTCTTGCCCGCGCCGGTCGGGAACAGCACGACCGCATCGCCACCGCCGACGATCTGGTCGATCACCTTGGCCTGCTGGCCGCGAAACTGCTTGTGTCCGAATATTTCGCGCAGAACATCGAGCGGGGTCAGCCGCTCGGTTCGGTGGGGCGAAAACAGATCATAGGAATCGAGCGCTTGCACAGGTTCCTTGAATCATGAGCGCGGGGTGAGCCGCAAGAGCATCGCGCTCCGCTATCCCCTACACATAGCCGAGAGCGGCAAACTGGCTGTCGAACCACCACCAGCCCAGCCCGGTCAAAACCGCGACGACGGCAAAGGCAATCCAGCCCTTGGCTGTCAGGTTCTGGTGGTCAGGCGTGCGATAGTCAAAGCCATCGCCAAAAACGAGAAAAATGGCGCCGAACACAAAGCAGAGCGGCACCAGCGCAAAGACTTTGAGCTCGTAATGCACTTCCGGCACACCCGCCTGCACCTGCTGCAGCGGCACGAGCAGAAAGAAATAGAGACAGGCAAAGCCGATCAAGACGATCGCCAGCCCGCCCAGCCGCACCAAAATCTCCCGCGCCATATGGCCCCTCCCGCTTTGCCGCGGAAATTGACACGCGCGCGGGAAAACAAGCAAGCTTTAGCCGCCGACGATCTCGCCGCCATTGGGGTGCAGCACCTGCCCCGTCAGGTAGGAGCTTTCGTCACACGCCAAAAACAGATGGCACGTCGCCACCTCATTGGGCTGGCCTGGGCGTTTGAGCGGCTGGCTCGCGCCAAATTCAGCGACCTTTTCCGCCGTAAATGTCGCGGGGATCAGCGGCGTCCAGATTGGCCCGGGCGCCACTGCATTGACGCGGATATTCTTATCCGCAAGGCTTCCCGACAGCGAGCGCGTAAAGGCGACGATGGCGCCCTTGGTCGAGGAATAGTCGAGCAGTTCGGGCGACCCACGATAGGCCGTGACCGATGTCGTGTTAACGATCGACGCGCCGTTCTTGAGGTAAGGCATCGCCGCCTGCGTCATGTAAAAATAGCCATAGAGATTGGTGCGAAAGGTCTTTTGCAACTGCTCTTCGGAGATATCGGTGATCTCCTCCTGCGGATGCTGCTCGGCCGCATTGTTGATCACCACATCGATCTGGCCGAATTCCTCGATAACCTTGCCAACGACCGTTTCGCAAAAACTCTTGTCGCCGACATCGCCGCGCAGCAGCAGCGCTTCCTTGCCCTCGGCCGTGACGGCGTCGGCCGTAATCTTGGCGTCCTCGGTTTCCTCGAGATAGACCAGCGCCACCTGCGCCCCCTCGCGCGCAAACAGCACCGCGCAAGCCCGCCCGATGCCGCTATCGCCGCCGGTGATGATGGCGACCTTATCCTTGAGCCGCCCATTGCCGGGAAATTTCGGCATATATTGCGGCCGTGGATGCATCTCCGTCTCGCGCCCAGGCTGATGATCCTGCGTCTGCGGCGGGTTGATGGCTTCGTACATTTTTGTTCCTTGGGTGCAGGTCGGCAAACGCGATGCGATAAGACTAGTGGGCGTGCTGCTCGGCATTCCGCTTGCGCGTCGCGGCAGCCTTCTTCGCCGAAGCTGACCGATCGGCCGCCGAGCGGTTCGCCGATGCCTTGCCACCCTTTTCGCCGCCTTTATGCGCAGCGGGATGGCCAGTGTCCTTGCCGCGGCCGGAGCCGGATTTCTTGCCGCCGCCATCGTCCTTGTTGACGCTGGCCCAGGCGCGGCGCTCGACTTCCTCGTGGCTCACGCCCTTTTTCTCATAACCCTCTTCGATATGCTCGGCCTTGCGCTTCTGCTTATCGGTATAGGCGGATTTATCGCCCTGCGGCATGGTCGCCTCCTGCGACGGAAATGGGGATGAAGGGATCGCGCGGGTGGGATAGAGGCTCGGCTGCCTATTCGTTGGCCGGGCAGGGAAACCGGAAAAACCAAGCCCGTTCCTCATGCCACCGCGTCCGGTTGACGCGCGCTTTCCCTTCGAGAAGGCAACGGCATGCCCCCGGTGCAGTTGCCGAGAGCGTCAGAGGTTAATCAGCTGGATTTTTCGGCCTGCAAAAAGCTCAAGGCTTCATCGGCTTGCTGAGATAGCGCGAGTTGCGCTCGACAAACCGCCACGGCGTCTCGACACCCTTGGTGATGCCGATCCGCGGCCCCGTGACCACTTCGCTCACCGCCTCCGCCGGCAAAAGCGCAAACGGCGCTTCATCGAGCGGTAAGCCATTTTGCTTGAGATCCACCGCCAAAGCCGCCGCCAATTTCCCCGGCCCAGAGCAAAGCTGTTTCTCAACCACCCCGCCCCGCCGCTCGTGCATCATATCGAGCCCGACATTCGGCTCTAACGCCCGAATGAGGATGGCACTGCCCGGCCGGCAAACGAAGTTGAGACAGTAGTGGATGCCATAGATTTTGTAGACATAGGCATGGCCCGGCGGCCCGAACATCGCTGCGTTGCGCGGCGTCGGCCCGCGGAAACTATGCGACGCCGGATCGGCTTCATCATAGGCTTCCACCTCGACGATCCGCCCGCCGACGCCATCGACCAGCAGCACCATGCCAATCAGTTCCGGCGCGACCTCAAGCACTGGCCGATCGAAAAAGTCCCTCGAAACGCTCAAGCGCGCACCGCGTGGGCAGGCCTAGCGCCACGCCCATTCAGCCTGCGACCAGCCACGAGCACGCCCGCGCACGCGCGCTCGCGTAAAAGGGTCAGCCCGTCCGAACCGCACCCGCCCGGTTTAGAACGCCTTTGGCTGCCCGTGCTGCCGGATAACCAGCGGCTTGCCGCCGATATAGCGTTCCTGGGCCGCGTTGCTCCACCAGGAGATGACGCAGAAGCCAAGATTGAGTGTGGGCACGACGCCCTCGACTTCGAATGATCGCATCTGCCGCTTAGGCTTGATGCGCAGGGTCCCGCGACCCAATGGCAGCCTGATCCAAGACATTGCAATCCCCCCGGATTGGATCGGACCAGCATGGTTAAAAAGACCTTAAGCGTCAACGTCATAATTCCTACACATAGAATTTTTTCTTTTGACGTCAGAAGTTTGCGTGAAATCCTCTCAATCGACGCGACCGCGCGCTGCAACATGCACGGTTTCAACGACTTCCTCGCCGCGCACGAGCGTCACCGTGTCGAACAGATTGCTCACCGGGCAGCAATGATTGGGCACGATGCGGATCGTGTCGCCGATTTTCGGCTTCACCGCGCAAGCGGAAACATCGACCGTGCCATGCTCTTCGCTGAGGCCAACAATCGTCGCCTCGGGGAAATCGAGCACATATCCATGCCCCTCCAACCCCAAGAGATCGCTGGTCAGCGTCTTCGAGCCAGCATCGATAATCGCCCGCCCCTCGGCCGGCCGCGACACCACAGTCGCCAGCACCGTCAGCGCGCACTCGTCATAGCTGGCCGCCCCCGCCGCCACCTGGCTGCGATCCATATAGATATAGGTGCCCGGCCGATATTCGGTCGCCACCCCGGCCTCTTCCATGTGCCAGATATCGGGCGTCCCGCCGGTCGTGATCTCGGGCAGCGGCATGCCCGCGCTGTCGAACAGCGCCTTGGCCTCGGCCAGCCAATCCGCCGCCTCGCGATATTTCTTCGCCGCCGGATAGGTCATCAACCCCGCAAATTGGAGCCCCGGCAAAACCGCGATCTGCCGCGCCAGCGACAGCGCCGCCTCTGGCGATTGCACGCCGCATCGGCCCATACCGGTATCGCATTCGACGAAAACCCCAAGCGGACGGTTTTGATCGCCAAAAGTCTCGGCCAGCCCCATCACCGTCTCGGTGCTGTCGGCCACGACGCGAATGGTCACCCGCTCATGCAGCGATTTCAGCCTGTCGCGCTTCTTCGCCCCGACAATATTGAAGGTCAGCAGCAGATCGTCGAGCCCGGCATCTGCCATAACCTCGGCTTCGCCCAGCTTCTGCACCGTGATCCCCACCGCGCCCAATTCCACCTGGCGCTTGGCAAAGCGCGGCAGCTTGTGGGTCTTGATATGCGGCCGGAGTTTTATCCCCGCTCTATCCGCCGCATCCTGCGCCTTCCTGAGGTTGGCTTCGGCCTTGTCGAGATCGACCAGCACCACCGGGGTTTCTAGTTCAGAAATAGTGCTCATTTGCCCCTCAAGACCTCGTCCACAAATCTCAGATTGCCCGCCGTCAGCCCGGCATCGACCGGCAATACCGTGCCGGTTATGCCCGACGCCGCATCGGAACACAAAAACAGCGCCGCATGCGCCACTTCCACAGGGCAGACCATCCGCCCCAGCGGATAATGCGGCAACACATTATCGAGCAGGCTCGGATCAGCCGCCAATCGATGATCCCAGGCCGGCGTTCGCACCGAACCCGGCGCCACCACATTGGCCCGTACCCCCTCGTCCCCGCGCTCCACCGCAATCGCCTTGGCATAGGCCACCAGCCCCGCCTTGGCCGCCGAATAGGCCGGATTGCCAAAATGGGCGATGGCATTGACCGAAGAGATAAAGACCAGCGCCCCTAGCCCCCGCTCCGCCATGGCGGCAATGATCGGATCGGTCAGCGCATAGGCGCCATTGAGATTGATATTGAGCTCTGCGGCCCACACCGCATCATCGACCATCCCCAGATGCTCAGCGCGGGTAAAACCGACATTGGCGACCACGGCATCATAGACCCCATGCGCCGCGATATCGGCAGAGATCGCCGCACGCGTCGCCGCCATATCGGCTTGGTCGAAAAGCACTTGTCGCACGATTGGCAAGCCATCAAGCAGGCCAGCCTCACGATCGGCCCCGACGACTTCGGCCCCCGCCTCACGAAACACCGCCACCAGCGACCGCCCAATACCGCCACCAGCGCCGGTAATGAGCACGGTCTTCCCGTCGAAGCGGAAGGGGGATTGGGTCATCTTATTCCTCATACATTTGGGGCCGGCATGACGCCCCCTCATCCGGCGCTACGCGCCACCTTCTCCCCGAGTGGGAGAAGAACAGAGTGGCGGCCACCTCTTATTCCTCTCCCTCTCGGGGAGAGGGTGGATCGCGCACAGCGCGAGACGGGTGAGGGGGCCACACGTGAGAGCGAATGCGAGCCCTCACGGCCCCTTATACGCCACCAAATCTATCTCAACCTTGCAATCCACCATCATCCGGCTCTGCACGCAGGCTCGGGCCGGCGGATGCTCGCCAAAATAGCTCTTATAAACGCCATTAAAGCTCCAGAAATCCCGGGGATCATCGAGCCACACCCCGACGCGCACCACATGCTCGAGCCCGTAATCGGCCTCTTTCAAAATCGCGAGCACGTTCTGGATAGTCAGGTGCGTCTCGTCGACGATCCCACCCCGAACGATCTCGCCGTCCTTCATTGCCACCTGCCCCGAAACATAGAGCCAGCCGCCGGCTTCCACGGCGCGGGCAAAGGGGAGGTTCTGGCCACCGGCACCGGACTTTTCAGTCCCATAACGCTTGATCGGCATGGCGGCATCCTTCCAGGAAAATGAAACTCAGTTTCTCTTTTCGTCCAATTTTTTGGTCCTTTGAAGCTGAAAACGCCTGACTTCGGCAGCAAAAATGTAAATTTCTTACGTGAAGCACTGAAAACACCGTGCTAGGCTCGGTCAGCGCGAACACTCGCGCCCTCACGTCCCCAGCCTTCGGAAATCTGTCGTGCGCGTCTTCACCGCGGCCCTCGCCACCGAGACCAATACGTTCTCCCCCATCGCCGTCGACATCAGGGCCTTCGAAGCCTCGCTTCATGCCGGCCCCGGCGAACATCCGGCGACCCCGACCCTTTGCACCGCTCCGATCACCGTCGGCCGCGAGGTATGTGCTCGCGAAGGCTGGACCCTCATCGAAGGCAGCGCCTCCTGGGCCGACCCCGCCGGCCTCGTCGCGCGCCAGACCTATGAAGACATGCGCGACGCCATCCTTGGCCAACTCCAGGCCGCCATACCCGTGGACGCCGTCGTCCTCGGCCTTCACGGCGCCATGGTCGCCCAGGGCTATGATGATTGCGAAGGCGATCTTCTCTCCCGCGTCCGCGCCATTGTCTGTCCCGATGTGCTGGTCTGCGCCGAGCTCGACCCCCATAGCCATCTCACCGCCAAGCGCGCGGCGGCCGCAGACTTTTTCGTCTACTTCAAGGAATTCCCGCATACCGACTTCGTCGATCGCGCCCGCGACCTCTGGGACATCGCCGTCCGCACCCTCAAGGGCGAAATCAAGCCGGTGATGTCGATCTTCGATTGCCGGATGATCGACGTCTTCCCGACCTCCAAGCAGCCCATGCGCGGCTTTGTCGACAAGCTGCTTACACTCGAAAAATCCGAGCCCGATCTATTGTCTCTTTCGGTCGTCCACGGCTTCATGGCCGGCGACGTGCCCGAAATGGGCACCAAACTTTTGGCCGTCACCAACAATGCCCCCGCCAAAGGTGCAGCACTCGCCGAAACCCTCGGCCGCGAACTCTTTGCCATGCGCGGCACCTTCATGGTCGCCCAGGTCGATGAGCAAACCGCCGTCACCGCCGCCCTCGCCGCGCCCAAGGGCCCGGTCGTCATCGCCGATGTCTGGGACAATCCCGGCGGCGGCACGGCGGGCGATGCCACCGTCCTCCTCGCCGAACTCATCCGTCAGAACGCAACCGACGCCGCGGTCGGCACCATCTGGGACCCGATCGCCGTCCAGATCTGTTTTGCCGCCGGTGAAGGCGCCGAAATCCAGCTCCGCTTCGGCGCCAAATCAGCGCCCCATACCGGCCAGCCCATCGACAAGCGCGTCACAGTAAGAAAACTCGTCCGCGACGCCCAGATGCGGTTCGGCGAAAGTTTCGCCCCCTTCGGCGACGCCGCCTGGATCCACTTCGACGGCATCGATGTCATCCTCAACTCGACCCGCGCCCAGAGTTTTGATCCCAGCCTCTACTCAGCCCTCGGCATCGACCCCACGTCGCGAAAGATCCTTCTCATCAAGTCGACGAACCACTTCTACGACTCGTTCTCGAAAATCGCCTCCGAGATCATCTACTGCTCCGCCGGCAAACCCTACCCCAACCGCCCCGCCGAAACCGACTATCGCAAAGCCCCCAAAACCATCTGGCCTATGGTGGAGAATCCGTGGGGGTGATGTGTCCCAATCTCGATTGTCACCCCGGCGAAGGCCGGGGCCCATCCTGAAATCTCAAGTGGGCTCCCCGCCTGCGCGGGGATGACAGCCGGCGGATGACGGAAGTCTAACCAACTCCGTCTTCCCTGCCCCTCAACGCTAACGGAATGCTAACAAAAAGGCCGCCGTTTCCCAACGGCGGCCCTTGTCATTTCAGGCTATTTTCACTCCGCGGACCAATGCCCATACATGATCGGCATCAGCCCCACGAGTGCCTTGAACCGCTCCCAGCTCTTGCGCTCGGGCAGCGTCCATCCCGCCTCGGCCACCGCCGAAAGCCTTGGAAATACAAGGCGATCGAAGATCGCGCGATCCGTCATCGACTCGCTCCAGATGCAGCTCTGGATCCCAAGGAGATGCTTCAAGCCCTCCTCCGAAAACCCTTCGCGCGCCTCGAATTCGTAAGTCTCTTGCGGGCCCGACCACCCGGCCCAACCGGCACCCGGCTCGGCCCAGGAAATTCCGTTGGCCATATCAAGGTAGTAGCGCTGGCCGGGCGACACGACGATGTCAAAACCGCGCTCGGCCAGCGCCGCGTTGATCTCCAAATTGCGCCAGCCGATGACATAGGATTTTGCCTTGTCCACCGCATCGCCATGCGCCGCTTCTTCCCAGCCGCCGGTCACAGCGCCCTTGGACGAAATATAGGCATGCACCCGCTTGATGAACTCGGCCTGGAGGATCGCCGTCGGCGAGCCTTCGATCTCGTCGGCGCCGTGATGGTTGCCCAACTGGTTGAATTGCTTGGCATGTTTTTCGCGCATGGCGGGGCCAGCCATCTTCTCGAGCATGTCGAGCGCCAGCGGCGAACCCGACCAGGCCGCGAGCGGTACTTCGTCGGCGCCGAGGTGGAAAATGCCCGCCGGGAACAGGTCCAACACCTCGTCGATCACCGTTTCGACGAACTTATACACGGGCTCATGCGCCGGATTTAGACTGTTGTTCGGAAAGCCCTGGACCGATTGGTATTCGCCGGTCTCGTCCGGGTCGCGCAATTCAGGGAGGGCCTGCAGCGCCGCATAAAAGTGGCCGGGCATATCGACTTCGGGGATCACGGCGATGCCAAGACTATCGGCCAGCGCCACGACCTGCCGGATGACGGCCTTGGAATAGAAGCCACCGGTCGGCTGCGGACCAGACCCGAGCAACGGCGGCAAGGCCTTGCCGTGACCACGCCAGGCGGCAACTTCGGTCAGTGCGGGATAGGCGTCGATCTCGATGCGCCAGGCCTCGTCCTCGGTCAGGTGCCAGTGGAACTTGTTCATCTTGTTCCACGCCATGATCTTGATGAGCTGGCTGACCTCAGCTCCAGTATAGAACTGCCGCGCCACGTCGAGATGGCTGCCGCGGAAGGCAAAGCCCGGCTCGTCGCTGATCGTGCCGCCCGTCGGGAAGCTGAACGTGTGCGGATAGAGCCTTGCGCCGCGCAGCATATGCCCAAGCGTTACGAGGCCATAAAACAGCCCCTGCCGCGTCGTCGCTGTGAGGCTGACACTGTTCTCGCTAAATGCGAGTTCATAGGCCTCCGAACCCATGCCCGGCTTTTCGGCGATCGTCACCGGCATGCCGGCTTCCGAGGCCGGCCGCACCAGCGCTTCCACCGGGAAGAGATCATGCACGAGCCCGGTAAAGGCCGCCGCCGCGCGGTTCGCCGCCTCGCCCTGTGGCTTCAGATCAAAGCCGACCGGCGCGATGCGCGAGCCAGTCGTTGCGACCGATTTGGGCCAGGGGATGATCGAATGAGCCACCGGCGCCTTGGCCGGCACCGGGAATTTGGCCGCGCCCTTCAAGAGTGGCGCATTGTGTCCCTTGCCCTTGGTCGGCTGGGTCGGAATGGTCACGACCTGACCGTTCTCCAGCACCACATAGGCCGAATTTGCGCCATCGCTCCAATGCCTTAGGCCATAGGAAAGGCCCTGCGCCGTCGCCGTCCAGGTCGCGCCGGGTTCGAGCACGAAACCATCGGGCGGCGCGATCAGCGTGTGGTTGGACAGACGCTTCAAAAGCTTGCCATTTTCCAGCGTCGCATGCGGATCGACCCGCGCCGGTCCCGAAAACCCCAGCTGAAAATTGCCGACCGGCTCATCGCCGATATTGGTCAACTCGATGCCATAGCCCAACGCCTCGCTGTCGGAGGCAGGGGTCCAGGTGGTGACGAGCGAAAATTGTGTGGTCATATTTTTATTTCCTAGTATCTTTCAATATCTTGGCTCCAGCAACGTCATTCCCGCGGAAGCGGGAATCCCTGCTGAAGCGAGAGCGGATTCCCGCTTTCGCGGGAATGACGCCGGGGAGCATCTGGCCCCTCGATGCCGCCCTAATCCCCCAGCGGCTGCCCGTCGTCGCCGTCGCGATTGACGACGAGCTGGTGCTTTATGCGGCGCATGCTGGCGATGGCCGAAGGGCCGAGGCGGGTCGCAATGGTCTGGGCCAGCACATCGACCGTCGCGAGGAAGGCATAGCGGCCCGGCGTTGGCCGCAGGATATCGGCGTTCTCGTGCCAATTGACCGGCAGGAGAATGTCGGACTGCGCCGAAACCAGCGATCCCGATCGCGTAGCAACTACGCGCGTCAGCCCATATTCGCCTGCCACTGTCAGCGTCTTGGCGAGTTGCGCATTATTGCCCGAGAGCGAAAAGGCAATGATGACGGTCCCGGCCGGCGCTGCCGCCACCCGCATCAATTGCAATTGGTGATCATCGGTCGAGGCGACTTTTAGCCCGAGCCGGAAAAGCCGCGTCTCGATCTCGCCCGCCATCATCGAGGAGGCGCCGCCCGAGCCGAAGGACAGCACAAAGCTCGACTTGGCGATGCTCTCTGCCGCCCGCTCCACGGCATTGAAATCAAGCTGCTCGAAGGTTTCGTAGATGATCGACTGGATGCCGTTGACGACGCCCTGCGCGATCTCATGCACATTGGTCGGTCCGGCTGCCGGTGCGAAATAGCGCTGGCCGACAAAGCGCGATTGGGCCAGCCGCACCTTGAAATCGGCATAACTGCCGCAGCCAAGCCGGCGACAGAAACGGGTCACCGTCGGCGGCGACACCTCGGCCTGCGCCGCAAGGTCGACAATGCTCATCTTGAGAACACTGTCGACATCGGCGAGCACGATGTCGGTCAGGGCGCGCTCGGACCGGGTGAACCCATTTTTCTCGGTCTGCAAAAGGCCAACGATATCAAGCATGGCCCCTCCCCCGGACAGCATGACGCGGCTAATAGACGGCGAGCCCCCGGCTATCGAAGAGATGGGCATCGGCAATGGCAAAGCTCATGTCGAGCGCCTTGCCGTCCTCGATGGTCGGATTGCCCTCAAAGAGCCCGATGAAGTTTTCCCCGCCCGGCAGCGTCGAATAGCTGATCGTGTGAATGCCGAGGTGCTCGACGATATTGGGTGTCGTCTGGATCGTAAACTCGCCCGAACCAAGCTGCATGTGCTCGGGACGGATGCCAACGGTGACGTCCTGGCCCGCAACCGCAGTACTCGTGCGCGGCAGGCTCAAAACGCCGAGCTTGCCGAGATCGACGGTGACAGTCGAGCCATCGGCGCTGCGCACCTTGCCATTGATGAAGTTCATCTTGGGCGAGCCGATAAAGCCAGCGACGAAGAGATTGTCCGGCTTGTGGTAGAGGTCGAGCGGTGAGCCGACCTGGCTGATTTCGCCGGCATTAAGCACCACGATCTTGTCGGCCATGGTCATGGCTTCGATCTGGTCGTGGGTCACATAGATCATGGTCGAACCGAGCCGCTTGTGCAGCTCCATCAGTTCGATGCGCATTTCCGAGCGAAGCGCGGCATCGAGGTTGGACAGCGGTTCGTCGAAAAGGAAAATCTTGGGCTGGCGCACGATGGCGCGGCCGATGGCGACGCGTTGGCGCTGGCCGCCGGACAATTGGCCGGGGCGATGCTTTAGGCGCGGCTCAAGCTGCAACACCTTGGCGGCAGCGCTGACGCGGAGATCGACTTCGTCCTGCGGCAGTTTTTCGACGCGCAGGGGAAAGGCGATGTTTTCATAAACGGTCATATGCGGATAAAGCGCATAGGACTGGAAGACCATGGCGATGCCGCGCTGAACAGGCGGCAGATCGTTGACGACCTTGCCGCTGATCTCGATCTGGCCTTCGGTCACGTCTTCGAGGCCCGCGATCATGCGCAGCAAAGTTGACTTGCCGCAGCCCGATGGGCCGACGAAAACGACGAATTCGCCTTCGGCCACCTCAAGGTCGATCCCCTTGATGATGCGGGAATCATTGAAGCTCTTTTCGAGGCGCTTGAGGCTCAGTTGCGACATTTTTTTGCGCGGCTCCGGCACGAGTTCTGGGTCAGGGAACCGCCGCCCGAACCGGGCGGCGGCACTTGGTTTGGCTTACTTGTACTGTTCGATTTCGCCGGCGGCCTTGGTCAGGGCAGCGGCGGGTTCAGCAGCACCGGTGACGACGGACTGGACCATTTCGATCATGACGTTCTGGAAGCCGATATAGTCGGTCAGCAGCGGCTCTGGGCCACCGAACTCGATGCCGTCGATGAACGGCTTCCAGTACGGATTGTCGGCGACGAGCTTGTCGACTTCAGCAGACGGACGGAGCGGGGTCAGGCCACCTTCGGACAGTTCGTAGGCGAGCTGGTTTTCCGGCGAGGTCAGGAACTTGCCGAATTCGATGACCTTGTCTTCCTGGCCGGTGCCCTTGAACACGGCGAGCGAGTCGGTGATCAGGAGCGTGCCTGGACCCTGTGCGTCAGGACCGGTCGGGAGCGGGGCAACGCCCCAGTTGATCCCGGCTTCCGTGCCACGGCCGGCGCAGCTCACCGAGCAGTGCAGCATGGCAAGGCCGCCGTCGAGCCAGATGGCGCGGACTTCGTTCTGTTCGTAAGCGGTCGGACCTTCTTCGGAATAAGGAACGATGTCCTTGAAGGCGGTCAGGGCAGCCAGGTTCTGTGGCGAGTCGAGGACGATGTTGCCATCGGCATCGATGACCTGGCCATTGTTGGTGTAAACCCAATGAAGGAACCAGTGCATGGTGCCGTCAAAGGTTTTTGCGACCATGCCGAAGCCGGCTGCGTCGGTCTTTTCGGTGATCTGCTTGGCAAAAGCGATCTCTTCTTCCCAGGTCTTGGGCGGGGTTTCCGGATCAAGACCGGCTTCCTTGAAGAGGTCCTTGTTCCAGAAGAAGGCCTTGGTCGAGAAGGCGACCGGGATGCCCCACTGGGTGCCGTCGAAGGTCACGGTGTCGGGTACGTAGTTGTAGTAGCCGGCCTTTTCTTCGTCCGTCATCGGCACGGGAACGATAAGGTCGTTCTGGGCAAACTGCTTGAGCGTGCGCGAACCAACATAGGCGATATCGACCGGGGTGCCGGCAACGGCCAGAGTCGTCACCTTGTCCTGGCACTGGCCCCAGCCGACGAGCTCGGGCACGACCTTATAGTCGGGATTGTTGGTGTTCCACTCTTCGAACAGCTTGGTGTAGACCGGGGTCACCACGTCGCCGCAGAGGATGATGTTGATATCTTCGGCCACAGCCACACCGGCCAGGCCCGTCGTGCCCGACAGGGCAATCAAAGACGCCAGCACGAAGCCTTTGGTCTTGTTCATTTGTAGTCTCCCTTGTTGCACGCCCGAAGGCGCCTTCCCTCTCGTCCGGCCCCTGCGAGCCGCCCGAAATTCTACTGTTTGACCGCCCCTGCGGTCAGGCCTGCCACGAGATAGCGTTGCAGGAAAATGATCACGATCATGACCGGCAGAATCCCCACGAAACTGGCGGCCATGAGCTCGTTCCACTGCACTTCCTGCTTGCCGAAGAAGGCAAAAAGGCCGACCGGCAGCGGCATGAACTCGGTCTTGGAATTGAAGGTCAGCGCAAAGATGAACTGCTGCGCATAGGCCCCGATAAAGGTCATGATGGCGACGACGACGATCCCCGGCATGGCAAGCGGCAGGATGACGCGGCGCAGCGTATAGAGCCGGCTTGCACCATCGACCCAGGCGGCTTCGTCAAGCTCGCGCGGAATGCGCAGCATATAGGTGCGCAGAAGCCAGATCGAAGACGGGATCAGGAAAGCGGCCCCCGGTACGATCATGGCAAAATAGGTGTTGAGCAGCCCCATGGCACGCATCAGGCGGAAGAGCGGAATGAGCAGCACCGCGCCCGAGAACATGTTGACCGCAAGGAACAGCCCCAGGAGCATGCCCGCACCGGCAAAGTTGAACCGGGCAAAGGCGTAAGCTGCGGGCACGACGATGACGACGACGATCAGCGTCACGACGCTCGAGATGAAGAACGAATTGAAGATGTGCATGCCCAGCATGGGAACCGAGGTCCACATGTTAAAGTAGGCGTCGAACGAGCCATTCTTCGGGATGAAGCTATAGGGCGTCGAAAACAGCTGCGCGAGCGGCTTAAGCGAGACCAGAAACCCTTCGATGAAGGGCGCCAGCACGAAGAACAAAAAGACCGCGATACCGAGATAGATCGCTGCGACCTCATACCACTGATAGCGGTCTATCATGGCGCGGGCGGTGCGGCGGCGGGCCTTGGGCTTGACGATAGCGGGACTATCGACGGCGGCGATTTCGGTGGTGCGGGCGACGTCGCTCATTTGGCTTCTCCCTGCGAGAGCTTCCTTACGGCGCGGAAATAGACAAGGCAGAAGATCGACACGAAGATACAGATCACCACGGCGCGCGCAGCGCCTTCGCCATATTTGCGGCTACCCATGGCGGTCTTGTAGGTGTCGATGATCATCGTCGTCGTCTGGCCAGACGGACCGCCATTGGTCAGGATGTAGATGATGTCGAAGGAATTGAACGTGGCGATGAGCGAAAGAAGGCTCATGGTGATGATCGCCGGCAGCATCAGCGGCAGGGTGATCCGGCGCCAGCGATAAAAGCGGCCTGCGCCATCGGTCCAGGCCGCCTCGTGCAGATCCTTGGGGATCGACTGCATGGAAGCAAGGAAATAGATCGTGACCATCGGCACGCCGATCCAGACGTCGGTGATGATCGTCGCCCAGAAGGCCGTATTGCCATAGGCAAGGAAGGCGACCGGGCCATTGGTCAGCCCAAAATTCTGCAAGAGGCCCGAAATCATGCCGAACTGGCCGTTATACATCCAGGCCCACATATAGATGCCGATGGCCATGGGCACGATCCAGGGCGGCATGGTGAGGATGCGGAACACAGTCTGGCCAGGCACGGCGGCATTGAGCAGCACGGCGCCGAACATGCCGATGATCATCTTGATCGAGACCGAGAAGAAGGTCCAGATCAGGGTGCGAATGATGACCTCGGTGAAGTTGCCGGCGGTAAAGATGCGCTGGTAATTGGCCCAGCCGACGAAATCATAAGTCGGACGCAGCGCGGCATTGGTGAAGGAGAGGATGATCGTATCCACAAGCGGATAAGCGACGATCACCGTGATATAGATGAGTGCCGGAGCCAGCAGGGCGAAGGCGAAGAGTGTTGCGCTACGGGTGCTGGTCATCGGCTTTTCTCCCTCAGCTCGCTCGGCCCAAGGCCGCATCGAAGCGCTGCCAGATCGGGGCCATGTCGACGACGGACCTCGTTTTCATCGCCTCATCCATCGATAGCGCCAGAAGCCCCGCCTCAAGTGCATCGACCACCGAAACCGGCAGCGGCGCGCCTTCGATCATGTGCTTCAAGATATCTTCGGCCATCTGCTCGTCAGCGCCATAATGGGCCGAGAGATCGCTCGCCTGATAGGTCTTGTCTTCGAGCCGCTCTGACGTGCGGCTATCGGTGACCTTGAAATAATTGCGGACGAAATCGCCCTCCGCCATGCCCTTGGCGCCGATCACCGCAAAGCGGCGGAAATCGTCGGGCACGTTGAGATTGGTGTGAAAGGTCAGCGCCGCGCCGTTTTCGTACTGCACCATCGCGGTCTGAAAATCGATGATATCGCCATCGCTATCAAAGACGTTTTCGGTGCTTTCCCAGCCGGATGGCTTGCGGTGATAGACTTCAAGGTCATTGGCGCCAGCGCCCTGGGGCGCATTCTTTGGCACGAAGCTGCGGCGACCGCCAAAGCTCGAGACATAATGCGGGCGGCAGCCCATCACCCCATTGTAGAGGTCGAGGTCGTGGCAGCACTTTTCGAGCATGAAGCCGCCGGCATATTTGGCGTAGCGGCGCCAATCGCGCATGAAAAAGGCGCCGTGGTAGGGCGGAATGGTCTCGGACGCCTCGATGGCGGCGATATCGCCGATCTTGCCTTCGGCCTGCGCCTTGCGCAGATCGACATAGAGCGGAGCATAGCGCAGCACGAGGCCGACCATGACATTGTCCGAACCATATTGGGCAATAAGTTCGGCCAGGGCCATGGTTTCTTCGACCGAGGTCACGACCGGCTTTTCGGCAAAGATCTTCATGCCGCGCTCGAGCCCGATGCGGATATGCTCGAGATGCAGGTGATTGGGCGAACCCACCATGAGGAGGTCGAGATTGCCTTCGTCGATCAGCGCTTCGAGCGAGCCATAGGCCTTGCCGACGGAAACGCCATGTTCCTGCGTATAGGGCAGACCGGCAGGAGCGGGGTCGACATAGCCAACGATCTCGAAATCGTCGCGCGCCGCGGAAAAGACGCGCGCCAGATATGCAAGACGATAGCCGAGGCCGATAATGCCTACCCGCATGACGACGATGTTCCCTGCCTATAAACCGCGAGCCTCTTTTCGGGCCGCTGTCATTTTGTGTAAACGATTTTCAAGCCTAGGCGGCTCTATGACACAATGTCAACATAGATTCGGACGCCTGACAATACCAATTTAAACCACCCGAAATCACTGCCGCTTCTGGCGCCACTTTGCTTTATTTATAAGCTGTTAGTGGGGCTAGACGGGCATTTTGGGTGTGGACAAGATCGGGCTTTCATCGCAGCATGATGCAATTGGTATCCATGTGGCCTCTTTCAGGATTAGCCCTTGGAATGACATGTCTGAAAATCTGATACAGTCGCCGGAAACCGTTCGCTAAATAGTGGCGTGACTGGCGCAGGGGAAGCCGAGTGAGCCTGTCCGATAACCCTTTTCCCAACGACGCCGACCGCTCGGCCATCTGGACCATGCTGGTCCCACGCGATATTGCCGCTTATGTCGCGGCCGATTGGTCCATGGTCGAAGACGATTTCGTCGCCGACGATTTTATGGGCATCAATGGCAACAGGAACGACAATCCCGACGGCTGGACCATCAGCTTTCCCATCTGTGGACGCCCCTTAAGACGCAAGCGGTTTTTTGAAGGTTAGTTCGTAGTCGGATGCTGCCATCTGTCCGGCCTCTGATGCAGCACCAGAGGCTGCGGGCCCGTATGGGAGTTCG
>NZ_JAIMBX010000005.1:0-90299 GCF_032907385.1 Devosia sp. BK
GTCACCCGATGCGTCTGAGTTATCCGACAGCAGTCCTGCATCTTGCAGCGCATTGATTTCCGGTAGATCCCGCAAGGTACCGAGCCCAAAATGCTCCAAGAACCCCTTTGTCGTCACATAGGTGAACGGCGCCCCCGCCGTCGGGCTGCGGGGTCCTGCGGTGATCATATTTTTCTCCCGCAGTGCCCCGATCGCGTCGCGCGACACTTCACGGCCTAGGATTTCCGACACCCCTGCCCGCGTCACCGGCTGATGGTAGGCAATCGACACCAGAACCATGGCCTCGTTCTGGGTCAGATCGACCGCACGGTCAGGCACGGCTGCAGACGTGGCAATCGCATCGGCATAGGCAGTTCGGGTGCGGAACGCCCAGCCCCCAGCGATTTTCACCACGTCATAGGGCTTGCCCCGCAGCCCTTCGCGAATGTCATCGATCAGCAGGTCGATGCTGGCCTCGCGACCGATCACCCGCGCCAGGGCTTCCCGATCCACGGGCCTCGGTGCCGCGAACAGCACGGCCTCGATCCGGTTTGTCCATTCGCGCCAGCGCAGGTCTGCCGGCATGTCGGTCAGCTCGGCATCGAAGATCGGCGGTTCGGCATCTGTCCGTTTGCGCCTGGCCATCTGCTCTGCCCTCACAACCCGTACAGCCGAAACGTCGGCCGACCGCTGAGCTCGCGCACCGCACCCATCTCGCCCAGCCGATCAAACAGCCGCCGGGCGCCCCGCGCCGACAGCTTCGGGCTCGACCAGGACCCCAGAACCGCGTCATCGGACAGCAGCAGCTTGATGACGTCGCCAGAACCCTTGGCGCGCAACTTCGGTGCCACCGTCGTCAGCTTTGCCGCCCGCAGCGCCAGCTCTATCCCAAGATCGCAGGCCTCTGCCGTCGCTGTGGCATAGGCCAAAAACACTGCGCTGCCCCACCCCTCCGCTCCTGGCCGGATGCGCTTCCTGTTTTCGCCAGACTTGAAGACCGATGAGGCCACCTGCCCCATTAGCAGCGGCACGGGAATAGGCCACCTGAATTTTTGGGCCAGCAGGGCATCGGCCAACCAGAAGGCCAGCAACTCGGCATCCGGCCGGGCCCTGTAGACTATGCTGGCGATCTCGGCCGCCAACACCGGCGCCGGCCGCGACGACACCACCAAGTCCTCGGCATTGGCCACCACCTCGGTGAGCGCGTCATCCCACTTGAGGCCGAGATGCTCGGCGACCGGCCGCACCGATTCCGCGTCACAACTGGTCGTGCGGCTGGCGAGCCGGCGCCAGGCCGTCAGCAGGTGACCGGACGGGCCAGGATCGTCGCCCATGCCGCGCAGATAATGGGTGTCGCGCAGGGCGGATTCGTCCTCGCGCCGGCCGGTCAAATTCACAGCCGCGACGGCGCTCCGCAGCGCTAGTCGCTGGCGCCAGGCGCCGGCCCAGGAAAAGTCCTGACGCACCAGATAATCTAAGGAATTCAATGCCGCTCCGGCCAGATAGGCCGCATCGGCATCGTGCAACACTAGACCGCGTGGCCGTGCCCACACCGGTACTTTTGGTACTGTGGGCGGATCGACAAGCAGCAAATCAGCGCGCGATTTCATGTTTGAAGGTTAGCACACAGCGGCGCTTAGAACCACCATATTGCCGGTTATCCGCCCCATCTGTCGGCAATATATAATGACCGATAATCTTGCATTATCATTCGTTTTGCTCATTATAGAGGGAATGGCCCGAAATCTCGACGCGAGCACCGAAAACGACCCTCAGCACGGCTCTGTTCGACCACAGCGCACGCCTATACCCGTCGGAATTTCGCCAGCATTAGACGGCGACGTCGAAATGGTCGAAAAAAACGACGATCCCTCGGCCGAGGCGCCCTCCCCTGCCCGGCAGAGCGCTTCTGCTGTACCGGCACATCTGGAAGCACTCGCCGATCGCGCCAGGGAATATGTCGAGGCAGCTAGCGCGCCGAACACGCGCCGCGCTTATGACTCGGACTGGAAGCATTTCGGTTCGTGGTGCCGGCGCCAGGGTCTTGATCAGCTGCCGCCCGATCCGCAGATTGTCGGCCTTTACATCACAGCCTGCGCCTCCGGCGCCGCGACGAGCAATCGGAAGCCGGCAGCCGTCTCGAGCATTGAACGACGGCTATCCGCATTGTCCTGGCATTATCGGCAGTTGGGCGAACGGCTTGAGCGCGGCGATCGCCACATCGCCACGGTCCTCGACGGCATCCGCAACATCCACGGCCGGCCACCGGTACAGAAGGAAGCCGTGCTGCCCGAGGACCTGATCGCCATGTTGGAAACGCTTGATCGCGGCACCCTGCGGGGGCTGCGCGACCGCGCCATGCTGCTGATGGGGTTCGCTGGCGGCCTGCGACGCTCGGAAGTCGTCGGTCTCGACGTTGCCGCCGATCAAACCGAGGATTCTTCAGGCTGGATCGAAATCCTCGAGCGCGGCATGATTTTGACCCTTCGTGGCAAAAATGGCTGGCGAGAGGTGGAGATCGGCCGCGGCTCTTCCGACAGCACCTGCCCCGTGGCAGCGCTGGAAACTTGGCTTAAACTGGGGCGCATCGCGCACGGGCCGTTGTTTCGACGGGTAACCGGAGAAGGCAAGTCGGTCGGTCCCGACCGGCTGCGAGACCAGGAAGTTGCCCGCTTGGTCAAGCGCGCGGCCATTGCTGCTGGGGTGCGGGGCGATCTCTCAGAGGGCGAACGGGCGGGGAAATTTGCTGGGCACTCGCTACGGGCCGGCCTGGCCAGCTCGGCGGAGGTAGACGAACGCTATGTGCAAAAGCAACTCGGCCATGCTTCGGCTGAGATGACCCGGCGCTATCAGCGGCGTCGCGATCGGTTTCGTGTCAATCTCACCAAGGCGGTCGGCCTATAGGCGAGCAGACGACGGCTTGCGACCAAATGCCGGCCGTTCGTGTCCGGTCCGCGAGTTCCCAAAAGGAGACGGCTGTAAGTGCGCTTGCGCAGCGAGCCGTAGAGCAGGAGAATCCGCGGCTTGTCGTCAAGCGGCCGGGGCATCAACTGCGCCAGTTCCTCCAGCGCGACGGCATCGCGCTGCGGGTTGGGCAGGTCGGAAAAAAGCATCAACCAATGCGCCGGCCATCCTGATCGATGACGACCTCGCCATCCTCCTTGGTGAAGGGGCCAATATCCGGATTGGGCAGAATATCCAACACGTCAGATCGGGGCGGACGTCATGATGAATCTCGAGCCGCTTGCGGCGATCTACAAGCCCCGTCACCGGGCTGCTCAACAGGCAGTCGCGTCTTCTTGCTGTACGCCGAGCGTGAGCGCCTGCTGCGCCTGAGGAGGCTGCCCGATATCTAGAGCCGGGGCGAGCTACGCCGCGCTCCGACCCTTCCAGCCAAGGAGGCGCAGCGCGTTCAGCGTCACCAGGACGGTGGCGCCGGTGTCGGCGAGGATCGCCGGCCAAAGGCCCGTGATGCCGATCACCGTCGTGACCAGAAAGACCGCCTTGAGGCCAAGGGCCAGCGTGATGTTCTGGGTGATGTTGCCCATGACGCTTTTCGACAAATCCACCATGTTGGCGATGTCGATCACACGGACGTGAAGAATGGCCGCGTCGGCCGTTTCCAGAGCGACGTCGGTACCCCCGCCCATGGCAATGCCGATATCGGCAGCGGCAAGCGCCGGCGCGTCATTAATGCCGTCACCGATCTTGGCGACCACGCGGCCCTGCCCCTGCAGTTCGCGCACAATCCGCTGCTTGTCTTCCGGCAGCAGTTCCGCCCGCACCTCAATGCCGAGGCTCTTGCCGATGGCCGCCGCCGTACGCTTGTTGTCGCCGGTCAGCATCACGGTGGTGATGCCGGCTTCTTTCAGCGCGGCGAGCCCTGCGGCCGCGTCCGCGCGGGGTTCGTCGCGGATGGCCAGGAGGCCCGCGACCTTGTCGTCGACCAGCAGCACGGAAACGGTCTTGCCTTCGTCGTTGAAGGCCGTGACCTGCGCCGTTTGTTCGGGCGAGAGGGGCACCTGTTCATGTGCGGCCTGAGCCGAGGCCAGGAACAGGGTCTTGCCGCCGACCCGGCCGGAAACGCCCTTGCCGGGCACCGCCTTGGCGTCGCCGGCAGGCGGCACGGGCGCCTTGTCGGCCTTGGCGCGGGCGAGGATGGCCACGGCCAGCGGATGGCTCGAGCCGGTCTCGAGCGCAGCGGCAAGCGACAGCACGTCCGCTTCGCTGCGGTCATAGGCCACGATGTCGGTGACGACGGGCTTCCCCTCGGTCAGTGTGCCGGTCTTGTCCAGGGCGACCGTCGTGATCTTGCGCAGTCCCTCGAGGACGGCACCGCCCTTGAGCAGCAGGCCCCTGCGCGCGCCGGCCGACAAACCGGCCGCGATCGCTGCAGGTGTCGAAATGACCAAAGCGCACGGGCAGCCGATCAGCAGGACGGCGAGGCCCTTATAGATCCATTCCGACCAGACGCCGCCCATGAGGAGCGGCGGCACCACGGCGACAAGGGCGCCAGCAACCAGCACGGCCGGCGTGTAGTAGCGGGAAAACTGGTCGATGAAGCGTTCGGTCGGCGCCTTGCTCTCCTGTGCTTCCTCCACCAGCTTGACGACACGGGCAATAGTGTTGTCGCGGGCGGCGGCCGTGACGCGCACGCGCAGCACGGCGTCGGCGTTGATGGTGCCGGCGAAGACCATGTCGCCGGGGCCTTTGCGCTTGGGCACGCTTTCGCCGGTCACAGGCGCTTCGTCGATGGCGCTTTCGCCCTCGATGATTTCGCCATCGGCCGGCATCCGGTCACCGGGGCGGACGAGGATGGTGGCGCCCACGGCCAGGCTGTCGGCCGCCACTTCCGTGGTGGTGCCGTTCTGCTCGAGCAGGGCCGTTTTCGGCACCAGGGCGGTCAGGCTTTGAATGCTGGCACGGGCGCGTGACGCGGCCACGCCCTCGAGCACTTCACCGACCAGGAACAAGAGAACCACCGTCGCGGCTTCCTCCGTCGCCTCGATGACGACGGCGCCCACGGCGGCGATCGTCATGAGCATTTCAATAGAAAAGGGGGAGCCGGCAAACGCCGCCGAGATGGCCCGGCGGGCGACCGGCACCAGGCCAACCGCCAAGGCGGCCAGAAAGGCCCAATGCTCGATCCCGGGAATCAGCCGGCCAGCGATGTAGGCGGCGGCCAGTGCCAGGCCACAGCCGATGGTGAGCTTGGCCTTCTTGCTTTGCCACCAGGGCCCGCTGCCAAGTTCCAGGTGCTCGTCACCCTCCCCTTCGGCTGCCGCTTTGTCGGTCGACGCTATGGTGTAGCCCAGGGCCTTGACCTGCCGCTCGATTGCACTACGCGCCAGGGCCGACGTGTGCTGCACCCGCAGGGTCTCCGAGGTGTAGGAGGTGTTGACCGTGCTGACGCCCGGCAGGCGACTTACCGCCGTCTCAATCTTGGTGGCACAGGAGGCGCAATCCATGCCGCCTACGTGATAGCGGCTTTCCATCAGTTCGTCGGTCATTGCAGTGCCTCCATTGTTGCTACCGTCATTCCCGGCGCGGCCGGGCAGGCGCCGGCCGGATCAAGCGCGCCGCTGCCTGCCGGCAGGTCGAACACATATTTTTTCTCGCAGACATCCCACGTCGGTGGCCGTTTGGTGGCCTCAAAGCGGTCATAGCCCTGCTTGAGGTTCTGCCAGAAGGCGTAGTGCGGGCTGGCACTCTGGGCGGCGAGGTTCGCCTCCGTCATGCGGAACGGGAAGACCTGCACCTGAAAGCTCGCATTGCCGGCCGCGAAGGTCTCGCGGGCGAGCGCGTAGACTTCCTTGATGCCGTCGTCGGTGATGGCGTAGCAGCCCGCCGACGAGCAGTCGCCATGCACCATCAGGTTGGAGCCGGTGCGCCCGTGGACCCGGTCGAACTTGTTGGGAAAGCCCAGGTTGAACGACAGGTAGAGCGCCGACTTCGGGTTCATGAGGCCCGGCGTCACCGTATAGAAGCCTTCCGGCGCCTGCCGGTCGCCCTCGGCGATCTTCGGGCCGAGCGCCCCCGACCAGGTGCAGATGGCGTAAGTTTTCATGAGGCGATAGGAGCCGTCATGCGCCTGTTTCCAGACCTCCAGCTCCGAACTCTGCTTGAAGATGCGGATCATCATCGGCGCCCCCGGCGTGGAGCCGATCGCGGAGAGCTGCGCCAGATTGGGGCCGCTCAACGGCACCAGGTGACGGCGATCGCCCGTGAAGCTCGAGCAGGCCGCCAGCAGCAGCGTGGTGGCCAGCAGCAAAAGGGCCGCCAAGGGCCGAAACGAAGGCATGGGGTAATTTCCTAGCAAGGGTCAGGCCCGCTGCATTCTGGCGGAAAGAGTTGAAGAAAGGAGCAGCAGAAGCACGCCCGCCGAAATGGCGACGTCGGCGAGGTTGAAGGTCGGAAAGTGCCAGCCGCCCGCGTGCAGGTCGATGAAGTCCGTGACGGCGCCGTCTGGCAGTCGGTCGACCAGGTTGCCGAGCGCGCCGCCCAGAATGGCGGCGTAGCCCAGCCGGTCGGGAAGCGTGGGCGCGCGGTGCCACAGCCAGCCGACCACCAGGCTGATGGCCAGGGTGGCGAGGACCAGCATCCACCAGCCGGCCGCGCCTTCGGCCGAAAACAGCCCGAAGCTGACGCCACGGTTGAAACCGAGTGTGAGATTGAAGAAAGGCAGCACCGGCACGGTGCGGCCCTCGAGGAACATCAACGCCGCTTCCTTGGTGGCGGCATCGAGGCCGATGGCGCCGAGGATGACGAAGAGGGAGGCGTCGCGCTGCTTCATGACTTTGCCTGCCGCAGGTCCGAACGGGCGTCGCGGATGATCGACCAGGCCGACTGCAGGAACAGCGCCGCAACGGCAAAGGCAACAATCAGGTCCGGCCACGGGCTGTTCAGCGCCCAGACCATCACCGCCGCCAGCACGACGGCGAGGTTGCCGATCGCGTCATTGCGTGAAAACAGCCAGACGGCGCGCATGTTGGCGTCACCCTTGCGATGCGGGATCAGCACCACGGCGGCCAGCACGTTGACCACGAAGGCCACAAGGGCAAAGCTGCCCATCAGCAGGGTCTGCGGCTCATGTTCGACGAAGACCCGATAGATGGTCGAGCCGACGACGCCAAAGCCGAGTACGGCAAGAAAAATGCCCTGAATGAGCGCTGCCTTGGCGCGCGCGGCCAGACCCCAGCCCACGGCGATCAGGCCGAGGAAGGAAATCAACCCGTCACCCAGGAAGTCGAGGGAGTCGGCCTGCAGGGCCTGTGAACCTGAGAGTATCGAGCCGCCGATTTCAATAATGCCGTAGCCGACGTTGAGCAGCACGACGATCCAGAGCGCGCGCTTGTAGGCCGGCGTGACGTGCGAAAGGTCCGGGATGCGATCGTCGTCGCCATCCTCGTCATGGTCGTGTTCGCCCGACACGGCTTTGGGCGCCTTAACGCGGTCGAGCTGGTAGCCCAGCTCGGTGACAGCGCTTTCCACGGCGGGCAGACGGGCTACCGGGTCATCGACCTCGAGCGTCATGATCTGCGAGGCGATCGACACCTTGACGTCCTGCACGCCGGCAATGCCGCGCGCAGCCTTTTCAACCTTGGCGGCACAGGACGAACAGTCCATGCCCGTGACGTGATACCGGACCTCTTTCATGGCAGCCGATGCGCCCATGACCATACCCTTTCCTTATTCTGGGGAAGATGGTAATCCCTCTAGCCACTAGAGGGTCAAGCATCTTATGCATATTTCTATCGGCGAGTTGTCCAAGCGGTCACAGGTCAAGGTGCCAACCATCCGCTACTACGAGCAGATCGGCCTGCTCCCCTCGGCGCCGCGCACCGACGGTGGCCAGCGCCGCTATGCGCAGACGGAGGTGGATCGGCTCAACTTCATCCGCCATGCCCGCGAGCTTGGCTTCGAGGTTGACGACATCCGCGCCCTTTTGAACATGACCTCGACACCGCAGGCGTCCTGTCACCAAGCCGACAGCATCGCCCGCAACCACCTTGCCGAGGTGGAGCGGCGCATCTCAAGCCTGATGGCGCTCAAGTCCGAGCTGCAGCGCATGATCGCCGAGTGCGGCAACGGGCGCGTGTGCGACTGCCAGATCATTGAAGCCCTTGCGGATCATAGCCAGTGCCATACCGCGCATACGCACTAGCCCTCGTCGCCACAGTCTATGCTGTTCCTCAAGCGCGCGCCCAGGATCTGGCGGCCGGTCAGCAGATTTACGCCGAACGCTGCGCCAGCTGCCATGGCGCTAACCTCGAAGGGCAACCTGACTGGGGCGTTCGCAAACCCGACGGCAAATTACCCGCGCCGCCGCATGACGCGACGGGGCATACTTGGCACCATTCCGATGCGCAGCTGTTCCGCATCACCAAGGAAGGCCCCGGAGCGATCCTGCCGGGCTATGAAAGCGACATGCCGGGCTTCGCCGGCGTGCTAACCGACGACGAAATCCGCGCCGTGCTCGACTATATCAAGAGCACATGGCCCGAGCGCCAGCAGGCCATCCAGGCATCCAAATCTGCCTCGACGTCTTAGGGCGCACCCCAGGCGGGCGCCACAGGCAAGGCCCGTTTGTGGGCCGTTTTTCTATAGGCTTCGAGGATGCGGACCTCTGCCGCCGCGTTGATCGGCTTCCCTTCCAGAAAGTCGTCAATCTGGTCGTATGTGACGCCATAGGCGTCCTCATCCGGCCGCAGCGGCGCGTTGTTCTCGAGATCCGCCGTCGGCACTTTCATGACGAGCCTGTCAGGCGCACCCAGAAGTGCGGCAATGGCGCGCACGCGGCGTTTGTTGAGTCCGGAGAGCGGCAGGATGTCGGCCGCACCGTCGCCAAATTTCGTGAAAAAGCCCATGACGGCTTCTGCCGCATGATCGGTGCCGATCACCAGGCCGCCCAGACTACCGGCGAGGGCATATTGAGCAATCATGCGCTGCCGCGCCTTGATGTTGCCGAGGATGAAATCCTCCTGTGCCGCACCGGAAAAGGCCAGTCCGGACACCTTGGCGGCCGCCAGCATCGCATCGGCGGCCGGCTTGATGTTGATGGAGTAGAGGTGGTCGGGACCAATCGCTGCCAGGGCCGCCTCCGCGTCCGCCTCGTCCGCCTGCTGTCCATAGGGCAGCCGCACCGCGGCGAAGCTGGCCTCGTATCCCTCTGTGCGCAGCTCACCTACCGCCCGCTGGGCCAGCATGGCGGCCGTGGTGGAGTCGACGCCCCCGCTGATGCCGAGGACATAGCACCGCAAGCCCGAGTCCCTGAGATAGTCCTTGAGGAAACCCACGCGGCGCGCAAGTTCGGCGGCAGGGTCGAAAGTCGACTCGACGCCCAGGTCGTGGATGATAGAAGTCTGGTCGCTCATACAGGTCCTTTGCACTAAGGGTGGAACGGGCGAAGCCCGATTTTGTGCCGGGAAGTGTGCGGCCGCCTGTAACCGAAGCTATTGTGCGGCGGCTTCGGGGAATCGGCCTGGGTGGCCTTATCTTGCTGCATTCACACACTTTCGTCGCATGGTAAGGTCACGTCGGTGGGGCCCATGGGGGCTGAATTGCCATCGAGAGGTTGCTGTCCATAATTAGCTCCACGATAGCTGATCGCGCGGCAACCTGCCGCTCGGGTCAAAGACTTCGACTAGATGCGGAAGTGCCGAACCCCATTCCCACAACACCAAATTGCGATCGTTAGCATCAGCTCCAACGGCATAGCTCGGCACAACAATGCCGGCAGCGCCCTGTGACACCAAACGATCGTAAATCGCCCAAGAAGCCGGCCGTTCACCAACGGCAAGAGCCCATGCCCAGTCACCGGCCATCTCGCTGGCCGAGACCGACGCAGCCCCCCTCCCCCGCTCTGTTGTCAGGTCAATGACATCTTCGCAGTCCACATCGTAGGAACAGAGCACGGTAGGATCGAGCCGATGCGGGAGACCCTGGCTGATCTCTTTGATCGCCGTCATGATGCTAAGCCCTAGGTAGAGTGCAGGAACGCCCTTGGGATTAAACCGAGCACCGCGGATTGCCGCTCCCTCTCCGGAGCTCGGCTTGAATGACCAGCGAGGATCGTGAGCGCGATAGCAGGTTCCGACAAACCTCACGCAAAGCCGCCTAGAGCCATATGATCGAGATATTCGCGTACCGCTGCCGCTTTTCCGTCTTTGACCAGTGCTTCAGCGGTTCGTCCACCAAAGGCCGGTATCGGCTGAGCACGGTACCAAGCCATGGCCTGATCCTTACCGCCTGCCCACTCGGTGACCCTGCTGATAATCTCCAGCATTTCGCGCAAACGGCCCTGCGCTTTTGGTGCACCGATCCGTTCCGCGCGATAGAGCGTTTCACGCGCCAGTCCCGCGGTCTCGGCGAGCTGGGACTTAGACATACCAAACCCATCCGCAACACGCTCAGCCGCAATTTGACCGGCCGGATCCATATAGGACAGAATGAGCGGCGCTCCCACGTCTACCGTCTTCGCGATCAAGGCCATGATGTTCCTCAGCCAGCATATGTCATATCCAGTGCGCGTAATATATGGCATCCGAACCGCAACTACAAGGCAAGAGCCGGTCACCGGTTGGGCTTACCCAGGGTGCTCCTCAAGCTTTCGCTGATTTCGAGCCGCTTCTCGGTGCGATCGAGCCGTTTTGCGGCGCCAAGTTCGGTCTCGGCCTCAGCAATGCCCGCCCCGGTTGCCTTCGCGGCGTCAAGCTTCGCCCTGAGCAGCGCCATGATCATTGGCCAGGGCGAGAATTTCCCTTCCTTTGCCTTTTCCGTCAGATTTCGCAGGTATCCGCCGGGGGATTTGATCTGATCGGACTTTTGATAGATCGCGGCCAGCGTAATGGCGGCCGGCTGCTCACCCATTGCGACCTGGGCATCCTCCCAGGCACTCGGGCTGATACCCAAAACTGGCCGGGCAAGTTCTGCGGCGGCCAGGAATTCACGCCACTGGCTGATATCGCCACCTTTCGTCAACCAGCGGACGTTTGGGCACGCATCTAGCACAATGCCGAGGGGCAGTTCGCGCTTCGGCAAGCGCCGCAGGTTGTCAGTTTCGCCGGCGCTGCCGCCTTCTTCTCTTTTTACTCCTAAGCCACTTTCAAGTTCATTTTTAGATTCGGTATTTGAATTCTGTATGTGGCGGTCAATTTGGGACTCATTGGCGTTCAGATTCTGTGTTTTTACGAACGATTCCAACACGTCGCGGATCTGGGTCCAAAGGTCATCCAGCTCGGCCGCCACAGCCTCAAGAACCTGGCGCGGTGCAGTCCGGGGAAGACGGCCGATGATGGACTGATATTCGAGATGCACGCTGCCCCAATTGCCGGGAACGCCTTCCTCGATCGCCGCCTCGATCATCTTGACGATGTCGCGCCGGCAGATAGTCAGCCGTTCCTTGACGACCTTATAGGCCTTCTTCTCGGCACGCACGGCCTCCGCAAGCTCCTTGAACTCGACAGCGCGAGCAACGATCGGAGAGAGATCAAAGCCATAGGCCTGCTCGATGTCACCGCCCTGCCCCTTGCGGGCGTAGCGCTTGCCGTTTGGGCTATCGCGGCGAACCACCAGGCCACAATCGACCAGGTTGGCCAAATGCCGGCGTAGCGTCGTCGGCGACATCCCGTTCGCGCGGCCGATGAGCTGCTCGTTGGACGGCCAAACGATGAGCGCACTATCGCCGTAGAACGCCGTCTCCGGATGGAAGGATAGCAGGGCATCGAGGATGGCCAGCGCCCGATCGGTGGCGCCCAGGGCAATCCGGGCTTCCTTGATATCTCTGAAGACGTGCCATTTATGCACGGTCGCGCCTTCCGGCGCAGTCTGGGCCGTGACCTGACTGGCAATCATGCCAAGCGTCATCGGCCGCCGCCCAAAGGGCGTCGTTACAGTATGGGTCTGCATCCTTCTTCACCTATCTCTAGGCAATAGAAATCTGCTCGCCGAATCGACGCTCAGTGCCCGAAGGCCTTGACTGTGATTCCTGGAAGTGCGATTCTCTTGATACCACTCATGAGAAGGGCTTCCGGAATGTCGTTTCGGGGGCCTTTTTCTTTGCCCGGTTTCATGTGCTCCCAGTGCTAATTGTCAGCTGACAATTCACCAAAAGCGTTTGATATTCAGCGGCTTGATCCTTTCGACTGTTTCTCTGTTTTGGCTTCGGCACTGCCCGCAAACTCCTCAAGGAGTGCGGGAAGGCGTTGTTGGATAAAGCTAGCGAAGGCCGGGCTGTCGGAGACAAGGCGGACTTGGCGCCCCTTCTTTTCAACCCATGCAACTCGGTCGGGAGAGGCAAGCCTACGCTTGGCCGTTCGCTGCTTTGACCCGACGGCCTGCAACGCCATGGCGAAACGCTGATCGCTGTCCCCGCTTTGAAAGTCAGATGACCCCAACACCTCGTCGAGCGCCTCGCGGGCGCCGGCGGGCTCGAGGCCTTTGACGAGCTGGAGCCATCTGGGCCGGCCAATCTTGGGCGCTGGACCAATGGCCACGATCAGGTCCTCGCCGAGGGCTTGGGCAACGGTGAGCAGACGTGAAATCTCTGGCTTATCGACGCTGAGGGCGGCCGACAGCGTGTCGCGATCGAAACCGTGGGTTTCCATCTGCATGGCAAAGCGCGCGCGCTCGACAAAGGTCAGGTCCTCGCGCGGCCCATTCTCCTGCCCCTGCAGGATGACCATTTCCTGGTCAGACAGTTTGCGGACAATGGCCTTGAGCTTGAGCCCAAGCTCCTGAGCCACGCGCCAACGCCGGTGACCGGCAGCAATCTGGAAGCGCCCTTCTTCGGTCGGGTGTGGACGGGCAATGACAGGTATCTGCTGCCCGTTTTCGGCAATAGCTGCCTTGAGCTGCTGCAGGCGTCCATCACTCGCCGAAGAAATACGATCAGAAACGATCGAGGCAGTAAACAGCGCCGGGTCAAGCTCCTGGGTCGTTTCTCGACTGGCCAGCTCTTCGCGCAACACCTTGGCTTGAGCAGCCTCGGCCGACAGGCGGTCAAGGCCAAGGCTCATGGCCTTGACGGCTCCAGAGGGCCGAGCATGCGAAGTCGATCCATCGTCAGGACGTCCCGGCTTGCCTGCGGCGACCAGACTCTGCAGAATGTCCCTGCCCCGCCCGTCGGGTTTCTTCATTTGACCGCCCTCCCCCAGGCCTGATGGACCAGCTTCTCAATGTCGCCGTTGACGGCATCCATCGATTCAAGCGCCCGGTCGTAGGTCTGGCGGTTCATGGATTCACGCGGGGCTTCGTAGACGGTCTGCTTGGAAAGGCCGGCGTCAGAAATGGCCGTCGACTTGACCATCATTGGCGTCAGCACGCGCTCTCCGAAAAGATTGCGCAGGAAGGCAACAATCTGGTTCTGGGGGCCGTCATTGGGCTCATGTCGGGTGACCAGATATCGCATCCAGTCATAGTTGAGATTGCCGCCGTTATCGCGCACCACTGCCAGCAATTGCGAGGTCATGGCCAGGAACTGGTTCATTGAGGCGACGTCGAGCATTTGCGGGTGAACGGTGATCAGGACGGCCGTCGCGGCGCACAGCGCCGACATGGTGAGAAAGCCAAGCTGGGGCGGGCAGTCGATGACGACGACGTCATAGTCGTCAGCCACGCTCTGCAAGGCACTCGCGACCCGCATGAAAAACAGGCCATCGTCGTCCTGCGTGCCGCTCGACAACACGCGCGGCGTGTCATGCTCGAACTCGTGCAATTCGAGATTGCCGGGCACCAAGTCGAGACCAGCGAAATAGGTCTTGCGAACGATCTCAGAAAGCGGCCGGCGCTGCTCGTCGTAGCGGATGGCGCCATAGAGCGTCATGTTGTCAGCCACGTCGAATTCGGGCTGATAGCCGAACAGGGCTGACATCGATGCCTGTGGATCAAGATCGACGGCAAGAACACGATGACCATGCAACGCAAGGTACTGAGCCAGATGGGTGGCCGTCGTGGTTTTGCCCGAACCACCCTTGAAGTTGGTGACGGCGATGACCTGTAGGTGTTCGCCCTCCTTGCGCCAAGGGACGTAAGAGGTCTTCCCCTTAGTCAGGTGCTGCCGAAGGGCATGAACCTGTTCCAGGGAATAGCGGCGCCGCCCGGTCGTAGCCTTTTCCGGGATGGGCCCAGCTTCGTCCGTCGCCAGGTTTCTGATATAGCTTTCGGTGACGCCGATCAGTTTTGCAGTTTCGGCGGTCGAGAAGGTGCGGAGCTCTTTTTGAGCCTCAGGCGGAAACAGACGTTCCCGCAGGACTTGGAGCTGCGAGCCCAAAGCCTGAGAGTCTTCCCAGATCGTTTCATCAAACGCTGGGCCGCCCTGGGGTCGGGAATTTGCAGCTACAACTGGCTTCATCGTGAAAGTCGCAAAATAGAGCCACTCTGGTTATTTTCCGCAAATTGACCCGACTCCCATCAGGCGGTCAAGGAATATTGGGTTAACAGACTCCTAATGCGAGCTTGCAGAATCGAAACCACGTTGATTTTGCAGCATTTTTTACGAAATTGTCAGCTGACAATTCGCATGCCGCCGGCTTCATACGAACGCCTTGAGTGGCACCAGCTTTCGCTCTGAGCCGACTCGGCCCGGATGACCCCGCTTTTGGCGCGCGTAAAGCGGGCGACAAAGCCGCGATCCCGGTTCGATGCGGGGATCGCGGCTACCGCGATTTTTGGGAGTAGTCGAAGGCCGGTCGCGTAAGGCGCGACCGGCTCGGCTTGGGAGAGCTATCAGCAAGCCGGTTCCTGTGGAACGTGTGCCCGCAGCTGCGGGGGCAGCCAACGGCGATCTTTAAAGAGCGTTTCGGCATAGGCTGCGGCGTCACCCTTCTTCATTCTCGCCACCTTGGTCGCCTCATCATCGCCAATGGCTTGTTTTACAGCCGTGGCGATCTGGTCTTTGCTGATCCGCTTGAAGTAGTTCTCAGCGGTTGGGGTGAACCAGTCGGCCATATCAAGGGCGAGGGCTTGGCTCAGCACTTTGCCATGCTCGAACGCCTGTCCTCGGTCGGAGAACTTCCTCTCGACCACGTTGACGCCTTTGGCAGCGGCAGCCGCGAGAAGGGACAGCAGTTCGTCGGTGGTCTTGTCCGTCAGCCAGTCCCAAAGATCGCTTGGGTTGCCGGGAATGGCGTGGCCAAGGTTTTCCCACAGGCTGGCGAACTCGACGACCGGAGCGTAATCCTCGTAATCAGAAATGGAGCCTTTGAGATATTCGGGGGTCACGCTGACCTGCACGGCGCTCTGTTCCCGCGCGTAACTGTAGCCCACGCGCAGCAGCATGGCATGAACGACCGTCACAAGGGCAACGTCCGGGTTATTGGCAAGGGCAACACGCAGCGCTGCGGTTTTGCGAGCGCTCAACTCCTCGACCAGTGAAAACGACAGATCGTCCAACCCGGTGCTCTTTGCAGGTTTCGCCACGACACTGCCGTCTGTTACTTCATTCTCATCCTCGCGCTCTGCCTGTTCGGCCTCAGCGCTTTCTTCCTTGGGCCCGCGTGACATCATTCCTCGCTCGATACGGAATTTCCCAAAATTGCCTATGGTGATGAACGCGCCAGCGGTCAGATAATCGGCTTCGGAGTAAACACTGGTCTTGCGGTCAAGCTGCTCGATTTGCTCGTGGAGCGCGGCCTGTCGCAGTTCCCGTTCCTGCAGGTCCAGCGTGGACCCCTCGAAATCAAGGCTTTCCAATTCCGCTTCCAACCCATCAAGCACGGCCTGATCATCCGGGGAAAGCTCGGTGTCGGTGGGGTAGACGCGGACCGAGCCATAATACCAGTGGGGCAGGGCCTCGAAAAACTCGACCCACGCCCACCCTTCGGCCAGAAGCTTGGCCTTGGCAGCGTCCACCTCGTTGTCGAACAAGGCTTCTAGTATGTCGGGACTTTCGATAACCCCGCTGCCGCTCTCATCGAACAGGTCTTTGCGTAAAATGCCGCCCGCTTCCAAGTATGCGGCCTCTCCAACGACGGCAAAGCGGGGCGTGTCGGTTGTGGTCTGCTCGGCCAGCAGCATGCGCCGAATTGTTGCACTGTGGCGGCTCCACTGGCCAAGATTGTTCCAGACTTCCAACTGGCGCGCATGATCGTCGACCACGGTAAAGGCGGCCAATTGGGAAAGCTCTATCTCTCCTGAGCGGAACAATTCGCGCAGTTCCGGCGCGGTCTTAGCAAGGGCAAGGCGGCGTTTCACGAGGTTCTCAGTTACGCCAAAACGGGATGCGATATGATCCGGAGACTTGCCCTGATCGCTGAGGGCCTTGAAGGCTTCAAACTCGTCGAGCGGGTGCATGGCCTCGCGCATGACATTTTCGGCTAAGCTCACTTCGACTGCGCTGTCTTCGTCGCGCATCTGACAATTGACGGGGTGATCTGCCGGGATCGCGCCACGGTCCTGCAGCAGCTTGAGAGCTGCCAGTCTGCGGCCACCGGCAGAGACAAAGAAGCGGCCTTTCTTGCCGGGACGGACGATGAGGTTTTGCAGGATACCAACGCTGCCGATGGAGGCAGCCAGTCTCTCGACGCTATCGGGAGCATAGGTTTTACGAACATTCTTGGGATCGGCGTCTAGCTTGTTCAACACGATTGGCTGGATTTCGGTGGGGGTCATGGTTTGCTCTCCTTTGGTCCCGCGAAGCGGTCTAGCCTTTGCCCATCGGGCAGGGGCCCCGCCTCTGCCCTCTAGGCGTCGCCAATGAGACGGTGAGAGGGGGGCAAGGGCGCAGGCGGGGAGGGGGCTCACCCACCCGAAGGGGCTAGGTCCTGCAATGGACGGCCGCAGGCCGGGAGTGAAGGATGGGGATACCCCGCTGGAGCTCTTGCAGGGGAGAGAGGCGACGCCTTTCTCCCCTCGATCTAAAGCGAGCTAACGGTATGGCCTTTGGCGCGGACTTGTCTGCGCCCATGCGCAAAGGATCGTGACCTGGATAGGCCGAAACCCATCGTGGGGTTCGGTGGAGCGTAGCGGAATAGAGCCTGGTCCCGTCAGGGATGCGCCCGGGGTAGTTGAGCCGCTAAGCTAACTGGGGCCTTTATTCGTCGTCGCTATCAGGCACGGTCTCGATAATTCCGGCAGTTGCCCACGCTTGCCTTCAAAGACATTGGATGTGATCCGCTGAACATCGCCGACAGTTTCACAGGGCGGATTGGAAATCTTAATGTCGTCCTTGCCCGGACTGAAGACGTGCACGCAATCAGCGGTGCTTCAATGACCGTGCCGCTTCGGGTGTTGAGCGGTCTGCCTGCTTCGGTTTTATGCTCGGATAGCAGGCCGTGCTCTGCATGGAAGCGGTTTGCCACTTCGATTCAGAGCACGGCCTGAAAACTCAAATAGGTATGTTGGTGGTCGTTCCGTCAGTTGCAGCTATTCCTTCGCGCCTTCTGCTTCCAACCATGCCACCATGTCAGCGATCTCCTGCTCCTGCGCATCGATCACCTTCTGCGCCATGTCCTTGGCCCACTGGTTGTCGCCGTGCTCGAGCTCGGCCTTGGCCATGTTGATGGCACCCTGGTGATGCGGAATCATGCCGCACACGAATGCCACGTCGATGTCCTCGACCATCATGGCGTCCATCATCTGCTTGTTGGTGACGTCCATGCCGGCCATCAGGTCGGTGTGGGCCTCGTCCATCTCATGGGCATTGTCCATCGACATGTCGCCTGCCATGCCCTCGGCGCTCTTGCAGATGTCTGGCAGCTCTGCCCCCAGAGCGGCATCGCCACCCATGGCGGACATGTCGTGGCCGGCTGCCGCATCCTGGGCATAGGCGACGGACGAAGCTCCCGTAAGAACGATGGTGGCGAGCAGTGCAGTCTTGAAGATTTTCATGTTGATTTCCTTCATTTCCAAGCATGACCAAACGACGTCAAATGGAAGCCTTCGGCGACAGTCTACACCCGTCACCCATCGTCAGCTCTGCTGAGGGACACTCTCGACCTTCCCACCATGGCAAGGTCAATAACTTTTTGCCGATTCCGTTCATCAAGCAGTCTTCCAGCCCAAGACCGGTCTTGCCGGTCTGCAGTAGCCTTTGGTCGTTCACTCAAACTCGGTTTGGCCGGTCCGGCTAGCCGTGACTGTGACCATGACGGTGGTGCAGGTCTGGATAGTGGGGATGCTTGTGCCGCATCGGTTCGTGGCGATGCCAGTGCGAATGCGGCTCGATCACCGGGCCCACGTGGGTGTGCTGGTGGTGCTCGTCGTGGACGTGGGCATGGTCGTGCTCCAGCACTTCATGGTCGTGTGCATGGTCGTGGCGTTCTGCGAGATGCAGCCAAAGGCCGGTGGCCATCAGAATTCCGGCTCCGACCAGTTGCCACGTTATGGGGTCGCGAAAGATCGCAAGTGCCAGCACCGACCCGATGAAAGGCGCGAGGGAAAAGTATGCTCCTGTTCGGGCGGTTCCAAGATGGCGAAGCCCGAGCATGAACATCACCAGGCTCACACCGATAGCCAGGAAGCCCAGGACTGCACCGGCACCGATGAATTCAATGCCTGGAAGGTCGGCGCCCAGGGAAAGTGCGAGTGCCAGGTTGGTGGTGCCGGCGACCAGTCCCTTGATCATCGCTATCTGCACCGGATCGGCAGACGAAAGCTTTCGCGTCAGGTTGTTGTCGATGCCCCAACTCAAGCAAGCGGCAGCAATGAGCAGGCTTCCCGAATCCAACTTCAGGCCATCGTTGGTCCATGTCAGCAGCACGGCACCCGCGAGGATGGCCGCAGCGCCGAGCAGCAATCGGCGATCCACGTTCTCGCGGAACACGGCCCAGGCGATGAACATTGTCGCCAAGGCCTCGAGGTTGAGCAGCAGCGAACCGGACGCTGCGCTGGTCTGCGAAAGCCCCAGCATCAGCAGCAGGGGTCCGAGCACGCCGCCGAATATCACGACCATAGCAAGCCATGGCAGGTCCCTCCGACGCAAGGGCGCCTCCGGGGAGGTCAGTCCAATGAGGGGGCGACCCCAGTGCACGATGGCCAGTCCGACACCCGCGCCCAAGTAGAGGATACCGGCCAGCAGCCAAGGATCGACCGACCCCATCAGGATCTTCGACAAGGGCGCGGACGCGCCGAAGAGAACTGCCGAGCCTAGCGCCAGCGGCACGCCCGGCCAGAGATATGATCTTGATGTCATGGCGCCAACCTATTGCACCTGAGTGCGGCCGCCAACCGCGGAAGGTGTCCGGCAAGGACATCCTGCAGCGCCTGGCAGGTCGGCGTCGACTTCCTCTCCCACGCCGTAGCCCAGGCGTTGCACCCTCGACACCACTGACGGCAGGTCAAATCCGGGGCCGGGCCGAACCGTCATCGTCCCGCCGGACAGCGAGACCCCGACGTAGGCCACGCCCCTGAGGGGCATGACCGCGTTCTCGATCGCAGCCACGCAATCCATGCACCCCAAGCCGTGGATAGCAAAGGTCAGCTTGTCCGGTACGGTCATGCCTCGAAGCTGACCTTGCCGGCCATGTCGAATTCGTAGACGTCGTCGCGGAAGCTGACGACGCCATTCCGATTCGCCCACGCCGAGATGTAGGTCGTGTGGATCTCCACTGGACTGCGCACGTCGACGTCCTTGCGCTCACCGGTCGAGAAGACGTTGCCGATCTCGGCGTCGCCCCAGTCGCCATTGTCGCGCAGCACCCAGCCGACGAAATCCCGAACCTGGTCGACACGGACGCAGCCGGACGAAAAGAACCTGGCGTTGTCGCCGAACAGGCCCTTCGTCGGCGTGTCGTGCAGGTAGACGGCATGCGGATTGTGGAAGTTGATCTTGACGTTGCCCATGGAGTTGAGCGGCCCAGGATCCTGGCGAAACCTGTAGTTCACGGCTTCCTCGGTCTGCCAGTTGACCTGGCTCGGCTGCAGCTCCTGACCGCCGCCGTCGAAGATCCTGATCTTCTGCTCGGTGAGGTAGTTCGGGTTCTCGTTCATGGTCTTGATCAGATCGCGACGGATGATCGATACCGGCACGTTCCAGAACGGATTGAAATTGATCTGGTGGATGCGGCTCTTGAGGATGGGGGTCTGCCGGTCGATGCGCCCCACGACGGCAGTGTGGCGCCGCACCACCATGCCGCCTTCTACTGTTTCGATGAACGCTGCCGGGATGTTGACGACCACGTAGCGGTCGGCCAATGCCTGCGCCATCGTCTGGACCCGCACCAGGTTCAGCTGCAGCTGGCGCAGCCGCGTTTCGGCTGGCACGTTCAGTGCGTACCAGGTGGCCTCGTCGACTTGACCGGAGACCTGCAGCCCATGGCGAGCCTGGAAACGGCGCAGGGCGGCATCGGTCGGGGCATCCATGGCAACGTCCACGTTCTCGACCATCGGCATGTCCGCCGATGCAAGCAGACGCCGCTTGAGCTGGACGACCCCATCACGGGCAACGCCCATGGTGACGCCATAGGTTTCCTGCGGCACCTGCTCCCAGCCGCCCCGGGCGACGAACGGTTCGTACTGGGCAATGGCCATCTGCAGGTTGTTGACCGTGTCGTAGGACAGGATCGGTTCGACCGTGTCGATGGCCTGGATGGCGGCAGCGCTGTTCGCCTCCCGCTCGGCGTCGGTCAGGGTGCGGCTCTGGTTCATCATATCCCAGAGCGATTGGGCATGGGTCGGCTGGGTCATCGGCAAGGCGCCTATTACGCCCGCGGGTATCAGGCGGAGAAAATCTCGACGTTTCATCTTTGGTGTCCACAAGGTTCGGTTCCATGGAGCGACGTGCCGGCCCGACTGCAAATGGCAGTGGTGGCGTGGTGTCGCGGCGACGGATCAAACCTGGCGTGGAGGACGGAACTGCTCGGAGGGGCGGTTCGCAAAGGATGGCGATGAACCAGCATCGAGGTCGAACGCGGGGCGGTAGTCCAGATAGGCTATGTCGAAGGATGCAAAAGCCACCGTGCCCATCGACATGGAACAGCATGCAGCAACGTGCAAGGCACAACGCTCATTCTGCTCGGCATGCTGGTCGACGTGGATCATGCCGATGGAGGTGTTCGGAGCCTGCACGGCAGCGTTCGCCTGCTGCACGTTCAGCAGCAAGGCGATCACGGCGAACAGGATGGGCAAGAGCCCGCTGCGAAACCCTACGATCAATTTTTCACTCGGCGCGAAGTCCGGCCATTGCAGCCGAATATCGTTAGCCTAGCGTTAAATCGGGCGGCAATCAGGACTTTCGGTGAGCAACTGTTCGCGACCTCACGAACCGATGAGCCGGCGAACCTTGGCCAGCCGAACGTCGAAGCCCTCCTCGGCGGCGAGGGTGCCGAAGAACTGGCCCTTGGCATCGACCAGTTGAATCGAAGCCTGATGCTCCATCTGGTAGTCGCCGCCTTCCATGGGCACCTTCTCGAAGAAGATGTAGCGATCCTTCGCCATTGCCGACACGCCCTCGAGCGAGCCTGTCAGGCCGTCGATGCGCGGGTCGAAGTACTCGACGTAGTCCTTCATGATCTCGGGCGTGTCGCGCTCGGGGTCCACAGATACGAAGACCACCTGAACCTTGTCGGCATCGGGCCCAAGGGCTTCGAGGATGGCCGACATTTCGGCCAGCGCCGTCGGGCAAACGTCGGGGCAATGCGTGAAGCCGTAGAACCACGCAGAGGGCTTGCCCAGATAGCTCGCCTCGGTGACGACGGCGCCGTCCTGATCGACCAGTTCAAAGGGCCTGGCGTAGAATGCCTCGACTGCCTGCGTACCAGGACGGTTTATGAAGAGCATCGTCGCACCGATCGCCGCGACGGCGACCAGCCCCCAGAGGACCAGCCTGAAGGCGCGCAGGTTGCGTCCGGGGTTACTGGCCATTGGGTTCGCCCATGTCCATGCCCTGGTGACCGGGCGCCATATCCGAACCGGTCCTCTTCTCGACCTTGAACATCACGTCGATGCGTCCCGCCTTCTCGAACACCAGAGTGGCCGGCACCTCGTCGCCTTCGAGATACCGAGCGTTCGGCTTGATGAACATGGCGTGGGTGCCGGCATCGCCCAACCAGACGATGGCGCCGGCAGGCAACGGCAACCCTTCGGTCATGGGCGTCATCTTGGCGATGTCGTTGGTCATGACCGTCTGATGCAGTTCGACCTTTTCGACGGCATCGCTCTCGATGCCTAGAAGGCGGTCGTCTTCCGCTCCATTGTTCTGGAGCATGATGTAGCCGCCCAGCACGGGCGCATTCGGAGGCGCTTCCTGGATCATCGGGTGATCGATGTAGATGGAGCCGGCATTAAAGTCGTGGGCACCGACAGTCATGGGCGACATGATGAACAACAGGGTCGCGAACAACGTCTTCTTCATGGGTTAGGCCGATCCAAGGGTTCTGTTCCCAACTGGGTACTCGGCCTCTTCCCCCGTGCACATGGGGCATTTCGTCATCGTGCAGGCAATCGGCGAGGCGAGCCACACGCATCCGCCGTGCGACGTTTTGGCTCGATGGTCATCCAGCAAGTCGCTTGCTCCTCTAGTGGCTTGAGGTCGTACGGTCACCCGGATAAGGGAGACCTATTCTGACAAAAGGCCAATCATTCGCTCTGTTCGCGGCTTGGACGGTGGCCGGCGTTTCGACGCTCGGGGCGCTCTTCATCGGCGAGGTCATGGGCCAGATGCCATGCGTGTTGTGCTGGTACCAGCGCATCGCGATGTTTCCGCTCGCCTTGATATTGGGCGTTGCCGCCTACCGCGCGGACTTCGGCATATGGCGTTATGCGCTGCCGCTGTCCGTGATCGGGCTCTGCATCGCCACCTATCATTCTCTTATGTACGCCGGCGTCCTTCCGTCCCCCATTGTTCCGTGCAGCGCCGGCCCGTCCTGCTCGGGAGACGGCATGGTCGTGCTCGGTCTGCCTATTCCCTTCCTGTCAGCCGTCGCCTTTGCCGCGATCACAGTCCTTCTCGTCCCCCTCACCAGGAGACCCGCATGAATTCCCGCATCGTCGTCATATCCATCGCGATCGTCGCCATCGCCGTTTTCGGGGTGGCCGCATTCTTCTACGGCGGCCAGCCCAGCCAGCCGGCCTCGCGCATCGTGGCCAATTTCGAGGACGCCGGCTATGTCCGACCCCATTCCTATGTCATAGGACCGGTCGATGCCCCGGTCACCATTTCAGAATTCTTCGATCCGAGCTGCGAGGCCTGCCGGGCGTACTATCCGATCGTGAAGCAGATCATGGATCGCCATCCCGACCAGGTGAAGCTCGTCCTGCGCTATGCACCGTTCCACGACGGATCGGACGAGGCCGTAAAAATCCTCGAGACTGCCCGGCTGCAGGATCTCTTTATCCCTGTCCTCGAAGCCCTACTGGCACGGCAGCCCGAATGGGCCGCACACGGCGATCCCGATCTTGAACTGGCATGGCAGATCGCGGGCGAAGCCGGCCTCGATGTCGCCACAGCACGTCAGGATGCCCTTCGCCCCGGGATCCTCGGCGTCATCAACACCGATATGTCCGATGTGGAAACGCTGGGCGTGGTCCAGACACCAACCTTCTTCGTCAACGGCAAAGCGCCGACCGGGACCGATCCGCAGAACCTGGCCGATCTCGTCGCGAACGAGGTTGCGGCATCGCAGTGAGCAGCGATGCACTCGGTGGTGATTACCCGTGCTGGTAGTCGTGATGGTCGGGCACGGCCTGGCCATCCGTCAGCACCTGGGCTTGGATGACGACGGGGTCGCCGCTTCCTACCGTGACTTCGACCGGCACCGTCGACATAGGCGGTAGACCTGTCGCGACGATGCGGACCCCTTCCGGTTCCATATACAGTTCGGAATGGATCGGTATCGAAGTTTCGATGGCGCGACCGGCTGCACCGATCACCTGTACTTCCGTCGCTCCTGGGACCTTCACGCCCAGAACTGCTTCGCCGGCACTGCGGTTGTTCACCACCAGGAAGATCTCGGTGGCACCCGCTTCGCCAAAACGGGCCCACGCCTCCTCGACGATCACGCCCTCGCCAACGACTAGAGGCTCGACCGCCCGGGCCGGTAGAACGACACCGGCGAAAGCTATGACGAAAATCGAGGCAAATGTTCTCATGGCCGCAGGTTGCCACGGATGCCGACCGTCATGCAACGCAAGATGTGGACCTGCGACATCGAGCGCCACCTCCTCGACAAGTCGCAATGGAATGCACCACGTTCTCGCGAAACCGTGACATCGTTTCTCCGAGGTGGGGGCGCGAGTTTACCCCAGGCTAACCATGCGCCCTTAGGGTGCATCGCAATAGATAGGTCCTCTGCATGTCCATGTTCCCAGCCTTTGTTCGACTGCTCGCTGCCATGGTTGCCGTGCTCGTCTTGTCCGGGTGCAGCCAGTTCGTCGGCGACAATCGCCACAACGTGCCAGTGCCCAAGGCGCTGGTAGACCGCATGGCCGCCATCGGGTCTTCCCCGGGCGAGCCAATGGTGATCCGCGTCTACAAGCAGTCCTCCGAACTGGAAGTGTGGAAGCGCACCAATACCGGTCAGTACGCCCTGCTGAAGACCTACCCGATCTGCAAATGGTCGGGCGCACTGGGCCCCAAGGTCAAGGAAGGCGACTACCAGTCGCCGGAAGGCTTCTATGACGTCACGCCCGGCCTGATGAACCCGAAGTCGAACTATTTCCTGTCGTTCAACGTCGGCTTCCCGAACAAGTTCGACCAGGCCTGGGGCCGAAACGGCACCTATCTGATGGTGCACGGCGACTGCAAGTCGGTGGGCTGCTACGCCATGACGGACGACGGCATTAAGGAAATCTACGCGATGGCGCGCGAGACCTTCAAGGGCGGCAATCGATCGTTCCAGCTGCAGCTGCTGCCGTTCCGCATGACCGAGGCCAACCTGACTGCAAACGCAGCGAGCCCGCACGTGCCGTTCTGGCGCAATCTCAAGGAAGGCACTGACATCTTCGACGCCACCAAGCTGCCGCCATCCGTGGACGTGTGCGAAAAGCGCTATGTGTTCAATCGTCAGGCCGCCGGCGGGGCGCCGCTCGACGCGAACGGCGCATGTCCCGTCCTGACCACTGCGGCGGTGGCCATCTCCGATCTTTAGCCGCCGACGCCTTTGTTGCAAGGCGGCCTTCCTTTTGCCACACGCAGGATCTGACTACCCAGCACCACATGATTGCGGCTAGCATTGCGCAAGCCGAACGTGCTGAGGACATTGTCGATGAAGCCTACCGTCATAGGATCTACGGGCCGAAGCACGATCACCGAAGCGGCGGCTCCGCCACTGCCCACGGTGCAGATGAATACCGGCGCCGTCGTGCTGCGGCCCGACCAGGAGCCCAAGGCTCGTGAGGCCCTCCAAACCATCGACTTCGAAAGCATGCCTTCGGGCGAAGTGATCCAGATCGGTCTTGAAGCCGAACAGGCGCTGCAGCGTACCCTCGACGGTTTCCTCGCCCGATTGGACAAGAAGTCGGCGACCAGAGTTTTCGCGCTGTTCGACCGCCTGGAAAAGGGCGTGGACGATGCCAAGCTTCCCGAAATCCTCGATCGCATAGAGAACGGCGAGAAGCCTGGCCTGCTCGGTTCGCTGTTCGGCAAGCTTCGCGGCAAGGACGTCCAGGACATGGCGTCCGAGCTGATGGAGGAGATCGGCGACATGGTGGCCGGTCGAACCCGGACACTGGCCGATGAATTGGGCAAGCTCGAGACCGAGTTGTCAGCCGAGATGCAGCGCCTGTTCTCCGAACTGCAGCAGCTCGACGTCCTCAAGAAGAGCTATGCCGAGCATTTCGGCGACTTCACTGTTGCCGCTGCGGTTTCCCGAGCCCTCCTGGAGAATGCCAAGACAGAGGTGGCGGCCACGGAGGCCAAGTCCAATCCCGCCGATGTCGTCGAACAGGGCCGGCTGAGCGAGCTCCGCGACAAGCTGCGCCTGCTCGAAAGCCGTGCCTTGGCGTTGGAAGGCACCTACACACGCCTTCCTGCCGACCAGATGGTAATCCAGCAGATCGAGCAGGCCGGCATTGCTACGCTGCAGGAGACCGCGACCACAGTGGCGTCGCGTTTCGCTTCCATCAAGATGACGCTGCTCTCCATCCATGGCGCGTTCGCGGTCAAGAGCGTGCAGCAGATGGCCGGTCGGCAGGAGAAGCTCGATCGGCAATTGACCGAAATTCGTGGTCGCGCCCTCAAGGACGTCGCGGTCACCGCTGCCACGGCACCCGGCGACAATCGCCTGGCGCAGGCGCAGCAGATCGAACAGATCATCGCCACGACCAAGGAAATCCATGGCCTCGTCGCGACGGCCCGCAAGAGCACCGAGGAAAAGTTCGACCAGGCCCGGCAGAAGCTTGCTTCGGCACGGCAGGACCTCGCTGTACTGGCGTCCAGCTAGCGCCCGCCGCAACGGTACATTCACACGCACGAAGAGATCGACATGCTGACCCTATCGCTCGAGAAGCCCGGCACCGCGTCCCCCAAACTACGTCTCTCCCTCAACAAGGGCGCGCAATTCACCGTCCGGGTCGAATGGCAGTGCGATGCCGACCACAAGGACGACGTCGACGTGCATGCCCTCGAGGCACGCAACGACGGCAACGGCGCCAAGGTGACCGAGCTGGCGAGCGTCCTGTCGACCTACAACACCAAGTTGATGAATCCGCGCGGCGGTGCATTGACAGCGGAACCTGACGGCTCGTTCAGGACGCCGAGCGGCGGCCTTTCCCACAGCGGCGACAAGCGCGTCCAGAACAATACCGAGACCATCCTCATCGACGGGTCGAAACTGCCGCTCGGCGTCAACGAGATTCCCATCCTCGTCACGGTGCACGAAGCCGAGCACGGCGACGGGCATGACGGCGGCGACGAGGAAGAGGAGGAAGCCGCGTTCGGCGATATCGACGTGTGCACCATCACCCTGCTCGACGATGCCGGCAAGGAGCTGGGCGCCTACCGCCTCTCCGAGGAATTCAAGGAGTTCAACGTGGTCCAGCTCGGCAGCCTGCTGCTCGGCGAGAACGGCTGGGAATACGCCGCGGTCGGGAACGGCTTCAACGGCGACTTCAACGACGTGCTGACCCACTTCTCCTGATCGGCAGCAAGATGGACAAGAAGCCGGGAGACATGCCCGGCGCGACCATCGCTTCAACTCTAAGACCAACGGTGATCAAGCCGGCTGGCGATCGCCGAGCCACGCGCAATGCGGTGCCCGTGCCGATCGAGCATGCGCCGAAATCGTCGGGTCCTATGAAGCCGACCGCCATTCCCGGCGTACAGCGCAGAAGGCTCGAAGTAACGGTCTCCGATCTGGCCAGGATCGCCCCTTTGGCCGGCAAAGACGTGCTGCGCCGTGCGGTTGCCATCCTGCAGGAAGTCGTGGCCGATGCCGCGACCGAACGCTCGGCCATCCTGTGGGGACATGCGCTCCAGGAGGAATACGGTCGATCGGTATCTCGCATGCTGGAACTCTCGCACGATCCCGTCATGGTCAAGGCCGCGGGATACGTGAACCGGATGTCGTCGATCCTTGCGGCCATCGACCTGAAGGCCATCGCCGAGACGACCCCGGGCGTCGGTCAATATCTCAAGCGCTTGAACCAACGGATCGATACGCCGGACGAACTCGACGGCGCACGTTTCGAACTGGACCAGTTGGTGGCCCTCATGGCCAGCACGATGGAGCCGCTGCTGTCTGTCAAGGATGCCATCGAGCGCCAGATCGCGGAAACCGAACGGTTGGCCGTCGAGATCGAGGCGATGTCTATCGCCGCGGATTACTTGGCTGGGCGCCCGTCGCCGAGGATTCCCGAGTTGGCACGCATCTATACCGACCGCGGCATCGGCCTTACTCATACCTTGGCCCAAATCCGCGAGACGGCGGCACTGCGCGGCGCCCAGGCCGCCCAGCCGCTCTCCTTGATAGCAGCGGTTCAGGAGATCGCCCTCGTCACCGTCCCGGGATGGCTTTCCAGCCTGTCGGCCATGACGACCATGTTGCGGAACCAGCGCCGTCCTACTCCCACCGAGGCCAGCGAACTCGACCATCGTCTGCGCCACATCCTGCAACAGCTGAAATCATGAGGAAGCAACTGCCATGACCCTCCAACTCGACCTGCGGAAATCCGCCGACAAGCTGCGCCTGTCCCTCGACAAGGCCGGCGTTGCCCCCGACATCAAGGCCGAACTGATCTTCGACATCGACGTGTCGGGCTCGTTCGAGCACGAACATGAGGAAGGCACGACAAGCAAGCTCATTGCCCGCCTCGTCCCCTACGGCATGGTGCTCGACCCCGATGGCAAGATGGACGTCTTCACATTCGCTAATGGCCGCGCTTCGGCGCATCACGTCGGAACGGTGACGCCCGACGATGCCGATGACTACATCCTTCGCAAGGTCATCGACCGGGTGCCTGGCTGGAAGGGCGGCACCGAGTACAGCCATGTACTCGAACGCAACCTTCAGCACTTCGGCTGGCTGGAGCGCGACGAGACCTTCGGCAGCATCGTCAGTCGGTTCTTCGGCTTCGAGCCGACCCCTGATCAGTCGAGCAAGAAGCGATCCATCGTGATCTTTGTGACCGATGGCGAAAACGACCCTGCCGATCACGCCCGCACCATATCCATACTTGAGGCGTCAGAGCGCCGCGGCGATCAGGTCTATTTCCTGTTCATGGGCGCCTGCGAACACGACGTGGACTTCAAGTTCCTTCGGACCATCGCGTCGCGGTTCAAGAACACCGGCGTCGTCATCGTCCGAGACCTAGACGGTTTCGTCGACCTTTCCGACGACGAGATCAACGCCCAGTTGCTCGGGCCGGAATTGCTGGACTGGCTGCGTTCCTGACATATTCGGCGGTGGCGAGATATCGCCACCGTTTTCTCCTACCTGATCCTAATATCGCTCGCTCTGTAGGCGCTGGATGAAAAGGCTCCAGTAGGCCTCTGCGGCCCCTTCCATGGTCAGGTGCTCGTCCCTGTCACGACCGTACGTCTGCATGCCCATGCTGCGTAGAAACATCGATTGATCGTCCGAATGCACGGTCAGGCTTTCGTTCATCGAGTTGGACGACGATGTCTCTCCGTCCGCATAGTTGATGCCGGTAGAAGAAAACCCGCCACCCATGAAGATAGTACAGCGGGAAACGGCTTTTCCTCCACGATAGACCGCTGCGATAAACCGGTTGGTATCTATACGCCGAAAATCGCCGTCGACGCCCTCGTTCCGCTTGGCGAGTTCGGTCAGGGAATTCTCGAAATATTTGGCGAAATAATCGAAGGCCTCAACCCTGAACTTGTCCTTGTCGCGGTCCGTGAAGCTTTTGGCCAGGCCGAGATTGCTGGAACGAGGGGCAATCGCCGAGACAGATACCGAAGCCGTAAACCCGTCCGTTGGTCGGGGCGAAGCTGACTCGACCTTGCTGAAACGCTCGGCGGCCTTCCTGATGTCCTTGACCACGTCCAGCATGGCCACATCGCGGTCGGGCCATTGGGTGACCGGCTTGGCATCGCTAGGAGTAGCCCTCAGCTTGCCGAACGGAGCCGGAAACCAGTCGCACGGGCGGAGGATGACGGGGATGACAACGGCCTCTCCCTGGTCGTGCCGTTGCATCGCAGCCGTCATTTCGCGATCGTAGCAGTATTCGGAGGCCAGAAAATCGGGGCTGACGAGCAGCAGCACGATGTCGGCACTCATGAGTTCTTCGTTGATCGCACCGTCCAGTTTTTGACCGGCGACGATGCGGCGGTCATGCCAGGTTTCGATGATCCCTTGGCGTTTGAGCATCTTCAGCTGGATCTCAAGCTGATCTCGCAGGGCCTCGTCCACGTGGGAATAGGAGAAGAACACTTTGGTCATCGTAGGCTCCGAGTCGGCGTGACCTGATAGTGCAGACGATCAGGCTTCGTGCATATGGTGCGCGCACTTGCCGTGGTCGGCCAAAATCTCGATGACACGGCATGTCTCGACGCGGCCATGGCTGCACCCGACGACCATGCGCTCGAGTTCGTGCTGCAGCGCGGTCAGGCTGGCGATCTTCTCCTTGACCTCGACCAGATGCGTCTTCGCGATGGCGTCGGCGTCCTGGCAAGACTGATCGGGACGGTCCTGCAGCGACAGCAGGGTCCGGATTTCGCCGATATCGAAACCCAGTTCTCGGGAATGGCGAATGAAGGTCAGCCGTTCGGTGTCCTTCAGGTCATAGGTCCTCCGGTTCCCTTCGGTCCTCGGTGGCGCCGGCAACAGCCCGATCTGTTCATAGTACCTGATGGTCGGCACCTTGACGCCGGTGGCTTCGGACACTTTGCCGATCGCGATTCCGTTACTCATTTAATGCTTGCTCCTAGAGTGGCTAGAGGATGTACGCCGAGTGCAAGGAATTCAAGGAGTCGGTGCAATGAGCGCAGGAAATGATACGACACGCTTCCGTGTAGAGGGCATGGACTGTGCAAGCTGTGCCACCAAGGTCGATACCGCGGTGCGCAGGATCGATGGCGTCGAGGACGTCTCGGTCTCGGTCGTTTCCGGCACGATGACGGTAAAGCACTCCACCGCAACCGACCTCGCCGCAGTGGCAGGAAAGGTGTCCAAGCTCGGCTACAAGGCGACGGCGCTACCACCCAAGCCAACATCATCAACGGCATCCAAGCCCATCGTAGAAGCTCACGACGAAGACGATGGCGATGATCATGTGGGTCACGATCACGGCTCCCATGAAGGGCACGATCATTCGAGACGAGACCCTGGTGTCCATGAACAATTGCACGGATCGACCAGGGCTCCTGCAACTGACGAAGACAGCAAAGAGGCTGCGCTCGAGGGCTTGCACGGCCATGACCATTCCTTCGAGGAGGGCCCTTGGTGGAAAACCGCCAAGGCCCGGTTGACGATCATTGCAGCGATCGCCGTTGCGGTCGCCTTCGTGGCGGGCCGGATTTTCCCGCAGACCGAACAGTGGGTCTTCATCGCTGCAATGGTGGTCGGTCTCGTCCCGATCGCGCGGCGTGCCTTCGTCGGCGCCATCAACGGCACCCCGTTCTCCATCGAGACCCTGATGACCGTCGCTGCTGTAGGCGCGGTGTTCATCAACGCTGCCGAGGAAGCCGCAATCGTCGTGCTGCTGTTCCTCGTCGGCGAACTGCTGGAAGGCGTGGCTACCGGTCGGGCCCGTGCCAGCATCAAGGCGCTTGCTACCCTAGTGCCGAAGACAGCTTTCAAAGAAGTCGGCGGCAAGACCGAGGAAGTGCCAGCCGATTCACTCGCGCTCGAGGATATCATCCTGGTGCGTCCGGGCGATCGGGTGCCTGCCGATGGCATCATCGTCTCGGGCGAGAGCGCGATCGACGAAGCGCCGGTAACAGGTGAATCGGTGCCTAAGCGCAAGCAGGTCGATGACCCTGTATTCGCCGGCACCATCAACCAGGAAGGTGCCCTGCGCATCCGGGTGACCGCTGCTGCTGCCGACAACACCATCTCCCGCATCATCGCACTGGTCGAGGAGGCCCAGGAATCCAAGGCGCCGACCGAGCGCTTCATCGACCGCTTCTCGCGCTACTACACTCCCGGCGTGATGGTGGTCGCGGCGTTGATCGCCATCTTGCCGCCGCTGTTGACCGGCGCTTCATGGGACGAGTGGATCTATAAGGGTCTCGCCATCCTGCTTATCGGATGCCCGTGCGCCCTGGTCATCTCCACACCCGCCGCCATCGCGGCAGCACTATCTGCTGGCGCGCGCCGCGGACTGCTGATGAAGGGCGGCGCCGTGCTCGAGTCTTTGGGCAAGATCAACATGGTCGCCCTCGACAAGACCGGCACGCTCACCGCGGGCAAACCACAGGTCACCGACATCGTGGCCGGAGCGAAAACCGAGCGCGAAGTCCTCGAATTGGCCGCTGCGCTCGAAGTGGGCTCCAGTCATCCGTTGGCCAGCGCAATTCTGGCGAAGGCCAAGGCCGATGGCATCGAGCCTGCGCAGTCCACCAAGGCAGGCGCGGTCGGTGGCAAGGGTGTCGTCGGCACCGTCAATGGCGTCGAGCTCTTCCTCGGATCGCCCAAGGCCGCTGCCGAGAAAATCTCTTTAGGTGCCGAACTGGATGCCCGTATCGTTACACTGAACGACGAGGGCAAGACGGTTTCCGTTCTGTTGGCAAATGGCGTAGTGGCCGGTTTGATCGCCATGCGCGACGAGCCGCGTCCGGACGCGGTCGAAGGCCTGAAAGCCTTGAAAGATCTCGGCGCCGATATCGTCATGCTGACCGGCGACAACAAGCGAACCGCCGCCGCCATCGGAAAGGCGCTGGGCATCGAGCCCCGGGCCGAACTTCTGCCTGAGGACAAGCAGCGCATCGTCGGCGAACTCAAGGCCAGCGGCAAGATCGTCGCCAAGGTGGGCGACGGCATCAACGATGCTCCCGCGCTCGCAGCAGCCGACATCGGCATCGCGATGGGCGGCGGCACGGACGTAGCCCTCGAGACCGCCGATGCCGCCGTGCTGCACGGACGGGTCATCGACGTCGCCAACATGATCCTGCTGTCGCGGGCCACTATGTCGAACATCACGCAGAACATCACGATCTCGCTTGGCTTGAAGGCCTTCTTCCTGGTCACAACCGTCATCGGGGTTACCGGCCTGTGGCCAGCTATTCTTGCCGACACGGGGGCAACCGTTCTGGTCACTGCCAACGCCATGCGCCTGCTTGGCTGGAAGGGATTGGGGAGCAAGGCGTGAGGAAATTCACGGTCGGTCTCTATGTCGTTCCCATCCTTGTAGCGGTCGATCTGGGCGCGAAGTTTTGGGCCATCCAGAATCTGAGTGGCCTGACAGAAACGGCGCCGCTCATGCCGGGCCTTTCCTTGCGTCTCCTGTCCAACCCGGGGGTCTCGTTTGGCTTGTTCGCCGGTTCGCCATGGCCGGTGACGTTGGTAACCGCCGTCATGACTGTGGCTTTTGCCGTCTGGTTCTACCGCTCCCGCATGGAGCGGGAATATCTCGCGATCGGGTGCATCATGGCGGGAGCGGCCTCCAACCTGATCGATCGCCTGATCAACGGGGCGGTAACCGACTTCCTGTCGTTCGGGAGCGTGAACGCACCGCTCTTCACCAACAACCTCGCGGACATCTGGATCACCCTGGGGGTGGCGATCCTGTTCGGCGGCGCACTGCTCGATCTTCGGAAAACCGATCCTGTCCGAGAGAAACACACGTAATGACCAAATCTCGCACTCGGACAACGGATTCCGTCGATGGCCTATAAAGCACCGCTCGCCATGCGGATATTCCACTATGCGCTGTGGGCCTTCATGCTCTTCCTTCTGGCATGGTTCCTGCTCATCCCGATCTTCCTCAGGGTCACCACGCCTGAACCAACGCTGCTGCCAGATCCAGCCCCCGATGCTTCGGCAACGAGCACGCCGGGGGCGGATTCCTCTGTGCCTGTCCAGCAACCCACGCCCGCGGCAACCACCCCTTGAGCCCGGAAAGTGCACCGCCCAAGCCTACGCGTCGGCTGCTGCTCGCAGGATTGCCATTGGTGGCCCTGCTCGGTCTCGTCGGAGTTTTCGCCTTCACCCTGAGAAACCCGTCGACCGACCTCCCATCGGTTTTGGTCAGTAAGCCGGCGCCTGAATTCTCGCTGCCGCCGCTTGTTCGTTCGGGGGTCCCGGGCCTCAGCCGTGTCGACCTGATCGGACAGGTCAGCGTGGTCAACGTTTTCGCGAGTTGGTGCATCCCGTGCAGGGACGAGCATCCCTTGCTCGTCGAACTGAAAGAGAGGACCGGGGTTCGGCTGTTCGGACTGAATCTCAAGGACGAAGAAGAGAACGCCGGTGCATTCCTCGACGAGTTGGGTAATCCCTTTGACGCCATCGGCGCCGACACCAACGGACGCGCCTCGATAGAATGGGGAGTCTATGGCGTGCCGGAAACCTTCCTGGTCAACCGGGACGGGGTCGTTCTCACCCGGCGTGTCGGCCCGCTGGACAGGAAGTCGCTGGATGACCTGATCGTGTCAATCCAGCAAGCGGAGGACGCGGAATGACTGGCCGGTATCGGTCGGTCCAATATCTCAGGGGCGTGGCAGCGACTTTGGTCGTGGCTTCGCACGCCTTCCTGTATCCCATTGCGGATAAGCCGATGCTGTACGGACGCTGGGGATGGCTCGGGGTGATCCTGTTCTTCGTCATCTCGGGGTTCATCATGGTGACCGTCACCGGAGACGACCGGTTCGACGGCAGACTCTTCATCCGCCGTCGAGCGGTACGCGTCATCCCGCTGTACTGGGCGGTCACGCTGTTCACCGCAGGCCTTGCCCTCTGGGCCCCGTCGCTGTTCAAGACGATGACCTTCGATTTCTCCCAGCTGTGGCGGTCGCTGCTCTTCATCCCGTTCTTCAACGAGACCAGCGGCGGCATCCACCCCATCTACAAGCTGGGCTGGACGCTGAACTACGAAGTGTACTTCTACCTTTGCTTCGCGCTGCTCTGGTTTCTGGGGGCGACCGCCCGGGTGGTGACGCTGACGGTGCTGTTCGTCGGGCTTGCCGTGTTCGGGGGCGTAGCCAAGCCGTCATCGGACCTGGCGATATTCTACACCAGTTTTATGCCCTTGGCCTTCTGCGCGGGGATGGGGTTGGGTCTCTTGGCGCTGCACGCGACGTTCCGCGCGTCGACGGGCCTGTTGATTGCGATCGGCGTGCTGGGTTTTTCGGGATTGGTTCTCGGACTGGCGTGGCCAGCAACCGAGGTCGAAGACTGGACCGCGTTCCTCGGGTGCCTGTTATTCGCCAGTGCCGCCGTCTTTCTGGGTGTGCAGCTTGAAGCTGTGCTTCCGAAGATCTCGCTGCTGGAGCGATCGGGCGATGCATCCTATTCCACCTACCTGTCCCACATCTATGTCGTGGGAGCGTTGTCCTGGCTAGCCTACGCGGTCCTGCCGTCCGGAAATGGCGTTGTGTATATGGCGGTCGCGATCTCGACCATCGCCTGCGCCTCGGGTGTGGGGCTGCTCCTCCACAGGTCGCTCGAAGTACCCCTCGGTCGCTGGCTCGCCCCGCTTTCGGCTAGATCGCAAGGCAGAACTTCGGCGGCCAAGGCTTGAATATCGCGGACCAGCTCCTCGCTAAGGCGCACGTCGAGCATTGCGTCGCCTTGACCACCATTTTCAAGTTGTTGGGCGATCCGACCAGGCTGCGCATCGTGCTGGGGTGCCTAAATGAACCGAAATCCGTTGGTGACATTGCTACGGAATTGGGGCTGTCGCCGTCACTGGTCAGCAAGCACCTGAGACTGCTCCGTTCGGCCCGGCTTGTGGTCGGAAAGCGTAGTGCCAAACGCGTTGCCTATGGGGTTTCGGACGACCACATCAGGACCGTGCTGCTGCAGATGCTGGCCCACACAATGGAAGTGGGCGTTGCTGCAGAGGCGCCAGACGGGGAAGCGAATCATGCGACGTAGCCGGGTGCGATCCTTTGTACGATTTGGCCCTCTGGCGTCATGACTAGGCGTCATCGGGTCATCGCGTTCGCCGTCGCCGTGACCGTGCTGGTGGCTGTAGGGGTCATCGTCTACGCTCGGCTCGTCGAGCCCGAACATCCCTCTGCCGTCCACACCAAGGATCAGACCCCTTCATAGCATTTAGGGTGGTGAGAGGACCGGTCCAGGTGACCGGTCCCATCGAGTTCAGGCCGTGGCCGGCAGGTTCTGGGTAAGTTCGTCGACTTCGATGAAGGTCGGTCGGACGTTGCTCATCAATGCCTTGCGAGCGAACTCGACGGCCATCACCGGCGGTTGTCCCGAAATGTGAGCAAGCAGGCCCGCCTTGAGTGACGCGTAGTACTTGGACTCGGAGTTGAAGGTGCTGCGAAGCGATTGGGCCATCGGGGCGAAGAAGCCGTAAGCCACGAAAACGCCGAAGAAAGTGCCGACCAGAGCGCCGCCGATCATGTGGCCCAGGACTTCAGGCGGTTCGCTGATGGAGCCCATTGTCTTGATGACACCCAAAACCGCCGCGACGATGCCCAGCGCGGGAGTGCCATCAGCCAGGGACTGGATCGCCCCTACCATTTCCTCCTGCTCTTCATGATGGGTTTCGAGTTCCTCGTCCATCAGCGCTTCCATCTCATGGACGTTGTTCGATCCCAAGGTGACCATACGCATGTAGTCGCAGACGAATTCGACCGCGTGGTGGTTCTTCGCGAACGAAGGGAATGCGTTGAAAAGTCGAGACTCCGCGGGGTTCTCGATGTGCTGCTCGAGTGCGAGAATCCCCTTCGACTGGATCAGTTTGAACATGGCGTACTGCATGCCCAACATGTCCGCATAGTCCGTCTTGCTGAACTTCGGTCCTTTTAACAGGGCACCGAAGCTACCCATCGTGCCCTTGAGGACATGGCCTGGGTTGCCGATGACGAAGGCGCCGATCGCGGCGCCCAGGATGATGACGAATTCGAAAGGCTGCCAGAGTACGGCGATGTGGCCTCCGAGGGCCATGTAGCCGCCGAAGACGCAGAGCAGCACGATTATGCTGCCGACGATCAAGCGCATGGTCGCCTCCCTGCGAACTCGGAGACAAGATGATCAATAGCGGCGCGGTCGTATGTGCGCGAGGTCGAGCGCGCGCTCGTCGTCCATGAGCGGACGATGGAGTCGGTATCCATTTGGGAATTGCCCTTGGAGCCTGGCATCCGGTGACGCGAGGCTAAAACAAGACGGGTTGGCGCCAGCTTGGCGCAGCTTCCGCGTCAGGCCTTGGGCTTGTGCTCGGGAAGGCGTTCCACGTCGGTGGGAGTTTCGGGCAAGCGTAGACAGGTATGCTCTACTGTCGGCGAGACCGATGGGGGTGGCGGCGGCGCATAAGCAAGCACATCATGCGAATGGTCATGCGTGTTGCCCTTGTGGGTAGCGTGTGACGAGACCACGGAGGTCTCTGTCGAATAGGAGTGAACTACCGAGGGCTTTCCGCTGAAGGGAGCAGCCGCCGTGGCATGACCGGGCGCGAGCAGCACCAGCACCATTGCCAGGACGGTGACGATCAGGCCTATCGGGTTGCGATGTGGACGGTTGTCGCGCATGCCCACACACTCCTCGGACATGGTTAAGAATCCGTGTCTCACCGGTCACCTTCTGTTAGCCTACCTACTGCAGGCCGGCGATTATCCTGTCGTCGAAGCTCCTGCTGTCTTCCGGAACGATGCCGAGCATGGGCCCGACTTTCGAGATGATGCGTCCCGAGACCTCCCCGGCGTTCCAACCGGCGGTGTTCCCTGACTGCGGCGTCTCCGGCGATGCCTCGTCCAGCAGGATCAACATGACGTATTGCGGGTCCTCCATCGGGAAGGCCGTCACGAAGACGTTCAGGTTCTTGCCGGTGCCGTATCGCCCGTCGATCACCTTCTCCGCCGTGCCGGTCTTGCCGCCGACACGATAGCCGAGTGCCAGGCGGTTCATACGAGAGCCGGACCCGACCACCGCATTGAACCGCAGGAGCTGACGCATCTGTGCGCTCGTCGCCTCGGAGATGACCCGCGTCGACCCGGCCAACGCGGTCTCCTCGTCCCGGGGATAGAAGGTCGGGGAGATCAGGTTGCCGCCGTTCACGAATGCAGCCAACGCCCGGGCCATGTGCAATGGCGAGACGCTGAACCCATGACCGAACGATGCGGTGGCTGCAGCCACCTCCGAGAAACTGGTCGCCACACGTGGCGGTGTCCGCTCCGGCAATTCCGTGACTATGCTCTGGTCGAAGCCGATCCGGCTGAAGAACCCGTGGTAGTTGTCCTTTCCCAGCTGCTGCATCATCTGGATCGTGCCGACATTGGATGAGTAACGGAAAATCTCGGGCACGGTTAGGATCCTTCCCTCTCCGCGGAAGTCGTTGATCGCGAAACGACCGAACCTGACCGGGAAACGGGCATCGAAGGTGTCGTCCAATGTCACGGCACCGCTGTCGAGCGCAGCGGCGAAGGACACAGTCTTGACGACCGATCCAAGTTCGAAGTTTCCAGCGGTGATCCGATTGAAGCGCCCCTCCTCGAGGGCGGTGGACGGAACATTGGGGTTGAAGTCGGGCAAGGAAACCATGGCCAGCACTTCACCGGTCCGAGCGTTCAGCATCACACCGCCGGCGGCGATCGATTTGTAGCGCTCGATGGCGTCGACCAGCTCCGTTCGCATGGCATGCTGCACCCGCATGTCGATCGTGAGCTCGATCGGTTCGAGGATTTGGTTTCGCGCAAGTCCGACTGCCTGGAGAGCAGCGACGCCACCGTCGTCTATGCCGCGTTCGATACCTGCGATGCCTTCGCTGTCGATATTGACCGTGCCCAGGATATGGGCGGCGTCGGTCCCGCCTGGGTAGAAGCGGCGACTTTCGGTCAGGAAATCGAGACCCGGAATGCCAAGCCGCATGATCCGCTCGCGTATGGCCGGTGTAAGCTCACGCTTTACCCACACGAAACCCTGATCGCCGGTTAGGCGATCTCGCAGCCAGGCCTCGTCAAGTTCTGGCAGGACCGATCGGACCGCAACGACGGCCTCCTCGACATCGATAATGCGCCGAGGTTCGGCGTAAAGGGAAGGGACACGGACATCGACGGCCATAGGCAGGCCGTTTCGATCAAGGATAGGCGGACGCGACGCCTCGATTTCGCTGATGGTCCGTCCCTCGATGACAGTCTCGGTCTTCGTCGATCCGAGTTGGACAAGCCGTCCCATCACAACCGCAAAACCTATCGCCACGACTATGGCCATTATTGTAATGCGCCGACGCGTGGTGGCCGCACGTATGCTGTTCGTCCCTTCGAGGACGATCGTCTGATCGGTGGTATCCATGACGCAATTCCGTGATGACGCGGGGCACCAGTCCAAGGCCCGTCAGGAAACGAGGCGCGAGGTTGCGCCGTTTGCGTGATCAGGTCTTGATGGGTGGCCGCTTCGGCGGATAGGTCAACGCCCGGGACTGCAAAGCTTGATCGAGCAGGGGCCACGCGGCATTGCCCGCATCACTATCGCAGGAGAGCCCGTCGCTAGCATGAAGCCTCAATGCGTAATCAGTGGCACAATGACCGGTTCCCGGCATTCCGGCGGGACTGACTTGGTGCTGCACCGTCGCGTAAATAGAGGGATATCCAGCCGTCTCGATCGCTAAAGGGTGGGAAGCGCCAGGATGCAAGGCGAAGACGAGGACCAACACAAAAAGTGCTGGAAGCAATGACCTCAACTTTTGGCGGATCGCATTCATGGCCGCCATTTCAATCTGCGGCGGTTAACCGAACCTTACCGGCGGGCCGATGTGCCCGCTCGATACAGGATGTGGTTAATTCGTAAGGCTTCCACAGCAACGTCTCAGAAGACGAAGTCCATTAGCAGCTTGACGTTCAGCGCGGCGATCACCACTGCGATCAGGACCGCCAGGGCGATCAGCCATTTCGGCGCCACCAGATCACCCATCTTGGTCTTGTCGGCGGTGAACATCACTAGCGGGAACACCGCGAACGACAACTGCAGGCTCAGCACGACCTGGGTGAGGATCAATAGCTGAGCGGTGCCGGACTGGCCGAACCAGATTGTTACGCCGGCAGCAGGTACGATAGCTATGCCCCGGGTGATCAGTCGTCGCAGCCATGGCGCCAGCTTTATATCGAGGAAGCCCTCCATAACGATCTGGCCAGCCAATGTCGCGGTTACCGTGGAGTTGATGCCACAGCAAAGCAGAGCGATGCCGAACAGCGTCGGCGCGATCGCCAGGCCCAGCATTGGTGCCAATAGGCTGTGCACCTCGCCAAGTTCGGCGACCTCGGTCTGGCCGGCCACGTTGAAGGTAGCGGCGGCAAGGATCAGGATCGAAGCGTTGATGCACAGCGCGAACATCAGTGCCACCGTGGAGTCGATGGTGGCGAACTTCAGTGCCTCGCGCTTCTCCGGCAAGCTGTCGCCGTAATCGCGGGTCTGCACGATGCCGGAGTGCAGGTAGAGGTTGTGCGGCATCACGGTGGCGCCGAGGATGCCGAGCGCCAGATAGAGCATCTCCGGGTTGGTGACGATTTCGCTCGTCGGTGCGAAACCCCTGATGACGTCGCCCCAGTTGGGGTCGGCCAGGGCGATCTGCACGACGAAGCAGGCTGCGATCACCGCGAGGAGAGCGATGACCAGCGCTTCGACCCAGCGGAACCCGAGTTTCTGCAGGTAGAGGATGAGGAAGACGTCGAGCGCCGTGATAAGCACGCCGATCTCGAGCGGGATGCCGAAGATCAGGTTGAGGCCGATGGCGGTGCCGATGACCTCGGCGATGTCGGTAGCGATGATGGCGATCTCCGCCAATCCCCACAGCACGTAGGCCACCGGTTTGGGGAATGCATCACGGCATGCTTGGGCCAGGTCACGTCCGGAGGCTATCGCCAGTCTTGCGCAGAGCGACTGCAGGACGATTGCGAAAATGTTCGAGACTAGCGCCACCACGAGCAGGGCATAACCGAACTTGGAGCCGCCAGCCAGCGACGTCGCCCAGTTGCCGGGATCCATGTAGCCCACCGCCACCAGATAGCCGGGGCCGACGAACGCAGCGGCACGGCGCCAGACCGAGGACTGACCTTTCACAGGAACGGATCTGTGTACGTCAGATAACGACGCCTCCCCGCCGCTTCGGCTCCAACCTGTGAAGACCTTCGGTACGCGCGCTTCCATTGCCGATCCATGCTTTTGCAAATCATTTGCAATAAGGCATGGCGGTAATGCTTTGGCAAGTGCAACCGGAAGGATCAATCGTCAGAAAGCATCGCACTGTTTGGCAGCTTTGAGAAATCAGAATCCGTGGGTCAATATCTGACATCGGGTCAGGAGCGATCCTTGAATACCCGGTGGGGCAGGGGCCCTTCCTCAGGAGGTCAGCACCTGCTGATCAGTCGACCCTATTGACGCGGGCAATTTTGCTCGTCGTGAATGGCCTAAAGGCAATGGCCACTTGCGCCAGGAACCCCTTGCTGAAAGTGCCCAGGACTTCGGGTTGGGGATCGTAATAGTAGGACTTCTCGGCGATATCGAAATTATATTCCGAAACAGTAATCCAGGCGTCTTTCCACGCGCTCAAACCCGCGCGGCGCCGCTCGAGTTCGGGGATGGCCAGCGTGGTTTGGTCGGCGCGGGGTGGGGTGCCTGAGATGGCCAGCAGGATCAGGGCGGTTTGGTCGCCATGCGGCAATGACAGTGTCAAACACACGGGACGCTCTTTGCGGCCCTCCGTCTCGTGATTGTCGCGCTGCCATTTCCAAAGATAGGCATAGCGGATGATTGAGCCATTGGGCGGGATATCAGCCATTGGGTTCAGTGCCTTCGGCAATAATTTTGTCCAGGGCGATATCGATCTGCGCGGCCAGGTCCGGTGGCGTTTCCCCTGCGCCATAGACGCGGCGCGGATCGCCGTCCTGCTTCATGGCGGCAAAATCATCGTAGGTCATCAGGACATAGCGGGGTTTGCGGTGCTGGGTGATGGCGACCGGTTGGCGGTCTGCCGCCATGGTCACGGTTTTTAAATCGCGCAGCAGATCAACCGTGGAAAAATTCTTCATGGCACCACTCCTTCGTATTAAACGAAATATACGCTTTATTCGACTATTCGCAAGTACCGCGATTCGCGATAGCGGCCATTCCAAAATGGGTGTTCGATCAATCTTGGTCCACGAGCTGATGAAGGTCGGCCGGACCATGTCGCGCCCGGCCGACGGTGTGCCTTAGGCCGCTTGGTCGGACCTTTCGGGATCTGCCTTGGTGGCTGCATCGACATAATCAGGCTGCAGGCGATGTAGGAACGTAGCGGCCCGTTCAGCGTGGGCTGCCGCGCGGAAAATTGCCCGCTTGTCTTCCTTCAACACCTCCAGCCATGAAGCGAGATAATTGGCATGATCGGCGCGCGGCTCAATGAAAAGGTCAAGGTCTGCGCCTAGAAAAACCGCGCCTAACTCGGCCACCAGTTCTTCGCGGGCATAATCCTTGCTGCCAAAGCCATTTTTGATATCGCGATCGAGGCGGCTGGTATGAGCCGTCCAGTGCACGGCCTCGTGGGCCAGGGTTGCCACATAGGCTTCTGCGCTTTCAAAGGCTTCATAGAGTGGCATCTGAATAAAGTCAGCGGCAGGCTGATAAAAAGCCCGGTCGCCGCCGTGGCGTAAGTCTGCGCCGATATTGGTGAAGAACGCGTCCGCCGCCTCAATGCGCTGCATCTGATCAAGCGGCGTGTTTGGCTCTACCGCAACGGGATGGAAGCGTTCAGGCAGGCCGTCTACCTGATCGGCATTGAAGACGGAATAAGCTTTGAGAAACGGGATGCGGCTTTCTTCGTCCTCGCCTTTTTCGTTCTGCTCGGTGCGCTCGATGGCCCCGGCATAGACAACGGTCGCCGCCTTCTCCCCTTTGCGGACCTGACCGCCCAACCCCAGCGCCTGACGGTAGGTCATCCAAAAGCTCGACCGATAGCCACAGGTTTGCGCTTGCATCCAGAGCAACAGTGTATTGATACCCCGATAGGCAAGGCCATTGGCGCGTAGCGGACGGGTGAGAGGGGCTGCATTGATAGCCCAGGGACGATGCCAAGGACGGGTTCCGGCCTCTAACTGCTCTATAATCTTAGCTGTGACGCGCTCGTAAACGTCGACACGGGGAGCCTCGCAGGTCTTGATAGCCTTATTGGTCTTGCTGTTTCCGGTGTCACGATTGGCGGTTTTGGGTGTGCGGGTGGTCATACTTTCTCTCCTTGATCTGACCCGTAGGGGCAGAGGCCGCGCCTCTGCCTCCGAGGTGTCCGCGACCGGACCGGAGAGAGGGGGGCAAGAGCGGAAGCGGGGAGGGGGATCACCCACCCAAAGGGGTGACGAAAATCCGCGCATGCGGATCTTCGGCGCTCCTGCAACGGAGGCCGAAGGCCGAAAGTGAAGGATGGGGAAACCCCGCTGCAGCTCTTGCGGGGGAGAGAGCGCCGGGCGGTCTTTCCCCCTAAGTAGGAGAAAAGCGAGCTGCTCTAGGAAGCGGAATTCGAACTCTTATGGTAGTGCCAATGCCGGGTTTGCTGACGATCGTCAGCTTGCCGCCTAGGGACGTGGCCATTTGAACGCAACTGGTCAAGCCTAGGCCGGTGTGCTCGCCGGCCTTGGTTGAGAAGAAGGGCATTGTGGCCTTTTCGACAATTTCAGGGGGCATTCCAACCCCGTTATCGGTGACCTGGAGCAGCAGCATGGGGGACTGGAATGGGAAGGTCGGGCGTTTGATCGCCGCTTTGACCGCGACCTTGGGAGCTTCTATTTGTTCGACAGCCGCAAGCGCGTTTTGAACGAGCTCATCCAGCACTACGCTAACGGCGCTTGCGGGTACATGCCAGTGAACAGCATCTGCGTTTGCCACGATGTCCACGGTATCGTTTTGGGCTAAGCCGCCCATCAACTTTCCCAGGACCTCTGTACGTTGCTCGCTTTTCGAGTGGGCGATCTGGTGCAGGTCATCATTTATTCCTTCGAGCTCAAGTGCGGCGCTTCTGGCGGCAATCACCATTTCCCTGTTTGGGGGTTTTTCGGCGCTAACGTTGTCCAAGAACATCCGCAAGGCTGTCACGCGCGATCGTGTCATATGGACGAACAGCGAAGCGAAAGCACGGATCTGCTTGTCCTGCCAAAACAGGTATGAGTAGCGTCGATAAATAGTGACGTAGATGAGTGCGAGCGGCCCTAATGCGAGCCATAGATACATCCAGTTTCGTGCAATATCCTGCCTGATCTGCTCAGAAACCATCATCTGTGTGGCGTGATTACGCGGTGTGGTTGCCATGTTTTTCGTTATTTCACGCACTTGCTCAGACAGTGCCTCAGACGTGGCGGCTCCCGACAGGATAGTGGGCATAACAGCAGTTTCATAGGAATGCTGGCTCTGTTCTAGGAGCGCAATTTGATCCTCATCAATCAAAGTCGGCAGATATAACAACGACAGAATCTGCGCGATGTTGGTCTGTGCAAGCATGGTCTGCCGCATCGCGTCGGGATTGAGATCGTTCCCGGTTGCCGCAGACAATTCTATGTATCCGGTGAGCCGAATGAGGGCTTCGCGAGCCTGACCTGCTCGCCACTGAAACTCAGATCTTTGGGTCAGGAACTGACTGGTCTGAATTCTAAAACTATCGCTCTGCACAAACGCCCAGACCGTGCCAGCGAGGAAGATGAGTAGTCCAATGTAGGGGAGCGCGGCAAAGAAGTGCTTGGGAATGACCCTTTTCATGGAAGGGGCTGAACGGAAATCGGGAAAAAGACCCAGATGGCATTGCGCGACGGATGGTAATAGTCGGGTAAGCTATCATACGGCCAGACCATGAACATCGGACCCTTTTCGACCATTGAGATGGGACGGAACTCTTGCTCCGGCGCACATACGGCACGTTGACGATCTTGGTCAGTGCAGTTCCGTTCGACCGCGATGATCGGATGATAGCTCACAATCTCGTCCATGGTGATGTCGGAATAAAAGTCGTCGTAAGCGGTCACGCGCACAGACGCGCCGTTGGCCTGTCCGGTCTTGGACAGTACGTCAGCAAGCAATGGGCCACGGTAGGTAACGGCTTCGCCCTCCGCTGTCCAAGGCGTGCGCGTGTTGTAGGTTTGCTGGCTGAAAACTGTCTTCAACTGCTCCGTGCTGAAAGTTTCGACATCCTCGCCTTGAGCGTCTTTGATGGTCATGATGTTGGGGTCCGACACGTCGACCGCCGAGACAGGCAGCGCAGGGCCAGCCAGTGGCGCAACTAGAAGCGAAAGTGCGAAAAGTACGGATCTATTTGAAATTTTCATTGCTGGCTTCTGACTGATATTCGCGAGGGCCGTCGTTTTGTGCAAAAAGCACGCATGACCCAAAGGAGGCTCGGGGGTCGTAAGCGAAGCCCCGAATGGTCAGCGCTTGAGTGATGCGGCGAATGCCCTCCAATCCGTATAGGTGATCGTGCAGCTCAATGAAAATACGCTGAATCCCGGGCAGTTCGGCTCCAACAAGCAAGTCCCTTTCTGCACCCTCAATATCCATGAAGAGAACATTTATGGCGTGAGCCGTAATAAATTCGTCGATGTTGGATGAGGACAAAGTGATGGTTTGTTCATAAGGCCCCTGGTCTTGATCGATCGAGGACATCCAGAGGTCTTTGCGAATGTAGAAGGTGTGTTCACTGGCAGGCCCGGAAGTGAGTAAGCCTTGGGTCAAACTGACGTTATTGACGCCATTGGCCTCCAGCACCCGATGCCCTAGGGCAACCGTGGCCGGATTTGCTTCCACTGCCCAGACCTTGACGCCCTCAATGCGGGAAATCAGCGTTGTGATGACCGAAAGGCCGCTGCCAAGTTCTAAAACCCGGTCGTTTGGCTTCACAACAGCGGCGACCCTTTTAGCCTCTTTTGCCTCGTAGGAACCGCTTTCGAGCGCTTGCCATATCACCGGGGAAATGTCGCTGTTTTTAACGGGAACTTTTACGCCGTGAACGTTCAAAATATGCATGCATTAGATCCCAACAGGCAATTTATGGTCAGACTTCATTATTTTTGCACGGGCCTTTTTGAAGTATTTTTCGGCTGAATCGCGATCGATTCCGAGCTTGCCCGCTACCTGCTCATAAATCTGGATGCGCGACATTCCTGGCTCCCGCCGAGCCATCAGGTTGATGATTTCTTGTTCACGGGGGGTCAGCGCAGAATGACAATAATCGGGAACGGTCATCGTCACTCTGGACAAGCGGATGGAGAATCCGCTCGATGAAATGTCATCGAGCACATCACTGAGCATCCCTGGTTCCAGCCCGGTTTTGCCGAGATAGGCGACTGCGCCCAATCCGCGGAACTGGTCAGCTTCGGCCGTGTTGTCAGAGCCAGTTATGACCGCGTGCAGAGCCGTTGGTGATGCTTCAATAATCCTGCTGACTACCGAGAGCCTGTCATCCTTAGACGTTGGGTCAAAACCCGGTAGTCCTGGGTCTATAATCACGAGATCGAAATTTTCTTTGGCTAGCTCATAGAGAGCAATTTGAAGCGTCTGCGCACCTAGCACCGCTGCGTTCTCGAAAGCCGTGCTTATCTGGTCCATCAGCGCCAGGCGCATAAGGGTTTGATCTTCTACCACCAGTGCGCGGTACGTGCTTTCCACGGCTTCATTCCATTTTTTCAGGGGTCAATGTGACGTTTGACATGGAAAAACAGACCCAAATAGGGACAGCCCTATCCCTTTTTTTTGGAAGCGCACCCGGTAGCGTGCCGGCGGATTGCAGATAGAGCATTTCGCAGAGCCAGCCGTTCCGTCCGTCTAAAGCGTCAGGTACACCAGATTCCAGCCCACAAAAACTATGAGTTGGACTACGCCGTCTGGGGCTCCGTTAGGCGGCAATCTCGTCGGGTCAAAGCGCGGCCGAACGTGTTCAATTCCATACCGTTCGAAGTCGGTCTGCAGTGGGTTGAGCGGATACGTTTTTTGGCTCTCGCGTCGGCGCGTAGCCCTTATCGCTCACACTGTCCGCTTCAGCAATGATTAGGGAGTCGTCGGATTTCAAGCTGCCGTCGCCATTTCGCCGAGCATTGAATAGGGGCGTCATGCCGCAAAGAATACGGTCGTTTGTTTATCAAGATGAGGAAACGCCTGGGGCTCTGCCTTCGGCTTTCGTTTGCACACCCGATGCTCACCACGAGGCAGGGGAGCCGGCGGCGCCAGCTCCCTCTGAACAGAGTGACGCAAAAGGTATGAGCTACGAACAGACCGAAGCTGCGATAGACGCCCACATGAAAGCGTACGGGCTGTTCACGAGGGCGCAACGCGGCGGGGCGGTTGAGAATCTTCGGGAATTCAGCGCGCGCGAATTTGAGCTGCGCTGCGCTCTTTTGGAGGGGCGCGGGAATGGCACGGAAACCGAAACCAAGCGACTGACATACATCGTAGGATTTATGATTGTCAGTCGGGTCAGGGGGGGTGAACACCTTGCCGGGGAGGCGGTTGACCCTCATTGAGTGGGGCAACCTTGAGACTCTTTTTTTTCCGTTGAGTTTCAGCCGTGCGGCGACCAATGCGACGCCTGGAACAATGGTGGCGACGAACATGTGTAGTTCAGCATCGGCATGCGTCACTTGCCAGTCACTTTAGGAAGGTTGCGGCTCTCGAACATCGGCGGCGTCACGTCACGGTGACGATCAGCGAGAAGATTGTAGTCAGCAATCGGCTGGCGTGTGGGGGTTTGGTCGACAGCGCGCCGGCGCCACTCGTCCATATCGAGTACAAAGGTGCCCCAAATCCCGTACCGCTTGGCAACGGCTTCGGACTGAACCGAGAAATACTCAGTGCGGAGCGGCCTTGGCGTGTTAATCACGGCCAGACCGACCCGAAGCATTTCAAGCGCGAGGTCTCTACCCCTTACAGTGCAATAGGCCAGGACTTGGCCCGAATGGGTGAAACCTGCACCAAGGCATTCGACCGATTGCGCTCCCACTGTCCGCGTGAGCCAAGCTTTGGCATTTGCTCCGCACGGAACGGGGGATGACCCGGACGATGATTGCACCACCGCCCATTGCGTAAGCTCGCAAGTGTCAATGTTCATGAGCTGAACAGTCCGGCCATGCTCGGGGAACATTAGGGTTCGACCGTCAACAACACTCACGCGACCGGAGAAGCCGGGAGGTGCGAGCCGGGCGTCGGTTGCGATATATCGCTGGCTTGAGGTGCAGCCGGTCAACGCGACTGACAGGCCAATAGCGGTAAGAATAGCAGCGCGAGCGATCATTGCTGGGAGTTTCCTGCAGGTCTATTGGCCTGGATGGCAAGGGCAATGGCTGGGTGCTGCACATCGGAAAACTGCCAAAGGCCGCGTTTTTCTTCGCGGGCGGTTTGCTCTGCGACGGCGTAGTTAGCGCTGTAGGGCAATCCATCCTTGTCGAGCGCAGCGAAGGCAAAACCGCTCGATATGAGTAAGGTGCCAAGATCCAGTTGCTGGTCGCCAACGCTGGAATAACACATGACATAGGTCAGCTCGCCCAGGACGATCACTGGCGCGCAAACCGGCTTGGTGTCCTTGATATAGGCGGCGAACATGGCCAGCGAAGCGTCGCCACAATCGGCAAGCTGGCCAGCGCCGTTCGTATATGTGGTGGAGCGTAGGCAGGATTGAACGCCGTATAGGCGGTAGTTCTTAGCGCCATCGCTCCAGGACTCGCCCGTCATGAGGGTCACCCCCGGCGCCAGGTCAAAATAACCGGGAGGCGCTGCAATACCCGCCGTGGAGGCAAACCCGACAGCGATCACAGCGAGAGCAGTTAGAGGAAACCGGCTCATTGTGCTTGCACGCGTGGGTCAGCCCACATGCCATAGCCTTCCTTACCGATGGCAGCGCTGTCCTCCAGATCGGGACGCAGCAGATTTCCTGCACGGTCTTTTTCGAGCCTCAAAAAGCCGGTGGAAACAAGCTGTTCCTCCAGGTTGTAGACACTGTCCATGGCGCCGGGAAAGTAGACGTACACATAGCAGCTAGCATCTTGCTCAGCCGCATTCTGCTCGGACACAAATGCTCGACAATAGATGACCTTGGGGTTTTCCAGCTCGGTGCTCAGACCGCTCATGGCCCAGTCTGCGCAGCTCCCCGTATAGCCCTCCGTCTGGTTGACCATGTCGCCGTTACACGCCTCAAGCCCGTAGAGCTTGACCACCGTGTTTGCGTTGACGCGAAATTGAGTGCCAGAGATCGCCTTAAAGCCGTCGGCTGACGCGTATCCTTTGCGCTCAACGACGGCACCGGTTGCGTCTGAATACTCCATGACCAGTACGGTTTTGCCTGGAGCGGCCAGTGAGCGGACATAGCTCTGATCTACGGGCTCTATCGCATGCGCCCACCCAATCGTTCCCGCAAGCATGAGGACGGCCAGACCAACGGTGTTGCCCTTATGCGTCATGTTAGGTGTATCCCTATTTAGATATCGCTAAGACAAGTTTGGGGGTTTCGATTTCGGAACTATCGGGGTACTAGAAATCGTAACGAGAGCTTAATAAGCAGATTTTAGCCCCTTTGTAACCCCCTGGACAACCGCTCGGAACCAGTCATGCGACGCAGTGCGCCCCCTCTAAAATTCTGCGGAGCAGTTGCCGCTTTGGCTGCCATCGCACCCTATTCGTCGACCCATGGGCAGCCACTAGCCATTGATATCAATTCGTTTTTTCCGCCCAAATCGACAGAGTTGAATTCTGCATCCGCCCCCACAGCATCGGTTCAACCAGCAGTGGATGATTTCGTGTTTGGCGCTGACGGGGTGGCTTCAAGCGTCGATCAGTCACCCGTTCTGGAGAATTTCACGAACCAAATTGGGTATGACGAGCCTATTAAAAGGTCACTTGAGCTTTTGGATGATCTTCCTGATCGAGGTAGTTCTAACGTTGCTGAGTGCGCTCCATCGCCGTTTTCGGTCGATCAGATCCAGCAGATGGTGACCGAGGCGGCGGAACGCCACAGTGTCGATATTTCGCTCGCCGTAGCGATTGCTTACGCGGAAAGCCGATTTGACCGGGAGCGCAACTCGCCGGCAGGCGCGCGCGGTCCCATGCAGCTGATGCCGGGCACAGCAGACCGCTTCGGCGTGACGGATCCCTGCGATGCTGCAACCAATATCGACGGTGGCGTGCGCTATCTGGCTTGGCTGACCGAGAAATTCGGCAATCCCCTGCTCGTGGCTGCCGCCTACAATGCAGGCGAAGGCAGGGTCGTGGAATATGGCGGAGTGCCGCCGATATTCGAGACGGTCAACTATCTTGCGACCGTCGTGAATTACCAGATGGGCATCGAGATCGAGCCTAGTGGCAAAGCGACACCAGCAGTTGCGCCGGGCAGCCCGGCTACGGACCCGGCCCCTCTCTCGTCGGCGCCCATTGGCGGCATCATCCAAGCAACCAAGCCCGGCGAATTTGTCGCTGGGGTGATGGAATTTTAGCGCAGCGAAAGGACTATCCATGCTCAGAAACTGGCCAACCAAGACCCTCCGCAAATATGGCCTGGCCGTCCCGGTGACGGTCGCGGTGCAGATGGCCTTGCCATCCCATGCCTATGCACAGGGTCAGGGGGGTAGTGGTGGCGCGTTCGGTCCTCTGGAAGCAGCCGTCCAAATGATCGTGGATTTTGTGACCGGTCCTTTTGGCCGGTCGCTGGCGATCATTGCCGTCATCTCGCTTGGTTTCATGGCCTTTGCTGGCCGGCTGTCTTGGTTCACGGCAGGCGCCGTTGTGATCGGCATTGGCTTGGTGTTCGGCGCGCCGGCCATGGTCGATGCGCTGATCGGCACTGTTGGCGGCAACTGATGGACGCACAAGATGTCGATCCAGACATCACCCCTTTGGTGATCGGGCTGACCCGGTCGCCAACTCTTTGGGGCGTGCCCTACATGGCGATCGTTCTGGTGGTCGGGCTGGGCATTATCGCGTGGCTGGCGACCAACTCGCTTTGGTCGCTGCTCGTCGTGCCTGTCGCCTATCTGGTCCTTTTTAGCCTTTGCGCGCGCGACGCCCGCATCCTGGACGTCCTGCAAGTCACTTCACGCCGTACTCCCCGCACCCGGAACAAGGGGTTTTGGGGCACAAATTCATATGGACCATAGACCATGCTGAATGCGCTGCGCGATGAAATGGGTTTCGGAAGCTCTTTGAAGGGCGAAGCCCTGATGAGCCGCCATATCCCCCATACGCGACACGTAGCGGATAGCGTTGTGCGATTGAAGAATGACGCGCTGATGAGCGTTATCAAGCTCAACGGTCTGTTTTTCCAGACTGAAGATCAGGCCGAAATCAACCTTCGGTCGGCGGTACAAAACACGTTGATCCGCGCCCTCGGATCAAGCCGGTTCTCAGTCTGGTCCACCGTGGTGCGCCGGGAGCTCAAGCCGTCGCTCCCGAGCGACTTTGACGATCCGTTCTGCCGGGAACTGGACGAGCGCTATCAGACCCGCCTGGCCCAAAAGCGCATGTTCACAAACGATATTTTTCTCACCATCGTACGCTCAGATTTGAAAGGCGCGCTCGGCCTCAGCGATCAGGTCAAACGCCTCTGGGACCGCTCGAACGGCAACGCAGTAACCACCCAGCAGCTGCGCGAGTCTGCCTCCGATCTGGAGGAACATGTCGCCAATATCGCAGGCGGTCTCGCCAAATATGGCGCGCGAGTTCTCGGCATCGTGCGTCGTGACGGCGATCCGTACTCCGAGCCGTGCGAATTCCTCGAGCTGATCCTGTCCGGTGGCGTGTCGCGGCAAATGCGACTGCCCCGCATGGCGATCAATGGCTATGTCGGGTCGGCGCGGCTGCACTTCGGCAAACGCGCCATGCAGGTCCAGGCGGCGGACGAGGCCGATGATCGGTTTGGCGCCATGCTCTCAATCAAGGAATACCCACCCTTTACCGGGCCTGGGATGCTGGATGGTCTCTTGCAGCTTCCTCACGAATTCATCCTGACCCAGTCGTTTTCAATCTCAGACAAACCGATTGCTCAGGAACGCATCACGCGCCTCAAGCGCCAGATCGCGGCATCCGACGAGGCCGGCAGCGCCGTCGAGGAGAATATCGACCGGGCGCTTAACCAGCTTGCCAATCAAGAGGCGGTCTTTGGCGTCCATCATCTGAGCCTTTTGGCAATCGGCCGCTCGAATGAAAAACTGGGCAAGGTGGTGTCGGACCTGGGCGCAAGCCTGACCGACATGAACATCAATTGGGTGCGTGAAGACCTCAATCTTGAAGCGGCGTTTTGGGCGCAATTGCCGGGAAACCACGGCTATATCGCGCGTGGGGCGATGCTTTCGAGCTCCAATTTTACCGGCCTGTCCTCGATGCATAATTTTGCGCAGGGACGGGAAGAGGCTCCGCACTGGAATCTCCCGATTTCGATCCTCGAAACCACATCGCAAACGCCTTATTGGTTCAACTTCCACCAACGCGACATCGGCCATTTTCTTGTCACCGGACCAACCGGCTCAGGCAAGACAGTAGCAATGACCTTCCTCTTGGCGCAGAGCTTCCGCGTGTCGCCACGGCCCCGCGCCGTGTTCTTTGACAAGGATCGCGGCGCGGAAATTTTCATCCGTGCCATGGGCGGCTCCTATGAAGTGCTGACGCCCGGGACGCCGACGGGTTTCAACCCGCTCCAACTGCCCGACAATGCCGAAAACCGGGATTTCTTGAACCGGCTGATCAAGGTGATGGTAGGCGGTGAGCTGACCCTGTCGCAGTCGGACAATGATCTGATCGAGCAGGGCATTGGCCAGACCATGAGCCAAGGGCTGGAACGTCGCAATCTCGCGACGCTGGCCGCTTTGATGGCGGGGCGAAACCGAGCCGATAGCAACGATCTGGCCGCAAGGCTGCGCCCCTGGTTTGATGGCGACAAGGCCTGGCTGTTCAATGCCCCAACCGACGCTCTGAGCCTGGGTGGCACCCGCTGCTTTGGCTTCGATATGACCAATATCCTGAGCAATACCGAAGTTCGGACCCCGGCGTTGATGTATATCTATCATCGCCTGGACGAGTTGCTGAACGGCGAGCCGGTCATGTTCTTCATGGACGAAGGCTGGCAGCTTTTGTCCGATCCGACCTTTAGCCACTTCATCATGGATAAGATGAAAACGATCCGTAAGCTCAACGGCATCGTGGGTTTTGGCACGCAGTCGGCTGCCGACATCGCCAAATCGTCCGTGTCCCACACCTTGATCGAGCAGTCATCGACCAACATCCATTTCCCCAATCCACGGGCGGACGAGGAAAGCTACATCAAGCGCTTTGGTCTTACGGCCAAGGAATTTGGCTTCATCAAAACCACGGCGCCGGAGTCGCGCACGTTTCTGATCAAGCATGGCAATGACTCGGTGATCGCCAAGCTCGATCTCTCCACCATGCCGGAAATGGTCAAGGTTCTCTCTGGCAGACGCGAGACTATTGCCGAGTGCGAAGTGCTGCGCATGGAACATGGCAACGACCCTGCGGACTGGCTCGAGCTGTTCATGAAGGGGAGTAACTGATGAAGCGAACCCTTGTTGTGATGGCGATCTGTGCGGCTGCAATGATGGCTCCGGCCCCGGTAGTGGCGCAAGTGCCTGTCAGTGATGAGGCGATCGAGGGCGAACGATCAGAACGGGATAGCACCACGACAGAAATTGGTACGACGGACAGCAGTCGCGCGGTCGTTTCGACCAACATAACCTGCTCCATGTATCGCCCCTCCACGCGAGACGATCCGAACGATGCAATGGCCCGCAACCCAGAAATTGCGGGCCTGGTTCGCCGGGTAGCGCGCGAGGAAGGCATCGATGAAGAGATCTTCATGGCCTTGGTCTACCAGGAAAGCCGCCTGAACCCCTGCATTGGCTCCTCGGCCGGCGCCTACGGATTGGCTCAGCTTATGCCGGGAACGGCAGAGGATTTGGGAGTCAATCGGTATAACATCGAGCAGAACTTACGCGGCGGCGCACGCTATTTTCGCCGTCAGCTCAACGCCCATGGGGGCAATGTATCCCTCGCCCTGGCTGCCTATAATGCCGGCCCAGGCAACGTTTCCAAATACGGCGGCATCCCGCCGTTCAAGGAAACCCAGGACTATGTTCGCAACATCACGACCCGCTGGATTCCTGCTCTGGGCGGCTCCGACATGTTGAGCATTCCGCTCAATTACGGTGGCGGGTCTTCGGGTTACACCAACATGCGCGATGCCACGGTGAATGCCATGGGAGCAAGTCAGGGTGCTTCCGCCAACCTCGGCAATGTCACGTCATGGCTGACACAGCTCGGCCAGCAACAGCCGGGTACCATGATTGAATCGTTCGATCACAATTCGACGGCTCGCAATGCCAACCTCGAATTGTTCAACCAAGCAATTGGCATGGCAGCGGTCTTTGCGGACTTGCTCAACAGCAAGAACGCGATGCAGCTCACCGATCAGTCGAGCACGGCACAATCTCTCAATTCGACGCCTAAGGCTGTCGAACCTGACCCAAGCGAGCCGGTCGAAAATATCTGCGAAGAGCCCGGCACGACCTGGGACGACGAGACCGAGTCCTGTGTGGCGGAGCTTGAACCTGCTGGGCGCGTAACCCTGCAACTGACCCCGGAGTTATAGCTATGACGATCAAGGAAATCGGTTTTATCAGCATCGCGGTAATGATGGGGTTCTCCCTGCCCGCAATGGCTCAAGTGCCAGTGATTGACCGCGAAAATCTCAGCATTGCGCGTGACACTGCCAGCACGACAAACGACATCCTCGATACAAATAAGGAAATCCTGACGACAGTAGAAGACACGCTAAAGGCGGTTATTGGCGACCGCTCAAGCGTCCAGCAGCCAATGCAAGACCTCGCCGTAGGCAGCGGTTTCTCTGTCGGCTCGATGCCCGATCTTTCGAGCATCATGTCGGGTGGGGTTCCCAATTTTGGATCGGGCAATGACGATATTGCCCAATTTGCCAGCCTATTCATCAACGGGATGAAGCTCGTCAAGTCGCTCTCGGGAGAGGAAAATTCCGACTTTGCCGGGGATAAATCCTACGAGCAGTTGATGAACACTGTCATGGGCGTTTCCGCGCTTGTGAAGGGTACCCAAGAGGGTGTCACGAACCGCCGGGATTCCTTTGAGCAGGCCAGCCAACAGATCGGCAAAGCCGAGGACATCAAAGGTTCAATCGACCAAAACACTCAGTTGCAGGTGCAAGCGGGCCTCACCATCAACGAGTTGATCGGCGTGATGAACGGGGCCGTGTCGTCGCTGCAGGCGGACAATGTTCGCACGCTGACCGACATTTCCAACACCACCAAAGGACTTGAGTATGACCGCGGCAGCGAAAACTAAGATGCTTGCGAAAAGTGTCATGCTCGCTGTTGTGGCAGGGCTGTTGGCGGGGTGCGCAACGACGCCCCCGCCCTCAAAGTCCGCGCCATGCAAGCGCCCCGCCAACCTATCGGCATATGCAGCGATCAAGCCGCAGGATTGCGGGCCGATGTCACCAGTCAACTCGGCTGAAGCCGCGGCTGCAATTCTGGCTCTCTAGGGGCGTCGAATGGATTTTCTGAGCCAACTGCTGCAGCGCATCGACGATACGGGCACGAATTTTAGCGAGACAGCCTTTGGTGTCCTGGGCAGCGAGGTTGTGCCCCTGCTGACGATCGCGTTCTATCTCTACGTTGGCTATTACGGCTTGCAGATCATGATGGGCACGGCTTCCGCCAGCTTTGCCAACATTGTCGGCCGGGTTTGCCGAATGCTGGTGATCCTGCTGCTGGTGAGCAATTGGGGTAACTTCAACACCCTGTTTTATGAGTGGATGACGACCGTTCCAGAGAATGCGGGGCGCGCTGTTCTGACCGTGTCAGGTACGGGCGTGACCGAACCCACGAGCGGACTTTCCGACATTTGGCACAGTGCCAACGAGGTCGCCGGCGCCTATTCCGCGCAAACCTCCATTTGGGCGATTTTACCCGGCGTGATGGCCGCAATCATCTGGATTGCTGCGGGCATATTTATAGCAATTGCCCTGGCGCTGCTCATCCTCTCCAAACTCGCCATGTGGGTATTGCTGGGCACTGCGCCGATCTTCGTCGCCTGTTTTTTGTTTCCGGACACCCGAAAATATGGCGCCGGCTGGCTCGATCAGGTGATCCTATATGCCATCATGCCTCTGTTCATCTACACCGTCGCGGCCTTCATGATTGCCGCCGCAACCCCCGAACTTGGGAAGATGAAAGCGGCCATGGAGGCCAACAGCCTCCAAATGTCGGACTTTGCCTCTTTCATTCTCATCGTCATCGCCGGGTCTTTCGTGTTGCTCAACGTGCAGTCGATTGCTGCGAGCATCGCTGGTGGGCAGGCGATGAACCTGGCCGGCGCCACTGGGGGCCTCTTGAAGGGGACGGCCAGGAGAGGGACGGCCGCGGGCACAATGGCGGGTAAGCTTGGATATCAAGGCGTCTCGGCCGGCGTAAATTCCAACGTCACTGCACTCGACAGGATGTCCAGCTCGATGCCAGCGGCTCGGCACATGGCCCAATCCATCAAACAGAACAGCACACCCCGCATCGGGTGATAAATCAGGGTTTTGCCAATGCCTAAAGCCGATTCAGGGCTCGTGACCTACTATCAGGACGGCCAACGCTGGGAAGAAGACATTTCGCGCCGAGATCGGCGTTCGCGCGCCGTCGCTTGGCTCATAGCAATGACCCTCGGCGTCGTCGCGGTATGCAGTCTTGTGGTGTTGGCGATGTTGATGCCGCTCAAGACCTTTGAGCCCTACTTCGTGGAAGTCGATAAAACGACTGGCTACATGGAAGTCACTTCGGGGCTGACCCGCACCGCGACATTGACAGAACAGCAGGCCGTTACCCAGGCCAATGTCGTGCGCTATATCCGTGCCCGGGAAAAATACGATCCATATGCCGTGTCGGAGAATTTCGGTCTGGCGCAATTGCTATCGACAGGTCGTGCCTCCGACGATTTGACCCGGCTTTACAGCAATACCAATCCGACCAATCCGACGAAGGTGTACGGCACCAATCGGACTGTGGCCGTCGAAATCAAATCGGTGACCTTCCCCAATACCTCAACGGCATTGGTCCGGTTCTCGACCACCGAAACTGGCCCGGCCCAGCTGACGGTCAAACACTACATCTCAGTTGTCCGCTTCCGCTACACCGATACCCCCCTTCGCATGGAATGGCGCTTCGATAATCCGCTGGGATTCCAAGTCTATGAGTATCAGCGCGACCAAGAAACCGTAACGGCCGGGAGCCAATAGCAATGAAGCGTATCATCCTCATCCTGAGCGCCATGGCCGGCCTGCTGACACAGGGATTTGCGGCGCAGACCCCGCAATCAGGCCGTCTAGACCAGCGCGTCACGCATGTGACCTACCAGGCCAACAATGTGGTCAAGGTCCGCGCTGCATATGGCATTTCGACCATGATTATTTTCGACGAGTCTGAGAAATTCCAGACCCTGTCGCTGGGCGATTCGGAGAGTTGGCAGATCGTTCCCGCCGCTGCAGGCAACATTCTGTTCGTGAAGCCGATTGCGCGCGATGTGCCCACCAACCTGAACATCGTCACCGATAAGCGCATCTACTTTCTAGAGCTGGTCGACCAGGCGCCCGGCAATGGCGACGTGTTCGGTATCCAGTTCAATTACCCTGAAAATGCCCTCAACGATGCGCTTCGCGAAGAAGCCACGATACGCGCGGCCAATCCTGCGATCAGCAACATCGACAAGGCCAATCTCAACATCAATTACTCATTCTCGGGCCAGGATGCGCTCAAACCCGTCGAAGTTTTTGACGATGGCAAGATGACCTTTTTCCGCTTCGCCGGCCGCATGCCGGCGATCTTCAAGGTCAATCTCGACTTCTCGGAATCGCTGGTGAATTTCCGGCGTGAAGGGGAGTACATCGTGGTCGACGGCACTGCGGCCCAATTTACCCTGCGCGAAGGGGACCTATGGACCTGCATCTTTAATCTTCGCGTGCCCGATATCGCCGCACCCGATCCCTACATCAATGCGCCCGTTCTCGACACCAAAGCGACGACGCGCAGTGGGAGCAATAACTGATGGAACGCGCGCCTGAACTGCAAGCTCTCCAGGGCAGCGGCGAAAGCGTCGTTGCTGACCGGAGCGTCAAAGGCAAGCAGCTCCTGGGCTTCGGCCTGCTGGGTCTGGTGGGGATTGGCGCTCTCTATCTCAACTTTGCGGCGGGGAACACCGCACCGCGCGACATGCTCCAATCGGAAGAAGCCTTCAATACCGAGACATTCTCCCCACCTGGGTTCGTACGAGATTCAGAAGAAGCTGCTCTCGAGCCGGAAGTCGAACCTAATATCGTTGTCATACCGCCGCCCTCTCCACCGGTTGAGGCTGTCGAGCCTGAGCCAGATGTAGCCGAATTTACCGTACCCCCGCCCCCTCCCATGGTTCCGCCGCCACCAATTGTTGAGCCTACGCTGATCGTGCAGGAGCCGGCACCAGTGGTCGAAAAGGAATTTCCCGAGCGCTACCTGTCCGGCCTTGTCGTGATGGACGTTTCGGCGCCCGATAAGGGCCTGTCCGAACCTGCAGCCTTCGATGGCAATGCCAGGCCGCCTGCTACTGTATCGGGCACAGATTCAGCAAGCCAATATCTCGCAAGCTCGATTTCTCAAGAGGATCGTATCGCAAACGCACGCTCCCTTGAGCGGATTGACGCCCTTGTGCCCGAAGGCACGATGATTTCGGGACTGCTCGAAACTGCCATCAATAGCGACCTGCCGGGGCAAATCCGGGCTGTAGTCAATGAAGACGTCTATTCGTTCGATGGCCGCCGCATTCTGATCCCGATCGGCTCTCGCCTGATTGGGGAATACCAGTCTGAAGTCATCCGCGGCCAAAGTCGGGTATTCGTGGTCTGGTCCCGTCTGATCAGCTCCGATGGAGTGTCCCTACGGCTTAATTCTATGGGCTCCGACAGCCTGGGCCGCTCGGGCATGACCGGGTTTGTCGATACCAAGTTCAAGGAACGTTTCACCTCGGCATTGATGCTGTCGGTTCTGGGCGGCGGCATCAACTATCTGACCAATTCCAGCGGTGAGCCTGAGTTTGAAGAAGGCCAGGATGATGATCGCAGCGCCAGGCAAAAGGCGGTCGATGGCGTCGCTCAAACCATGGCCGATTTCATTTCGAGCGAAATCTCGGCCAATGCAAACCTCAAGCCGACGATCAGCATAGATCAAGGCGAGCGGGTTTTCGTCTATGTGCGCCAGGATCTCTCGTTTGCGGCGATGTACGAGGACCCCATAACGGAGGCAATGCGCCAAATCGTTAGTGAGCGGAGATAATGTCCTCAGCCACATCGATGTTGCCAACCCTGCTCTATGTTGTCGAACAGGCATTGGAGCCCCTTCGAAGCCTGCTCGACGACCCGGCCGTCGTTGAAATTTCCGTCAACAAGCCAGGTCAGGTTTTCGTTGAGCGCATAGGTCAAGCCCATATGGAGTTTCACTCCACTCCGGCGATGACGGCAGAGGCGATTAGCCAGATAGCGCAGCGGGTCGCGGCCTATACCAACCAGTTCGTCAATAGTGAAAGGCCTTTGTTGAGCGCCGCCCTGCCAACTGGGGAGCGCATTCAAGTCGTCTTGCCGCCGGCCGCCCCCGATGGCGGAACGCTCTCGATCCGAAAGCAAGTGACCCAGCATTTTACCCTGGAGGAATACCGGGACAATGGCTCGCTCGACAAGGTTGCCGTTTCGCTTGGCGGGCTCTCACAGCTCGATCACGACTTAATCGGCCATCTTCAGGCGCAGCGGATTTATGAGTTTCTTGATACCGCCATCCGCAATCGCGTCTCCATCCTGATCAGTGGCGGTACGTCGACCGGGAAAACTACATTTCTCAATGCGTGCCTCAAAAGTGTCGATCCCAACGAGCGGATTTTGACGCTCGAGGATACGCGCGAGTTGTTCCCAACCCAAAAAAACGTCGTTCACTTGATCGCCTCAAAGGGCGATCAGGGAACCGCCAATGTCACGATTCAAAGCCTGCTCGAATCTTCCCTACGTATGCGACCAGACCGGCTTTTCGTCGGCGAAATTCGTGGTGCAGAGGCCTTTACCTTCTTGCGCGCCATCAACACCGGGCACCCCGGCTCGATGTCGACAGTCCACGCGGATACCCCCCAGGGCGCTTATGAGCAGCTGGTGATGATGATCATGCAAGGCGGCATGGTAGGCTCCTTCAGTAAAGCCGATTTGCTGTCATACCTGCACATGGTTATCCCGGTCGTGATCCAGCTTCGGCGCGACGGCGGCAAGCGCGGCGTTTCCGAAATCTTTTTCGCGCGGCAGCATGACCATGCTGTTTAAAGTCTTCCTGGGGCTGTTTTGTCTCGTGATCGCTTTTGCCGTCTGGTTGCTGTCCTATGGCGCAATCCTGTGGGGCTTCTACGATGACCCCAATATTCTCATGCTGACACTGGCTGAACGGCCATTGATCGCTGCTCAACAGTTCTATGCTTTTCGCACCAACACCGCTTTGCAGGGTGTTGCTGGTATGGCGGCCCTCCCTGCCCTGTTCGTTGCCGGCATCGTGGGCGCCATCGGCTTGCGCAGGCCCAAGAACCCGTTGGGCGATGCTTCCTTCCAGACCATGCCAGACCTTCGAATAGGCAAGTGGTTTGGCAAAAAGGGCCATGTGTTCGGTGTCGTCGCCGGCAAATACCTTCGTCGTGATGACGATCGGCACCATTTGGTGATCGGCCCTACCCGCTCGGGCAAAGGCGCCGGCTATGTGATCCCGAACGCGCTGCAACATCAGGGCTCGATGATCGTCACCGATCTAAAGGGTGAAGTGTATTCCGCAACGGCCGGCTATCGCCGAAAGCAAGGCAACCAGGTCTTCTTGTTCTCGCCTGGGGCCGCCGAAACGCATCGCTACAATCCACTCGATTTTGTGCGGCAGGACCGGGGAACGCGCACCACCGACATTCAGAATATCGCCTCGATCCTCATTCCTGAGCAATCCGATTCCAACAACGCGGTTTGGCAAGGGCTGGCGCAACAGGTCATTGGCGGGATTATCAGCTATCTGCTGGAAAGCCCGCTTTACGAGGGCCGGCGCAATTTTGGCGAGGTCAATTCCCTGCTCAATTGCGGCGTGAACTTGCAGGAGCTGCTGCGGACAATCATCGCGGCAGAGCCATATTTGTCGCGCTTCACCATCGAGAGCTTCAACGCTTACCTGGCCCTTTCCGATCGCGCGGCCGCATCGGCGCTGATCGACATTCAAAAGGCAATGAAGCCTTTCATGAATGAACGCATTGTGGCTGCCACCTCGGTGACCGACATTAATTTGGCTGGGCTTCAACAACGGCCGGTGAGCATCTATCTGGCCCCCTCAATCACCGACATTTCTCTGCTCAAGCCCCTCCTGACCCTGTTCATTCAACAGACCATGGATCTGTTGACGCGGGAGCTGCGGCTAAACCCGATCCCGATGCTGTTTCTGCTCGATGAATTTCGTCAGCTCCGTCGCGTCGACGAGGTCATGAACAAGCTGCCCTATGTGGCCGGCTATAGGATCAAGATGGCCTTCATCATCCAGGATTTGAAAAACTTGGACGAAATCTACGGTGAGACAGCCCGCCACTCGCTGCTCGGCAACTGCGGCTATCAGCTCATTCTCGGCGCCAATGACCAGGCGACGGCTGACTATGTTTCAAAGGCGCTTGGAAAGCAGACGATCCGCTACCAAACCGAATCCCGCCAGATTGAGGTTATGGGCCTCAACCGGCGGACGCGCATCGAGCAGATGCGTGATCGCGATCTGATGATGCCCCAAGAGGTCCGCCAATTACCGGAAACGGACTTGGTGCTGCTCGTGGAAGGCCAAAAACCAGTCCGCGCCAAGAAGGTCCGCTTTTTTAAGATGGAGCCTTTCCAGACAGCGGCCGCTTACGGGGAAGCGCATCGACCGGAAGTCCCCCACGTCGAAATTCGCGAGCGGCTTCCTATCCCGGTCCTGGCTGAAGGGTATGGCAAGAGCCAGGTTGAGCCCGAGCCTATCGTTTCCCCGCCTTCAACTGCACCAGCGGAACAGACTGCTCAATCTGCGCCGACCGAAGCGCCAGATGTTGCTGTCCTTCCCGCCGTAGAACCGGCTGCAGAGAGCAATCTGGCCGATATCATTGCGACTGAGACAACCCTGAAGACAGTCAAACGATCGCCCCGCCCAAAAACACCTGCCGCCAAAATTATCCCGTCGCGACAGGTCAAGGTACGGTCAGCAAAGAAAATTCGTGACGTGACGGATGAAGGTCTTGAGAGCAAGCTCGCGACTGTCGAGGTCGTAAAGGCCAAGGCTAAGGCAACCGGCGACGTGGCCATCACCAAAATCGGAAAACCCCGTCGCCGCCCTGTTGAGGATCTGTTTCGGCTATCACTCGAGGAAACAACCGCCACCGAAGCGGCAAGTGCTACCGCTTAAAAAGGGGCCCGTTGACCCCTTTATTTTGCTACCCGCCGTAGATCGCGTCTCGAATGATGGGACCGTAGTGCGCCCAAAGCAGGATTAGTGCGCCCACTACAATTGAAATAACGGCGAACCACCCCTTTAAATTCGCTTCTTCTGGATGAGCCTTATCCCAGGCGGCGCTTTCACGGCGAGTTCGCCGATTGCGGGCAGCTATATCCGCATTTTGTTGCTCTTGGGCTGCCCAATTATGCTGCTGCTGATCGCTCATGAAATCCAAAGCCCCTATCGATCTAGGTCATCGTCGCGATCACGCTGGCGCTGCTGCTCACTCTGGCGCGGAACCTGTTGACGAGCTGGGTCGCTGTTCGTCTGCTCCTTACGAGCATCCTGCTCGCTGCGGGCTTTTTCAGTGGCTTGTTTTGCCCCGTCAACGCGCATCTGTTGTTCGTGCAACTGACGGGTATTGTCGTTGGCCTTGCGGTCGTCCTGATCCTCGGCCCGCTGATGGTCAGGTTCGGCCTCTGGTGCCTTATGGCGTTCGTAGTACTCTTCCGCACGTCGGCCGTCGCGATCCGCGTCATCGGCGAAAGATCCAACCTGATCCTGGTGGTCGTACTGTTCCGCGTAACGATCACCTTGCTCATCGATCTCGCGCAAAGCCTCCGTTTCCTGCACAACCTCAGCCAGATAGGTATTGCCGTCATTACGCGCTGCGTTGATGACGGCCGACAACTCGGCCGAAAAAATGGCCGTTGTCGGATGATCTGGATCCTTCGGCTCTCCTGCCTCGACCCAGGCATCCTGCGCGCGATCCATGTTCTTCAACAGCGCAATGCCGGCGTCGACGTTTTCAGCGCCATGCCTTTCGACTGCCTCACGATATTGCCTGCGACCCTCGTCAACATCCACGCCTTGCGCCCGTAGTTCCGCGTGTTCGACCAGCTCGGCCGCGGTTTCGACAACGGCGCGCTTAGCTTCGACAACCTCGCGCACCGACTGAGTGAGCTCATCAAGGGCTTTGCGCTCCTCGGGGTCAGTTATCTCGCGCTCTGCCTTGAAGATCGCGGCCCCAACGGCCTTCTCATATTGCTCAAATTCTGGCTTGGTTCTGATATCCTGCTGCGCGCCATCGGACATGCTGGATTCCTCCGAAATGAGTGCCATCAACGATACCATATGCCTGGTAAAGGCGGGAGAGCCTTCGCGGCGCTTATCAAGTTTGATGACCTGCGCTCCCTGGGTCTCAATGCCCCGGACTTGTTCGACTTGAGCGCGGGCGAACTGTGCAACTTTGCTATCGGCAGATAGCGCCAAAGCGCCCCAGGTGCTGACTGCCTCGGTGCGATATTGCTGGCTCCGCGGACTACTGGCATAGACCCGCACTCCTTCGCGCTTGGCGGTATAGCGGGCATGGGCCGGCCTGCTCGTCCCTTCGTGTTCCGTGCGTCCTTTCCGGCTGACCGGGCGGACTTGGTTTTTAGTATATGCCGGCGCACTGGCGATATCGCGCCGATCCGTCATTTCCATCTGGATACCGTTTTGCCGTGCCTGCTCCGCCAGATTTTCTCGCCAATCTCGGAAGGTCGCCGGCCCAATCCTCGGACGCTCGCCATGCTCGGTTTTGGTGGTGATGATCGCATGGGCGTGGACGTGGGGCCGTTTACCGCCAGCGTCAGCCCCTTTGGGATCGGTCGCGGGGTCGTGCATAGCAAAGACATATTTGTGTCCCTGCTCCCCGAAGGTGCGAGCCATAAAGCCCCGGACGGCGCTTTCGAACGCCTCGGGATCGGTCCCTGCCTTGGCAGACATGATGACATGCATCACATCGCGCGGCGCCCGACTATGCAGCTCTTTGCGCCACTCGCGCTGCACCAGGTCACCAGCCTGCTTCTGATCCGCTATGGCCCGCCCACGATCGGTAGTAATCCGGCCGTCAAACTGTTCGACCAGATCACGCAGTTTATGGGTGCCGTACTCGACACCGTTGCCATAGCCGCCAAACCGAAAATTGCTGGGCTGCGCCGGCGGGTCAAGCTTGTTTTGACTAATGGCGCGGGCAATCATTCCCTCGCCCTTTGCATCGGGCGTGCGACGGACACCGCTGGTACTGCGCAGTACCATCAGGCCGGTCATGACCGCCGCACCGTCGTCCTGCCGCTCGATACCGAACGCGAAGCTGTGACGATCCTCGCCGTCTTCAGTGCGCGACGACACAAGGCCATGAAACGTTGACCGTCCGACCTCACGCAACTCCAAATCCGATAATCCAGCGAAGTCGCCCCGGAGCTTTAGGGAGAAGCTGGCCATGTCCTTGCTATGGGCGCGATTATCCATCAGCGGCTCCCATTCTTCGAGGACCTTGGCCCCGTCCCCGGCCAGACCCCACTTTTCACCCCGCTCGTTTTCGACGCGCAAACTACCTTCGCGCGACACGTAATCCAGCATGGCCCCTGCTCTCGCGCCGCCAGCAAAAGATGCTAGCTTCACTACGGCGGACTGACTGCCCTTCGCTAAGCCCGCGTAGCGCACGGTCGTGGGCCTGCTGGGCGCGCTCTGCACCATCGGCTTGCTTGGAGATCGCCCGCCGCCGCTATAGCCGACGCTGACCCCGCCAGAGCTTTTTTGGCCAGCTTGGTCCTGCAGTTGCATCAAGCGTTTGCGCCGGCGCTCGCCCTCTACCTCGGCGCGCAACCGTTCCCGGAGCTGGCTTGCCGCACTGCCGAACGCTGCCAAGTCCATCACACGGTCTCCCGGCGCCGGCTTGGACCGCGCTTAGCAAGCTCTCGAACCTCAAAACCGACGACCCCCATCATGGTCAGGACGTTGCCTAAGGCCATCAAGACCTCGTCTGGATGGACCTCGCGCTTGGCGTTAATCGCCCGCGCAATCTGATTGAGGTTGACCCCAACGGCGCGAAATTCCTCTGCCAATGCTGCGAAAACCAGCCTGTCCTCATAGGCCAGGAAGGGTTTCACCCCTGCGCCCTCGAGGCTCAGGGACCGGATAAAACTCGAAACGGTCAAGTCTGCCGCTTCCGCCGCCGCCTCGATCTGCTGCAATTCGTTACCGCTAACGCGAACCCGCACCACTTCCGACTTGGATGTCTCGGTGATTGGCGCGCTTTGAGCACGCTTTTTCGCTGGGGCATCCACCTCGCTGGCAGTGTGTTTGCGTCGGACCATTTTGCTGCTCTGCCTTGCCTAAAACGCCCCGCCAGCGGGCCAAATCGAGGGCAGGTCCCTCGATCGTCAGCAGGTTGTACCACAAATATGCGTATCCTGCCAAAAGAAACTTAGACCTAATGCCTCTAAACACCTTCAAGGCAACCCGTGCAAACCACATCGCCATATGTCATAAGGAGAGGTCCCGACGACGCCCTGGCGTGAACCTCAAGCCTTCGTGGTTTTCTGGTGAACTGGTTCGATACAGCCTGGTGAAATGCAAAACACCAATTCACCAGAAAACCAGACGTGCAGATTTGCCCAACTGGTTAAATGGCATTATCATAATCACCATGTTCGCAGACCTGCAGGATTTGGATCTACCAGGTGACCATTGGATCAAAGGGTATTGCGAGCGGCTTTGTGCGGCACGACGCGAGGAAGAGCGATGGCGAAGGTAATTTCGTTTGTCAGTGGCAAGGGCGGGGTCGGGAAAACCCTCGGCGCGATCCTGACCTCTGGCGAATACGCGCTTCGAGAGAACCAGGTGCTCGTCATTGATGCCGACCCGACACAGCGGTTCTCTGACTGGTTTTCCGAGTCCGTGCGCCGTGGCAATGGTCCAGAATTTATGACAGTCACAACGGCATTGACCAAAGCTGCGGTTGCCCGTGAGGTACAACTCGCTCACGCCAAATTCGACTACGTGATTATCGACGCCCCAGGCACCGAGGGTGCCGTGAACCAAGAAGTGCTGCGCCAATCCGATATTGTAGCGACCCCGGTCAAAATTGGCCGCGATGAAGTCAAGGCAATGGCCACTGTTGCGGCAGAAGTGGCTCAGGTGAGCGACGAACTTGGACTAGAAATCCCTCACGTCACCTATGTCACCGAGCTGGCGGAAGTCCAAAAGTCGCTGTCGGCCTATGCCACCCTGCACAACTTTATCGTCAAACTCCAGGGAGACGGCTACTCGACACGGATTTTGAAAACCGAACTCTATTCGCGCAACATATACAAGGAACTGCGAAACGGTTTAGGTCCGCTTCAAATAATCGACCCCAATCCGACGATCAAGAAAGCCCGACTTGAGGTCCAAAGATTCGTCAGAGAATTCGACGAAATCCTTGCCGTCGACAAAATCAAGATCAGTGCCTAGAGGAGCCCAAAATGGCAGGTAAAGACGAACTGCTCGATAGCGTTCCCACCATGCGTCGCAGGCCGGCTAACAGCACGCGCCCTCAAGGACATCCGGCGTCCGCCCCCAGCGAGGCGGCGCAGTCGCCCGAGCCCACTGTTGACGCTGCCATCGCAGAGGCCCGTCCGAGCAGAACCGACGCCGCGCCAAACATAAAGAAAGGTTCGCTGTTTGATCTGAAGGCTGCTGAACGCCCGAACTCAAAAGGGGCGGTCAATCTCCTCCTGGCGCCTGAGTTGAAGGCACGGCTGGATGCTGCCAACTATGCGTCAAAGGTGCCACGCGTTCAGATCGTCATTGCTGCGCTCGATGAGTATCTCGAAAAGAATGGCTTTTAGCCGTTATGAAATCGGGACGACTATTCTTCACCGGGCTTGCTGTCGGACTTTTAATGGGTGTCTTCCTGTCCCCCATCCTGACCAACTCGAATTTCGCCGGAGGGGCCCTCGCACAAGCCGTCAACGGGATGGCAGCGCAAATGGCGCCAAGGCCGCCGGCAACTACCTGGCCAACCGGCCCGGAAGCCCTGGCCGCCCTCTTTCAGTTTTCCGACTGGCCTGAATCCGAGGCCGGCGACTCGTCGAGCATTAGCGTTGACGACTGCCTGTCAAATGGCGGCGATTTTATCTGCCGAATGACTATGCATCTGTCATGGGTGGAAACGCCGCGCATTGTGGAAGCCACTCTGAGAAAGTCATTGGATCGTTGGTCCATGCTCGGCTTGAAGGAAATTAAGTCAACGTGAGTCAGACGCTCCGGCCGTCTCTACAGCGCTATTTGGTTAGCGCGTTCCGGCCTTCGCGAGGCCAACCTGTGAGCAGGGCGTTTTTTGCACGATTCAGCAAAGAATCTGGGTCACAATGGCCAAATGCTGAGCTTTAGCCTATTGGGCTTTGGCAGCCTAAAATTCAGAAGTACCAGAAGACTTACGCCCCATGATGATGACGTTTTGCTGGATATTGATGTGAAAGAGATGGAGCGGCACATCAAATTGCTCGGCTTGATCCCCGTGTTGGACGAGGAATCGGGCAAGACGATCTATCGTCGTAAAACCAGCCTCCCAGTCCCCTCTCCTGAAGAACTCGAAAACAGGATTTCGGACCACCTCGCCGCAACGCGCGAGAACGCCAACATCACCAAAGAGGAAATGGCGGAACTGTTGGGACTATCCCAACAATTCTACGGTCGTGCCGAACGACGCGAAGCCCATTTGCGAGTGACCCGGCTGATCCTCATGATTGAGATTCTCGGTCCGGAGATGTTCGACGTTCTGGCCGAAGTTGCACCGCAAATTTTTGGGACGGATGAGGCCGAAGCAAAGGCCCGCGGCAAGTTGGTCAGCACTGTCATGAGGCTGCCCGCCAAGAACGTGCACGAGATCCTGACATATGTTTCGCTGATCGCTGACCTCGTCCAGCGTGAACGCGACGAGGCCGACCATGCCGTTGTTCGCGATGTCAAAGAGCTGATGGACAAGAATGGTTTGACCAGTGAGGACGTGAAAGGGCTGATCCTCGCTGAAAAGGCCAAACGTGGTCCTCGTAAACCTCGCAAGCTCAAGGCTTCGGAAGCCGATAACTGAAACGGCCGCGTCTACGAGGGTCGAAACTGTGAGGTTGGCCCCGGCGCCAAGCGCCAGGGCCGGGTCTTATTAGTCCTGCGGGTCCCAGGGGATGATCGCCTGCACCAACTCGTCGTCCTGGCCGGGAAAGCGACCGAGATTGGCGTTGAGCTTTAGGCCTTTGATGCTGAGGGTGTAGTAGGGTTTCTTGTCGTTGTTGAGCTTCTTCCAAATGCCGCCAACTTCGATGTCGAGGCCGCGCGGAGATTTGGCGAAAACCCTGTGCGTCGGGGCCTTGGGGTTATCGGAGGTGAAAGGCACAACCTTGATATCGAGATCACGATCGAGGGTGGACACGAGGCCGGTGCCGGTGGCTTTGGTGAATTCGTCGCTGTCGAACTTGATGTAGTTGGTGATGGTCATTTTCGCTCTCCTATTGGGCGGTTGCAATGTCGCCGTTAACGCAGGGCGGATAAGGCAAAAAGCGCTCGACGGAGCGAAGCGGAGAAGCCCAAAAGGCCTCTAAAATTGTTGCGCGAGGAAGCCGCAGGCGGGGAATTTTAAGGCCTGCCGGGCTCGATTTTTGACGACGCCCTGCGAACAAGTTCAAATTGCAGATGCCCCCTTCCGAGAGCGAAATCTCACCACCTCATCCAGCTCGGACGACTTCTCTAGCCACAACCTATCGTGAACCAAATAAGGTATCACTATCAAGGAAAATCCCTGCCCTGGATTCCCCTAAGCATCGATTGGGCGCCATTTCCGGAACTCTGGCCTGAGTTTTAGGCTGTTGAAGTTCAAGAATCCGGAACCTTGCGCGCTACCTCCAACCGCATTTTGGCGCGGGCATAAATCGACTTTTCTAGGTGTAGGTCGCCAGTCATGGCGCGTTCAATCAGCGCCCGCATGAAACCGCCGGCAGATTTGATTTCGCCCGCCTCTCGGCGCTCAATGATTAGGGCCGCGGCCATAGCCGCTCCGGTTTGCCCCAATACGCTGGCCGCCTGATCGCGCGCATCGGCAGATATGCCCACCAGCACGCACAGCAGCGGGAATTTGTCGATTAGGGCTGGCCAACTCGTCGGGGCTGTACCGAGCCACGACTTCAGGGCCGGGCAGGCCGCCGTCAAGGTCTCTATCTGCATTGCACGGCCGGGCTCGGGCCGCGTTCTCGGGCTGGATTTCGCCTCGCCCCTTCTTTCATCCCAAGCCCCGCGAGCGAAGCTCGCTCCATTCAGGACAACTTGTCCGGCGTTGGCCGGACGCCATGCCCCTTCACTACGAGATACTAATTGGTTAGGATTTGTAGTCTGTATGTGGTCACGAGTTTTGGGCGTCCTGCTCATGATTTTACCCGATGCCAGGCTGTCTTCACGACCTTTGTTAAGGCCATAGGCCCGCTCGGCAAGCCAACGACAAAGTCGCGCTGCTCGACCAATCCGGGCTGTCGTCGATTTCTTGCTCACATTGGCCAAGATGATGTTGAACCGGCGCTCCAGCGTCGCAAGGATACGGCTCGCTAAGTCTTCGACGCTGCTCAGCACCAGGTGCAACTGCCGGACGGCGCCGCGGTACTCGCTCCAGGCAGCCTCCCTCGCGTTGCGGTCGCTACGCGCCTTTACGACCGACGCATTGAGTTCTCCATAACGCGCGATCAGCACGCGAAGGTCGATGCCAGAGACAGCGGCCAAATTCCCCGCATCGTCGCGGCGGGCGAACCGCTTATAGTTTCCGCTATCCCGCATCGCGATCAACCCAGCATCAAATAGCCGGGACAGCAGCGCTCCTGTGTGGTTGGGCGACTTTCCGATCTCGAAGCCCAGTGTGGCGTTTGACTTGAAGACGATCGGCAGGCCCCCCGCCTCAAACTGTGGGCCAGGCGCGCTGTGGACAAGGGTAACGAGCAACATGGCTTCGGTCGAATTGACCAAACCCGTTTGCGGCAGGTCCTTTGCCAGCACTTGTAACTGCGATCGGGTAACGGCGCCTAGCACGGCTTCTTCCGCCATTTTCCGGTAAAGAGCCCGAGCGTTCGTCTGTCGACGTCCTCTTGAATAAGTCGTCACCACTGCTCTCCAACAGTTGTGACCAGGGCGTGCGAAATCCCTCGCCGAAATGACGCCGAACTCTTGACGGGGAAATGGGGAGGGTCTAAAAACGAACTACCACATTCGAGTTTCAAGACGATCTCCCCGCTTCGGTTCATTCCGAGGCGGTTTTCGTTTTTGCCGGCTGGTCAGCTCCAAATTTTGAGTACGGGAAAACCCATCACTGTCAGTGAGGATTCGCGTTCGAACAAATTACATGCCACCGGACAAATCGCAACATTTTCACGTTAGAACTACCCAAATTGGGTTTCATAGGGGCGCAATAAATAGGAGAATGAGCTAAAATCCGTTGCATTCTGGCTAGCGCGGCGGATCAGTTCACTTTGCGATACCGATTTCAGAATGTTCTAGTTTAGTGGGTCAAGCTCGTGAGAAGCGCCGGAGTTTATGGTAGGCACACTTTATGATCAGCATCCGAGTCATCGCCGCCATCGCACTGCTCGCCGCTACCCTTGGGATTTGGCCTGCTCATGCGCAGGAATGGAACCTCCGCTTCTCGATGTGCGGGCGAGATCGGATCACATGCGTCGTTGATGGCGATACGATCTGGTTTCAGGGCGTCAACCTTCGGCTTGAGAGCTATGACACCCCAGAGCCGTACAACGACATTTGCGGCGGCCAAGCCGAGATTGCTTTAGCGCAGCGGGCCAGTGCCCGACTGCTTCAGTTGTTGAACGGCAATACCTTCACTGTCGAGACAGGCGGCAAGGATCGATACGACCGCGTGCTCGCCACGATCCGTATCGGTGGGACGGATGTTGGCGACATCCTCATTGCCGAAGGGCTGGCGCGAAGATGGCCCAACGGCGAGGAGTTCTGGTGTTAGTCAGCGACCAATGGCTGGCAATTGCTTATGCGGCCCGGCCGGAGGCAGCCTTTTTCTAGGGCACCTCCCGGTTAGTAGGACTAAGCAAAAAGGTGCCACGGAAGCCAACAGGATGGCCGGCTTGAACGCCTTGACTGCCCTAATGAACCTTTTCCGGCACTGACCAGCGGCGCCATGGGGGTGTGGACAGCGAACTGTGCGATAACAGCGCGATCAATACGGAAGCTGACGCTCAATCAAGGGTCGTTTCGGGTTAGGTCATTTCTCAATCGCGAACGCAACCTGGCGAGTGGGTCGGCAGCGCCGCCAGACCTCGGCGAAAACGGCAACGCATAGGGTGCCGGCTCCCGCCAGTATCCACAGCGATGGCTTGGGCCCGATGGCGCCGAGCGCGACCGACAGCGCGAAAGGTGCCAGCGCCGACAATCCCAGTCGTCCCATGCCAATCCAGCCCAACCGCTTGCCGAAGCCGGCCTTGCCGAAAATCGCCAGGGGCAGCGTGCCCGACACGATGCTGAACAGTCCGCTTCCCAGGCCGAACACGACGGCGAACGCGATCGCGCCTACAGTCGCAGGCGCCGTGACTGCCAGCGTGCCCAACGCCAGAGGCATCGTGATCGCAGACACTACTGCCAAAACTGTCGCCGGCAAGTCTTTGCCGAAACCCATGTTGATAAGACGGCTTGCCACCTGGGCGGGTCCGAGCAGGGACGCCACCCAGACCCCGGCGTTCCCCAACCCGAGCAGTCCGAGCATGGGTACCATGTGGAACAGCGTAGCCGCTGACACGAACCCAGCGAGCGAGAACCCGAGCACAATTAGGACGAAGACGAGGTTGGCGTTGTCGACGATCACGGGGGCCGACGCTGCGATGGCTTCTATCGGTCTCGCAGCGGCAATCCGGGCGAAGCGGGATAGCCAGAGGTGCAGGGGAAGGCAGACGACGAAGTTCAGTGCTGCGAAGAGGAAGTAAACCTGGTGCCAGTCCATCGCGTGTAGCATCCAGGTGGTCAGCGGCCAGAAGATCGTCGACGCGAAACCGGCGATCAGCGTCAGGTAGGTGATGCTACGCTGCGCCCGGGCACCAGTCGACTGGGCCAGGAATGCGAACGCCGTCGAATAGAGCACGAAAGCCGACGCCAACTCGACCAGGACCATGCCGGCTAGAAAGGCGATGGTGCTTCCGGCCAAGCCGCAGACTGCCAGCGCTGCTGCCGCGCCGATCGAGCCGACCGACATCACCCTGCCGGCACCAAGTCGGTCGGCCAAGCCGCCGGCCCATGGCGAGATCAGGCCGCCTGCTAGCAGCGCCAGCGAGATACACCCGTAGACCCATTCCACCGAGACGTTCAGGTCTACGGCGATGCTCGGCGCCAGGATGCTGAAGCTGTAATAAAGCGTGCCGTACCCGATAATCTGGGTGACGCCGAGGGCCCAGATGGCGCCAGCGTTGGAATGGTTATCGGCCATCGTAACCTAGATCGACTTCAGGCCGACCCGCTCCTCGAGTTTGCCTGCCGCCTCCTTGCGCTCGCTGTAGCGGGAGGTCAGGTAGCCGGAGACGCTGCGGTTGATCAGCGTGAACTTCACCAGCTCTTCCATGACGTCAACGACCCTATCGTAATAGGATGACGGTTTCATGCGACCGGCCTCGTCGAACTCCTGGAAAGCCTTGGCAACGGACGACTGGTTCGGGATCGTCACCATCCGCATCCAGCGTCCCAGGATACGCATCTGGTTCAGGGCGTTGAACGACTGCGACCCACCCGACACCTGCATCAGGGCGAGTGTGCGACCCTGCGTCGGACGGATGGCACCGCCCGGCAGAGGTATCCAGTCGATCTGAGACTTCAGCACTGCCGACATGGCGCCGTGACGTTCCGGCGATGTCCATACCTGTCCTTCAGACCACAGCATGGCCTCGCGAAGTTCCTGCACCTTCGGATGGGTATCGGGCGCATCGTTCGGCAGCGGCAGGCCGTTGGCATGGAATATCCGAACCTCGGCGCCGAATGCCTCTAGCAGAAGCTGAGCCTCCAGGGTCAGGAACCTGCTGTATGAGCGTTCCCGCAGGGAGCCGTAGAGCATCAGGATACGCGGCTTGTGCTGCAGGCCCGGTGCGGTGAGCTTGGAGAAATCCGGGACCTCGAAGGCACCGGGCGTGATATTGGATAGATCAGACAACGCGCTTCCCTTCGGCGTCTATGATGACCTCGCCGTCTTCCTTGGTGAACGGCCCGATGTCGGGATTCTCCAAGATGTCGAGCACGACCTCGGAAGGGCGGCAAAGGCGGGTGCCGACCGACGTTTCCACGAACGGACGATTCAATAGGATCGGGTGAGCTTGGATTGCGTCGAGCAACGCATCGTCGCTAACGTCGGCACTCGAAAGCCCGAGTTCCTCATACGGCGTATCCTTTTTCCGTATGGCGTCCCGCAGCGGCATGCCGGCAGCCGATACCAGCTCGACGATGCGGTCACGGCTTGGAGGCGCCTTGAGGTATTCGATAACCGTGGGCTCGACACCCGATTGCCGGATCATGGCTAGGGTGTTGCGCGAGGTGCCGCAGTCGGGATTGTGGTAGATGGTGACGGTCATGGACATTCCAGGATGGTTGGGTTCGTCGGCGGGTTTGCGGGGCGACGCTCAGTTGCCGGTGGCCAATCCTGCAGGACGCGGGAAATATCGGCGACCCAGCCACAGGGCCAAGTGAACCAGCACGACGAGCACCGGCACTTCCACCAACGGTCCGATGACCGCAGCGAAGGCGACCGGCGATGCCAGGCCGAATGCAGCGATGGCGACGGCAATGGCCAACTCGAAATTGTTGCCGGCTGCGGTGAAGGCAATCGCCGTCGAGCGCGGATAGTCCTTGGCGATCCACTTGCCCATGAAGAAGCTCACGGTGAACTGGATCAGGAAATAGATGGTCAGGGGCACGGCTATGAGCAGGGCATCAAGCGGCAGGCGTACGACATCGCCGCCCTTGAGGCTGAACATCGCCACGATGGTGAAGAGAAGCGCCAACAGGGTGATGGGGCTGATCCTCGGCAGGAAGACCTGTTCGTACCATTCGTTGCCCCTGGCGCGGATCAGGAAGAACCGGGTCAGGAAGCCAGCCAGGAATGGCACGCCCAGATAGATTAGCACGGCTTCGGTGATGGTCCAGAAGCTGACATTGATGACGCTGCCTTCCAGCCCGAACAGGGGCGGCAGCACGGTCAGGAACAGCCAGGCGTAGGTCGAGAAGAACAGGATCTGGAAGATGGAGTTGAAGGCAACGAGACCGGCCACGTACTGGTTTGAACCGCCGGCCAGCTTGTTCCACACCAGCACCATGGCGATGCAGCGTGCGAGGCCGATCAGGATCAGGCCGGTCATGTATTCGGGATGGTCTCGCAGGAAGATCACGGCCAGCAGGAACATCAGCACCGGCCCGATGATCCAGTTCTGAACCAGCGAGAGTGCCAGCACGCGTTTGTCGGCAAAGACCTCGTGAAGGGCCTCATACTTTACCTTCGCCAGAGGCGGGTACATCATCAGGATCAGGCCGATGGCGATCGGGATATTGGTCGAACCGACCGACATGGATTCGAGGGCGACGGGAAGACCGGGGATCATGGACCCCAGGGCCAGGCCCAACGCCATGGCAGCGAAGATCCAGACCGTGAGATAGCGGTCGAGGAAGGAAAGGCGCACCGGCGCCGCATTGACTGACATGGAGGAGTGATCCAGTTGTTCGGTGTAAAAGGCCGGCTTCAGGGCCGTAATCTATGCGTGCCCCGTCAGGCGACGTTCGACGACTTGGTGGTGGTGCCGTCCATGCCGCCGATGCCTTCGAGCTTCGAGTTCAATGCCATGCGGTCGATGCTGGCCAGTGGCAGGTTGATGAAGGCACCGATGCGGTTGCGGAGATAGCGCAGGGCATCCTCGAATGCGGCACGCTGCTTGAACTCGGCGCCTTGAACGGCAGCCGGATCCTCGATGCCCCAGTGGGCGGTCATCGGCTGGCCCGGCCAGATCGGGCATGTCTCGCCCGCGGCGTTGTCGCAAACGGTGAAGATGAAGTCCATCTTCGGTGCGCCAGGCACTGCGAACTCGTCCCAGGCCTTGGATCGCAGGCCTTCGATGGGGATGCCCACCTTGCCAAGCGCTTCCAGCGTCATGGGGTGGACCAGACCCTTGGGCGTTGAACCCGCCGAAAAGGCACGGAAACGGCCTTGGCCGACATGGTTGAGGATGGCCTCGCCCAGGATCGAGCGGGCGGAATTGCCGGTGCAGAGGAAGAGGACGTTGTAGACGCGGTCAGACATGGCTCGGTTCCTTTGGAGCGCAGCACGGAGTGAATTCGGCAACAAGGGGTTCGCACAGCTCCGGGCGACCGCCGCAGCAGTCCTGGACCAGGAAGCTTGTGACCTCCCGCACCCGATCAACCACGGCCCGGTAGACGATCGACCTGCTGTGGCGCTCGGCTTCGATAAGTCCGGCTCGGGTCAGGATGGCTAGATGTGTGGACATGGTGTTCTGCGGCACCTCGAGACGACGGGCAATCTCGCCAGCCGCAAGGCCATCAGGCTCATACTCCATCAGGAGACGGAACGTATCGAGACGGGTACTTTGAGACAGGGCAGCAAAGACGTCGATAGCTTGATTTGATTCCATATATCGAAGATTATCGATTTGATGAATGAAGGTCAAGCACTGTGGTTTTGTTGGGTGGCCATTTCGTTTCCGAATGGCGGCTTTCAGGCACCCGCGAATAGGGGCCCAGGGTATGAAAAGGGGTCGGCCGTGGCCAGTCCGATGCAACGCCACCGTTCCAGACCACATATTATGCGAATCCGCTCGACGTCCGTTTTGCGCGTCATTTCGGCCACCACCACCCAGAGTGCTGACCTGCAGCAGCGGATATTCCGCTGCTGCAGAGTCCAGAGTGCGGACTTGGCAGTGGCGACTGCCCACTTCCCGTTGGCAAGCCGCTTTCGTACCATCTGCCGATAGTTTTCTTGGTTAGCCTAGCGCTCTGTTCCTTGCGCTACACTCGGGCCGAAATTGCTGGCGGGTGATCATGCGGTAGATCGTGAGCGTTCGCTCCCTGGTGAGCCGATCAGCCCCGCTCGCCGTATTCAGCGGTCATCCAGTCTTCGTAAACATCACCAAAGCTTCCGAGCAACCGCTCGACCTTGGCGGCGGCACCGGCCACGGGCTGGGTGTCAGACCCCACGAACCGATAGCCGACCACCAATCTAAAATGCAGGCATGTTAGGACATCCGAAATCAGCCTTACCGAGTGCGCGAGCAATACAGCATCTCGTTTTTCGGGGGGTCTGCGGTCCCGGTCTAAGGCAAGCGACGCCCCCACGTAGTCCGCGTGCAGAATGTGGCTCGCAAAAGAGAAGTTGTGCGCATACCCACCGAATCCGCGGAACAACTCATCACCAGACCGAGAGAATTCTCCGAGAAGGCCAGTGAAGCCCCATCGAGATTCGAGCGCTCGGCGCACGGTCCCGTTGTACGTGTTGCCAATCCGAGCCTCTTCATCGTTGGAGAGTAAGCGGTCCCGGAGAGGTTTCCACTCAAGGTCATTCGGATTGGGCACGATCGATAGCAGCTCGGAAACCTTCTTATGGTCTTTGAACAATGCAATCTGGAAGAGGTCATCTGAGTATTCACGATGACGCTGTTTGAAGCTGTCGCGATCCTGAAGCAGATAGCAGAACTTGAAGGTGCCCTCGATGACGGACCTTACGAGCATCTCAGCGTCCCAGAGTTGGGCGAAAGCGATCAACAACAGGGCGCTCTCACTGGACCGTGCATTCGCGGAAAGGAGAAATGCCAACGTCTCGCGCTCGTCCTTGGACCACCCATCATACTGTGCGACAGGCGCCATTGTCGGAAGCAATTCCCGCAACAGAAATAGACCCTGTTCTGCCCATGATCTCATTTTGGAGTAGATTTCATCGGGATATGACATGGCTACCATTTTGAAAGGAGAATTGCGTTTGATGAGTCCCCAGTGGGAGCAGAATATAGCCACTTTCAGCCAAGATGGATTTACGGCCAGACGACGACAAAGCCGACGTTAGCAACTACCAAGTCGCTGCATCACGTACGGATCAGATTGGATAGTATCTTGGGCGGCTACACCACTGTCCACCGCGCCCGTCCATACACTACACGCACCCGACCATGCCTCTGTCGAACGGACGTTCATCAGCCCTGCAGGGCGTTCACTGCCATCTGAGCAACCACCCGACCTTTACAGAAATCCGACCGCACTCTACACGAAAGATGAGACAAGAGGGTGGGCGACGACGACGGCATGGATGAAAACGACCTTAACATCTCCAAAGCCATGCCGGGGGCCGATGTCCTTCGTTCGCTGATAGCGTCCCGTTCCAACAGCAGTGAGAGACTGCAGCAGGACGACGTTGCACTCGCCATCGCTGCAGTGGGCGAAGTCGCGAAAACATCGGACAGTTCGAACGAACGTTTAGAAGCGACTGCACTACTCGGGAAAGTCAACGAGGCCTTCAACTCCAACGCAGTTACGGCCGCCGTGAAGTCGACCGTCGAACGAGCGCTCGTGACGCCGCTCCCGGCGACAGGCAAGTGGGGCAATGCCGAAGACCGCTTCTATCTCGCCAAAGCTGTCGCACTTTCGACAGAGGAGTGGATCTCAGCCTATGCGGCTCATGCCCTTGCCCACGCTGAAATAGCCGAAAAAAACTCCCGGGATTTATGGGCGTCGATGGCGATCTCCCGTTCAAAGGATCTTGCAGCTAGCCTACACGCAGTCGCCTCCGAGTTCGAAGTCTGGGCGTCTGAAGGGCGCTCGCCAGAAACGGTTTACCGTAAGCTCTCGCAAATCTATGAGGCGCTAGGAAAGAACCTGATCCTCGTCGACGCCCCCGCAGGGTCGGGATTTGGCCGCGCCCTTGGTGCCCTGATCAGAGTGGCTGGCGGCGGCAAAGGCGCAGAGGCGATGCGGCTCAAGGAGCAGACTGCCATCTCGCTGCTCAATCTCATCACCCAACTCCTCCGACTTCGGCTCGACGCTCGCAATGACTCCGACGTATATCGCGCCGTCGGAAGTATCAGAAATTGGTGGCGCCCGACGCGGCCGCCGGAGCCGGTCGAACGGCTAGTCGATGGCATCGTTGCTATGGCTGTTGAGGTACTTCAGTTGCTTGCCCGTGGCGGAGTTCGTGATATCGAGTTGCGCATGGCGGTTGCCCGCGCACTAGAGTCCGCTCGCGTCAACGCGATCGCGGCTCGCATAGCGGCGTCCGACCCCACTCTCGCCCCGGACATTGCCCACTGGCTCGCCACAGGGAAGGAACCTGCGGCCGGCCAGAAATCGACCAGTATTGATAGTCTGAACGAGTTTGCGGAGAACGAGATCATTGCACGGGTCATGCTAGCAATGATCAGCCAAGATGCAGGCGCCACGGATCTTGATCTAGTTGCCTCCTCACTGGAACTATTCGATGCCGATCAGGCCGCGCTGGTGCGCCGGGCCGTTGGGCGAACCGCTGTTCTAAGGCAGTGGGTTGATGCACTTGCAGACCGGCGGGGCCTGCGGGTAGTCGGAACGCCCGGTGAACTGGTTTCCTTTGATCCGACGCTGCACGAAGCGTCCGAACCAGTGCAGCGCAACGCGAACGTTCGCATCGTTGAACCCGGAATTAGACGTACTGACCACGGCGGATCGACAACAATCATTTCCAAAGCACAGGTCATCAGGACCTCATAAAATTGGACTCCCGGGGGGGACATGGACATTACGACAGCGCGGCTGCTACTGGAAAATTTGCTCGAAAGAAGCAGAAGTTCCGGCGAAAAGGTCTTTCTGACCAGCGCAGAGTTGAAGGCTCTCCAGGTAGTTTTGGGCGTCGAGCTGGCCCCTGTTGAAGCCGAGACAATCGAGGAGAAGCTTTCACCTGCTGTAACTACAACGGCACCACGCATTCCACTGATAGACCTCACAATTGCTCCCTCTCAGTTAATTCAAGACGCGCGGCTGTGCATCGATTTTGGCACTTCATACTCGAAAGCCTTTATGAGCGAAGGCGACGCAGAGGATGACCCCGAACTCTTCGACCTCGCCATCGGCGATCCCACATCGAGCAACCCTCTCGTCACGCCTTCGGAACTCCTGATTCACGGCAACACGCTCTATTTCGGCATTCGCGCGCGTGGAATGTGGGAAGATATCGATGCGCCAAGCGCAAGGTTGATCGACTCTATCAAACAGTTCATCACCCTCAACGCTGACGTGTCGAAGCTAGCGCAACAGCGGCTCGATACTGACAAGGACCCACAGCAGCTATTCACACGTCGCGACATCCTCCTGCTGTATCTGGCCCACCTCATGTCGCTTACCGAAGCTGCACTCGAGGGTCGAGGCAAGTCCGCCAATATTAAGCGACGCTTTACGCACCCCGCATGGAAAGACGGCACGCGGCAACGCAACGAGGAAGAGATGCGGCGGCTAATGGCCGAGGCCGTTCTCCTGTCCCGATCGGCGCCTGAAATGTTCCGAGAGGCAATCGACCTCAAGCAGGCCCGTCAACTGCTCGATCAACTGACGGCGCTGCCCGAGAGCAAGCTGCCTAGTTTGCTTATAAGCGAGCCCGTCCGGGAGGCCACGGCGGCCGGAGCTGGGGCGCTGCTGGCATCTCAGGAAGGCATGCGAAGTGCTTTTTTGGTCGTGGACATTGGTGCCGGCACCACTGACGTGGCAGGCTTTCTCTGTGCGAACAACGCGATAACCGGTGTTCTGAAGATATCAGAGGTTTCTGGCTCCGCCGATGCAAAGAATATGGCCGGTAACTTGCTCGACGAAGCCCTCCAGCGATTCATCCTCGACCGGAGCAACCACTCCCAGCAGTCGGTCGAGTATCGAATGGCCCAACAGGCCCTTCGCCGCCAGATCCGTCTGCTCAAAGAACAGCTATTTCAACGCGGCTCCATCACGGTGGAACTGCCCACCGATGAAATCGTAGAGGTCGCCCTCTCCGACTTCCGAAATTATCCCCCTGTCCAGAAGTTCGAAGCAACGATCAGGGAGATGGTCGCAAAATCCGCAGTGGCGTTGGCTGGTAGTGCGGATCGGGTAAATCTAGTCGCTACGGGTGGTGGCGCTTCACTCCCCCTCATTGGCGACCTCGGCGAAACGGGCGTAAATGTCGGGGACAAATATGTTCGGCTCAGCGTTGTAGACGCTGTCCCGTCCAGTGTCCGGACGTTTTACCCCGGTCTGATCCCGCCCTATACCCAGATTGCCGTCGCACTTGGTGGCTCGCTATCCACATTGCCAGAAGAAATCAAAAGCCTACCCAAGGGTATCGTTGACGCGCCAAAATACGAGACGCTGCCCTCCTACAAGAGCTGACGCGCGGGCCGGCGGACTTATCCTCTGCCGGCTCGCACGCAGCAAATCAGTCCCAGCCATTGCTTTACGATGACTGCCCAGGCACTTCCGAAACGTGGTTCCGCATGGCCCGGCCGACTTTCGGCGCCATCGCTTTTCTGAGGCGGGTCCATAGCAATTCGAGCATCGCAGACGCCTCCTAGATTTTCAGGAGGATCTTTGACTAACTCAATGCACCCAAAGACTCGCCAGTGACGCTGTGCGGCCTCTTGGCGATACCCATGGTGTAAGAGCCTGACCAGTTAAGCGGCGAACGGCAGTGTCCCGATACGAAGCTCGACCCAGGCCCGCATACGATCGCGCAGATCGGCGGATATCCAGTCACGGTTGCCCTGCCCCGGGGCAAGAAGCCTGTCGCGATCGAGCAAAAGTCCGTTGACGACGTTTGCATGGTAGCGGAAGTCGTCCGGATCGAGCGCAAACGGCATCGCCAGCGCCTTCTGCGGGTCGATTGTGAACGACACAATCTTAGTCCAGACACGAAGCTCCGGCTGGTGAAGCTTCGAACGCCAATCCTTACCGCTCGCGCATTGGAAGAGCATGATCGGAAAACCAGCACGGCCATCGGAGAATGGACGGAAGCAAAGCAGGTCGAGCCCCGCCTCCTTCGCGTTCTTTGCGGACCAACGCTTGATCTCGCCTGTCGCCTCGCCGATTAGTTCGGCGACATTTCGCACGATATTAGCAATTAGGTTTGGCTCGGTCGCGGCCCAACCAGTTTGATGGACTTCCCAACCACTGAAGGTCGCCGCGACCGCCTCGGCCGTCAAATCCTCGAACAGCTTCCCTTGTGGACCAAAGTCCTGCCCAAACGCTTGCGACCAAGCTGGGTAGGCCTTGGAAAGCGAAAGAGCGAGACAAAAGGCGTATGGAGCCACATCGTGCCAGGTGTCGTCGCAGACAACGCGGGTGCCGCTCTGAATGCGCAAAGGGTATCCTGCTCCGAGAATCCGTTTGCGCTCGCGGATCGTGATAAATACGTCGTTGACGAGTTGCCAGGCGAATCCCTGATCGGCGTAAATTTCGTTTTCCCGAAGTACGTCAACGATATCGGAGCCAGTTACCTCGCCCTCGCCGAACATAGCGCAGGCTTCTATCCAGTCGCAGCAAATCGCCGCGTCAACGTTATGTTTCAGGATCGAACGCGCGAACCCCTTGGGCGGCAGGGCAAGCATCAGTTGTCCTTATCAGCGTTGAGTTCATCTCGCAGACCCGCGAATAGCGAAGCAAGTTGCAGCGCATCCTCGCCGAGGCGTTGCGCTGCCTTCCGCAGTTTCTTCGACTTCGCATAGCGGTGAGCACGGCTCAGCGCCGATTCCACGTTATCGGCAGCTTCCTCGACCAGCCGAATGATCTCCGGCTCGTCCCCTCCGGCCAGTGAGAAAGCCACCTCAAAGCTCGGGCGCGGGCTGCGCTCTAAATACTCAACAGCCTTCTTGCTTAAAAGAACACGGCCAAATTGATCAACTTGACGGGAATCCCGGACGATCGGCTGTCGCTTCTCGTCGCCAAATAGCCAGAGTGCGAAGTTGGCGAGTTCTTTCAGCTTCTCGTCTGGCACAGGCTTACGAGCTTCGTCCGGATCAGCCTGGATATCGATGTCGAGGTAGCGCTGCACACCGTCAGTTCTAAGTGACAGAAAGAGAACGCTGAATTTGTCCTCTACATACTCAACAGCAATCTTTTCCTGACCCTCCATTTGGAGCAGTAACCTATAAGAAATGTAATTTTGGCGCACCGTCGGCGTTTTACTTCCGATCTTGCGCATGACTTGCGCATATGTGAGCTTGCTATTTTCAATTAGTTTGGCAATGTATTCTGCTTTTTCGGCCGGCTTCCATTCCTTGATGCCCGTGACATGTCGGAACCCCAGGAAAGCTTCAACGTCCTTCCGCGTCTCCACCTCAATATATGGGACGCGCTCGAAAAGGTCGGCGGGCGGGATTGTTTCCTCAATGATTTCGCGCCAACGGCGATCAATCTTCTCGCCATCGGCCGCCCGCTGCAGAAACTTAAGCGCCGCTAAACGGCGATTGCCCTCAATGACTACGAGAGCATCTTTGCCATAAAGCTTCTCACGAACGACGATCAGCGCCTCTTGTGGCCAAAAGCCACTTTCAAGGAACGAAACCGCAAGTTCGTCCAACGTCCAGTCGCGCATAAGGTTTAGGATCGTCGATTGCTTGACGGTTGGACCGGTATTCCCTCGACCAAGTCTAGGATTTAGCGGATCAAGCATTAGTTGATCAACGGAAGTATATTCGATTTCGTTGTTTACAGCCATGTCGCCTCGCTCGAACCGGAAGCTAGCAAACCATACCTAAGAAATCATCATCAATAGGTCAGCCGCTTCAAAAGCGCCAAACGCATATCTGCGCCAAGCCTACCTGGAGAGATTGTCGGAGCCGCGGTTGGCAGCGCAATCGCTCACAAAGTAACACGGGGTAATAGGCGGCCCAAAAGTGAGGGCGCTCAAAAGCTTGTCAGTATCAACATTACAAACGTAATATCGCGTGCATCACGCTGCAATTTGGTGCATTCAGGTGCAAGGGGGGCATTTCGAAGATGGCGGGTCTAACACACCAAAAGCGCTTTACCGTGTCGGTCGATCAGGCCGACTACGACGCGCTTCAGGACCTAACTCGTAGTGTAAGTCCCCCAGTTAATTTGCAGTATCTTATGCGATTGGCCGTACGAAATCTGCTGGATCAGCATGCAGCCAAGCAATTGAGCCTCCCTTTGGAGCGCCGGCCATGAAGTTCATCGATCTCTTTGCTGGACTTGGTGGATTCCACCAAGCACTGGAAAGGCTTGGTCACGAATGTGTTTTTGCCTCCGAACTTAACGGCGACCTTGCTGATCTCTATGAGCGAAACTTTGGGATAAGGCCGCATGGTGATATCCGCGAGGCGCACGAATTGGTGCCCGCCCACGATATCCTTTGTGCTGGGTTCCCCTGCCAGCCCTTTTCAAAAGCCGGTGATCAACTCGGCTTCGATTGCCCACAATGGGGCGATCTTTTCGACTATGTGATCAAAATCATTCAACGGCACAGCCCGCGGTATTTGATCATCGAGAACGTCCCAAACATCATTCGACATGATGGGGGGAACACTTGGAAGCGCGTGCGTCAGCGCCTTCGCGACCTTGGCTACGACATCGACTCGGCTCTGATGTCACCACACATGTTTGGTGTACCACAGCTTCGCCAGCGAGCGATTATCGTTGGTGCACGCGACGGTCTCGGTGACTTCGAGTGGCCGAAAGCCACCCACGAAGCAGATGAGGTCGATATCCGCTCAATCCTCGATGAGCGACCCAGTGACGCTAAGCCGCTGCCCCCAGCGTTCGTGACATATCTCAAAACCTGGCAGCTACTGCTGGATGCATTACCCTCGGATTCTGAACTCCCATCTTTCCCCCTCTGGGCGATGGAATTTGGCGCCACTTATCCTGCGCGGACAGGCACCCCGATCGGACTCGGCCTTACAGAAATGCGCGCATATAGCGGATCTTTTGGCAGATCGTTGGAAGGCGTAGCAGAAGAAGACATACTAGATGCACTGCCTCCGTACGCTCGAGACGGGAACGCGTACTTCCCCGAATGGAAAATCCAGTTCATCGAACAAAATCGGCAGTTTTATCACCGTCATAAGGCAGTTATCGATCCTTGGCTCCCTTCAATCCAAGGCTTCGCGCCTAGTTTTCAGAAGCTCGAATGGAATTGGAAGAACGGGCCGCGCGATCTCAACCAAAGTATCATACAATTCCGCGCATCTGGAATCCGAGCTAAGCGCCCAACGGCGGCGCCGTCGCTGGTCGCGTTGACAACCAGCCAGGTGCCAGTCATCCCGTGGGAGGGGCGTTACATGACAATGCGAGAGTGTGCCCGACTGCAGAGTATGGGCAAGCTCGAGCATCTGCCAGATACGCAGACGGCCGCCTTCAAAGCTCTTGGAAATGCCGTGAATGTAGACGTGATTGGATCGGTTGCCGCTGCCTTGCTCAGCGAGACGGAGCCTACGGTGGGGAGTTTGAAGCTCCCCCTGCCTAAGCGCCCTGCACAACTACAGGCGGCTGTCGCCTAGACCTAATGGTCAACGAATAATCTTGAGGGGGATAGGCATTGGAGGATCTAGATTTTGACCAGGTTGCGACGCTCCTGGCAGAGTTGTCGCAGCCAAGTGTCTTGCCGAAGATCGAAGGCAGGAGGAAGTCGCCGAGCCCCTTCGAGTCAATGGAGATAGATTTCGCATCGAGCGCATGGCTAGCTCGGGTCCTCGAAGTTGCCACTTGGCTCAACCTTGATTCCACGTTCGATGAGCAAGACTCGCCAAAGGCAGTTGCGCTTCGATTGTTTGATGAGCTTTCCCCTGGCAAGGCCGAGGCAAGCTTCGAGATCGAGGACGGGCACATAGTGCTCACCGAGATGGGCGCTCAGGCTCTGGAGGAGCGACTAAGTCGCGCAGTAAGCAACCGAGCCAGTTTCCTCCAAATGCTCGAGGATGAACTGTCCGTTGCGGCCGCTACCGAAGAGTGGGTGGATGCATGGAACGAGGCTCCTGCCACGGAACCTCTTTCAATCAACGCGACCGTCGATAAGTGGCGCATCTACGATCTCGCCGGTCGAGCGAAACAGCAACAATTGGAGTTGAACCCAACTTATCAGCGCGACTTCGTCTGGTCGAACGCCGACTCACAAATGCTGATTGAATCGATCCTGCGTGGCATTCCATTGCCCTCGATTATCCTAGCCCGTGTGTCGAGCAGCCAGCGCTTTCAGATCGTTGATGGGAAGCAGCGGCTCACTGCTATTCTTCGCTTCATGGGGGCGCATCCGGAAGGCCGCGAAAACGCGAAGAAGATGAAAGAATACGAGCTATTCGACAGCAACTTCAGCCAATTCGCGCGGCGCAATAATTTGCGCGCGACCGACATCCGCGAAAAGTACCTACCATTTAAGACCAAAAAATATACAGACGATAAGGACCCCCTAAAGGGACTCGGCGGTCGGTACTATTGTGAAATCAGGGACAGCCAGGTTCGCATCGCCGGCGAGACCATCACGGTTGCCGATCTGTTTGAACGCGCCTGCGATTATTTCATACCGGTACTTATATACCGGGACACGCAGGTCCGCGATATTCACAAGGTTTTCCGGCTCTACAACCAGCAAGGCATGAAGCTCAATGCGGAAGAAATCCGCAATGCGGTCTTCAACCATCTTATGATCTCGCGACTGATGTTGTATGTAGGCGGCGACAGACCAGAGCCTGAGATTGCGCCTGAGTTAGTAAAGGCCGGAATCGACCCGACCACCTCTCATGAGAATATCAAGGCGCTCGGATTTGGAATCACTCGGTTTCGTCGCACAAAGGTACTTCTTTGGACTGTGGCCACGCTAATCCTCAAACCGGCGCAGGGGCCAGACAAGGCTTATCGTACACCGTCCACGGCCAGCCATATCGACGAGTTTCTACGTTCCATTGATAGCGATCGCCTTGCGCAGTTTCGATCGAAGGCAACCCTCGAAAATCTCGCTAATGACATCATAGCGGCTCTTGAGTTGCACCAAGCCGCATCGGACGCCTGGCACCCGAAGTTTCGACGCAAAGGCAAGAGCGAGATGGCCTCCCGGTGGGAGGAACTGCCAGTCGTCGCTAGCCTCATCTCTTGTCTCGTGCTGGTCATGACTGGTCAAGAAGATAAACTGGAGAGCGGAATCGAAGCCGTGCGTGAACTCACGGCCAAGATGGTCGGGCCAGCGAGCACCCAGAACAAGACACAGTGGGCTCATATCGCTAATGCGTCGACAAGCATTCTTGAAACGCTCGGACTGAGTCTTGCTGATGCCGATCTCGCAATTCGTGGTCGCTACGGCGACAGCGCGATTAACGCCCTCATCGAAATCCGCAAGATCACGATTGAATAGTATGGCGGCGGGTGAACCCAATATCGGACCGGCCGCCATTATCCCTGTTAGCGAAGCTGGCAAGGGGCAGGGTATGAAAGTGAGCTCGGTTGCCGCTGCCGATACATGGTGGGCCCGTTATCACGCAAGTATCGAGAAAGGGCTCTCGCCCAGTGCGCTATCAGTTCTAGAGACCGACGCCCGCTCGATTATCGAAAAGGCATTGCCACGCCGGAGCAAGATCATCGATGTGGCCGCCTGGCCGGAGACACGAGTTCGCACCGGTATGGTGGTCGGGTCGGTCCAGTCTGGAAAAACCGCGAGCATGCTCGGCGTCGCGGCTATGGCTCTTGATGCAGAAGTGGATCTGCTAATCCTGCTCGCGGGTACCCGAGTCAGTCTCTGGCTACAGACATACGAGCGGCTGCTTGGGCAACTTGACGGTTCGACTTTGGAAAATGCCTTTCGCCGACGGTCCGAACGCCTGATCCTTCCTCAGCCGGCAGACATCCTGCATGAACAGAGGGCAGATCCAGCTCGCTATTTACAACGACCGTTGGCGCGACAAGCGCTCAAAGCTGGTCGACCGATCATCTGTGTCATTCCAAAGGAGGATGACCACCTGCTCATGCTGCGTCGCTTCCTCAGCGACATTGTCACCGATGAGTATCTTAGTGCGCGCGACAAGCCTTACTCGATACTGGTACTCGATGACGAAGCGGACGATGCGAGTGTTCTTGACAGTGAACTTTCGCAAAAGGTCACACCGCGGCTGATAACAGCACTCTGGAGCGGCGATCCAGACAACGCGGCGACGCGGCATCCATCACTGTTCGCCACTTACGTCGCATATACTGCGACACCTCAGGCAAACTTCCTGCAGGCCACCCACAACCCCCTGAGCCCACGCGACTTCAACGCCGCACTTCGGACGCCTGGGCCGATGGGCGCTATCGCTCCGAGATCGATCACCTACACCGAGCCGACTGGCGTCAGCTCCTACTATTGCGGGGGTGAGATTTTTTATGATCGCCTCCGGACGGCCGGTGATGGAGCATTATGCCGCGTCTCCGCTTTCCCAAATCTTCGTATCGGCGAGACCGAGACCGAACTCGCCCAGAGGCGCGAGGATCTCCGGTGGACAATGCTATCTGACTCGCTTCGGTGCTACCTTGTAGGTGCCGCGGTGCGGAGCTTGCAGCCCGGTTGGGCACATGCGTTTGCCCACGACCAAACTTATGCCAATGCTGAAGAAGCTCATGCAGCTGCGTGTGGCATGCACACGATGCTGATCCATCCTTCGGCTAGGAAAGAAGATCACTTCAGCACTGCTATGGATGTTGTGCGTTGGTCGTTGTCGGAACCTGGAACCCAGCCGCCCTCTGAACTTGATGACAATATCAAAGAGCGTCTCGAGATTTCAGTGCCCGGTCTAGTGCGCCGGCTACTGTTAGAGGAGACAGAATGGTCGGCGTGGTTGGGCCGCTTTGAAGCATCGCGCATCGCTCTCGCCACACTTCCCCAAGCGCCCTACACACCGATCGCGGTTTCCGATTGGCCGCAGGTTCGCGATGCGCTGATTGAGCGCATTATCCCTAACGTCCGCTTGCGCGTGTTGAACAGCGATCCTGCCTCGGATGACCGGCCGCGCTTTGCGGTGTGCGAAGACGATGCGGGCTTCCGAATTCCTCCCGACAGCCTCTCTATTTTTGTTGCTGGTAACGTGCTCTCCCGCGGCCTGACCCTTGAGGGATTGACCACCAGCCTATTCCTTCGCGGCGCCGCTGAACCGGCTGCTGATACTCAGATGCAGATGCAACGATGGTTCGGCTATCGTGGTCCTTTCCTGCCGTTCTGCAGATTATTTACCTACGAGGACCAACTGGAACTCTTCCGACGCTATCACGTCAACGATAACGCCCTAAAATCCGAGGTCATTAGGTCAATGGACCTGGCAGGGGAGTCTAATGGTCCGGCTCTTGTACTTCAGGGCGCCTCGTTCGTTGCGACCAGCAAGGTCGAGGTGCGCAAAGTTCCTCTATCTCCTGGGCCAAGACCTTCGATCCGGCTCATTGAAGCCGAGGACGATACGTTGGCTAAACACAACATCGACGTGGTTGCAGCACTGTTGGAAGACGGCCAGTGGGTGCCTCTTAAGGACGACAATGGGCTAGAGCGCGGCATTATCCGGACGGAGCCGGTTAGCCTTAATTGTCTTGCCTCGACCCTCGACGCGTTGCGGTACACGCACCACGATCCAGATATTGGTAACGAATTGAGCCAGCGTTGGAAGCACTACGCAAGACTGCTGGGAATCGATGATCCACTGTTTACTCCGCCTATGCGTAACCCACAGGACTATGGGACTGAACCCCAGTCATGCCCTTACTCAATCGCTGCATACTTAAGGTTGTGGTCGCATCTTGTCGGCGATCACTCGGCGCCGGGCTTTTATCCAACTGATCGACCAAGCGTGCCATGGAATTATGCGGATACGCTCAGCGCAAGCACGCCGCGGTTCTATCTTGCTTTCCGTCACGGTCAGAACCCCGTACGCGATCCTCGACTTGCGGCGAGAGGAATCAAGGCCGTCACGCGGGAGCGCACACCAAATGGCCAAGCGATACAGACGCTATGGGGCACACGTGGTTATGGAGGCACATATTATGGCGACGAATTGGTTGACTACTATTTTCACCGCACAGCCCCGGTCCCAAGTATTCAAGGCGGCGCAAGTTGGCGTCCCCGCGGTCACCCAGGCCTTGCCCTGATTCATATCGTAAGCGCGCGAGAACTGCCGACGGACTTGGTAGCCGTTGGTCTTGGACTACCACATGGCGGTCCCGACCATATCGCGGCACTTAGGTCATGAGAGATCTCCATTTCGAAACATTGCGCGATGATTTGGAAAGGCTCAGCGTCCCTGATGGCCAAACACGCAATCTAAGATGGCTGGTGACCCCGCTGGCGATCGGACGAACCGGATCGGGCGATTATGAGATCTTTATTAGAGGCCCCGCAATCAATGCAGCGTCATCGCTGGTGCGACGGCACATTCAACACGGCGACTGGCGTCCTCAAGAAGGCGGCCACCCTTTTTCAGCCAGCCGCATCGTTTTGCCCGCAGCCCCGCACTTCGCATCGATTGCCGCGCTTATCTCCATTGAGTTGCTACGAGCTGGAATTGCCGAAAGCCGCGGCGCCCAGTCAGCGTTCACCGACGTAGAACCTATCATCGAAATGGCGATCCGTCGCGGCGCACTCTCAGACGAGGTGGTCATAGGGCTGATCGGCGAATTGACGGTTCTCCGACAGATTCTCCTCGCAAGAGGCGGGGAGCCGGCGAAGATGTTGCGTTGCCTCAACTTCTGGCAGGGTTGGCAGGAAGGCGGTCGAGACTTCAGAATCGGTGATCATGTGATCGAGGTGAAAACTACTCAGGCGACCGGTTCAATTCATCAGTTTAGCGGACTCCACCAGCTCGAGCCGAGCGCGCTACCTTCCGGTGCGATGGAACAAATGCATCTGATGAGTATCGGGCTCTCGGCATCGAACTCGGTGGGAGAAACGCTTCCGTCAATGGTAAGCAGCATAGCCAAGCTGCTGTCTGTCGACTCGATGAAGACAGAGGTAGCGGACGAGTTCATTCGCAGAGTCGAAATGTACGGCACAATATCCGGCAGCGGTTATGCGCATGAGCGAATGCAGGCGTGGAGCGTCTACGCAACACGTTACGCCCATACCTTCGTCCCGCGCTTGTACCGTTTGGACGACCCGGCGATGCTAACGCTAACACGGGATACCCTCGCCCAAACATTTGTGCTCGCCGAGGGTCTAACTTTCACCATGCACATTCCTGAGCGGGTATCAGCCTTCAACCCAGTTCCCAATTGGGATGCAGAGTTGGAGGCTATGGCATCAGCCTAACACCCACCCTCTGATGGCAGGACAGAATTCACAATCAATAGATCATGCAGAGGGTACTGCGTTGGTGTCAACGCTGTCACTTTCCTAGAGATGCAAATCCGGCGCTAGACGTCAGCAGTGTGGCAGCTAGATCTATCCATCTATTCATACATCGGAGATGTCGCCGCTCGCGAAAAAGTCACCCGATGCGTCTGAGTTATCCGACAGCAGTCCTGCATCTTGCAGCGCATTGATTTCCGGTAGATCCCGCAAGGTACCGAGCCCAAAATGCTCCAAGAACCCCTTTGTCGTCACATAGGT
>NZ_JAIMBX010000006.1:0-76312 GCF_032907385.1 Devosia sp. BK
CCTCGCTTATGCCGATCTCGTCATTCTCGACGAGCTGGGATACCTGCCGTTCAGCGCTTCAGGTGGCGCCTTGCTCTTCCACCTGCTCAGCAGGCTCTACGAGCATACCAGCGTCGTCATCACTACCAATCTCAGCTTCAGCGAATGGGCCAGCGTCTTCGGTGACGCCAAGATGACCACGGCACTGCTCGACCGGCTCACACATCACTGCCACATCCTTGAGACGGGAAACGACAGCTTCCGCTTCAAAAACAGCTCGGCACACCCGCCATCAAAGCCAAAGGAGAAAACCAGATCCTTGACCACCACACCTACCGCAGAACAGAACTAAAGGCGGGTCACTTCTAAATGGAAAGCCAGGGTCACTTCTCGGCGGAAATCAACAACCGCCATTTCTGCCCTGTATGTGGGTCTTCGGTTTTTGCTCGGTGGGAGAATGAAGTCGAGGTGCCATTAGGGACGCTGGACGAAATCAACCGTTTCACGCCCACGTGTGAGTTATGGACAGTGCGCCGCGAGCGTTGGCTGCCGAGCTTCACCATGGAACAATCTTTGCGCAACCGTGGTGATGGGAGCCACAATCTAACGCTCGCACTGCCGCATTCTGCAAAATCACTGACGACTGAAACGCGCCCCATTTCGGCCGCTCAAGGTCAACCAAACATTTCCCGAAAGCGGCCGTTGCCATTGCCCGCCGAATCATCAGGTTCTCTCGGCTGCCGCATTCCGCAACGTCAAAATGCTATCCTACCAGCGACAGACGACGAGCCTGCAACTTCTGATATGGGGACGGGAGCAGTGACCACCCTTTTCGGGCTACTGACCTGCTGACCCCATTTGCTGATCCTGTTCGATCTTGCCGGCGGCGCCTTCCTTGTTACTGGCATCACGAAGAGCGCAAGAACTGCCAACGAAGGGCCCACTGCCACTCACTAAATGGGGAACAGGGTGGGTAGAGCGCGGCGCCGCTGGCTTAGGCCCTAGAAGTCAAGGAGATGGTCTCGAGGTGGTAGAGCGGATATCCGCCGAACGCTGTTTCCGGCCTACCTGGGCCCTGTTCAGAACCGGTGCCCAGGATCGATTTCGTGCTTCGGGACTGCGGTTAGCGGTTGAATCCAACGGCGGGCAGCTCATTGCCCGTTTTCTTAAACAACTGCAGTTGCGCCTTTGCATGGTCATTGGCCGCATCGCGGCTAGGTCCACCGCGCCTGTAGCCGGGGAAGACTGGGAACTCGTGTGTGGCGACGAGATCTGTCAGCTTGTCGAGCAAGCGCTGCTGCGAAACCTGCTTGTTCTGCATCGCCATGCCCTCGGCATAGAGCAACCAAGCTTCGCCGATCAGTTCCATTTTGCGAAGTTCGGCCTCGGTGCAGTAGTTCTTGGCGACGGTGACATCGGCAGCGGTGGGCATCTTATTGCCAACCGTAGTCATACCCATGTTCGGCTTCGTGGCATCGGCACGGCTCATGATGATCTCGATGGCCGTCTTTTCCGATGCCGCATAGTGGAAGACATCCTGGCTCGTGGCGAAGAACGTCCGCGCGGTGTTGCTCTTTGTGTCGTAGTCGATAGCGCATTCCTTGAAGGTCTCTCGCACCTGCGAGTAGAGGTTCTTCTCGGAAGTCCGGATCGACCGGACCGTCTGCGCCAACTTGAGCAGCGCCGCAGGGTCAGAGTTCAGGCGTTTGCCATTTAGGGCATACCCGTCCTCGATGAAGCCCTTCAAAACGGTGCTTGCCCATTTGCGGAAGGCAGTAGCGCGCGGACCATTGGTTCGGTAGCCGACCGACAAGATCATATCAAGATTGTAGTGCGCTACCTGGTAGGTTTTGCCATCCGGACCAGTTGTGGCAAATTTCTCCATAACTTGATCTTCGTTGAGCTCACCCTCGTCGATGATTGCCTTTATGTGCTTGGCGATGCCCGACTTGTCCTTTTGGAACACGGCCGCGATCTGGTCCTGCGTCGCCCATATCGTGTCCGATCCAAAGTCGACGGAGAAGTCGATCTCGGTGCTGTCGTCTGGTTTAAACTTCGCAAACGCATCGATGGCGCTGCGCCCAAAGTTCCGCACCTTCTTCAGTGCGTCCTTGATCCCGGCGACGATGCCGGGCTTTTTGTCGTCAGTCATATAAAGACACCTTTATGTACGTGTCTTTTGGCCTTGACCTGGCCCCTCGATTAGATTCAAGGTGCCTGTGCAAACGGTCGTCCAAAAGACGATTACGGATTAGGCCCGCTCCTCCCCAGGTTGTCGGGCCTTTTCTATTCCCTGCCGATTCCTAACTTGCGTCAAGCATCGGTAGCATGCGTCGATTAGAGCGAGAGAACGTGAGCTCGCAACGCATCGACGGTCTCGGTCAGTCCCGATGCCTCCATATCCAGAAACATCGCTTCCGCGGTTTTTTCCGGTCTTTTGAAACGTTCGCGCATCTTGCGAATTGCGGCCACTGCGCGACCTGTGTCGAGCATGATGGTGTCTGCAAGAAATGCGTCAGTCGATCTCACCTCAATATTCAATGGTTTGATCAGTTCGGCCGGAAAGTCTTTCAAATTATCCGTCACTATGACGGCTGCCTGGGTCTTGAGTGCCGCTGCCAGTACATGGGCGTCGTCGGGATCCGGCAGCCCCTCACAGACGCACAGGAATTTCTCGAAATCCTCTACCTGTGCATCCTCAAACGCGACCTCCATGCTAGCCCGCGCACGCCGCGCCCTCGCTTCAGCGTCGGGCGCCCCCTTCTCCAGCAGAATCTTCTCGATGGCCGCCTGGGTCTCGTCGAGCACCGTTGACGACCAGCGAAGGCGAAAGAAATCCGCCTCCGCCAATGTGAGCAAAAGATTTCGCTTCAGCGCACCGGCTAAGGCGCATGCGTCTACGAATGCTGTGAACCGGTTAGCAAACAAGGTCTAAAGATACTCCGCATCCTCGGCCGCCAAATCCGACAAAGCTCCACTTCGGCGCTCATCGCGCTTCCGTTTGTACTCGAACAGATGCTCGGCTTTAACCCGGCGATGTCTTCCCACGCTGGTGAACTCGATGTCCCCCTTCTCGAGGAGCGAGATGAGAAACGGACGCGAGACGTTGAGAATGTCGGCGGCTTGCTGTGTGGTGAGCATCTGGCTGACAGGCACAAGCGTCACCGCGTCCCCTCTACCGACATGGCGCAAAAGCTCCATCAGTAGATTGGACAAACCTGGGGTTAAAGTTATCTCGGTCGGCTGGCGGGTCTCCTCGTCGACAACGCGCAATTTCGCATCGCCTGCAGATTGCGCGGCAAGTAGTTTCCTGAGTTGATTGGCGGCGGCCCTCTCGCCGTCTGAAGGCAAGCGGCCACCGAGTTCCTGGGCAAAAGCTGGCATGGTCATTGGTGTGCTCCGTTAGAATTTGCTTTTAACTGATATTCGCAGTAAACGCAATAAACGAAACGGACGAAATGGCCGCCGGTTGCGCTATTGTCGATGAAATCGGTTACTGGCCTGGCGAATGGGCGGGCAAGGTAATCGTCATACCCAGGTGAAGCATGCCAACACTTATCGAGAATGCCGTGGAGGCGTTGCAGCTAGGCGTGGAGGATTACCACGCCAATGACCCCCGCCGTGCCTCGTCGGCGGCAAGAAACTTCTTCGCCGGCATACTGCTGTTGGCGAAGCAGGCCCTCATTTCCAAGGCGCCGAACGCCGACGAAAGAGCTGTGATTGCCGCCAGAATTGACCTTCGTCCAGACGGGCAAGGTGGTGTTGAGATGGTGGCGAGCAACAATACCATCGACTTCACCAATCTGGGTCCGCGTTTGCGTGACTTCGGTGTCACGGTCGATCAACCGGCGTTGAGACGCTTGGCATCCGTTCGCAACGAAATTGAACACAGCAGTCACCAGCACTCCTCCGAACAGGTTCGCGAGGTGATTGCGCGCGCCTTCCCGGTTGTGGTCCAACTTTTCGACAGCATCGAGCTGGAGCCGGCCGCTGTACTTGGAGACGCTTGGTTGGGAATGCTGCAAGTACGGGAATTGTTCGATCGAGAGGTCGACGCTTGCCGCGCAACGTTCGACGCAATTGCTTGGGATGGTGATTACCTGGCGGCTGTCCCGCGTATCTGTCCTGACTGCAAGTCACCAATGGTCAGCCAGACGGTCCCAACCAATACCGACCATCAAGATATGGCATGCCGATGCAGGGCCTGCGGCGAGACGAACGGAGGCCAAAGATTAGTGGAGGAATCTCTTGCTGAGTACCTCAGCAACGACATCTATCATGCTGCCAGGGACGGCGAGAGCTCGCCATTAGCTGCCTGTCCGGAGTGCGGCGTGACGGCCTACGTCGACGGCGAGGGATGTGTTTGGTGCGGAGAGGTTCTGGGCGAATGCGCCATCTGTGGGGAGGCCTTAACGCCTGACACTGTGTCATGGGACAACAGCGAACTTTGCGCCTATCACGCGAACATGGGCGATCGAGACGACTAGCGCGCTGCCGGCCGGCGGCCAGATTTACCGCGGAACAGTTGACCCCGGGATAATCAGCTGTCGGGACAGTCTGATGAAGTCAGAGCTTACCGGCCTAGATGACTTTCGTCGTGGGGCTCCGTCCGAATTTAAAAGTTCGATCTGCTTCTCCCCATGCAGAAGTTTAATCGTCTCTTCGATCTGGTCCCGAGTGGCGGCGGTTTGATTAGCGATCTGCCCTATCACCTGCATGACCGTAGGAACGCCCCCTCGCTCCATAGCCTCAATGCGATACGGAAGTTCGTCGGCCATAGCCAACCGGATGTCTGCCGAGGCCCTGGCATCGAACCCAAAATCAAGGGCTGCGCCATCCTCCCAGTGCGGATCGAACCCAAGCATGTTTAGGCCGGCGGGTCCTCTATGCTGGGATGTGTTACCTACTGACCAATGGCTCTCAACCATCACATTTCGCGCCGTGACTATTTTGGACAGGTGAACAAGCCATAGATCGCGATCGGCCTGTTTCGACCTCAGGAAGAAGGGAGTGAAGAAGGGAGCGCCGGTAAGCTCTTGGATGTCTCGTGCGAGGAGACGGGGTATAAAGTACTGATATCCAGGTGCGCCGCGCGCCTCAAGATATTCGGCAACCTGCTTGCCGTGGAACCCCGCCTTAGACATTGCCAAAGCGAAGGCCGTCCCTTCATTCAGATACGACATCAACCAGTCGACCGCGAAGGTCAGTAGCACCTCCGCCTTTGGCAGGTCCGACAAGATGGTTCGGATCGTCGTAAACTGGACCTTGTTCCACCCTTTCTGATCCAAAACGAATAAGGATCTGCCGGCGCGCTGCCGCGATCGGATGCCGGCAAGCACTTCTTCCCACTGTTTCTCAAACTCACCACGGAGCAAAACTATACGGCCCGACTTGATGTCATCACCATAACCCTTGTCGATCAGGGTCTGCTGCAAGTAGCCGATGGCACTTTTTTCAGCATCGACAAAATAGAACTTAGCATCGAGGCTGAGAGGCTTCCGCCGCTCAACGTTCAGGTGTGTCTGCGCTCTGTTAACCGCCTCCAGCAAGACCAGAGGAGAGCCAGGCCTCTCTTCGCCATACCTCTGATATTGCCCACCACCAGAGAAGCCATCGACGAGCGTGATGGCGATGTTGTCGATCTGGGGCTGGGAGGCGACGGTCTCAAAGTACCGATCTAGATAGGCTGCAAGCAGTTCGAGCTTGGCATTGCTGTGGCTCTCAATCTTCGGCGCTGCTTGGCCGACTACCCATCGAAAGCCGTCTCTTGCCATGCGATGCCTCCCGGTGGCGCATGACTCCATGAAATCTGCACTTTAGCAAGCGGGACTGAATGTCGGCAGTTCATCCCACGTTTGGTCGCGATAGGTTCTACCAGTGGCCTTCTTGTTCTTACCGCCCCACTGCTTGAAGAAGAATGCACTACCGGCCCTGCGGCAGGCGTCGTGGATCTCGTCGACCCAAGTCGGATTTATTGGGCGCGCGTCGGGCCCAGACTCCCCTCCGACAATCGCCCAATGGATATCGAGGAGTTCTGCGCCAGCGACAGATCCAATCAGTGGCTCGAACGATACGAACCTAACGGCAGCGGGTACCTGACGAAGACTATCAAGTCGATGCACAACCCGACCGTCCTCGACGCTGGTGCCCAGCCAGACGTTGGGGAGAACCTCGAACTCAGCGACCGACAGCACCTCGGCCATCCGCTCGGGCCGCTTGGTCAGTATCTGGTAGGTATGGTGCGGCGTGGCCGCCATCGTGACCCATACCTGCGAGATGAAGTCCACCGGGACATCAGGATGGAACAGGTCGGACATCGAGTTGACGAAAACCTTGCGCGGTTTCCTCCACGTCGTAGGTGCTGCCAACGCGCCAGGGTCCAGTACAATCTTTCCGGTCCACTTGGCCCGTCCGCCGCTTTTCCGTGTGGTTCCAACGTACTTGTCGACGCCCATCGCTTCGAGTCGCGCTGCCATACGCATCGCATAGCAGTTGGTGCAACCGGCGGTAGCGATGGTGCAACCGGCAACTGGGTTCCACGTCGCGTCAGTCCATTCGATTGAGGTTTCGGCCATTTTAGCTGTCTCCTCTCCTCATCATGGTCACTTGGCGTAAACAAACCATGCCAATGAGGCTCCGATGCGAGCACGGCGCGTCAACTTGGACCGTCCGCTATTTGAGACTTGAGAACTAAAAGCCGCCAGTCCGCTATCGGCCCCATTCCCGCCAGCAGCGACAGGCGCGACTGTGGGCGCCCGAAGCTGCCCGTCTGCTGCGGAGCCCGTCCTTGTCCTCCGCGCCGGGATCGAAGAAGCGCATGGTGCCTGGCAGAAGGCGCTATCAAAAATAAGGCCACCGCCCTGCCCTGTCTCGAACCAATTAAAAGCCCAAAGGGAAAATGTGGTTGTCGATATCGCCTCTCTGGCGGCCGTTGTCTAAAATCGTGCGGCGAAAGTGCGCCCCTACTAGTTGCACGGGCTGCAGCATTGCCCCAACATGGCCATTTGCGCCCGAACCACTGACGGCATAATTGGGGCCGAACCCTGCCAGCCCGCTTTCTGCTTCAGCCCAGTTAACTGCAGCAAGCCAGCTAGCTAGCTAGCTTGAGGACCATGTTTTATACGAAACATTATATTGGACGGCGCGGAGGTTTTCGCCGATCGCGACCATTCAACCGCTTGCTCGGCATTCCGGAAAAGAAGCGCTCAAGTTGCAGCTGGATCGTGCGTGGCCTCACCTCCTGCGAGGCTCGCAGCATCTCGCACCCTTAGCAGGGGTGCTTTACGGCGATTGTTTTTGCCGATCTTTTCAGCTATTTAAAGTATTGTTTTTAAAGATAGAATTTCGATATCGGCTGATAAAATTGCCGATCTTTTTGCCGATCTTTTAGTGCGAGTCTCCTAGCAAACCTGAGAGATCTGGTCGTTACCCACATTGCCAACAAAAGGCCTGACTGACCGCGACCCGTTTACGCCATCCGAATTGCAAAAAGATGTCAGCAAAACCCGTCTCTCTGTGGCGACGTTATTTCGGGAACGGGGCGAAAGCTGACCGGCAGCTCTCGGCGATCTGCCAACGTGAGCGAACATTCCGCGGGTTCAGGTCCGAATGACGTAAAGGGGGCCGACAGAAGCCATTTCGCTTTCGTCTAAAGTGTTCGCGAAAGCCGTTGAACAATTTTACGCCAGAGGTCGTCTGCCCTTCCCTTCCTCATAATGCTGCTAGGCCTGATCTGGTCCGCTAGTGCTGGACCAGATGTGTGGTGTTGCGTCGCGTGCGCAAAGAGCGCACATTTTGAGGAAGGGGCCAGAGGGCAGACTTGACCCCAGATCTGTCCGCTCGCGCCTGCGGCGCTTGCCCCAGCTTCGGTGGAAGCTGGGGTGGGAAAGGATGGGCGGACATCTCTGGCGTCAACCTCTCGCTCAGATCTTCTTTCTTTCGACGAATGGCTGCCGGAACGGCACGTCTGAAGGGATCAACGATCCCTTCCGTCCCCGAGAAGGCCGGCTTGCCGGCCGCTACGGGTCGGTTTCCCCGAGACATCGGTCGAGCGGAGAAACGGAGCCGATCTGCTTCTGGCTCTCGGATGAGCCAGAAGCAGAACACTTGCGGAACAAGGGCTAAGCTCGATTTTTACGTCAGGCGCGGGTGCGGCGCCAATCCCGCAGGGGCTTTTGCCAGAAGCCAAAAAGACAGCCAGGGGTGCAGCGCCGAGATCATGTGCCGGTGATAGGCGTGAAACGGATGCAACTTGCCAGGAGAGGCCTTAAGCCTCATCATCTTGGAGCGGAATTCTGTGCTGAGCACTGATGTGACTGACGGCACTGCCGCAGCAACGTGCTCGATTATCGGAACCCAGTGCTTACCGGTCCGAGCAGTGATGATGGTCGCGGCGCAGGCGGCGACAATCTTACCAGCCGCTCTTGTCTCTTCCCCTTGGGCAGCATTGAGCCGCTCGACCGCCTGCAACCAGCGCAGAACGCGAGGCAGCTCGTCCTGGATCGACTGTCTGAGGTCCCGTCCGCCCACCAGCTTGGCCAAAGCGCTCCATTCTGGTGCCACGAGGCCCAGGTCTGATCCCGAAGCAACGGCCCGCGCGATCTTCTCGCCCAGCCCCGGCGCCTTGGCTTGTAGTTGCTCAGCGAGCGCCGTCGCATAATCCCGCTGCCCCTCAGCGTGTCGCTGGCCCTCCCGCATCAGGATACCATCCGGCCCCACCATGCGGCTGCGCCAGCGGTTATAAATCGAGAAGGGGTGCTGGATGGTTGGCTGGAGCGAAAGCTCCCGCAAATGAAAGGTACTGGTCTCTTCCGATCGCAGATAGCTCGCGGCATCGACGGCGAAGATCCGACCACCAGAACGAAGATAAATGTCCCGAAAGCTCTGGTTGTTGAGCAGGGCTAGTTCATGAGCGCTGGTTACCCAAACAAGCGTAATTCCAGCTTTGCGATAGGCGGCGCTGCGTTCAATGATCGTCGTAATCGGCAGACGTGCCAACTGTAGCTCAAACGCGATCCTTTGGTTGTCCTTGTAGATCGTGAACACATCGGGCCTGCGGTGCCCATCGCCGATCTTGATGTATTCGGTATCCACGATCGGTTCGGAAAAATCCGGATCACAGCGAATGCTGTCGGCGAGACACATCTTGAGCCGGTAATGCGGCTCGCCCTCTTGAAGCCCGCCGAACTGACTGGCGCCGATCGACCGCAAGACGTGTGGAGTGCGCCAGTTGCACTCCGCTGGCGTGCCGCCAAAGTGCTTGAAGAAGGTGCCGCGCCCGTCACTGGTTGATGTCGCAGGGCTGACAGCAATGTAGACGGGGCTGTTGCACTGCGCGCAGCGGAACATAATGTTGGCTTGCGCACGCTGTTCGGCAATATCGCGCCGGACGGACGTGAGATCGACGGCGGTCAGGCCGTCGAGTACGGCGTCGACCGGGACAACGATCGGCTCGGTTCCCCGCGCATCGATGACCTTCTTGATGGCGCGACGCGTCTTGCGATTGACCGAGCCAGCAGGACCCACGCCGGACCGGCGGGACGTTGTCCTATTGCTGTGAACTGGTGCTGGGACAGTGGAGGTTTGAGAAGTGGTGCTCATCTAAAATTCCGACGTTTTTTGGATTTTTGGCAAAAAGACTGGCTAGTGAAGCCGCGGCCGGCGCAGCGTCGCTTCCGCCGCATCGAGGGCCTTGTTGAGCTTGCGTAGGCTCTTGATCTGACCGTTGGCACAGGCCCGGCTCAACTGACCGAGCAGTTCTGGCTCAAGATGTCGGCGGCGAAGCTCGGCCTCGGCCACTGCGACTAGATCTTCCGGCTTAAGGGGCGGGATCTGAGTCACCTTGCACCGGTCCCGGACGGTCTTGGGCACTTTGTCGATGTCGTTGGCGAGAAGGATCCAGTTAAGGAAGCGCAGATCGAGATCGAATTGGGCAAAATGCTCGCGGACGCGTCCTGCGGTCGAGTGCTCGAGAAACGGCAACAAAGCTTCTGCCGGGTTCTCATGGGCGCTTTGGCTCATGTCGGAGACTTTATCGATCTCGTCGAAGGCCACGATCGGATTGCCGATGCGGTGCTCAAGCAATCCCTGCAGAATGGCGCCAGGCCGTGACGAGCGATAAACCGCATCACCACCCGTCAAATCGACGGTTGTCATCATCGTCGCACCATCGAGGTGGATGATCGGTAAGGCGCAGGCATCGGAGAGGAGGCGCACCAGTGTGGTCTTGCCCAATCCAGGGGGCGACACGATCAACTGCGGCCGAAAATGGAAGAAATTGGCGCCGCGCTTGAGGCTGAGATATGCGCTATCTCGGATCGACTGCAGGACCGAGGCAAAGGCCGGTGCACGACCATAGGCAGCGCTGATGGCCATATCGATTGCGTGCTCGGTTGGCGGACCGATCAGTTTGACTGGTGTGTCGGCCTCCAGTCTGAGAGCGGCCTGTTGAAGACGGTGAGTTCCATCCTCGTCTTGTGATAAAGCACTAGCGCGTTCGCGTTTTTGAATAGCGTCAGTCAGGCGCATATAGGTGACAGGTCCCGACGTCAGATGCACCGTGCGCGGCTTGCCCACGTCCAACTGGCTCAGGGCGCGACTTTCACGGTCGAGATCATCCTCCTCGAACTCATCGGGAAATAGCATTGTCCAGCGTGCTGGTTTAAGCGCCTCTTCGTCTCCCTGATCAGCGAGCGAAGAAGGATGCAGACGTTCTTCTCCGAAATCCCCGAGGTCATCGCCAAGATCGAGTGGCTCGATGTAATCGTCCCCCTGAGGCCGGGGCTTGAACAGCGGTGTGTTCGTCGATGTAGGAGTGTTGTCCTGATCCGTCGCATCAGCGTCGTCGTTCGACCCGGGCTGCGACATTTTTGGATTTTTTGCAAGTTTCGTCATGTTGACCCTCGATAGGACAAGCCAAGCCGTGGCGTCCGAAGACGCAAAGCGGGGCTCGTTGAAAACTGGACGCGCAGCTATGCTGGCTCAAGCGAAGAGCCCGAGGTCAGTCAGCAGAGATGCGCAGGGGATGAAGCGGCTAACCGCGCGCCGATACCAGCCAGGCGCTGTGACTTGCACACGCGCCATGCCATCCAGTCGACCCAAGGTCGCAATGATCGAGAAGAGAAGGGTTGCCGCGAATCTTATCGCAGCCGTACATACGGTCAGCCATCTGGCCTCTCCTGTTATCGCAGGGTGATGGTCACCTGGTCAGGCCGTCAGGATTGTTGCAAGCAACCTGGCGGCCGCCCTTCTAGTGGCCATAAGTCCGTGTGGACTCGGCTCCTACGGTGACACCGCGTTTGAGATTGTCACGCCTCATTGGCTTTTATGGTTAACTTAAATGAACACGACTGCGAAGTTTCTGTGCTACAAATTGCGCCACAGCCTGGCCTACAAGTCACTCGCTGTTTCCATTTAAACCGCTGATGTGATTTGTTTTTTCGATTAGTTCGATTCCCTTCACCCGCTCCAGTCCTCAGGCCTTACCCGATGTCGGATTATCGCTCGGGTTTGCCGTCTCGCATTGAAATCCAGCCTTAAAGAAGGCTCAGGGCGTTCAAGCCGTGGGAGCCGGCGAGGTCCGGAACATCGGTGTAGCTCAAGCCCAAAAGTCCGCCCACCGAACTGCCGACGTCTGCCACGAGCGACGACGCTGCATCACTGAGGTCAGGTATAGCCAAGCTATCGCTGCCTCCATCGGCATAGAACAAGTCTGAGAGCAATCCATCCGAGCCCTCTGGTCCCTCATTGCCCAAAAGGGCCGATGGCAGGTCGGCGAGATCGCCAATGGTCCCGCCCAAAATTTCGGATGGCAGGGCGCCGACATCGGTCAATATCGTATCGGCCAGGTTTGCGGTGGCACCCAAGATGCCGTCCACCATCGAAACAGGATCGATCTCAGCGAGAATGGTCTCGCCGAGGTTATCACTACTGGTCAGCAGCGAGCCTATATCGAGGCGCGCGACAATTTCCTGGGCAGATTGGACGATGTCGCTGGAGATCGCCTGGCTGAACGCTTCCGCACTCATCCCAGGCTCTGCGCCTTCCATCACCTTGGAGATGGTACCCGCCATCTGTTGCGACAGCTCATGGACCAATTGATCTTCCACCGATGTGACCATCGGGCTTGGAAGCGCTGCCTCAACCGGCATCACTGCTAGTTGCGCTGGATCATCCATGCCGGTTGGGGCCAAAGCCGCCACCTGATCGGCCTGCTGCGCGCTGTCCAATTCCGCTGCCGGTCCTGTTGTCGCCGGGTGGTCGCCGACATCCAAACCGGGCACCGGCGTATGCACGTCCGACGCCTCTGCCGTCGCCGCTTGCGCCTGCATCGTGCCCAGAACCAGACCGCCGGCTGCCGTTCCCAGGACGATCGCGTCGGCGAGCGGGGTTTGGGCGGGCTGGCGGTTGTCGTCCTGACGCCTTTGCTTTTGCGGAGTGGTCATTTGAAATCTCCTAGCGTTCCCGGAAGGCGCCGCTCACCTCATCGAGGAGCGGGCTGGTGAGGTAATCGATCAACGTGCGTCCCTTGGTGGGAATGACCACCTGAACGGGCATGCCGGCCGTCATGTCGATCCCGGCATCGGCGACTTGCTGCGCATCGAGCGAAACCCGCAGCGCATAAAACGACTGACCGCTGCGGTCGTCGATCACACGGTCGGCCGAAACAGTCTCGACCGTACCGCTCAGGGATGGCCTTATCGAGGCAGGCACTGCGAGAAGCCGGATATCGGCCGCTTCGCCAGGGGTCACATCCGTCACATCGGCGAGCCGCATTTGTGCTTCGACGATCATCGGCCCATCCGAAGCGATGATCGAGAGCAGTTCCTGTCCGGGCGAAACGACACCGCCCACCGTGATGACGGAGAGGCCGACAACCCGGCCGCTGGCCGTTGCCGTCACATCAGTGCGCATCAGCGCATCCTCTGCCGCCGCAAGTTTTGGGTTGAGAGCAGCAAGCGCCGCCTGATTGGCGCGCAGGTCCTCGCTCGCGGCCGATTGGCGCTCGCGGTCGAGACCCGATATTTCAAAATCCGCCTCGGCCATCGCCTTGTTGGCCGTCGCGATATCGGCGCGAAGCACGGACGCCTGGGCATCGATGTCGTTGAGCGAGCGTTCGAGTTCCAAAACCCGGCTGCGTTCGATCAATTGCTGGGCCAACAAGGCCTGCGCGTCCTCAAGCTCGCCCGCGATGGAGGCCCGCCTTTGATCGAGCCCGGCAATCTGGGCTTGAGCGGAGTTGACGCGTTCGTCAAGCTGGGCCTTTTGCTGCAAAAGCACACTTCTACGCGTCTTGAATTGCTCGCCCCGCGCCCCCATCAGCGCGATTTCGTTGTTCATTGCCTGCTGGACCGTTGGTTCGGTCCGGCGGGACAGAAGATCGTCCGGGAAAGCCGGCTCTGTCGCGCCGGCCAGTTCGGCCTCTAGACGCCCCTCTGCGGCGAGCAAGGTATCTCGCTCTGCCGAGAGCACATCGACTTGAGCGCGCGGTTCGGCATCGGAAAGCCGCATCAGCACCTCGCCTTCGCGCACGCTATCGCCTTCGGCGACAAGCAGTTCGGTGACGACCCCACCATAGGGGTGCTGGACCGCCTGGCGGCCGCCTTCGGCCTGCAAGACCCCATTGGCTACCACCGCTCCCGAGAGCGGCGCCAGCGCACCCCAGCCGATCATCACCATGGCAAAGACCACGATGACGAGAAAGCCCAAGCGGGCCGGCGTGCCGGGATTGAGGAACTTGCTGTTGAGCGTTTCGCCAGGGGTCATCATTCTGCCGCCTGCATTTCAGGGACGACGTTCTCCTTGATGTGCCGGTAAACGTCTTCGGGCTTGGCAAAAACCTCGAGCCTGCCATTGCGCACGAACATCATGCGATCGACCATTTCGAGCACGGTCGTGCGGTGGGTCACGAGGACGATGGTGGTTCCTGCCGCTTTCAAGGCCTCGAGCGCATGGCGGAGGCCGGTTTCGCCCGCCGTGTCGAGATTGGCATTGGGCTCGTCGAGCACCAGCAAAGCGGGCTGGCCCAGTAGCGCCCGCGCGAGACCCAGCCGCTGCCGCTGACCGCCCGAAAGGCCAACGCCCTCGGGCCCGAGTTCGGTGTCATATTGCTTGGGCAGCCCCAAGATCATGTCATGAATGCCGGCCTTCTTGGCGGCAATGACGATATCTTCGATTTCCGCATCGCCAAAGCGCGCGATGTTTTCCCGCACCGTTCCGGCAAAAAGACCGACATCCTGGGGCAGGTAGCCGATCTGACGCCCGAACACTGTCGGGTCCCAGCTTCGATAGCTGAGATCGCCGAAGGAGAGCGTCCCTGCCGTCGTTGGAATGGCCCCGATCAGGAGGCGCGCGAGGGTGGATTTTCCCGAGCCGCTCGGGCCGACAATGCCCACCGCTTCGCCCGGCTTAATCGCAAAACTGATATCGCGCAGGATGGGTTCGGGCCGCGTCGGAATAGCAAAGGACACGCGCTCGGCGGTCAGTCCGTTCTGATTGGCAGGCACGATGGTCTTGTCTTCCCGGCCCGGAACCTCATCGAGCAGTTTTGAAACTTCGCGATAGGCCGTCCGCGCTTCGGTAAACTGCTTCCACGTCGCAACGCCCTGCTCAACCGGAACAAGAGCCCGGCCCATGATGATGGAAGCGGCAAAGATCGTTGCCGGCTGGATATATTGTCCGATGGCGAGCCACGCGCCTGCGCCCAGCATCAGGGCCTGGAGCAAGAGCCGCGCAAAGCGGATGCCAGACGACACAACGGCGTTGCGATCGCTTGCCATGCCTTGGCTCGCCAACATCGTGTCGCGACTGCGCTGCCAATGGCCTTCGATGGCTGGCTGCATGCCCATGGCCACGACGACATCGGAATGGCGAAGAATATTTTCGCTAAAGGCATAGGCCCGGTTGCCCTCGGTCTCCGCGACGCGCAAGGAGGGCCGGGTCGTGCGCTCGTTGACGAGAGCCAGAAGCAAGAGGATGACAGCGCCAACTGTCGACACCACGCCCAAGACGGGATGGATGAAAAACAGCAGCAGCAGATAGAGCGGGATCCAGGGCAGATCGAACGCGAAATAGATGCCCGGGCCGGTAATGAAGGTGCGGAACTGGTCCAGTTGCCGCAATGTCTGGCTACCTTTCGAAAAACCCAAGCGCGCCGACTTGCGCACCAGAGCGTCAAAGACGCGCCCCGCGAGCGATCGATCGAGCCGCATGCCCGCACGCACCAGCAATTGCGCGCGCAAGGCGTCAAGCGCGCCCATGGTCAGAAGGGCGCAGACGAGGATCAAGGTAAGCAGGATCAGCGTGGTGACGTTTTCGGACACCAGGACGCGATTATAAATCTGCATCAGATAAAGCGGCGAGCTCAGGTACAGCAGATTGATCACGCCGCTGAAGACGCCCGCCACCGCAAAATGCGGCAGTTGGGAGCGAACCGCCTGGCTCAGCTCATTATTTGTCTTGTTTTCGGCTGCCATGAGGTGTTCCGGGTAAGAAAAGGCGGGGTTCCGAAGAACCCCGCCAATTCGTGATGGTTGCTGGATTAGAGCAGGCCACCAAGCAGACCACCGCTATCGCTGTCCGAAACCTGCTGGTCAGAGCTTTCGCTCGACGAGCTCGAACCGAGATAGATCGGGGCGCCCAGGCCAAGGCTCAGGCCACCAATACCGGTGAATGAAGAGGAGTCGCCGTCATCATCGGTGCTCGAAGAGTGGAGCACGTCATCAAGGCTGAACCCAAGCACTGGGCTAGCCCCGACTTCATTGCTGGAGGTGTCCGAATTGTTCGAGACGGAAGCGTTATCACCACCACCAAGAAGTTGATCAAGAATCGACATTTGATTGTTCCTTCTTCTGTTTGCCCGTTCGTCGGGCGAGGAGTTACACCCTTGAGAGTGTCGCTCGTAAGTGACCCGCAGTTGCGGCGTCGGGGAGGATAACCGCTTTCTGTCTTCGCTGTTCCGGCAATTTCGGCGCGAAAAAAGTGATCGGTTTCAAAGCCTTGGATATCTATAGTTAAAATGCAGATTCACGTTTCTGTGCGCGAAACTGCCCGCTCAGGGCCACAATTGAAACGTGACAGCCGACGGGAATAGGCATTGAACGGGTGCCGTTCAGAGGTTGGATAGCACTGAGGCTGCTCGCTTTTTTTGGAGCGGCACATCGGTCTACGAAGCTCTCTTTTCCGCGCTATCTGCTGTTTTCAATCCCAACTTGCCTTACCACGATGGTCAGGTGGCAAAGGGCCATTGATCTCGACAATAGCTCTCGCCATCCCCGATCCCTGACGGCATCTTGGCTGAGCAACCGCGACGGAAGCGACTTTGCTATACGCTGACGTCGCCAGCCGGCAGCAGGCGCTTGGTGATGTCGGCCAAAGTGACAAGCCCCCCAACCTTGCCTTCGGCGAGAACGACGGCGAGTTGGACGCTGTTTTCGCGCATTTTCGCCAGGGCCTCATAGACGGGCGTCTTTGCTTCGAGCGTCACCGCTGGCCTTGCTGTATCGAGCGCCGGCTCGTCGTCACCGCGCAAAAGGGTGTCGCGCACGTGGACGACCTTTAACTGCGCCGGGTCTTCCGTCAGCATGATGATGCGCATATGGCCTGACTCGCGCGCGACACGCCGAACCTCGCCTATCGTTGCCTGCGGTGACACCGCGGCGAGGCGATGGGCGATTGGGACGATCTCGCGCACCGGCATGGTACCAAGCTCGACAAGCCCTGAGATCTGCCGCTGGATCTGCGGCTCGAGCGTTCCGACTTTGGCGGAATGCTCCACCAGTTGCCGGATCGTTGCCATATCCCGGCCGCCCACCGCTGCGCTTTCGACCGGGGTGACACCGCTCGCAGCGACCAGGCGATTGGCGACGAAATTGATCCAGCCAAGAATGGGCCGCAGCGGCCAGATGTAGGCGCGTGCCAACAAACCAATCGACATCGCGGATCGCTCGGGATGCGCGATGGCCCAGGATTTGGGCGCCATTTCGCCCACGACGAGATGGAGAAAGGTGACGAAGAACATGGAGAGCGCGAAAGAAGCGCTGTCCGCAACGATAGTGGGCAGGCCGAGCGCGGCAAGATTAGGCCCAAGCCAGTGATCGACCGCGGGCTTGGTGATGGCGCCAAGCGCAAAGGTACAGACCGTAATGCCAAGCTGGGCGCCGGCGAGCATGAGTGTCAAATCGTTCATGCCGCGCAGGGCGGCACGCGCCGAAGCACTATGGCCCGCCTGCTCTTCCAGCCGATGCCGGCGCGCGCCGAGCAGGGCAAATTCGATGATGACGAAGAAGGCGCTCAGAACGATCAGGAGCGTCGTGATGAGTGTTACGAACAATGTGCCGCTCATGATCTTACTCCGCACTCTCGATCAGCTTGACGCGCACCCGCGTCGGCACATGCCGCTCGATCTCAAGAACCTCGAGCTCCAGACGTCGCTCGATCGGATGATCATCGACAATCTCTTCGGGATCGCTGGGCAGCACGATCGACACCGTGTCGCCGACAACGGGTAAGGCCCCGGCTCCGACGATCAGGAGGCCCGCGAGGGTTTCGACCTCGCCGCGCGGCAATGTCCGGTCCAGCAGGCGCTCGACTTCGTCAAGTGGCGCGTCCCCATCCATGACCCACACGCCGTCGGCCTCTTGCCTGACGACGGCATCGATCTCGGCGTCATGTTCGTCCTTGATCTCGCCCACGATCTCCATGGCGATATCTTCAAGGGTCAGCATGCCGGCAAAGCCACCATATTCATCGACCACACAGGCCAATTGTTCGCCGCGTTCGAGAAGCTGCTGCAGCGCCGCGGGAAGGCTCATGAGGCTCGATAGCACTTCGGCCGGCCGCATGACGGAGCTGACGAGCTTATCGCCCGAAGCCTCGTCGAGTTGGGTCAGCAGGTCGGCAAGGTGAACGACGCCCAATGGCGCTTCCTCATCGTCGATGACGGGATAGCGCGTATGGCCATGCGCCATCAGTTGACGAACCTCACCGATCGTCGCGTCCGGTCCGATCCAGTCGACCTGCGAGCGCGGCACCATGGCATGGGCAACATCTTGCTCCTGGAAGTCGATGATGCGCTCCATCATGTGCGAGAGTTCGACCGGCAGATCGCCGCTGTCACGCGAATCCGCGATGATGCGCGGCAGATCTTCGATGGAGGCCGAGACGTCGAGATCGTGCACCGGCTCAATGCGCAAGAGGCGCAAAAAGAGATTTGCCGCCTTGTCGAAAAAGCTGATCAGCCAGCCCATGACGCCGAGATAAATAAGGGTCGATCCCGCGAGGGCCCGGGCCAGCGGCTCTGGGCTCGCGATAGCGAGGTTCTTTGGATAAAGTTCGCCAAAGATCATCTGGACGACTGTCGCGAACACCAGAGCCAGCACGGTGCCGGTGGCGATACCGACCTCGGTCGGCACACCGACGCCGCCCAGCAGCGTGCCGAGCGACGCCCCGACGAGCGGCTCGGCGACATAGCCGACGAGAAGACCCGTCAAGGTAATCCCGAGCTGCGCTCCGGAAAGCATGAAGCTTGTGCGGCTCGTGACCGACAGGGCGCGCTTGGCGGAGACATCGCCCTTTGCCGCTTGCGCCGCCAGGCGGGTGCGATCAACCGCCATATAGGCGAATTCCTGAGCGACAAAATAGCCATTGGCCGCGATGATGGCGAGGATCACGAGGATCCCCAGCAGAAGCGTCAGAATAGGCTCGAGCATGACTGTTGCTTACAAGGAGAAGATGGCGGCTGTGGCGAGCCAGGCGGCATAGGCAAAGGCTGCGACGACGCCGGATACGATGATGACCGAGACGATGGCGGTCAGCGTCCCGACGAGAATCCAGATCCCGTCCCGCTCGATCAGCCCGAGCGCGAGAATGGAGATCGCGATCGCCGGCAGCATGTTGCCGAGCGGTATGGGCAGGAAGAGGATGATGGCGAGCAGCAGCACCATGGCGCCGACGAGATATTCGGCTGGCGGCCGCGCCAATATTTCGAGCCGCGGGCGCATCAGCTTTTCCGCCTTACCGAGCCAGGGCCCGACCTTGATCACCACCTTTTCGAAGTCGGTGCGGGCAAAAGAGCGATCGGCGATGATGCGCGGCAACCATGGCGACCGCCCAAGCATCAGTTGGGCGCCAAGGAAGATCAGCGGTGCCCCAAGGACACCTGAAACGCCCGGCGGCACTGGGATGGTGTTGGGCACCGCGAAAATGAACAGCAGCGCCGCAAGGGCGCGATGGTCCAATTCCCTTAAGAGATCGCGAATGAAGATGCGCTCGCGGTCCGGTTCGGAGGCGATGCGCAGCAGGGTGGCCGAGAGGCGATGATCGTCTTGAGACGGCACATCAGCCTCGGCGAGACTTCGACTGGGGTCGGGCATGTTCGCCTAAAACTCCATGGCGGCGCTGCCGCCGCGCCGACCGAAACAACACGTCATGTATCGTCTCCGTTCAATCAAGGGTCGCGGCAAGCCCGTTTGCTGCCGCAAGAATGGCGTCCGGCTCGGCCTTGCTGACGAGGACATAGGCCACCTCGTCGATCTGCCAATGCGCCAGGGTCGCATCGCCGTTCGGGGCTGTCGTTGGCTCGATCGTGACGAAATCGCCCGGCCGCGCGGCAAAGATCGACGCCCGCCCGAGCCCACCGGCATCGATCGCCATTTCAACGCTGGGGCCGAAGCGAGAGGGATAGACCTGCACATCGGTCACCACCCAATCATCGGGCAATGTCGGCATGATGATGGCTGTAGCCGAAAGCAGTTCGTCCCGGTCATATTCCGGCGCCTCGAGCTGCGACACCATCACGGCGCGCACCTGGCTCACGGCATGCGCCTCGAGCGCGGCTTCAAGATAGCCCGGCCTATCGGGTTTGAAGACCGCAGCAGTCATCGCCGCTCCGCCCACCGCGCCCGCGGCCAGGAGAAAACAAGCGGCCAAGGCCGGCCTGAATTTATGAAAGACCATGCGCCGCGCCATCGCCCGCTGCAGTCTTAGCGCAAGGCTCGTTGTCGCAGGATCGGGCACGCCATCGCCCTCGGTCGCTGCCATCCGCAGCGCATGGTTGATCTTGAGCTCATCCATGATGCGGGCAGCCAAAACCGGTTCCTGCGCGAGATAGGCTTCCACCTCGATCTGCCGCGCAGGCGCGAGCTGATTGTCGATATAATAGGCCAGTTCCGTTTTGCTGATCGGTTCACGCGCCATCCGAACCTCCCACCACGCGCAATCGCCTTGAAGGCTGGTGCTCGCGTTCACGCAGGCTTTGCCGCGCCCGCGACACGCGCGACAGCACGGTGCCCTCCGGCACGCCGAGGATTTGCGAGGCTTCGGGATAGGTCAGGCCCTCGATCCCGACGAGATGGAGCGCTTCGCGCTGTTCCTCAGGCAGGTCGAGAAAAGCGCGCCGCACTTCGGATAGTCGCACCGCGTCTTCCTGGCTCGCCGGCGCAAAATCCCGATTGGCCGGAGCGCTCGCCGCATGCCGGATGCGCACCAGGCGCGAGCGAACGCCATCGACATGCAGATTGTGGAGGATCGACATCAACCACGGCCGCATCGCCGCGCCGGGCTTGAAATCAGCCCGGCGATCATAGGCGCGGGTCAGCGTCTCCTGCACCAGGTCTTCGGCGTCCTCGCCCCGACGCGTCAGCGCCAGCGCATAGCGCCGGAGATCGGGAATATGGTCGGTTACCTTGGGCAGCTTGGCGATCATGATGGATCATATACGCGCAATGCCCCCAATCCCTTCCCGAACGCATGGAAATTTTTCCACCCGACGCCTAGCCCGCTGCAAAGCTCGAGTCACGATCCTGCGGACGCACGAGGCCGACCATGCGCCAGGCCGCGACCAACGCCATTGCCGCCACAACCGCGCCGAGCACATAGACCGGGATGATCGCGACCTTGACGTCGCTGGCCGAGACCGCAGTCGCAAGCCCCGCCGCATTGGCCGCAACACCGGCCAAAGCCGCGCCGATGGCATTGCCCGCCGATTGTGTCGTCGGCAGCAGTGCCGATGTCCGGTCGCGCTCGGCATCGCTCGCCGCTTCCATCATCGTCAGGCTCAAATAGCCATTGTGCAGCCCAAAGCCTGAACCCGTCACCATCTGGCCCAGAACCACCAGCGCCACCTGATCGAGCTCGAGCCCGGCCAGCACCAGCAGCAGCCCCAGGCCGATCATGGCCGGGCCTATGCGAATAAGGGTCTTGCGCGTTTCCTTGCTCTTGACGTTGGCGACCGTGATCGAGCTCGCGCTCCAGGCGACGGCCAAGACGGCAGCAAGCGCCCCAGCCGCCGTGGGGCCAAAACTCCACATTTCCTGCACGACAAGCACGAGATAGACGGCCGAGCCGGCCCCCGCGATATTGATCAGCAACACGGCCCAAAGCCCGCTCCCCACCACGGAGGAGAGCCGGAAAGCATCGGGCGGCATCAGCCGCGTCGCCGAACGCCCGTCGAGCCAGACGGAGCCAACGAGCAGCACGGCTGCGCCAATCAGCAAACCGGTGGCGGGCAAGGGCGCGACGACCGCCGCCAGCGCGACGAGCAAGATGCCGCTGCCGATCAGTCCCAGCCTTATCCCGGGAAAACCGATCGCCTCGGCGCCCTCGCTGACGCGCGCCGGCACCTTGATCATCACCATGCTCGCAAAGATCAGCACCAGCGGCACATTGACGAGAAAGGCCGCGCGCCAGGAAACGAGCTCGGTGAGGAGCCCCGCGGCAGCAGGCCCCCCAAAGGCCGCGACGGCCCAGACCGTCGCCTGGAGACCAAAAACTTTGGGCACGAGACGCGAGGGAAAAAGTTCAGGGATCAGCGCAAAGCAGATGGCCGACACCACGCCCTCGCCCAGCCCCTGGATCGCCCGGCCCACGAGGACCTGCGGCATCGACGTTGCCGTTCCGGCGATCAGCGTTCCGATCAGGAACACGCCGGCCGATAACAGAAGCGCATTGCGCGCGCCAAGCCGCCGCTTGAGCAGCGCCGCGCCCGACCCGCCGACAATGGCAAAGACCAAGAACAGCGTCAGCGCCCAGGAAATCAGCGCCACGCCACCCAATTCCTGCACCGCCGTCGGCAGCGAAATGGAGGCAAGGAACGCGTTGAATGCGAGGAGCGCTACACCAAGACAAAGGATAAGCGTCACCGTCGCATAGCGCGGCGTGAATATCTCGCCCCAGCGACCTTCGACCGTATCAGACATGGCGGCACCTCGCGTCAAACCGGCCGGTTCATTGCGCGACCAAGCGTGCAATCCCGACTCTGATGAATTTTCCAAGTATGCGCTTTGAAAACTCTTCTTGCTGCCCTGTCAAGCAGCATGCTGCCTGTTTACTGCGCAGCGCCGGCCAATTCGGGCGCGCGCCACAGCGCGGCCTTGTCGGAGCCCTCGATCGACTAACCGAAAATTACGGACTTTCCGCAAGGGTGAGCAGTGAGCATTTCGGAAGTAAACAATGACCCGTTGGAGCGGCCTAGGTCGGTGGCAAGCAATCGGTATCCTGGCCTTGGCAGGATGCTTCATGCTGCTCCTCCTCGCGGTTGCCGCGACAGTGCAAGTTTCCCCGGAAAATGCCTCATCCACTAGCGACGGAGACCTCGCCCTCTTTCGCCGCATCGTCGCCGAGATGCAGGGCGGCGCATCCTACTACGCCGCCGCGCACCACCAATTGGTCACGAGCGGCTATGGCACCCAATCGGTCTTCAATTGGCGCTTGCCGGGCCTGGCCTTTCTACTGAGTGTCCTACCATCCCTTGATATCGGTCAGTGGATGCTTATCGTCATCGCTGTCTTTGCGGGCAATGTCATGGTCTGGGTGGTTAATCAGCAGGGCGGCTCAAGGTTGGCAGCGCTTGGTGCGGTGGTGATGCTGCTCAGTTTGGCCGGCGCCTTCACCCCCGGCACGGTGCTGCTGAGCGAACTTGCCGCGGGCATTTTTGTGCTGCTGTCGGTAGCTCTTTATGGATCGGGTTTGCGCCGCGCGGGCTTGGCCGCTGGCGCGGCAGCGCTTTTTGCGCGCGAGTTCGCCGGCATCTATATTCTGGTTTGCATTTGGCTCGCATGGCGGGCCAAACGCTGGCACGAACTGTCGGCCTGGGCAGCCGTGCTCCTTGTCTATGGCGCCTATTTCCTGTGGCATTATGGGCAGGTGCAGTTGCACGTGACCCCCGCCGATAGAGGCTATGCCGAGGATTGGGTTCAATTCGGCGGCTTGAGCTTTGTCTTGGCGACCTCGGCCTTCAATGGCTTTTTCGCCCTCCTGCCCACGCCGGCCCACGCCGTCCTTTTGCCGGTGGCGCTGCTCGGTCTTTTGGCGTGGCCAGGCGAGACGGGTGCGAGGGCCAGTTTGACCGTGCTGGCGGTCATCATTGTCTTCGCTGTCGTCGGAAAACCCTTCAATACCTATTGGGGCCTGATCTATACGCCGCTGCTCTCGCTCGGCCTCGCCTGGGCGCCATGGGCAATCGCAGATCTCATGCGCGGCGCCTTAGGCCGACGCCGCACTGAACCGCAGATAGGCTGAGTTTTTTGAACTGACGCTCTGCGCCTACTGATACCCGTAGGATTGCAGCAGGAATGTCGTGCCCAACATGCCGCCAAAACCGGCAACGGCGCAGGCGAGGGCAATGAGGTTTCCAAGCGGCTTCATGCGCTTTTTCTCGGCATCCCGCATCAGCACTTCGGTTCGCTCGCCAAGGATCAGCAGCGTCAGGCCGAAAACGATCAGTGGGCCAACCAGAAATGACGCGAGGGACCAGGTGCTGATCTCCGGAACGCCCTCCTGCGCGAGCCTCAGCCGATCAAAAATCGTCGGCCAGGAAATAACAACGCCAGCCAAAATGCAGGCTAGCCCTCACAGGCGCGTCTTGAGGTCAGGGTTCATCGGCATCTCCTGCACAGCGTCAAACGATCTCTGGAAAGACCAGTACCTCAGCAATTTAGCTTGGGGAGATCAAATTTTCCGCTCGATAATCCAGGTTATAGAGCCGGACTACGCGCCCTACTCGCTTCGGTGCGCCGATTTCTCGGTTTTCATAACCGTGACCCTTCCGCCACAGGCGGGCTTCACTCTTTTGCGAGTGATTGCTCCCGTTAAGATTTCATGAGTAATGAATTTTAGGACTAGGCCGCGAATCTCCCGGGATTTACGGCCTTTCCAGTGGAATAGGAGTAACTATGCGGAAGCTTTTGGTCAGTCTCGTTGCCCTCGTTGCAGCGGCGTCCCTCGGCCAGCCAGTCATGGCCCAGCAGGTGGCAAGTCTCGCCGTCCAGCCGGTTGTCATCGCGCCTCCGCAAAACGACCTTGCCCGCACCATCAAGGCCGGCCTGTCCGCCGCCTATGGCGCCGCCAAGCCCGGCACGCTTGGCTATGAAGACGCGCAAAAGCTCTACTATCTCTATGGCCAGCGCCATTTCGATCCGATCTGGCTCAACGATGCCGGTAGCGGCAAGATCACCTTCTCGCCGGCCGCCGAAAAGATCATTTCGCTCTTTAAGGATGCAGGCAGCGAGGGCCTCAGGCCCAGCGATTATCTCACCGCAGATATAGACCTGACCCGCGCCTCCAGCACCGACCCCACCGCCTTGGCCGGTCTTGAAACCGCCTTTTCCGGCGCTGTCATGCGCTATGCCAATCATCTCTACAATGGCCGCATCAAGCCCCAATCGGTCAGCGAAAATCTCGATATCGAGGCAAAGCCCATCGACCAGGCAGCGCTGCTCGAACGGCTGGCCAAGAGCGACGATCCCGCCCCGATCCTGGCTGAGCTCGAACCCAAGCACCCTGAATTCCTCGCGCTCAAAGCCGCTCTTGCGGCCTTTGACGACACACCCGCTGCGCGCCCCGCCCCGATCGCCGATGGTCCCGTGCTGCGTCCCGGTGGCACCGATGGCCGCGTCGAAGCCATCCGGGTGCGCTTTGAAATCCCGTCCACGGGCACCGATGTTTACGACGACAACCTCGTTGCCGCCGTCGAAAATTTCCAGCAAAGCGCTGGGCTTGAAGTCGACGGCATCATCGGCCCCGCAACCATCGCCGCCTTCAATGGTGGCAATGCCACGCGCCGCGAAGATATCATCGCCAATATGGAGCGCTGGCGCTGGATGCCGGCCGATCTCGGCGACTTCAACGTCTTCGTCAACATCCCCGAATTCCGCCTGTCGATCATGCGCGGCGGCAAGGAAGAATATACGACCCGCGTCGTCGTCGGCGCCACCAAGAACCAGACCCCAATCTTCTCGGATAATATCCGGCACCTGGTGGTGAACCCCTATTGGAATGTGCCATCGTCCATCGTGCGTGGCGAAATCGCGCCTGCCGTGTTGCGCAACCCGGGCTACACCGACAGCCACAATATGGATCTGCTCTATAATGGCTCGCCCGTCAGCCCCTGGCAGGTAAACTGGTCGCAGGTCTCCACCACCAATTTCCCCTTCAAGATCCGCCAGCGTCCCGGCGCCGGCAATTCGCTGGGGCAGATCAAATTCCTTTTCCCCAACAAGCACGACGTCTATCTGCATGATACGCCGTCCAAGTCGCTCTTCGCCCGCTCGTTCCGCGCTTTCAGCCATGGCTGCATCCGCGTCGAGAACCCGTTCGAATTTGCGGATGCGCTGATGGCCAATGAGCCAAACATCTCGCGCACCTCGCTCGAAGCCATGTTCGGCCCCAATGAGCGCTGGGTGAATCCGGAAAAGAAAATCCCCGTCCACCTCGCCTACTTTACACTGCGCGTTTCGGCTGACGGGACCATCCGGTCCTATGGCGATGTTTATGGACACAACGAAGCGCTGATCGCTGCCATGGGCCTTGCCCCAGCGGCCGAGACGCCCATTGTCGCTGAGGCCGAGAGCATTCCGAACGACCTCTCTCCATAACCGATCCATGCCCAATTCGGGCTTCGGGCGCGCTCGGTGCTAACGGACTGTTAGCATTTTCGCCTTGGTTGCGCCCGTTTTTGCCCTTATTACTTTGGGTGTGAGGGGGCTCGTGGGAGCCAATTTCACACCTGGTTAGCGTTAATCAAATCGTTCGATTTTAGCGCTACCATCAAACGATACTGGCATTGAACCGGGCAGAGTTTGGCGTGACGGGTCTTTCCTTTTTCAACCGTAGCCGCGTGCTGCGTACATGCGCAGCGTTGGCTGTAACCCTTTGTTTGGGCGGCATTTTTGCCGTTCAACCTGCTGTGGCTGCAAGCGAGCGCGCGCTTTACATCTATTATACGCACACCAAGGAAACCGCGCGCATCGTCTTCAAGCGCAACGGTCAATTCGTGCAGTCCGGTCTCGACGAGCTCAATTATTTCCTGCGCGACTGGCGCCGGAACGAGCCGACCAAGATGGATCCCCGCCTTTTCGACCTCGTCTGGGAAGTCTACCAGGAAGTCGGCGCGACCCAACCTATCAACGTGGTTTCGGCCTATCGTTCCCCGGCCACCAATGCCATGTTGGCCCAGAATTCCTCGGGTGTTGCGGACAATTCCCAGCACATGCGCGGCAAGGCCATGGACTTCTTTATCCCCGGTGTGCCGCTCGCCAAATTGCGCGCCACTGCGATGCGCAAACAGGTCGGCGGCGTCGGATTCTATCCCACCTCCGGCAGCCCCTTCGTGCACCTCGACGTCGCCTCCGTCCGCGCCTGGCCGCGCATGACCCGCGCGCAGCTCAAGGAACTGTTCCCGGACGGCCGCACCATGCACCTGCCGAGCGATGGTAAACCCTTGTCGCAAGAGGGTTATCAGGTCGCCATGGCCGGCTGGAAACAGTGCCACGCCTATCCCTGCAACGGCTCGTCTTCCGGCACCATGGTCGCCGATTCCGGCGGCAGCAGCGGCAAGTCCTTGATGGACGTACTGTTCGGCGGCAACAAGCAGGCCAATACCCCTGCTCCCGCGCCGGTCGCAGCACCAGAGCCAGCACCCATGCAGGTCGCTTCGGTCGCGCCGCAAGCGGCAACACCGAACCTCGCCCCAATTCCCGCCCAGCGCCCGGCTAGCATGAACGTTGCTGCGGTAGCGCAGGAGGCCGTCGCGCCTGTTCCTGCAGCTCCACCGGCCATTCCGTTCTCGACCGTCGGCAGTGCTCCGCTCGATGCCGCTGAACTGGTCGCCGAAGCTGTTGCGCCGGTGCCAGCCATGAAGTCGGAAACCCTCCGCGTTGCAACTGCCGCAGCACTCCCGGCCGGCGATGCGGTCACCGCTCTTGCTGCGCTGACGGATGCGCCGATGCCCATGCCACCGCCGCAAAACAACGACGCGACGGTTCTGACCGCCTATGCGCCAAGCACGGCGCGGACGATTCCCAACGGTCTTGCAGCGCCTGTCATCGCCTCGCTCAGCCCCTCGACAACCGGCGGAATTCCGCCGCATCCAGCCGCACGGCTGCCGATCCTCTCCCCGGTCGGGACGCCAATGCCGACTGAGTTGACGACGCTTCCTGCCTCCGAAACCCAGATGGCAAGCCTATTCTCCGGCACGTTCAGCGCCGCCGAGACCGCGCGCCAGTCCGACCTCGTTGCTGCACTGGCGACCCATGTCGGCAAGCCTGTTGCTGCCGAGATGCGTGCCCCGGACCTTGTCGCTCCCGATTTCGAGCACGTGGCCGATGTTTTTGCAGCCCCCGCGAGCCTCTCGTCGAACCATTTCGCCGTGATCTTTGATCGCGACGAAGCGGATTTCGATCCCACACCGGAAATGGGCCGCTACACCATAAAGATGGGTGCTGGCGACGACACCACTGCTTTGGGCCATGCCCGTTTCGCCCCCGTCGCCAACTAATCTGGCGGCTGGGGTCGCAAAGGCGCCACTTTATAGGTTTCCAAGCGTTCTCTGTAATCGGCAAGTCTAATTGCCGGTTCTTGCATTGGCACGACCGCAAGCCTAAAGACTTCCTGTTGCCGCCGCATCCCATGGAGCCCCGCTTGGCCGAGAAGCCGCAAACCCCTTTGCTTGACACCGTCAATACGCCGGCCGATCTGCGCGCGCTTCCCCGCGAGGAGCTGCGCCAGCTTGCTGACGAATTGCGCGTCGAGATGATCGATGCGGTCTCGGTAACCGGTGGACATTTGGGGGCGGGTCTCGGCGTCGTCGAATTGACTGTGGCGCTTCACGCCGTCTTCGATACGCCGCATGATCGTATCATCTGGGACGTCGGCCACCAGGCCTATCCGCACAAGATCCTGACCGGCCGCCGCGACCGCATGCGCACGCTGCGCCAGAAAGACGGGCTGTCCGGCTTCACCCGCCGCGCCGAAAGCGAATACGATCCCTTCGGCGCCGGCCATTCCTCGACCTCGATTTCCGCCGGCCTCGGCATGGCGGTCGCGAGCGAACATCTTGGCATCAAGCGCAATGTCGTCGCCGTCATCGGCGATGGCGCGATGTCGGCGGGTATGGCCTATGAAGCCATGAACAATGCCGGTGACATGGACGCCCGGCTCGTCGTCATCCTCAACGACAATGACATGTCGATCGCTCCACCCACGGGCGCGCTCCGGGCCTATCTCGCTCAGCTCGTCTCCAGCCCCGCCTATCGCGGCACGCGCGACGCGGCAAAGTCGATCGTCAGCAAGCTGCCCAAGCCGCTACACGAACCGGCCCGGAAGACCGAAGAATTTGCGCGTTCGTTCTTTACCGGCGGCACGCTCTTTGAAGAGCTGGGCTTTTACTATGTCGGCCCGATCGATGGTCACAACCTCGATCATCTGCTGCCGGTCCTCGAAAACGTGCGCGATATGGAAGCGGGGCCGGTCCTGATCCACGTCGTCACCAAGAAGGGCAAGGGCTATGGCCCGGCCGAGAGCTCGGCCGACAAGTATCATGGCGTCAGCAAATTTAACGTCATTACCGGTGCCCAGACAAAGGCCCCGTCTAATGCGCCGTCTTACACCAATGTCTTTGCCGAAACCCTGATCCAGGAAGCACAGAACGATCCGCGCATCGTCGCCGTCACAGCGGCCATGCCGACGGGCACAGGCCTCGATAAATTCGCCGAGCTTTTTCCCGACCGGACCTATGATGTCGGCATTGCCGAGCAACACGCGGTCACGTTTGCAGCAGGCCTTGCCAGCGAAGGCATGCGCCCGTTCTGCGCGATTTATTCGACCTTCCTGCAGCGCGCCTATGACCAGGTGATCCACGACGTTGCGATCCAGGGTCTCCCGGTGCGTTTCGCCATCGATCGCGCTGGATTTGTTGGCGCCGACGGCCCGACCCATGCCGGCAATTACGACAATGCCTATCTCGGCGCCGTGCCTGGCATTGTTCAGATGGCTGCGGCCGACGAAGCAGAGCTCCGCCATATGGTTGCGACAGCTGCCGCTTATGACGCCGGTCCGATCACCTTCCGCTATCCACGCGGCGATGGCATGGGCGTCGATATGCCGCCGCGCGGTCAAATCCTGCCCATCGGCAAGGGCCGTATCCTGCGTCAGGGCAGCGCCATCGCGCTCCTCTCATACGGTACGCGTCTGGGCGAAGTTCTTGCGGCAGCCGACAAGCTTGCTGCTTTGGGTCTCAACCCAACAATTGCCGATGCGCGCTTCATGAAGCCGCTTGACGAAGAGCTGATTGCCAAGCTGGCACAAACTCATGACGTGCTAGTCACGACCGAAGAAGGCGGCCTCGGTGGCTTCGGCAGCCATGTCGCGACTTTCCTCGCGAGCAATGGCCTCCTCGACGGCAAGCTGCGCTTCCGACCGCTGATGATCCCGGATCGGTTCGATGAACATTCGAGCCAGAACGACATGTATGCGGCCGCAGGCCTTGATCGCATTGGCATCGTCGCCACTGCCCTGACCGCGCTTGGCTATGATGAAGCCGCCATGAAGGCGGCTCTCGCCCAAGCCTGATCCGAGACACATTCAGCCAACAAAAAAAAAATCCCCGCTCGCGCGGGGATTTTTGCATTCGGGGAGTGTCTTGCGCTTTACTTCCAGGTGAAGGCGCGCGTCACGGCATAGTTGAATACCGAGCTCATGATCGCGCCGGAGAGGCCAGCGATAAAGGTCTGGTGATCCCACTGATAGATCGCATTGGCGACCGAGATATTGGCGATTCCGCCCAGCGCACAGATGGCGCAGAAGCTCAGGAAGCCGGTGATCAGCTTGGGACCCTTAAGCTTGCGATCGGCATAGGTCAGGTTGTTGTTGAGAACAAAATTCCAGGCCATGGCGATCAGCGTCGCCGCGATCTGGGACACTACAAAACCCTGGGCCAGCACCGAGGTGAAGAAGCCCAGCGTCAGAAGGTGAACGACAACACCCGTGCCGCCGACGAGGCCAAACAGCAGGAAGCTTGGTGGCAAAGCACCACCCGTCATCTTCGAAAACCAGAGGCCGAGATACTGGATGACCACCAGCGGGTTCATCTTGCTTTCGCCAGCGTGGCGCGGGCGGAACGTGTAGGGGACTTCGGCGATCTCGAGCGGCTTGCCCATGCGGGCAGAGGTCACAATGAGATCGATCAGGATCTTGAAGCCGTCGCTGGCCAGTTTAGGTGCTGCCGCAAGGGCTGCTTCGCGACGGATAAGGAAGAAGCCGCTCATCGGATCGCTTACAGCCTGGCCGGCGATCATGCCGGCAAGCTTATTGGCAAAATTGCTGCCCGAAAGGCGCGTGGCGCTGAGGCCATCGCCGGCAGAGCCGCCTTCGGCAAAGCGCGAACCGACGACGAGGTCGGCACCGGAAAGAGCTTCGGCCAGCATCTGCGGCAAAATAGATTCGTCGTGCTGGAGATCGGCATCGATCACCGCGACATAGGGCGCAGCGGTGACTGCCATGCCTTCGACGCAGGCCGACGCCAGACCACGGCGGCCAAAACGGCGGAGGCAGCGGATATTGGCGTAGACCCGGCTCAGTTCATTGACAACGTCAGCTGTGCCATCCGGGCTATCGTCATCGACGACGATCATTTCCCAAGGCGTGTCGCCGAGTGCAACTGCGACCTTTTCGTACAGCAACTCGACATTGTCCCGCTCATTGTAGGAGGGAACGATTACGGCGAGCTGTGGGGGGCGGAAAGTTTGCGCGGTTTCGACGCGGACGTCTTCAAGCGAACCGTTCGACATTTACTTGAGCACTCTGGCTTCGGGCATCCAGCTTAAAAGCACGCCTCGCACGAAAAGTTGCAAAGAGATATTTCATGGCAGGGTTGCATGGGCCGCAGATGTGATAACCGGCTCTTTATGCAATTTCAGGCATGCTTCCATGGCAGGAGAAGCCATGTTTCCGCCTAGTCTCGATCTCAAGCAGGATAGGCCTACGGCTCTCCTGCTGCTTTTGCCGCTGCTTTTTGTTCTCAGCGGCACCCTCATCCGGTTTTTAGCCTTTCGCTACGCGCAGCCGGATGCCGATTGGACCAATTATTTTGGCGCTCTCTGCCGCTGGGATTGCGGCTGGTACGTCCGCATGGCCGAGACCGGCTATGACACGTTCCCCATTCCCTCGCGTATCAATGCCGGAAACTGGGCGTTTTTCCCGTTCTACCCCATGCTTGTTGGACTCGTCGCCAAGGTCATACCCCTGCCGACCATCGTCCTCGCGAGCCTATTGTCGATCCTCACCGCCTATGCGGCGGTCGTCGCAGCCTGGCCGCTCTTCGGACGTAATATGCGTGCCTATACGCTTTATGCGGCCTTCATGCTGTCCGGGCCTGTCTCGTTCTATTTCACGACCTTTTTCACTGAGGTCATGTATGTGCTTTTGACAACGCTGGTCTTTCGCTTCCTCGGCCGCTCTGACTATCTTGGCGCTGCCGGCGCCGCTGCGCTTTTGTCGGCGACCCGCATCGTCGGCGTCTTTGCGTCGCTCTCGATCGGCGTTCAGGCTCTGATGGATTATCGAAAGTCGAAAGGCACATGGAAGGGCGTTGTACCCGGCCTTCTCGCCCAGCCGCTTCTCGTCCTTGCCATCTTCATCGCGCCCCTCGGCTTTTTCACCTATGTCGCCTTCCTCAATTATTGGGTCGGCGATGGACTCGCCTTTAGTCACACCCAGCGCGCCTGGGGCCGGATGGTCGCCAATCCCGCTGTCTATCTCTGGGAAGGGCTCAACAAATGGCCCGACAATGGCGCGCTGTTCAGCAATTCACAGATCCTCGCGCTCGCAGCCATTGCGGGGCTGGTCGTCACCGGCATTCTTGCCTGGCGCCGCCAATGGCCCGCAGTGGTGTTCTGCCTTTTCTGCATCATCATTCCTCTCGCGGCGGGGCTTGCGTCCATGTTGCGCTTCATGACCGCCATGGCGCCGCTCACCATCACGGTCGCGACGCTGCTGGCGCGCCAACGCGTGGTGTTCGCGCTGAGTTTTGTCGCCATCATCGTCAGCGCCTGGTTCGTCACGCTGGCCTGGATGGGAGGCAATGTTGCGCTTGTCTGAACGCTCTCCCGTCACCCTCGGCGCCTATGCGCTGGCTGCACTGATCGCGCTCTTTGAGTTGGCCATCCTCTGGCAGGCGCTCCACCCCAACGTATCCGACGATTATCGCGCCTACTATATCGACAAGACGACCACCTGCCTGCCTCAGCCGGTCGCAGCGGATTACACGCTCGGCACCGAACTCGATTTCCGATCCGGCGGCGATGACACGCGCGAATTGCGGCCCTGCGGCTGGGATGGCCCGGCAGGCGACGGCATGCATTCCATCGGCCAGACCTCGCGCCTCCGCTTTGCCGTTGGCCCTGCGCAGAACTTGACGCTGATGGTGGAATTGACCGGCGTGACACTGCCCGGCCCGGCGCAGCAGCGCGTGCTGGTGTCGGCCAATGGTGCGGACTTGGGAGAGTTGCTGGTAACGCCCGCAAAGACCGAGCGCTTCACTATCGCCATCCCGGCCGAAGCCGTTGGCGATAGCGGGTATCTCGACGTCAAATTCGATTACCCTGACGCCATCAGCCCAGGCAATCGCATCTCGAACACCTATTGGCGCAGCGTCAAACTGAGCATTTTGCAGCTTAGCCCGGCCGAACCGGGCTAAGCGAAAATCGCCTAGCGCTCGGGCGGCGCTTCGACCATGCCAAGAGCCGACATATAAAGCTCGAGCAGGGCTTCCTGCTCCATGCGCTCATTGGCATCCTGCTTGCGGATCGTCACGATCTTGCGCAGGATTTTGGTGTCGAACCCATTGCCCTTGGCTTCGGCATAGATTTCCTTGATGTCGGCAGCGATCGCGGCCTTTTCTTCTTCCATCCGCTCGATGCGCTCGATAAAGGCGCGGAGCTGGTCCTGGGCGACGCTGTCTTCAACGGCCATGGCTAAACCTCATTTCGTTCTGGCCACCTTGAACCCCAAGGGCTGCAAAGGTTCAAGCCCTTGACCGACGATTCGTCACAGGGTCAGGCATGGCGTGCCCGCAATTCCGTCAAATCCCATCCCTAAAGCTCGCGGGAAGAGCCACGCCGACGATCAGAGCGGAATGCGCATAACGCGATTCTGAAAGCGCGCGCTGGATTAGCCATTGACCTCCCCTGCCCCATCGGCTCAAAGAAAAGCGGTTTTCCCTTGTTAAGTGGCCTGCCCGTGCACCGTTTCCACCTCGGCCTTCTGCTCTTGCCGCTGGTTTCGGCGGGTTTCTTCATTGCCGCACCTGCTCCGGCCTATGCCGATCTGCGCATCTGCAACCAGACAGCCAATGTCGTTTCGGTCTCGCTTGGCTATCGCGCCGAGCGTGGCTGGATGAGCGAAGGCTGGTGGCAAACTCCGCCCGGGGATTGCCGCACGCTCTATCAGGGCGACCTGCAGCGGCGCTTTTATTACCTCTATGCAGTCGATGACATCGGGGGCGGCGCCTGGGATGGCCAGGTCTTCATGTGCACGCGCGACGAAACCTTCACAATATTCGGGGTTGAGGATTGCCTCGCACGGGGCTATGAGCGCACCGGGTTCTTTGAAATCGATACGCAGAACCGGACCGACTGGACGATGCAGCTCACCGAGAACGCTGGCGCGCCAAATGTCGTCGGTCCTGGTGAGGGTGAAGATCTAGAAGAGCCGGCTTTCCTGGTCGACCCCGAAAACCCCGATCAGACCGAACCGCCACCTCCGCCGCCCCTACCGCCAGAGACACAGAACACGGAATCACCATGAGACGGATCAGACGCGCAAAGATCCTCGCCACCCTCGGGCCTGCAAGCAACGAGGAAAAGATGATCGAGGAGCTGGCCAAGGCCGGTGCGGACGTCTTCCGCATCAATATGAGCCATGCCAGCCACGAATTGCTGCATCAGACCGTAGCCCGGATCCGCAGCGTCGAAGCGCGGCTTAATCATCCCCTCGGCGTTCTCGTCGATCTCCAGGGCCCAAAGCTGCGCGTCTGGAAGTTCGCCGAAGGCTCGATCAATCTGGTCCAGGGCCAGAAATTTACCCTCGACAGCGAAAAGAACGACAACGGTAATTCCGAGCGCGTCTACCTGCCGCATCCGGAAATCATCGAGAGCGTTTCCGTCGGCGACCGTCTCCTTTTGGACGATGGCAAGCTGCAGCTCAAGGCGACTAAAGTCGGAGGCGGCGTCATCGAGACCGAAGTCGTCTATGGCGGCAAGCTCTCCGACAAGAAGGGCGTCTCCCTGCCCGATACGCTGCTGCCCACCGGCGCACTGACGGAAAAGGATCACGCCGATCTGCTCGAAGGCCTCAAGGCCGAAGCGGACTGGATCGCGCTCTCCTTCGTTCAGCGTCCTGAAGACATCATCGACGTGCGCAAGATCGTTCAGGGTCGCGCCGGCGTCATGGCCAAGATCGAAAAGCCACAGGCCATCGATCGCCTCGAAGAAATCGTCAAGCTCTCCGACGCCATCATGGTCGCCCGCGGCGATCTCGGTGTCGAACTGCCGCTAGAAACGGTGCCAGGCCTTCAAAAGCGCATGATCCGCATGTGCCGCCGCTATGGCAAGCCGGTGATCGTTGCGACGCAGATGCTCGAATCCATGATCACCTCGCCGGTTCCGACCCGCGCCGAAGTGTCGGACGTGTCGATCGCGGTGTTTGAAGGCGCCGATGCCGTCATGCTCTCGGCAGAATCCGCATCGGGCCAGTATCCGATCGAAGCCGTCGCGACGATGAATAAGGTTGCCGTGGCCGTCGAAGGCGACGCGAACTACCGCAACATCATCCGTGCCGCCCAGACCGAGCCTGAAGCCACCGCTGCCGACGCTATCTCGGCTGCCACACGCCAGGTTGCCGAAACGCTCGATCTCGCGGCCATCGTCACCTATACCGCGTCGGGCTCGACCGGCATTCGCGCTGCCCGCGAACGTCCTTCCAAGCCCATCATCGCGCTCTCGCCCAATCTGCGCACCATTCGCCGCCTGTCGGTCGTCTGGGGCATTCATTGCGTGCAGACCGAAGATGCCGTCAGCCTTGAAGACATGGTCGACCGCGCCTGCGTCATCGCCTACCAAGAAGGCTTTGCCCGCCCCGGCGACCGCATCGCCATCACCGCTGGCGTGCCGCTTGGAACCCCCGGCGCGACCAATATGCTGCGCATCGCCTTTGTCCGCCAGGACGGCGCTGGCTCGAGCTGAGCCACACGCGCAACTGCACCTATGACAAGGCCCGCGCAAGCGGGCCTTTTTGTTTGTCTAACGCGGTGTTTCGAGAAGGGCCTTGAGCGTCAGGAAATCGGTGGTGATCCATTCAATCGCCGAACTGAATTGCTCCTCGTTCATGCCGGGCCGCTGGAAGAAGGTGAACAGCAGTTCGGTACCGTTCTCATTGGGCATGACGCGCATGGGCGTCCAGAGCAGCGGTTGTCCGGGGATGAAAACGGCGTGATCGAGCACACCGAAATCATTGCGCGGCGTAAACCGGATATGCCTGATGCCGCCAAACCGCACCTCGGCATGCCAATCCCCAGTCTCAAGCTGATGGAAAAGGTGAGGGTCCACCGCCGCCCACTGCGCATAGTTTCTCGGCTCGGCCAGATAGGCATAGACGAGAGCAAACGGCTGCTCGATCTGGATCGAAATCGTATGAGAACGCCGCATGTGGGCCCCTTTCGGTCGCCGCCCTTATCTTATCCGCATAGCCTCTGCCGCCCAAATCAAAACGCCACCCCTTGGGTGGCGTCACTGCTCGGTCAGTGAGTCTCGATGTAATTGCGGAGCACGTTGAGGTCGGTCCGCAACCATTCGCACTCAGAAGCGAACTGCGCATCGGTTTCGCCGCGCACCTGAAGGATCGTGCAACTGAGCTCTGCACCATCATCATTGGGCAGGACCCGCACCCAATATTGCCGCCGCGTGCCGCGATCATCGCTCACCCTCAGGTCAAGCACGCCATAGACATTGGGCGGGGTGAAATGAAGCTCGACCTCTTCGCCATCGAACTGGGCTTGCCAGTGATAGTCGGAGAGGCGCTCGAGAGGCCTTTCGATGACCCCATTGATCCATTCGTTGAGGTTGGCAGGTGTCGAGAGGAAGGTATAGACGGCTGCAAAAGGCCGCCGGATGGTCAGGCTTATGGTGACGCTGGGAAACATGACGCTCTGGAACAGGATCGGCGCGCCGTCCTGGCGCTGCTGGATCTTGCTGATCTGAACCGGCTTCGGGCCGGCACGCTGTCCTAGCTTTCCCATCCGACCGTCACAAGCATGTGCCTGTGAGCCATGGAGTTTGGGTTAATTTACACCAAATGCTAGCCTACAAACGAAAGGGCCCGCAGCGTCAGCTACGGGCCCTTTCGAGATACAGAAGCGGAAAGGCTTAGCCCTGGCGGGCCTTGAAGCGCTTGTCCACCTTGTTGATGATGTAGACGCGCCCGCGGCGGCGGACGAGCTTGTTCGCGCGGTGGCGCGTCATCAACGCCTTCAGCGAGTTGGTGATCTTCATCGTTGTATTCCCTGGTCAAACAAAAGGGGCGCCAAGGCGCCCTAAAACTGCGCCCTTCATAGGGAAATAGACCCGGCCTGTCAACGCGCGCAGCAAAGAGTTTTCCGCGTTTTCCGCATCAGAGCCCCGCTATCCATTAACCGGGAGGTCAACCTTCCCCGCTAGGATTTTTCTCAGGTTCCAGAGGACTTTTCGTGAACAAGATCCTGAAGCACGGCGTCGTTATTGCCGATCCGGTCGAGAATATGGCTGCCCTGATCGCGGCCACGATGCGGGGTATCGGTCACCGCATGGTCACCGAGGTCACGACACCGAAAGATCTTCTGGCCGTCCTCAACGCGCGTTCGCATAGCCTTATCGTCATCGACGACGCCATGGGGCCGCCTGATGCCATCGAGCTCGTGCGCCAATTGCGCACGGATTTCGACTGCCCTAACCGCACAACCTCGGTGATCATGATGTCGGCGGCCCCTGACGTCGATCGCATCGCCGCCGCCCGCGATGCGGGGGTCAGCGAGTTTCTCAAGAAGCCGTTCTCGGCGGCGGACTTGCAGAAGCGCATCGCCGGCCTCGACATCAATCCGCGCGAATTCATCGAGGCGCCCGAATATGCAGGGCCCGACCGCCGCCGGCGTATTCTCACCCACGGCATCGAAGACCAGCGCGAAGACAGCTGAGCGCTAGACCCGCGGCTTCGGTGCGTTACGCGGCGGAATGTCGTTGGAATAGATATTGTGCAGCCCCACATTGAGAATGTCGCGCTCGCCGCAGAGCGCCATGGTCGTATCGAGCTCCTTGCGGATGATCTCGAGCACGCGCGTCACGCCCTCTTCGCCGCCCGCGCCTAGTCCATAGAGCATAGGTCGGCCGATAAAGGTGGCCTTTGCGCCATAGGCCAGCGCCTTGATCACATCCTGTCCTGAGCGAATGCCGCTATCGAGATAGACTTCCGTCTTGTTGCCGACCCGATCGACGATCTCGGGCAGCACGCGAATGGACGATGGGGCGCCATCGAGTTGCCGCCCGCCATGGTTGGACACGACGATCGCATCGGCGCCTTTGTCCACCGCGGCCTGCGCATCATCGGGATCAAGCACGCCCTTGACGATCACCGGACCGCCAAAGCGCTCCTTGATCCAGCGCACATCGCCCCAATTGAGCGTGGGATCGAACTGGCTCGCCGTCCAGGCGGAGAGCGAGGCGAGGTCGTGATCGCCGCTCACATGACCCACGATATTGCGGAACGTGTGGCGCTTGGTTCCCAGCATGCGCGCGCACCAGAGCGGGTGCTGCATCATCTGCCAAATGGAATAGGGCGTGAATTTTGGAGGCGTCGACAGACCGTTCTTGATGTCCTTGTGGCGCTGCCCGAGGATCTGGAGATCCATGGTGAGGACGAGCGCCGAACATTTCGCGGCCTTGGCGCGGTCAATCAGACGATTTATGAAATCGCGGTCGCGCATCACATAGAGCTGAAACCAGAATGGCGCCGTCGTGTTCTCGGCCACGTCCTCAATCGAGCAGACACTCATGGTCGACAGCGCAAAAGGAATGCCAAACTTTTGCGCGGCTTTTGCTGCCTTGATCTCGCCGTCCGCCGTCTGCATGCCGCCCGTTGCCGCCGGGGCAATGGCGACGGGCATGGTGATTTCCTTGCCCAGCATCGTGGTCTTGAGGTTGCGCCCCTCTAGGTTCACCGCGACTTTCTGGTTGAGCTTGATCTTTTGAAAATCGCTCTCGTTATCGCGGTAGGTGCTCTCGGTATAAGAACCGCTATCGGCATATTCGAAGAACATTTTTGGCACCCGGCGACGCGCCACCCGCATCATTTCGTCAACGGTGAGGATCTTGTCGATGGCGGGCATGAAAGGGCTCCGAGAGGCTGTCGCGCCTGCTCTAGCAACTAACATGTTAGCGGTCAACGCAACTAGATGAGCGCGCTATCGCGCGGCGCCGTCGCCCGCCGATTGATCATGAGCATCGAGAAAATGACGAGGAAGGCGAAGACCACCATGCCCCCCGCCAGCAAATGGGCTCGCTCCCATTGGAGGCGCTCGACGAAATCATAGATGGCGATCGAGAGCACCTTGGTCTCGCCTGGAATGTTCCCACCGATCATCAGCACAACGCCAAATTCACCCATCGTATGGGCAAACGCCATGATGCCGCCAACGAGATAGCCGGGCGCCGCGAGCGGCAGCACGACGCGGAAAAACCTTTGCCGCGCCGAGGCACCAAGCGTGTCGGCGGCTTCGAGCACTTCGGCCTCGATGGCCGCAAAGGCGTTGCGCAGGGGCTGCACCATAAAGGGGAGTGACGCTACACCCGCCCCGATCATCAGCCCGCCAAAGGAAAAGGCGAGCGTTCGCGCGCCCCAAAATCCGGCGATCCACCCGCCTGGTCCGTTCGGCCCTAAAGCAAGGAGCAGATAAAAGCCGAGCACGGTCGGCGGGAGAACGAGGGGCAGCGTCACCAACGCGCCCACCACTTCTTTTCCCGCCCAACGCCCATGCGCCAGCCACCAGGCGACCGGTGTCGAGATGATAATCAACACAAGAGTGACGCTCAGCGCGAGGCTGAGCGTCAGGGCAATCGGGGAAAAAAGCGTCATCCAATCCATCAGGGAACGGTATAGCCCGCCGCTTCGATAACCGACACTGCTTCATCTGATTTGAGGAAATCGAGGAAAGCCACCGCAGCGGGATTGTTTTCGCCTTCCTTAAGCAGCACCGCGCCCTGCGCGATCGGTTCATGCAATTCGGCCGGCACGATCCATTGCTCACCCTTGCCGATCACCTGGCTAGCGGCCACGAATCCGAGTTCGGCATTGCCGCTTTCGATGAACTGCAAAGTCTGGGAAATGTTCTCGCCCTGCACGAGTTTAGGTGTCAGCGTTTCGAGAAGGCCAAGGGCGGTCAGCGTTTCGATGGCTGCCTTGCCATAAGGCGCGGCTTCCGGATCGGCGATGGCGAGCTTGTTGAAGTCAGCCTTGAGCGCCGCTTCGCCGTCGCTGAGATCCCGCCCCGGTCCATAAAGCGCGAGCTGGCCTTCGGCATAGATGAAATTGGTGCCTTCGACGCCAAAGCCTTCATCGATCGCCTTTTGCGGGCGCGTATCGTCGGCCGCCAAAAACACGCCGAATGGCGCGGCCTGGGTGATCTGGGTGTAAAGCTGGCCGGTCGCACCGAAGCTCAGTTCCACCTGATGCTCGCCCTTGGCTTCGAAGAGTGTTTTCAGCTCTTCAGCGACGGCGGTGAAATTGGCAGCCACCGCGACATTGACGGTTTCGGCAAAGGCCGGCGTTGCAGTGGTGGCGATAACGGCAAGGGAAAGCAGCAGACGGGACAAGGACGCCTCCGATATGTTCGATCGGCCATATCGATGGCGGAAACATATCAAAGGCGCAAGCGATATGTTTACTCGGAAATATCGGATATTGCTGCGCGGAGGGCCGCGACATCGGCGGCAATCGCTGCTTCCGTCGCGACCTGCATCGCCCGGTAGCGCGCCAGCACCTCCTGGCCCAAAGCCGTCAGTTGCGCCCCACCCTGCCCCGCACCGCCCCGGACAGTATCGACCAGCGGCCGACCAAATCCCTCATTAAGCGCCTGCACCAAGCTCCAGGCCCGCTTATAGCTCATCCCCATCGCTTTGCCCGCCGCCGAGATCGACCCGGTCGCCGCAATGCCCTCGAGCAGATCCGCCCGCCCGGGCCCGATATAGGCCTTGTCGGAAAGCACGATGCGGAGGTGACCGAGACCGGACGCTGTCTTGTCCACACTCACCTCCTTGATCGCATTAAGCCTTAAGCGCGCTTGCTTCCTTGGCGAGCGCTTCGATGCGGGCGAAGTCGCCGCTCGCGAGGGCATCGGCCGGCATGATCCAGCTACCGCCGACGCAAATGACGTTGGGCAGGCTGAGATAGGTCTTAGCCTTCACGACATCGATGCCACCCGTTGGGCAGAAGGTGATGTCTGGGAGTGGCGAGGCGAAGGCTTTCAGCACCGGCGCGCCGCCAAGGGCTTCGGCCGGGAAGAATTTGAGGAAGGAATAACCGCGCTCGGCCGCGGCCATGGCCTCCGTCGGGGTGCCGATGCCAGGGAGAAGCGGGATGGCGACATCGTCAGCGGCATCGAGAAGGCGCGGCGACGCACCGGGGGAGACCATGAAGCGGCAGCCGGCATCGACCGATGCCTTCATATGCGCCGCATTCCGCACCGTGCCCGAGCCGACGATGGCGCCGGAAACCTTGGCCATTTCTTCCATGACCTTGAGCGCATTGGGCGTGCGCAGCGTCACTTCGAGCACCGGCAAACCACCGGCCACCAGCGCTTCTGCGAGGGGGCGCGCCTGTGACACGTCATCGAGAATGATGACAGGCACGACGGGCGCCAGGGACAGGATAGAGCGGATGGCGGTTGCGTCCTGCGGCATGGGCTTCTCTTCTCACAGCAAAGAACAGTTCGGCTGAAGGGTTAGGCTGAGATCGTCTGCCCCGCAAGACAGAACACTATTGCCCCGTCAAAAAAGCCAATTGCCGTCGAGCCGCTCGCTGATTGCCTAACTGTCACTATATCCTTAGATAAGAACCACATAACATTGTGGGAGCACGCATCATGGGATTTGACGGTTTCGCTCTGGATGGGCTCAGCATCACGCTGATCTTCCTTGGTATCCTCATCATCCTGGTGCTGTTCGCCGGCGCTAAGACAGTGCCGCAGGGCTACAACTACACCATCGAGCGGTTCGGCAAATATACGCGGACCCTGAAGCCAGGCCTCAATATCATCGTCCCGTTCATCGACACGATCGGCAAGAAGATCAATGTCATGGAGCAGGTGCTCGACGTTCCCCACCAGGAAGTCATCACCCGCGACAATGCCTCGATCACGGCCAATGGCGTGACCTTTTACCAAATCCTCGATGCGGCGGCTGCGGCCTATGAAGTGGCCAATCTCGAAAACGCCATTCTCAACCTGACCATGACTAACATTCGTACGGTCATGGGCTCGATGGACCTCGACGAGCTTTTGAGCCACCGCGACGAGATCAACGAGCGCCTGCTGCGCGTGGTCGATACCGCGGTTTCGCCCTGGGGCGTCAAGATCACGCGCATCGAGATCAAGGATATCGATCCACCCAAGGATCTCGTTGATTCCATGGGCCGCCAGATGAAGGCCGAGCGTGAAAAGCGCGCCACCATTCTTGAAGCAGAAGGTAGCCGCCAGGCCGCCATTCTCAAGGCCGAGGGCGAAAAGCAGGCCCAGGTGCTGGAAGCCGAAGGCCGTCGCGAAGCCGCTTTCCGCGATGCCGAAGCGCGCGAACGTTCTGCCGAGGCCGAAGCCAAGGCAACCCAGATGGTGTCGGACGCCATCGCCTCGGGCAATGTGCAAGCCATCAACTATTTCGTTGCCAACAACTATATCGAAGCGCTGGGCAAGCTAGCCACCTCGCCCAACCAGAAGGTCCTGATGCTGCCGGTCGAGGCGTCGAGCGTCATTGGCGCCATCGGCGGCATTGCCGAAATCGCTCGCGAAACCTTTGGTGGCGGCGAAGCGCGCCAGGCCCAGCCGACCCGTCCCGTCGCGCGGCCGCCGGTTGCTGGCCAAACCCCGCGCGAGCCAAACCCAAGCTAAGGCGAACCCGGCATGGCCCTCATCCAATTCCTCGCTGCCAACGCGCCATGGGCCTGGATCATCGCCGGCCTCGTGCTTCTTGGTCTCGAACTCGTCGTGCCGGGCGGTTTTCTCGTCTGGCTCGGCGTTGCCGGCATTGTCACCGGCATCGTCGTTTTCATCGAGCCGATCGCCTGGCCCTGGCAATGGCTGATGTTCGCTGTCTTGGCGCTTATCGCCATCCTCCTCTGGACCCGGTTTAGCCGGAGCCGCTCGACGGACACCGATAGCCCCTATCTCAACCGCCGGGCCGATCGCTTCATCGGCCGCGAGGCCGTGCTTGAACAGCCGATAGCCGGTGGCTTTGGCCGGCTGACGCTCGACGACACCGTCTGGCGTGTGGCCGGGCCGGACCTGCCTGCGGGCAGCCGCATCCGCATCACCGGCAGCGATGGCGCGGTGCTTCGCGTCGAGGCCATTTAGGCCTCGGCAAGGGTTCGTTAACCATAAGCTGAAAGGATCGCGCGCGGAGCCCTCCGTTTTGGAGGCGCCCTGTTTTGGAGCGCGGCGTGTCCAAGAGGCAGCACAACAGGACCATTGCCTTGAGCGTGCTTGCCGGCATGCTGGCAAGCCCTGTCTTTGCCGCCCCCGCGCTTGTCGTCACCGACGAGATAACCGACACAAGCCAATCAACCACGACCGGCCAGACCAATCAGACCGGCCAAACCAACGCCACCACGACGCGCCGCATGACCGATGAGCCGGAAGATGTGACGGAGGATCGCCTCCGCCCGGGCGTCTATCCGGTCCAGCCTGTGCCCCCCGAATTTGCCGTCGCCAACGACGCGCCTGAAACAGTGCCGCTTGATTGGTCCGTGGGCCTGCGTGGCACCTATACGACCTCCAATGGCCAGGAAACGTTTGTCACCCGCCTGACGCCGCAATTCACCGCCACGCACAATGGCGGCATTGCCGATCTTGTCTTTTCCGGTTCTGCCGAAATCGCCAAGGCCAATGGCCAGGATGCCATCACGGTCACGGCTGGCGGCCTCTCGCTCTCGGCCACCGCTCCAATCGATTCCAATACTTCGGTAAAAGCCGGCGCCAATATTGGCCTCTCGCAGGACCTGCCCGGCGCAGTTGGCCTCTCTCCCTTCGTGATCACCCCACCGCAAATCGTCACCGGCGGCATCGACCTTGGTGTCGACCGGCGCTTTGGCCACTTCAATGTCGGGATTACCGGCGGGATCGATCGGGTGAATTATGGCCCGACCACGCGCACCGACACCGGCGTTACTGACAATTCCGAGCAGAATTATTGGTCCGGCAACGGCGCGCTGCGCCTAGGCTACCAGTTCACGCCGGTTCTGGAAGTCTTCGGCCAGGGCGAAGTGCAGCGCGACATTTTCGACGTCCAGACAGCGAGCCTTGGCGTCTATCCCAACGCGACCAATCGCAGCCTGCGGGCCGGCATTGCCGGCAAGTGGAACACAGCCTGGTCGGCCAGCGCCTCGGTCGGCGTTGGCGAACGCGTCTTCGATGAAGCGAGCCTCGGCGCCTTCCGCGCCCAGCTTTACGGTTTTGAAGTCAGCTATACGCCGGACCCGACCGTCAAGCTCACGGCGGGCCTCGACACGACCCTGTCACCCGCTGGCGCCGACAACCCCGGCACGGGCCGCATCCAATATGCGGCCTTTGCCCGCGCACAATATGACATTAACAGTTGGCTGCGCGTCCGCGCTTCGGCTGACTGGAGCAATTCAGAGCTTGTAGGGACGGGCACCACGGACCGTCGCTTCGCCCTCGGCGGCGGCGCGGACTACGTGTTCAACAAGCACACGAGCCTCAACGCCGATTATGGCTATGCCAATAGCGACAATATCACGAGCGGCAACACCCAGAGCCATCAGGTCAGCCTGGGCGTCACCATTTCGCGCTAAGGCGATCTTGCCTTAGAGGTGGTTTTCGAGATCGAGCTTGCGCAGTTCTTCGATGAAGCCGGGGCGGATGTCGCCACGATCGAGCGCAAAGACCACATTGGCCGTCAGGAAGCCGAGCTTCGAGCCGCAATCGAAGACCTTGCCTTCATATTTGACACCGGTGAACGGCTGCTGGCTCATCAGGGTCTGCATGGCATCGGTGAGCTGGATTTCGCCGCCCGCACCGCGGGTCTGCTCGGCGAGCAGCGAGAAGATTTCCGGCTGCAGGATATAGCGGCCCGAGATGAAAAGATTGGACGGCGCGTCTTCGCGCTTGGGCTTTTCGACCATGCCATTGATGGCAAAGCCCTTGTCCGAGCCTTCGCCACGCACGACGACACCATAGGACGACACATCTTCCCAGGCGCATTGCTCGACGCCGATGATATTGCCGGCGCTTTCTTCATAGGCGTCCATCATCTGCTTGAGGACACCGGGCTTGGCCTGGAAAATCATGTCCGGCAGCAGCAGGGCAAAAGGCTGGTCGCCCACGATATCGCGCGCGCACCAGACGGCGTGGCCGAGCCCAAGTGGCTCCTGCTGGCGGGTAAAGCTGGTGCGGCCGGCCGATGGCAGGTCCTTGCGCAACTCGTCAAGCGCTGCGGTCTTGCCGCGCGATTCCAGCGTCGCTTCAAGTTCGAACTGGCGGTCGAAGTGATCTTCGATGACGCCCTTGTTGCGGCCGGTGACGAAAACAAAGTGCTCGATCCCGGCTTCGCGGGCTTCATCGACGGCATATTGAATAAGGGGCCGGTCGACGACCGTCAGCATTTCCTTCGGCATGGCCTTGGTGGCAGGCAGGAAGCGGGTTCCGAGGCCTGCGACGGGAAAGACGGCGGTACGGACGCGTTTGGACACGGAAACTTCCCTTTGACACTATTGCGCAATGCTGTCGCTTGCCGGGCAACATCTGATACATAGCGCCTCGCGACAACAGTTTTTTCTGGGTAGGATTGGGACAAATGGCGATATTGGTTACCGGCGGCGCAGGCTATATTGGCAGCCATATGGTTCTCAATCTGGCCGATGCCGGCGAAGACGTCATCGTCCTCGACAACCTCATCACTGGCTTCGATTGGGCCATCGATGGCCGCGCGCGCTTCGAGCAGGGCAATGCCGGTGACGTCGATTTCGTCGTTGGCCTCATCGAAAAATACGGCATCACCGAAATCATTCACTTCGCCGGCTCCATCGTCGTGCCGGAATCGGTGACCAATCCGCTCAAATACTACGCCAACAACACCGCGACCTCGCGCAACCTCATCGAGGCGGCGGTCAAGGGCGGCGTAAAACACTTCATCTTCTCCTCGACCGCAGCCGTTTACGGCATGACCGGCTTGGCGCCCGTCGTCGAGGATACCCCGCTCAATCCCATGTCGCCTTATGGCCGCTCCAAGCTCATGACCGAGTGGATGCTGGCCGACGTGGCAGCGGCTCATCCGCTGACCTTTGGCGTGCTCCGCTACTTCAACGTCGCCGGCGCCGATCCGCAGAAGCGCTCCGGTCAGTCGACGCCGCTTGCGACCCACCTCATCAAGGTCGCCTGCCAGACCGCGCTCGGCCAGCGCGAAAAGATGGATATCTTTGGCACCGACTATGAAACGCCAGACGGCACCTGCGTCCGGGACTATATCCACGTCACCGATCTGATTGCGGCGCATGCCCTGCTGCTCAGCCACCTGCGCCAGGGCGGCGAAAGCACGACGCTTAACTGCGCCTATGGGCGCGGCTATTCGGTGCGCGAAGTGGTCGAAACGGTCCGAAAAGTCTCGGGCATCAATTTCCGTGCCGAAGAAGGTCCGCGCCGCGCTGGTGATCCGGCGTCCATCACCGCCACCGGCGAAAAGGTCCGTTCGCTGCTCGGTTGGGTGCCCAAGCATGACGATCTCAACGAGATCGTCGACACCGCCTATAATTGGGAACGCCATCTCATGACCCGCAATCGCTGATGCACAAAATGCTGCGCGCGGCCGTCCTTGCCCTCAGCCTTCTGGCGACACCTGTCTTCGCTCAGGACGCCGCGTTCAGCCGGTTTCTTGCGGGCCTCAAGCCGGAAGCCGTTGCGAGCGGGGTCAATGCTTCGACCTATGATGCTCTCACGCAGGGACTGACGCCCGATCCGCGTGTGCCCAATCTCGTCGAGACCCAGCCAGAGTTCACCGCCCCGGTCTGGGACTATATCGAAACCCGGGTCACCGATGGCCGCATCGGCCGCGGTCGCGCGGCGCTCGAACGCAACGCCAATCTCTTCTCGACCATTGGCCAGCAATATGGCGTCGATCCCTATCTCCTCGGCGCCATCTGGGGCATCGAGACTGATTATGGCGCCGTGCTCTCCAATGACAGCCTGATCCGCCCCATCGTCCGCTCGCTCGCCACCGTTACCTATCAGCAGCGCACGCGTTACGCTGAGGACAAGGCCGATTTCTTTGCCGCTCTTCTCCTCGCCCAGCGCAATGGCGGCATCTCGCCCATAGGGTCATGGGCCGGCGCCATCGGACACCTCCAGGTCAATCCGACCAATGTCATTGCCCATGGCGCCGATGGCGATGGTGACGGCCGCGTCGATCTTCACACATCGCTCGCCGACGCCCTGGCCACCTCCGCCAAGTTTCTCCGCGATCTCGGCTATCAGCCGGGCATGGATTGGGGCTTTGAGGTCGAAGTCCCGCAAGGTTTCGATTATCTCCTTGCGACGCGCGACCAGCTCCGCCCCATCAGCTTCTTTGCCGAGCGCGGCGTTACCCGCGTCTCCGGCCGTCCGTTTGCCGATGCTAACACGCCCGTTTTTCTTTATGTGCCGACAGGGCATCGCGGCCCGAAATTCCTGATGACGGCCAATTATCTGGTCCTAAAAGGCTATAATTTCTCGGACAGCTACGCCATGGCGGTCGCCCATCTGACCGATCGGCTCAAGGGCGGCGGCACTTTTGCAGCACCCTGGCCGCGCGATACCGCTTTCCCCAACATTGCTCAGCGCAAGTCCATTCAGCAGTCGCTCAAGCGTCTCGGCCTTTATGACGGTGCCGTCGATGGCCGCCTCGGCCCGATCACCCAAGCGGCTTATGCCCGGTTCCAGGCGGCCCGCGGCGAGATTGCCGATGGTTTCATCACCCGCGCCGCCGCCGATGCCCTCGCTGCGGCGCAGTAACGCCATGGCGAGCGGCATGGCCTTGGCCTCTTGCCTCTGCTAGACCCAAACGATGTTGCGGGACCACTTATGAAGCGCATTGTCCTTTTCCTGCTGATCGTGTTGTTCGCGGCCGTCGAGACCGCGCCCTCTTTCGCGCAGGCCGAGCAGCGTTTCGAGGTCGCCCAGCAGCAAAAGCGCCGCACGCTGTTCGACGTACTTTTTGGCGATGAGCCCCAGCAGGCGCCGCCCCCGGTCCAGCAGCAAGCGCCGCGGAAGGCCGCGCCAGTTGCCGCCCTGCCCCCGCCAAAACCGCAAGTCGAAAAAGCCGAAAACGCCACGCGCCTTGCCGTCTTCGGCGATTCCCTCGCCGTCGATCTCGCCAAGGCGCTCGAGCGCTTTTACGCCGAAGACCCAAATCTCGTCGTCATCAACCAGGGCGTCGGCTCCTCCGGCTTCGTGCGCGATGACTATTTCGACTGGAACAAGACGGTCGGCGAACAGATTGCCGCGGATAGCTTCGATCTCGCTGTCGTCATCATCGGCGTCAATGATCGCCAGGAGATCAAGGTCGACGGCCAAAGCTATCAGTCCCTGACCCCGCAATGGACCGCCGCCTATCAGGCCCGCGTCAACACGTTCCTCGGCCAGCTTCGCGCTGCGCGGAAACCGGTGATCTGGGTTGGCCTGCCACCCATGTCAAAGACCGAATATTCTGCTGCCATGAGCCAGATCAGCGCGCTCTTCAAAATGGCGGCCTTTTCGGGCGGCGCCGAATATCTCGATATCTATGATCGTTTTCTCGGCGAGGACGGCAAATATTCGTCCCAGGGCCCGGACGTGAACGGCCAGAACACCCGCATGCGCAAGGATGACGGCATTCATTTCTCGACTGCGGGCGCCGACAAGCTCGCCTTTTATATCAGCCAGTCCATCCGCACCTTCTATCGCGGCGGCGGCTTGACCGTGGCTGTCGCCGACCCACTTCTCGGCACGGACGCTGCCGCTATGCTGCGCCCACCTTATCAAGGCCAGGGTCAGACGCGTCTCTTGGAAGTTGCCGGAGCCGTCGTTCCGATCAGCCGCGCCCCGCAACGCGCCGCCGATCTCCTCATCGCTGCGCCGCAAGCCGCCAACGATAACGGCTTTACGCTTGAGCAGCTGATGGCTGCCCCAATCGGCCGGGTCGATGCCTTTGGCGTCGGGATCGACCCGAGCGCCGACACAGCGAACGAGGGCGAGCGCTAGGCTCGCCTTACATCACCGCGCCAACCTGCCATGGCACGAATTCGTTGTCGCCATAGCCAAGCTTTTCGGACTTCGTCTCTTCGCCCGAGGCCACGCGCAGCATGAGATCGAAAATCTCTTGCCCCTTGGCCTCGATGGAAACACCCTCGACGATATCGCCGCAATTGACGTCCATATCGTCGGTCATGCGGCCATAGAGTTCGGAATTGGTCGCAAGCTTGATCGACGGCACCGGCTTGCAGCCATAGGCCGAGCCTCGGCCAGTGGTGAAGGCGAGGATATTGGCACCGCCCGCCACCTGCCCCGTTGCCGAAACCGGATCGAAGCCCGGCGTGTCCATGAACACAAAACCCTTTTCGGTCACCGGCTCGGCATATTCATAGACCGCCGTCAGCGGCGTAGTGCCGCCCTTGGCCGCAGCGCCGAGTGACTTTTCAAGGATCGTCGTCAACCCGCCCGCCTTGTTGCCGGGGGACGGATTATTGTTCATCTCGCCGCCATTGCGCTGGGTGTAATCCTCCCACCACTTGATGCGCGAAAGCAGCTTTTCACCCACTTCCCGATTGACCGCGCGGCGGGTGAGCAGGTGCTCGGCGCCATAGATCTCGGGCGTTTCCGAAAGGATCGCCGTCCCGCCATTGCGCACCAGAAGATCGGCCGCGACGCCAAGCGCCGGATTTGCCGTGATCCCCGAATAACCATCGGAGCCACCGCACTGCAGGGCAAGTGTCAGTTCAGAAGCCGGCACTGTCTCGCGCTTTGCCCTTGCCGCGATCGGCAGCATTTCCTTGATCTGTTCGACGCCCCAATCGATCATTTTCTTGGTCCCGCCGATCTCCTGGATCGTCATGGATTGGAACGTGTCGGTCTCGGTCATCCCGTAGGATTGCTTCATCCGCTCGATCTGGAACACTTCGCAGCCAAGGCCCACTAGCAGCGCAGCGCCGAGATTGGGGTTGGCCGTATAGCCCCACTGCGTGCGCCGCAGGATCTGATAGCCCTCGCCCTGATTGTCCATGGCGCAGCCCGTGCCGTGGACAAAGGGAATGATGCCGTCGATCTCGGGATAATCGTCCAAAATGCCAGAATTGTTGATCGCCTGAGCCATGAACTTGGCGACGGTCGCCGAGCAATTCACGGATGTCAGGATGCCGATATAGTTGCGCGTGCCGACCTTGCCATTGGCCCGGCGATAGCCTTGGAACGTCGCCTGCGCGGGCCCCGTCAAAAATTCCACCGGCACCGCGCCCTCGGCAAAGGCATAGTCGTGTTCGAGCGTGCCGTCTGGCCCGCCCATGCCGCAATTGTGCTCATGCACCCAATCGCCGGCAGGAATGCCGACCTTGGCAAAACCGATGATCTGCCCGAACTTGACGATGGCCTCGCCCGCCGCGATCGGCCGCGTCGCAAACTTGTGCCCGCGCGGCACGCGCTTGACGATCGAAACGCCCTGCGCCGTCTCCGTGCCGGGATCGAGATTGGCCAGCGCCACGGCGATGTTGTCGGCGCCATTCAGCGTCAGGGTCTTGCCTTGCGGGCGGGTCATGGTTTCGGACATGGGGCGTTCCGGCAGAAAGAGGTCTCAACGGGTGCTTTACGCTTTGGCCCATCGCAGTCAGATTGGGCCATTGCGGGACGGCTGCGCACTAACTAACATGTTAGCATGAACAACCATACTAGTTCTTATTCTTTTTTGACACGGCCGCCGACCTTAACGCGCGGCAATGTGACTGCCGAGGTGACGCAGGCCCTGCGGCAAGGCATTGTTACGCTGGCACTGCCGCCCGGCAGCGTGCTCGATAAGGCCGGTATCTGCGCCCATTTCGACGTCTCGCGCTTCCCCGTCAGCGAGGCCTTTGCGCGGCTTGCCGAAGAAGGCCTCGTCGACATCGCGCCGCAGCGCGGCTCCACCGTCTCTCTCGTCCGCATCGCCGACGTCCGCGAATATATGCTGATCCGCAAGGGCCTTGAAAGCGAAGCGCTCCGCGTTCTCATTGGTCGGCACGATGCCGAATTGGTCGCCGCACTTCAGACCAACATGGCCGATCAGCGCGCCGCCGCCGCCTGCGACGACAGCGAAACTTTCCACCAGATCGACATCGATTTTCACGACATCATCTTCCGCTCGATGCGGATGACCAAGGTCAAGGCCATCATCGATAAAGCGCGCGCCAATCTCGACCGCGCCCGCCGCCTGATCATCACACCGCGCCGTCTCGCCCTCACCATCGCCGAGCATCAGGCCATTCTCGATGGCATCGTCGCCGGCAACACGCCACAGGCCATCGCCGCGATCCGCGCCCATATCGATGCCGTCATGGTCGAACTCTTCGCCTTCGCCCGCGAGCACCCGCAAATGTTTGCTGATGGCGCCGAAGGCGCGCTCGACGACGGCGACTTCCCTTTCGGCTGATCCTTTTGGAGATACTATGCTCAAGCTTATCCCGCCCATTCTCGGCCCAGAACTCCTCGCCACCCTCCGCGCCATGGGCCATGGCGACGAGATCGTCATCGCCGACGCCAATTTCCCCGCCGAATTTCTGGGCCCAAACGTCCACCGCGCCGACGGCATTTCCGCCACCGACATGCTCGAGGCCATCCTGACCTTGATGCCACTCGATGAATTCGTCGAGGAAACCGCCATCGGCATGGCCGTCGTCGATCATCCCGAACAGCGCGAACCCATCTACGACACCTTCGAAGAGATCATCCGCCGCCACGAGCCGGCCAAGAGTTTTTCAACGATCGAACGCTTCGCCTTCTATGATCGCGCCAAGAAAGCCGTCGCCGTCGTCCAGACCGGCGAACACCGACTCTACGCCAATATCATTCTGAAAAAGGGCATCATCCGCCCCAAGGCCTGATCATCGCGGCGAACTAAAGTCGCGCTCGACATCAAGACCACCCGCCTCCATCAACAGGCGACACCGAAGAGGATTTTTGCCAATGAAACTGCTCCGCGTCGGCCCCAAGGGTTCCGAAAAGCCTGCCATTCTCGCCCAGGATGGCTCGATCCGCGACCTCACCGGCGTGGTCGGCGATATCGGCGGCTCAACGCTCCTTCCCGAGGGCCTCGCCAAGATCGCAGGCACGGATATCGACCTCCTGCCCAAGCTCGACGCATCCGAGCGCATCGGCCCCTGCGTCGCCAATGTCGGCAAGTTCATCTGCATCGGCCTCAACTACGCCGACCACGCTGCCGAAACCGGCGCAAAAATCCCCGAAGAGCCGATCATCTTCATGAAGGCGACGAGCGCCATCATCGGCCCCAATGACGAAGTCATCATCCCCAAAAATGCCATCAAGCCCGATTGGGAAGTCGAACTGGCCGTGGTCATCGGCAAGGAAGCGCGCTACGTCGAAGAAGCCGATGCGCTCGATCACGTCGCCGGCTATTGCGTCTGCAACGACGTTTCCGAACGCCACTTCCAGACCGAACGCGGCGGCACGTGGGACAAGGGCAAGGGCGCCGACACCTTTGGGCCCATCGGTCCCTGGCTCGTGACCAAGGACGAAGTCGCCGATCCACAGAACCTCTCCATGTGGCTCGAAGTCGACGGCCACCGCTACCAGAACGGCTCGACCAAGACGATGATCTTTGGCGTTGCCAAGGTCGTTTCCTATGTCAGCCAGTTCATGAGCCTCCAGCCCGGCGACGTCATCACCACGGGCACCCCGCCCGGCGTCGGCATGGGCATCAAACCCGACCCCGTCTGGCTCAAACCTGGCAACGTCATGCACCTCGGCATCGAGGGCCTCGGTGAGCAGAAGCAGAATGTGAAGGCGTATAGCGCCTGAGCTGCACTCTTTGGGATCGCCGACAACGTGGTCCCCTTCCCTCCCGCAGACATCTCGCAAGGCCGGCTTGCAACGCAAAGGCGCCGTATGTCTAAGTAGTCTCCACTACGTAGGACACCGGGGCACACTTGTCGAAGCTGGCGATTTACACCGAGGTGGCAGAGTTTTCCGCGCCCAATGCGGCATTCGATGTTCCTTGCGCGTTGGACCAGGATCGCCAGTTTGAAGAATGCTTGGGCGAAGCCGTGCTTATCGCCCACGTCGATCAGTCGGGCACTGCCAGATACATTGCTCTTGGCCAATTGGCCGGATTTTACATCGATGATTCTGGCGTCGGCTATGCTCGCCTCGACCAAATTAACGCGCTGCCAAACTCGGCTTTGGCGTTCAGTTCATCTGAGACGGGTAAGCCAATCGTCGAAATCCAGGACAAGGACTTCGCAGCTGTCATCCGTGGCGCCGGTGTGGAAATTGATGAAACAGCCGCCTTGTTTCATCAAGCCGCTGACGCGGGCATCCTTATGGATCAACTGGGCAGGCAAACAGACTATCGGTGCGCATTTTCAGGCGTTTATACCGGAAGTGCGATGGCAACGATTATTAAGCCCATAGACAAAGGCGGTCGCTATCACATCAGCAACTTCCTCTATCTCGATAGGGAAGTCAGCGATTCCTTTACCAACTTCCATTGGACCGCCGGCGCCGACATGGAGATTATCGTCAACACCCATCTCATTGCGGGTGAACTGTTGGAGATCCTCGTGCCTGGCGGCCAGCTTGCAGTGAACAAGGGGAGGCTTGCGTCTCCTGATCCAGAGGCTCTGGCGTGGCACCGCGCTGAGTTTTTTGCACGCATCAATGGAAGCCAGTTGGTCTAAAAGGCCGTCGCGCAAACCGTGAATGCACGCGACAACCTACAAACTGATTGGCGAACTATACGTAGTTATCCTAACGTCTGCCCGTGCCTCATGCGGTCATCAGGATTAACGAGCAAGATCGGCAGCTTTTCGACGCCATCGGCGTCGTTATTATCTATAGAAAATATGTTGACGCTCTCCGAACGCTGTTCAGCAAGCGCGTGTTGATCTATCAAAGCGTCCGCTACGCCAAACGCAGCAAACTTGCCGTCGGGTATTTTGCCGAAGCGTCGGTCCAGGACATCTTGCAGATTCCAGGCAGGGCAAAAACCGCTGTGTTCCTCAGCGAAGTCATGCCGGTTATGTCCGGACTTGGGGAAGACGCTACCAGCCTCGCCTTCGGTATAGAGACCGGCGGATGGCGTGCTGCGGATGATGTGCGGGAAATTGCCGACGAAATGTTTTCTCAGATTTCTCCGCGCGGCCGCAACATGCCGTTTGCTCCGATGGAGACAAGCGTTGCTGAGCATTTGCCGATTTATCGCGCAAGTTTCAGACCGGTTCGCAATCCTGCGTTTCATAAAGTCGTCTATCTGGCATATCGCGGACAATGCGCCATATGCAAAAGCCCCTTCCTTTCTCCGAGCGGCCTTACGGGCCTCGAAGCAGCGCATATTGTGCCATGGGCCATGTCCCCGCACGAGCGAGCATCGGCGGGAATCTTGCTTACTCCGAGCTGGCATCGCCGCTTCGAAATGGGAATTATCATCATCAACGACGACTTCACTTGGTCTGCCATTGTCGAAGATGATGAGACCCTAGCAATCAGGGACAGACGATTGAGACTGCCCGCAAACAAGGCTGACTGGCCAGACATCTCACTTCTTAGACAGAAAAGAGAAATAGTGGCCCGGCAACGCTAGACCCACGCGCCTGCGGCACAATACGTATTCGAGCTATCGCAAGCTCAATTGTTTTTCGCCTGCGCTTCGCCCATCTCCTGAGCATTATAGCACATGTAGTAGGATCCACGAACCGCCACACGCCTGCGGAGCACTACTTAATTATCTGCACAGCAGTCATCGAGCTCTGCTGCACGCAACATCGCGACCAGACTTCACTCCGCCAACAAATACGTCGCCACGGCCGTCCGGTCTTCCGGCGTCCAGAACGATGTACCATCAGCAATGACCTCGCCCATTGGTCCGCCGAGAACGTCAAAGCCCGGGGTGAAGCCGTCCTGCAGTGTCTGGGCTAATGTCTCGACGTCGTAGCCGGCCTCGACCAATGCCTCGCGCGTCAGGGCCGGTGCCTTGCCACCGGTGCCGCCTGGCGAGCCGGCAAAGGCTTGGTTCCATTCGAGCGCACCCAAGGCATTGCGTGGCGTGTGGCAAGCGATGCAATGCGCCGGGCCGGTCGCGAGATATTTGCCGCGATTATAAATCTCGTCGCGCCCAGCCTCCGGCTCGAAGCGATGCGGCGAGAAGAAGAGGTTCTTCCAGCCGGCCATCAGCAAGCGCACATTGAAAGGGAACGGGATTTGGCTCTCGGCCGCCGGCGTCGTCACCGGCTCGGTCGCCATGAGCGCTGCATAGAGATCAACGATCTCCTGGTCGCTCATCAGCGTGTAATTTTCATAGGGGAAAGCGGGGTAGAGGTGTCCCTGTGGCCCCATGCCGTCGCTCATTGCGGCAGAGAACTGCTCAACCGTCCAGTTTCCGATGCCGACATTAGGGTCGGAGGTAATATTGGGCGGCACAAATGTTCCGAATTGCGTCACGAGCCCTGCGCCACCTGCCAGTTCCGCGCTGCCTTCATCGGCATTGGTGTGGCAAGCAACGCAGCCGCCGAGACGCATGGCATATTGGCCGCGCGTCACATCGCCAGCCAGGCTCAGATCACGCGCTGGCCCCGTCACCGGCTTGAGGAAATAGGCGGCAGTTGCCGCTCCCACCACCACGACAGCCCCGAGGACCACCCAACGCTTTTTCATGACAAACCCCGGTTGACGCTAAAGCGATCACACCAGAGTGAGCGAAAAACCGCAATGGTATCAGTGGTCAACTGCGCGCGAGGACGGCATCGACTTCGGCGCGGGTTGGCGGCTTGCAGCCTTTTTGTGCGCAATTGAGCCCGGCGACCACCGCGCCGAAGCGCAGTGTCGTTTCAAGCGCCGCCTGATCGAGCTGTCCCAATTGGCCGAGCTTGAGCGCGCCGGTTTCGTGAAGCCAGGTCAGGATGCCTGCCATCAAGCTATCGCCCGCACCCACCGTGTCGCCGAAAACCGGCGGCGCATAAATGCCGGCTTTGCCCTCGGCGACATTGGAAAACGCGCGCGAACCGTGCTCGCCGAGGGTCACCACGACCAATTCGCAGTTGGGCCGGTCGAGCAGCATTTTGGCGTGCTCTTCGATCGTCACACCGGGCTCGAGCCAGTCGTGATCTTCCTCGGACAATTTGATGATGTGAGCGAGATCGAGAAAATCTTCGAGGCGGCGGCGGTAGCCGTCTTCGTCGTCGACCTTGCGCACATTGATGTCGAAGGAAATGGTGGCGCCACGCCCGATCGCCGCTTTTACGACCGGGAGCCACTTGGCCCAATCCTCCTCCAGCATCGGGGCAAAGCCACCGATCTGGTAGAGTTCGATCGCGTGCGGCAAGGCCGCCATCAGCCCGTCCTGGGTGAAAGCGCGATCTGCCCCGCGCTCGAAGACGTAGCTCGCCTGCATCTTGGCGTTGAAGGTGATCACGGCCTTCGTTGTCGGCTCTTCGACGCGGTCGGTCATCAGCAGCGTCACGCCAGCCTCGGCAAGAGGCGCGAGCAGCATGTCGCCATACTGATCGGTGCTGATGGGGCACAAAAAACCGGTCTCGTTGCCGAGCTTGGCAAGGGCAATGGCGCAATTGAAGGGCGAGCCGCCGGGCAAGGCCAGAATTTCGGCGCCCGGCTCTGCCGATACCGGCACCAGATCAACCAGACTTTCCCCACCCACAACAAACATCGCGCGCTCCTCAGCCGTTCGGCCAGCCCTTAGCATTTTCTGGCGGCCTCCCGCCAGCCGCTTCCTGCGTGCAATCTTTTGGTCTGATGCAAGTCTGGCGAAAGGCGACGAAGGGTCGCCATCCCCTCAAAATTAGGGCCGCCGCGCGACGAGATCGATCTCGACCAAAGCGCCAACAGCCAGCGCCGTCACGCCCACAGTTGTTCGCGCCGGCAGCTTTCCCGGCTCGAAGAATGTCGGCCAGAGCGCATTGAGCGCGGCATAGTCGCGCTCGAATTCCGTGAGATAGATCCGCGCCATAGTCACGTCGGCAAAGCTGAGCCCGATGCCACCGAGCACGATTTTTAGGTTCTCGACCACCCGCCGCGTTTGCGCCTCGACCCCCTCGGGCAGCGGCGCATTTGGCGCCGCGGGATCGGTGGGCATCTGCCCGGTAACGAAGACAAAGCCATTGGCTTCAACCGCATGGCTAAAGGGCGCCACCGGCTGCGGCCCGGAGGCGATCATGTGATGGAGAATATCGCTCATCAGTAGCGCACCTGATCCGCAGTCTCGGAGAGATAGGGCTGCAATTTCTCCCAGCTCACCCGCGCCGTCGGCGCGCCATATGCATAGGCCGAAACTTCGTAGGGTTCGAATTGCAGGATCAAAGCATAGGGATCGGAGAGATCCCAGCGCGAGGGATCGGCGACCGCATCGGCGATATAGGACGTATCGTCGAGCATCAGGTTTTCGCCGTGCTCGTCCTTGAGCGCTTCGACGGTGAGATCGAGCAACGCGGCCTGCCACCGCTTGCCGGTGAAAATATCCTTCGCCTCAAGCGCCCGATCTTCTTCACGCAGATAGTGAAGATAGGTGAGCCCATAATTGCCGTGGGCCGCGCCGTGCCCATACCAATAGGTGGTGACATCGAGCGAGATCTGGTTGCCGCCGACCTCCTTCACCTCGATCGAATTGCTGGTGTCGCTCGTGGCATCGGATTCGACGTCTTGCGCGGAACCATCGCCGCCAGCAATGTCGGACAGCTTATTGGCTTCCGCCTCGACGAACGTGTTGAACGTTGCCGCAAATGGCTCTTCGGAGTCGAGCTGCACATAGCTCAACTCGTGCTGTGCCACCGCCCAAGGCGCGTCTTCCTCGTCCTCGGCGTTGGGATCGGGCATGGCCGCATAGTGCGCCCGCGGGTAAAACCGCATGCCATTGATCATGCGGCTTGATTCCAAAACGCCGCTGCGGCCGTTGAACAGGTTGATCAGGCACTGCTGCGCGTTCTCGCCATAGGTGCCGGTCGTGAGCGGCTTTGCATCCGGCGAACAGGATTGCTGCGCAAAATCGAGCCAGGCGCGCTGGTCGTCGCGGACCCCGGCCAAGGCCTTGTCGGAAAGCCCACCAATCGCCGTCGCATAGCTCTTCGCCAGCCGCTCGTCCGCCGCCGAAAGCCCGTCGCTTGCACAGATGGCTTTTTCGAATGGTGTCGACGCCTTGGCGCAATCAAAGCTCGCCGCCTGCACCGCAACATTGGGCAAGGCTGGCGTGACGGAAAGGGCGAGGGCAAGCAGAGCGAGGTGACGAGACATTCCCATCCTCCGGAATTGACTGGCCCCGATTGGCCCCAGTTCCGTCCGCCCCGTCAACCCCCGCCGCCACACTCAAGCCGAGAGAAATGTCTGCGCCGCCAGCAGCTCTTCCTGCCGGATTTCATGCCCGCCTTCGTGCCAGACGAGCTCCGTTCCGGCGCCATTGCCGCGAAAATAGTCGGCCAGTTTTTCCGTCATTTGCGCCGGCGCAATCGGATCGCGCCGGCCCGCGGTCAGCAGCACCCGCTGTCCGGAGAAATCGGCCTTTTGCGGCGCAAAGGGAATAAGCGGATGCATTAGTACCGTCGCATCGAACAGGTCCGGCGCCGCAAATTGCACCGAGGCGAGAATATTGGCGCCATTGGAGTAGCCGAGCCCCAAAACCTTCGAGGGTTTTCGTGCCGCGATCTGCTCGCGCACGAAATCTGCCATGGCTTCGGTCCGCTGCGCCAGGTCGGCCATGTCATAGACGCCCTCGCCGGTGCGACGGAAATAACGCAGTGCGCCCTGCTCGCTGACATCTCCACGCGGCGCAATGCGCGCAGCATCGGGCACGAGTTGCGCGGCAAGCTCGAAGAACTGGTTTTCATCTCCGCCCGTGCCGTGAAAAAGCAGGATCAGCGGAGCCTCAGCCGTGCTGCCTTCGGCGCTGCGGAATTGGTATGAAGCCATAATGCGTCTCCTTCTTTGTCGTCCCACCGATATCGGCAGGCGCACAGACAAGGCAATCTCCGCCTCCCGCCACGCTCCGTTGCCGATTCCGAAACAATCCTCTGGCTTTGCAGGTGGCGCCGCCTTTGGCTAAGGTGCGCCATGTTCCTTTCAGTCTTTGACGTCTTCAAGATCGGCATCGGCCCCTCGAGTTCCCACACCATGGGTCCGATGTCCGCCGCTGGACGATTTCTGTCCGAACTCAAAGACGGCAATTGGCCCCGCGCTCGCAGCGCCACGCCGGCCGCCATTACCGCCAGCCTTCACGGCTCGCTCGCCTTTACCGGCATCGGCCATGGCAGCGATCGCGCCGTCATCCTGGGCCTTGCCGGTGAAAACCCACGCGACATCGACCCAGACCGCATGGACGCCATCATCGAAGAGGTCCGGCACAGCGGCCGCATCAATCCGCCCGGTCACCCCAGTTATCGCTTCCGGCCGGCCGTCGATCTCGTCCTCGATACCAAAAGTCCCCTCCCCGGCCATCCCAATGGCATGCAGTTTTGTGCCTTCGATACCGATGGCCAACTGCTCCTCCGGCGCGCTTATTTTTCCATCGGCGGTGGTTTCGTCGTCAGCCAGGACGAATTGTCGGCCCTCAAAGCTGACACCGCGCCGCCGCAAGACACCCCTTGGCCCTTCGCCAATGCGGCCAAAATGCTCGACATGGCCCGGCGCTCCGGCCTCTCCATTGCCGCCATGAAGCGCGCCAATGAGGAAGCGCGACTTTCCCGCCAGCAGCTCGACAAGGGCCTCGACGATATCTGGTCTGCCATGACCAATTGCATCGATCGTGGCTTGGCGCAGGACGGCATCTTGCCCGGGGGCTTAAAAGTCCGGCGGCGCGCCAGGGCCCTCCATAGCCAACTCGCCGCCCGCTGGCAGCGGAATGAAATCGACCCCTTGAGCGGCAATGATTGGCTCAGTCTTTTTGCCATGGCGGTCAATGAGGAAAACGCCGCTGGCGGCCGCGTGGTCACCGCCCCGACCAATGGCGCCGCCGGCGTCATCCCCGCGGTGCTGCGTTATGCGGTGCAATTCCAATCCGGCATGGGCCAGGCTGCCATCCGCGATTTTCTACTGACCGCCGCAGCCATCGGCGGCATCCTCAAGCACAATGCCTCGATCTCAGGCGCCGAAGTCGGCTGCCAGGGCGAAGTCGGCTCAGCCTCGGCCATGGCTGCCGCCGGCCTCTGCGCCATTTGGGGCGGCAGCCCCGAGCAGATCGAAAACGCCGCCGAGATCGCGCTCGAACATCACCTCGGCATGACCTGTGACCCCGTCGGCGGCCTGGTGCAAATCCCCTGCATCGAGCGCAACGCCTTTGGCGCGGTTAAGGCCGTCACCGCCGCCTCCCTCGCCCTCAAAGGCGACGGCATCCACGCCGTCCCCCTCGACGCCTGCATCGAAACCATGCGCCAGACCGGCCTCGACATGAGCGAAAAATACAAGGAAACGAGCCAAGGCGGCCTGGCGGTCAACGTCGTCGCCTGCTGACGAGACCATTCAAAGTCGCGCAGCGACACCTCTCCCTCTGGGGGAGAGGTCGACCAAAGGTCGGGTGAGGGGGCCTTCGGCAAACGCTGCGGTCAATTCCGCCCGAACTCATCCTCAATACGGATGATATCGTCTTCGCCAAGATAAGACCCGGTCTGCACTTCGATCAGCTCCAACTCGATCTTGCCCGGATTGGCGAGACGATGGGTGCAACCAAGCGGCAGATAGATCGACTGGTTTTCCGAGAGCATGGTCACGGTGCCATCGACCGTCACTTCTGCCGTGCCGCGCACCACGATCCAGTGCTCGGACCGGTGATGGTGCTTTTGGAGGCTCAGCTTCTTGCCGGGCTTGACGAAGAGCTTCTTCACCTGGAAGCGCTCACCCATCAGGATCGACGAATACCCGCCCCAAGGCCGGTACGAGGTCTTGTGCGTCTCGGTCAGGGCGCGAGTCGCAGCGTCGGCTTTCAGTGACTTGGCAATCGCCCCGACATTCTGCGCCTGGCTCAGCCGGCCAACGAACACGGCGTCTTCTGTCGCAATGACGGCGACATCATCGAGCCCATCGACGACGACATGCGCGGTCTCGCTGACGACAAGCGTATTGGTCGTATTGGACAACCGCGCCGGACCCGTCACGGCATTGCCGTTCGCGTCCCGCTCCTTGCCCTTCCACACCGCATCCCAAGCACCGAGATCGGACCACTCGAAAGAGACCGGCAAGACCGCTGCCTTGCTGGTGCGCTCGAAGATCGCATAGTCGACCGAGATATTGGGCGAAGCGGCAAAAGCCGTCTCATCGAGGCGGATGAAGTCGAGATCGCGCTTGGCGGCCGAAACCGCGCCCCTGGCCGCGGCAAACACATCTGGCGCCAGCTTCTCGCATTCGGCAAGGAACACCTTGGCCGGCAGCATGAACATGCCCGAATTCCAGGCAAATCCACCCTGCGCCAGCATGGCTTCGGCCTTTTCCAAGTTCGGCTTTTCGACGAAGGCCTGAACCTTATGGGCGCCATGGCTCAAGCTATCGCCGATCGCGATATAGCCATAGCCCGTTTCCGGGCGATCCGGTGTGATCCCGAAGGTCACGAGATGCCCATCGCGCGCTGCCAGCGCCGCATTGTCCACTGCGCCGAAATATTCTGCACTCGCCGGGATCAGATGGTCAGACGCCAACACATGAATGATGGCATTCTCGTCCTGGCTCACCGCCACCTGCGCCGCCGCCGCAATCGCTGCCGCCGTATTGCGCGCCACTGGCTCGAGCAGGATCGCACCCAAGGCAATGCCGAGTTCCTGCGCCTGCTCGGCGACAAGGAAGCGATATTCGGCATTGGTGATGACGATCGGCGCGCCATAGCGCCCGGCATCCTTCACCCGCTCCAGGCTCTGCTGAAAAAGACTCGTCTCACCCACGAGGTCGATGAACTGCTTGGGCCGCGCCGAACGCGACTTCGGCCACAAACGCGTACCCTGGCCGCCAGCCAGAATGACAGGAATAACGACGCTCACGCTCAACCTCGAAAGTGGAATGCTGATGATCCTAAGAGCACACTAAGGCTCGACCCGCAATTCAGCTAGGCAGATGTAGTTAAAGCCTGCGCTGAGCTACGCGCATGACTTCAAACACATCCGAGCGTCAGGATTGTTACAGAGCGGAAAAGGAAAAGCCCACAAGACTGTTGTCCTGTGGGCTTTTTTGGTTGCGGGAGCAGGATTTGAACCTGCGACCTTCAGGTTATGAGCCTGACGAGCTACCGGGCTGCTCCATCCCGCGTCATTCACTGCGCCGCGGCGCTGTGTGAGGGCTATATAGGGGGGACCGTCGAAGACCTCAACCCCCAAAGCGGCATGAGTGACGTTTTTTTGACATGTCGCGGAAAACTCTCGGGTAATGGCCATTCCCTACCGCGCGCATGTGGAAAACTTCTGCGCCCGAACGCCTTGGGCGCCCCCTGCCGTTCCCGAAGCGCGCCGCACCGTCTAGGGTCGCGCCGCTTCGTCACTCGAACCGGGATTACGCGCCATGGATATGAAAACACTCGGCCGCACCGGCATTGCCGTCACCGATATCTGCCTTGGCACCATGACCTGGGGCAGCCAGAACACGCAGGACGAGGGCCATGCCCAGATCGCCATGGCGCGCGATGCCGGCATCAATTTCATGGACACCGCCGAACTTTATGCCGTCCCCGGCAGCCCTGAAACCTCGGGGCGCACCGAGGAGATCATCGGCAATTGGTTCGCTGCCAACAATGATCGCGACAAGTGGGTCTTGGCGAGCAAGATCGGGGGCGGTGGAAATGCCTTCCTCCGCGGCGGCCGTCGGGCTGATGGCCCGAGCATCCGCGAGGCGCTCGATGGCAGCCTCAAGCGTTTGAAGACCGACTATATCGATCTCTACCAGATCCACTGGGCGAGCCGCGGCCACTACCATTTCGAGAACTACTGGCGCTATGCCCCGGAAAAGCAGGAAACGGCCGACGTTCTTGCCAATCTCGAAGACATGCTCGACGTCCTCGGCGATCTCATTAAAGCCGGCAAGATTCGCGCGATTGGTGTTTCCAACGAAACCACCTGGGGCATTTCGCAGTGGCTGCGTTTCGCCGAAGCCAAGGGTCTCCCGCGCCTCGCCTCCGTCCAGAACGAATACAATTTCCTCCGCCGGCTCTTCGATCATGACCTGGCCGAACTCAGCCACCATGAGGATGTCGGCCTCCTCGCCTATTCCCCGCTCGCTGCCGGCATGCTGACGGGAAAATATCTCGATGGCGCCAATCCCAAGGGGAGCCGTAAGGATTACCAGAAGGGCTTTTGGCGGCAGAACGAATTTTCGGAAGCTGCGACCCGCGAGTATCTCGCTCTCGCCAAGGCCCATGGCCTAGAGCCCGCGCACATGGCAATCGCCTTCTGCCGCTCGCGTCCCTTCACCACCTCGACCATCATCGGCGCCACCAGCACCGAGCAATTGGCCGTCAATCTCGGTGCCAAGGACCTGAAGCTGTCGCCGGACGTGCTTGCCGGCATCGACGCCATCTATCGCCGCTACCCGCGTCCGCTATAATCGGCCGAAACGTTTGGGGGCCCGACGTGACATCGACGCTTTTCACCTCGCTTTTTCCGCTCCTTGCCTATTACGCCTATAATCTCTTGGTGCCGCTCGTCGAAAAGCGGCGCCCGTCGCTCTCGAGCATCATGAACATGCAGCGACGTCGCTGGGTCAGCAATGCGACCCGGCGCGAAACACCGTTTGACGCCATTCTTTCGGGCAATATCATGGGCTCGGTGAGTTTCCTCGCCTCGACGTCTGTGCTGCTGGTGCTCGCAGTTTTTGCCGTCTTCGGCCAGGTGCCCGCGGTGATGGACACGCTCGGCACGCTTCTGGTGCAACACAGTTTCACCGTCGCCGACGTGCAGATCCACCTCATGGTCATGCTGACCATGTTCGTGCTGGCCTTCTTCGCCTTCACGCTGTCGCTGCGTCAGTTCAACCATTTCTGCATTATGCTCGGCGCGCTCGATCATGATCGGGTGACGAGCGAAGAAGAAATCGATGCCATCACCCGCATGAATGGGCTTGGCGCCAAAAACTTCAATTCCGGCATCCGCGCCTATTATTTTGCCGTCTCGACCGTCGCCTGGTTCGTGTCTGAGTGGCTGGCGGTGGTGGCGTGCCTCGTGACCATTCTCATAATCGCGCACCGCGAATTCTTCTCGACGGCTCACCGCACCGCGGCCACTGCGGCAGTCATTGCTGCCCGCCACCGCGAAAAGCTCAAAGAGGGCGAGGTCAGAGTGTCCGGCGACGGCGGCTTCTAGGCACAAACAAAAAGCCGCCCGGAAATCACCGGACGGCTCAATGTCAGAAATCGCAAAAACCTATTTCGTCTTGGTCTTTCCGCTCGTGTTGCCCGAACCGCTTGTCGCCTCGTTCAGCCGGGCCAGATTATCAATGGCCAGATCATAGCCCTGCGCGGCCGATTGCTCGTAATAGTCCTTGGCCTTGGCCTCATCGACCGGAACGCCGAGCCCGTTCTCGTAGATATGGCCCATATTGTTGAGCCCAATGGGCTGGCCCTGGTCGGCGGCCATCTCCGTCCATTTCAGCGCCTCGGCATAGTCGACATCGGTGCCGGTGCCGTCCATGTAGAGAAGGCCGAGATTGACCGCCGCGCGCATTTCTCCGCCTTCCGCGGCTTCGCGGTAAAGTTTAATCGCGCGGTTATAGTCCTGCGTGACGCCGCGCCCGTCTTCATAAAGCAGTGCCAGATTGTGCTTGGCGAGCGCCATGCCCTGCTCGGCGGCCAGCTCATAGAGTTCGGCGGCTTTCTTGAGGTCCTGCTTCACGCCTTCGCCGTTCTCATAGAGAAAGGCGAGATTGTTCTGGCCATACATGTCGCCCTCGTCGGCGGCGACCTTATAGAGTTCGGCCGCGCGCTTCGGGTCGCTCTTTTGCCCCAACCCATCCTGGATCAGCTTGCCGAGATTGACGTGTGCCGACACGTCGCCGGCATCCACCGCCAGCTGGAACCAGGCGGCCGCCGCCACATAATCCTGCGGCACGCCGAGCCCATCCTGATACATCAGCCCAAGATTGGACTGCGCCTTGGGCATGCCCTGCTCGGCCGCCGCGCGATACCACCGGGCCGCCTCATTATAATCCTGCTTCACACCCTCGGCGAAATCATAGGAAAGGCCGAGGCTGTTCTGCGCAAGCGCAAAGCCGGCCTCGGCGCCGCGCTTCAAGAATTCCGCGCCGCGCTCCATATCGACATCGACGCCATCGCCAGTAATCAGCATGTCGCCAAAGATCGCCTGCGCGACGACGCTGTCGCCCTCTGCGGCTTCTTCGAACAGCGGCACCGCGTCCTCGTAATTGCCATCGGCGAAATAAGCGCGCGCCAGCCAGCCTTTGAGTTGAGAAGAATCCGGGTCTGCCTCGAGCGCCTTTTTGCAGGCTTCGATGGCCGTCGCGGTATTGATGTCCCAGATTTCCCGGCCGGTGCTTTCGTATCCGACTTCATATTGGCTTGCTGCTTCGGCAGCACAGGCGTCGAATGTCGCGCTCGCCATTGCCGGCGCCGCCGGAACGAAGATGCCCGCGGCCAGAAAAGCCATGAGCGTCGTCCGTCGCGCCACTGGTCCGATAGGCTTCATCATTCTCTCCCAAAGATGGCTCAAGGCTTGAGCCAAGTTAGTCCAGTCTTTGTGGGCAACAAAAGGGCAATGCTGGATTTGATGCTGGTAAGCTGCCTTGCGAATGCGCCTGCGCCGCAGTATCAGGCGCCATGGCCCGGCTCATTCTGTTCAACAAGCCTTTTAACGTGCTAACCCAATTCACCGGCGGCACGCCCGAGGAAACTTTGTCCGGCTATATCAAGGTCCCCGACGTCTATGCGGCCGGCCGGCTCGACAAGGATAGTGAAGGGCTTTTGTTGCTGACCGATGACGGCGCGCTCCAGGCCCATATCGCCTCGCCGCGCTTCAAGATGCCAAAGACCTATCTCGTCCAGGTCGAGGGTCTGCCGAGTGACGAGGCCCTCACAAGTCTCCGCGCCGGCGTCACACTCAACGACGGACCCACACGCCCGGCAAAAGTCGAGCGTATCGACACGCCCGATCTCTGGCCCCGCAATCCGCCCGTCCGCTTCCGCAAGAGCGTCCCCGATCAATGGCTCTCGCTCACCATTACCGAGGGCCGCAATCGCCAGGTGCGCCGCATGACGGCAGCCGTCGGCCATCCGACCCTGCGCCTCGTGCGCTGGCGAATCGGGGATTGGACACTCGACGGCCTCGCGCCTGGCGAATGGCGCTTTGTCGAGCCACCCACCCGGCCCGCGCGCTCAGCGGCGCCGCCGCGGCCTAATAGGTCGCCCGTCCCCCCGAAAGGTCGAACACCGAGGCGGTCGTAAAGCTGTTTTCCCGGCTGACGAGCCAGGAGACCATATTGGCCACTTCCTCGACTTCGAGGAACCGCCCGCGCGGAATCCGGCTTAGCATATAGTCGATGAAATCGGGCTTTAGCTCGTCGAGAATGCGGGTCTTGGCCGTCGCAGGTGTGATGGCATTGATCGCGATGTCATATTTCGCGACTTCCTTGCCCACCGCCTTGGTCATGCCGATAACGCCGGCCTTGGCCGCGGCATAAGCTGCGGCATTGGGGTTGCCCTCCTTGGCCGCGATCGAGGCGATATTGACGATGCGCCCATAGTTCCGCGCCTTCATTCCCGGCAGGATGGCGCGGTTGACGTGAAAGGCGCCATTGAGATCGACATCGATCACCCGCCGCCATTCATCGAGCTCATATTCGTCGAGCGGCGCATTCTTCCCCGCGATCCCCGCCGAATGCACCAGAATATCGATGCGCCCGTGGGCGAGCTCGGTCGCAGCCGTCGCTGCCTCAACTGCCGCATAGTCGACGATATCGACAAGGCGCGTGGATGCCGCGCCGATCTCTTCTTTCGTCTCGGCTAGAAGGTCCGCTTCCCGATCCCAAAGGCTGACCACCGCGCCTGACGCGATCAATCGCCGCGCCACCGCAAGACCGATGCCTTGCGCCCCGCCAGTGACCACCGCCACCTGCCCCTCAAGATCGATCTTGTTCATCTCGCCTCATCCCTTTTGCTTTGCGATGAGACTAGAGCCGATCCGCCACCAAAGGCTAGTGCGCGGCGAGAGGAGCGAAGACCCCGCCTTCGAAAACCAGAGTCGCAAACCGCTCGCCCATCATTTGCTGCGTCGCAGCATCGGGATGCACCCGGTCTGGCAGCGGCATAAGCGCATGGTCGTCTGGCCCATAGAGCGCCTCGCCATCGAGATAATGGATATTCGGGTCCGACTTTTGCCGCTGTTCCACAATCGCTTTGAGCCGCTCCCGGATCACCCGCAAGCTCAGCTTCCCCGCCGCAACCTCAGCGCTTTGCCCCGTTGCTACAAAACCGACCCGCCCCTCGGCGAGCGCCGCAGTATCGAACTGCAGCGGGCCTGGCGTCTCCTCATGAATGGGGCAGTGGATCGGCCCGATCACCAGCAGTGGCGTCGCCTCGTGACCGTCGCGGATCGTGTCGAGGAACCCATGCACCGCCGGCCCAAAGGCTCGCAGCCGCATCAGGTCCGCATTGACCACATTGATCCCGAGCTTGACGCTGATCAGGTCCGCCGCTGTGTCGCGCATCGCCCGAGCCGTAAACGGATCAAGCAAGGCGCCGCCGCCAAAGCCCAGATTGATCAATTCGACCCCGGCCCGCCGCGCCGCGAAGACCGTCCAGATGCCGGTTGGCAAAATCGCGTTCGACCCCTGACTGATCGAACTGCCATGATGCAGCCAGACGGGCCGCCCTGCGACAGGTTCGGGACTGATTGGAGCATCTGCGTGCAGCGCCTGCAACACCATGCTCTCATTATGCGGCAGCCAGATTTCCACCTGCTTGTCGCCTGCCGGCAGATCAAAGCTCAGAACGGCTGCCGGGCCATCCACGACTTCGGTCGAGCCGGCACGCATATCGATCCGCAGCGTTCGCCCACCTTCCGCACTCAACTGCTGCGCCAAAACTCCATCGACATAGAGTTCGTAAACACCGAGCGGTCGCGCCGGCATGCCCACAAAGTCTCGCCGCGTCGTCAAGACTGTCAGTGAGACCTTACGTGCCGCAGTCCTGAACGCCAGCCGCACACCCGAAGGTTGTGCCTCGGCCATGGCCAGTTGCGGGTCGTCATTCTGCGCCCGCGCCTTGGCCGGCAGACGGTGCAGGACAACGCCGTCTGCTGTCCGCTCGAGTTCGACGACACCCTTGACGATAGCAGCGGTCAACGGGGCTTCGAACGCCAGCTCTGCCATTGCTCGCTATCCTTTTCCGCCCAGCCCGAAATGGTCATGTGCAAACTTGCTAGGCCCCGCGCCCATGATTCCGCCGCCTCCGGCTCGCTGTGGGCAAAGCTGCCCGATCGGTCGAGCAGCACGAAGCCAAGCAGAAAGCTGCCCAGCAAGCGCGTTGCGTGCACCTGATCGGCGTCATCGAGCGCATAGGACCGGAACACCGCGCGGCTTGCCCGCGCGATCCTGACGCCGGCACTCTGCATCGCGATCTCTTCACTCAAAGGATGTCGCGCAGCCTCAAATAGGCCTGGATGCACCAGCGCAAAATCCCGCTGTGCCTCGGCATAGGCATAGAGCGCGTCGCGGCCCGCACGGCCTGCAATCGCCTCGTCCACCATGTCTGCAAGCCGCCTCAACGCATTGAGCGCCACCTCGGCTTTGAGGTCATCGACATTGCGAACATGAGCGTAAAGGCTGGCGAGTTTGACGCCAAAACCCCGGGCCAGGGCTGCGAGGTTGAGCGCCACAAATCCGTCGGCCTCGGTCAGCGCTATCGCAGCTTCGATCAGCCGCTCTCGTGACAATCCTGCTCTTGGCATTTTTCTAACCGTATTAGTTTTTATCCTAATACACTTAGTTTTTTGCTCGTGACAATCCCTGAACGCGGCATTTTATGATGTTGACATTCAACTATCGGAAGCGTTTATTGCCGCGCGTTGAGACGACTATTCCGGCCCCTGCTATGCTCGTTTGCCAGTGCAATATGATCACATCTTCGGAGATCGAGGACATCGTTCTCGACCTGTTGAAGGCGGACCCTTGGCAGTTGGTGGTCCCTGCAAAAGTCTATAGCGAACTCAACAGACGTGCAAAATGCGCGGGCTGCGTGCCGAATGTGGTGGACATTATCGTTCAGGTCACAGAGAACTATCACGCTCAAAATGCCCACCCGCCTGGTGACGTCGTGACGTTCCAGACTGGGCTTGAAAAGCTCAAAAAGCAAAGCAGTGGAGTACGTCGTGAAAGGCGAAGCACAGGTCATCGAGCGGCTTAACGAAGCCCTCTTTCTCGAACTCGGCGCCGTCAATCAGTATTGGGTGCATTATCGCCTGCTGGATGATTGGGGCTACAAGAAGCTCGCCGCCAAGGAACGCGCCGAATCCATCGAAGAGATGCACCACGCCGATCGCCTGATCGAGCGCATCATCTTCCTCGAAGGCCATCCCAATCTGCAGCGCGTCGCTCCGCTCCGCATCGGCCAGACCATCAAGGAAGTGCTCGAAGCCGACCTTGCTGGCGAATACGATGCCCGCGCTGCCTATAAGGCGAGCCGCGAACTCTGCGAAAGCCTTGGCGACTATGTTTCGAAGAACCTCTTCGAAGCGCTGCTGACGGACGAAGAAGGTCACATCGACTTCCTCGAAACCCAGCTCGAGCTCCTCGACAAGATCGGTCCCGAAAAGTACGGCCAGCTCAATTCGGCCTCGGCCGACGAAGCCGAGTAAAAGATCAAGTTTTGAAACGCCCGGCTCGCCCGGGCGTTTTGCTGTCCGTCTTTTGCTTTTTGGGGTGCAGCACCATGGCCTATCACACCGGACGTCTCATCGATCACGTGCATCTGCGCGCGCATGATTTCGAGAAAACCAGGCGCTTCTATCAGGCGATCCTCGACGTTCTCGGCGTTCCCGTGACCGCCTCGGGCAAGGACTGGATGCAGGCTGACGAACTCTTCATCGACGAAACACCGGGCGACATTTTGCCCAGCCACGTCCACCTCGCCTTCCAGGCGCGCGACGAAGCGATGGTAAAAGCCTTTTACGATGCGGCCATCGCCGCCGGCGGCACCGACAATGGCGGGCCAGGCGAACGCCACTACCATCCCGGCTACTACGCTGCCTTCGTCATCGACCCCGACGGCAACAATATCGAAGCCGTCTTCCACGGCCCGAACACGCGTTCCGTCGAGTCGGTCGTCATCGAGCCAAAACGCTAAGTCAGGATGGGTCGCGGAGCGACACCTCTCCCTCTGGGGGAGAGGTCGACCCGTAGGGTCGGGTGAGGGGGCCTTTGCCCCCTACTCCTCGATCGGCTGGAACATCGAGTTGAGCTGCGACACGATCTGGTCCATCGGGGCAATCGCCTCCGGCAATTGCTCCGGTGCTTCCGGCGCCACTGCCACATAGGGCACGCCGCTCGGAAACGCACCAAACCGCTGGAAGAACCCGACCATGTCGTCGAGCACTGGTGCACGCCAGCGCCAGGCAGCGCCCATGGCGATCACCGGCTCCATGTGCCCAAAGCCCTCATAGAACTGCGTCGTCACCCAAACGCCCTGCGCCCGCAACCGCTCGGCAAAGTGATTGGTGTTCTGCACCCGCACGATCGGATCGGTCGTCCCTGACGCGAGATACATCGGCGGCGCATCGGCCGTGATCAGATTGATCGGCTGCGTCCCTTCCGGGCTCGGCGCATAACCAAAGGCTTCCTTCACTTCGCTATATTCGAAGGGGTAGAAGTCGTAAGGCCCAGAGAGGGCACCAACCGCCAGGATCGGCATGGTCACCCCAAACTGCCGCCGATAGGACGGATCGAGCGCCAGCATCACGGCATTGTAAGCTCCAGCAGAGTGCCCCGCCAAAAACAGGCGGTTGGGGTCGCCACCAAAGGCCGAAATATTGTCCTGAACCCAGCGCAGCGCCGCCGCACTATCGTAGAGAAAATCGGGGAAGCGCACTTCGGGCACGAGCCGATAGTCGGCAATCACCGTCACGAAGCCGCGCGAGGCGAGGGCGCGCCCGACAAACTGATAGTCGCTGCGCTCGCCACGGCTCCAGCCGCCGCCATAGATGAAGAAAACCACCGGAGCTGGCGCGCCGCGCTGCTCGGGCGCATAGACATCGAGCTTATGGCGTGGACCATCGGCATAGGGAATGCCATCGCCTACCTTGGAGGTGCCGCCATCCATCGCCGCGGGCAGGTTGAACGGATCCATCACCGAAACGGCATGCGCCTGGATCGGCAAGAGCGAAATCAAAATCGCCAGGGCGGCAAGAAAACGTGTTCTGGTCATTGCAAAATGGCTCAGGGCTAACGGGGTGAGCGCACCATGATGCGCGATGGAGATTATTGTGTGACGCCCCAAATGGGCGAGGGCAGGCGCACCGATCGCGGCGCGGGCCTGCCCCCTACTTAAGCCCATCCAGTCTGCGCGCCTATGGTTAACGGAGTGTTAACATTAAAGTGTAGAACCCTAACGCTTCAGGCGATCGAGCAGCAGGCCCGAAATGTATCCATCTGCCGGTAGACCGGCGCTCGCCTGAAAGGACAAAACCGCCGCTCGCGTCTTCGGTCCAACCACGCCATCGGGCGTGCCGACATCATAACCAGCCCGGTTGAGGAGCCCCTGCAACTCGCTGCGCTGCGCCTTGCTCAGGGCAAAATCCCCGCTCGGCCAAGGAGTTGCAAAGCTCCCGCCGCCAAGAATCCGGTCCGCCAAATGCCCGACGGCCAGCGCATAACTATCCGAATTATTGTAGCGCTTGATCACATCAAAATTGGGCAGCACGAGGAATGTCGGCCCGGAAGCACCCGCCGGTGCATAGAGCCGCGCCATGTCGCCGCCACGGGGAAAAGCCCGGCCCGACACACGCGTCACACCCATCTGTTGCCATTGGCTCAGCGGCGCTTTTTCCATCTGCCGCGCAGCGGCAAAATTGAAGCCGCTCGGCAGTTTAACCTCATAGCCCCAGGTCTCTCCCGGCCGCCAGCCGAAGGCATTGAGATAGTTGGCCGTCGACCCCAAGGCATCGGGGATAGTGTTCCAGATATCCTTGCGCCCATCGCCATTGAAGTCGATCGCATAGCGCTGGAAGCTCGACGGCATGAACTGGGTATGGCCCATCGCGCCCGCCCAGGATCCGACCATGTTTGGCGGCGTCACATGTCCATCCGACACGATGCGCAGCGCGGTGATCAACTCCTTGCGGAAGAAGTCGGCGCGATAATTGTTCTCGGTCAGCGTTGCGAGCGCATGGATCGTATTGGTCCCACCCATGAAGCCACCGAAATTCGTCTCCATGCCCCAAATGGCGAGCACGATCTCAGGCTGGACCCCGAAGCGCTCCTTGGCGCGCTGCAGGGTCTGGCGCCACTCCTGCGCCATGCCCTGGCCCTTATTGGCCTGGGCAGCGGTGACGCGCTTGTCGATATATTGCTGAACGGTCTGGCTGAACTCGGGCTGTTTTCGCGTCAGCTCCATGATCTTGTTATCAGGCGCATAACCGGCAAACGACGCATCGAACGCCGCACGCGAAACGCCATTGGCCGCCGCATCGGGCCAGAGCCCGCGCACGAAGTCGTCGCTGTTAGCAAAAGCCGGGCCAGCAAGCCCAAGCACTAAGGCGAGCGAAAGAGCTGCCCGTCGGGTAAAACTACGTCCAGCAAGACTTGCTGCAAATCGGATCATGTCGAGCCTCGTGATACGCGCGAACAAAAAGTCACGAGCGCGCCGGCAGTGCCGCATATGGCGCGCGTATCAAATAATTAACGCATCGGATTAAGATCGCCTTAAGGCAAAGCCCTGGTGCGATCACGATGAGTTCAAGCAAGCTTTGCTGATCGATGACGGCAGTCTCAGGCCGGCAACTCGCCCATCGGCATGTCCCCATGCCCATGCCGCTCGTTTTTTCCTTGCAAATACCGCATCTTCGGCGTCGGCGTTTCGATCCCGCGCTCGGTAAAAAGCCGCATTAGGGTTTCGCTATAAAAGCGCCCCGCGCCCCACTGCTTGCCCGCCAGCGTCTTGATGCGCGAGCGCAGCGACACCGATTGCGGCGTGATGGCAATCAGCCCCTGCAGATCCAGATCGTCGAGAATGACATCGCGATATTCCTGGATTTCCATGACCTTTGCAAAGGCGTCGCGCATAGCCTGCTTGGCGCCTTCGATATCGCTGTCATAGGCAATCTCGACCTCGGACACATAGAACGAGAAACCGCGCATCATGTTCGAGACCTGATCGACCGAGGAAAACGGGATCAGATGCACCGTACCGCTCATGTCGCGAATGGTGACGGAGCGGATGGTCAGCTTCTCGACCACGCCGGACTTGCCAGCCGCCTCGACCACGTCGCCTTCATTCATGACATTCTCGAACTGAATGAAGATGCCCGTGATGATGTCCTGCACCAGCTTCTGCGCACCAAAACCGATAGCAAGACCAACAACACCCGCACCAGCAAGGAGCGGCGCGATATTCACCCCAATCTGCGCCAGAGCCAGCATGAGTCCAAAAATCACCAAGGCAACGGTGAAGGCGTTCTTGAACAAGTTGAGTAGCGTCTTTTCGCGTGGCGTCGGCATGCGCCCTGTATTGGCACTCAGACGGTATTCAACCCATGAGGCGACGACGACATGCAGGATAATAGCAATGAGGATGATCAGCGCCGCAGAGACGATGGACCCGGCAACCGCCAACCCTTCGTCGCTGCCAATCCAGCCCGCAAAGTCGAAGAGCGCCCAAGCCTGGCCGATGGCGATGATCACCCCGGCAATCACTACCCAGCGCACGACCGCCATTACGGCCGGCACAAAAGCCTTTAACCGGCTCTCAAGCAGCGGAAGGCGTTGGCTGACATCGCCGGGAAGTTTGAGGCCAACGCTGACGAAGCGGCTGATGAACCCAACGATCAGGGAACCAACGACCACGGCAATCAACGATTGCAGGGTCGCGCCCAACATGAACGGCAGGGCTTGGTCAGGATTGGCAAACCACACGACAAGCAGCGCAAGGAGATAAGTGATCGCCAACACATGCCAATGCTGCCCCACGGCGGCGAGCACCCGCCAAAGCCCGGAATGTCCATGCTTGGCCGATAGCTCTGCTAGCCAAAGCCGCACATCGTCCTTGTTTTGCAAGACGATAATGACGCCAACGATCACCGCCGTGACCATGACCAGCACCTGAACCGCCGCCGAGGCAGCCGGCGATATCGTCGTCCGCGCCATCGGCGCGACGAACATAAAAGTATATCCCAGGAGCGAAATGACGCGCGCTAGCCAGAACGACCAATAGGCCGCGTTGTCATCGGTGACGGGGAGAAATCGCAGATCGATATGCCGCGGCGCCAGGAGCACGCGGATCACGAGCTTACACAGCTCGACGAGAAGAAAGGCATTGAGCAAGAGGCTCTGATTGATGCCCATTTCGCCCGACGGCGTCGTCCCGAAATTGAGCGCCAAGATGTAACCAAACGCCCAAGCGGCAACGACAGTTAGCGTGTCTATAGCCGTGCCGACAATGACAATGCCGAGTTTTTTCCAGACATTGCGTTTCCCAGCACCGCGGGAGATCCGCGCAAGCAATGGCTGCGCGATCAATTTGAAGATCCAGAAACTTCCGAAAAGCCCAACCAGGACTATGCCGAGATTGATGGCAAGCGTCCGGATCACATCATAGTCTGCGCTGAGCGTGCCATTGATGGCATGCCGGAAATTCAGAAATATCCCACCGACGGCCCGCACTGTGGCCGAAGCGCCCTGCGCAACACTCCGCGTGTATTCGGCAAGCTGCCGGGCAATGCTGAGGTCGGGCAAAGCCTCCTCTGCCGGCGCCGCGTCTTCCGCGGGAGCGGCCTGCTTCAACTGCTCGATTAAAGCTGCACGCGCTGTATCGTTCTCGAGAATTCTTACGAGATCATCGACCGCCTGCGTCGACCCCGCATCGGTACTTTCAGTCTCTGCCGGCGCCGGTGAAATCCCAGGCACCTGCGCAAGGGCTGGCGAAACGAGAAGAAGTGCGAAGACGCAAAGACGAATGATGAACTGCATAGCCAACGCAAATGACGATGAAAATGGGCTTCAACATGGCGGCTGGGGAGATGACGTCAAGTAGTCGTCTTAATGACGCTACGTAATGATCCGCAGGAGAGCTGGTGGTTCCGCGCCACGATCTGTGCTATGATAGGACATAGGGAGCAGGGCAGCCTTATCAAACGTGCAGTTTCTGAGCCTGGACGGCATCATCAAGCGCTACGGGTTTATCCGCAGAACATGGTTCCGCGCTCATTTGCGATCCTCACCGACCGAAAAGCGCGCGTTGACGCGCTAGTAGCACCTTATCCGGCCAGTCTTCTTCGTTTTCTGGCAAGCGCAGAAAACGATGCTTAATTGTCCGCGTTAGGTCATCCTCGGGCCGCGGCTCCCAACTATAGTCGTCATGAATTATAAGTCCGCCCCCATCGAGTCGGCTATGCCAGGTGGGATCCATCAGAATTCCGCCGCTGACGCGATGGTGGATCTCCCTGGAATGCGGATAGATGTGAGCCGCGATGAGGCCACAAAAACCACCCTCATATAGCAGTTCGACGCCGCTTATAGCGCAGCGCCCACCATACGCTCGATAAATCATTAGACGGAATTCGGGATCACGAATTTGTCGGATGTGGTTTTGGAAGCGTGGGACGGTGACGATGACGTCTGGGCTACCTGTGAAAGGTGTCTGGGTATCTCCTTCGGTGATGTCGCGATATTGCTGGATGCTGATTTCGCGGACGTCGTAAGCTGCGCTCCAACCTTTCAGCGCTCCACTGGGAGAAAAAAGGGTCGGTTCAAATGCTTTTTCTCCAGCGAGCAAGACTTTTGGGTGACTAAGCGCCTCAACCTTGCTTACGCGAATATCGACATGGAGATGATCATAGGGCAAGACGATCACCTCCTCAATTATTGCTGTAGCAAAATAGCCAACTGCCACATTGGATCGGTCGGCTTGTCGAGCGCTTTGGTAAAGAACCACACGACATCCGACGCAGCGTGCGACCAGCCCAGCAAAATTCGATCTGATCGAAATAAGTCCCGATTCCTGGATGCGAGTACGGCTGCTTTCAGCAATTCGAATTACGGCATGTGGCACGTTTGCACGTTAGGATGAATACGTATCCGAACGTTAAAGAATTGCAGAATCCTGCGCTGCCGATGCTGCCAAGGTGCGCATAAATAGCGGTTACGCGAACGCCCTTATAGGCTTCGTTTCGGACTTGTAAGACCTAAGCGCATCGTTAGATCGCAAATCGAGTTCGGCAGTCGTGACGAAGGCGTCGAGCTGCGGAACTCAATTAGACGCGCAGTCATTGGCGGCAGCGACGTATCCGCCCATTCTCTTGCACCAAACAGCAAAGCCCCGGTTCTTTCGAACCGGGGCTTTTGTTATGATTATCGTAGAGAGGGATGTGTTTTTAGCAGACCTTGCAGTGACCTACTCTCCCAAGTCTTGAGACTTAGTACCATTGG
>NZ_JAIMBX010000007.1:0-60726 GCF_032907385.1 Devosia sp. BK
GGTGCCGAAAACTGGGCAGTCATCGCCTCGCTGATCGAAACCTGCAAGCTCAATGGCGTCGATCCCTACGCTTGGCTCGCCACGACCCTCCGCGCCATCGTGAGCGACCACAAGCAGAGCCGCGTCAACGATCTGCTCCCGTGGAACTATGCCGCCGACGTGTGATGGGCACACCGCTTACCTTCTGTCGGATTCAGAGGCATGTCGTGATGGAAACTCTGGGTAGCTCATCGGCGAAACCCAATAGCCGTATAATGCAACTGCCTGACTCGCATCATCGCCGCGACGGAGGCATCCAACCCAGCCTAAAATCACTGGCGGAAAGGCAGAGGTCATGTTTTTGGGCAGAATAGCGCACCAATAGAGACAAGATCGTCTTTCGTTATATAATAAAATCTGTTATATTTCAAATTTTTAGATAATATAATTAAGTGGTAAAATAGTGATTTTTGCCTCCGAAGACAGTCTTCTCTGATACGTTCTTTGATCGATGAGAGATAAAGATCATATCGACGTCAGTTGCTAAGTATTGTAAGCGCGAAGTGCGGGCCGTCTGCCGTTTTGGTTGGTTGTCTTATATGAATGCAGGGATTGGCGGAGGTGTCAGTTTCTGTGTCTAGGGTTGAGCGTTCGGACAAAAGTTTTCATTTGATCGAGGCCGTGCCGGACCGGTTCGAGGGTGCGCCTGTTGTGCCGCACCGGCGTTGGTCGGACAGCTTCAAGTTGGAGGCGGTAGCACGGAGTTTGGAGCCCGGCGTCAACGTTTCGGCGCTGGCGCGGGAGATCGGCATCAGGCCGCAGCAACTTTTTGGGTGGCGGCGGGCGGCCAGGGCGGTGTCGGAAAGCTCGAGCGCACAGGTGACGGAGACATCGGGCGGGGCGGGAACGCTGGAGATCGTTATCGGCCGCGTGACCATCCGCGTTGGCGTGGATGTGGGCGAAGATCAGCTTCGCCGGGTGATCCGGGCGGTCCAGTCGGCATGATCCCGTCTGGAGTGAAGGTGTTCCTGGCGAGCCGGCCGGTGGACTTCCGGAAGGGACCGGACGGGCTGGTTGGTCTGGTGCGCGATGCCGGGTCAGATCCGTTCAATGGCTCGATCTACGTGTTCCGTTCGAAACGGGCGGATCGGGTGAAGCTGGTGTGGTGGGACGGAAGCGGCCTGTGCCTTTACGCCAAGCGGCTGGAGAAGGCGAAGTTCTGCTGGCCGCAGCTTGGGGAAGCGCGGGTGAAGTTGAGCCATGCGCAGTTGCTGGCGCTGGTGGACGGCATGGATTGGACGAAGGTCAGGATGGTACGCTCGAGTCGTCCCCAATCGGCTGGGTAAAAGCCTGCGGCGGAGTGACTCAAGGGGCGGAAAGACCAGGAAATCCCGGCAGATCTGTGCTCTGCTCCGGACATGGAAACGCCTGCTGAACGTGATCTTCCGGACGAGGTCGAAGCGCTGAAGGCGCTGCTGCTGGCCAAGCAGGCCGAGACCGAGCAGTTGCATGCCGAGATCGCGGAACGCAAGGCGATCAAGGCTGCCGATGACCTTAAGATCGCCAACCTGACCTCGATCATCACCATGCTGCAGCGGGCGCAGTACGGGACGCGCTCGGAAAAGCTGCGGATCGACCCGCTCAACGACGACCAATACGCCTTCGTGTTCGACGAGCTGGAAACGGGGCTGTCGGAACTGTCGGCGGGCATCGAGAAGCGCGACGGCAACCCGGCTGCGCGCCCGCCACGGCCGCGCAAGGGCTTTGGTCCGCATTTGGAGCGTGTCGAGGTGGTGATCGAGCCGGAGGTTCCGGCCGGCTGTGAGGGGTTGGAAAAGACCAGGATCGGTGAGGACGTCTCGGAGCGCCTGGACGTGACGCCGGCGAAGTTCCGGGTGATCGTGATGCGCCGCCCGAAATACGCCTACCGTCTTGCCGATGGCGAAGACCTGATCGTGCAGGCGCCGGTGGCGCCGCGCCTGATCGAGGCGGGGATCCCGACCGAGGCGCTGCTGGCCCATGTGGCGGTCAGCAAGTATGCCGACGGCCTGCCGCTCTACCGGCAGCAAGAGATCTATGCCCGTGACAAGGTGGAGCTGGACCGTTCGCTGCTGGCCCAGTGGATGGGCAAGCTCGGCTTCGAACTGGCTCCGCTGGCCGAACGCGTGCTCCACCACATCAAGCAGGGAGAGCGCATCTTCGCCGACGAAACGAGGTTGCCCACTCTGGCGCCCGGGTCAGGCAAGGTGAAAACGGCCTGGCTCTGGGCCTATGCCCGGGACGACCGGCCGTTTGGCGGATCCGGACCACCGATGGTCGCCTACAGGTTCGATGACAGCCGGGCCGGCGCGGTCGCGGCCGAACACCTCAGCGACTACCGCGGTATCCTGCAGGTGGATGGCTATGCCGGCTATGGCAAGCTGGAGGCGCACCAGGGCGCCAATGATGGCGTGCTTCTGGCCGGCTGCTGGGCGCATGCGCGCAGGAAGTTCTTCGAGCTCAAGGACGACGCCCCCTTCGCCGGCCGGGTGGTTGAAACCATGGCGCAGCTCTGGGCGATCGAGGGAGAGATCCGGGGGCAGTCCGCCACCACCCGCGCCGATATCCGGCGCCGGCGTTCGGCGCCGATCGTGGCCAGCCTGTTCGACGTGCTGGAAAAGGAGCTGCCCAGGCTCTCGGGCAAGTCCAGGCTCGCCGAGGCCATCCGTTATGCCAGGCACCGGCGCACCGTGTTCGAGCGCTTCCTGGACGATGGCCGCATCGACATCGACTCCAACATCGTCGAGCGAATGATCCGGCCCCAGGCCATCCTGCGCAAGAATGCACTCTTCGCCGGCAGCGACGGCGGTGGCCGCACCTGGGCCACCATCGCCACCTTGCTGATGACGGCACGTCTCAATGCCGTCGATCCCTTCACTTGGCTCACCCAGACCCTCGAGCGCCTCGCAACAGGTTGGCCGGACAGTCGCATCGACGAGCTCATGCCCTGGAACTACAAGCCCTGAACGGCCAAGGCTCCCCGCTTACTAAGTATTACCGAGCATTTGCGGTGGTCGGTGGAGCTTGCATCTGCGTGGCTCCAGCGCAAGATGTTGCCGAGTCCTGGGGCTTAACGGTAGATCCAAGAAACCAGACCCCTTGTTGATTGCGGTAGGAAACGGCAAGGCAATCTGCCGCCTTTCAAACGAGGCAGGGGGTTGCAATTCGATCTCGGTCGGATGCTGCTGAACCGAAACACAAGTCGGCACGTGGCCGTAAAGAGCCCTCGACCCGGCGAATGTCCGATAACGCCACTTATCGATCGCGCAACGGCTTCTCAAGCCTTGGAATTTGCGAGAGGGCTGCAAGGCCCGAAGCGATCCGCTTGCCGAACGCTCTGATGTCTTGAAGTCGTGGGCAAGCTTGATTTTTTTCGAATGATCTCTTGTACGGGATTTTCACCCAAGGGGCGCGTGGACGCCGTGGCAGATTGCTCACGTCCAATCTTCGATCCGCAGACCGGGCACACGCACGAATGCGTTAAGATTGTTCGTCACGAGAATGAGGCCTTTCGACCGGGCATGCCCGGAGATCATCTGGTCGTATGGGCCAATAGGTGTTCCTGCCCTTGCCAATTCCGCGCGCAATTGGCCAGTATGGGCCGCTGCATCCTCGTCGTAGCTCAGGACTTCGAGGCGAGCTGAGAAGCCCTCGATGACGGCAAGATTCTTTGCTGGCAACGAGGATTTTTCCGCCCCACAGATCAACTCCATAAGCGTAACCGCGCTGATGGATAGTCGCCCATGCTGACGCTCAAACGTCTCTCTGACGGTTTGTGGTTTGTTCTTTATGGTGAAAATGCAGATGTTGGTGTCGAGCATGTATTTGAGCATCAAAAGCCCTCGCGCTCCTGATCGAGTGGTTGTTCCCTTTTGGCCATGAAGTCTGCGGTGACATCATCGCCTTCGAACCAACTGCTCCAGGACTCTCCGGCCGGCGTGAGAATCCTGGTCCTGCCGATCGCCACCACATCAACGCGCTTCACATCTTCAGGCAAGGCTACAGCCTTGGGCAGGCGGACAGCCTGACTGCGATTGCTTTGGAATACCGAACCTTGGTCCATGGCTGTCCTCTTGGGATATACTTGATGTATATCTCAAAATGGTCGTTCTGATGGATATGTCAATGGGATATGCCATGGTGCTGCGTGGGTGTCTCGGAATTGCCTTGCCGAGAAAGCCATCGAGGAGCCACCGAGGCTGGTCAGCGCGATCGGGACGGAGCGGACGTCATGAAGGGCTGTGTCAAGGGAACGGATTGATAGCGGCTCTTAGCGATCGCGGCCTTTCCACCTCACATGGTGTTTCTTGAGGGCAAACTATAGGAAGTCCTTCGCACGGTTCCTGCGCCAGGCAGAAGGGCAGGGCGTGTTCGCCGAGCGATGACGGCTCTCGCATTGCCCAACGCTTGTTGCTCGTCTTCTATCTCTGAAACCAGAGTGGGGTGTTCGTTCGTCCAGCAAATGGCCAGGCGGAATCGATTTGCGATCTTGCTGAAGCGGCGGAAATATGCAAATTTCGGTTTGCATACGAATGCAAAACGGGGTGCAGACGTGTGTGTTGGCGGGAACGCCGACAGGGAGCGCGACTTCCAGGGACGTCGCGATAACGCAGCGGCACGCATGTGCCGAGCCAGGAGAACACAATGAAGCCCTTCTTTATGCTCGCCGTTTCGACGGTCGCTTTGGCCCTTGGAGCAGGTGCTGCTTATGCTGAATGCGGCATCGAGGCCGGTTCGGTCCGTATTCTGAGCAATGACTTCGAGGCGCTGCGCCTCGTCAATACCACGGCCGAAGAATGCGCCAGCGATAGCGTGACGGTCACGGCAAATGCGACGGCCGAGCACAAGAACCTGCAGGTGCCGGCGCTCTCGATCAATCCGGCCGAATATACGGTGGCAGTGGTCGCCAACAACTCCATCGTTCCGCTGATGAACGACGACCTCATCCGTCCGCTCGATGATCTCGTGGCTGAATATGGCGCCTCGCTGCAGCCGAACCAGCTGATCAAAATCGACGGCAAGACCATGGCCGTTGCCTTCATGGGCAATGCCCAGCACCTCTTTTATCGCAAGGATATCCTCGATAAGGCCGGCATTGCCGAGCCGAAGTCCTATGAGGACATCCTGGCTGCCGCCGAAAAGATCAAGGCTGATGGCCTGATGGAATATCCGCTGGCCGCTTCCGACAAGCCCGGTTGGGACCTCGCTGCAGAATTCGTCAATGCCTATCTCGGTACTGGTGGCGAATTCTTCGCGCCCGGTTCAGCCGAACTCGCGATCGACAACGAAAACGGGATGAAGGTGCTCGAGACCATGAAGGCGCTGACCGCCTATATGGATCCGGACTACCTGACCTTCGACGCCAATGGCATCCAGGCTGAATATAAGGCCGGCAAGGTTGCCATGATGGTGCAGTGGGGCTCGCTTGCGGGCGACATGCTCAAGGGCGAAGGCGCTGCCGAAGGCGTCGTCGAAAACACCGTGATGGCAGGCGCGCCAACCATCGGTGGCGGTACGGTTCCAGCCGTTGCGCTCTGGTGGGATGGTTTCACCATCGCCAAGAACATTTCGGATGAAGACGCTGCCGCCTCGTTCCAGGCCATGGTGCACGGCATTAGCCCCGAAATGGTTGCCGCCAACCCCGCAGTCGCGACCTGGCTCGTTTCCGGCTATGAACCCGGCCCGAACGCCGTTGGCGTGATCGCGACCGCCAATGCCGGTGCCCGTGCCTACCCGATGCAGCCCTATATGGGTCTTCTCCATACCGCGCTGTCTTCGGAACTGGCTGAATATATGGCCGGCAGTGAAGATGCAGCCCAGGCGCTTGCGGACGTCAAGGCTGCCTATGACACCGCTGCCAAGGAAGGCGGCTACCTCTAAAACTCCAGTTCGTTCGGCGCGGATTAGTCGCTCCGTCCATCAAACTGTGCTTCTCCCTCAATGGGGGAGGCGGGGCGGGCGGTGCGCTGCGGCGATCGCGGCCCACCCGCTCCACCCAATTTCCTCCCCACACGGGGGAGGCTGTCGACTGAAGCGTCGCGCCCGATCCGGTCCACGCTCAGTGCGTACTCCCCGCCCAAGCTTCGAGGAGGCATTGCATGCCGCACAAGACATTCTTTGCTTTCATTCTGCCCTCGCTGATCGCCATGGCGTTGTTCATCGCGCTGCCGATCGTTTCGGTCGTGGTGCAGAGCTTTCATGTCGAGCACGGGCGTGTCCTCGTTGAAGTGGAAAGCTGCCAGCCGTTTGGGGGCTGCACCACCGAGACGCGGGTCGATACCGCCGCCATGGCGGAGCTGAAGGCCGAACAGCCGATGGGCCAATTTAATGGCTTCGGGACATATCTCAATCGCGGCCATCTTGCGGTCAATGAAATCGGCGCCATCCTTGCCAATAATAGCGGCTTCGGCGACATCGTTGCCCGGGTCTACAACCTGCCTTTCTATAAGGCCCTGAGCTTTACGCTGGTCTTTTGCTTTGTCGTGACCCCGCTCGCCATGGCGCTTGGCTTTGCCATTGCGCTGGCGGTCAACACACTGCCCAAGGTGACCAAGGGGCCGGTGATCTTCTTTTCGCTCCTGCCCATGATTATCACGCCCCTGATCGGCTCGCTGATCCTTTATTGGATGATCCAGCCTAACGGGATCATCGGCGCGAGCCTCAGACACCTCTTTAACGATCCGACCCTGTCGCTGCGGCAGTCGCCCCAGCTCACCTGGTTCTCGCTGCTCTTTTACGGCGTCTGGACTAATGCGCCGTTCAGCTTTGTGGTCTTCTATGCCGGACTGCAGACCGTGCCGGCGGACACGCTGGAGTCGGCCATGATCGATGGCGCCTCTCGCTGGGAGCGCATTCGCTATATCGTCATTCCCCATCTCGCGCCGCTCGCTACTTTCGTTGCGCTCGTGCAGCTGATGGACAATTTCCGCGTCTTTGAGCCCATTGTCGGCTTTTCGGCCGAGGCCAATGCGACCTCGCTAAGCTGGATGATTTTCAATGATCTTGCCGGTGATGCGCAGCTTTTCGGTTCGGCAGGGGCCACTTCGGTGCTGACCATTATCGGCGTCGTGATCCTCCTCACCCCGGTGCTGATCCGCACCTGGCGCGAATTCAACCACAAGGTGGTCTGACATGTCCCAAGCTTCGCTGTCTCACAAGCGCCCGCTGGGCCTGAATATTCTGATCATCGGCTTCATCGTTGTCTGGGTGATCCTCGCCGCCTTTCCCTTCTTCTGGACGGTCTGGGGATCGTTCAAGGTCGAGCCAGACTTCTTTTCCCGCGAAAGCTGGTGGAACGCGATTTTTGGCACCTATACCCAGGGCCAGAACGATGGCAGCGCTTTTACCGGCTCTGGCTATTATGGCGCCTGGGTGACGCGCGAATTCTGGCGTGCCGTGGGCAATACGGCGATCGTTACCGTCTCGGTCACCGTGATTTCGCTAACTCTTGGCACCCTTGGTGGTTATGCCCTGGCGCGCTCGGGCCAGCGCTATGCCTTCTGGATCCTGATCCTGGCGCTCGTATTCCGCGCCATGCCGCATATTACCCTCGTCTCAGGCTATCTGCTGCCGTTCTTCCAACTCAATATCTGGGGCGTGTTGCCGACTTCGATCATCGTGCTCGTTGCCATCAACCAGCCCTTCACGCTCTGGATGTTGCACTCGTTCTTTCTCTCGATCCCCAAGGATCTCGATGAAAGCGCCATGGTCGATGGCTGCTCGCGCTTCGAGGCTTTTCGCCGGGTCATCATCCCCGTGATGTGGCCGGGCGTGGTGACGACGGGGCTTTTTAGCTTTCTCCTCGCCTATAATGACTTCGCGGTGACCTCGATGCTGCTCAGCTCCGACAACCAGACCATGGTGCCGAAAATTTCGAGCTTCCTCGGCTCGGTCCAGGAACAGGGTAATGTCATGTTCGCCGTGGCCGCTGTGGTTTCGGCCACCGTGCCGCTCTTTATTCTCGTGCTCTTCTTCCAACGCCAGATCGTCAGCGGCCTGACCGCCGGCGCAGTGAAAGGCTGATCCCGATGGCCCAGATCCGTCTCAAGAACGTCTCCAAGCGCTGGAACAGTTTTGTCGGTGTCGACAATTTCAACCTCGATATTGCCGACCAGGAATTCCTCGTTCTGCTCGGGCCTTCGGGCTGCGGCAAGACGACGACCATGCGCATGATCGCCGGGCTCGAAGACATTACCGAGGGCGAGATCTGGATCGGGGATCGCCTGGTCAACAAGCTAGAGCCCAAGGACCGGGACATCTCCATGGTGTTCCAGAGCTATGGCCTTTACCCGAACATGACGGTCTACGAGAACATCCGCTTCCCGCTCAAGGTTCGGAAGGTGCCGCAGGATCAGCACCACGAGCGCGTCATGGCCGCGAGCAAGATGGTCGAGCTCGACGACTTCCTGCAGCGCCGGCCTGCGGCGCTTTCGGGTGGCCAGCGCCAGCGTGTGGCCTTGGCTCGGGCCATCGTGCGCGAACCCAATGCCTTTTTGATGGACGAGCCGCTTTCCAATCTCGATGCGAAACTGCGTGTCTCGACCCGAGCCCAGATCAAGAACCTCCATCACACGCTCAAGCGCACGACGATCTATGTGACGCATGACCAGATCGAGGCTATGACCCTGGCGGACCGCGTCGTCGTGATGAACAAGGGTCTGGTGCAACAGGTTGGTTCGCCGATGGAGATCTATGATCGCCCGGCCAATACTTTTGTTGCCAGCTTCATCGGCTCGCCGGCCATGAACCTGATCAGCGGCAGTATCGAAAATGGCGTTTTTACCGCATCGGGCATACGGATCGAAGGTCTGACGTCGACCGCCAAGGGGCCGGTGACACTCGGCTTCCGGGCAGAGGACGCGACGCTCGCCGAGAGCAATGGACAGATCGAGGCGCCGATCTATACGGTCGAACTTCTCGGTGAAGCGACCATGCTCTCAATGCGCGTTGCGGGCGAGCTCGTGTCGATCAAGGTTGGCAAGGATTATCGCGCCGAGATTGGCGAGATGGCGCGCGTTGCCATTCCTGCCACGGCCTGTCATCTGTTTGATCACTCGACTGGTGCCCGGATCGCCTGAAATGTGCAGCGACGACCGGTCCGAACGGACCGCTTATTTCCGTGACCGTGCGGCCGCGGCTGGGCTCAGCCTGAGCGAGGGCGAGGCCGAAAGCCTCTTTAGCGTTGCCGCGTGGATGCGCGAAGGCCTTGTAGGATCGGCGCCGGAGGCACTCGATGATGCGGTCCTCGATCTCGATGTTGCCGAGCTTGGCGCTCGCCTACGGGATGGGCGCTTAACATCGGTCGCACTGGTCGAAGCGACCCTGAAGCGGATCTCCGAGCGGGACACGTCCTATTTGGCCTTTTATGCCATCGCTGCGGAACAGGCGCGCTTGAATGCCCAAAAGGCAGATGCTGAACTGGCGCAAGGACAGGATCGCGGACCGCTCCATGGCATTCCGGTGGGCATCAAGGACATGATCGATGTCGTCGGCCTTGCAACGACCGCCAATGCGCCTGGACGACGCGAAGCCATCGCAACCACGGATGCCGAAGTCGTGCAGCGCCTGCGCGAGGCTGGGGCCGTGGTGATCGGCAAGCTCGCAACGTATGAGTGGGGCACCGTAGGACCAGACAAACGCGGGCTCTTTCCACCAGCGCGCAATCCTTGGAGCCTCGAGCATATTACCGGCGGCTCGTCTTCGGGTTGCGCAGTAGCGGTCGCCGGCGGTCTTCTACGCACAACGATCGGCACGGATACGGGCGGCTCGGTGCGCGGACCGGCATTTTATTGCGGTGTGGTCGGCCTCAAGCCCACATTCGGGTCGGTGCCAAAGGATGGTGCGCTGACCATGTCGCCGAGCATGGACCACGTTGGGCCGATGAGCCGGACTGTCGCCGAGGCGGCGCTGACCTTTGACGTCGTTGCGGGCAAAAGCGGGGCTGAGATGGCAACGCGCCTCCTCGGTCAGTCGATTGCCGGGCTGAAAATCGGCTATGCCCGTGACTGGTTTGCCAATGATCCGCAGGTGATGCCATCCGTGCTCGCGGCAATGGATGCTGCCGTGTCCAAGCTCAGCGAGCTTGGTGCTCAGATCAACGAGATCGAGCTTCCGGACTACGCTTCAGTCGAAATAGCAGCGGCGGCAATCCTTCATAAGGAAAGCTTTGATTTTCATGCCGATGCGCTCCGGGAGCATCCTGAAGCCTATGGTCGTCGGGCTTTCCTCAGCCTTGCGGCAGGATTTGCCATCAGCGAGGGGGAACTGGCGGCAGCCCAGCAGATCGGACGAGAGTTCACGCTCGGGGTCAACCGGCTGCTCGAGGTGCACGATGTCATCATCACTGTCGGCGCATTGACCACAGCACTGGAAGCGGCGCCATTTGAAAAAGAAGCGGTATGGACCCCGATGCGGACCATCGGGTTCAACGTCTCTGGACACCCGGTTCTGGCCATGCCTATTGGTTTTGATGAAGGTCTGCCGATCGGTATGCAGATCGTGGGGCGCCATCACGACGAGGCCCGGCTGATCCAGGTCGGGCACGCTTTCGAACAGGCCACCGACTTCAGTCTGCAGCGACCGCCAAAGCCCTGCTGAATGCCGCGAAAGGCACGGCGTCCGCGCAATTGCACGGCATCGGTCCGCAGTCACCCCTTGTAGTTTTGCATACGTATGCATTATACTTGGCCGAGAGATAAAAGGAGCGTCCCATGCCAGTCTGGCTCAAGCGCGGTAAGGATGTCGAGGAGCGGGCGGAAGCCGATCGCCAGGTGCGAGCAACCGTCGAAGGCATCTTAGGCGATATCGAAAAGCGCGGCGATGCGGCCGTGCGCGAGCTCTCCCAAAAGTTCGACAAATGGGAGCGCGCGGACTTCCGGCTGAGCCAGCGGGAAATCGATGACTGCAAGGCGCAGTTGACCGATCAGGATCTGCACGACATCGAATTTGCCCAAACCCAAGTCCGCAACTTTGCACAAAAGCAGAAGGACACGATGCTCGACCTCGAAGTCGAGACCATGCCAGGCGTAACTCTTGGTCATAAGCACGTGCCGATTTCGGCTGTGGGATGTTATGTACCGGGCGGCAAATATCCGTTGCTCGCCTCGGCTCATATGTCGGTGCTGACCGCCAAGGTTGCCGGTTGCCCACGCGTCATCACCTGTGCGCCACCGTTCAACGGCAAGCCGGCGCCGGCGATCGTTGCGGCTCAGGCCATGGCCGGTGCGGACGAGATTTACGTCCTTGGCGGCATCCAGGCCATTGGCGCCATGGCGATCGGCACCGAAACCATCTCGCCGGTCGACATGCTTGTCGGCCCCGGCAATGCCTTTGTCGCAGAAGCCAAACGCCAGCTTTATGGCCGTGTGGGTATCGATCTCTTCGCCGGCCCAACGGAAACGCTGGTGATCGCCGACGAGACCGTTGATGGTGAACTCTGCGCCACCGATCTTCTGGGTCAGGCCGAACATGGCCCGACGAGCCCGGCGATCCTCCTGACCAATTCGGAAAAGCTGGCGCGCGATACCATGGCCGAGATCGAGCGGCTGCTGACGATCCTGCCGACCGCCGACATCGCAAAAAAATCCTGGGCCGATTTCGGCGAGGTGATCGTCTGCGAAAGCTACGAGGAAATGCTGGCTGAGGCCGATCGCATTGCGTCGGAACACGTGCAGGTCATGACCGATCGCGACATGTGGTTCCGCGACAACCTTTCCAACTATGGTGCATTGTTTCTCGGACCCCGCACCAATGTTGCCTATGGCGACAAGGTCATTGGCACCAATCACACTCTCCCCACGATGAAGGCGGCGCGCTATACCGGTGGCCTCTGGGTGGGCAAGTTCATGAAAACCTGTACGTGGCAGACAGTGACATCAGACGAGGCTTCGGCCACGATTGGCGCCTATGGCTCGCGTCTTTCGATGCTCGAGGGCTTTGTCGGCCATGCTGAACAGGCCAATATCCGCGTGCGGCGCTATGGCGGACGCAATGTGCCTTATGGCACAGCCGCTGCCCCCCTTAAGGCCGCTGAATAATGGCCCTGCCGCGGACGCCTTCCTTTCGGCTTGATGGCAAACGAGCGCTCGTGACCGGGGGCACGCGGGGCATTGGGCTCGGGGCGTCCGTGGCTTTGGCCGAGGCCGGCGCCTTTGTAACGGTGGCAGCGCGCACTGCCAGCGACGTCGAGAGTGTCGTCAACGCGATGGCAGATAGAGGGCTTGCGGCCGAAGGCGTTGCCATCGACATCACCGACTTTGAGGCGGTGCGTGCTTTCGTTGAAGAGAGCGAACCCTACCAAATTCTCGTCAATTCAGCCGGCACGGCGCGGCATAGCGCCATTTCCGCGATTACCGAACCTGACTACCAGGCGGTGATGCAACTCAATCTCGGGGCTACGATCTTTGTGTCGCAGGCCGTCGCGGGAAAACTGCAGGAGGCGGGGCAGGGCGGTTCGATCATCAATGTGTCCTCGCAGATGGGCCATGTCGGCGGGCCCAATCGCGCGGTTTATGCGGCCAGCAAACATGCTGTTGAAGGTCTGACGAAGGCCATGGCTATTGAGCTCGGTGCCAGCAATATTCGGGTCAATACGGTGTGCCCGACATTTATCGAAACCGAGCTGACGGCCAAGAATTTGAGCGATCCTGATTTTCGCTCCTGGGTTCTGTCCAAGATCAAGCTCGCACGATTAGGCCGGGTGGAGGATATCATGGGGCCAATCGTCTTTCTGGCCTCTGAAGCGGCGGGGCTGATCACCGGCACCGCGCTCTTGGTGGACGGTGGATGGACAGCGGAGTAAAAAAGTCGGGGGTGACCTCGTCGCAGGTGGCGCGCCGCGCGGGCGTGTCTCAATCGGCTGTTTCCCGCACTTTTACGCCCGGCGCATCAATCTCGCCAAAAACCCGTGCCAAGGTCATGGCCGCCGCCAAGGAACTTGGCTATCGGCCCAATGCTATCGCCCGCTCGCTGATCACCAATCGTTCGCGCATCATCGCGGTGGTGATGGCCTATCTCGAAAATCTCTTCTACCCCGACGTGCTCGAAGAACTGGGGCGCTTACTCGTCAAAGAGAACTATCGCCTGCTGCTCTTTACCGGCTTCATGGACCGCGATAGCGACCCGGTTTTCGATCAACTGATGCAATATCGTGTCGATGGCATCGTTCTGGCCTCCACCTCGCTCTCATCCGATCTGTCAGAAGAATGCGCCGCCGCGGGCATTCCCGTCGTGCTGTTCAACCGCACGACCGAGCGCGATGCGGTTTCGAGCGTGACGACGCGCAATCGCGAAGGCGGCCGGCGCGTGGCCGAGTTTCTCCTTGCCGGAGGCCATAAAAGGTTCGGCTATATTTCCGGGCTCGAAAGCTCCTCCACCAATCGCGATCGGTTTGCCGGTTATAAGGAAGCGCTGGCCGAGGCCGGGCATACCGAGATCGTCTACGAGGTCGCCAATTACGATCGCGCCGAGGCCGAGGAAGCGGCACGAAAAATGCTGTCGCGCCCCGACAGGCCCGATGCCTTGTTTGTGGCCAATGACCACATGGCAGTTGCCGTTATGGATGTGGCGCGGCACGAGCTGGGCCTCTCGATCCCGCAAGACCTTTCTATCGTCGGCTATGACGATGTCGGCCCGGCGCGCTGGACATCCTATGGCATTACCTCGATGAGCCAGCCACTCAAGCGCATGGTCGAGGCGACCGTCAGTATCCTGATGGAGCAGATCTCGAGCGGGGAAATCGAGGCCGAGCACCGCGTTCTCAATGGCGAGCTGATTGTCCGCTCCTCAGCGCGCTTACCTAAGACCGGCGTCGTCGAGGTCGAGGGAAGACGAATTTTCAAACCCGCAAAGAGCTGAAGCGATGCCGTCTTCGACATGCTTCCGCCCGCTTCGGAAGTCATATTGCATACGAATGCAAAACTGTTATCCTGCCACTGGAAAGAGGATGTCACCATGACCGAGAACAAGACCTGGACCCAGGCCGAAATGGAAAAGCGCCTCGTGCGCTACGCCGACCTCAAGGGCCTGCGCAATGCCTTTATCGATGCGCGGACGCCCGGTTCGGACCGCAAGGAAAACTTCACCATCATCGGGCCAGGCGTGTCGGAAAATCCCGCGCAGGTCGTGCATATCCCGGAAGCCCATGGCTTCAATTTCGGTGCCGCTCGCCAGCCCTTTGGCTGCACCAATTCGCAGCACTCGCACCTGACCGCCGAGACTTTCCTCGTCCACACCGGCAAATGGCGTTTCGTGTTCGGCGCGAATAAGGACGAAGGCTATCTCGACGTCGAGCCCGGTGACGTGGCGACGGTGCCGACCCACATGTTCCGTGGCTTTGAAAAGCGCGACGAGGGGACTGGCTTCCTTGCCGTGGTTCTTGGCCATGATGACCCGGGCAAGGTTGTCTGGGCGCCGAGCGTTTTCAAAATGGCCGAGGATTTTGGTCTCAAACTGCTCAAGGGCGGCAAGCTCGTCGATACGACGCTGGGCGAGAAGGTGCCGGAAGGCGCTGAACTTGAACTGCCGCCAGACGAGGCCAAGATGAAGGAACTGGCGACCCCGCCAATGTCGGAATTGGCCAAATATGCCATCAAGGCTGCCGACATCAAGGGTGACCCCAATTCGCCGCTCGCCGGCGAAGGCGTTGAAGAAGCAGGCGTCATTGGCGACGTTGATGGGCAGGACGGCATCAAGGCCGGCCCGATCGTTGGCCATTGGCAGCATGATTTCACCGTACGTCGCCTCAAGCTTGAAACCGGCGCAACTGTTCCGGCCCATTCCCGCTCCGAGCAGGAAGTGCTCTTCGTGCAGTCCGGCACGCTGGAATTTACCTGGGATGGCGGCTCGCTCATTCTTGGTGCCGGCGATACGCTGACCGTGCCTGTTGGGCTCGTCCACGGTTTCCGCAATCCGGCTTCGGCCGATGCGATCACCTTCATCATTCGCGGTGCAGCCTCCCCGGCCGCCCCGCAATTCGTAACCGCACAAGCCGCGGAGTAAGACTATGGCACACAAGATCCTCACCACTCATGTTGGCTCGCTGCCGCGCAGCAAACAGGTGAGCGATCTTGTTTTCGCCAAGGAAGCCGGCGTCCCGATCGAGGAGGCCGGCTTCAACGAGATCATTTCTGCAGCGGTCAAGGATATCGTTGCAAGCCAGAAGGCGGCGGGGATCGACTTGCCGTCCGATGGCGAAATGAGCAAGATTTCCTACGCCACCTATATCAAGGATCGGCTGACGGGCTTTGATGGCGACTCGTCCCGGCGTCCACCGGCCGACCTTGAGCTGTTTCCCAACTTTCTCAAGCGCCAGGCCTCTTCGGGCGGGACACCAACCTATCGTCGGCCCAAATGCGTCAGCGAGATCACGGTCAAAAGCCTTGAGCCGCTCAAAGAAGACGTCGAGGCCTTCAAGGCTGCGCTCCGCGCCAATGGTTATGCCAAGGGGTTCATGAACTCGGCGACGCCAGGCGTCATCGCACTCTTCCAGCCCAACGAATTCTATAAGACCCAGGACGAGTATCTCGAAGCAGTCGCTGAGGGCATGCGTGTCGAATATGAGGGCATTGTCGAAGCCGGTTTCATCCTGCAACTCGACGCGCCCGATCTCGGGCTTGGCCGGCACATGATGTATAAGGATCTCGATGACGCAGGCTTCGTGACCGCGGCTGAAAAGCATATCGAGGTGATGAACCACGCCCTGCGCAATGTGCCTGGAGACAAAGTGCGCATGCATGTATGCTGGGGCAATTACGAAGGCCCGCATATCTGCGACATCGCGCTTAAGAAAATTCTGCCCAGCCTTTTGAAGGCCAAGCCGCGGGGCCTGCTGTTTGAAGGCGCCAATCCCCGTCATGCCCATGAATGGGTGGACTGGAAAAATGTCGATTTGCCCGATGATTATGTGCTGATCCCGGGTGTCATCGACTCCACTTCGAACTTTGTCGAGCATCCCGAGCTGATCGCGCAGCGGCTCAAGAACTTCATCGACATTGTCGGCGCCGAGCGGGTTATCGCCGGGACCGATTGCGGCTTTTCGACCTTTGCCGGGTTCGGTGCGGTCGATCCGGATATCGTTTGGGCAAAGTTAAAGGCGTTGAGCGAAGGCGCCGAGATCGCCAGCAAGGCGGCGTGAGGAGATACGGATGGCAAAGATATCACCCGAAGCATTGGTGGCGCTCAAAAAGGCTGACACGCCAACCGTGTGCAATGCGCTTGAGCATGTGATGGGCGGCCGCACGGCCGAAGGCTTCACCAAGCATCCCGTGGTTTGCGCCGATCCCAGCCTGCCGCCGGTCGTCGGCTTTGCCCGCACGGCAAAGATCCGCGCGTCTTCGCCCGCCCAAAAGCCAGCGGCGGAGGTTCGCGCGCTGCGTATGCAATATTACGAATATGTCTCGGGCGGCGAAGGTCCGACCGTTGCGGTGATCGAGGATACCGATTGGCCGCACGTGATCGGCGGGTTCTGGGGCGAGATGCAAGTGGCCCAGCATAAGGGCCTGGGTGTTGCAGGGACTGTTACCAATGGTGTCCTACGCGATCTCGGCATGCTTGACGAGGGCTACCAGGTCATTGCCGGCGCCGTCGGCCCGAGCCATGCCTTTGTGCATGTGACGGAACTCGATTGCCCCGTCACCGTGTTTGGCATGAATGTGCGGCCCGATGACCTGATCCATGCCGATCGTCATGGCGCGGTTGTCATTCCCGCCGAGCATATTGAGCGCATGGTCTGGGCCATCGACGTTGTCATGCGCAAGGAAGTGCCGATCCTGTCTGCGGCGCGGGCGCCTGGCTTTACGGTCGAAAAGCTCCGCGCAGCCTGGCTTGAAGCGGACAAGATCAGCTAAGGCCGCGCTGGCCGGCATCGAAATAGGTGCCGGTCTCAAGGTCTTCGATGAGCCCCGGACCAGCCGGGGTCCAGCCCAGACGCTTCTGCGTCTCGATGCTGCTGGCCGACATGCCGAGCTGAGCGAACATGCCCATCCAACCAAAATGCGCGCTCGCTTGCGCGGCGGAAATGGACTGCACCGGCACGCCGAGGCGTTGACCGATCGTTGTTGCGATGTCGCGGAACGGGATGCCCCGATCGGCCGCAGCATGAAAGCGGCTCACGCCGCGTCCCATGGCCTTCAGAGCTTTCAAATAGACCTCGGCAGCATCTTCGACATGAACGGCTGACCAGAGATTGTCGCCCTTTTCGATATAGGCCGAGACGCCAGTGCGCCGGGCAATATCGATCAGGATCGGCACGAAGCCGTGGTCGCCATTGCCATGCACCGATGGCGCGAGGCGCACGATGCCGACCCGAACCCCGTTTTCGGCAAAAGCTGATGCGGTCTTTTCCGACACCCGGCCATTCCCGGCAGCGTGCGTGCTCGCTTCTTCCTCAATGACGGCGCGGCCGGGTGCGAGGCCGGCCAGACCCGAGGTGACGATCAGCGCTCGATCGCTCCCGGCAAGTGCCTGGCCCATGGCCTCGATGGCCGCCCGGTCGATGTCGGCGGCAAGCGCCATCTGGCTGAAATCGTGGCTATAACCAAGATGCATGACCGCGTCGGCGGCAGAGGCTGCAGCCCCGAGGATTTTGGTGTCGGCGAGATCGCCGCGCTCGACGCTGGCGCCGGCTTTGTCGAGCGCTGCAGCCGATTTCTCGGAGCGGGCGAGGCCGGTCACCGCGTGGCCTGCCGCCAACAAATGACGAATAACGGCGGAGCCGACAAAGCCCGAGCCACCAGTCACAAAAATTCGCATGGCTTTTCTTTCCTGTTGCGTGGTGGCAGGAGAATTAGGAGCGCGATAGCAGGCGGAAAAGCCGGGACCTCATACCGGTATGGCGACTAACAGGCTGGCGATGGATCAGAGCAACGAACTTGGGAGTTTCTTGCGCGAACGACGGGCCCGGCTCGATCCAGCTGCCTTTGGCATGCCGCTCGAACGGGAGCGAACCCCTGGCCCGAGGCGCGAGGAAGTGGCCCAGCTCGCCCATGTCAGCCCCACTTGGTACACCTGGCTTGAACAGGGCCGCGGCGGCGCGCCATCAGCCGATGTGCTCGATCGGCTGGCGCGGGCACTTGGGCTGAGCGCAGTCGAGCGCGAGCATCTCTATCTTTTGGCCCAGCATCGCCCGCCCAGGGTCGCACTGGTGGCGCCATCGCGGGTCACGCCGCAGCTGCGGCGGGTGCTCGATGCATTCGGCAATAACCCGGCGCTGATCAAATCGCCAGAATGGACGATCCTCGCCTGGAACCGCGCTGCACACGGCGTGCTCGGAAATTTCGCCGAGCCGACGGGCGAAGAGCGTAACCTCTTGCGCAATCTCTTCCTGCGCGGCCAGCATGGGCACCTGAGCAATTGGGAGGACCTTGCACGGATGATCGTTGGGAGCGTGCGGCGCGACCTGATGCGCACCGGCATGTCCCCTGAGGTCGAGGCCTTTATTGCCGAAGTGAGCGCGGGCAGTGCCCTATTCCGATCGATGTGGGAATCGGGGGAGGTGGCGCTGCATAATGAAGGCAGCAAACAGATTGCCCATCCGGTTATGGGCGTGCTGAACCTTGAATTTTCCACCTTCGCCGTCGATGGCGCACCCGATCTCGGGCTTGTGGTGTTCAACCCGGTGGGACCGGAGGACCGCCAAAAGCTGCGGACATATCTGGCAGAATGAAAAAGGCCGGCGTTTCCGCCGGCCCCATCGTTTTAGATTGCCTTGGCTTGCATGCGGTCAAGGCGGAGCTGGGCGGCGCGGCGGTGGCCTTCAAGGCCCTCGCTGGCCGACTGGCGCGCTGCCGGTGGGGCGACCTGCTTGACGCCTTCTTCGTCGAGCCACTGATGGGTCGCGATCTTGACATAGGCGCCAACCCAGAGGCCGCCAGTATAGCGGCCGGCACCCATGGTCGGGAGGGTGTGGTTGGTGCCCGAGTTCTTGTCGGAATAAACGACGCTGGCGAGCTCGCCGATGAAAAGGGAACCGTAATTCCTCAGCTTCTTGGCAAAGGCCTTGGCGTCAATGGTGTGGACCTGCAGGTGCTCGGCAGCAATCAGATCGGAGTAGGCGATCATCGCCGCTTCGTCTTCACAAACAGTGATTTCGCCGTAGTTGATCCATGCCTCGCGTGCGGTGTTGGCCGTCGAAAGAGTTTCGAGCTGGGCTTCAACTTCCTTGAGCGTTGCTTCGGCCAAGGCGCGGTCGGTGGTGATTAGGCCAACGCGGGTGCGGATGTCATGTTCGGCTTGGGCGAGGAGATCGGTGGCGATCATTTCAGCATCGCCCGAAGCGTCAGCGACAACGAAAATCTCCGAGGGGCCAGCGAGCTGGTCGATGCCCACGGGCCCAAAAACCTGACGCTTGGCTTCATTGACGAAAGCATTGCCGGGCCCGACGATCTTGTTGACGGCCGGCACGCTCTCGGTGCCATAAGCGAGGGCGGCAATGGCCTGGGCCCCGCCGATCTTGAAGATGCGATCGGCGCCAGACAGGGCGCAGCCGGCGATCATGGCCTTGTGGGCATTGGGCGGCAGGCAGGCGATGACTTCGTCGACACCGGCAACCTTGGCCGGGACAATCGTCATGATCGGGGCGGAAAGCAGGGGATAGCGACCACCGGGAACGTAGCAGCCGACGCGTTCGATCGGGATGACACGGTGGCCCATATGGACGCCCGGCAGGGTCTCGACTTCGAGCGGCAGGATGGTTGCGAGCTGCGCCTGGGCAAACTTGCGAACATTTTCGATAGCGAACTCGGTGTCCTTGCGGGTCTGGAGATCAAGTTCGTCGAGCGCTGCCTGGCGTTCTTCAGCGCTCACCTCGAAAACGTCGAGGTCGGACTTGTCGAACTTGGCCGAATATTCCCGAACTGCCTTGTCGCCATTGGCGCGGACATTGGCGATGATTTCGGAGACGAGGGTCTCGACCGGGGCGTTGTCGCCGATCGAAGAACGCTCTGGCGCCTTGACATAGGTGACGCCGGGGAAGGGGGAATTGCTCATAGCATCAGGTCTCCGAAACGACAGCAACAGGGAGCGATCCGTTACCATTCGGTGAACGTTGAGCGCCGCCCAAGAGGTGAGATTGATCTTGCATACGTATTCAAAATTTGCCAGAGTTTTTTGCGAAAAGAGCGTCCACCTTTGAGTGGGGGCGCGTCTCCGATCGGTCAAGATGAACACCCACGTCAATCCAAAGCTTGAGCATCAAGAGCCGGGCGCCGAGAGGCTACCGCTGGTGCTCCTGCCCGGAACAGCGTGCGATGGGCGGCTGTTTGCCCCGCTTCTGGCAAGCCTTGATCATCCTCAAGTCGAGATCAAGCCGCTAACGGGCGCCGGATCGGCACAGGCGATGGCCGCCAAACTGCTTAAAAAGCTGCCCGAGCGATTTTCGCTGCTCGGCGTATCGCTGGGCGGGATCGTTGCGCTGGAAATGATGGCACAGGCGCCCGGGCGCATCGAGCGGCTTGCGCTTATCGACACGACAGCGCGGCCCGACCCGGAAGCGAACTGGGCCGTCCGTCGCAAGGCTGTCGAGAACGCGCGAAACCGGGGCATGGCATCTTATATTCAAGACAGCTGGGCCAAGCTCGTCTCGCCCGCCCAAGCTGAGAATGCCACACTGCGCCAAGTCCTGATTGACATGGCCGAGGACGCCGGGGCCGATGTCCTGGCAGAGCAATCCGAGATTGCCATCGCGCGTGCCGACAGTCGGCCGCGGCTTGCCGCCATCGCGGTCCCGACCTTGGTGCTCGCTGGCGCCGACGAACAGGTCTGCCCGCTTGAAGCGCATGAAGAGCTGGCACGCGGCATCGCCGGCGCGCGCTATTTTACCATTCCACAAGCAGGCCATTTCAGCCCGCTTGAAAATCCGGCAGCCGTCGTGCGTCATGTGCGTGACTGGCTGGCCTGGACAAACCAAAACATCTCGAACGAGCCGTCACAGACCCAAGGAGCGGAAATGAGCGACGCAACGAGCAATCCCAAGACCAAGGGCGCTTCGCCCGTCGCCGTTGAAAACGTGCTGCAAGTGGAACGCCGCGATTATCCCGATCTCGCCCCGACCGATCGGCCGCGCTCGCAATCGCTCGAGGGCTTCGATGATATCTATACCGATATCGTCGACTACATCATCCGCTGCACCCACAAGATCTGGGACGAGCGCGATATCGGGCTGATCTACACCCACTATACGCACAACTGCGTGCTCTATGGCACGACCGGCACGATCTACAATCGCGAAGACGTGGTGCGTGACACAATCCAGCGTCTCGTTTCCTTCCCCGAACGCCGCGGCATGGGTACCCAGGTCATCTGGAACGGCAACGATCAGGATGGTTTTTATACGAGCCATCTCGTGACCGGTTCAGGCCGGCATACCCAATATGGCCATCTCGGCCAGCCAACCGGCAAGCCATTCGTCAGCCGCACGATCGCGGACTGCATGATCCACCAGAACAAGATCTATCGCGAATGGGTTGTGGCCGACACCATGGCCATCATCCAGCAGCTTGGGCTCGACCCCAATCACTTTGCCATGCGCACGGCCAAAGCCAAGTTCGACGCTGGCCTGATTTCGCTCGATATCGGGGAAAACCGTCGCTTCCTCGGCCAGACCCCGCCGACCGAAAAGGCAGACACCTCGCTGGCGCATAATGATGTCGAAGCCCAGACCATCGAAATGCTGCACGACGTCTTCACCAAGCGCATGTTCGGCCGCATTGCGCGTGATTATGCGCCCAATGCCCAATATCACGGGCCGCTGATGAAGGAGCTCTATGGCCATGCCGCCATCATTCATCAGCACCTGGGACTGATCGGCTCGCTGCCCGACGCCTCGTTCGAAATACAGCACGTTGCCTCGAACCCCTGCGAAGAAGGCGGCACCAAGGTGGCGGTGCGCTGGCTGATGGAAGGCCATCACCTCGGCTATGGCATTCTCGGCACTCTGGGCGACCCGACCGGCAAGCGCGTGCAGGTGATGGGCATGAGCCACTATCATTGGAAGAACGGCAAGATCGTTGACGAATGGAACGTCTATGACGAGTTGAGCCTACTCGTGCAGGTCAAGCTCGGCCAGCTCGCGGCGGAAGCCGGTGTCGCTGACTGATCTTTCTCTCCTTTGTCGCTGCCGGCCTTACGGTCGGCAGCGGACGGCGCAGCGATTGGGCTTTACTGCTCCTGATCGCGCATAATTCGAACGACGTGATCCGGATTTGACGTGGATCGGCGTGTGTCACGTCTATTACTGACTTCAGCCCGCTATTCTCGCGGTTGCTATGCCGTGACGCGACGCTGCGCTTGAGTGCAGTGGCCCTTGATCAAGGCCGGATCGAAAACGCCTGTCGCCATGACCTTTTCGATGCGATCCATATCTTGGGTGATATCGATGTCTTGCTGGCTCAACCAGTCGTCCGAAAAATAGGTTTGGGCGTATCGTTCGCCGCTGTCGCAGATAAGCGAGACGACGGAACCCGCTTCGTTGCGGCTGACCATTCCCGCCGCAGCCCACAAGAGACCGATGAAATTCGTCCCGGTCGAGCCGCCGACGCGGCGGCTGAGACGCTTGGAGAGCAGACGGGCGGCAGCGATCGAGGCAGTGTCGGGAATTTTCAGCATCGCATCGACAACATTGGGCAAGAATGAAGCTTCCATGCGCGGGCGACCGATGCCTTCGATGCGGCTGCCGCGCTTGCAGCAACAGGCGCTGCCAGTCTCGGTCCAGCCTTCGTAGAAGGCAGAAAATTCGGGGTCAGGGACGCAGAGCTCGGTCGGAAGACTCTTATAGAGAATGTAGCGGCCGATCGTTGCCGATGTGCCGCCCGTACCCGGGCTCATGACAACCCAGCGCGGGATTGGGTGACGCTCCATCGCCATCTGACGGAAAATCGACTCTGCGATATTATTATTGCCGCGCCAGTCGGTCGCGCGCTCGGCAAAAGTGAACTGATCGAGATAGTGGCCGCCGGTGCGGGCCGCCAAATTTCTGGCTTCATCGTAGATGGCCGAGGGCTCGTCAACAAAAACGCATTGCCCGCCATATTGCTCGATGGCTTCGATCTTGGTGCAGGATGTTGTTCGTGGCAGGACAGCATAGAATTTGAGACCGAGCAGGCGTGCATAATAGGCCTCGCTGACGGCGGTGGAGCCTGAAGACGCTTCGACGAGCGCTGTATCAGGACCGATCACTCCATTGCAGAGGCCATAGAGGATAAGCGAACGGGCGAGGCGATGTTTGAGGCTGCCGGTCGGATGACAGGACTCGTCCTTGAAATAGAAATCCACATCCGGGAAGCCGGGCAGCGCCATCGGGATGAGGTGGGAGTCGGCGGAACGCTGGGCATCTGCATCCAGCAGGCGGATAGCCCTGCTCGGCCAAGATTCTGAGTTTTCTTCAGGGACCATCTTCTGAGCACATCTTGCTATCTACAGCGCCTCATAGGGTACGATGTTCTGTGTAGTGGGTCAATTTTAGATTTTGGCCGTTGGCTAAATGGCGCCTTGATCTTGGTCGGTCTTATCGCCTCGCAAAGAGCTGAATTGGGTGAAAAGTTCTCTGGAACACAGGCTTCACCAATTTCGTGAAACAAATCGACATTAACACACTTGAGTTAAGTTAATCCGACTCACATAGTCCTGTCTTGAAGCTGTCATGTCGGCCGGCCGGAGGGGTGGCGACGCTGGCAGCGTAAGGAGAGGAACTCGTTCATGCCACGTTTGACCCGTCGAACTTTCATCGCCTCGGTGCCGCCGCTCTTGGCCGCCACACAAATTCCAGCCTGGGCTGCTCCTGCTTCGGATCTTGAGCTGATTGCTGCACAAAAGGGCGAGCCAGCGATCGTCAAACTCTATCGCCAGCTCGAACGTCTGACCTCCACCGTGACCTTGATGACGACCGGCGCGCATCCCGACGACGAGCCAAGCGGCATGTTGGCGGCCTTGCGCCATGTCTATGGTATCCGCCCAGTGCTTTATTGCATCACGCGCGGGGAAGGCGGGCAGAACGCCATCGGGCCGGAACGCGGCTCGGTCCTGGGCGTGCTGCGCACGCGCGAGATCACCGAAGCCTCACGCGCGCTCGATGCGTCTTTAGCTTTTGGCAGCCAGGGCCACCACGACAACATGCATGATTTCGGGTTTTCAAAGGACCCCAACCAAACGATCGACCGCTGGGGCCGCGACCGCGTGATCGAGCGCATGACTTGGGCGGTGCGCCACTATAAGCCCGACGTGATCATGAACTGCTTCCTCGATGTTGGCGGGCAGCACGGCCACCATCGTGCGGCCAATGTCGCGACCTTTATTGTGGCCGATATTTCGGGCAACGCCGAAGAATTTCCGGACCAGATCGCAGCCGGCCTGAAGACCTGGACCGTCCCCAAGATCTACCAGCCGGCATGGGGTGGTGGTGGCGGTGTCTATGACGACGAAACGCCGCCCCCGCCGACGACGCTCGTGGTGCGTGCGCCCGAACGCGATCCAATTTCCGGCGCCACGTTCCCGCAGATGGGCGAATGGTCGCGGTCCTGTCACCTGACGCAAGGGATGGGGACTTGGCGGCCCGATCCGCAGACCGAATGGCCTATCAACCTTTCCTGGGCTGCCAATGGCGAAGCCGGCAGAAAAGAGACTGACATTCGCGACGGTCTCATCGCTACGGTCGGTCATATTGCTGAACTCGATGGCATGCCGGCCGCTTCGGCTGACGCGCTGCGCAATGCGCAGGGGCTGATCGATGAAGCGCTGGCCGATTACGGCGATCCAGTCGAAGTGGTGAAGCGCCTTGTCGAGATCGGTAAGGCCGTTTCAGAAGCCCGTTCGACACTGCCTGCAGAACTTGAAGACCAAGTTGCGCACCGGCTCGATCGCAAGATCAGGGAAGTCGATCTGGCGCTCGCGACGGCCGCTGGCATGCGCGTGCGTGCCTATACCGATGGTGCCGATCTCCACCCGGGCGAAGACATCATCGTCAAGGCGATGGTCGATGCGCCGGATACCATTGCGGTCGATTCCGTCGAGGTGGTTGCCCGCAACGGCATTACCGGCGAAACGGCTAAGGATGGCGTCAAGGTGAGCGTTGCGGACGATGCCGCGCTGACCAATCCCCTGACCGAGCAATTTGACCCGCTCGGTGGTAATGGCGATGCCTTCGTGCGCCTGACGGCAACAATTGCCGGCCATAGGGCCGTGCTCGATGTCGATCTTGAGGATGCATTGCGGGTTCTGCCGGAAGCCTCGCTTGAGCTCAAGCCGGATGCGGTAGTGTTCAATACCGAAAGCGAAATCTCGCCGGTGGCTTTCACCGCCGTGGTTTCGGGCGGCACGACGGCAGACCTCGACTTCCAATTGCCCGAAGGTTGGGTCATGGCGGCCAATGGGGAGACGGGTTCGGAAGCTGGCACGTTCGAACTGACGCCGCCGGCCGAGCTCGGCACCGAGCGCATCACCATTGCGCCCAAGCTCCTCGGCAAGGAGGCCTATGCCATCAATGTCTTCACCTATCCCCATATCGGGCGATCGGTGGTGCCAACCGAAGTGGCGGTGCCGGTGCAATCGGTTGGTGCGGTCATTCCGGAAGGCAAGATTGGCTATATCGGCGGGGGCAATGATAATGTCGCCACCTGGCTCGAGCGCCTCGGCGTTGATCTTAAGGAACTGAGCCCGGCAGACATGGAAGCGGGCGCCTATCGCGATCTCGACACCTTGGTCGTCGGCATTTTCTCCTTCGGTCGCCGGCCGGATCTCGTCGCAGCGCTGCCGGGTATCCATGAGTGGGTGAAGAAGGGCGGTCATCTTGTGACGCTCTACCATCGTCCGTCGGATGGCTGGGATCCAGAGACCGTGCCGCTGGCATTCCTCAAGATCGGTTCGCCTTCGATCCGCTATCGCGTGACCGACGCCAAGTCGACGGTCGACGTGCTCGAGCCAGACCATCCGCTTCTCAACTATCCCAATGCCATTACTGAGGAAGACTGGGACAATTGGGACAAGGAGCGCGGGCTTTATTTCGCTTCGGAATGGGACGAGGCCTATGTGCCCCTGCTCGCTATGGCTGATGCGGGCGAGGAACCGCTCAAAGGTTCGCTGCTTTCCGCGGAAATTGGAGAAGGGCGTCACACCCATACCAGCCTCGTGCTGCATCACCAGCTCGACAAGCTGACCCCCGGCGCCTTCCGCATCATGGCTAATCTGATCCAGCCGGCCAAGCGCTGAAACACCTTCGGCTCGCGTAAGCTCCCAGCGCGAGCCGCTGCCGTGCCTCCTAACGCGGCGAAACCCTCGGCCATCCCAGGCCGGGGGGCTTTTTTTGGGCTCAGGGCTCAGGGCTCAGGGCTCAGGGCTTTGGGCGGTCGAGGCGGGTCGTCAGGACCAGGGCGCCGATGATGATGGCGGTGCCGATGAGCGTTGTTGGCGCCGGCACTTCGCCAAAGGCGAGGAAACCGGCAAAGCTGGCGAGGACGATGGAGAGATAACCGATGGGGGCAAGCAGATTGGCCGGGGTCGACTGATAGGCGCGGAGGAAACAATATTGGCCGATCTGGGCGAGGACGCCGATGGCAAGGAGCAGGGGCCAGTCGGCTAATGCGACCGGCTGCCACGAGAAGGCGGCGGGAATGAACGTGAAGATGGTGAGGCCGACGGTATAGAAAACCATCAGGACGGTGGTGTTTTCCTTGGCGAGGGCGCGGGTCTGAACGGTAGCGAGGGAGCCGAAAAGGACTGAACCGAGAGCGGCCAAGAGCCCGAAGTTCCATGTGACTTCCCCTGGGGCGACCATGACGAGGACGCCGAGAAAGCCGATGGCGGCGCCGATCCAGCGCCAGGGGCCGGATCGCTCGCCGAGGAGAAAAGTCGCGAGCGCCAGGACGACCAGCGGGCGCATGAAGCCGATGGCATTGGCAAGGGCCAAGGGCAGGGCCGTGAGTGCGGCGAAGTTGGCACTGAGGGCCAGCGTGTTGCAGAGTACGCGGAAGGCGTGGCGGCCCCATTGCCTGGTTTGCCGCAAAGCCCGGCGGTGGCGCCAGGCGAGCGGGAGGACGCTGACAAGGCCAATGAGCGAGCGGATAAAGACCATCTGCACGGCGGGATAGCTCGCGCCGCCCAACTTCACGAGCACGGTCATGATGGTCACGAGGACCATGTCGCTCGCGAGCCAGATGTAACCCGCTCGCGATTGATTGGTCTGCATGTCAGGCCGACTGGAGAAGATTGGCCATCAGCCGGAAAGCGCCGGGGACGAGCTTTTCCAACTGGTGGTGGAGTACAAGGCTCGTATGGGTATGACGACCCCTACCGATCTCGGCCGAAAGCAATGAGCCGGTAAGGGGTTCTTCACCGGCGTCGCTCATGGCGAGGAGAGGGACGTATGCGCTGTCCCAGGCCGAAGCGAAGTAGAGGCCGCGTTCCTTGTCCCAGCCGGCGAAATCATCTGCGGTGATGCGATTGGGGCCGGTGAGGAGCTTGTGCTCGGGGTAGAGGAATTTCACCTCGGCGGCGGGGTTGGTGGTGCGCCAGCGCAGTGAGGGGCTGCCGATGGTGATCGGGCGCGGCGGTGTCTCGTCGGCCGTCCAGCCATCGCTGGGGCGGTGATAGAGCGTGACGAGATGGCCGCCGGCCTCGACCCAGCGATGGAGTTTTTGGGTTGCAGCCCTAAGGTCCGGACGGAGGCCGAAGGCAAAAATGCCGATGACGATGGTATCATAGGCCGAGATGTCGTCGGCGAGGGCTTCGGTGTCGAGTTCGGTAACGTTGGCGCCCATGCGGTTAAGCCAGAGGCCAACGCGGTCGGAGCCGCCGCCGATGTAACCGATTTTAGTGTCGGGGACCGTCAGGTTCAGCGCCAGGATGTCAAGTGACAGCGGGCGGGCGAAGTGGGTGCGGCCGATATGCGGATAGGCGATGGGGGTGACGCCAAAGGCAGGGGTGCCATCGACGAGCAGAGGCAGGCTGTGGCGGGCGGCGGTTAGGAGAATATCGGAGGTGACACGGAAACCCTTGTCGTGGCGCTCTATCGTTAGGCTGGGGGCGCTGGGGATGGTGACGCGACCGAAGTCGATATCGGTTTTGAGGGCGACGGTTTTCGCTACCGGGGCCGATAGCGGAAGAATAAGAGCCTCGGGGGTGATCGCGACCGTGTAGGCGGCGGCGAGCTGCAAGTCTTCTTCGGTGTCGCGGAAAAAGCGAATGACCTCGCCATTCACTTCGGCCTCGATCCGAACCGAGACATTGCCGTTGCCATTAAGGTTCTGCCAATCGGGGCGGAAGGCATTCTCGATTTTGGCATCGGCGCGGGCTTTGAGCTCGACGGTCGCACTGTCACCAGACAGACTGACCGCATCGGTAGGCAAGAAGGCGCCAGAGGTGATGGGCGTCACGCGGATATTTGCGGCCTCGCCGGGTTCAGCTTCGATGGTGAGATCGACTTCTTCGCCGGGGGCGATGCTGGCTGAAGAGACCGAGGCATAGATTTCGATGCCCGCGGCGATGGCGGTGGCGGCGTCGAGTTCTTCGAGCTTTCGCTCAAGACGATGAGCGTGCTCGGGGGCGATGTCCTCCTGCGCGCCGCGGATGGCGCGGCGGGCAATGCTGAGAGCGGGCAGGATGGCGGTGCTATCGGGGAACGCAGCTATGGCCTGGGCGAGGGCAGCGTCGGCGGCGGCGAGGTAAGGCGATGGGCCGAGATCGCTGAGCGATTTGGGCAACTCATCTAAAAGCTCACCACGTGCATCGGTACCGACCTGGTGGAGCGGCCATGTTGTTTCGCCGGGGTGCCGCCAGTGGCCCATGTTCTGGCTGGCGTGGAAGGCCCGGGAGACTTCGCCGAGTCGCCAGAAGGGCATGCCGGTGGCGAAATCGCTGCCCGTGGCCGTGACGAAAAGATTGGCCCTGGGCGGGGGGACTTCGTCGTCATAGGTGTCGCCGCCGCCGGACCAGGCGGGGAGACAGAACTTTGTGACGGTCCAAGGCGCGAGGTTTTCTGTTTCGTAAGCGGGATCGGCCGCAAGGGCGAGAGCGCGCTCGGCAGCCTCGGTCATCGCGCGGTGGTGACCGTGCTGGCCGAGAACGTCGAGGAAGGTGGGGATGACAATATCGGGGCGGAACTGGCGATAGACGCGGACGAGGCGATCGATAATGCGCTCTTCCCCCCAGCGCGCGAGGGTATCCTTGCCGGATTTGGAGAAGCCGAAATCGTGCACGGGGTCGTCGGGACCATGGCCGAGCCAGGCGATGTCGGCATCAAGGGCTCGGGCAGCTTCTTCCATTTCGCGTGAACGCAACACGCCGAGTGCACCGCCGCGTTCGGGCCCCAGCGTATTTTGGCCGCCCTCGCCGCGGGTGGAGCAGGCGACGATGATGCGCATACCCATTTCGTGTCGCATGGCGGCGAGCATTTCGTTGTGCTCGTCATCGGGATGGGCGCCGGTATTCATCACCGTCACGCTGGACTTGAGACGGGACAGGGCGCGGGCGAGGGCAACGAGACGGGGCTGGGCTGCGCGACGGCGCAGGCGTTCAGGAGCGGTAAGCATTGTTCGTCCAGATTTCATAATAGGCGTTTTGGAACGGCACACTGTCATCGCACACGTCCCACTCAGAGAGAGGCACGGGTGACAAAAGTCAGCCGACGGGATTGGACACGCTGAGATGGGGAGAGACTGTGTCGAGGAGCGGCAGCGCGGCGGCGCCGAGCGCTGCCGTCAACTGGCCCGTCTGGCCGCGGATGACGCGGGGTTGTAAGCGCTGTCGTCTCGTTGCGACAGAGACGGGCAAGGGGTCGAGCGCGGCGATGACCGCTTCAAGCACTGAATCGGGCAGGCCGCCGCCAAAAATGACCGTTTCGGGATCGAAAATGTTTTCGAGCATGGCGACGGTGGGCGCAAGGTAATCGGCGGCCATGTCGATCCATTCGGCAAGGGTCGGATCGGCCTTATCGTGCAACGTCTGTATGTCATCGACGGTGGCCGCATAGATGCCGGCCATGGCGAGCCGTTCACGCAGGGCAAAGACCGAGACGAAGCGCTCGAGTGCGCCGGCTGGGCCATAGTGAACCTTGCCCTTGCGGGGAACGAGACCGACATGACCGATTTCGCCGGCATTGCCGAAGGCGCCGCGCAAGGGGCGGCCTTCCTGGATGACGCCGAGGCCGAGGCCGACGCCGAAATAAAGGTAGCAGAAGCTGCCGAGCTGGCGGCCGGCGCCATAAAGACGTTCGCCGACCACAGCTGCCGTGGCGTCGTTTTCGACAAAGACCTGCTGGCCCGTGGCTTTGGCAAAAAGAGCAGTCGCATCAACTCCCGTCCAGCCGGGAAGGGTAGCGGGGCCAACCGAACTCATCCCCTCGACCTCGAAGGGACCTGGCATGACGACGCCGATGCCGAGAAGTTTGCTGCGGTCAGCGCCAAGTGAGGCTTCGAGGCGCTGGACTTCCGCTGTCACTTGGTCAGGGACGGTATCGGGGCCCGTGGTTTCAAGCGGCAGGATGGATTTGGCGCGCACGCCGCCTGAAAGATCGAGAAGCGCGGTCACCATATGGTCGGCGGCGATTTCGACCCCAGCGGTCATCGGGCCGTTGGGATTGACGGCGAACTGGATGGGGGGCTGTCCACGACCGGATCGGAGCCGACCAAGTTCAACGAGAAGCCCTTCTTCGAGCAACTCGTCGACAATATTGGCCACGGCCTGGGGTGTGAGCTGGGCGCGTCGAGCGATCTCGGTGCGGCCGAGATGTTCGTGGAATCGAATAACCTCCAGCACCACGCGGCGATTGTGCGCGCGGTTGCGCTCGGGATTGGACCCGATAGCGACGCGTTGACGAAGCTCTTTCTTGCTGCGGCCGTTCAAATTTCCGCCTCCCCCACTGCCTCGCTAGCATGGCGGGGCGGTGCAAGACTAGCTAGGCAACACAATAACTCAAGTAGATTATTTTATTGACAAGGGACGGTCACATATTGGACGTTGCTGGCCTGTCGGGCGGCGTGTGCCGTCCTAAGGGATGAGAGGCGTCGGAGGGTCGACGCTCCAATGGAGGGACTTTATGCGTAAGGCATATGTAGCCGGGCTCGCTGCCGGCATCAGCTTCATCGCAATGGGCGCAGCCCAGGCCGTGGAAATCGAATATTGGCAGTACGTCTTCGATAGCCGCGTCCAGGCGATGGACCAGCTGATCGAAAAATTCGAAGCTGCCAATCCAGACATCACCGTCAAGCAGACCACTTTCCCCTATGCCGACTACCAGACGCGCGTCGTTGCCGCCAAGGTTGCCGGCCAGGGGCCGGACGTGGTGCAGCTCTTTTACGGCTGGACTGACCAGTTCGTGAATGGCGGCCTGATCCAGCCGCTCGACCCGGCCGTGTTCCCGCACGAGGGAATCGAAGCGGACTTCTTCCCCATTGTTTCGGCAATGAAGCGTGGCGACGATTATTATGGCCTGCCGACCGCCGTGCGCTCGCTGGCACTCTTTTACAACAAGGCCTTGCTTGACGAAGCCGGTGTCGAGCCGCCGCAGACGCTCGACGACCTTCTCGCGGTTGCCGAAGCCACCACCAAGCGCGATGGCAGCGGCAATATCACGACGGCCGGCATCACCATGGACATGGCCGGCCAGGATCACCACTGGTGGCGTGAAGTTCTTGTGCGCCAGAACGGTGGCGTCCCCTATGATGCCGAAGGCAACGTTGCCTATAACGACGCGGCCGGCGCTGCGGCCCTGAAGTTCTATACCGACCTTCAGACCGAAAAGAAGGTTGGTCTCGTCGGCTTCATGGATGAAGGCCAGGCTGCGTTCCGCGCAGGTCTTGCCGCGATGACCATCGATGGCACGTTCCGTCTCGGCGCCTTTGCCGACAACCCCTTCGAATGGGGTGTGGTGGAGCTGCCCGCTGACGCCAATGGCATGCGCTCGAACTATTCGAGCTATTTTGCCAACGGTATCGGGGCGACCTCGACCGGAGAAGAGCTCGCAGCCGCGCAGAAGTTCCTCCAGTATATCTCCTCGCCCGAAGCGATGGAAATCTGGCTCGAAACGGTTGGTGAACTTCCGGCACGTCGTGACGTGGCGCTGACCGAAGCAAACCTTGCCGATCCGATCCGCGGGCCGTTCCTCAAGGGTCTTGAATACGCTCAGACCACCCAGTTCTACGACGAAGCCGCACAGCGCCAGACCGCGATCGACATGGTCAATCGCGTGCTGCTCGAAGGCCAGTCGATCGAAGACTCGCTTGCCCAGGCCGCTACGGCCGAACAGGCGATTATCGATCAGGGTCGTCAGTAAGGGGTAGGCTCTTTTTAGAGCGCGAACTTCGCCACGACATCGACTGTCACCCCGGCCTTCGCCGGGGTGATGACCGATGATATTTTGGCGCTAAGGCAACCCCTCGCATCTTCTCGCAGGAGCGAACATGGCGTCGGCGAACGCGATTTCACAAACAGGCCCGGTTCGCTTCTGGGACCGTCTCAATATCAGCACCAAGCGGGTCATCTGGGCCTGGGCGTTTCTCGCCGTGCCGATCATCTTTTATGCGGGCATCCGCTTTTATCCGACATTCCAGGCCTTTTGGCTGTCGCTGACCAATTGGGATCTGCTGCGGCCAGCGCAGTTTATCGGCTTTGCGAACTATCAGAAAATGTTCGCCGATCCGGTTTTCTGGAAAGTCTTCCAGAACACGTTTCTTTATCTCATCATCGGCACGCCGCTGAGCCTCGTCATCTCCTTCGTGATCGCCTATTACCTCGATCGCGTGAAGCTGATGCACGGATTTATCCGTGCCCTTTATTTCCTGCCTTTCCTGACGACGGCTGCAGCCATGGGTTGGGTCTGGCGCTGGTTCTACCAGCCGGTGCCGATCGGGGTGATCAATGGATTTTTGTCCTCGGTTGGCATTCCGCAGCAGCCATTTTTGCGCTCGGTCGACCAGGCGCTCTTCTCGATCCTGATCCCGGCGATCTGGGCCGGGCTCGGATTCCAGATCATCATCTTCATGGCCGGGCTACGCGCCATTCCCAGCACCTTTTATGAGGCGGCCAAAATCGACGGGCTGGGGGATTGGGCAATCCTTCGAAAGATCACCATTCCGCTCCTAAAACCCACCACCGTTTTCCTTGTCGTATTCTCCTCGATCGGTTTCCTGCGCATCTTCGACCAGGTCTATAATATGACCTCGAATGATCCGGGCGGGCCGCTCAATTCGACCAAGCCGCTGGTGCTGATGATCTACCAGACCGCCTTCTCATCCTATCAGATGGGCTATGCGGCCGCGCAAACCGTGGTGCTGTTCACCATCCTGCTCATCGTATCCCTGCTCCAGCTCTATGTGCTGAGGGAAAAGAAATGACCGTGACCTCAACCGAGCTCAAGGCGAATAGCCGCGACATCCGCCCCGGCCGCATCATTGCCTGGACCCTGCTGCTGATCGGCGGGTTGATCATGATCACGCCGCTTCTCTTCATGTTTTCGACTTCGCTCAAAACCTCAGGACAGGTCTACGACCTGAGGCTGATCCCGGCGGCGCCGACCTTTGACAATTATATCAAGGTACTGGGCGATGGCCGCTTCATGCAGTGGTTCCTCAACTCGACCATCATTGCCGTTACGGTGACGATCTCGAACGTATTCTTCGACAGCCTCGTCGGCTACACGCTGGCCAAATTCGAATTCCGCGGTCGCTATTTTATTTTCCTCGCCATCCTGTCGACGCTGATGATCCCCACCGAAATGCTGGTGATCCCGTGGTACCTGATGTCGAGCCAGCTCGGTTGGCTCAATTCCTATTGGGGCATCATGTTCCCTGGCATGATGACGGCCTTCGGCACATTCCTCATGAAGCAGTTTTTTGAAGGTGTGCCCAACGATTTCCTAGAAGCCGCGCGTGTCGATGGGCTCAATGAATTCACCATCTGGTGGAAGATTGCCATGCCCATGGTGGTGCCGGCGATATCGGCGCTCGCCATCTTCACCTTCCTCGGCAACTGGACGGCTTTCTTCTGGCCGCTGATCGTCACGACCTCCAAGGAACTCTATACGCTGCCCGTCGGCATCTCGAGTTTTTCGGCCGAGGCGTCCATCCAGTGGGAGCTGATCATGACCGGCGCCGCGATCGGCACGATCCCGACGCTCCTCGTCTTCCTTCTTCTCCAGCGCTACATCGTTCGTGGCGTCATGCTGGCCGGCCTCAAGGGTTAAGACATGACCGATCCCCGTTCTTCTGATCAGTCGGTTTTCCCCGATCCGGTCTATAAGGAAACCGTTCTGGCGCCGCTCTTTGATGGTGCCAAGGACCACCATGTCGAGGGGTTCCGCTCCATCGACCGCGCGCATCTCGTCATGCTGGCCGACACCGGCATTCTGAGTGCCGTTCAGTCCCGGGACATTGCCGTGGCGCTCGAGAGCATCGATGCCGAGATCGATCCCACAACGCTTGTCTATACCGGTGAGGTGGAGGACTTCTTCTTCCTCATCGAGAAGGAGCTGAAAAAGCGCGTCGGGCCAGATCTTGGTGGACGGCTTCATACCGCGCGATCCCGCAACGATATCGACCACACCCTCTTCAAGCTCGGGCTGCGCGAGCGGCTCAATGTCCTCATCGGCAAAGCGCTGAACTTGCATGCGACGCTGATCGAAGCGGCAGAACGCGAAAGGGAGACGTTGATCGTCGCCTATACCCATGGGCAGCCAGCGCAGCCGACGACCTTTGGGCATTATCTCTCCGCCATCGTCGAGTTCGTCGGGCGCGATATCGAAAGGCTCTTTGAGGCCTATCGGATCGTCGAGCTGTCGCCCATGGGCGCGGCCGCGATCACAACGACTGGTTTTCCGACCGATCGCGCGCTTGTCGCCGAACTCCTTGGCTTTGCGGCCCCACTGCAGAATTCTTATTCCTGCATTGCCGGGGTGGATTACATCACCTCCACGTATTCGGCCATTCAGTTGCTGTTCCTGCATCTGGGGCGGCCGATCCAGGACTTTCAGGTCTGGACCAGCTTTGAGGTGGGGCAGATCTATGTGCCCAATAGCCTCGTGCAGATTTCCTCGATCATGCCACAAAAGCGCAATCCAGTGCCGATCGAGCATTTGCGGCATCTGGCGAGCCAGACGGCCGGCCGGGCACAGGCCATGCTTACGGTGATGCACAATACCCCATTCACCGACATGAACGACAGCGAAGGCGAAACGCAGGCAATGGGCTATCAAGCCTTTTCTTCGGCCTATCGCGTGCTCGATCTCCTCGCGGCACTGGTCAAGCAAATCCGCATCGATCCCAAACGCGTGCGGGACAATATTGCGCGCTCCTGCATCACCATTACCGAACTGGCCGATTCCCTCGTTCGGCGCGAAGGGCTGTCCTTCCGCGAGGGGCACGAGATCGCGGCTTCCGTTGCCAAAGCCGTTGTCGCCATGGGCGGCGATCTCGTCAGCGATGGTTTTGGGCCATTCACTGCTGCGTTCGAGAAGGCGACCGGGCGCTCTTCGTCGCTGGATGAAACGAATTTTGCCGAGATCGTCTCGCCCGAATATTTCGTTGCCGTGCGCACGCGCTTTGGTGGGCCAGCGCCGGAACCGCTTAACGCGGCCATTGCCGGCTATCGGCAGGACGCCCAGCGTCTCTCGGACATTTTTGACAAAATCCTGCGCCGCCAGGCTGATGCCGCGCGCATGCTCAAAGAGCGCTTCGGCGCATTGAAGGGAACCGCCTGATGGCCAAGATCGAACTGCAGAAACTGGTCAAGGAATACGGCAAGACCCGCGCCGTCCATGGCATTGACCTCATCATCGAGGATGGCGAATTCGTCGTTTTCGTTGGCCCATCAGGCTGCGGCAAGTCGACAACTCTGCGCATGATTGCCGGGCTCGAGGATATTTCGGGCGGTAATCTCTTGATTGGCGGAGAAGTGGTGAACCAGCGCGAGCCCAAGCAGCGCAATATCGCCATGGTCTTTCAGAACTACGCCATCTATCCGCACATGACCGTGGGCCAGAATATCGGCTTTGGCCTTTATACCTCAAAACTCTCCAAGGCCGAAAAGCAGAAGCGGATCGAAGAGACCGGCAAAATCCTGGGGCTCGAAAAGCTGCTCGATCGCCGTCCCGCGGCGCTTTCGGGTGGGCAGCGTCAGCGCGTTGCCATCGGCCGCGCCATGGTGCGTGATCCAGCCGCGTTCCTCTTTGACGAGCCATTGTCCAATCTCGATGCGCAACTGCGGTCGCAGATGCGCCTTGAGATCAAGAACCTTCATCGCCGGCTTGGCACAACAATCGTCTATGTGACCCACGATCAGGTCGAAGCCATGACCATGGCTGACAAGATCGTCGTCATGCGCGATGGCAATATTCTCCAGGTTGGAACCCCGACCGACCTTTATGAAAACCCGGTCGATGTTTTCACCGCGCGCTTTATCGGCAGTCCGTCGATGAATATGGTCGAGGGCACGATTGCTGGCGGCGCCCTGAGCATCGAGGGGGCAGGGGGTTCAGGACTTGGCCTTCCCACCCATGACGGCAAGGTGCTGGTTGGCGTGCGTCCCCATGATCTTGTGGTCGGCGAGTTCGGCGGGGCGGGGCTTTCGGCGTCCGGCACGGTCGAAGCGGTCGAGCCGCTTGGCTCGGAAACCCTGGTGCATCTCACTCTTGGCAAGGCGCAGGTGATCGCCACGGCACCGGGCCGGGTCGTGCCGCAGATCGGCAGCACGGTCTCGGTTCACGCCGGCACTGGATCGCTCTACCTCTTCGATGCCGTCACCGAAAAGGCTTTGGGCCGCGCATGACATCGTCTTCGCCCCGCACCGGGGCTGTCCTCAATCTTGGCCGCATTTATTGCGACATGGTGTTTCGCGGTCTCGACGGCATGCCGGCCTTGGGGCGGGAGCTCTTTGCCCGCGACTTCGCCCTGACCCCAGGGGGTGGTGCGCTGATCACCGCGGCCCACCTTTCAGCGCTCGGGCGTCATTCCATGCTGCTTGCGCGGTTCGGCACCGATGCACTGTCCCTGGCGCTCTCGGAGCAGATCGAACAACTCGGGATCGACCTGACGTTTCTGGATCGGCACGAGAGTGCGGGGCCGCAGCTGACCGTCGTGATGGTTCATGATGGGGATCGCGCCTTTCTCTCGCGCCGGGCCGGCCATGCTCGACCCGCCGGCTTTGAGGCGGCCTTGGCTCATTCCGGGGTGAGCCATCTCCACATTGCCGAATATGCAACGCTTCACGAAATGCCCGATGCGATCGATAGCGCGAAGAAAGAAGGGCTGACCGTGTCGCTCGATCCGAGCTGGGATGCGGACCTGATCCACGATCCCCTGTTCTTCGAGCGGGCCGCGGGGGTCGATCTCTTCCTCCCCAATATGGAGGAAGCTGAAGCTTTGACCGGGGAAGCAGACCCCGAAGCCGCACTTGCGATTCTCGGGCGCCACTTTCCCCTTGTGGTCCTGAAGCGCGGTGCGGAAGGCGGTATTCTCGCCTCAGGTTCCGAAACGATCGCGCTGCCCAGCCCAAAGGTTTCCGTCGTCGATACGACAGGAGCAGGGGACGCGTTCAACGCCGGCTTCCTCCACGCCTGGCTCAATGGCTCCGAGCTTCGAACGGCGCTCGCCGCTGCGGTCGAAGCCGGAACATTCTCTGTGCAGGCCGCTGGCGGGACGGGCAGTCTTCGGCGCGCTGTTTGAGGATTTTGCGCGGCGTCTGAAAGCCTGAGGCTTGCCTCGAGGTTACGCCCCTCGTTGACTAGAAGCACCGGCAGTTTACCGCCAGCTCAACGTTCCCTCTCGCGTTGACTCGCGTGCAAAACGTAGAAACGCGACACAGTCCTTGCCCAGGTTCCCCTTTGCGTCTCAAGGGCAACAAGGGGGGAAGTCGTAACGACCCGATGGTCTGGCAGAAGAGGGTGACCGGTGACGGTTCCGAGAAGCCGGACCAGGCCAAAATCCTGCGGCTCACCAACGGACCAGTGGTCAAGTCGAGGCGCTCGCTCCAGAATGCGGGGTTCAGGGCGCCAGCCGCTCCGGAGGCGAGCGAGGTCGCCAAGGAGTTGTCGCCAGCGAGGTAGGCTCGAGATATCGAGATCCTCGGCTTCAACGCGTGCCGCGAGATCAAGCAGAACCACGCCGTCATCGAGAATGAAGTCTAGGGCTGGAAGGATCATGCTTTGCTTTCCGTCAAAAAGGCAGCGATCTCGGCCTTTGCGAGGGTTCGGCGTTCAAGCAGGACTTCTGCAAGCCGTTCGATCGTCTGGTGGTGCTGCGCGACGAGGTCGTCGGCCCGGCCCATCTGGTCTCGGAGGATTGTCTCCACCGTGTCCTGGAGCACAAGGTTGGTGGTAAGCTCCTTTGTCACCACGTCGGGCGGCAAGGCGATAAGGGTCTCAGACAGGCCGGTGCTGAGATAAAGAAGGGCGATGGCGTGGCTCGCCTGGATGAGGTCGGTGGCCGAGCCATCGTCGACCCGTTTGCCAAAATAGGCATCGGCGGCACGGCCGGCCAGGGCGATACAGCAGTCATCGAGGCGCTCGTCGTAAGTGGCGCCCGCAAGGCGCGGGATGAGCGTCGTAAAACCGCTGACCGAACCGGCGCGATCAAGGCGCAGGGCCATGGCATCGACCTCGCGTCGAAAGACATGGGCGATCACGGCATGGGCCGCCTCATGCAGGGCCGCTTTTTTGAGGACGGCAATACGCACTGTGTTCCCAGCCATCCCATACGGATCGAGATCGGCAGGTTCCAGTGGGCGGCCGGCGAGAAGGGCCCTGTTTCGCGCAGCGGCAATGCGGTCGGCCAGTTGGGCTTGACTTTCTCCAAGCCAGAGGCGAGCCAGATCACGCAGCGACGCGTCGGGCAGGTCACGGCCCAGATGGACGCGCAGCACCGCTACTACGTCGTCTATAGTTTGCGGGGGTCTGACCTCAATGAGGCGGCCAATGCGGCCGGGACGGCGGATCGCGGCGTCGACGTCCTCCGGTCGGTTAGTGCAACCGACCAGCAGCACCGGCGCGCCGGATGCGTTGAGGTCATCAATGGCAAGCAGCATCGAGGTGATAACCGTGCTCCAATAAGCCCCATTGGAGTCGGTCCCACCGGTGCGGGTACTCATGGCATCGATCTCCTCGATGATGCCAATTGCCGGTCCATTATGGGAGCGAAGGGCGTCAAAGAAGCCAACGATCTGACGCACGACACTGTCGAGATAGCCGGTGCCAGATGCAAAGAGGGCGCCCACGCTCAGGCGATGAAGTGGAACGGCGGCGCGTTCGGCAAGCTGGTCGACCAAGGTGGATTTCCCGCATCCTGGTTGTCCGGCGAGCAAGGTGTGACGCAAAAGGCCTTTGGGAACGCGACCGGTTTTGAGCCCATCGAAGAGGGCCAGAGTTTCGGTCAGCCAGACCGCCGCCGAACCGAAAACTGGCCATTGGTCACTCTCCTTTGTCTTCTCACCGGCCTCTGCCGTTTCGTCGGTGTGTGCAGACCAGCGGCGCAGTCGGTCGCGGCAGGCTTCCGCGGTATCGCCGGATCGTATCGAGCTGGCAATAAGGGGGAGAGACAGACCGCGCCAATCAGCGTCTTCGATGATGATTTCTTTTCCCGTCACGGTGCCCACGGCGCGGGCGATGGCGGCAGAAGTGAGCCCCTTTACGGTTACAACGCACTCGACGGCTCTTCTTGCGAGGTCGGGTACATGTTCGGAGCTCGCCGCGACCCAGACGCTGGCGCCATCCTCAATGCGCACGAGCACGTCGAGATCGCGCGCCACCTCGGATTTTTCCCGGCTCGGGGTCCCATGAACGGCGCCGCCCCGGGCATCGATAGCGACGGTCATTGGAGCAAGCCAGGAGCTATCGGGCACAAAGATGATGGTGGGGTCAGCATCCTTGGTCCAGGGATCGGGCAGAAGCACACCTTGGGAAAGGGCGTGTTCATCTAGCGCGGCGGTGACGAGTATGACGATGCTACTTACGACGGCAGGCATGACATGGGCTGTCATGCCAGCATTGACGGTACTGTTCCGGATCATGTCGGACAAAGAACTCATGATAGGTACTCGAATTGGATGGGATTGAAGATTCCGCCCCCTTCTCTCCGGCGCAGCACCCCAGTGGCCACCAGGGGACACCAGGTTGCGGCGCGAGCCGGCAGGGCATAGGTGAAGGGAAAAGAGGGGCGTACCGTGCCATTAGCCAATCGCAGCCGATACCTGGGCACCGCACCGCATTCTATGCGAGACGGGGCAGTCAAAACATCAGGCGACAGCTTTAGGCAAAGGGCACGGCAGGCGCGGGGCGACCGGCCAGCGTGCAGACGCAGACGTCCCGGCCCCAGTTTGGGACCGACCGCTCTAGTTGCGCCGACGCATTCCGCCAAATAGCGGCCCATCAAGGCTTAAAAAGCCGGCCGGGTCGAAGGGGGATGCTTGCCGACGCGCGCACGCGTCTACTACAAGGCTCGTAGCCATTGTAACTCCTGTTAGGGCAGGATTGCGGTGGTCAGGCCGTCGCTGGTGGTTCGAAGCACTGGCGGCGGCCGTCATCGATTCGGCTGAATCGACATGGTGATAGTGCACCTGGCAGATGAAAACCTGCAAGTGTCTGGTGCTTTAGGGTTAACGCCTCCCTGGCGGCAGTGTGAGCTGGCCCAATAGCTGTCTCGGAATTGCTCTCTGACTTGGAGTGCGTCCGAAATGAGGTCTTAGACTTGCCGCGCGAGATGTTGGGTAACGTCAGTTATCAGACATCGCTTTTGTGCTCCTCTAAGCGGTACATGGATCCCTGCCTTCACACGGCAGGGGTCACAGGTTCAATCCCTGTCGCACCCACCATCTTAGTCCATGAAATTGTTGATGAAAAATCTGCGGCGTAAAGCTTGCAGACTTTGACCAGCGGTTCGAATGAACCGATGGTGATTTTCTATGGCCAAAAACTGGATATGGCTGGCTCGTTATGCGCTTGCCGCGTGCATAAACGCGCTGCTCGAATAAACCGGCGTAGAAACAATGTCTTAAGAGCCAATCGCGTAAATACCCGCATCTTCGAGAGATCGCAATTGGTTCAGCCCTCGTCCATTACCGCCGCCGCGGACACGGCACGACCGGAGCTGTTCCTGAGCCGCCTGCGCCAGCTGGCCGATTGTGGTGGGGTTGGCCTCGTCGGGGAGGGCGGTTGGCTCGCCCAGGTGGCACGCGGCCTCCCTCGGATTTTTCCAGATCCTTTCTCCACGGCTTTGCGCAGGTCTTTCCTCAGGGCACGCCGTCTCGCTCAGAGCTGCTTCTTACGGCGCCCATTCCCGTGATCGACGAATCCCGACCACTCTGGATCGTGCTGTGGGACATAAGGCGGCGCAATGAGGTCGCACAGCAGATCCTGCTCCTGCGGGTCGCCGAGCTGGTGGGCCAATCTGCAATGGCCGGCAGGCGGGCCGCAGAACGCCGTCGACAAAATCTCCTGGAGCGGGCATCGGCGACGGCACGAATTGGCATCTGGTCATGTTCACTGCCCGACCAACGCATCACCTGGACCAACGGCGTCTACGATCTTTTCGAATTGCCGCGTGGTTCCCTTGTCGATCGCGATACGTCCCTAAAGATGTACGTCCCGGAATCCGCCGCGCAGATGCAGGCGTTGCGAACAGAAGCCATCGCCACTTGTGGCGATTTCAATTTCGATGCTGAAATCATCACGGCCAAGGGCAATCCGCGCTGGATGCGCATCACGGCGACCGTCGACGGCGTTGACGGAAAGGCCCGGCGCATCTTCGGGATGAAACAGAACATCACCGAAGAAAAACACATGGCCGACCGCATGCGTGCTTTGGCTGAGACCGATGTGCTGACGGGCCTCGCCAATCGCAGCCGCTTCAACGCCTGGCTTGAGGATCTCCACGGACAAAGAAACGGCGTTCCCGTCGGCGCGCTCATCCTCATCGACCTCGACAATTTCAAGGCCATCAACGACACACTTGGCCACGCCCAGGGCGACACATGTCTCATCAAAGCCGGCGAGCGCCTGCGTGAATGTGCTCCTCCCGGAGCCCTTGTAGCCCGTATCGGCGGCGATGAATTCGCCATCCTCACCGATGGGCGCGAGCACACCGACATGGACAGTCTTTCCAGGACGATTATCGGTGCATTTAGGCAGTCCATTCAGTTGGGAACGCACGAGCACAGTATCGGCGCTTCGCTCGGGATCGCCATGCGTGGCGGGCAAGATGCAGACACGCTCTATCACGACGCCGATGCGGCACTTTACGCGGCCAAGTCGGCCGGCCGCGGCACATGGCGTGTCGCTAACGCGGCCTGAGCTCTCCTTATCAAAAGACTGGTGGCCGCCCGTCTCCTAAAATCAAGCACTGATGCAGCTTTCCGGAAATAATGCGGGCTAAAGCTTGCAGGGACGCGATGAGTGATGCGCGTATCGGTACATTCTAGAAATTGGGCAATCTCATTCATCGGCATGTCGCTCTCGACCATCCATACTACGGCGCGACCGTGAAGGTCGTGTGGCGTCTCTTGATCAGGCCGTCGCGCTCAAAATACGCAGAAGCGGTCTCCCGCAGGCTGAGCAAGCACCCCAGCCTCGCGTTGAACCGCTCGATGAATCGCTTATGGACTTGCCCGACGACGCCTGAGAGGAAACCCTTGGGCAGTTCATCCGCGCGGAATGCAATGGGGAACGGTGCTCAAGGTGTCCAACTCACCCCTTGTACGGGAGGGGGGCTTCGGTTTACGCGCCTTATCCAACGCCAAGCGGCTAGTCAGAGCCGCCCCGCACACTCTAACATCAGAAGGCTGCCATAGATTTCTGCGATCATCATAGCCTTCGAACTGTTAGCAGAAGCTAGGCCGGACTAGCGGCAGGCATGAGCCACTGTGAGCCAAATATTCCGTCCCAGGCAGGCGGGTCAAAATGCACGTTCCCGGCATCGGGGTAGAATGTAACTTCGCCGAAGAATGGCTGTGATCCGGTATCGTAGAGATCAACCCGTGCGTAACTGAACTGTTTTCCAATGGTGGAAGCAATCGAAAGCATTTCACTTAGGTTCGCGGGAGCAGGTACGGGTGGGGCTGCTTCGTACGTTATGTGGAACGGCATTTCTGTCCACTCAGGTGTATAGAAGCTTCGTTTGTGGCCCTTGAACCGATCGACGTCAGCCTGAATCGCAAAGACCGTACCACCAAAGGTATGGAATTTGTAATCCACCGGGATGTTGCCATCCCAATCTGTGATGATGGGCTCGACAAAAGCTTTGGGCGGAACCCCTTGGTATGCCCACTCGCGAGTTTTCTTGCCTAGGCTCTGTTTTAGATATTCCGACAATTGACGCCGGATTGGTGAAAAGTCAGCTGGCTTCTCCCACACGAAGATATTGGTGCTCCAGCCGTTCTAAGTTTTAACAATATATGGGGCATCAATATTTTCGAGAGGAAGCTCTTCGGCAGAAGATGCGGAAGCTAACGTTGGAATAACGATGCGATCGCCAAACTTATCGGATATCAAGTCCTTAACTTGCAGTTTGTCGACGTACTTCTGCATTAATGGCAGGCGTTCGTGCAGTTTCCTCCAAGCAATTTTTTCGTTGAAGGTTGCAGGATTGGATAGATTGGGCCATCGTTTGAACGTTCGGAAGTAGGCTAGCCTCACAGCCAGCGGATCTGGCAGAATTGGATCCACCACTTGTAACGTTGCGTTTAAAACTGGCGTAACGAGAAACATATATCCCTCCTGATGATGGAGGGACTACTGCATGCAGCAGTACATATGCGTAAGTGGCCGGCTGCAGTATTGTTTAATGGGTGACATACTTTGTCAGCGGGTCAAAGCTGGCTATCGCCGCAGCCCTCTGGTTAGCCGTCGTCGCTACAGTTGGCGCTCCGCAGTGTTGATTGCCACTGAGAAGTGACCCGTTAGGCGGGGATATTTCCATCGAGATTTGGCTCTGACTCACATTTGCTGCTGTTGCGGCCGAGGTTCGCGCTGGTTCTTAGGAGGATCAGCAGATGCAGCATGGTTTTCAGCGCGCGAGCCTCGCGCCGATTGGCTTTGCGGTGGATGCGGTGCAGGTGGTGGCGGACAGGGTACAAATCCTGCTGCGATCTCGCCGACCGTGGGGAATCTGTCCTAGCTGCGGGAGCCGTAGCCGGCGTGTGCAAAGCCGCTATAGGCGCAGGCCAGCAGATTTGCCGCTCGGTGGACGACGGGTTGAGCTTTCGATCCTCGCGCGTCGTTTCTGGTGTGATGGTGTTCTTTGCGGCCGTCGCATCTTTTGCGAGCGGTTCGATGACAGCGTCTTGGGCCGGTATAGCCGGCGCACGCAGCGGCTCGAGACCATCGTGCACCATCTCGGTCTGGCTTTAGGCGGCAGGCCCGCAGCCAGTTTCGCCGATCGTCTCATGATACCGGTCAGCAAAGACACTTTGCTGCGCGTCGTGCGGCGGCGGGTCACGGACCATGATGACACGCTGACAGTGATTGGAATCGACGACTTCGCTTTTCGGCGCGGGCAAACCTACGGGACGATTGTGTGCGACCTCGAGCGTCGCAGGCCGGTCGTCCTGCTGCCAGATCGCGCGTTGAATACCTCCCGCGCGTGGTTGTCCGAGCATCCAACCATATCAGTCGTCACCCGAGATCGCGGGGGTGGCTATGGCGAGGCGATTGCCAGGGGCTTGCCGAATGCCGAACAGGTCGCCGACCGCTGGCACCTTATGGAAAACTCAAGCCGCGCCTTCCTCGACGCCGTCGGTAAATCCATGCGTCAGATCAGACAGGCGGTAGGCTGCAATATCGTCGACCCCAAGCTGCTGACCTATGCCGAAAAGCTGCAATACGAAGGATATTTGCGCCGGCAGGAGACCAACGAGGCCATCAAAGAGCTGTCGAAGAAGGGAACCTCGATCCGACAGATCGTCCGCCAAACAGGCCATAGCCGGAAGGTCGTGCGCGACGTCCTGCGTGGCCAAAGGTTCGACGTGTTCCGCACGAGACCAAGTTCCCTGGATAGCTGGCCCCCTTGGCCGAACACGCGTTGGGACGAAGGCGTCCGGAATGCTCTGGCGCTCTGGCGCGAGATGCAGGCGCAGGGCTTTCCAGGACAAAGCGGTGTCGTCTCACAATGGGCGCAACGCCGGCGGCTTGCTGAAAAGGCAAATCAAAGCGGGTTGGCGCGAACGCCATCGGCGCGCGTGATCGCCAGGCTGTTGACCACAGCGCGGGACGATCTCGCGAAGTCTGAAGCGATCTTGGTCGCTGCGATCGAAGTGAATGTACCCGAGCTGGTGGTCGCCCGCACCACTATCGGCGAGTTCCAGTCCATGATCCGATCCAAAACAGCAGCCAAGCTGGAAGACTGGTTGCAGGCGGCAAAACTCAGCCTGGTGACCTCATTTGCCAATGGTGTCGAAAGGGACTTGGCGGCTGTCAGAAACGCCATCATCTCTCCATGGTCCAACGGGCAGACCGAAGGACAGATCACGCGCCTGAAGCTCGTGAAACGGCAAATGTATGGGCGCGCAAAGCTCGATTTGCTGCAGGCGAGATTGATCGGGGCCCGATAGCCAAGCCTCAGCAAAAGTGCGCCAGAGCCACTTCTCAATGGAAATATCCCCGCCTAACGGGTCACTTCTCAGTGGCAATCAACACCGCTGCGCTTTATAGCAATTCGACCGTAGAGTTGTCGCTTGGAGAGGTATCTACTCCTGCGGATACAAATACGTCCAAACAAATTTCAGCCTCGGCTCCGGCTCTTAGTCTATATCCTGAATCTAATTTACCCGATTATGTAGATCATCCCGATGGATGCGTCCCTTTGAAAATTGATTCAATTACATATGAGAATAAGCAGATTCGAGTAAGTGAAGCGGATATTGATCAGTTGCGGCCAATTTTGGGAACCTCGAATTGCTCGGTCACTATTACTGAATACAGGAGCACTTCAGCTCCAGATTATGCAAATAAATGGACATCGCAAGCTCGAGAAAATGCAGTTCTAAATTACTTAATTCAAAGCGGAACAAAATTTCGTGATCAATCTGTGCTAGGGTTTGGCGGGACAGATCAATTTGGGCCTGACCAGGCTTCTAATCGTCGCGTGGTCGTAGAAGTTAAATAACGTATGTTCCTATTTAGGGGGGGTGAAATAATAGATCTGCGCAGGAATGTTACATAAAGTTCTTGGCGCCTACCTGTTGCCTTGGGTAATTTCTATTTGGCGTCAATCTTGCGGATCAAGTAGACATCGGCGTCGTGGAGGCGACGGTGTCTATCTGGCGATCATATTTCAAACTCAGGCAATGCCTGATTTTTTCACCACGGACCTGACTGGTCGAATATGCAGAGTGTACCGCAGTATTCTCAATTGTTAAGCTTTGCCTTCATCATGTTTATGACTCAGATCCTCGAAGGAGTCTGAAGCTCGTCAAGCATTCGCGGAGCATGTCGGCCATGCAAAAAAAGCGATTAGCGTCAAAACACGTTATATTTCAGGGGAACTCGCTTCCAACCTGCGCTAACCATTTACCGAAATGTATCAAACCGCGGGTTCTCGACGTCCGTCATTCTATGTAATAAAGCGCCCAAGCATACTTGAGGCACTTCTATGCATATTGCGATGATTGGTAGTGGTTACGTCGGTTTGGTCAGCGGCGCCTGCTTCGCGGATTTTGGTCATGACGTCACCTGCGTCGATCTCAATGAGCAGAAGATAGAAGCGCTCAAAAAAGGCGAAATTCCAATCTTTGAACCTGGTCTTGATGCTCTAGTAGCAGACAACGCAAAAGCAGGGCGTTTGACCTTCACCACGGACCTAGCCCCAGCAGTTGCAAAGGCTGATGTGGTTTTCATCGGCGTGGGAACTCCCTCGCGCCGCGGCGATGGACACGCCGACCTGTCGTACGTGTATGCGGCAGCCGCAGAAATTGCGCGCGCAGTTGAAGGTTTCACGGTTGTTGTCACAAAGTCGACGGTGCCTGTCGGTACTGGTGATGAAGTGGAGCGGATTATCCGCGAAACAAATCCCCTTGCAGACGTCATCGTTGTATCCAATCCCGAATTCCTCCGCGAAGGAGCGGCGATCGACGACTTCAAACGTCCCGACCGTATTGTCGTCGGCATCGAAGATGAGCGCGCTCGCGAAGTCATGACAGAGATTTACCGTCCACTTTACCTAAACCAGGCTCCGCTGATGTTCACCGGTCGCCGTACCGCCGAGCTAATTAAATACGCTGGCAACGCGTTTCTGGCCATGAAAATCACGTTCATCAATGAGATGGCGGATTTGTGTGAGCGAACCGGCGCGAACGTTCAGGATGTTGCTCGAGGTATAGGGCTTGATGGTCGCATAGGCGGCAAGTTTCTTAACGCTGGACCGGGTTATGGTGGATCCTGCTTTCCGAAGGATACTCTGGCTCTCGTGAAAACGGGTCAAGACTACGATTCTCCATTGCGCCTAGTTGAGGCAACCGTCGAGGTAAATAATCGGCGGAAGCGCGCCATGGGGCGCAAAGTTATTGCCGCTGCGGGTGGAAATGTTCGCGGCAAGACCATCGGAATTCTTGGCCTGACCTTCAAACCAAACACCGATGACATGCGCGATGCACCCTCCATTGCGATTATCCAAGCACTCCAGGACGCTGGTGCAACCATTCGCGCTTACGATCCAGAGGGCATTGAGATGGCAAAGTTGGTGGTTCAAAACATCGACTACGCAGCTGATGCGTATGATGCGGCCAACGGTGCTGATGTTCTAGTGCTAGTAACTGAATGGAACGAGTTCCGCTCTCTCGATCTTGTTCGCGTTAAAGCGCAGATGAATACGCCCGTCTTCGTCGACCTTCGCAATGTTTATCGACAGAAGGAGGTCGAGGCTGCAGGCTTCAGCTACCACAGCGTAGGACGCCCGGTGGCTGACGAGCACGCAGACACTCCGGCTGTCTCTGAATGAAAATCTTAGTAACTGGTGCCGCCGGGTTCATCGGCTTCCATTTGAGCCAGCGTCTCTTAGAAAAGGGTCATCAGGTCCTTGGTTATGATGGGATGACTAAGTATTACGACGTTTCTCTTAAGGAGAAACGTCTAGCGATTCTGAAGCGGTGGAGTAAGTTCAGGTTCGTCGCGGCAATGCTCGAAGAGAAGTCCGCGTTGGATGAAGCGGTAGATGGGTTTGAACCCGAAGTGATTATCCACCTCGCGGCTCAGGCCGGAGTGCGCTACAGTCTTGAAGCGCCGGAAGCGTATATTTCTTCTAACTTACTTGGGAGCTTCAATGTCCTTGAGCTCGCCAAGAAAATTAGGCCAAGGCATCTCTTGATCGCCTCGACCTCCTCAGTCTACGGCGGTAATGAGAAGATGCCGTTTGTAGAAGCAGACCGCACCGACTTTCCGGTCTCGCTCTATGCTGCCACTAAAAAGGCATGCGAAGAGATGAGCCATTCCTACGCTCACCTTTTCAATATTCCTACCACATGCTTCCGCTTTTTCACCGTGTATGGCGCGTGGGGACGGCCCGATATGGCACTCTACAAATTTGTGGATGCAATCGAGCAAGGCCATGCCATTGAGGTGTACGGGATGGGTCAAATGCAACGCGATTCAACCGCGGTTGGCGATCTTGTTGAGGCGATTTCTCGGTTGATTGACGCTGTTCCGGATTCCTCAAAACCAGCTCATGGCGTTCAAGATTCACTCTCGCCAGTCGCGCCATGGCGGGTGGTAAATATTGCTGGTGGAACTCCAACTCCACTATTGAAATTCATCGCGGCAATAGAATCGGCTTTAGGTAAAGTTGCGATCAAGAATATGTTGCCTATGCAGGCGGGTGATGTTGTCTCGACCTTCGCTGATGCGGGCCTGCTCAAAGCGTTAACTGGGTATGCTCCAAGCACACCTATTGAGACGTGTGTGGATGAATTTGTGGTTTGGTATAGGAAGTATAAATCTGAGATTGCGTTCGAGTCGTAATTTTTACCTTCGAATAGATCGCCTTTTCTTAAGCAAATCCCTCGATAAGTTGGAGATGTATGATGGCAGTTTTGGTTACCGGCGGGGCCGGCTATATCGGCAGCCACATGGTGCTCAATCTGGCCGATGCCGGCGAAGACGTCATCGTGCTCGACAATCTCGTCACCGGCTTTGATTGGGCCATCGATGGCCGCGCGCGCTTCGTTCAGGGCAATGCCGGCGATGTCGATTTCGTCGTCGGCTTGATCGAAAAATACGGCATCACCGAGATCATCCATTTCGCCGGCTCGATCGTCGTGCCGGAATCGGTGACCAATCCGCTCAAATACTACGCCAACAACACCGCGACCTCCCGCAACCTCATCGAGGCTGCGGTCAAGGGCGGCGTCAAACACTTCATCTTCTCTTCGACCGCTGCCGTTTATGGCATGACCGGCCTCGCTCCCGTCGTCGAAGACACCCCGCTCAATCCCATGTCGCCCTATGGCCGCTCCAAGCTCATGACCGAGTGGATGCTGGCGGACGTCGCAGCGGCTCATCCGCTTACCTTCGGCGTCCTGCGCTACTTCAACGTTGCCGGCGCGGATCCACAGAAACGTTCCGGCCAGTCGACGCCTCTCGCCACCCATCTGATCAAGGTCGCCTGCCAGACCGCGCTCGGCCAGCGCGAAAAGATGGACATTTTCGGCACCGACTACGAGACACCCGACGGCACTTGCGTCCGCGACTATATCCACGTCACCGACCTGATTTCCGCTCACGCCCTTCTCCTCGGCCATCTGCGCCAGGGCGGGGAAAGCACGACGCTCAACTGCGCCTACGGCCGCGGCTTTTCCGTGCGTGAAGTGGTCGAAACGGTCCGCAAAGTCTCGGGCGTCAATTTCCGGGCCGATGAAGGCGCGCGCCGTCTCGGCGATCCGGCTTCGATCACCGCGACAGGCGAAAAGGTCCGCTCGCTCCTCGGCTGGGTGCCGCAGCATGACGATCTCAACGAAATCGTCGAAACCGCCTATGCCTGGGAACGTCACCTGATGACCCGCAATCGCAAAACTTGATTGCGCGTAAAAGGTCTCTCGGGTAACTGCCAAATCTGTCGCACTGATAATAGTAAACTATTTTATAATTTTATGTTCATGAAACTAATGCACTAAAATATTGTAAAAATTTCTATTTTGTTGAAGCCGGTGTAATTTCAGTTATTGTTGTAAATTATTTTGTGTCGTCTATTGTTTTGTTTTGTAGATAGAATTTTACGGGGTAGACTAGGTTCCAGACATCAGTGGGCGGTCAAATGCATGTCGCTACAAAACGCTATTTTTGCCGGCTTTTGTGTGGCCAAAGCGCTGTGGCAAGTGGAGGGGCAATTGGTGCCTAAGCGAAATATCGGACGACGCCACATTATGATGGCTGGGTTGCGTAGCATTGATGCTCAAGGTGGTATAGAAACCCACGTAAGAGAGCTGGCGACAAGACTTGCTGAGCGAGATGTTCTTGTGGAAGTGGTCGAGCGCAAGCCGTACGCTGATGTGTCCAAATATCAGAGGCGCGAAGTGGATGGGGTAGTTCGCTCTCCGCTTTGGTCTCTCCGTAGCCAGAGTTTTGAAGCGGTGTCGGGTACTTTCGCTGCGGTATTGTGGAGCGCTTGGCGACGTCCCATGGTTTTACATATTCATGGTATCGGCCCGGCGCTTCTTACTCCGCTGGCAAAATTGTTAGGTCTACGAGTGGTGGTGACCCATCACGGACGGGACTACAATCGAGAGAAGTGGGGAACTATCGCTAAAATCGCGCTGAAAGCGGGTGAGTGGTCTGCCCTCACATTTGCAGACGAAGTGATAGCAGTTTCATCACGACTTAGCCAGGAGCTCTCTAAGACAAGCTCGCGCAACGTCCATGGCATTCCTAATGGCGTTTCCAAAACGGCGAATAGCGGTACATCGACCGGAGGTTTCGACTTTCCGTACATACTGTCGGTGGGGCGGATCGTTCCGGAGAAGCGACATCTTGATCTCATGCGAGCTTTCTTGGCAATCGATCGCGGCGACGTCCATCTTGTAATCGCTGGGGGTGCTGACCATGAGACTGCGTACTCCTCTGAGGTGCAGCGCTTGGCATCGAGCTCGCCCCACGTGCATCTGTTGGGTGCTATTCCATGGGTTCAGGTCCAGAAACTCTATACGGACGCTCGGTTGTTTGTCATCCCGTCGACCCATGAGGGGCTGCCGATTGCTCTACTTGAAGCCATGGCTTCTGGGTGTGATGTCATCGCAAGTGATATATCGCCCCATTTAGAAGTGGGCTTACCCGCTCGTGCATATTTCACTGTCGGTGACGTCAACGGACTTTGCGAAAAGCTAACGGAAGCGCTTGATCGCCCCTCTAACAGAGTTGATTGGGGAGCGGAACTCGAGCGGTTTGACTGGAACACCATAGTTGATCAAACCATGCAGGTTTACGGTGTCTCGTAGTAAGTTGGAAATTGGCATCCTTATGCCGGAGATGTTGCCAGTACCGCCTACACTCGGTGGAGCCGTTGAGCATTGGGTTCATAGGCTTTCCGATTACTGGAAGCCTGACAACGCTAATCTATCGATAATATCTAGGCCATCCGACGCGCCGGGTTTAGCTGGTGTGAGCTATATCGGAGTGCCGTGGCGACGCTACGAGCAATCAGCGAATGACCTCAAGCAGGCTTCTTCACAAGGTAGTCTGCCGCGCCTTATATCTAAAACCATCGTGTCGTTATCTTACAACATTCGGACACGGCCGCTGGCCCGCTCGTTTGACGTGTTGATTATCCAGAACGACCCAATTGCGCTTTTGATGCTCAATAAACGGCCAGAGCAAGCTGTTATCTTGCATATGCACAACGATCACCTCACTTCGCGGGGGCCTTCCCGATACTATGATAAAGCGCTCGATAAGGCAGATAAGGTAATCTTCGTTTCAGACTACGTAAAACGAAGAGCTGCGAGTGCCTTTGCTCACCACGCGCACCGCTTCACCACTGTGTTGAACGGGACCGATCTAGTTGAGGCGCCGTCAATCGCACCTGCCAATCGTCCTTTTATCCTCTTTGCCGGGAGACTTGTGGACGAGAAGGGGCCACACATTTTGTTAGAGGCCTTCTCTAGGATTGCCTCAGAATTTCCGATGCACGATCTGGTGTTGGCCGGCTCGTCCTTCTTCGGCAATGCGCCGACAACGGCATATGAGCGGAGGCTAAGGTCTCTTGTACATAATTTATCTGATCGCGTGAAGTTCACCGGTTTCTTGGGCCGTCGTGAACTCAATGAGCTCTATGCCACTACGGACGCTGTCATTGTCCCTTCTATCTGGCAGGACCCTTGTCCGTTGACTGTGCTCGAGGGTATGGCTGCGGGTCGGACAGTGATCGCAACTAGGGTTGGAGGCATTCCCGAATTGATAACGCATGGCGAAAACGGTCGCTTGGCCATGCCTGACGCGACCAGCCTAGCCGAAGAAATACGAACTACCCTTTCCCAGCCAAGTCTGCGTGAGGCTATGGGGCGCAACGCCAGAGAAGAAATTAGACGACGCTTCCAGTGGTCACGAGTTGTGGCGGACTTCGACGCGGTAGTGAATGAGGTTCGCAGGTGATCGTTGTCGTTTATCCGCAGCTGTCTGGAGTGGGCGGTATCGCCCGCTATATAGAGTCCTGGCTGGCCAACATCTCAGACGGCAACGAAAAAATGTTGGTAATCCATGGTGGCAGCGAAGTACGGCTCAAGGCCCGCGCCGATGTTGTTGAACTTAAGTATATTCCGATGCCAGAGGGGCGTCTAGGATTAGCCATCTGGACATTGCGGGTCCGTAAACTACTGCGGTCGCTGCAGAATCAAGGACTTGTTAGTGCTATAAATTTCCACGCTCCACCGCTTATTCCCGCATTCTCTATACCCGGCGGAATCCCGCTAACCGTGACAGCCCATACCACCTACTACGGGATGTCTGGGCGGCTACTTGGACTGCCGCTCTTTCCGTCGTCTTGGTCTCGCCTGTCGGTGAAAATAAAAATGGCGATGGAGCGATGGCTATTCCAGCGGGCGTCTAAAATAATCACGCTCACTGAGCAAGGGCGTTCGGAAGTTCTTCACTACGGATATAGAGGAACGATTAAAGTCATCCCCAACGGCGTGGACCTCTCCCAATTTTCTAGAGATTTGGATGATATCACCAAAGACATTGATGTCGTTTTTCCAGGACGTATCGAGCCGCGTAAGGGGAGTCTCGTTTTACCTCTGATTATCGAGCGACTGATAGCGATTCACCCATCTATTAGGATTGCCGTAGTTGGGTACGGTGAAGGACAGGCCGGAGTGGAAGCTGTGGCACAGAGATATCCGGACAATGTAATCTTCACAGGTCAAGTGCCATTTGCCGAAATGGTAGGCTGGCTAAAACGTTCGAAAATATACGCAGCGCCGTCGTTCTATGAGGGATTGCCGGGGACTTGTGTTGAAGCTATGGCCATGTCATTGCCGGTTGTTGTGTGGGACATGCAGTTCTATGACGGACTCGTCGAAAACGCACAAAACGGCATACGTGTAAAGCCAGGCGACGTTGGTGAATTTGCTGCCGTCGCCATTGATCTATTGCGGTCCGGCCGCATCGAAGCGATGGGAGAGGCTGCTCATCATCGCGCAACTACCGCGTATAGTTGGTTCATGTTGGCCGACCAGATCACGAGCGCGATTACGGACAACGAAAAGGACTTGCAGGTGGTTGTGACTTCTAAGCGGCTTGCCGAATGACCCATACGCTTGTGTCAATCGGTCGGCCGGTCCCCGACGCCAAAGGTGAGGTGCGGGTTTTTGGAATGTTGCGCAATGAACGCCAAAGACTTCCACACTTCGTTCAGCACTATCGTCAGCTGGGCGTCGACCGGCTCATAATCGTAGATAACAATTCGTCAGATGGCAGCAGAGAATGGCTCTTGGAACAGCCGGATTGCCACGTCTACTGGACCTCTGCCCCCTACTCGGAAGCTCGGTCGGGTGTCGACTGGATAAACACCCTAGTGCAGCTCCATGGGCTAGATGGGTGGTGCTTGTTCGCTGATGCTGACGAGCTATTCGTGTATCCGCAGTTTGAGGCGATCAATATCCATCGGTATGTCGACAAGCTAGATGAACGTGGCGACCACGGTGTAGTGGCTTACATGCTTGACATGTATCCTCATGGGGCGCTCTCCAGTGCGCAACTTGATGACAAATCATCGATTTTCGATGTTGCTAACCGCATGGACAGTGAATACGCTTATCAGGTAAAGCCTGCCCGCGTAGGGAAAAAGCCCCGTTTCCCGGGTATACGCGTGCTTGGTGGCCCTAGACAACGCTTTGCACGACCTCTGAACGTTGAAGTATCGCGCGGCTGGGGTCACGCATTTATACATTCTAAGCTTGAGAAGCTGGCGGGAATGACCGGCGTAACCGCTCTAGGCCTCGATAGAGCTCTGTGGCAGATGCCCACCGTTCTCGAGAAGGTTCCCCTGGTACGGCCCGACAAAGGATTTTCCTTCCACAGAGGTGCGCACTCCACCACACCATTGAAACTTGCGGACGAAATGGCAGTACTGCTCCATTACAAATTTCTCGCAGATTTTCATGAGAGGGTTGAGCGGGTTATCTCGGAAGGCCAGTACTATCGAGGGGGCGCTCACTATAAGTGGTATCGGGACGCTATAAGCCGTTCAAATAACGATAGCCTAGAGTATAGTGGATCAGTCAAATTTGAAGGTAGCGAGACGCTAATCCGGCTCGGCATGTTCCCCAGGCTGTCAACTATTGCCGGTACCGGATTGGTTATGTCTAATCCCCACATAGCAAGTGTAGTATGACGAGTCCTGAAGTCACCGGGGGAAGGTTAGAGACGCGAACTCTGGTGTCTGCATCGGCATGGTCGCTAGTCCGTGTCTGGGGATCTCGAGCTACCACCTTGGTGGTGTTCTTTGTACTGGCTCGTATACTTTCCCCGGCCGACATCGGCGCACTGAGCATGATAGCTGCAATCATTGTGCTGGTGCAGGTTGCCACTGAGTCAACGCTTGCTGAATACATTGTCCAAGAGCAAAACAATCGGGCCGACCAAATAAACTCTATATTTTGGGGGCAGGTCGGCATTTCGACTTTTGCTGCTCTAATAGTGGCGGGGACCGCGCCATGGTGGGCAATAAGCGTTATCGGTCACGATCAAAGCGTCGCAATGACGCAAGTTCTTTCGGTCGCAGTCATCATCTCGGCGATTGGGCGGGTACCCGATGCTTTGCTTCGCTCAGAGCTTAAATATAAGCAGATTGCCGTTCGTTCGCTGATTAGCACGGTGGCTGGAGCCGCGGTAGGGTTGTCAGCGGCCCTGCTCGGTTTCGGCATTTGGAGTCTGGTAGCCAAGCAACTGACTGAGTCAGCAGTTGATTGCGCAGCGAGTTTTTTGGTGAGCCGGTGGCGCCCCGGTGCTCCGTCCATTGCCAATCTTGGCGAGCCACTAAAGTATGGCATCGGGTTGGCAGGCGTTTACGCAGTGTCCGTGCTGAATTCGCAACTTGATTTCTTCGTAATTGGCGCTGTGCTAGGCCCGGTTGCCTTGGGCCTTTATGCTGTGTCGTACCGCATTTCTCAGACGGTTAACGACATGTTTGCTGGCGTAGTCAGCCGAACGTCGGTGCCGATTATCTCAAAAGGAAAGGGCAATCCAGCGGAACTCCGCAGCTTACATCTGCGGATGTTGACGCTGGTAACCATTGCGGCGATCCCAATCTATGTTGTTTTGTTTGTTGTGAGCCGACCTGCACTGATCTTTCTTGCAGGAGAGCAATGGGCGTCGGGCGCGGTAACTATGCAGATATTATGTATAGCGGGGCCCATCGCGGTGGCGGGTTCTCTCAATGCCGGCGTCCTAATTGCTATGAAAAAAACTGGTACGCAGTTCCGCATAACTGGAGCGAGTCTTCTACTGAGTGCGGTACTTTTTTTCGTGAGTGCTCATTGGGGCCTTGAGGCTGTAGCCGGAGCATCGGTTCTAAGAATGATAGCCACGAGTGGTATAGGAACCTATGCGGCAGCGAAGGTGACAACCGTGAGTGTTCTCGACATCGTTGGTGCGGTGATTCCGTCAGTGATTGTCGGTCTTGTCGGTGGGGTCTGTGCGTCGATAGTTATGAGTTTGACAACAACCGAACCTCCCTGGCTTCAGTTGTTCGCCTCGGGAATAGTTGCCTGTCTCGCCATGGGTGTCGTGATGCTGGCGATATATCGCAAGCGGATCAGAGTGGCCTTAGCAAGCCTAAAAGCCAAAACACTATGATTTTGTACAAGCTCATCCGAGAGGATCTTCGTACGCACCGAGAAGGCCTTTTTAGCCAAGGCTTTTGGGCCTTATTCGTGTACCGGTTATCGCATCCGCGCACCAAGGTTCGAACCCCATTCATCAGGGTGCCGTACTACATCATCAATCGGTTGATGCAGAAATTCATCGAGATCAGTTGCGGCATTTGTCTTCCAGAAACATCCGTCGTTGGGCGCCGACTGAATATCGAGCATTTTGGGTCCATAATTGTTCACGGCCGCGCTGTAATTGGCGATGACGTCATTCTTAGACAGGGTGTAACAATTGGAAACCGCTCGCAGGGCTACCCAGAGGAGGCGCCGGTCATCGGGAATCGTGTCGTGATTGGCGCTGGCGCCAAGGTCCTCGGCAACGTTTGTGTCGGCGACGGGGCTGTTATCGGTGCAAATGCCGTGGTGGTGAAGGACGTGCCACCAGGGGCCCTGGCAGTAGGAGTGCCTGCGCGGATTATCGAAAGGGGCGTTAGTTGACCCGCATCTTATTCTTTCATCCGGATGGACATCCGACTTTCCGCCCAGACGTGGCCATCCTGTTCGGCAAGTACATGACTGATAATGGCGTTTTCTGCGATGTAGTAAGCCACGCCACAGGTCAATCCGCGGTCCCGACTGAATGGCAGAATAGCGCCCTATACCTTGCACGGGGTGGAAAATTGAGCCGTCTGCTATTCACCATCCAAAAGTTGGTTTCGCTCAGATTTCGCGACTACGACGCCGTGCTGGTTCGTGACATGCCAATTATAGCGTGGCTAATATTTATAAAGGCTTTATTTGCTCGCACTCCGTTTCTTTATTGGCGCTCGTTCCCGATAGCTTTGATGGATCTAACGATTCTCAAAAAAAGCTGGGGTGACATATCTTGGCTCCGGCGTGCTTGGCTGGCTCTGAAGGGGGGGGGCGGTGCTCTACTTGAGCGCATGCTCATTGCCAACTCGTTTCCGGCACATACTTTCGTTCAAAGTAAAGCAATGGCACTAGAGGTCCAGGGGTGGGGAGCAAACCCACGTAATGTTACTGCAGTTCCTATGTGCATTGATCCGGAAAGATTTCCGTCGTCAATCAGGAATATTGAGTCGACAATACCAAGAGTTATCTATGTCGGTGCATGCGATCGTCCACGTGGCGTCGATGTCATGATCAGCATGCTTGAGGAGTTAGCGCGGAGAAACATTCACATAGAATTGGCTATTGTAGGGGACGCGCAAGAGCCTGCTGATAGGGAATGGCTTCGTGAAACCATTAAGAGAAGTCCCGCGTCAGAGAAGATAATTTTTACTGGTTGGGTGAGCACATCGGAAGTAAGTCGTCACTTGGACATGGCAAGTATAGCAATTTGCCTGACTCCGGTAGATTCTATATTCAGCGTCGGAAGCCCCACAAAGCTTGTTGAATATATGGCATCGGGTCTTCCTGTGATCGTGAATGAACATCCAGATCAAACGGATTTGATCTCATCATCCGGCGGTGGAATTATATCTAATCTCAGCCCTATAGATCTAGCAAATAGCGTTGAGTCTATAATATCTGATAATATTGCACGCTCCGCTATGGGGGGTGCTGGTCGATCTTACGTATTGCAAAATCGCAATTATGTGATGATGTCCAAATCTGTTGCTGAGGTAATCCGGCATGCTATTGTCTAATCATGCGGGGTACTCTATTGCAAACAAGAGGTTGGATATTGTTGTATTATTGACTTCTGGATTCTTGCTGTATGTTGTCGGATCTGTAATTTACTATGGAAAACTGACAGCAGTATATCAGTTGTCATATCTTGGGGGGCCGATCATACTGTTGGCCTGCGCTCTTAGGGGCGGGTTCCGTAGCACGATCCTAACTTGGCCGATGCGTGCGCTTGTAATCTGGATGCTTTGGCTTGTGGTGGGGTCAATTGGAAGCGGCATTCCAGTAGAGCAAATGCTGCTAGGTTTAAGAATTTATGCGCCGGTTTTTTTTGTGGCACTCGGTATCTCCCTATGGCCGAACCCCATCCCCCTGATTCAGCGGCTTGAGAAAGCTGCTGTGTGGGTGCCCATAGTACAGATGCCCTTTGTTCTCCAACAGTTCTTTGTGGTGCGAGCTGGCCGATCGGCTATTTCATGGGATTCAGTAGTTGGCACTTTTGGTGGTGACCCCCTTGCGGGCGGTGACAGCCCGGGCTTGGCTCTGGCAGTTACCGTTGCAACAGTTATTGCGCTCTATCTACGGCGCCACGGCCGTATATCTCGTTCGCTTTTCTGGGCTTCAATAGCGTCATCCTTTTTAATATTGATCATGAGCGAGGTTAAACTTTTTCTAATACTTCTTCCTGTCGTTTTATTTTTGAGTGTATCTCATTTCATATGGAGAAGGCCTTCAGTTATTGTTTCATTTTTGGTGTTTACCCCGATTTTTGTGATTATTTTATTGAGCATATACCAAAATTTGTACTGGGGTACTACGAGCTCATCATCTATTGAAGATTCTGTTTCTGCGAGTTTTTCGTACTTCTTCGATGAGGATGGTGCAAATTATGAGACTGGTCAGGTTAGTCGTGGAGCATCATTTGCGCTATGGTCGAATGATTTTGCCTCAGGCGCCGATCGAAAGTTTGCCGGATACGGTATGGCCTCAACTCGCTTCAGCAGTGCTGTTGCTGTAGGAGAGATTGGAGGTCGCTATTATCCGCTAGACGTCGGAGCCACGGCCGTTGCGCAGCTGTTATGGGACGGGGGCATAGTTGCAGCCGGCCTCTACATTCTAGCGTTACTTCTAGGTATCGCTCGAGCCAGGCGAATTCTCCTGCAACTACGCGACCCGCTACAACGAGATCGCATTGCCGCGCTTCGCGCAATATTATTTTCAATTGTCGTCATGCTTTTTTATAATAAATCCTTCGTAGACTTGGCGTTCGAGCAACTATTGCTGGGTATGACTTTAGGTATTGTGTCTAGTAGGCATGTGTGGAGGAAGTCAGAGTCTAGGTTAGGATTAGAGGTTGCAGAAGAAATTAACTATGCCTTAGTTTCGAAGGCCTCTTAGTTCTGTGGCACACGTGTGTTCACACTTGATAGACGAAAATCACCTCACGCCAGCAAACTCCAGGATGTACGGGGGATCGCCAAACTGCAGATTCTGGCGGCGCATCTCGGACGGTTAAGTTCAGAGTGCGATCCTTCAAGTTTCTTTCGAAGCATTCGGACGTGCCGCGCAACTTCTGACAGACAGTGCTCCCCGGTGCATCTGAACCTGTAGAGCAGAAACCACCCGGTTCAGAGTAAGCGGTGTCCTACCCCCACCTTCCTCCCGTTTGTGAGCCATGAGATTGCGCACTGATTGATGTCAGTGCGGGAGTTTCTCCATGGACGCTCCATTGGAGCTTCTCACAAATAGCGGTAGACGGCGCCGCAATCGGCAGTGGCCCGATGAGGTTAAGGCGCGGATTGTCGCCGAGACGTTGCGGCCCGGAGCAACCATTAGTGAAGTTGCGGAGCGGCATGGGCTGAAGCCCAACCATATTTCCTCTTGGCGAACCCTTGCGCGGAGGGGGAGGCTGGTGCTGCCGGCACCAGAGGATGCGGTGGAGTTTGCGACGCTGATGGTCGCTCCGGTTGATGAGGCACTGGCGGCCGCGGATCGGGCGGCATCGGCTGGGCCCGAGGTCGTGGTGGGATCGGTGATCATCCGGCTCGAGCCTGGCGCCTCGGCGGTCCGGATTGCCTCGGTCGTACGCGCGCTGACGGCGCTCACATGATCTTCCCCTCGAGCCGGGTGCGGATCATGGTGGCGACCAAGCCGATCGACTTTCGCAAAGGCCATGACAGCCTGGCGGCGCTGGTCAAGAACGCGTTGCACGAGGACCCGTTCACCGGCACGGTCTTCGTGTTCCGCGCCAAGAAGTCTGATCGGCTGAAGTTGCTCTACTGGGACGGCACCGGATTGGTCATGACTTACAAGCGATTGGAAGAGCACACCTTCAGTTGGCCTGCGGTGACAGATGGCCTGATGACGTTGAGCCACGCGCAGTTCGAGGCGCTGTTCTCTGGGCTCGATTGGCGGCGGGTTCGGGCGGTGGAAGCGAAGGCGCCAGAAGCGGTGGAATGACTGCGTCAGGATGACTCAGGGCTTGTCTTTTTGCGGGCTCGGCGGCGACTGATCTGGTAGATTCCGGACATGCTCGATGCCGCCGAACTTCCTGACGATATTGCCGCCCTCAAGGCGCTGCTTGTCGCTGCGGCGTTGCGCGATCAGCGCAAGGACGAGCGGATCGCCCAGTTGGAAAAGCTGGTCGCTGCGTTCAAGCAGGCAGCCTTCGGACGACGGTCGGAAAAGAGCGATCCTGACCAGTTCGAACTGGCGCTGGAAGATCTGGAAACGGCCATCGCGGTTATCCATGCCGAAGAAGACGCCGAGGATCGCGTCGCTCGAGGGCCGGCCAAACCGCGCAATGCCAACCGTGGT
>NZ_JAIMBX010000008.1:0-60242 GCF_032907385.1 Devosia sp. BK
CGGGATCTGCCGCTCCGCTCAATGACCAGCTCCGCGCCAGCCCCCGTCACTCACCCCGGCCAGATCGGCCAAACCAACCGCCCGAGTCTACTTCACGCTGGATAGAAGTTGGGGGCAACGTCAGGGCTTTTCAACTTAGTCGTGGTAGGCAACTTGAAGCAATAAAGCATCTCGTGACCAAGGCGCGAGTTCGTCTTCGCGTCAGCCGAGTGTTCAGGCTCCGATGCATAGATGGTGCACTTCCCTGGGTAGGGCTGCTCGGACCCTGGCGGATGGCTACACGAGTTGCTGGCTGCCGCTCCTCCGCGACCCAGCCCGTTCTCGACGTCGTCGGGACCAGGGCGGACTGACCGCTTTTAGGAGCTCGAAATGGCAGTCTGGGCGGCAGAAATGGGGCGCATATCTGCCGGGGCAGGGCCGCTTTCGACCATTTTCGTCGTGCACAGAGCACTATGAATTTCTCGGAAGCCGACATCGCGACTTGCTGCATTCACGCTCCATGCTTCCACAGCATTTGCAGCGCACAGTAGAGCAAAGACCTCCAGCGTCGGTACGATGACGTCAGCGCATCAATCAGCAATGAGTAATGCGCTTACCGGAGCCGATTACTGCGCGGTCAGGACGGTCGCAATGGCACGACTTCATGGGAGCAAATGTCCGACAAAGGTCAGAATATGGGTAATGGTACCGTCGTCATTCCCCTTGCCGACGAAGGGAGGAGCTCTCATGTGTTTATCAATTTAGACAGCACCGTGCTGCGAGATTTCAACGCCAAGTCCAAAACGGAAGGGGCCATCCAGTTGGGGATTAACCGATATATCAGCGCGGTATATTTCACGCACTGTTTCTGTTCAGCTGTTCAGCATTACACAATCTGGAAATTATGATATGTCACGTTGCCGCGACCGGTCAGATGTAGTTGAAGTCAGGGAGTACATTTCCGACATCTTCAATACATCATACGCCCAATTTCTGCTCAATTTCGAGACGTGCGACCTTGTAGAGGCTTTGAGCTGAGTGTGTCCCCGACTTTCACAGACTAGATTGAAAGCGCAGCTTCCTTCAAGGTCGTTCGCAGGGTGAGACCTCGCCAATTTGAAGGCAATGCCTACATAATCCGCATCCAAAATCAAAAAGGAAACTACGGCTTCATTTTTTTAAAGAAATGCCCCATAATGAAACCTGAGCTATCAAATTGGCTCGAATTTTGGCCCAATTAGGGGAAATGAAGCTATAACTGAAAACCTATACCGGGCGGATGTCCTCTACAAGGACAAGTCAGCCGGCACCCTAGAACAGACTATAGCGGGAGGAACGCGGTTCACCTACCATAAGGAGTGGGAGACCGACATCGCTTGCTGTTTTCCCGCCACCCAGAAGGAGCATAACTGGGAAAACGGGCTTCATCCATACTTCCAGCATTTAGGCCCAGAAGGTTGGCTACGAGAGAAGCAGGCACGCGGGGCCCATATCAAAGACGAGCAGAACGACTTCGCCCTTCTGTTAGCCTATGGCGAAGACTGCATCGGCGCCGTTGGTCTCCGTCCGCTCGATGAGGCTGAAATCCCTGTCATCAAGGAAGGATCTCCCTCACCCGGTAAGACGCTTTCTGGTGTGCAAAAAAAGCTCCTCGTGGTGAAAAGCGGCGATGACTTCTTTCCCGCTGGGAGAGATGGTCCGGCACCATTTATCGCCAAGTTCAATTCTGAGTCAGAGACCACACTCGTCAGAAACGAGTTTCGCTCTCTCACGTGGGCGGCTTCAATTCTGGGCGCTCAGGAAGTTACCAGCTTCAGGCTCGGTCAGGTAGAGAATGAAATCGCCCTGGTCGTGGAGCGCTTTGACCGCACTCCAGAGGGGAGCAAGCTCAGGCTGGAGGATTTCGCGCAGATTCTCGCCAAACCCAGAGGGGCGAAGTACGACGGAAAATACGCAAGCAGCTACGAAGAGGTCGCAGAGGTCATCAAGAGGCACTCTTCGAGACCGATAATTGATCTCGATAAGCTGTTCCGTCGGCTTATCGTGTTCGCAGCGCTAGCCAATTGCGACGCACATCTCAAGAATTTCTCGCTGCTCGAAGACAAAGACGGCCTTCGGCTGTCGCCTGTCTATGATGTCCTGAACACTGCGCTTTACGAGAATCTTGATCGCAACTTCGGTCTCTCTTTGCTAGGCAAGGTTCGCAACATTGAAGAGCTCAACGGTGCGCTCTTTCGTCAGTTTGGCGTCGCAATCGGTCTTCAGGAACGAGCTGTCGAACTCGCCTTGCGCGATCTGAAAAAGCAAATCGACAAAAACCCCATCAAAGTCCCCGACGGCGAGCCGCCAGATGGATTTATAAGTCGCTTTGCGGAAGTTGTGAGGAATCAATGCCTGCGTCTCTTCGAGGAGTAGAGCTTCTCAACTGGCAGAAGCTGATTGATGAAACGATCGAGCGCCGTAGAGAAAGCCGGATGACCAAGCGCGAGCACGCCGCCCTTGCAGGGGTGAGCGCGCCGACCATGGCTGCATTTGAACGCGGCGAGACAACACTCAGCCTTGCAAAGGCTTTTGACATTCTTCGCGTTGTAGGTCTGCTCGATGAGCCGAAAGAAATGGGCGCGCAGGAGCGCTTCCTGCGCGAGTCAATCGAGCGCTGGCAGATGTTGGTAACGGACCTTCCGCCTGAAAACCCAGCGCGCTTTCCTGATGGCTTCTACCGTGCCGACTACTGCTTCAAAGGTGAGCTAAAGGCAATCACAACTGGCGATTTTGAGCGGATGCTCGAGAAAGTCGCGCACATAAAATACACAGGCTGGCCCGCATTCATGTTCATGAGCCGAGAGGAAACGCGGCCGCGTGAGGTGGATGGTGCGATTGAAAGCTGGCTCGCGCCCGATCACCTCGTGCCTCGCAGTTTTTCAGACGCTGCTCATTGCGACTTCTGGCGCGGGGTGCCTTCGGGACGCATGTTCCTGATCCGCGGGTATCAGGAGGATGGACAGGAAACCTTTCCTCCAGCGACCGTCTTCGACTCCACACTGCCCATATGGCGGCTAGGCGAAATTCTTCTCCATGCCAGCCATCTGGCAACCCATTTGGCAAAGGACGACCCAGACACGTTAAGCGTGAAGGTGAGGGTCCTCTATTCGGGCCTTCGCGGCCGTCAGCTTAAAAGCTGGGCCAACCCGCTATCTGGTATGTTTTTGGAGGGGCGGCCAGCGCGCAGCGATGAGGTCCTGCTCGAGGCGGATATTCCCGTGAAAAAACTGAGAGAGGATCTGGCGGGTGTATTGGTGCCCCTTGTCTCCCAGCTTTTCGAGCGGTTCGACGCAGAAAGCGTGTCGTACGACTTCGTCCAGCACGAGGTAGCGCGATTGATGAAGGGACGGTTCTAACCGATACCTAATGCTGCCGCGACTTCTAGTTTCAGATCCGACACACGGCAGCCAAAGCCTCTTGTCGATCATGGATATTGATTTGGTCGTCAGCAGCGGCAAGAGAGGCGTGAACGAGCGACCAGACATCCGGTGACGCAATGCCCGCAGCGGCCAGTTCTGGATTTTTCTCTCAACCCGGCAAAACTTCGATGCCGATTATAAGCATCCGGCATTTGACCGATGTCTTGAACGTTGGGAACGTTCGCGCCGAACTGTGCATCGGCTCGCGGAATGGCCCACCGATGACGGAAGCGGTACCGTCATCGGCAGGCCGATCGCCAAGGTCAACTAAGCGGAGCGCTTGCGACCCACAGTGTTTTTCACAAGGGCGAGGGCTTCTTGAACGCGTTCAAGCGGGCTCTTTGTGGCGTTATCGTTTGCCGTCCTGCGCTTGCGCCACAAATCATCGGCCACGGCAATGGCGTTGCCGTAAACCTGAACGGTCATCCTCAAGTGAGCGTGGCCAATCCATTCGCGGACAAGCATCAGATTGAGGCCGGCAAAAAGCCAGATGGTGACGCAAGCGGAACGATAGAGATGAAAATTATAGTGCTGCTGGTTGAGCCGACGCTCCAAGACGTCGTGTTTGTCGCGCAAATAATTATAAAGGTGGACAGTCCCAGCCTTGTCGCTGAGCACCTGATCGATGAGCCCCAGTGCGTTTTGCTCAATCCAGTTCGCCAGTAATGCGCGCAGGACAGAGTTCATGGGCACGGTACGGATACCCGCTGCTGTCTTTGGCTTTGATCGATTGCCTGCCCAATCGGTCGTGGCGCGAATGCGCATTATGCCCTTTGCCAGATCCACATCGCCAACCCGCAGCGCGATGGCCTCGCCGGGGCGAAGACCGGCATGCGCGAGCAGGTGCAGGAAGACTTTGAGCGGACCCTGGGCGAATGTTAGCCTGGCCTCTAGCTCGGCACCAATCGGGATGGGACGATGCTGGTTGACGATCGCCCTGCACCCGTATGCTCCGCGGACGCAAAGCTCCGGCACTTGGCTAGGGAAACGCGCAACCAAGGGTACGTCCTTGAATCCGTGTCGAAGAACTTTGAAAAAGTCCCGCATTATACGCTTGACGCTGTTCAGGGCAAACGGCAGGGCCTGGATAGCCCGGCCGATGTCCACGATGTACTGGTAGGTAACGTTGCGAAGCTGTTTAGCCCCAAAGAGTGTGTTGAGGTGACAGCGAAGGCTGACTTCCAATGCCTGGGCTACTTTTTCTTTCTTTGAAAGCACAAGCCTGTTCAACAAGGCTTGTCCGGCGTCTGCGAGTGTTGTCGTTCCCAGGGTCGCTAGTTTTTCCTGCAAGACCGCGTCCCTGGCTTCGGCAAGTTTTGCTGCCGTTGCAGTCTTGTGAAGCTTGCGGCGGCGGCGACCTGTCTCACGGTGTTTCACGTTCGCAATGAACTGTTTAGGCTTATTGGTCGACTTCATGTTGTTGTTCCTAAGGATGTGTCTGACCGGCGGGAGGAATCCGCTGGGCGTTTTGTCGATGGGTTGGAGGTGAGTGAGGGTCGAGCAGAGGGCCTGGCGTCTAAACCATCTCGGCCATGGCAGTTATTGCGTCTTCAATCGAGAGCCACGCATCGGGACGTTCTGCATAGGCGAAATAGCGGTTAAAGAAGACTTCAGGATTGGCGTACCCGGATTGCGCCTGAATTTTTACGACGTTGGCTTCGTGGTCACTGAGCCAATCCACTATGCAGCGGTCGCGAAAGTCGTCGGGCACAAAAGGCTTCATGGTTTCGAGATTGCAGACCTCCGCAGCCACCTGCGCCTGCTCGAGGGCTTTGTAGAACAGCCGGCGCATGTGAGTGCGGGAAATGTTTTCTCGCCTGGTACCGGAGTGCTGGATGACGAAATCATTTCGACCGATCGTGCGCAGGTGGTTTCGCAATTGCTCAGTGAACGGGCTATCGGGCAAAGGCACGGTGCGACGGTCCGCCAGATTTACGGGAACGAGCTGACCGGTTCGACTGCACACGCGGTTCTGGACACGAACGATAGGGTAATCGGGGTCGAGGTCCGCATCGCAGCCGCGAAGTGCCATCGATTCTGAGCTGGTCAACGCAGCGTACGCGGAAAAACCAAGCGCAAGCTGGAAGCCTTCGCAAAGATGCGGTTCGAGCGTGGTTGCGCAACCCTGTGCAGGCAGGTTGAGACCTCTGCTCTTTGGTCGCTCAAGCTTACGGTGGAACGCACGTGCAGGGTTCGATTCCATTCGGCCTTGACCGATTGCAACATCGAGCGCGCGCGCGATGTGGCCGATATAAGCGTAGACGGTCCCCGGCTCCAGGCCGGCCTGCAGCAACCATTCGTAGAGCGCGTCGATCGGGGTCTCGCTCAGACCGAACAGGAGGGGAGCGGTTGGATCGGCCGCCACCCCCTTGAGTATCTTCCCCCATGCATAACGCATCTGCCACATCAGGGGTCCGGAGAAGTAGTGATCGAGGTGCTCACCCATGAACGTGAGAAAGCTCGCCAAAGTCTGGTCCTCTCGCACTGTGGCATCGAGCCGGTCGATCATACCGAGCGCTTCTGCCTTGGTGTTGCGATTAAGTTCCCGACGGTTGCCCTGGATGCTGCGGATGGCCGCGACATGGACCACCCTCCCGTTGTTACGCACTTCGACCCTGTGTCCCACAATGTGCCTTTCTTTGCGTCTGTGGTTACTCGACGCGCTAAGCATTGTGGGACGGGTGGCGGAGGTCAATTGGAGGGCGTGTGGTTGTAAATGCTGCCACGGAAGATCTGTCACGGCCTGTGACGGAGGAATAATGTTTCGCGATTTTCGGATTGAAATAGAACGCTGAAGGATTGCCGCGTAATCCTTTTTTCCAATTCTTCAAGCCGTTGATTTTAAACGTTTTATTATTTGTGAAATGCACGGTCGGGTGTGGAAACTCATTTCCGACGGAAATGCGCTTCGATGCGCTGTCTTGTTATTGATAGTCGTAACACACTGACAATAAACACTTAATTCCACTGTCTAGCGCACATGCTGCCACAAGGATTGATTTTTAGGCATTGGTGACCTTCCAGCCGCACCCACCGTTTTGAGATGTGTCGCTTTTGCAACACGCGCGAGGGCATGTTCGGCCGCGACGATGCGCTCGCCCAAAAACCGAAAATCTGCGATGGCCTGCCGTCATCGAATTGGCATCCAGCCAGTCACCGGCAACGTGCATTTGACAAGCCCAAAAACTGGTCCCAACCAATTGCAGACGGCCCCTTTCCAGATGTCGTATCGGAGCCAGCTCAGTGGCTGGGGCCGACGATCCGAACGTGATCAAGGGTAGGGTCCGCCGATCGAATGGCATAGGATGCGCCTCACCGACGGTTGATGTGAAGCAATACCGCCGCCAGACCAGCCGTGTGACAGCCGCGAGGAAGATGCTCGAATTTTCGACGAGGATCGCTCACAATTCCATCGCAGATACTCAAGAGACCAGGCCGCTCATGATCCGAGCATTGCGGCGAGGCCAAAATCAGGGGAAGGGTGCTCAGATGTTAAATCCAGTCGCATCGTTCTCGCGATCATCGTCTGGCGTATGCTGGGCACGATATGCTCTCTCGCATCGCTCGAGCGCCTTGTTCCACCGCTTTTGAACCGCCTCCACCTCATCGTGTGAAAAGCCCCGTTCATTGAGCACGGCAACGAGGACGGGGTAGTGAGCAATGTCGGGGATATGGGTCGAAAAAACACGCTCCAGAGCAGCCTCAGGTGAATCGAGGGCAGGGGCGTCGACAACCTGCTCATAGGGAACCAGCAGCGCCATACGCGCGGCAAAATCATCGCCGAAATCCAGGCTGTCGACGTAGTTGGCCTTGTGCTGGTCGTACACCAGCTGTGCACTCATCCCGGTGGGCACGTTAGACTCAAACTCGTTATAGAAGAGGTACTGTCCAATCCCAGACGCATAGAGCTTTTCAAGCTGGGTCGTCTCACCCGCCGCCCTGTCGATATTGACACTCCGCCGCTTGGCTATCTTGGCCTGTACAATCGTCGTGAAATAGCGTGCCACGCCGTCTTCCTGGAAAGCCAAAACCATGGCGAAGTCGGCACCCGTGCGACCCTCGTTCCATTTGCGCACCAGATGCGTGGCTCCGATCATGGTGCGGGCGCCATCGGAAATGCTCCCGTGCTGGAATGCGCGGGCCGAGCTTACAATGGTTTTCAGGAACGCGCCGTTAAGTCCGTCTTCGTTGGCATTGAGATCGTAATCTCGGGCCAGGTCATGCTCTGCCTCCACAACCGCCCAGTAAAACGCCCATATCGCACGGTTCCGGAAATTGTCTGGATCGGCGAGGACACGGACGATTATATCGTTGAAGAACAGGTCAGGCTGTGCAGCACAGCCCTCAAGCGCGTCGGCTAGCCGGTCATCTGCGGCGTCCGTCAAAATCCTTGCCTTGGCGAGTGCTTTGAAAGAGTTCAGCAGGTAGGGCAGGCCGCGGGGGCGCGCATAGCCCTTCCCGGTCCACCGAATTTGATCAATGATCTGGTTTACTGTCGACACTGGCACCCCCGTTTTTTTCTGTCTAGCAGCAGTGCGTTAATGACCGGCAACGGCATGGAGCTGACGTCAGCCCGACTGCCTTTTTAAGAACCGCACTCAAGGGAGTCGAGGCCAGAGGATTTTGCCTGCCAATCGGAGCCTCCTGATCGCACTTCGATTCGATTCGGAAGCCTGTTTTTTCAAAGATCGCCCTGTAGATAACTGGCATGAAGCACACGATCGTGTGCTTCATGCAATCCTTGTTAATGGCAGATTGGATTTCGAATTTAGCCTGTGCCATCGAGTTGGCATGTTGGATCCATTCGCGCGAATTCGAGCAGCACGCGGCGCACTCGGTATGAGCCAGGCCCAGCTTGCCCGCGAGGCCGGGGTTCACCGCAATACTGTAGCGGCGATCGAGCAGGGTGCGACCATCTATGTCGCGATGCTGCTGGCCTGCCAACACGCGCTCGAGCGCCACGGGGTGGAGTTTCTAGAGATCAGTGGTCGTCTTGGCGTCATTCTACCCCCCAAAACATCCCGCGGATCGCAAATGTTGGCCGCAAGAGTCGGCATGACCCTTGATCAAAGGAAGTTCGGGCGTCTGGCGGGCATCGACCGACAGACCGTCGGGAATGTCGAGAAAGACAGCGACAGCATTGCGGTCGATACGATCGCATTGTGTCTCAAGGTTTTAAGCGACCTCGATGTGGTGCTACTCGACCTGGACGCACGGCCGGCGGTGCTTTTCCCGAAGTCCTCAGTAAGAAAATAGCGCCGGCCCTGCAAGGTGCAGAACCGGCGCGCATGGCTGACGGCGGAGGGCCCAGCTAACGGCTCAGACCCCGGTTGTAAGACTGATTGGCCCGCTCGCGTTCGAGAATCCAGTTGGCAATGGTCGACCGACGACAACAAAGTGTGGAGCCGATCCGGAAGATCGGAAGATACTGCATCTGGTGGAAATGATAGACTTGCCGGCGGTCCGTTCCTAGGAACTCGGCGATCGCGTCGGCCCCAAAAAGTAGGTCTTCAGAGATATCATCGGTATCGAGCATAACTACCCCTAGTGCTAAACGATCTGCCAGCGCGAGGCGACATGAACTCTGCCTCCGGTGGCCGCTTTAATGAGGAAGGCAGCGCTATCCGCAGTGACGGCCACGCGCGTGATGCCAACCTCGCATTCTTGCTCGACCTGAGCCGCGGCAAGAAACCTGGAATGGGTTTTTCGGAAGTTCCGGCCGGCTTGCTGGCCGGTGCTGGTGTAGACAGTCGATCCCGGCTCCAGCACCACGGCGTCCCGACGAACGACGGCCAAAGCGCGGATCAATCCATCCTCGAAACGAAGGCGCGATCCGGGTGGGAATGTTCGCGCATGCGCGACCGCGCGCTGCTGCTCGATCCTGACTTCCGTCCAACCCGACTCGTCGGGGGCATCTTCTTCTGCCCTCTCCGTGCGCAAGACATCGCGAAAAAAGCGCGTACCTGATGGCACTTCGGTGAACTCATCTGCATCATTGTCGAGAATGCGCTCGGTCGTGCGGATCATTTCGCACAATGCATCGTGCCTACCGTCGAGCTCTGCGCGCAGGCTCGGGTTGTTATTGAGAATTGTCCAATTGAAGGTGCGTGTGACCAGACTATTTCCGCCGGCGACCCAACTCGAAGCAAGTCGCGCCTCAAGGTAACGACGCGCGACATAGGGCCATTCACGTGATAGTCCGAAGGCGGCGACAACGCGACCAGGCAACAGGAGAGGCGCCTTGCGATGCCGGCGGAGACGCTCGATGACGCGCCCCTCGCCTATGCGGGCAAAGGACCCATTGATATCCTCCACCGAGTAGATGCCGCGCAAACCAAGCCAGCGCAGGAATGTGGGGTCCTCGATGCTGGTAACCGGCAGCACCACAAGGGCAACGTCTGCTTCCTTCGAAAACAGAAATAGGCCTTGGTTTGCAATACGGTAGGGGATATGGACAAAGTTGCCGACCCCGTCGGCAAGATGGCTGGCCGTCAGGCCCATCGTATCGATGATCACGCGGCGTCCCCCCGGGGCTTATGGGTAGGAACATCGCTGAGCAAATCGGAAATGCTACTGGCATCGAGATAGTGTCGGTCAAGAAGGGCGTCACGCAGTCGCACGAGCTGGGGCAGGAGCGACGCGATCTTGCTCGCGACGCTGGCTGCGCAGTCCTGCAGCAGACTTTCTGTATCAGCCAAAACCCATTCGGGAGCTCGCCCGGAAAAGAGGCGCTGAGCAGGGAGCCAGCACACCCCGCCCCCCAATCCCTCCGAGGCGAGGGCCCGCATCACAAGGCCATTGGCCAGGCGAAGGTCGGAACTGCTTCCAAAGGCTGCCTCGCCGAAAATGGCAATTTCTGCTGCGCGTCCTGCCAACGCGACCCCTGCCATCGTCAAGACCTGGCTCATCGTGCCGCCGAAGTTGTCGAGGTCCGCCATGAACAGGCCGTCCGCGCCGTGATTGAAACGCGCGATCGTCATCGAGATGTACTGGATGGGGACGCCACTGACATGTGCGATGAGTGCATGCCCGGCTTCGTGGGTCGCAGTGCGCAATCGTTCCCCCTCGGACCCACCGGCTTCCTGAGCCAAAACGTTGTCAATATCGGCGAGCGCAACCGTGCGACCGTGCCGACGCGCTTTACGGCGTGCATCCTTGCAGATCCGGTCGACATCGGCGTAACTGCAGCCAAGTACCCTGACTGCCAAGTCTCCAAAATCCAAATCCTGAAGATCTGGCGCGAGGCAGCTGCGAAACATGCCCACGATATCGGCCAGTTTGGGCGGCTCAAGAGTCAGGTGATGGTCAAAGCGTCCAGCGCGCCGTAACGCAGGGTCAAGCGTAACGAGCGGCCGATTGCACAGCCCGATGACGACCACACCCGGAACGGAAGACAAGCCATCCAGCGCTTCGAGGAGGCCGGCGATGGCAGCGTCCCAGAAACTAGAATCTTTGCCACGCGCAGGAATAGCGTCGAGCTCGTCGATGACGAGCAGACTGGGTGCCGCTTTCGCTGCCGAAGCAAATGCTCGACGCAGGGCGACGAGGAATGATCCCAGATGCCCACCGCCCGTTCCGAGCCAGTTTGAGACCGACCCATGAAATAGCGGCAGGCCGGAAAAGCTCGCGATCGCCTTGGCGGCCCTGGTCTTACCCTGCCCAGGGGGGCCAGAAACAAGCAGGCCACGGGACAGATCAGTCAGCTTGGCCGTGCCAGCGGCGATCTGTTCCAGGTCATGCTTGAGATCGCGCGACCAGCTTTTGAGCGTGTCCATTCCATGAATAGAATCCAAAGCGTCCGGATTGCCCGTTGACGAGTTCTTGACCCCATCGGCGTCCGCCGGAAAGCGCAGAAGCTGAGATATTTTCTGTTGCTCGTATCGCCCCCGAAAAGCGATCGCCATTCGATAGGGATCGATTGCCTCGGGAGCCGGTACGTCTTCCAAGGGACCGCTGGCGCCAAACACGTGGGTCAGCTTGGACAGGACCTGCATGGTTGGATTTGTTACAGTCAGGACCCGGTCGGCGGCGGTCCGGACCATGGGCGGAATTTCGTCTGATCCTGTTGGCACGACGATGTAAACAGCGGCCCGCGTAGAGATCGCTTCAACAATCGTCGCGAGGTCAGGGATATCCCACTCCACCTTCTCTTTGGCGCGCGGAAGATACCGGCCGGACGATCCCCCTGCGCTCACGACGATATAGTGGTTGTATGAGCTCATGTGGCCGAAGCTCCCGCCGCTTAATCCGTGGCTGACGCGGCCGAACGGTCTCAACGCATCGGACAAAACCTTCGCGACCGCGGGGACCCAGAGCGAACTCTCCACTTCAATAATCGTCAGAGAACCGCCTTCACGGGCATTTTCAAACGTGTTTAGCGAACCAAGTCCTGCTGCCAGCATGAACAGGGCCGCCAGCCCAACAGAGTTGGGCATAGTCGTATCGTCAGTTGAATCGGGGGCCTCCCTCCCTAGCGAAGAGCTTGCATAAAGACCGCCATCAAAAATCTCTTTCGCCTTCGCTTCGCGAAAGGCACTCGTAATGAGCTGTTGCTCTAGGCACGAAAATTCCACGTCCCCCTCCATTGATCATTGAGGTGGTTGCATACCGAGATGGTGGGTGAACTGACCGAACGTGATCGAGGGACCAGATTCCCGTCAGGCCATTCCGACAGGGCAGGCGGCAGCGCTGGCGAGTAGCCGTGCTGCGCTTACCATGCTTGGTCGAAGAGGCACGGATAAGGGTATTCAGGCTTTTCCCGACGGCCAATGAGAACGGTTTGGTACGGTTCTCACGCCCAGATGATGTTCGTGAAATCCCAGTAGACGGCGTGAAAATCTGGGAAGGGTTCACTGCTATTCGCAGAAATTACGGACTATCGAGTCCTCACGATGGCGCTTGCCCTCCTCACCTGCCGAAACGTTGCGTGAATGCAAGAATTGTTTGCACCGATCATGGTTAATGCATGGTTAATTGCACACGATCGTGTGCAATTAACTTTTATCGCAAACGGCTGTCACTGCCTGTCTATCTCCGCATCACAGGTGTGAATCGACCGGCCCTACTCGATTCTAAAAATGAATTGGACGCCGCAGGGTTGAGCGCAGAGGGTTACCCAATGAGTGACGCTGATCTCAACCTCATCTACCTCGAGCGCATCGACGCGAGCCGCAACATGGCGCGCTTCTACTACCTCATGACAGAGCCGGATCTGTTTGGCCGGTGGTCCCTCGTTCGACGTTGGGGGCGGATCGGCTCTTGGGGCCATGAGCGGATTGAAACCTTTGACACTGGCGAGAGTGCGAAGGCTGCCGGTCTCGCGCTGAAGGCGCTGAAGCTGCGACGTCACTACGTGCAGCGCTGATGCAATGGAGGCGCCGAAAGGCCTGCGAGGAACCAGCAGTGCCTCCATCTGCTGCGGTCGTTCCCAGACATTCCAGGCCGCGAACTCCGAAGTGCTGGCATTGTGACGCCCCTACCCACGATCATGGAGTGATAGAGCGTGTCGAAGATCTGGCTTATGTCCGACTTACACCAAGAGTATGCGAAAACGATTTATGGACGTCATCCGCTGACCAGGTTTGACCCGGCCCTGGCTGCGCCGGCATCATTTGACGTGGTGGTCGTCTGCGGTGACGCCTCGGTGCAGTTGGCGGCAGCAATCGACTGGTTGGCAGATCGGTTCGCGGGCGCTCGTGTCGTCTACATTCCCGGCAACCACGACTATTATTGCTCCTCAAGTGCTGACATCCAGACCGTGTCGGAGATCCTGAATGCCGGCCGGGAGCGCGCCTACAAACGTGGCATCACGCTTCTCTCTGACGATATCGTCGACATTGCCGGCATCCGCTTTATCGGCAGCACCCTGTGGTCAGACTTCTGTTCGATTGGCAGTGCCTCTCTCTCAGAGAAAATCAGAAGAGCTTCCGGTCGAAACGGCCTTGCAGATTATAGACTTATCTGGCAGCCGGCATTTGCACACCAAAACCGTGCGCATCGGCGTCTGCGACCCGAGGATACGATCGTGGCCCATTTTCAGAGCCGCCTGTTCATCGCCGAAGCTCTCAAGACACCATTTCATGGCCCCACCGTTGTGGCCACCCACCACGCGCCGCATTCCAGATCCCTCGACATTAGCTCAGGCGGGGACCTAGACTATTGCTTCGCATCCGACCTCGGACATCTACTCGTTGGTGAAAATGCGCCGGCCGCCTGGCTTCATGGCCACATTCATCAGTTCCGAGACTATCGCATCGGCGCATGCCGGTTGGTCTGCAATCCTCGTGGCTATGCCTTTGCCGACGGGTATGCCGGGACCAGTTTTGACCCAGGCTTCGTCATCACACTCTAGCGGTCACGGTCGCACCAGGCGACCTGACGTCTCAGCGCGGGCGTCTGCGTCCAACGCTCACGGTAGCCAAAAAGTTCGCCGTAGCTATTGCAACGAATCTCTTTTGGCCTGAGCATTTTTTTGTTGTGAGAATTGAGTGAGTCCGATGACGCCCAAAACGAATACCCAGCAGCACATTGATTGGTCGCCGAGTTCTGTCGCCTTTGTCTGGCGCGGCAAGTGGTACGAGTGTGCAATTCAGACGGGGGACACCTGTCTCGAGACCGCGCTGAAGGCCATTAGTCGTGAAACTGATTGTCCTACCTTGGAGGTGCTTCCTCGTGCAATCAACTATTCCAAAAGCGACGACGATAACCTCTGGACGTGGTATCTCGTTGGCCTTTGCTGGGATGACCTTTGCAGCTTCGACGACGCTGGCGAGCTACGCATTCCCGCAACGCGTTCCAATGAAGCCATAGACTGGTGCGCGCATGTCTATTCTGACCTAGTTGGGCGCCCACGGGAAAAAGAAACGAATTACTGGATGCTCAGCCGCGAAGGCGAGACATTTAAGATGTTCAGCGTTTACGACATGGCGGTGTCTTACTCAGCGGATGGTTACCCGACATGATGGTGTTGGGTTCCTCCGACACGCTGGTAAGAATGGCCTAGAGGCAGACAGACGCTCCTCGAGCGCTCGCAGACAATCGCTCGCGCTCGGGGTTAGACAGAAAAACGTGCTCCCTCACATTTTCGTCCTGGCCACAATCTTACGATCCACTCGGTTCGCCGGAGGAAAAGGGTCCCATGACGAGGTCGCCGAAGACGTTCTATAGGCAGTTTGAAGAGTATGCGCTCCTTCTTCTGTGGCATTTTGGCGGTTCCGGTAGCCAGGTCGAAAGCGCCCGAAATCTGGCGATTGGCCATCAACTCGGACAGGCATAGATCATGGCGGAAGATCCGATCGCGAACGCCGTCGAATTCCTCCAACGGGCGATCCCAAGACGGACAACCTCCGGACGAAGCATGCAGACAATTGACAGCAAAAATCCAATGACGCAAAATTTACAAAAATATTATTAGGGCAATTTTCGATTATGGAGTTAAAATATTGAAAATCAAAACAATTCTTATAAAACAAAAATTTTGGAACTACTTTAGTTTCTCTGCTTCAACACTACCATACTCATGGATCAGGACGTCTGAATGGGGGTGGTAAGCGGAAGGACTGCTTTCTCGCTTCGTATGGCCAAAGCAGTCGCTTGCCACTTTGCTGGCGTCCTTGGCCTTTACCGGCAGGCCGGGTGTTACTTCAGCCCCGGCCACAGTCATGAGCAAGGAGGCCGAAAAGCTGAAGGATCAGATTGTGGATTTGCGTGCCAGCCAGTCCAAGATCGCCGCGTTGGTTTCCTGCGGCTTTTCTTCCTGGATCCAATGGCCGCAATCTAAGCTCAATACGTCCACATTGGGCACGAATTCTGCCAGCTTTTCAGATTTTGGGATCACATCCCGATCGCCATAAATCATGAGCGTGGGATGATGGATGATGGGGTCCACTTCTCCCAACAGGTGCCAATTGCGGTCAAGATTTCGGTACCAATTGATGCCGCCCCTGAAACCGGACTTTTCGAAGGCAGAGGCGTAAACCGCCAAATCATTTTCGCTCATTACGGGCTCACCGAGCGGGGTTTCCGCTCTAGCGAGATTTATCATCGCCATGCCCGGTTCGGGCGTCTGGAGAGGCACATTTTTCCGGTACAGGTTGACGAGAAAACGGCGCACATTCTTGTCCAGAATTGCATCCGCTACACCAGGCTGCCGGTTGAAATGAACGAAGTAGTAGTCGCTGCCCAAGATCAGTTCCAGGAACTCGATCCACGGCATTTCGCCTCGCTCTTGATATGGCAAGCTCAGATTGATGATCTTGTTGACCCGGCCTGGATGCAACAGCGCCAGTCCCCAAACGACCGAGGCGCCCCAGTCGTGGCCGACAAAGGTCGCATCCTGGTACCCATAGTGATCGAGAAGTGCTGCAAGATCGCCTGTCAGATGTTCAATGTCATATTTTATCACCTCGTTCGGACGAGATGAATTGCCATAACCGCGTTGGTTGGGGACGATGACATGGTAGCCGGCAGCGGCAAAAGCGGGCATCTGATACCGCCAGGAATAGGCATGCTCGGGCCATCCATGGCAGAGCACCATTGGATTTCCTGCGTTTTCACGCCCTGCTTCGAAGACCTCTAATTCAATGCCGTTGATTGAAATCAGGGTCGGCTGGGGAAATTCGGTTGTGGTCGACACGATATGTCCTTTTATGGCTCTCGGCATTTACCTGCCCTTCAGGCACCAAGCTTTGGTGGCCGGATGCACTGCACCGTGATCGACTAGGAACTAATGGTGCCAAAAGCTGACACTAAAAGACGGTAGGTTGCGGCATGAATGTTCGCCTTCGACATGACGCCATAGTGCGCAGCCTTCGCCGCAACGGCACTTCGACGGTCGCTGACCTGGCAACGGCGGTTGGCGCATCCAGACGCACCATACTGCGTGACATCATCGTATTGCGCGACGCGGGCTTCGTAATCCATTCCGAACCGGGTCGTGGTGGAGGGCTGCAACTTGATCCGCAATCGGTTCAGGCCACGGCAAGGCTATCAGTAGCCGAGGTCTTTGCTTTGCTCATCAGCGTCGCTTCCATGCGGGCTGCAGGGAATTTGCCATTTGTGGGCTTGGCGGATGACGGACTTGCCAAAATCGAAAAAGCCCTGCCACCAGACAAGGTGCGAGACCTGCGCCGGCTTCTGGATTGCCTCTATGTCGGTCAGCTTTCCCCGCTGGTGAACATTTCCGATCTGGCGGCGATGGACGCTGAACTGCTGCCCACGTTCGAAACTGCCTTTCTCCAGCGACAACAATTGGACTTTAGATACCGTGACGCAAAGGGGGCAATAACCAATCGTATCGTTGAGCCGCATGCCCTGCTCATCCTACCGCCGCTTTGGTATTTGGTGGCATGGGATCCCGCGCGCGATGGTTTCCGTCATTTTCGAATGGATCGGATCAGCAAACCAGCAGTCAAAGAAGGCATCGCTTTTCAGCGGCGACGCGTACCGTTTGACGCTCACGCTCGCCCAGTTCGTGATTTGTCCCGATAGCCCGCGTTTTCAAGTCTGAGCGACCTATTTTCCCGCGCTTTCCGAACACGGACCAAAATACCAATCCGCCCTAAATCACCACCGCCCTCGGCCGATAAGCGCCTTCAAGATCCGCAATGTCTTCCGGGCTGAGCTTCAGCGCCAATGCAGCAACGGCATCATCAAGGTGGTTCGGCTTGGAGGCGCCAATGATGGGGGCTGTGACAAGAGGATTTTGCAGAACCCAGGCGAGGGCGACCTGCGACATAGGCACGCCGTGCCGCTGGGCTACCATTTGAACAGTATCGACGATGCCACGATCCATCTCGGCGGTGTTGCCATAGACCTTGGGAATGACATTGTCGGTCGCGGAGCGGCCAGTAGCCTGCCCCCAGGGACGCGTCAGCAACCCCCTCCCCTGCGGGCTCCAGGGAATGATCCCGACGCCCTGATCGGCACAGAGTGGCAGCATCTCGCGCTCTTCCTCGCGATAAAGCAGGCTAAGTTGGTTCTGCATGGAAACGAAGGGCGTCCAGCCGTTCATTTTGGCCACATACTGTGCCTTGGAGAATTGCCAGGCCGACATGGATGAGGCGCCGATATAGGTTGCCTTTCCCGACCGCACGACGTCGTGCAGCGCCTCCAAAGTCTCTTCTATAGGCGTGTCATTGTCCCAGCGATGGATCTGGTAGAGGTCGACGTAATCGGTCTGGAGGCGGGTGAGTGGAGCGCACCCCATTTTGACCGGACAGTCGGCATAGCCGATAAGGCATAGGCATGCGCCTATGAGTACGACTATGTCCAAGAGTACCGACGAGCCGTTTCGACGGGTCGAAGTCATCACCTCCGTGCAGCGCCGCCGTCGCTGGTCAGTGGCCGAGAAGGTGCGGCTGGTTGAGCAAGCCACGCAGCCAGGCATGAGCGTTTCCTATGTGGCCCGCCAGGCTGGCATTTCTCCGTCTCAGCTTTTCGCCTGGAAGCGCCGGATGCTCGAGGGCGGCCACGCGGCTGTCCAGGCCGATGAAGATGTTGTTGGCGCCTCTCAGGTTCGCGATCTGGAAAAGCGCGTGCGTGACCTCGAGCGCATGCTCGGCAAGAAGACCATGGAAGCCGAGATCTTGAGGGAGGCCCTGGATCTCGCCCGCCCAAAAAAACGGACCTCGCCCTTGCTGTCGTGGAGCAATCTCGAGGACGATACCCAATGAGCGTCGTTGCCCGCACTCTGGGTGTCTCCAGGTCCAACCTGGCCGAGCGCGCCAGCAAGCCTGCCAAGCCACGCGGACCTTATCGCAAGCCCGAGGATGTTACCCTTCTTGCCGAGCTGCGCCCAATCATCCACCAGCGCCCCACCTATGGTTATCGTCGCGTCACGGCATTGCTCAACAGGCAGCGGCGTAAGGCAGGCAAGGCCGTCGTCAACACCAAGCGTGTGCTTAGGGTCATGCAGCAGAACGGGCTCACCCTTCAAAAGCATACGGCTCTCCGGCCCACCCGCACCCACGACGGAGTTGTGGTTGCCCTACGCTCCAATATCCGTTGGTGCTCCGATCATCTGGAGATTCATGCCCGCAATGGAGAGGTGGTGCGGATCGTTTTCGTCATCGACGCTTGTGACCGCGAGATCATCGCCTGGTCAGCTGTTGCCAATGCCGGCATCTCCGGCGAGATGGTCTGTGATCTGATGATCGCTGCCGTCGAGCGCCGCTTCCGCACACTCAAGGTCCCACACCGGCTCGAATGGCTGTCGGACAATGGCAGCGCCTATATCGCCCGGCAGACTGCACAGGTGGCCGCAGCACTGGGCATTGACCTGCTCTTTACCCCGGTACGAAGCCCGCAAAGCAATGGCATGTCCGAAGCCTTCGTCAAAACCTTGAAGAGGGATTACGCCTCAACCGTCATACTTCCAGACGCCGAGACCATCCTGGCCTTGTTGCCCGAATGGATCGAGGATTATTGTGAGGTCCACCCGCACTCCGGGCTCAAGTTCCGCTCACCACGCGAGTTCCTGCGCCTCAGTGCCTAAACCCAACCGCCGACTGTCCGGTGAAAAGGGGTCCACTCCAGTGAGCGAGGCGTCGATCTCGCGCATGATCGCGCGACGAGACAAGCCAGTTGCGTTGGCATCGGTTCGCCTTGTGGCGCCGTTGACCTTGGTGGCGAGAACGACATCCTCGCGGCGCACAAAGTCCTTGATGGCACGACCGACGATTTCTTCGGAACTGCCGTCGGAATAGACGTTCGCCGTGTCAAAAAAGGTTATGCCGAGGTCAAGAGCCTGGCGGATAAAAGGACGGCTCTCTTCTTCGGGTAGGGTCCAGGGATGGTTACCCTCGTTGGACGCGCCATAGGTCATGCAGCCGAGGCAGAGACGAGAAACCTTGAGGCCGCTGTTACCAACTCGCTTGTGGTCCAAAGTCGTTCTCCCGATCCCTGTGTTAGACTCCATCAAGCCTAAGCCGCAGGGGCTTTGCCTGTATAGGACTAATTGGCGCAAACGGTCCGATAGGCAGGGGCACAGTCAAGCTGACCACATAACGCGCAACGCATGATAACTTGCATAAAAATATTATATTGCAAGAAAACTTGCACTACGATAAGCCCTACAGACGGGGAGATGGCTATGTCAGTGCTCGAGCGCGTCAAAGAAGCGGCAGAAAGTCTAACGCCAGCGGAACACCTTCTTATTAAGCAGGTGATTGCCAGCCCGCGTGACGTGGCCTTGGGCACGGCCAGCGAACTGGCCCAGCGCATCGGCGTGCATGAAGCGACCGCGTCTCGACTCGCCAAGAAACTTGGCTATCCTAATTATGCCGGTTTTCGCACCGCGATACAGGAAGAATTCATCGTCAAGACGGACCCGGCAACGCGGGTGCGCAACACGCTGGCGCAGACGACCACTGCCGGCCTGCTCACAGATCTTGTGACGCGAGAAATGGAAGCCCTTGCCGGGCTTCAGAAATATGTCGACGATGGCAAGCTGATAGCCGCCGCCCAGGCGCTGCACAAGGCGCGCCGCATTTACATCTTTGCCCGTGGCAATGCCGAGGCCCTCGCGGTTCTTATTGATCGACGCCTGCGCCGCATGGGACGCGATACCGTTGTGCTGCACGGCGAAGGCCGTGATCTGGCCGAACAGGTTTTGGGCATGAGCGCTGATGACGCCATCATCGGTTTTGCCTTCCGCCGCCAGCCCAGCCACTACGCAGCGCTGATAAACCACGCAAAATCCAAGGGCGCGGTGTCCGTGACGATTTCGGGCAGTGTCGGCCCTTCGCTGGTGCCTTCGGCCGACCATCTCCTGTTTGCGCCGCGCGCTGGCTCGCAGGACGCCTTCCAAACGCTGACCGTGCCGATGGCTATCTGCAATGGCCTGGTGCTGTGCATGGCACAGCAAGACCCCAAGGCTGCCCTGCAACAGCTTGAGGAGCTGGGGCAGCTCATCGACAGTTTCGACTAAGGCGTGTGAGGGAGAGGATCCTCGCACGCTCAATTCGTGCAAGTTCACATGCACGTCATATACAACATGCAAATGCGCATGCATCCACAAGGACGCATGATGTGTCTGTTCCTGAGGAGGATTTGATGGACAAGAAGACTTTGCTGCTTTCGACTGCCCTGCTGGCCATGAGCAGCTCCGCCTTTGCGCAAGACAGTGCAGCGCTGGACGCCATGACCGCCGAAGAGTTGTTGCCACTGGCGCAGGCTGAAGGCACCGTGACCGTCTATGCCTTCACGAGCCGCATCGCGGCAGTGGAAACCGCTTTCGAGGCGGCCTATCCCGGCATCGACATGGTCAGCCACGACATGAGCTCGACCGAGCAGATCACGCGCATCAAGGCCGAAGCCAGTGCCGGCATCGCCAGCGTCGACGTCGTTTACATTTCCGACGCCCCGGTGGTCTTTGCAGACTTGCTCGGCCCAGGCTTTATCACGCCCTATGTGCCGCCGCGGGTCGATGCATTGCTCGACGACAGCGAAAAGACCCCACTGCTGGCCCAGCGTCTCTCGACCAAGGTGCTGATGTATAACGAAGAGGCCAATCCCGATGGCGCTCCGGTGAGCAATCTCTGGGAACTGACCACGCCCGATTGGACGGGCCGCGTGATCATGGTCGATCCGCTGCAGCGCGGCGACTATCTCGACCTGATGACCGAAATCGTGCTGCGCTCCGATGAAATGGCCAGCGCCTACGAGGCCGAATTCGGCCAGCCGATCGCACTCGATGATGGCATCGAGAATGCCGGCCAGCAGTTCATCGTCGACCTCTTCGAAAACGACCTGATCCTCGTGTCCTCGACCGATGACGTCAACGCCGCAGTGGGTTCGCTCGGCCAGGGCAATCCGCCGGTCGGCTTTACCTCCTACTCCGACCGCCGCGACAATGAAGATGAGGGCTGGGCCCTCCAGGTCGCCAATGACGTGACCCCATCTAACGGCATCATCTTCCCCGCGGTTCTTGCCGTCTCTTCAACCGCCACGCACCCAGCCGCCGCGCGTCTCGTCATCGACTTCCTGATGGGCGACGAGAGCGAAACCGGTGGCGCCGGCTTCAAGCCATTCTATGTGGCGGGTGACTATGCCACCCGCAGCGACATCGTCAGCCACCCAGACGCCGTGCCGCTGGCCGATTTCAAGGCGTGGTCGATCGACCCTGCCGCTACCGCCCAAATTCGCCAGGAAGTCGGCGATCTGGTTCTGTCTCTCCAATAAACCTCGTTGCAACGGCTTCCGGTTTCGGCCGGGAGCCAACAAGGCTTTCAATCATGTCCATTCCGGCAGCCCGCCCGCTGGCGCGCCCCTTTCAAATCAACGGACGACTGGCGCTAAAACTCTTCGTGCTCGCCTTTCTCGGTGTGCTGGTCGCTGCACCGCTGCTGCGCATCCTGTTCGAAACGCTTGGCCCGGATGCAATCTCGGCCTGGAGCGATGTGACGAGCGGCCGACTGTCAAAGAACCTTCTATGGTTGCCGCTAGGCAATACCATGATCCTCGGCGTCGGCGTCGCCTGTGGCTGCGTTCTTATTGGCGGGTTCCTGGCCTGGCTCGTGGTGATGACCGACGTACCATTCCGGCGCACGATCGGGCTCCTTGCCACCCTGCCCTTCATGATCCCGAGTTTTGCCACATCGCTGGCCTGGGGCTCGCTGTTCCGCAATTCGCGCGTCGGTGGCCAAAGCGGCTTTCTTGAAGGTCTTGGCTTGACGGTGCCTGATTGGCTGGCCTGGGGCATGGTGCCGACGCTGATCGTCCTCATCGCGCACTACTATTCGCTGGCTTTCACCGTCGTCGCGGCGGCCCTTGCCACCGTCAATTCCGACCTCGTCGAAGCCGCGCAGATGGCCGGCGCCAAACGCGGTCGCATCTTGCTCGGCATTGTCCTGCCGGTTGCGTTGCCTGCAGTCGTCGCAGGCGCCTCGCTGACCTTCGCCGGCGCCGTCTCCAATTTCGCTGCGCCCGCCCTCCTGGGCTTGCCGGTCCGCATGCAGACCATGGCGACGCGGCTATACGGCTTGATCGAAGTCGGCCAGACTGCCCGCGGCTACGTCATTGCCATCCTGCTCATTGCCGTCTCGGCGCTGTTTTTGTGGCTTGGCAACAAGGTCATTTCCGGCCGCCGCTCCTACGCGACCATTACCGGCAAGGGCGGCCGCGCCAAGCGTTTCGAACTCCGTGCTGCACGCCTGCCACTGCTGGCTCTGGCCGGACTAATCTGCCTTCTCACCACCGTCGTCCCCGTGGTCATTCTCATCGCGTCGTCGCTGGCGCCAGCTTCGTCAGCGCTGTTTTCCAACTGGACGCTGCACTACTGGACGGGCCTATCCAATCCATCCATTGCCCAAGGCCAGGCCGGCATCTGGACCAATCCGTTCATCGTCTCGGCCACCGGTCTGACTGTGGGACTGGGGATTGCCGTTGCCATCACCACAACGATTATCGGGCTTATCGTCGCCTTCGTCCTCGCCCGCGATGGCAAAGGGCCGCTGGCTGGCATCATCAACCAGATCAGCTTCCTGCCACTCCTCGTGCCCGGCATTGCCTTCGGCGCCGCCTATATCGCTCTCTTCGGCGCACCGATCGGCCCCTTCCCTGCCCTTTACGGCACCTTCCCGCTCCTCTTGATCGCCGGCACCGCCTATCTGCTCCCCTTCTCCGTGCAGACCGGCCGTGCCGTCATCCAGCAGGTGTCGGGCGACCTCGACGAAAGCGCCCGGATGACCGGCGCCGGGTTCCTGCGTCGCCTCACCGCCATCACCGTGCCGCTGGCCAGCCGCGGCCTTGCTGCAGGCGGGCTCATCGTCTTCGTGAAAATCATGCGCGACCTGTCGCTGGTGGTCCTGCTGTTCACGCCCACCACGCCGCTGCTTTCCGTGCTGGCCTATCGCTATGCCTCCGAAGGCTTCACCCAATTCGCCAATGCCATCACCGTCGTGATCCTCGTGATCTCGATCGCCGTGACCCTCCTTGCCAATAAGCTGCAGTCCAAGTCGCAGCCCTGGCTCAAATCGTAAGTCCCGCCATGATCCGCATCGAAAATCTCACCAAAACCTTCAGCGATTTCCACGCCGTCGACAACATTTCCTTCGAAGTACCGCAGGGCTCTTTCCTCGTCCTTGTCGGCCCCTCGGGCTGTGGCAAATCCACCATGCTGCGCATGCTGGCCGGGCTCGAATTGCCAAGCGGCGGCACCGTGCAGTTCGGCGACGATCTGGTTTCCAACGGCAATCTTGGCTGGATGATCGATCCGGCGAAGCGCAATACCGGGCTCGTGTTCCAGTCCTATGCGCTCTGGCCGCACATGACCGTCGCGGGCAATGTCGATTGGCCCCTGAAAGTGGCTGGCCTCGGCAAACCCGAGCGGCAGGCACGGGTGAGCGAAGTCTTGCGCCTGCTGGGCATCGAGGCTCTTGCAGCGCGCTATCCCAATGAAATCTCGGGCGGTCAGCAGCAACGCGTCGCCATCGCACGGATGATCGCGCCGCGCCCCGGCACGCTCCTCTTCGACGAGCCCCTTTCCAACCTCGACGCCAAACTGCGCGTCGAGATGCGCACCGAACTGTTGCGCGTCCATCGGGCAACCGGCGCCACCTCGGTCTATGTCACCCACGACCAAGTGGAAGCCATGACCATGGCCACCCATGTAGCGGTGCTCAATGGCGGCAAGGTCGAGCAGTTCGGCACACCCGAAGAACTTGTGCAGAACCCCGCAACTGCATTCGTCGCCACCTTCGTCGGTACACCGCCGGCAAACCTGATCCCCGTCTCCGCCCTGCCGCCAGAGCGCGCCACTGGCTTGCCCGAGAACGCCCTCGCCATGTATCGCCCAGAAGAACTGACGGCATCCGCCACTCCAAACCAAAACACTCTGCCCACCGATTTCGCCGAAGCTAGCCCCGTCGCCGGCCGTACCATGCTGACCGGCACGTCCGGCCCTCTCCGCATCACCGCAGTCGTCGATCGCGCACCGCGCCTAACAGTTGGCGACAAGGTTCATTTCGGGCTCCCCGAAGCGCCAGCCGCCCTCTTCTCTCAAAGCGGGGAGCGCCTCTCATGAAGCGATTGCTGCTCGTTCGCCATGGCGAGTCCGAATGGAATGCGGTGCGCCGCCTGCAAGGCCAGGCCGATATCGGCCTATCACCAGAGGGCGAGGCACAGGCCCTCGCCCTTACCCCCACCATTGCCCAATTGGCACCCGACCGCGTTGTTGCTTCCGACCTGCGCAGGGCTCGATACACAGCCGAATTGCTCGGCCACAGCGATGCCGAACTCGACGCTGGGCTCCGTGAAATCAACGTCGGCGATTGGACCGGCATGCCGATTGCGGACATCATCGCACAAGACGCCGAGGGCTATCGTGGCTGGCGCGCCGGCACCTTCGCGCCACACGGCGGCGAAGTGTGGCAGGACTTCGCAGATCGGACCACCGAAGCCACGATGCGACACTTCGAAACGGCCGATCGCCTTCTCGTGGTATGCCATGGCGGCGTTATTCGCGCCTTGCTCCAGACAATTCTTGGCTTGCCACCCCAACGCATCATCCCAGTTGGTCCAGCCAGCATCACCATTCTAGCCAGCCGGCCTGATGAAACGGACATGCGGCTTGAAGTGTTCAACGCCACCCCAGGCGGATTGGTGATCGATGCCCCCGACTGATATCCACCTGTGACGAACGTCATCGAAGTGAATTTTCAAAAGGCTGGCTGAACTGCCAGTAACTTAAGCCGCTTCATCACCAGCTTGGCGTGGTGCCATGTGGCTGCGTGGCAGTATGTAAGTTTTCGGGGGCAAACAAGCGTCCACGGAATGTTCAAGATTGGGTTGGTTGCTAACCAGCATCTTTGGAGCGTTCTTTCGCGTTGCGGATGGCATCTTCGGCCATTTAGTCATCCGGACAAGTTGAAGACTTGGAGACAGAACTGCTTGCCGGACGCCAAGGTGATGGTCTCTTCCGACAGGACCGTGAAGCCCACGTGCTCCGCAGCGGCTCTCAACTGTGAGGGAGGCACAAGGTTCATGATTGAACTGAGGTCCTGTAAGCTGCTGAAGGGGGATGGGGAAACACTCGCCACGCCTTCTTTCGGCAGCTGGACCAAGGTGGCAAGACTAACCCCTTGGGGCGCATAGCGCCCGAAGGCTCCGCATTGCCTTGGCAGTGTCGACATACTCGAAAACGAGGGCGGCGTAGATCAGATCAACCGGTTCGATTCCAGAGAGCGGCTTTTCGATATCGGCGCAGATAGTCTCAAGCCCCACGATCTTGTCGCCGAGACGAGCCTGCGCATCTGCAACGTATTTTGAGTTAATATCGATCCCCACCAATCGTCTGACGCGGCCTCTGCGATCTGAACAAACCCATTTCCTCCGGCACATCCGATAAGCGCAACGGAGGTGGGCTGGTATCGTCCCAGCAAGCCTTCAAGCTGCTTGCCAAGCATGTCCGCCTGGCCCACGTCAGGTAGCGCCATATGCCCCTCGTAGTCCCGCAAAGGGATATTGAGCGAAGGGTTTGTCATGTTCGTAAAATCCGGAGGGGCGCTGCACACTTAGTCAAGTTGAGGTTGATTATGCCAGCGAAACACCGATGTCCGCTTGTGTCGGCCTGACATTGCCATTCGAATGGCTGAAAAAGGGGTCGGTGGTCGACGGTCTGCTGTCGGCGCCCTGGCCTGCCGTTCCGATTGGGGTGGAGGCTGTGTGAAAAACCCTGATCATGGTATGATCTGGCACTGCTCCTGAGATGTCTTATGGGACGCTTCGTTGAAGGTGCAGACCGTGACCAGGCGAGCAGTGAGTTCTCACGCAGCTTCGGGGTGCACAGCGGACTGGCGGCTTTCGGAAGTGCACTGCCCCAAACGAAACATTTCACTGCATGGTCGCAACCAACAGATTGCCAGTTGCATGCTTTCCCCCACAACTGCTGAGCTGCGCTACTGGGGATTGAGGTGCACACCACCGTGGAACGCTATCGTGCCAAATCGGTCTAACCTCTCAACCCGAGTTATTGTTGCCCCAAAACTCATGACTTCGATTTCAGTATCGTCGCCTGAGATACGAAAGCCAGCGACCTTCACACCATTTATTTCGCCAAGCCTGCGTTGCTCTATCACAACGCTGTCTATCTATTCGGTGAGCGTGTTCAAGTGCAGGTATGTGAAGCGATTGATCGATATGATGCTGCCGTGACTGGCGCCGTTGGGAATGGAAATACGGCTTGTTGCATCAGACCAATTCTGGAAGTCTCGCGTTGCTACCGCACCGTATTTGCCCAACTGGTACTGATCGAAAAATACGATCGTCTCACCGTCTAGAGCGATGGCGGTTGGCCCTTCAACCCAGTTTCCGGTGATCGGCGCAGATATGGGGCCAAACGGGCCCGTTGGGCTGTCGGCCTCGAGCCAAAAGATGTTCTTCATTTCCGGCACGTGGCGCTCGTCTTTGACGAACAGAACGAGTTTTCCGCCGATACGTAGGAAGCTGGCGTCGATAACGTTGAAGCCGGGATCGAACAGCATAGCGGGTTCGGAAAATGTGACGAAGTCGCTGGTCGTGACGAAGTAAATCCGGTGGTCGCGGATATTCTCTTCCGGCGCCTGATCGGCGACGGTGCTCGACCAGAAAACCACGAAGTGGCCGGCTCTTTCGTGATAGACAATTTCGGGCGCCCAGCAATTGCGGGTACCCGACACGTTGGCCATCACGGGAAGTGCCTGTTGTTCCGACCAATTCACGAGATCGGGCGAACTCGCATAGCCGATGGTGGTGCCCTTCCAGGATGTGGTCCAGACCAGATGATAGAGATCGCGGTGCGGGTCCTTAAGAAGAAAAGGGTCCCGCATCAGCCTAGATTCACCGACGCCGGGTTGGAGCAGGGGCTTGCCGTCATTGATGGGCCGATAGTTCAGGCCATCATCGCTGACGGCGAGACGCATGCCGGATTGGCCGTCGTCGGAATTGGTGAAATAGCTGAAGAGGAAGAAGCGATTTCTGGCACTGGACATGGAACACTTTTCAGGACTTTTCGCGGCCGCGCCGATTGGGATCAGTTGATCAGGATGACCTGCTGGTTCCAACCCTCCGGAAGCGGTTCGGGACGGCTAATCTTGACGTTAGCCAGCGACAGGTTCGCGACGTTGTGGCTGAAGAGACCAGGCATGCCACCGGGATAGTCATTGAGCCCGATGATCTTGCCGCTCTCGTCGCGCACCCAGGCGCCGACCCGCCCTGCTGCATCCTTGGACGGAACAAGGTCGGCTTCGGTCGGACGAATGTCCTGTTGTTGTCCGGTGCCGAGGCCGCCTGGGCGCTGGGTCAGCGTTACCTGATTGATGGTCACGTCGGCGATGCCACCGGGTTCGGCGGCATAGAAATTGATCGCGCCTTCGTGCGCTCCCCTCAGGTTCTCTACGTGAATGCGCCTTACCTTACCGGCCGGCACGCTAGAACGGCGGTTGAGCTGGGTAATGGTCAGCGCTTCGCCAGAACCCCAGAAGCCGAACGGCGTCTCGTGGCAATCGAGTTCGATATTGCGATATCTAATGTCGCGGATTTCTCCACCGTCGCGCGACAGAATGCCGAGGCCCCGGTTGGAGGCTTCGAGCTTGCAGTTGTCGACGGTGACGCCTTCGACATTTCCAAATGTCTCTGTACCGATCTTGATGGCGCAGCTGCCGCTTTCGATCACGCAGTCGAGGATGGAGATGTCGCTGCAATGCTGCTGAGGAACGCTCTTGCAGGTTTTTAGGACAATGCCGTCGTCCGCAGTGCGGATGATGGCGTTTCGCACGGTGACCCCAGTGCAGCCATCGAGGACGAGGCCGTCGGTATTGGGCATGCGCATGTCGTTGAGCACCTGGTAGCTATCGACCAGGACGTCGGTGCAATGGACGAGGTGCATGGTCCAGCTTGAGGATTCGCGGAGCGTTAACTGCGCGATCCGCACGTGGCGGCAGTTCTCGAGGACGACGGTCCGCAGCCGTGGCTCGAAGGGTATATAGACCCCAGCCTCTACATCGTCGCCGATGACGAAATGCCGGCCGCCGCCGTCAATGGTACCAATTCCGGTAACAGCCACATTGTCGAGGTTCTGCCCAATGATCATGCAGCGATCGCTGCCTTCTACCCGAATTCGTGACGTGTTGTTGGCGTAAAGAGCATGGTCGGGAAGCGGCGCCAGAACGGCCCCGGCTTCGAGATGCAGGTCGATATTGCTCCTCAGCTGCAGCGGCCCGCAGACGTGCTGTCCGGGAAGAAGCCGGATCTGTCCGCCGCCGATGTAGGACAGTTTGTCGATTTCGGCCTGCAAGTGGTTGTGTGCAGCTCCGGGCGGGATGTCGATAATAGTGGTCATGGTCAAATCCCGGCCCTAACGGAGGCGCTGGCTCTCTGCATTAAAGAGACGGGCGCGTACAGGATCGAAACCGAGATGGATTTCGGCGCCCTGCGCTGGAGCGTCGGTTTCGCGCAGTTCGACGACGATGGGTTCGCCATCCGATGTCGTACAATAGAGATAGCCGTTGGTCCCGAGATATTCGGCATAGTCGACGCGCACGGCAAAAGAGGCGGCGCTTGGAGACACGACAGAGAGATGCTCGGGCCGGACGCCAAGCCGGACTGTGCTGCCCACTGCAAGGGCTACTGAGACGGGAACAGCGATTTCGGCGCCCTGACAGCTAATGATGCCCCCAGCCTCTACCGTGCCAGGCATAAGGTTCATGCGCGGGGAGCCGATGAACCCCGCGACAAACTCATTGTTCGGATCTTCGTAGACTTCCTTCGGCGTGCCCACCTGTTCGATCTTGCCGTCACGCAGCACCACGATGCGGTCGGCGAGCGTCATGGCCTCGGTCTGGTCGTGGGTTACGTAGATCATGGTATTGCCGAGCCGCTGGTGCAGTTTTGCAATTTCGATGCGCATGCTGACGCGTAGCTCGGCATCGAGATTGGACAAGGGCTCGTCGAAGAGGAAAACCTTGGGCTTGCGCACGATGGCGCGACCGATAGCGACCCGCTGGCGTTGGCCGCCCGACAGCTGGCGCGGGCGTCGGTCGAGAAGTTTGGTTATCTGCAGCACCTCGGCGGCTGCGGCCACCTGACGCTCGATCTCGTCCTTTGGCGTCCCGGCGACTTTCAAGCCGTAGGCCAGGTTCTGCCGGACACTCATGTGGGGATAGAGCGCATAGGACTGGAACACCATTGCGATTCCGCGCTTGGCGGGCTCAGAGACGGTGACATCGGCGCCATCGATGATGATCGTCCCTTCGGTAACGTCCTCAAGACCGGCGATCATGCGCAAAAGGGTGGATTTTCCGCAACCCGAAGGGCCGACGAACACGATGAAGTTGCCCCCCTCGATCTCAAGATCGAGGCCGTGAATGACTTCGATGCCACCAAAGTTCTTGCGAATGGACCTTAGCGAGATGCCGGCTTGGGTGCCGGTGGAAACGGTGTTTTGAGACATGGATTTATCCTCGGACGCTGCCGGCATGCGCGTCATTTACTTGAGACCTGTGGTGGCGATGCCCTTCACCAGATATTTCTGGCCGAAGAGGAAAGCGAAGAAGACGGGAACCAGCGACACGATCGACATTGCGAACATCGGCCCGAACGATGACGAGCCGGTGGAGTCGATGAACCCGCGCAGCGCTACCGGAACGGTGCGGACCTCATTTTTCGTCAGGTAGATCAGGGCGCTGAAGAAGTCGTTCCACGAGCCGATAAACGTGAACACGGCGGTAGCGGCCAATGCCGGCATCATCAAAGGCAGAATGATCTGGAAGAAGATGCGGAAATGGCCCGCACCATCGATGCGTGCCGCCTCATCCAGCTCTCGCGGAATGCCGCGGATGAACTGCACCATCAGGAAGATGTAGAAGGCGTCGGTGGCTAGGAATTTTGGTAGGATGATCGGCCAGAACGTGTTCACCATGCCCATCTGGGCGAACATGATGTACTGCGGCACGATAATCACGTGGATCGGGATCATGATGGTCACCAGCATGATCGCGAACATGGTGCGCTTCGCAAAGAACTCCATGCGCGCGAAGGCATAGGCTGCCAAGGCGCAGGAAAACAGATTGCCGATGACGCAGCCGATGGTGACGATTGCCGAATTGACGAGATAAGTGCTGAACGGGCTTTGCAGCGCCGTCCATCCGGCGATGTAATTGCCGATGTCGAAGGACAGCGGCCACAGGCCCGGATTGCGGAAGATCTCGTCGTTCGGCCGCAGAGAGCTAACCACCAGCCAAAGCAGCGGGTAAATCATCACGATGCTTGCCGCGATCAGGACCGCGTGGCGGCGGAAGGAAACATACCAGGGCAGGTTGTGGGCCCGATGCTGGGCGGGACTTACTTGATCAGTCATCATAAAACACCCAGTAACGAGCCGCGAAGAAGTTGACGGCGGTGAAGGCGCCGATGATGAAAACGAGCCCCCAGGCAAGCGCCGAGGCGTAGCCCATATCCAGCTGCGCAAAGCCCTTCTGGTAGAGGTAGAGGGTGTAGAACATTGTGGAATCCACCGGTCCGCCATCGCCGCCCGAGACGATGAACGCCTGGGTAAAGGACTGGAAACTGCCGATGATCTGCAAGACCAGATTGAAGAAGATGATCGGGGTCAACATCGGCAGAGTGATGGTGAAGAACTGCTGCCGCTTCGTAGCGCCATCGACGCGCGCCGCCTCGTAGTACAGCGTCGGGATCTGGCGAAGCCCCGCGAGAAAGATCAGCATGGGCGCGCCAAAGGTCCATACATTTAGCAGGATAATGGTGCCGAGCGCCGTGGTAGGGTTGGAAATCCAGCCCATGCCCTGAATGCCGAAAAGCGCCAGCACTTGATTGAAGAGGCCCTGGGTGCCGAACAGCTGGCGCCAGAGAATGGCAATGGCGACGGACGAGCCGAGCAGCGAAGGCAGATAGAAGATCGAGCGATACAGCGCTAATCCGCGCATGCCGCGATCAAGGGCAACGGCGACCATCAGCGCAAAGATCAACTGCAACGGCACGGACACAATCACATAGGTGAAGGTGACGCGCAGCGAGTTGAGCAGCCGCGGATCGGAGAACATGCGAAGGTAATTGTCGAAGCCGATAAAGCGCGGTGGCTGGATCAGATTGTATTTGCTGAAAGAAATATAGAGCGAGGCAATCATCGGTCCGAGGGTCAGGGCGATGAGGCCGATCAGCCAAGGCAGCAGGAAGACGTAAGCGACAAGCGTATTGCCTTTGCCGCGGCGGCTTTGGCTGCCCAGGGATCGCAGTTCGTTCAGGGCACTCATATGTGTCACCACGATTGGGGGTTACCCGCGCCAAGGACGCGGCGGATAGCCCGGGCCGAAGGAAGGCCCGAGCCAAAAATTACTGGACGATGTTGTTCTTGAGTTCGCCGATCATCTGATTGGCGGCATCTTCGGCGGACAGGCGACCGAAGAGATATTCAGCCGTGTAGCGGCGGAAAATATCACGGAACGAGCCATAACCCGGCGGCGGTAGCGGGGTCGAAATCGCTTCGGCGCTCAGCGTGCTGATGAAGTTGGCGGCAACCGCATCTGTGGCCGGTAGTTCAGGGGTGATCGCATCGCGTACATCACTGTTCGGCGGGGTACCGCGCACGATGAGGAGGGTCTTGCCAGCATCGATGTCGTTGACGATAAAATTTAACAGCGCCTGGGCTTCTACAGGGTGCGCGGACCGAGACGAGGCCGACCAATACTGAGCGACGCCGATCGACATCTGATGCGCGCTCGCCTCGCCGGTCATGCTGGGCAAGCGCAGGAGGGTCAAATCTTCACCCGAAGCCTTGGCAAGGGCGGTGAACTGGGCGGAGGCCCAGAAGCCCATGGCGGCGGTATTGGTGGCGGACGGAGTTTGCTCGAGAGGCAGAGCGGTCACTTCCGACGAGGTTTCGGCGCCATACGAGCCGCTCTCGTCGATGATCCTTTTGGTCAGTTCGAGATAGGAGACAACGGCCGCCGGCTCGATCAGGATATTGCCCTCGGCGTCGTACACCTGCGAACCGTTCTGGCGGAGATATGCTTCAAACGAGGTCAGGTCGGTACCGAGCGCCTGGACGCCGACAATGCCCGACGCGCTGCCATCCGTGATGGCCTTCGATACGGCGGCAAGGTCGTCCCACGACCAAGTCGCGTCGTCCGGCAGCGGCACATTGGCGGCTTCAAAGAGGCTCTTGTTGGCGACGATGGCCGTTGCCGAAAGGCCAGACGCCACTGCAAACTGCTGGCCGTCGATATTGGCGGCCTGGGTAGTGGCGGCGTCGAGCTTGCTCACATCGACAGCGTCGAGGTTAAGGAGAGCGCCACCGGAGGCGAGCTGAGAAACATATTCAACCGGCAGCTGGATGACGTCGGGCGCATCATTGGCGGCGATCTGTGTGGAGAGCTTGTCCATATAGCCATCGAACGGAAGCGCTTCAGCTTCGATGTCGATGTTTGGATTGAGCGCTTCGAACTGTTCGATCGCCTTTAGGGTCGCCGTGGTGCGACCTTCCGAACCCCACCAGACGATGCGCAGTGTCACCTTTTCTTGCGCTAGCGCTGCAGAAGCCAGAAGTGGCGTGCTGGCCACGGCCGCCAACAAAAGACTCTTCATCAGTTTAGACATCGTTTCCTCCTGAAGCAGAACTGCGGTGCTTCGCCGCTTTAGTTGCGTGGCAGGGCGAAAGCGCCGCCCACTACACGATTGACGGGTTCGTCGAGATCGATCTCAGCCTCCGGCGCGATCTCGGGGTAAGCGCGCGACGAGGATTGGGAACTCCATCCAAGGCCTGGATCGGGTTCGTTGACGAAGAGCGGATTGGGGTTGTCCGAAATGGCATAGACCGTGCGGAAGCCTAAGTCCGGTAGATCAAGACCGGCGTCGACGAGCCGAGCTAGGTCGTCCCGATCGCAGAAATTGCGGGCGTCCCGCGACGATTTGGGCGGGAAGGCCGTACAGATGCGAACAACGAGGCATTCGAGCCCGTAGCGGTCGTAGCAATAGCGGCCATAGCTCTCGCCGAAGACCTTCGAAATGCCGTAGAGAGTGTCCGGTCGGACAGGCGCATCGAGGCGGATGGGCGTGTCGCGCGTCGGGTGAAATCCCATGACGTGATAGGACGAAGCGAAGATCACGCGGCGCACGCCATGCGTATGGGCGCTTTCAAAGATATTACGTGTGCCTTCGATATTGGCGGCCTGGACCAGGTCCCAGCTCTTTTCGTTTGAAATGGCGCCGAAATGCACGACGGCATCAGTACCTTTGACGAGGCGGTTCACTGCATCGGCATTGGAGAGATCCGCCTCGATGACGTCACGTTCATCGCCAGCTGGACGAAGGTCGGTTGCAATCACGCTGCGGCCCGCGGCCAGCATGTGGGCGTGCAGATGGCTGCCCAATACCCCCGATGCGCCTGTGAGTAGCGTTTTGGTCATTCATCCCCCTCCCAGCGGATGGACCGGAAAATGGCGCGAGGGCGTTAGCCTGTCAACTAGAAATATGACTACTTAATCATAAGTCATATTGACCTGTTGATCATTGACGTACTAATCCGTGATTGTTTCATACCTTGGGAGAGGCATCGTGGATTTCACCACACTCAAGTCGGCAGTAGGCAGCAAGCTGCTCTCGTTTCCGATCACGGATTTCGGTTCGGACGGCGGTTTCGACGCAAAATCCTATGCCGATCGGCTGCAGTGGCTGTCGTCCTATGACGTTGGCGCCCTCTTTGCCGCGGGAGGGACCGGCGAATTTTTCTCCATCGGCATGGATGAATACGACGATGTCATCCGCACCGCGGTCGCCAATAGTACGCCTGATGTCCCCGTCATTGCCGGCGTCGGCTATGGCACGCGCATCGCCGTCGATCTCGCTCGTCGCGCCCAAGCGGCGGGAGCGCACGGCATTCTAGCTCTGCCTCACTACCTGATGTTCGCTGAGCAGGAAGGGATCGAGGCACACATCTCGGCCATCTGCGAGGCGGTCGATATTGGCGTGATCTACTACGCGCGCGACAACACACATCTCAATCCCGATACACTTTCTCGCCTGGCCGAGCGCCACCCGAATCTCGTCGGCTACAAGGACGGGATCGGCGATGTGCAGCTGATGGTGAAGATTGCCCATGCCCTCGGCGATCGCCTGACTTACGTCGGCGGCCTGCCCACGGCCGAAGTGTTTGCCCGGCCCTATCTCGAAATGGGCGTAACGACCTATTCGTCGGCCGTGTTCAATTTCGTGCCCGATCTGGCGCTGGAGTTTTACAGAGCAGTCCGTGGTCGCGATCAGGCCACAATCGACCGGCTACTCAATTCCTTCTTCCTGCCACTGATCCAGTTACGTGACCGCAAGCGCGGCTATGCCGTGTCGATGATTAAGGCTGGCGCCGCGCTCGTCGGAAAGCCTGCCGGTCCGGTGCGCAGCCCGCTCACTGAACTGAGCGACGCCGACCGTGCTGCTCTCGCTCACCTGATTTCAGCTCACCGGTCCTGATTGCTCCTCCCGAGTGTGAAAGGCCCGGTACTTTACGATGCCGGGCCTTTCTGTTTGCCTACGAAATTCTCGACCTTAGGGGCCGTAGGGGTCGAGGCCGTTGGCCTGAAAGAGGGCGATGATATAGCCGAACGCGAAGGCGAAGGCGGTTTCGAACGGCGCTTCGCCGTCGATCTGAGGCATATGGTCGGGCATGATCATGCAATCTACGCCGGCCTCGTGATAGACCTTGAAGCTGCGCGCCATGTCCATGTCGCCATCGTCCGGGAACACCTCGGTGAACGAGTAGCGTCCGCCTTTGATGTTTCGGAAGTGGACGTTGAAGATCTTCTTCCGGCTGCCGAACCAGCGGATGACTTCGTCGATCTCCTCTTGGGGATTTTCCATGCTTTCCCCGACCGTGCCCTGGCAGAAATTGAGCCCGTGGTAGGGGCTTTCGGCGATCTGGACGAAGCGTTTCAGACCTTCAGCACTGCCCAGCACGCGCTGCTCCACGCCGCGATAGCCTGGCGGGGTCAGCGGATCATGCGGGTGGCAGGCAAGGCGAACTTTGGCCGCTTCCGCCACCGGTACCACTCGCTCGAGGAAGTAGGTGATGCGTTCCCAGAACTCCTCGGCGCCGACCTCGCCGGCTTCCGTCAATTCACCGCTGTTCTTCAATTGCTCATGCCGGAAGGTCGGCACAATCGCCCCGCCGCGTCCCCGCTCGGATTGAGTGCGCGGAATGCCCAGCAGATTAAAGTTGTACTTTGCGGCATGAACGCCGAGTGCAGACAGGTTCTCGATGATGGTGCAGATGCCATCAATCTCCCGGTCGCGCTCCGGCGATTTCCCGAGGACAATACCCGGAGATTGGTGGTTCTTTATCCCCGAGGACGGCATGGGCAGCTGCACCATGTCGAGCACCAAGCCGTTCTTGTCCAGACGGTCGATATGTCGGGCGATGATGTCGCGCGTCCATTCATAGGGGTCGCCTGGCGGATCGATGGAGACGTGCCTTACGCCCAGTTGGCCAAGTTGCCGGAGGTAGCGGTCTCCAAGGCGCTCCATGTCCCTGCCGCCAAGTTGGGTTCCCACATACATATCAGATCCAAGTTATACCAATTTCGAAAAGTTGTATGAAATATATTGCGATGCTACAAGTTGAATCGCTAACGCGGATGCGGTGGGCTGTCGCGAAACTGGGTGGATAGCGGATGATACGCCAAGGAGAGCCGCGGCTGACCGATGGGGTTAGGGATGGTCTCGTCCGCCTGATCGCCTCCGATAACCTGCCGGTCGGCGCCAAATTACCGACGGCCGAGCAGCTCTGCTTGCGCTTTGGCGTCAGTCGGACTGTCGTTCGCGAAGCGATCGCGAGCCTCGAAGCCGAAGGCCGCTTGATTTCGAAGCGCGGATCGGGGGTCTATGTCAGCGACGCAACGCCAGTGCCGACAGGGCCGTCGGTGATGCGTTCGCCCAACGATATCGCGGAAATGCTGGAATTCATGGAATTGCGCATGAGCGTCGAGATCGAGGCGGCGGGGATCGCGGCTGAGCGACGCACCGAGACCGACCTACTGCGGATCGAGCAGGCCATGATAAACTTCGAGCAGCATTTGCAGGGCAAGACGATCGCAAGCGATGTCGACCGTGCGCTGCACCTCTCGATCGCGCAGGCGACTGGCAATCCCAAATTTTCCGAATTTGTCGATCGGCTCGGTGAGCGGCTCATACCGCGCAGGGCACTTGGCGCCGACTTTGCCGATGCTGACGAGCAGATCAGCTTTCTAAGAAAAATCCATACCGAGCATCGTGTCATCGCCGACGCTATCGCTGAACGGCAGCCCGAAACAGCCCGAGACAGTATGCGCATCCATCTCGATAATGGCCGCCGCCGCTATCGCAACTGGACGCTCGAACACTTCGCAGATGCAAGCCTATGAGCCATCCAGACGTCATGTTCGTCATCGAGGAGCGCTTCGGCGTGGCCGAGAGCCTGACCTGGGAAGCGGCTACCGGAGCATTGTTCTGGTGTGATATCCCCGCGGGCACAATCTACGCCCTCGACACCCAGAGCGGACATCGGCGCCGCTGGTCGTTAGGCGAGCCAGTAGCCAGTTTCGGCTTGGCGGGTGCCGGCCGTCTCGTCGTTGCCCTGGCCAGCAGCATCATCCTCTTCAGACTTGACACCGGTGGGCGTGAACTCGTCGCGACAATAAACCTGCCGCCCGGCTTAAGCCGGCTCAACGACGGCAAAGTTGGTCCCGACGGAGCGTTTTATGTCGGGAGCATGGATAGATCCTCTGAGCCTGAAGGTGCGCTTTATAGGGTAGACGGCACCGGACGTGTCGACATCCTCACTTCCGGCTTTTCGACCTCGAACGGGCTCGCTTGGACAAAAGACGGACGGACAATGTTCCACTCGGACTCGCAGGGCAAGATGTTCGTTGATCGCTGGGATTTTTCGCCCGAATCCGGCGAAATCTCTAATCGGCGGCGGCTGCGGGAGCACGACCTAGCCAATGGCCGAGCCGATGGTGGCGCCTTCGATATCTTTGACACCTATTGGTCGGCAGCGCCGTCTTGCAGTCGGATCAACCGCATCGGCCTTGATGGAAGCCTGCTCGGCTGGGTTGATCTTCCCATCTTGAAACCGACCATGCCGTGCTTTGGCGGGCGAGATATGCGCACCGTCTATGTGACAAGCCTCGATTCAGGTCTGCCAGAAACGGGTAAGGACGGGATTGTCAGTTTCAGGTCAGATGTCCCCGGACTCGTGCCATATGTATTCGGCAACCGCACATGCCTATGATAGCGGATGGCCACAATAAGTATTAACCACTCGACACTTTCAAGGCGTCAGAACCCATGAACCCGCCCGTACCGGCCCGTCTGACCGATAAGGTAAAGGCAGGGCTCGTCAAAATGATCGAAGAGCAGGGACTCATCGCTGGCGACAAACTGCCGACTGCAGAGCAGTTGTGCGCCATGTTCGGCGTTAGCCGCACCGTCATCCGGGAAGCTGTTGCGAGCCTCACGGCCGACGGATTGTTATGGTCGCGCCGGGGCAGTGGCGTGTTCGTGACACAAATGGAACGACTACGAACCAATTCGGCTTCTATGCAGGAGCCTCGGGATCCAGGCGCGGTTCTTGAAATGATGGAACTACGCATGAGCGTGGAAATCGAGGCAGCCGCTCTGGCGGCAGAACGTAGAACAGAAACACATCTCCTGCGCATGGAAACGGCGTTACGCTCTGCCAGGCATGATCCGCTCACTGTTTCTGGCGGAAGCGACGCGGACCGGATTTTCCACAGGGAGATTGCCATAGCCACTGGCAACAGCCGCTTTATTTTGTTCCTGGATGACCTCGGCTATCTGCTTATTCCTCGCCACGTTCTTGAAAGCTCGATCGGGACCGAGAGCGATCGCCGCAGCTTCCTAGCTGAGGTCCAATCCGAGCACTACGGTATATATGAAGAAATTTCTTCCCGAAACTCGGCTGGGGCGCGCGCGGCCATGCGATCACATCTTGAGAAAGGCCGCAGACGGTACCGTGAATGGAGCTTGGTTCAACAAGGCGGCGTCCCAAACTCAGTTCTCTGACGGATCCGACAGGTTGACGAACAACGCTACTTCCGGTTCGACATCGCCGTCCGCCTCTTAACGAAATCATGAGATAGCGATTCTGGAATAATCGCCGACCTACAACAATAAACTCTAAGAAAATCTCAATCCTTCGCGCGAGTATGGAAAAATTGTATGTGCGTCGCGCAATTTAGGTCGTTATCCGCATTTCAAAATTCCTGAGCAATTTCACGTAGGAAATCGACTACCGCGCGCACTTTAGCTGGCGTGCGCCTGTTGGCGGGCAGAACGATTGAAATAGGTTCAGCTTCGCTTTCGAAATTGCCGAGAACCGGTATGAGACGCCCAGTCGCAATGTCGTCCTTGAATAGCCACCATGTGGCTTGGGCAATACCTACCCCGGCAATCGCAGCCTCTCGAATAACGTCGCCGCTATCTGTAGTAAGGTTGCCGGAGACGCGAACGGTCTCGCAAGTTTGACTAGTGCTGCCAAACGGCCACATCGGACCAAATCCGCCCACGATGCAATTGTGCTGTAACAGGTCCATTGGCAGCTGAGGAACGCCAGCTCTCTCAAGGTATTGCGGCGAGGCGACGGTCTTCTGTGGACCGCGAATAAGAAGACGATTGACTAGTCGACTATCTGCTAGCCGGCCCGAATGCACTGTCAGGTCAAAGCCACCTTCGATTGGGTTTGTCGTTTGGCCCTTAAGATAGAGCTCCAGCTTGACCAAAGGATACTGACTGTAAAATCGTTCCAAAGCCGGTACGACGGTCATCCGGCCGAAAGAGGGTGGCAGGCAAATGCGCACCGGGCCAGCGGGCGCAAGATTTGAATCTCGCAACCGAGCTTCAGCATCCTCTAGGTCGAGCAAGATTTGCGTGCAGCGTTCGAGGTAGGCAGCGCCGAACTCTGTCAGGTGGACCGCACGAGTCGAGCGATGCAGCAACTGAACACCCAAACTGACCTCTAAGCGTGTCACGCTTTTTGTAACCGAAGAGGTGGTGACGCCGATCGATTTTGCAGCTGATGTAAAGCCACCTAGATCGGCAACAGCCTTAAAGGCCAGCATATCCTGAAATTTTGTCATCTGCGAAAGAGCAATTGAGGTGCTCCAATTCGGGGCAAGTTGCACAATTTTTAATCAATACTGCGCAGCGCCTTCAAAATAGCCAAACTGGAAAAGCAGTATTTCCAGCAAAGGGTATTATCACACCCTTCTCATCACGCTCTCATGCGCCACGGCAGCGCAACTGTGCACTGCAAAGGGGACGCCGCGCAACCATGGCCACCACTTGGATCACAGATGCCACGTGCCTCACCCATGAGGATGGCGGCTGGATCAGCGCCCGGCGCAGCATAGAAATTGCATCCGGACGCATCGTGGCGCTGCATCATTATACACCCTATATCGCGCCAGAGGACGAGGTAATCGTGGGCACCGGGCTTTTAGCAATTCCGGGGCTGGTCAATGCGCATACACATTCGCCGGACAACCTGTTGCGAGGGTCGGCCCCACAATTGCCACTGGAGCTCTGGTCGCTTCATTCAGCAGCCGGTCGCGAGGGTCGCACCCCACGCCAATGTTACATTTCTGCGGCGCTAGGCGGCATCGAAATGCTGCGCACAGGTACAACCGCGTTGCTCGATCATGTGCGTATCTCACCCGAACTTGACGGTGCTTGCCTTGATGCGATCGCCCAGGCCTATCTCGATCTCGGCTTGCGTGCCGTTGTCGCGCCGATCGTGGCAGATAGGCCCGTCGCATCAACCCTGCCGCTCGATTCCGATGACCTGCGCGATTTAGATCTCTCCGCGTATGGCATGCGGGCGCTGTTACCTGCTTCGGAGCAGATTGCGATCGCGGAGGCCTTTGTCGAGCGGTGGCACGGTTGCGAGCAACGCATTATGGCGGGGATAGGGCCATCGGCTCCGCAACGCTGTAGTGACGACTTGCTAATTGGCGCTGCAGCGCTGGCTGCACGGCACAGCCTGATCCTTCACCTCCATGCGCTCGAAACGCGTGCGCAGCAGATCATGGGTCACCGTCTATATGGCAAGGGCACAGTCGCTCATCTCGACGATCTCGGTCTGCTTGGACCTAAAACGAATCTCGCCCATGCCATCTGGATTGAAGGTGACGATCTCGACCGCATAGCGCGCACAGATACCGCAATCATTCACAACCCGGTTTCCAATGCGCGTCTTGGTAGTGGTTTTTGCCCCCTCGCCGACTACCTCGAACGCGGCATTCGCGTAGGCTTGGGGACGGATAGCGCCTGCTGCAACGATAGCAATAATCTGTTCGAGACAACAAAATGGGCCGGGCTGCTGCATAATCCAGTGCGCCCACACGCTCGTTGGCTTGGCGCAGCGGCCGCCTTGCGACTGGCAACCCAAGGCAGCGCTGACGCAATCGGGCTGGGTTCCAGCGTCGGCAATCTTGCGCCAGGGCAGAGCGCAGACATCACCATGTTGCGACTAGATACACCCGCCTTCACTCCGCTCAACGATGTAGTCCGCCAGTTGGTGTTGTCCGAAAATGGATCGTCCGTAGTCCACGTTGTGGTGGCAGGCGAAACAGTTTTGCGTGGGGGAGTTTGCACGAGACTCAATGAGTCGGCGATCTGGGAGGAAGCACAAGAATACGCAGCGCGACAGCATCTGGCCAACTGCCAGATCCAAGCTAATGCAAGAAAGCTCGCTGCACCAATTGAAGCCATGTTTGCCCGGATCGGGCGCGACCGGAGCACCTCGCAATGAGTCAGACCTGGACCCAACAACCAGCGCGCGTTTTCCAGCACCTGCTGCGTGAAAGTGACGCCGTCGGACTAGATCCGATCCAACTGATTACCGAGGCGTCAGCGATGGGCGCAGACACCTACCTTTGCATGGGTGGTGGTTTCTCCGCTTGGTACCCTACTGAGATCGAAGCTCAGCCCGTCAATCCCGACTTGGAAATCGATCTTGTTGGCCATGTAATTACGGCAGCCCATGAACGCGCCATGCGCGTCATCCTACGTATGGATATAAGCAAGGGCCGCGCCGGCGCGCAAAACATCCATCCCGATTGGTTTGTAAGAAACGCCGATGGCACACACGCCACGGTATGGGACATGCCGCAGATGTGCCCTACCGGCCCTTTCTGGCAGGTCACCAATTTTGCCATTCTGGACGAATTGCTTGGCCGCTACGAAATCGACGGCTTGTTTTATAACTACTTCTATATACCCCGGTGCTACTGCCCCCGCTGCCAACAGCAGGTTATGGATGCCACCGGCATGCCCGTTCCTGCGCCATCCCAGCGCACGGTGTCTTACGAGCGCTGGCGGCAATCGAGCTTAGCCAAGTACACGGCGCGCATGCGAGATTTCATCCGTGTCCGCAAACCTACTGCGGTTCTGGTGCCGTACCACCATGTCCGCGCGGGCTGGGATCTTGCCGCCATGGCTGAGGCCTCCGACCTGATCGGAGCACAGGCGTCCAACCCCATAGTACCCAATCCCATAGATCCTCAACCGATGTGGAACCATTGGGCCGCCGAAGAGGCTCTCGTAGGACGCGCCGTAAAACCTGGGGCCGCCCCATTTCTGATCCAAAGCACGTCCGGCTTTTTCGCCAGTCGCCAGACGGCTGTCCCCAAAGGACGTTTGCTACACAACTTGGCTCTTACTGCCGCCCATGGCGCGGGCACGGCTCCAGCGATCAACGGCCTGCTGGCACAGGACGACCCTCGGTCCATGGCGCCGCTGCAGCGATTCACCCAGTATTTGGCCAAGAATGTCCGCTGGTATCACGACCTCACTTCGATGGCGAAGCTTGCTATCGTGCGGTCAGAGTCCAGCGTGCAATGGGGCGTCGACGCAGGCAAGTTAAGCGGTCGCGAAGGCCCGCGCGGGCATCTCGATGAGTTTCGAGGCTTGTTCGAAATCAGTTCCGCGCTACGTCACCCGATCGATGTCGTCGTTGCGGGCGATTTGGCACACACTGCATTAGAGACCTACGCCGCAATCCTGTGCCCGGCGATATCGTGCATTTCAGACGCCGATGCGGCGGCGCTAGACAACTATGTTGCCAATGGAGGCACACTAGTCGCTACCGGCGACTTTGCCGCAGCGACAGATTTTGGTGCGCCACGCAGCAATCCAGTGAGTGCAGCGTTGCCATCTATTCCGTCCGCACGACGATCCATCTCAGGCGCTTATTTCGAGATACGAGACGACAATGTTCGGTCCGCAATGGATGGAATTCCCCATATCGGGGCTGCAGGCGATTTCTGCCCGCCCACGTCACTCGACGGGGGATGGGATATCGGGCTCGCCCTGATCGGGCCCTTTGCCAATAATGCTCCCGAATTCACGGTGGTCAGGGGTCCCGGCACTGCTCCCGGAATGCTTAGCCGCCGTTATGGCGAGGGCACTGCCGTGTGGTTGCCATGGTTTATCGGCAGCCTCTATCACCAGTATGGGATTGGTGACTATGCCACCGTGATCGGTGCCGTGTTGGAGCGACCGGTCGGACCTGCCCCTATAACGACGATCGCGCCCACATCCGTCGACTTCACACTCTACAGTCATGCAGCCGGTGCAGTGATACATGCGATCAACGGGGCCACGGCGCAGAACAAGCCGTTGATCGAGTGTACCCCACTGGCGGGTTTCGCCGTGTCGGTGGCAGTGCCCGCAAAACGCGCCGTACTGCTCCAGACCGGCGAAGATCTGGCCCTGACGCAACACAACGGACGGGTGCAGTTCACACTTCCCCGGCTCGAAAGTTTTGCCGCCGTCGCCCTGCTCTTTGATGGAGAAGGGTGATGTGGCCAAGGAAAAAGGAACCGGATCAACCGGTCACGAGAGGGAATGTCTGCACTGCCAACCAGGGCGTTTGGCGCCAAGCCAGCCCCGACTGCAAAACAGGTGATCACATGAAACGAATGCTGCATGCCCCATTGCTGGGTGTGATATTGAGCACGACAGCGCTGCTCGGCCTGCTTAATCCGACAGTTGCTCAGGATAAGGACACCATTACGGTGGCCCAGCCTGTAGATGCGTTGACCATGGATCCGGCCAAGCATTCAGCTTTTCCGACAGCAAACATAATGTTCCAGCTGTACGACGCGCTGGTGACAATGGATGACAAGGGTACGTTCGTTCCCGCACTGGCCACTGAATGGAGCAATCCCGACCCATTAACCTGGCGCTTCACGCTGCGAAAAGGCGTCAAGTTCCACAACGGGGAGGACTTCAACGCCGAAGCAGTCAAGTTCACCTTCGATCGTGCCCTCAACCCTGAGTTTAAAGCGCCCTATTTTTCGCGCATTGCGGCAATTAAATCGGTCGAAATCGTCGATGACTACACCATCGACTTCAAGACCAACAAACCGTTTCCGACGATGCTGTTCTCACTTTACGAAGCATCGTTTGCAGCATTAATCGTGCCGCCAAAGTACACAGCTGAAAACCCTGAAGCGCTTGCATCTGCGCCCGTTGGTACGGGCCCCTACACTTTCGTGGAGTGGCTCAAGGACGATCGCGTAGTACTAAAAGCAAATCCGGATTATTGGGGCGGCGCGCCGGCGGTAGCAAACGTGGTGTTCCGCCCCATCAAAGAAGTGCGCACCCGCATTGCCGAACTGACCAGCAACGGCGTAGACATCGCGGCCGACATTCCGCCCGAAGACGTTCCATCTCTTGAAGCTGGTGAAACCAAAATTGCAACTATCGCCAGTGATTTCATCTATTTCTACGCATTCGACACCCTTAAGGAAAGTCCGCTGCAGAGCAAGCTGGTTCGCCAAGCGATAAACTATGCCGTCGACGTCGACGCTATCCAACAGGCTTTACTGGGAGGCCTGGGCACCCGGGTTGCACTTACCCTGCCTACCAATGCCTTTGGATATGATGAGGCTTGGCAGCCTTACCCATATGACCCTGAAAAGGCCAAAGCACTGCTGGCTGAAGCTGGCTACCCTGATGGTTTCACCATCACGCTGACGGCTCGCCAAGGACGCTATATGAAGGATCGCGAGATCATGGATGCCACGATCGGCTTCCTGGCAGAAGTGGGCATTGTCGTCGAGCCCAATTTCCTCGAGCCGGGTGTCTGGGCCACTGTGTCGGAAGCGAAGGGCCGCGAAGGCATCATCTTTCCAGGCTGGAGTGGGCGTGACCCCGATCTAGTTTGGTATCCACTGCTCTATAGCGGACAATACCAAAGCTATTACGCCAATCCCGAACTCGACACTCTCCTAGATGCAGGGAGGGCCACCCTGGAACCAGCTGAACGCACCGCGATCTATGATAAAGCGGCGGCCATCATCAAGGAAGAGGCGCCGCACCTGCCCTTGCTGACGCCACCGCTGATCTACGGCCTGGATGCCGATCTCGACTGGCACCCGCGTACCGACTCTATCATCGATCTGCGTAAAGCCAGCTTCGAATAAACCAGAACCGGTCGGAGCTCCTTAATGCTTGGGTATGTCGTTTCACGTTTGCTGTACGCGCTCGCCGTTGTTTTTGGCGTGTCCGTAGCCGTCTTTTTCTTGATCAGGATCGGAGGCGATCCCTCGGCGTTGTTTCTACCACCCGAGGCGTCGCTAGAGCAAATTGCGGAATTTCGCCATGCCATGGGCTTCGACCGGCCAGTCATCGTGCAGTACTTCGAATTTCTGGCTCGCGCCGTTCATGGTGATTTCGGGCAATCGATGCGCTACCAGCAACCAGCCATGCAACTGGTGCTGGAGCGCATGCCCGCCACACTGCAACTGAGCGGCACCGCGTTAGCGCTCTCCCTCGTCATCGCAGTGCCGCTTGCCATCACTGCCGCTACACATCGCGGCACTGTCGTCGATCGTGCTGGGCTAGTTATATCGCTGATCGGCCAAAGCTTTCCCACCTTCTGGCTGGCGATCATGCTGATCCTGATCTTCTCGGAAAAGCTGCATTGGCTGCCGCCTTCGGGTCGGGACGGTTGCCAGACCTTGGTCATGCCCTCCATTGCCCTGGCTGCCTACTCCACCGCCATCATCACGCGCCTGCTGCGCTCCTCAATGATCGAGGTGCTGCAATCGGACTATGTGCGCACCGCCCGCGGCAAGGGGCTTGCCGATGGCCAGATCGTCTTCAAGCACGCCTTGCGCAACGCTGCCATTCCGACCTTGACGGTTATCGGCCTGCAAGTCGGCGCACTGCTGGGAGGCGCGGTTATCACCGAAGAGATCTTCGCCTATCCGGGGGTCGGCCGCCTGGCCATCCAGGCCATAGCCAACCGCGACTTCACCGTTATCCAGGCCTTCGTCCTGCTCATGGCCGTTCTCATCGTAACGATCAACCTGGCGGTCGACCTCTGCTACGGCCTGCTCGACCCCCGCCTGAGGAAAGGCTGAGTTATGATCGTGTTCTGGAAGCGCTTCTCGCGAAGCAAACTGGCTATGTTCGGCCTCGCCATCGTCCTGGCGGTTATCGTGGCCGCTTTGGTCGGGCGCTTCGTCGTACCCTACGACCCCGCCGCGCAAAATATCATCAAGCGCCTGCAGCCGCCACTGGCCTTGGGCAAAAACGGCATCCACTGGCTGGGTACCGAGGCCCTGGGGCGAGATATTTTCAGCCGTCTGATCGTGGGGGCGCAAGTTTCGCTGCTGGTGGGTGTGTGCTCGGTCGTCGTGTCCTCGCTGGTCGGCATTACCCTCGGTATCGTCGCCGGCTACGAGGACCGCTATCTGGGCAAGTTTCTGATGGGCATTACCGATGTCCAGCTCGCCATTCCGTTTCTCGTGCTAGCGCTGGCCGTGGTGGCTGTTCTGGGGCCAAGCCTGTTCAATCTGATCGTAGTGCTTGGGCTGACCAACTGGGTGCAATATGCCCGCGTGGTGCGTGCCGAAGTGCTGGTTCTGCGTGACCGCGAATATGTGCAGGCGGCCAAAGCCCTCGGCGCCAGCACCCCGCGCATCCTGATCAAGCACCTGCTGCCTAACGTGATGAGTTCAGTGATCGTCATCTCCAGTCTGCTGGTGGCCAAGATGATCCTGTTTGAATCCTCCCTGAGCTTTCTCGGCCTGGGTGTACCGCCCTCGACGCCGACATGGGGCGCCATGATCGCCGAGGGCCGCAACTATATCGCCAATGCATGGTGGGTCGCCGCCATGCCGGGTCTGGCGATTTTTCTGACCGTGGTCGGCATTAACCTGGTGGGTGACCGCCTGCGCGACATGCTCGACCCACGCCTCAAGCAACTGGAGAACTGAGATGCCTATCGCCTTTGCAATGGATGGCGAGCGCGTCTTGCAGCCTGCCCGTACCCTGGCTGTCGCGCGCAAAATTGATGTTCTCGTCGTCGGCGGCGGCACATCCGGATGCACTGCCGCCGTTTCAGCAGCACGCAACGGAGCCAGCGTTCTTATGGTGGAACGCAATGGCTTTTTGGGTGGTACGGCGACGGCGGCGATGGTCGGCGTGTTCTGCGGCGTCTATACCTGCGGCCCCGAGGCCACCCATCAGATCCTGGTCGGCGGCCTGCCAAGGGAGGTCATGAACCGGCTCGAGGCCATCGGCGGCGGCATGAAGTACCGCCACCGCTTTCAGGTGGATCACGAGATCTTCAAGGTCGTGCTCGACCGCATGGTCGAGGAAGCGGGCGTTGAGCTGCTGTTTCATGCCACGGTGGTGGAAACATTGGTCGCCGATGGCGCCGTCAAGGGCGTCGTGGTCGAGCACAAGGGCGGGCGCGAGGTCATTCTGGCTGATCGGATCGTGGATGCGTCAGGCGACGGCGATGTTGCCGCGCTGGCGGGCGCACCGTTCGAGATGGGTGACGAAGAGGGGCGTTTGCAGGCCCCCACCATGGTGTTCTACATGGGTGGGGTCGACGTCGCGTGCGCCATGGCCTTTCCCGAAAAGGACATCCGCGCGCTGCTGGTTGCCGTAAAGGAAAGCGGCGAGTTTGATTTTCCGCGCATTAGCGGCTCATTCTCGCCCGCGCCGCAGCCAGGCAAGGTGCATGTAAACATGAGCCGCGTGGCCGGCGTGAACGGTGTCGACCCCTGGAGCCTGTCGAACGGCACGCTTGAAGGTCGGCGGCAGGTGGAGGGATTTTCCCGCTTCCTCATCAAGTACGTACCCGGCTTCGAAAATGCCATTGTCGATGCAATCGCGCCGCAGTTGGGTGTAAGGGAAACGCGCCGCGTCATGGGCGAGCATGTACTGACACGGCAGAATGTGCTGGGCGCCGAAAAGTCTCCCGACGCGATCTGCCGCAGTTCCTGGCCCATTGAAGATCACAGCCAGGGCGAGACCACGATCCGCCTGCACCTGCCCGGCGATGACTATTACCACGTGCCCTATGGCTCTTTGGTACCGCTTGAAATTGACAACCTGCTACTGGCTGGGCGGTGCGTGTCGGCGACCCATGACGGGCAGGCCTCTGTTCGAGTCATGGGGCCAGGCATGGCCATGGGCGAGGCCGCGGGCTTGGCGGCGGCGATGAGCCTGCGCGCCGGTACCACCCCGCGCCACCTGCCGGTAGCCGAACTGCAGGCCGGCCTACGCCAGCAGGGAGCCCTCATCTGATGAACCAGACGCTTCCGCCCATTCTCGAGGTCCGCAACCTCAAGACCTACTTTTCCAGCGAACGCGGCGAAGTCCGTTCGGTGGACGACATCTCCTTTAGCGTCGCCAGCGGAGAAACCCTAGGGATTGTGGGAGAATCCGGATGCGGCAAGAGCGTCACCTCGCTCTCGATCATGCGGCTGATCCCCACGCCACCGGGCCGCTACGCAGGTGGTCAGATTCTGTTCGAGGGCCAAGACATTCTCGGCCTCGACAAGGCGGACATGCGTGCCCTGCGCGGCAACCGCCTGTCGATGATCTACCAAGAGCCGATGACCTCGCTCAATCCGGTCTTCACCGTCGGGGAGCAGATCGCAGAGACCATAGCCCTGCACCAGAAGCTGTCGCAAAAGGCGGCCTTCGCCAAGGCCATCGACATGCTGCGCTTGGTCAATATTTCCGAGCCTGAGCGCCGAGCAACCGAATTTCCCCATCAACTGTCCGGTGGCATGCGCCAGCGCGTCATGATCGCCATGGCCCTGTCGTGCAATCCGCGGGTGCTGATTGCGGACGAGCCGACCACCGCGCTCGATGTGACCATTCAGGCACAAATTCTCGACCTGCTGCGTCAGTTGCGCCGCGATCTAGGCATGTCGATCGTGCTGATCACTCATGACCTGGGTGTGGTGGCGGAAATGTGCGACCGGGTCGTGGTCATGTATTCAGGCAAGATCGTCGAAGTCGCCGACGTCACGACGATCTTCGATAATCCGTTGCATCCCTACACCGAAGGCCTGCTGGCTTCGATTCCGCGGCTCGACGAAGATGTCGATGAGCTTTACGCCATCGAGGGCAGCGTGCCCAATCCCCTCGACCGCCCGCCGGGCTGTGCTTTTGCCGGACGGTGCCCTTATGTCTTCCAGCGCTGTCGTGCCGAACAGCCTCCCCTTGTGGAGGTCCGTCATGGCCGGCAGGCGGCCTGCTTTCTGGCAACCGATCGGCTGCGCGAGGGGATCCCGGCATGACCAAGCCGATTCTTGAGATCCGCAATCTGGTCAAGCACTACAAGGTCAAGAAGACCAGCGTGTTCGACCGCCGCAGCGAGAAGGTCCATGCCGTGGACGGCGTTTCGCTAAAGATCGAGGCCGGCCGCACAATGGGCCTTGTGGGCGAATCGGGATGCGGGAAGTCGACCCTTGGCAAGTTGATCGTCCGCCTCGAGGACGCGACGGCGGGCGAAGTTCTCTACCACGGCGAGAACTTCCTCGCCAGCTCGGGCCAGCGCCTGCGCGATCTGCGCAAGGACCTCCAGATCATCTTCCAAGACCCCTACGCCTCGCTCAATCCCCGCATGACGGTGCAGCAGATCTTGGAAGAGCCATTCGAGATTCACTGCTCCATGGAGGGCAGCGAACGCCATGCACGAGTGCGCCAGCTGCTCGATCAGGTCGGACTGTCCTCCTCGCAAGCCGACCGGTACCCGCACGAATTTTCGGGCGGCCAGCGACAGCGCATCGGTATTGCGCGGGCCATCGCACTCAACCCAAAGCTGATCGTGTGCGACGAACCTGTTTCGGCTCTGGACGTCTCGATCCAGTCCCAGGTGCTCAATTTGCTCAAGCGCCTGCAGCGGGAGATGGGCCTGTCCTACCTTTTCATTGCCCACGGGCTGGCAGCCGTCAAACATATCTCCGACGATGTCGGGGTGATGTATCTGGGTAAGCTGGTTGAGGCGGCGCCCAAGTCGCGGCTGTTCGCGGCTCCGGCCCATCCCTACACCCAGGCCCTTATCTCGGCCATTCCCGCGCCCAATCCGCGGGTCAAGAAGCAGCGTATCGTGCTGCAGGGCGACGTGCCCTCGCCAATCCGCCCACCCGCTGGTTGCCGCTTCCATACCCGCTGCCCGCGCGCTGCCGATGTGGGTGAGGCCTGTCGAACGATCGAGCCGAAGAGCGTCGAGATTGCGCCCGGCCATAATGTTGCATGCCATCTCTACGCGGGGACAAGGTCCAATGTATGAGATCCTAATCCATGGGTTTCCAGGTAGGACTTCGCGCGGCTTTTTAGGTTGGAGCACGAGCGTCCTGTTGCACACGGCAGGCGGGCCTGTCCTCTTCGATACCGGCTCCAGCGGCGACAGGCCGGCATTGCTTGCTGCCCTCGAAAACCGGGGCGTTGCTCCTGGAGATATCGGCACCATTGTGCTTAGCCATTTACACTTCGACCACATCGCCAACGTCGAGTGCTTTCCTAATGCCGAATTGGTGCTGCACCAGACCGAGCTGATGTATTACTATGACCAGAGACTGGTCGATCTAGCACTGCCTGTGTTTCAGATCGAGGGCATGCTGGCTCGCTGCAAGCTTCAATTGATCCATGGGGAAATTGAGCTGTTCCCGGGCGTGCAACTGCTGCATACGCCCGGCCACACGACCGGCCATATTTCCTTGGCCTTGCAGTGGGCTGGTCAGACCCACATCCTGGCTCAGGACGCCATAAAGCATAGGGTTGATGCTCGAACGGGCCAGACGAGCGGAGCCCATGATACGGCGGCGGCCGTCGGTAGCATTGCTCGTATCATGGCCATGGCCGACATTATCGTGCCGGGACATGATGTCCCGCTTCGCATCAGCGATGCCGGCGTGACGCCCACCGGGCCACTGCACACCGAAATAGCCTCAACCATCGATGAAGCAGTTTTTTGTCTGGGGGCCCCATGAGAATTTTGCTGTCTAACCTATTCCTCTGCGACGGCACGCCGAACGGATTCATTGCTGATGCCGCCATCCTCATCGAGGGTAAAACCATAGTCTGGACCGGCCCTGCGAGCGAGGCGCCGGTGGCCGCCGCCGTTCGCGACCTTGCGGGCCGTGTGGTCATACCCGGCCTTATTAACACTCATGCTCATGGCGGGATGAGCGTGCAGCGTGGCTGTTGCGACAATGGGGATCTATTTGAATGGGCGCAGACAATTGCCCCATTCACCTCGGTCCTTTCGCTGGAGGATAATCGCTTTGGGTGCGAGCTGGCGGTGATGGAAATGGTGCGCAATGGCATCACTACCGCCTGCGACTGCACTCGTTTCGGCGCCGGCATATTCTCGGACGTTGCAAGCGCGATAGGCATGCGTTCGCTCAGTGGCGCTCTCGCCAATTCCCCTCAATATCGCAAGACTGGACGGGCCAACTGGCCCCTTGCAAGGGAGGAAACGGAAGGGGCCATGGCGCGGCATGCTGGCAATGGCTTGGTGCGCCACTATCTGGGTGCGCACTCCCCCTATAGCTGCACGGCAGAACTCCTCATCGAGGTCAAACAGGCGGCTGATGAATTGGGGCTGCCCTTCGTCATCCATCTTGCAGAAAGTGCCAAGGAGACCGAGATCGTTCGCGAGCGCCACGGCACGACGCCGATGCGCTGGCTGCACGGCCTAGGTCTGCTCGATGAGCGCTCAATTCTAGCACACTGCATCTGGCTCGATGACGAAGAAATAGAGCTACTTGCTGAGACCGGCGCAAGTGTTGCACATAATCCTGTGTCAAACGCCAAGCTGGCCAGTGGTATCGCGCCGATTCCGGCCATGCGCCAAGCCGGCATTGTGGTCGGCCTTGGAACCGACAGCACGGTCAGCAACAACAGTCTAGACATCTTCCAGGAGATGAAAGCATCGATATTGCTGCAACGTGCATCAAGCCTTGACGCCCATATTACCGATGCCGCCGATGCCTTCGCCATGGCAACCCGGGAGGGCGCTAGGGTCCTTGGCTGGCAAGACGCCATCGGCACACTGGTACCCGGCAAACAGGCCGATCTCGTCGTACTCGATCTCGATCATCCGCTCGGCAATACCGCGCAGCGCGTGCTTTCGGACATAGTCTACAAGGCTGGCCCCCAGCACGTGCGCGAGGTGATGGTCGCCGGCAGCACGATCTATGCGGATGGCCGCTTCAGCAACATTGATGCCGGCGCAATCTTCGCGCGCATTAAGCAACACTACGCGCATATCCCCTCAGCTTAGGATTCCTACAATGACGGATGCCCCAATTGGCCTGATTTCCAGCGCCGCCTCCGAGACACTAATGCAAGACCGGCGCACTGAAGTGGTCAAGACTCCATTTGGGGAAGCTTCGGTCCTCCTCGGGTCCATTGCAGGTCGCCCATCGGCTGTGGTCCTGCGCTACAGCGCCAACCTTACGGTGCCAAGCCATAAGATCAACTATCGCGCCAATATCTGGGCATTGCGCGAGCTCGGTGTTGAATCGATCATTTCTCAAAACGCGATAGGCTCGGTCAATCCGGCGATCCGGCCCGGGGATATCGTGATCTCGGACGACTTCCTTGATCGCACAAAGGACCGACCGCAGTCCTTGTTCGACGATTGGGACTGCTGGGTACGCGTCGACTTCACCGATCCGTTCTGCCCACGGTTGCGCAACAATCTCATCACTTCTGCCACCAAGTTCTCCAACAGAGTTATTGAACGCGGCGTATTCGTCTGTGCCGAAGGTCCCCGTTTTGAAACTCCTGCAGAAATTCGCAGTTTCCAGCGCGAAGGGGGAGACATTGTTGGCACGCCGCTGGTGCCTGAAGTCGTGTTCGCGCGCGAGGCAGAGATGTGCTTTGCATCGATCGCTCCAGTTATAAATTTTGGCTCTGGGATGGCGCCAGCTGTAGTTCACTTTGGCCCCGGCAGCATGAATGACGCCTATTACCGCGAAGGTCTGCATGACTTGATCGAAAAGACCCTGATCGACGCTATCGGCACGATCTCCCACGAGCGAACCTGCAACTGCAGAAACGCACTAGTAGGTGGGTTTCATGGTGCCCCCCCCCCGTGGCTGAGATCTAAAAACGTTTTGAACTCCACGGCACCTGCAGATATTTTCGCAACGATCAAATAATTACCGCGATTTCAGTTATTAAGGCACTGCGACTTTAATGACGATCTACGAAAAAATTTGACAAGCAGACCAATTTCTCAAGAACAGAATTTGGTCTGCTTAAATAAAATTTGCTCAACACATTTGGATCATTTTATCTCTAAATCCTCGTAGATGGCAAAATTCTCGATGGCGGCGCGTCGCGTCTCAAGCGCTAATGCAGGTCAATACGGCGATCAACCTCGACGTCTGGTCCTATGTCGCGTTCTATACGCGGCTCATTCCGTCGTGCTGGCGATCCAACCAGGCGTGTCGATTTGCAACGGCGCTTCGCCAACCAGTTCGGCCAGTTGCCGTTCCATCCAGTCCAATTCATTGCCGCCGATCTGCTTGGCCCATTTGTCGCGCAAGGCATCGAAAATCAGTTCGCCCTTGCGGATGACCGCAAAACCCAGGGGGGTCACGATCAATCGCTTACGCCGGGAATCGGACAGGTCAACCTGCCGGGTGATGTAGCCGCGGTCCAGTAGGGTCTTGATGGTTTTGGCAGCAGCCTGCTTGGAGACCGACAATCTGCGGCTCAGTTCAGAGGCGCTGTCCGTTCCGTCGGCAATCGCCTGCATGGCGAACTCGTGCACGGGCCTGAAATCGTGGATGCCGGACGCTTCGAGATCAGCGATCGCGGCGTCAACAAGGGCGCGATAGCTGCCGATGAGGAGCTGCGCCAGATGAACGCCATTGCCAGTCTTACTCTTGGTCATTTGCCCATTCTAGGCGCAGCGCGCTGATCCGACAACCAAATTGACGACTTATGGACAACCTGGTTGACTTAGCGTCAACCTTGTTGATAGTCAACCATATTGTCTATTTTACTCGGAGATCATGATGCCTGCTATCCCTGCAACCATTCCCGACGTTGAGCACGCTACCCTCAGCCAGAACGGCCAGGACCTGCACTATGTGACGGCCGGCGAGACCGGGACCCCGATCCTGCTGGTGCACGGTTTTCCTGAATCCTGGTGGGCGTTCCACAAGCTCATGCCCCTGCTGAAGCGCAATCATAGGGTCATCGCTGTCGACCTGCCCGGCTTTGGCGATTCAAGCACGGGGGCGGATGTCTATACCTGCGCCAGCATTGCCGAGGCGCTGGCCGATCTCATTGCCCATCTCGATCTTGGACCCGTGCATCTGAGCGGACAGGACATTGGTGGCACGCCGGCCTTTCGGCTGGCAGCCTCCCATCCGAACTTGGTTCGCAGCTTTACTGCCATCGAAACGGCCTTACCCGGCTTTGGCTTCGAGAAATTTGCCGACGTCGCCCATGGTGGCATGTGGCATGTCGGGTTCCTCGCGGCACAGGGCATCCCCGAGATGCTGCTGCAGGGCCGTATGCGGCAATTCCTTACCGACTATGCACATCCAGTCATGAACGGCACGCCAGGCGCCATAGATGCGCGGGACGTGGCTGAGTTCGAGCGGGTCTTCTCGCGCGCTGGCGGGTTGCGCGCCACCAATGGCGTTTATGCCGCCCTTCTGACCGAAGGCGTCGAAATCCGCGCCCTGGTGGCCGACCATAAGCTGAGCTTGCCGGTTTTGGCGGTCGATGCCGGCAGCGGCCCGTTCACCAGCCGCACGATGGCCCAAGTGGCAGACAACGTCTCTGTCGTCACGCTCGAGGGTGTCGGCCACCTTGTCGCCATGGAAGCACCGGAGGCACTGGCAGAGGCCATGCTGGCATTTTATCTCGAACTCGACGCCTGAGGCACCGATATGGGGTCGGCATCCCTGCCGGCTCCCACCACACTGAGGCAGACAGCACTACTGTTTTCGGCAGACTGATCGAGCTCTGCAGGCGTGAAGAAACTTCCCAGTAAACCGTACTGTCAGTCACGACATACAGACTATGAGCACGGCTGAAAATCGCAGGGCGAGTGATCAGAGACGCAACCCCCACGTTTCGTCTCGACGCAGCGTCGAAATTTCGAAGCCAGTTTGCATCGGAAAAGGTGTGCGTCGGGCGGCAAGTGGACTGGCGCCGTGCACGACTTTTGCCACTTTCTCGCCACTAGAGAAGCTCACAGAATCGAAGAGCTAATGACCGAAATGGGGTCGGTTACAGCCAGCCCATGGTGGCAAGCGGAGCCAGTCCGCATCCGGGCGTTGGACCTCAGTTGCTGCAGTTTAGTTGTCACCAAAACAAAATCGAACATTCGAACTCGCTGGCTCAACGGTCCAGGTGACCAGCGATGGTTGATCCTATGATAGCATGAAGGTAAACCGATAAAAAATGTCCGAGCTTAACAACCAAGATCAGCGGCCTGATGCGTCGCCTTCGCCGACACGGCATACGTTAGCCATGTCCGGAGGTGGGCGAGCTTGGTTCCGAATTACGCGCTGGTGGGTCGCAAACGTTCCGCTCGGTGCCATGCTGGTGCGGCTTCGCACCATGGTCCGTCGCCGGGAAAGCTGGCTGGTGCTCCTGGCGGTCATCGCGGGTGCCCTGGCGGGTCTGATGGTGCTGATCCTGCGTGAACTTGCCTACAGGCTGCAGCAGTTGCTGTATAACTTGGGACCGAACCAACGCCTGAGCGCCTTGGACCAATAGCCTTTCGACGCTGCTTTTATCCCCGCATTGGGCGGCATCGTCCTGGGTGCGATGGCCTTGCTGCGTCGCCCACGCAAGTCGCGCTATGTCGATCTGGTGGAAGCCAATGCCTTGCATGGCGGGAGGCTCTCCATGCTCGATAGTCTGATCATTACCGGACAAACGCTGTTGCACATGGCTCGCCACGATGGCTCATTCACGTCCGACCAAATTGCGCAAATGCTCGGCACAAACAGTGCAGTGGTGCGTCGGAGTCTGGCTGGGCTGCGGGAAGCGGGTTTGGTTCGGGCGGTAAAAGGCCATCATGGCGGATGGCGAATAGGGCGTGAGCTTTCCGAGATAACCCTGTTCGATGTTCACCGTTCGATCGGATCCGAACGCCTTTTTACTATCGGCAGCGACAACGATCATCCGCAGTGCGCTGTGGAGGCGGTCGTCAACAAAGCCTTAGCTGACACGCTGGTTGATGCCGAGAGACAATTGATGGCGCGTTTCTCTCAGGTGACACTGGAACAATTGTCGCTGGAATTTGACGCTAGATGCATAGTCTCTGGGTGGGACGCCGACCACCCCATTCCTAGCAGCAAAATGTAAACTGCGAACGACATTAGTTTCGGCAGCTTTTGAGAGCTGTCAAAGACTAGTTAATTGGCCGGAATGGGGTCGGTATTTCCCGTTTTGAGGTGGCCTGCAGACGGTCCGCTCTTAAATGTGTTTGATCAAAAGGCAGACAGTGAGGCTGGATGCCGAGACTCTGAGCAAGATACAGGTTGCTATCGACGCTATCCGCGACAACCTACAAAAGGGAGACTAGCCGACTGCCGGCCCTGCCAAACAACTTGACTACAAAGCCACACCGAATAGATTTTGATTGTCGAAAATGGTAGACCGGTTTTGGTGAGCCCCGGTCAGCTTCGCTCAAGGAAGCCTAAATCCAGCCCCTAGGCCGCGGACCACGACGAAGGCGGACGTGTGCCGTTTTTGTCGAGGTCATCGGGGCGAGGTTCATGGTGGGCTTGCCATTTTTGAACTCCGGACCTCTGCGATTTCTGCCCGTGTCCTTTGCCGCGCCACGGCCAAATGACGTTGGAAATCTGCGATATGCGAAACAGTGATCAATCTGTTGCCACCTCTCCGTTTGCGAGAGGTCAGTTCATGCTGACTGCCGTATCACAATCACCTGAGCTTCAGACACGAATCGGCGCTGCCTTCTCGTGCTTTGGCTGGGTCATGCTGTTTGTGGGTACAGGGCTGGGTTCAGCGCAAATTGGAAGTCTCTTCGGGCTCGTCTATCACTTGTCGCTCGCTCCGGTGGTCGCGAACCTGAGAGCGCCATCCTGGGCAACAATGGCCGGCTTTGTCTGGATATACAGCGACGCTGTTCTCGATGTCGCCAGACTCAACAACCTCGATGAGGAAATCATTTGGGCGTTTCGTCTTGGCATCCACGTCGCGGCGGCCATCTGGATCATCGGTACATCGCTAAATATGCCGCTTAGGATGAAACTTCCTGGCATCCTGCTAGGCTCTTATTTAGCCCTTCACGCAGTGCTTTCCCCATACCTGCCGGATTCCGAACTGGTCCTGGGGGTGACGGCCATCCCGCTCATGGTGATCTGGCTTCTGACAATCGCCTGCAGCTACTCGCATACAAAGTTCTGATCAAAATTGGCGTGGCCTTGAAGGGCCACGCCGAGTAACTTGGCGCGGATCGCACGGCCAGTAGATGCCGGCAACATGGAGAAGAGCGCCATCAATCCAGATGTTTCAAAACTCTTGGGTCAGGATGCGAGATTTGCACTCATCAAGAAATGATATGATAGCGCAAGGAGCCAGGCAGACATAGCTGGCACTACACCGACCCCGAGGATAGCCTTGGAATTTTTCACGTCCGCAAGGAATGTGGCATGGACCGCAAGAAAGAGGCCGAGCGGAATTCCGATCCATAGTGCAACTCCACCAAGACCCCATGAGACGCCGCAAATCCAGATAGCGGCAAACAGATGAACGCCCATCCGCAGTGCCCACACCGTTTTTTCACCGATGTGGTTGATGGACACCATGTCCACTAGTGCATCCATGAAGAGCCAGAGATAGCCAGCAAATTTAACTTCTGGCCCGCCTGGCAGGTGGTCAACCAGCGGGATGAGGGCAAGGTGATAGACAAGGCCGGCAACGTCCCCGGCGAAGAGGCTCCGGTGCTTAAGGCCAAACATTGAGAGCCAGCCGATCAAAGAGATGATCGGGAGAGCGGCGAGCAGTCCGATAGTCATGATGTTATCCTTCAACGCGGCGCCTTGGCGCCATTTCAAGAAGGGCGTCTCCGGGCAGCCGTGTCCTGCGAAGGAATAGTCGCATGCAGTTCAACGGTGCATGCGAAACGCCTGCTACCGTCGAGGTCCGCGGCCCCGATATATGGGATGGAAAGTCCCTGCCTTAGCCAGCAGGGCGACCGGGGCTCACCAATCCGGTCCACCATTTTCGACAAAGCATGTCTATGATCAGGGTTCAACACAGTCAAGCTCGATTGGATCACTCTGAATCTGGGTGAGGCCTGCTGCGGCGGCACCATGGTTACCATCGAGACCTTCGCTGCATGGTGCCAACCTCGAGCGCCGCCGACCGGGCGTCCTACAAACCGGGAGACCGTTCATGACCCGGCATGAGCTGATAACCCACCAGACCGAGACACCGTCATCTCGGCCTGCCGACAATCTCGCGCTGGTCGATGGTCGGATCGGCATCCCCCCTCGCTCGGCTACATCTGCCAAGGAAAGTGCAGCTCCAAAGGCCTTTTTATCGCACCACGCGCGTCAGACCTGGCCTCGTCACCGCAGGTTCAAGCTTGTCCCTCAACCGGCCAAATCCAGAAAAACCCATAGCGCCCAGACCGTGGCTCGCGAGTTCGGTCTTACCGGACTTTCAGGCGCCTATCGGCAGCCGAAACTCTTCAAGAAAGCAGTCTGGCAGCTTTCAGCTTTGCGACCGATGAAAGCGGAACTCTTTCAAGCCACAGCTTGAGCTTAAGGCGCTCCTGGCGGTCAATGTTGGCACCGCCCACGCTCGCTCTCATCCAGTGGGTGCTTTGCGTCTCATGCGCAAAGAAGCTTGAATATGACCGGCGTTCATTTATATCTGACTGGCGGTCATTATGGAGAACAGTTATGGTTTCAGGCAAGTGGGCTTTGGTTACCGGTGCGTCCGGCGGAATGGGAGCCGAGTTCGCCTCGTTGTTGGCAGAACGTGGGTTCAATCTTGTTCTGGCCGCGCGAAGCTTCGGACGTTTGGAAACGATCGCGACAAATCTGCGGCGCTTTGGCGTGCGCATTCATGTTGAACAGTCGGACCTTACCCAAGACGGCTCTGCAGCTTCGCTCGTTGAGGCAATCCGCATCCGAGATATTAAGTTAGATGTTCTCATCAATAACGCCGGACAAGGTCTGCATGGCGCCTTTATCGATCAGTCCGGCGATTCAATCGATCGAATGCTGCACCTCAACATTGCGAGCTTGACTACTCTCACTCACACCATCGCGTCAGACATGGCGGACCGCCGTTGCGGGCACATCTTGCTTGTGGCCAGCCTCACCGCTTTCATGCCATGCCCTACCTATGCGGCCTATGCTGCGACCAAGGCTTATGTTCGCAACTTTGGGGAGGCGCTCCATGCCGAAATGGCGCCGCGCAACGTGGTCGTAACCGTGCTATCACCCGGCCTCATGGATACGGGCTTCTTGAGTGCCTCTGGACAGGCGCCAAGCAAGTCGATGAAGCGCGCGATGACATCACCGAGAGAGGCCGCCGAGACTGGACTTAAAGCGCTCTTTGCAGGGCGGCAGACCGTTGTTGCGGGTTCAATGAACAAGGTTGCGGCAGTTGCATCGCGTTTGCTTCCGCGAGGGATGCAGACGCGGATCGCCGCCGCTGCATTGAAGGGGTAAGCAGGACAAATGGTCAGGTACGCACAGGCCGAACAGGACAAAGAGGCGCGCCGGGACGATATTCTCGGCGCCGCGTTGGCCCTGTTTTTGGAAGATACGCGGCGCCTTCCAGCTGTCGCGGCCATAGCGGCGCAGGCCGGACTAGCGAAAGGTACTGTGTATCTATATTTCAAGACCAAAGAGCAGATCTTCGCAGCATTGCTATCTCGCGAGTGGGATGCTCTTCTTGCCAAGATCGAGGAGAACTTTGCCGCTTCTACCGGACCCAAGGAGGCTGTAGTCGGTCGGTTCATCGACGGCTTTGTTGCCTTCCTTGCCTCCCATTCCTATTTTCTGCGGCTGGACTCGCTCGGTTACGGTCACTTGGAAGCCAATCTCCCGCCAGATGAATTTTGGCGCTTTAAACAGTCGTTCTCCTTGGCGCTCAATAGGGCTGGGCAAGCCGTGGATCGCGCATTGCTGATCCCTCCTGGTGATGGTCTTGCGTTGCTCCTTCGAAGTTACGCGCTGACCAGAGGGTTGTATCAGACACTCGATTTCCCCGATCGCGTGCGCGGCGATAACCGCTTCCATGATCATCCGTTAGCTCGGATCGATTTCGATGTGGAGCTGCAAACTGCCCTTCTGCAGTATTGGCGTGGCGCTCTCGGTGACCTTTCAGAATAGGGTCGTCTGACCTTTTTAGCATGCCGGGTGATGGGGTGGACGCCCCCCCGGCGGCATCGATGTGCCAAAGTGGAGGTGTGAACACACCACTTGAGGAGGCGCCCATGTCGGAAGTTACCACAATCGGTCTGGATATCGCGAAGAACGT
>NZ_JAIMBX010000009.1:0-56072 GCF_032907385.1 Devosia sp. BK
GGTCTCCTGCTCCTTCACGATCGCGATGATCTGCTCTTCGGTGAACCTGGTTCGCTTCATCTCTGGTCCTTCTGATGGGCCAGAGCCTACTTCAAACTGGATTAGGCGCAGGGGGCAACGTCAGCCCCAATGGGGGCTTTCGTTCTCTCAGCCGTGAGGTGGTCTCCGTCGCCTTCTAGGAGGCTTGGGAGCCCCGAGCTCTTTCTTCACTAACCTCTGTATCTTACCCTTATCGATCTGTGTCATCGGCTTGATGACCTCTGCTGCAAGATCAAGAAGTTTGAGCCTGTCCTCTTTCCGCCAGTGGTTCCAATAGACCCGCGTCAACAAGTGCGTCGCAAGAACAACACGCAGGAACGGCGAGTTCGGAAGGTTCTTTGCGGTCTCGGCTAGAAGCTTCTCTCCGCGCTCGCTCTCGATGTCGCTCAGCCACGCTCCGTGGATCAGCTCATTGACTAAGCCCTCGTGCTTCGCACGCTCGACGCTAATTGCGAGAACCTTCTGCCGCGCACCTTCACACAGGTGTCCGAGTATTCTGCGAGTAGGTTCAGCGAGGAACGCGAACTCCAGGATGTCGACGACGCCCTCGACCTTCTCCCTCATGTCAGTGACGTTGTTGCCAGAGTCACCAACCATCTGTGCAATCGACTCGTCCGAGGTCAACTCTGTCTTGATCTGCTCGAAGTCCACCGAGGCATTGGCAGTGGTCCATCGATGAACGATGACCCCGCCAAGCTCCACTAAGAGTTCTGCAAGCCTTTGTTTTGTGTCGCCACTGAGGTCTTCCGCACCTGCGCCCAACAGGGTTGTCCCCACCGCCCAGCTTTTTACTGCGAACTCGACCTTGATCTCAGCATCGCTTTTTGCGGGACCCGCCTCATTGCGACCAAATCCGGATTTGTCGACGGCCGTTTCACGTACGCGATCCGCAACGTCCAGGATCTTTTGCTTTCTGTCGGTGTCACCCTTGCCCTGTCGAACTTCTTCAGCAGTCCGCTGCATAGTTTTCTGAAGGCCCTCTAGCCTTTGAAGGCTCTTCATCGAAGATGGTCGGATTTCGTTCTTCAGCAATACATGCACTTCATCCTCGGCTAGGCCGAAATTCTCGACAGATACCGCCATGGCGTCGATGACGCTGTTGACCACGTCCTCTGAGGCCCCCAACTCTGCGTAGAGATCGAACGTGCCAACGTCGAAGACGCTCTGTGACAGGTCGAAATAGACCTTCGCCTTGTCCGGGCTCTCTACAAGTTCTACCGCCAAGAGGTATGACTCGATGAAGGGCAGAGAGAACTTCGCTACATCGGTCTCAAAGTGCAGGACGCCGCTGTCCACAAATGAACCGACGAACGCGATCGGATCGATCTCAAAGTGCTTCAGATCGGCGAACGTCTTGGCAAACTCGATGAGCTCAGCCTGATTGAAAGAACGCTTCTCGATATGGATCTCAGCTGCGATCGTTCGGAGGAACTTCGCACGAGTGGTGCGACTTAGCTTTACCTTCGCCTTATCTCCGGCGACCACAAAGGTCAGGAACCCGTCCACAGCCAACTGGATGAGTTCGGCGCGACGGTTCGCTTGAAGCAGCGACGTAAGGACCTCTTTGCTGATGCCCGCGAAATAGGTGGGGTGTGCCGAGAGATCGAAGTGCCGGAACGTGTCGCGGAGACGAAGCGCGATCACTTCGGCTTCCGTAGCCGTGATCTCAAAGTTCTTTTGCACGAAATGGGCGATTTCCAGGAAGGAGACGCCGGTGAGGTGATAGAAACTTGCCCCTACGGCGCTGGAGAATTCGCTCTCTGCCACCAGGTTCGTCTCGTTCCGAGTGATGATTACGAACTTAGCGTTAGGCTTCAGCTTCATCTCAGCTTCGAGGAAGCGGATGCGGGTCTGTGACTCAAGCGGGATCTCGTTGATTATGTAAACCAGCTGCGTTCCGTCGACATCCTCGGGTACTGGAAACTGGTATTCGGAGGCCGACACTAGACCGCCATGAGGTGGACGGATCCGGTCGCCATTCACCACCACGGGTATGGCCTGCTTGCCTCCGATCTCTGCCGTGAGCAGATCGGTCGCGATGACCCAAGGCAGGCTGTAGTCGGGATACGTACGGGACAGGCTCAGAAGAACAACGTTCTCCGATTCAAGCGCTTCTCGCACCTCCACCGGGTCAGAGGAAAAATTGTGACCGAGCCCGCTCGCGTAGTGCACCTCCCTGATCCGAGGTACGGGAAGCTTGTACCCTTTGACTTGAAGGCGAAACTCAGGGGAAAGCTCTCGGAGTCTCTCGTCAATTAGGTTGTCAATCGATGCGATTGTGCTGGTGAGGTCCTCTGCCGGGGCCGGCGCAGGGATCCTTCCCAGGTCTAGCGGCAGCTGACGGTTCGCGCAGGCCTTGCGCAGTGCAGCGATAAAGTGAGCGTTCTGCAACTGCAGCCGGAAGAACCTTGCGGCGTTCCTGGCTGCGATCTGTCGCACCTTTTCGCCGGTCTCAGCTTCTAGTTTGCCCTTATTCTTGTCGGCGTGATCGGAGATACCGCGAATGGTGAGGCACGGAACGCTAGCTTGCTTGCCCTCGTCAAAAATACCGCCCGACTCCGTCTCGATCGCCAGTACTTTGCGTTCGACACCTACGATCTTGGCATTGTACTTCGCGCTTTTTGTGACAAGCCCGCAGGCGATCATGCCGTTCTTGGCTTTAGGCGCGCTGAGTTGCTTCTCTTTTCCGTCGCGCTCTAGAACGGGGTTAGGCAGCAGGGTCTTCCCGTGTGCCTCTGCTTCTTTCTGCCATTTTACATAGTCTGGCCGGAGATCCGGAAAGAGGCGGGAGAAATTGATCGCAGCAGCAAACTCTGCTGGCGTGTCGTAGTAGGTTGGCGAGAGCGAGATGTCCATTCCACTCTCGATGTCCTCGACCTTCGCATTCTCAGTGACATCCAGAATGTCTTCCGAATAGCACACGTCGCATAGCCGCAGATCATCGGTTAGCGATCCAGCGATGCCGATGCACGTGATCATCCCAAAATCATATGCGGCAAGCGAGTCCTTCACCGCCCGTGACGCGTATGCTTTACCCATGCCGTCTTGCTGAACGACCAAGACCCGAAGACCGTCCACGCCAGCGTCGACTACATAACGGAACGACGTTTCGGTGGATCGATTGTCTGTGCCAGGAAAGACCTCCATAACCTGGACTATTTCCTCTTCAAGAGGAACGACAATCAAAATATCAAAGAACTCTTTTTCGGTCATATGAATCAACGTCCCCTACAACGCGTCTATTTTCCACGGCAGGAGCGCCGAGACAACTGGAACACCCCAGATCAATCACCTGCAGCGAGCTGAGTGTTTGAACCTATGAGCGGGTAGATTCGTAGGCCCCCTCTTACTAGTAAAGTCAGCTAGGATCCGCTTTTCATCATGCGGTTCCGGAAGAATACAGTCCGCTACCGGCACGAAAGCGGCGGGCGCTCTGGTCTTCAAACGACGGTTGATAAACGGATGATTTGAGCGAACGAACACAAAAGTGAACGTCGTGTGAGCACATCGCCCTTCCCTACTCTGTCGTCGGATTTGGAGAGAGATTCCGCGGGCCGCGCCGTGTCAGCTTGCCGCTTAGCTCCCAACGCAAGTCATTGTCACCCACTAGCCGGCACGTCACTGCGACCGGCGGGCGTGAGCAGCGCCGACGATGCGAGAATGTGTAACCGTTAGTGTCCCCAGGACAAAAATCTGTCGCCTCCCCTACTTTAGGGTTCGTTAACCTTAAAAACGTTGTCGAAAACGTAGAATCGGCGATACTGACGGCAATTCGGAGAATTATTCCGATTTGTCGTTATTTTTGACCCCCGGCGGAATATGTCGATTTCCAGTTTTGAATTCGATGACACGATCCTGAGCCAAGGAGCCGCAATCTCTCGCAGGCTTCATCAACTTCGGACGGAAACTTTTCCGCCGGATGCTCAGAAAACGCTCCGCAAGTTCACGATGGGTGAGGTCGCACACTATCTCGGTATGTCGCAATCAAACCTAAAGCGCCTGCATATCGAAAAGAAAGGCCCGGAACCTGAACAAGCTTCCGGGGGGCGTCGTTTCTACTCGATCCAACAGGTTCAGCAGCTTCGCGAATTTCTCGATCAGGACAAAGCGGAAAGCGCTCGCCGTTACCTGCCCTATCGCCGGCGAGGCGAAAAGCTCCAGGTCGTGGCCGTGGTCAATTTCAAGGGTGGCTCGGGCAAGACGACGACGGCTGCTCACCTGTCGCAACACCTTGCCTTAACTGGCCACCGGGTCTTGTCGGTGGATTTGGATCCACAGGCCTCCCTCACCTCACTGTTCGGCTTCCAGCCTGAGATCGACGATAACCCCTCGTTCTACAATGCGCTGCGATATGACGACGAGCGTATGCCGCTCGCCGACGTTATCCGGCCGACAAATTTTCCAACCCTCGATATCGTGCCGGCAAATCTCGATCTGCAGGAGTTCGAGTACGAAACGCCGCTGGCGATGCAATCAGGCGAAGGCAAGCGTTTCTACACCCGCTTGGGCAACAGCCTTGCTGAAATCGACGACCGCTACGACGTCTGCGTGATCGATTGTCCGCCGCAATTAGGCTATCTGACCCTGTCTGCGTTGAGTGCTTCCACCTCGGTGCTCATCACGGTACACCCGGCCATGCTCGACTTGATGAGCATGTCCCAATTCCTGATCATGCTGGGCAATCTTTCCCGCACGGTCAAAGCGGCAGGCGCAAGCTTCAATATCGACTGGCTTCGATATCTGGTTACCCGATTTGAGCCTGGCGATGTCCCTCAGACTCAGATGCTGGGGTTTATGCAGTCCATGCTGCCCCGCGAAATCTTATCGACACCCATGGTGAAGAGCACTGCGATTTCTGATGCGGGTTTGACCAAGCAGACAATCTACGAGATCGAAAAAGGCAGGTTCAATCGCGACACCTATGACCGTGCGATTGAGTGTTTGGATGCAGTGAATTTTGAGATCCAGGGCCTTATCCATAAGACCTGGGGCCGGATATGAGTTTCGCAGCTGCGAATTTGAGTAAAATTAGACGTAATTTCAATGGATTACGTCGGTTTGGTTTTGAAATGTCGAGGGAGGGGTTCTCAAATGGCTAGGAAAAATCCTTTCGCAAACCTGATGGATGATGACAGTCAGACACCTGGCGCGGCGGAGCACATTTCTGACCGGACCTTGAACTACACGGCAAAGGGCGCCAGCAAGAGCATGCTCGGCGCGCTAGCTGAAATCGGCGTTCATGCCGAAAAGCTGTTAGCTGGGCAGGCGGTCGTTGAGATTAATCCCGCACTCATTGATATTTCCTTTGTGTCAGACCGGCTGTTGGAGGAAGAGGGGCAAGACTACGCGCTACTGCGCGACGGCATTCGCGATCGAGGCCAGGATACGCCGATCCTCGTCAGGCCACATCCGAAGTCGTCCGGTCGCTATATGGTGGTGTTCGGGCATCGCCGGCTCAGGGTGGCACGAGAACTCGGCCGCAATGTTCGGGCAGTCGTCAAGGAACTGGCCGATATCGACCATGTCATCTCTCAGGGCCAAGAGAACTCCGCGCGCTCTAACCTCTCCTTTATCGAGAAGGCTCTCTACGCGCGAAACCTGATCGCTCTTCGCCTCGATGATGGCAATGGGAATGACATCGTGCGCCGGGCACTGGGTGTCGATCCCACGACCTTGTCGACCATGCTGGGTGTTGCCTCCCTGCCTCAAGACTTTCTTGAAGCCATTGGGCCGGCAAAAAAGATCGGCCGGGAACGCTGGGTTGCCTTGCGCAAGCTCCTCGATAATCCGGCCAATCTGCAACTCGCAATCGCCTTCAGCACCAGCGACGAATTCACGGCACTCGACTCCAGCGACGATCGTTTTCTGACTTTGCTGCAAAAGGTTCAGTCATCGAACTCTCGTCGGTCAAAGCCGAAATCAGCGCCGCGCAAGCGCGCTTGGTCGCCGAGCGATCAGCGGGTCGCCGCAGAATTGGTGTCAGACGACCGCAGGTTTAACCTGGCGATCAAGGCGAGCAGCGCCGACGCCCGGGCGTTTGGCGACTTTCTAATCGATAGGCTCGATGAGCTCTACGAGAATTTCCGGCAGGAAATGAACGCAACTGAAAACGGAGCATAGCTCGCAAAAGAAAAAAGCCCCCGAAACTCTAGGTTCCGAAGGCCTTCTCGATTGTGGTGATCAGAGAATCGCATTTCCCGGAATCCCAGTCAAGCGTGTTTAGCGCCGTTTCGGCGAGCCAGCTTCTTTTGCCTTAAGCGAGGTGAAGGAAAATGAGGTCTCAACACGTAACGACGCCCTTTGGGCGGCGATCGATGTCGCTCGCCATGGTGGCAAACCAGATGCAGGCAAGCGCGGTAGCTCCGGAAGCGTCAGTGCACAAGTGGCACGTTTTTCATGACATCAAGGAGGCCCGAGAGGCCATCGGCGCCACTGATAGGGCGTTGGCGATCCTTGATGCTTTGCTTAGCTTTCATCCAGAGACGGCCTTCTATGGCGACAGCGAGCTGATCGTCTGGCCATCGAATGCCCAGTTGATCAATCGAGCCTATGGCATGTCGCCGGCAACCCTTCGCCGGCACTTGGCGAACCTGGTCGACTGTGGCTTGGTCATCCGCCGGGACAGCCCCAATGGAAAGCGCTTTGCCCGTAAGACCCTCGATGGAGATGTAGAGCAGGCCTATGGTTTCGACCTCTCGCCGCTGGTCGCCCGCGCTGTCGAGTTCAAGGACCTGGCCGCCGGCATCCGCGAAGAGCGATCTGCCTTGCGCGACGCTAAGGCGAGGTTAACCCTAACACGCCGTGACATCACCAAGATGATCGGTGCAGGCCTTGAAGAGGGTGTTCCAGGAGACTGGGGTTCATTGCTTGCACGGTATCAGACCATCATCGCAACCCTTCCGCGATCGGCAGCCCGTCCGGTCATTGTCAGCGTTACTGATGCGCTCGACGAGCTTTGGGCAGAAGTGCGTAATGTCCTGGAGAACTTCATCAATTCTCAGAATCTGAACGCCAATGAGTCTCAAAATGAGCGCCACAGACAGAATTCAAACCCAGAACCTAAATACGAATCTGAAAGCGGCTTAGGAAAAAAAGAAGAAGAAAGCGACGTGGCCGTTGACTCCGACAATGTGAAGAGCCTGCCGAAGCGAGATCTGCCATTGCATACCGTCCTGGAGGCATGTCCGAAGGTCAGGTGGCTCTCGAAAGGTGAAGCGGAAATTCGCAACTGGCGGGATTTCATGGCGGTCATTGCAGTTGGCCGACCAGTCTTGGGTATTAGCCCCAGTGCCTGGAATGATGCCTGCGAGGCCATGGGAGAAAGGGAAGCGGCCATTGTGCTTGCGGCGATTTACCAGAAGCAGGATGCCATCCGTAGTCCGGGTGGGTATCTGCGCAACCTCACGGTCCGTGCTCGAGAAAACAAGTTCTCGGTCCTTCCGATGATCCTGGCGTTGATCCGCGCTAAACTTGATGAGGGCTCGAAACCCTCAGAAGCAGGGGAGGGGAGACCAAGCGGGCCAAGCTCTGCGCCATATGCGAATGCGGTGAGCGACAGCTTGCGTCAGCGTTTGCTCGGAACTGAGAAATAGGATGGTGTTCTTTTGCTAAAAAAAGCACCCCGCCGAGGGCATGGGTCTCAAGCGGAGTGCGCCCATGAACTGCAAACTTCCAACAGGTTATAGGCGCTGCAGACTAGCGCAATGGCGACTGGCCTCCAATCGACGGCTGGTAAGCGGTGCTTACATCACCATGGCAATTCAGGAGGGCCGGAGCCGGCTCTGAGTTGGATGTGTCAGGTACGATCAGCGGTCGTGTGGCCGAGGGGACGGCAGACACAATATTAGGCCTGCGTTTACCATAACCGGTCATGCTCTAGGGCGCGCGACATGTAGTGAGTACGCGCAAACAATCTGCACCGCAGTTGAAGCGCTAAATGGATCGAACGGTGGCTGATATTGGCAGCGCTCGCTGTCTTCATGCTCGTGGGCGTGCCAGTGTTCCGTCATGCTTGGCGGAAACGTCGACGGTGGTAGGGGGGCCCGACATCAGGCGTTTGATTTGCGTTCTCAGAGACCTGCAGCCTTTGTCAGGTTGATTTTGAAGCGGTCTCGATTTCGCTGATAACGCCGAGTCATTTCCACCGATGCGTGGCCCAGTTGCTTTTGGACATAGCGTTCGTCAACGTTGGCTGAGGAGGCCAACCCCGCCCTGAGCGAGTGGCCAGCGAAAGCCAGGCTTCGTTCAACGAACGAGAGGTCACCTCGGACGCCGGCAGCTTCCGCGGTCTGCTTCACCAGACGCGCAACATGCTTGTTCGAGAGGCGCTCGACATCAACGGTCTTTCCGTCTTTCAGAATAGCTCGGAAGATGGGCCCGCGCTCGATGCGGGCGAACGACACCCACTTTTCCAGTGCTGCGACGGGGCAGCTCCTGTCCGATGACCCGCGGCCGATAGCGACTTCGCGCCAGCCCGTTTTGCTCCGGAAGCGGAGAATGGCGCCCTCTGGCAGAACCTGCACCCAGCCGTGCCCCCCTTCGTCGATGTCTTCCAATCGAACATTGAGGCCGACGACCTCGCTACGCCGCAGCCCGCCCGCGTAGGCGATGAGGAGAATTGCCCGATCCCGCAAGCCGCGAAGGTCATAGCCAAGGGTATCAATCATCGAGAGCAGCTCGTCCGCGCTCAGAGCTTCCTTTTGAACCGGGGGGCGTCCAAGTGTCCGTCGAATACCGGCGAGGACGGTGGAGACGTGACGATCTGCTCGTTCGAACTGAAATCCTCGCTGGGTAAAATTCCAGCCTATCCCTGAAAGACGCCGCTCGATGGTCGAGACTGATAGCGCCTTGGCGCCTGGAGACGACGGCGCCGCACAATCGGCAATATATAGCCCGACGATTTGGGGGGAGGGGGGGAGTGGATCGAAGCCCTTTCGCCTGCACCAGCTCTGAAAATGCCGCCAATCTGAGCTGTAAGCGGTTTTCGTATGCTCGGCTGCTGATTGGCGCGCGAACTCGCGTGCGGTTTCCGCCAACGACGATACGTCGATTTCGCTAAAAGATACCGTTTCCGGCAGTTTTTCGTCGTCTAGAAGCGGGGAATTGGCCATGGATCGATGTTCATCACGATGCGTCCAATAATGCAAGATTATCGGACGTGAGAATCCGCTGACAAGTGAGGCGCTTAGGAGGCTAATGTATGGTATTAAGCGCCGTATAATGTTAATTTGTCTGCATGAAATCACTCGTTGATTTGCTAGCTGTTGATGCACAGTTGGTGCCGAGGGTCCCGGTATGGGCGCGGTCACCTGGACTGGTTTTACACGATGCCGACGCGGCCTATTTGGCAGGCACAGCCCTGAATTCCTTGGATAATCTGGTGCGCGCTGACTTTGTCTGGGCCGGCGTCTGGCGGCAGCGTCTGGCGCTGAAAAACGCTGCTGCTGCGGTGAATTTGGCCGGTCGGCGCGAGGACGAAGTTGCCCTCCGCGACACGCACTATTTGCGCAGCGTCGGCGATGACCCGGGGCCCGCGGGCCACATTTTGGCGGCTTGGCGTCGATTGGCCAGCCGCACCATCGGGTTTGACGCGGAAACATTACGTCCGGTCACGGAACGGCATTTTGATTTGCATTGGGATGATGCCCTCGCCGAAGTGGTGGCTAATGCCGAGGACATGGTCGTGTCGTCGCGGCCGGCGCCGGTGCTGGCGGCCGAAGTAGCCGCCGCCGTCTATCGAGCCCGACCCGATGCCGAATTGTTTGGCTTCTGGCTTGCCGATATGCTCCTCGCTCAGAAGTTCAGATGGCCTGTTCCGGTGCCGCTGCTGATCGGGCAGGTGTCGGCGCCGGTCTTCAAATCAGGCGAACACCGTAAGCGAATCCGGCCCGGCGGCGAAGGCTGGGGTAGGGCGGTGTTTTTGGCTTACGCCACGGCGGCGGCAGAGGCCTGTGATCTTGGGATAGAGCTGGCGCAGCGGGCTGCGAAACTAACGACGGTGGCGCCGAAGTTGCGCGCCAAGGGCTCTGCCGATGTCCTCAAACTGCTACTGTCGGACGACGCGGTGCCGGGGTCCTGGTCCAGTCCAAAAATGTCGGCCCGTGGGGCTCGGCGACTGTTTGACCGGCTGGGTGACTTGGGTGCGGTGCGCGAGCTCAGTGGCCGGCCTACATTTCGGCTCTATGGCTTGTGAAGGCAAAACAGATGGCTAGGGGTAAACGGAAAGATGCCGAACTACCGATCTTCGATGCCGAACTGATCGATATGCCTGCCGACATGCGCTGGCGCGAGTGGATGAACCGGATCGAAGCCGTATTATTCGCAGCGCCAAAGCCGGTGGCACGGGAAGCTTTGGTACAGGTCGTTGGACGCACCGCCAGCATCGACTTACTGATTGACGATATTCGCGAAGGGCTGCGAGGTAAGCCTTATGACGTTGTCAATATCGCCGGAGGTTGGGCATTCCGCACCCGAGCTGCCTACGCGGATGCCATTGCCAGGTCTGCGACGGCGCCTGACCGGTTGGTCGCTATGACCCAGGACGAAGCCATGGTGCTGGTGTCGATCGCCTATCATCAGCCGATGACGCGGGCAGGGGTGTCAGAAGTCTTGGGGCGTGAAGTGTCGCGTGACGTGATTGGGGCTCTCCGCGACAAAAATATGATCACAGCAGGGCCGCGCAGCCCGGCGGCGGGGGCGCCGTTCACCTATGTGACGACCAAAGACTTCCTTAGCCATTTCGGCTTCAATTCCCTTCGTGACTTACCTGAAATTGAGGCTCTAGAGGACGCAGGACTTTTGAGACAACCGGGTGGGGACGTAAGCATCCCAGTCGCACCGCTTGACGAATAGGCTAGGCTCCGTTGCCAAACTTGGCATCCATAGCTTTGCGGCGGCGAGGGCTAGGGAGCCGAGGAAGGAGACTGCAGCCATGTCATATCGGGTTGCGATGCGTCGGAAACGCTTGAATTGTTCAACAAGTGCTCGACCGGTAGCGGTTTTATTGGCTCCAAAGTCGCAGGCGATGGCCTCTTTGCGGTTCGCCTTAGGCGGTATGGCCGGCAGTATTCCTTGAGCAACACACTGGCGCGGACGGCATTGCTGTCATAGCCCATATCAGCCAGCATGAGCTTGGTCTTGACAACCAGCGCGGCGATCAGGTTATCGACGACTTTGTAGTGGCAGTCCTCGCCGCCGGAGAGGATAAAGCCAAGATGGCGCGCTTTACCGTCTGAATGGGCGTGGATTTTGCTCGTAAAGCCGCAGTGGCTTCGACAAAAACGTCCCTAGAACTCCTCCTTAGCGCCCGCTGCATGAGAGTGGGCGCACACCGTGGTGCTGTGTTGCTCTGAGCGACAGTGATCACACTTCGCCAATCAGAGATATAGCTTGGGAGTTTCGTCTCGACGCAAGGTCAGGACTTCAAAGCCACCTCTGGTAACGGCGACGGTATGCTCGAACTGCGCTGAAAGCTTCTGGTCCTTAGTGACCACAGTCCAGCCATCGCTTTGGGTGACGACGTTCCTCGTACCTTGATTGATCATCGGTTCAATGGTGAATACCATGCCCTGTTGCAATACCAAGCCTGTTCCAGGTCTTCCATAGTGCAGCACCTGCGGATCCTCGTGCATTTCACGCCCGATACCATGGCCACAATATTCTCGAACAACCGAGTAGCCACACTTTTTCGCATGCCGTTCGATCGCGAAGCCTATATCCCCGACGTGTGCTCCCGGTCTTACCTTTCCGATACCTTTCCACATAGCTTCCTGGGCAACTCGAACCAGCCGCTTGGTCGCTGGTGGAACGACGCCAACGATGTAGGTTTTACTGGAATCGGCAATGAAACCACCCTTCTCGAGTGTGATGTCGAGATTGACGATGTCTCCATCTCTAATAATCTCGTCGGCGGACGGCACACCGTGGGTGACAACGTTGTTGATTGAACAATTTAGAACATATTTGAATCCGTACTGACCCTTGCTGGCCGGCCTGGCATCTAGATCAATCAAAATGAACTGCTCGACGAGGTCATTGACCTCCATGGTTGACATCCCTGCGAGACATTGCCTGTCGAGCATCTCGAAAACCGTTGCCAGCAGCCGCCCAGATTTGCGCATCAACTCAACTTCATCGGACGATTTTACCATCTCAAGCTGCTGCCATTGTTGAGACAGGATGGGTTGGAGAAAGTGCCAACTGCATTTTGACGATGTCATTGAATGACATCGTTGGGTTGGCTTCCGCAAGCATGCCTATCTTCATCCAAAACTCGGCTTGGGCATTAATCGACCGACACATTACGCCACTTACTCGACGGGCCTCTTCATGAAGATCGTCCTCGATTTTTACAATGCCCACGCAAAATCCTCCATTGCCGACTATACGGTTCGTATATGATTCATATAGCAATGTCGACGTGTCCCGCCCGTATATCCGTGAGATTTCAGTGGCTCTGCATGCCGAGCTCTCACGGTGCAGTTCTAGGAGCGGTAGCCGGTGCCACTCCCGCCTATAGTTTTTGATGCCTGAGCGGCGGAAAGCTAGTGGCACCCAACGGCAGCGCTAATCGAGATATTGAACGCCCGCACTGGGACGAAGTGGTGTAGTCAAACTTGCTCGCGATCTCTCCCGTTAGGGGCGCTCTGATGTCCTCTAAGGCAGATTACAATCTGCACCGAACTCGTTCGCGGCTGGGTTGGATCACTCCTGCACGTTTGATACGCGTAGGATTTGTCGCTCTTCTCCGTGGCCAACTCCGCGCCAGCGTCCATTGCTAACTCCGGCAAAATCTACCGAACCAACCGCCCTTGCTTACTTCACGCTGGAGAGAGATTAGGGGCAACGTCACCGCCCTTGAAGACACCGAGCGAGTTATTTACTCGTTGGTCGTGCGTGGCAACTCTACTCTAGAAATGGTGAATTGAATGGATAAGGCGTCGATAATCGCATCCTTGGGGCTTAGTACTCATTTTGAAGGCGGTTATTTCAAGGAAACCTTCAGAGCGAGCCATAGAACTCCGATAGTCACCGATCGTGGGCAGCGCAGCACCATGACAGCCATCTATTACATGCTCACCGACGACTCCCCTATCGATGGGTTTCATACAAAATATTCGGACGGCATACAGTTCTACCAAATGGGTGCACCCGTAACCTACCATTTGATTCATCCGGATGGCAGATACGAGAGTGTGGTCTTAGGACCAGATCTGGCATCTGGTCAGCGCTTACAACTTGCTGTCGCCGGCGGCATCTGGAAATCTGCCGAACTGACAAAAGGCGAGTTTGGTCTTGTCAGCGAGGTGGTGGCGCCTGGCTGGGAAATGGACGACATGATCCTCAAGTCTAGAGACGAGTTAATCGCGATTTTCCCGCAACATGCTGCTTTAATTGCACGTCTCACCCCAAAATAATTACGTTGAAAGTTTTCAACCGCCTGTATCCTCATCCAACCCAAAAAATATTGTTCAAATTCAATTCAGATGCTGGTGCTGTGCCGCATCGACAGGCGGTCCTCAAAGATTGCAGCGCGAGAAATACTCTTGTTCGTTCTTTTCTAGGAAGACCACCGTAAGCGCCTAATTTTTTCAAATAGCTGGTAGGGCACAGGAAAACCTGCGCCCTACGATTGGAGTGCCTCAGCTAATGGAGGTTTATTTGCTGGCGAAGCCGAGCTGCTGAGTCACCTTCCCGTCCAAGGTCTGTGTAAACACCGCATAGCCGTCGACCATGGTCGCGCTCCATCCTGCTTCTGCGCCTGTTGCAGCGCGCAATTCAGCGTCGTCTGGTGTCGTGATCACAATGATGGGGTTGGACATGTCCACCGATTTTGTTTCTTCGGCCGACAGGGGGCGCAGAAATAGATGTTCTTCCGTCAGTACGCCGTCCTTCCACTTGCCAATAGTCGCAAGACTTGATGCCGAAAAGCCAACTACGGCAGTCCACTCACCTTGCGCAACATTGGGGCTATGCTGAACGATCTTGGCGGTGCCAGCATTCTGCATGCCTTCAAGAGCTGCAATATGCGCATCGAGGCCGTCAGTATGAAAGCCAGCCATGTCAACTGCAACTTCCGCGCCATGATAGGCGCGCATCACGTCCATGTTGTTGTTGTTCCAGCCAATGAAATCGATCAGGTGGAAATGCGTCAGATTGGTAATCTCCTGGCTTTCCGCAGCGGCGGCGAAGCCTGTAGTACCAGCGAGCAGAGCACTGGTCAGAATGGCTGTGGCGGCAAGCGCCTTACGAAGCGTGGTCATTTAAGGATCTTCCTCGGTAACCGGTCATACCGGCAATTTCTACGCTCAAGGAATAGCTTCGTCTGACCATCGAAAAAATACGGTATATAACGATCGTCATGATCTAAAAATACGATAGTGTTGGGTGGCTGCGATGGACGGGTTAACTCTAGATCAAATGGCAATCTTCGTGACAGTCGTAGAGATCGGGAGTTTTTCCGGCGCGGCACGTCGGATGAACCGAGCACAGTCCGCCATTACGTACGGTATTCAAAATCTCGAGATGCAAACAGGCTCCAACCTGTTTGATCGTTCCGGATACCGACCGTCCCTGACGCCGGCTGGCGTTGCGTTGCTACCACGCGCCAAACGCATTCTCGAGAGTATGGCTGAGTTCCGTACGCAGGCCCACAATCTTGCCTCCGGCATGGAGGTGCGACTGACGATCGCCCTCGATATCACCGCACCGCACGCTCCATTTATACGAGCGCTGGAGCAATTCAGGCAGAACTTTCCTATGGTTGAACTCAATTTAGTCACCCAGCCCATGGAAGAAACCGTGGCCTCATTGCGTGCCGAGCACGCGGATATTGCCATTATCGCCGATACTCCAGTCTTAGGCAAAATGGACGATCTGGAGCGTAAGCGATGTGGTGTCTTCCAGTTTTTGGCGGTCGCGGCACCTGAGCACCCGCTCTCCAAAATGGGTAGGACACTGACCGAGACAGACCTGCAAGACCATATGCAGTTGATGCTTTCCTCGGGCGACGAGGCGACGGGCACCACCGATTTTTCTGGGCATGGAATCAATCGTTGGAGAGTGAACGATCTGAGCCTACGGCATAAGATGCTTTTGGAGGGGCTAGGTTGGGGAGGGATGCCGGACCATTTAGTGGCAGGTGACATTAGGGAAGGATGCTTGGTTGCATTAGCTGTTGATCCAAAGAACAGCGCTCAAGCATGGCCAAGGGTACCCATGAGCGTCGCTCATTTGAAAAGGCGTCTGCCTGGGAAGGCAGGGCGATGGTTGTTGGACCGCCTCGCGCAAATGCCTAACTCAGGCTTCGACAGACAGCCCGATAGCTATATCCAGCCTGCAATCTTGACGACGTAGAAGCCATCACCCCTTGGCTACGCTGATTTGGCCTTTGTTATCGCCTTCAGGTGCGCCCATGAGTTTTGATAGAGGCAGGATAGGCGTGCAGGCTCAGCCAGATGAAACCGATGCATTCGCTGCGGTGGAATCCTGAACCGGGCAGACTAATCTCTCTTAAAGTGTTTCGATGGAGTGCCATTTCATTGACAATCAGGGATATAGATAATCCCGAGGCGTGGTGCTCACTCTAGCTCCGGTAGTTCCGGCTTCGCCATTCGGAGGGTGCGACGCCTGTAGACTTTCTGAATTGTGCCGAGAAGTGGAATGGCGAGCTATAGCCGAGGTAACCTGAGATTGCCTTTATCGACCGATCTGAATTTCGTAGTAATTCGCATGCACGACGGATGCGAACATCAGTCTGGTATCGCTTCAGAGAAACCCCAGTGTGCTCGCGGAACAGTCGTCGCAATGTCGAATAGCTGACACCAAGGTCTCGAGCGACTGTTTCTAATGACGGTGGCTCCCCGCTCTTTTCCATGATCGCGCGGCGAGCTTGTTCAACGAGGCGAACACGCCCTTGCTGCGCGATGCCCCGGGACTGGCACAGCTGAGCAAGCAATTGTAGGCCCAAGACCGACAATGCTGGCTGGTTGAGGATAGCATCCTCACGGGCCAGTTCGTGAACCTTAGCGAAAATCTCTCCGGCGTCGCTTCCAGCCCGCCATATCGGGTCTTCAATTGGCATCAAACCCATCGCGAAAATCCGGTCGAAAGCCGCTCCTCTGCACTCGATCCAGCTCTCCACCCAACCTGTGAGAGGATCGGGGCTAAAGCGGTGCCAGACGCCCGGAAACATCAAAATAATGTCTCCGGCGTTCACTTCGTGGACCTTTGCGGGATCGGGTGCTGACTGCAATTGGCCGCGCCCTTCACTGACCAATGCTAACTGATAGGCCTGCAGCGTTCGACCCTTCTCCCAGATGAAGTGGTGGTCGTCAGGATGCCGCGCGGGCGGATACGCCGACCCTGGCGGTATGCGGGTATACCCAGTCGAAAATGCAGTGCAGCCTAGCGCATCGCAAAGGGCATTGTCCGGCAAGTAGGTAAAGTAGTCTGTCTCACTCATGTGATCATTTTTCATATGGAACTGATCATTTCACGAAAGTCGTAGCTGCTTCCGCCGAGGAGCGCGAGTGATAACATTCTTTTCACGATCAGTTTTCGAATGAGAGCGCCACGAAGGCGCCGTCTGGCACCTCGCCGGGCATCGAGGAGATGAATTATGTTAACAGGCGAGACGCCCTCACATCTGGGGCGCCCACTGAAAGTTGGCTTGTTCGGCATTGGTCTCGACGCCTACTGGCCCCAATTTGAGGGTCTTCAGGGCCGTCTCGAAGGCTATGTTGCTAAGGTTGCTGACAAACTTCAGCGACCTGGAGTCGATATCGTCAATCTTGGGCTCATTGATACGCCGCAAAAGGCAGTTGAGGCGGGCCATACGTTTAGGGCCTCCGACGTCGATGTCATCTTTCTCTACGTGACAACCTACGCGCTATCGTCCACGGTCTTGCCCGTGGTGCGGCGTGCCGGTGTGCCCGTGGTGGTGCTGAATCTGCAGCCAGAGCGCGCCATTGACTACGCGGCTTTCAATCGGATGAGGGACCGCACCCGCATGACTGGGGAATGGCTCGCCTATTGCGCGGCTTGCCCGGTTCCCGAGATCATTAACGTTTTCAACCGTTCCGGCATTGTCGCCCATCAGGTGACGGGCGTTCTCGAAGACGATGCGCATGTGGACGCCGAGATCGAAGACTGGATCGAGGCGGCCCGGGTGGCCCATGTCATGGCGCATAATCGCCTTGGCGTCATGGGCCACTACTACGGCGGCATGCTCGATATTTATTCGGACCTGACGGCCCAATCGGCTGCGTTCGGCACCGTCGTCGACTTCCTAGAGATTGATGAACTGGCCCAAATCCGCCAGAATCTTGATCCCCACGAAGTCGATGCCATGCTGGGGCGCATTGAGGCGGAATTCGAGATCGAGCCGGGTTGCGATCCGGCCGAGCTTAGGCGCGCTGCTTCCACAGCGGCGGCGCTCCACAAGCTGGTGGCGGCTCACGACCTCGGATCGATGGCCTACTTTTACGTGTCGGTGCCGGGCCATGAGCACGAGGATCTTATTTCCTCGGTCATTCTGGGCTGTTCGCTTCTGACAGCGTCTGGCGTGCCGGTGGCAGGTGAATACGAGGTCAAGAATGCCCAGGCCATGAAGATCATGGACGCCTTCGGGGTAGGGGGCTCTTTCACCGAATATTATGCCATCGATTTCGATGACGACGTGGTCCTCATGGGACATGACGGGCCCGGCCATACCAAAATTGCCCAGGGGAAAACCAAGGTGCGGCCTCTTGAGGTCTATCACGGCAAGGTTGGTCGTGGCGTTTCGGTGGAAATGTCGGTGCGGCATGGACCGGTGACACTGCTATCGGTCATCGAGCGCGACGGCAAAGTCGAGCTGCTGGTGGCCGAGGGCGAATCCGTGCCTGGACCCATCCTCGAAATCGGAAACACCAATAGCCGCTATCGCTTCGCCAATGGTGCGCGCGCCTTCACAGAGGCCTGGAATGCCGTCGGGCCGGCGCACCACTGCGCCGTCGGGGTTGGCCATATCGCCGGGCGCATCGAGAAACTCGCCAAGCTGCTTGGCCTCAAATTTACGCGGGTCGTCTGAGCCGCGAAAAAAGACTAACAGGAGGAGAAAGACATGACTATTTCGAGGATTGTACGGCCATTGGCCGTCGTGCTGAGCGTGCTCGGCATGGCGAGCACCAATGTGATCGCCCAGGACGCTGGCATTACGCCGCCGCCCGAAGTGGCACAGTTTATCGACATTGAGCCGGGCAGCGGGGAAGGGCTGACCATTGGCTTCACCCAGCTTGGTCTCGGTGTGCCATTCACCGAAGCGCTACAGAAGGGCATGGTCGCCGCGGCCGAGACTGCGGGCGTTAATCTCGTTACCTGCGATTCCAAATTCGATGCTGCTGCTGCGCTCGATTGCGCCCGTCAGTTCCGCACGCAGAATGTCGATGGTCTCGTGACGTTCCAGGCAGATGCTGCAGCCGCTGCCAATATCTGTGCCGAGGGGCCGCAGGTTCCGGTTATCGCCATCGACATCGAGCAGCAGCCTTGCCAGACCGCCTTCGTTGGCGCCGCTAATACCTATGCGGGCCAGATCGTGGGCTATGCTATCGGCCAGTACTTCAAGGAAAACTTCGACTGCCAGTACGACGCCTTTGTGTCGCTTGAATCCCTTGCCGTTGGTGTCGTCAACGACATGCGCATGGGCGGCATGCGCGATGGCTTCGCTCAGGTCTGCGGCGAAGTGCAGAACCTGCGCGTCATCGATACCGGTGCCGGTGGCCAGGCCGATGCAGCTCAGCGCCAGATGACCGATACGCTGACGGCCCTGCCAGGTGCGCAGAAGATCATCGTCGTTGGCATCAATGAAGACGTGGTGACCGGTGCTCTCGCCGCTGCCCGTTCGCAGAACCGCACCGAGAACCTCTATCTCGGCGTACAGAACTTCGATCCCGGCAATTGCCAGATCTGGACAGCACCGCATTTCATCGCCTCTGCCGCCTATTTCCCCGAGAAGTATGCCCAGCTCATCCTCCCCAACCTGATCAAGGCCGTGAAGGGCGAGACGATTGCTAAGCAGATCCTTGTTCCCCATGAAGTGGTGACCAAGGCCAACATGATGCAGCTCTATCCCGAAACGAACTGCTGATTATGAGTACACCGACTTTTCTCTCCGTTCGTGGAATCAGAAAGTCGTTCGGCTCGGTCAAGGTCCTCCACGGGGTGGACCTTGACCTGCCTGCCGGCTCAGTCACCGCGCTCCTGGGGGAAAACGGTGCCGGCAAATCGACTTTCGTGCGGATCCTCGCCGGCGATCACCACGCCGACGAGGGCAATATCGCCATCAACGGCACGCCTGTTTCCTTCCGGACCGTGGCTCAATCACGCGATGCCGGCATTCGGCTGATCGCGCAGGAAATCGCGGACGCACCAACATTGACGGTGGCCGAGAACATTACTCTTGGCTCTTTGCCCAACAAATTTGGCTTCGTCGACTATGGCGCGATGAAAAATATCGCGCGGGGGGCCCTGGATTCTCTCGGTGCCGATCTAGAGCTCGACGCGCCGGTTTCCAGCCTGCGATTGGGTGAGCGCCAGATCGTCGAAATCGCCAGAGCAACCGCGGGTGCTTCGCGATGCCTGATCTTTGATGAGCCTACTGCCGCGCTTTCCGACGCTGAAACCAAGCGCCTGTTCGCTCTGATCGAGAGAATGAAATCGCGTGGTGTGGCGATCCTCTACATTACCCATCGTCTCGATGAGGTCTTTGCCATTGCCGACCGCGTTTGCGTTTTGCGCGATGGTCGGGTCTCTCTCGATGCGAAGGTCGCCGATGTCGATCAACCGGCTGTTGTCACGGCCATGGTCGGCAGGGCCGTTGCCTCAAATGAGGACCATCATGTCTACGCCGATACGGGCGCTGCCAAGCTCGTCGAAGTGCGCGGTCTGACCTCCGACAGCTTCTTCGATATCAACGTGGATGTCGCGCCGGGCGAAATCGTCGGAATCTATGGCAAGGTCGGATCGGGCGTACCCGAATTGGCAGGTGCAATCTTTGGTGCCGTGCCTCATGCAGCCGGTGAGATCCGCATCTCCGGTAAGCCGGTAAAGTTCCGGCACCCGAGCGAGGCTATAGCCCACGGCCTAGGCTTTCTGCCTGCCGATCGCGCCAGCGAGGGGCTGCTGCGCCCCAGAAGCGTCGCTGAAAATCTCGCAGCGCCGAGCTGGAAGCGATTGGCGCGTGGCTGGTTTATTTCCCGTTCTATCGAGACTACTGCCTTTGCACGCTGGCACAGGGCGCTGAAAGTTCGCTCCCGGCCCGATGGTTCCGAGCGCATCGCCACGCTGTCCGGTGGTAACCAGCAGAAGGTCCTGTTGGGCCGTTGGCTTGAGGCGGGCTCGAAAGTGCTTCTGTTGGTAGAGCCGACCCGTGGGGTCGATGTCGGGGCGAGGCAGGAGATCTATCAGGTGTTACGCGATCTCGCGCGCCAAGGGCATGGCATTCTCATTGCCAGCTCGGACTATGAAGACATCACCGAAGCCGCAACCAGGGCCATCGTCATGGTTCGCGGGCAAATGGTCGCTCATTTGCCGCAACAAGACATATCAACGGCGCGGCTGACCGAAGCTGCCGGAGGGGGCGCACATGCCTGAAAACGTTCAAACCACTGGTGCAGTCCCTGCCACCACAATGCGGGCAAGAATGAAGGCGCCAGAATGGGGAGCCCTGCTGATCTTCCTGTTGGCTGAGGTCGTCTTCTTCACGATCAACTCGCCCTATTTTCTGTCTTGGCCGAATATCGTGAATATCATCACGGCCCTCTCGATCACCGGCATATTGGCTGCCGGGGGCACCATTTTGCTCATCGCGGGTCAGTTCGATCTGTCGGTGGGCAGCGGTACTGCCTTTGTCGCTCTGATGTTTGCCATCGCGGCGCAAAGCCTTGGCATTATGCCTGCGGTTGGTGTTGCGGTTCTGGTCGGCCTGGGCATCGGCATGCTCAATGGCTTTCTCGTCACCGTCATTGGCGTCAACGCCCTCATCACAACCCTCGGCACGCTGGCCATTTTCCGTGGGCTGACACTCTCTATCGGCGGCGCCAGCAGCGTGCGGATCAACGGATTTGATTGGGCCATTGCTCGCCCCTTTCTCGATATTCCGCTCTCGGCCGTTCTCTTCGTCGTCATTGCTGTTGTGATCGCGATCCTACTATCCCGCACGGTCTTCGGCCGGACAATCTACGCAATAGGTGCGAATGAGAATGCAGCACGTTTGGTCGGCATTCGTACCAAGAAGACGCTGTTTCTCGGCTTTGTCATCTCGGGCGTCTGCATGGCGATCACCGGCCTCGTCAGCGCCTCTCAGCTCGGCTCGACCTCCGGCACGACCGGCACCGGTCTTGAGCTGGCGGTCGTCACTGCCATCATTCTTGGCGGTACCTCGCTTAAGGGTGGCATGGGGAGCATGTTTGGAACGGTGCTGGGTCTGCTCATCGTTGGCGTCCTCAACAACGGCATGACGCTGATGAATATCAACTCGACCTGGCAGCAAGTGGCTGCAGGCACGCTGCTTATCCTGGCGGTGTCCTTTGATCAGATCCGTCAGCGCTACGTGCGCGCCTGATAAGGACGATGGCCATGCCAACGAATACGACCTTTCAGATACTCGACACCGTCGAGATGCCGATGCGAGACAGTTGCGTGCTGCGGGCGGATATCTGGCTTCCGGCAGGGCAGGGACCATGGCCTGTGCTTTTGCAGCGCACGCCCTACCGGAAGGAAGACGCATTCGGAACCCAATACATCTCGGCCATGGATTTCAGGGCCGCGCTGCGACGTGGTTATGCGATCGTCGTACAAGACACACGGGGGCGCTACAGCTCGGATGGCACATTCGATCCGTTTGCCGATGAGATTGACGATGGTGTCGACACAATCGCCTGGCTAAGGCAGCAGGACTTCTGTGACGGCAACATCGTCATGTTTGGCGCCTCCTATGTTGGCGCAACTCAGGTCCTCGCCGCTGCCGGAAACCCCGAAGGCCTTGTCGCCATCTCGCCACATCTGACGACCGGGCGTCATGGCGACACCTGGACCTATCGCGGCGGTGCCATCGAACTGGCATTCCTGCTCCTTTGGATCATCGAGTCCCTAGGGCCGACCGATTTGGCGCGTCGCATAGCCGAGATGCCAGCCGAGGCTTCCCGGCGCGCTCGTGATCTGCTCGCTGAATTTCAGCGTGATCCCTATGCAGCCTTCAGCCGATTGCCAATCCTCGATGATGAACTCATTGCCTTGGCACCGTACGCTCAAGACTGGTTTAGCTCCTCGCGTGCCCGAACCGCTTCTGTTGATCGTGGACACTTGGACGCTTTGGCCCAAACCAGACTTCCGTTTTTGGTGACTTGCGGTTGGAATGACCTCTTTTTAGAAGGGGCCCTTGAACTATTTAGCCTCGTGCGTCATCGTCCGGGAAATATTGCTGATCGTTTGGTTATCGGTCCTTGGTCTCACGGTAATCCGTCGGACTGGCAGGGCGATTTCTGGCATGGCTACGCCGCCTCAACCGCCGGACTTTCTGATGTGCAGCTCGATTTTTTCGATGCTGTCCTCAATGGGGAGATTCCTCAAACGCCACGGGTGCGCTACTTTCGGACCGGTTCAAATACCTGGCACAACGCCAGTGATTGGCCTCTGCCCAACGTGCAGAAAAATCGGCTATTCATCGTTGATGAAAAACTGGAAAAAGATCCTGCCCGAGTCGACGGAGGACGACTGAGTTTTCCTTCTGACCCACTCAACCCGGTCCCGACAGTGGGTGGCGCCAATTTTGTACCTGGTTTATTACTCGGCCGAAATTCTGGAGCCAAAGACCAGTCGGCTGTGGAACACAGAGAAGACGTTTTGACCTTCACCTCGGCTCCGATCGAGACCGATACCGAGGTGACGGGCCTTGTGGAGGCTAAGCTTTGGGTGTCCTCAAACGGCGTGAGCGCGGACTGGACAGCACGCCTTTGTGAGGTCGATGCGAATGGCAGGAGCATTGGCTTGGTTGACGGCATCTATCGCCAAGACGCTGCCAGCTTTGAGCCCGTCGAGGTCGTTGTGCGTCTCGGCCACCTGAGCCATTTTTTTCCTCGCGGCAGTCGATACCGGCTGCAAATAGCTTCTTCTAATTTTCCACGATTTGACCGAAACCCACAATCGGGCGTCCCACCAAGCCGAGCCAGGCAAGAGTGCTTTGTCCCAAGTCTACATAATGTTCATTTTGGCCCGTCTACCCCCTCTTCGCTTTGTTTTCCGACCGTAGTAACTTGCACTTCGGACCAATAAACGGTTCTATAGAGATTCCAAAGCATAGAACGCCTCTCTCATTGGCGTCCGAAGCAATAAAGATCCGCGCTAAAATCGGTAGTGGCAAGCTGAATACTGTAATCAGGAGGGCCGTTGCCTGCCTAAGACCCTGTACATGACTGTGGTTATCAAACTAAAATGCGGCCATTCAGCTGCAAATTCCATAGCGGCATCCGACTAGGGAACTACATTCTTGCTATTGCTTGCTGCGCGCGGGGGGCTTCAAGCGAACCGGCAGCTGTACCGGGGTATTGGCGCTCTTGCAATTATCTACCTCCTGAGATGTTTCGGATCTCCGGTTCGAAAGAGTTCTGTGCATCAAACCTTTGGCGGCGGGTACTGAAGGCCTCGTTGCAGATAGAGACTTCGATCATGCGTCGGCAGCGTCCCACTGGCGGTGAAGCCGGTCAGTTTGTCCTCATGAACATATTCTAAGTCTGAACCATAAAGATCGGCGATCAGCCTCGCGGTAAGATCAGTACGAATGTCCTGATAGTCGATAACGTCAATCAAGTTGTGCTGTTCAAGCGGATCGTCCACCACATCAAAGAGCTGCTGGTGATTTCCGGCCGGGTACCAGATCAGCTTGTGGCGGCCATTATGCATCATGCGGGTCGCTTCCATCCCCTCCACGCACTCGCCGTAAAGACTATTCCGAACGTTGCCGCTGAGCATGGATCGGCCGGTGCAGGACGCGGGCACTGGAATGCCGCAGAGGTCGAGGAGGGTGGGCATCACATCCTGCAATCCAACCAATCGGTCATCGACCTGCCTTGCGGCATCGGGGGCAAAGCGCCCGGGTGACAGGATCATCGGAATATTGGCTGATTTCTCATACATCAACCGTTTGGCGAACAGCCGGTGGTCGCCCAGCATGTCGCCATGGTCGCTGGTAAAAAGGATGATGGTGTCGTCGAGCAGACCCTCTTCGCGCAGCGTCCCAATGAGGATGCGCATCTGGTGGTCGATATGGGTGCAGAGGGCGTAAAAAGCCCGTCGAATGTCGGCGACCTGCTCGGCAGTGAAATGGCTCCAGTGCCGGCGGACATAATCTAGGACCGGCGGCAGCGCACTGCCGTCTTTGGACCATTCAGCCTCAATCGCGGGGTCGATGCTGCGCCCAGCATAACGTTCGAAATATTCGCGTAGCGGTGCGAGGGGCGGGTGTGGGTGCGTGTAGGAAACGTACCAGAATCCCGGCCTTGTCGGGTCGCGCCGCTTGATCATGCGGGCAGCGGTTTCCGTCTGCCAGTTGGTTGGGTGCGTGTCCTCGGGCAAGTGCCAATTGCGCCAGACATATTCGTTGTTGCCCATACCATGCATGAATTGCCGACCGGCGTGGCCACGCTCGGCGAGAAACTGCTCATAGTCGTCAATCTGGCCGTCAACCTGCCGCCCTTCTTCTGCCAGCATCACATCGTGAAAACCGATGCGCGCGCGGGGTGGATAAACGTGCAATTTGCCAACAGCAAAGGCCTGATAACCGGCGCCCACGAATGCGTCGGCAATGGTCGGATCCGAGGGCATGCCAAGTTTGCCCTGGAAGATACGATCACCATGGGCGCGCGGGCTTTGTCCCGTCATCAGCGTGCGGCGGGCTGGGACACAGACCGGACACTCGGAATAGGCGCGCCGAAACCGGGTGCCCGATCGCGCCAGGGCGTCAAGTGTCGGTGTTTCGATGACCGGGTGCCCGGCGCAGCCGAGAAGCTGTCCCGGCCATTCGTCGGCGGTGATCAAAAGGACATTGGGGCGGGACATAGTACTGCTCATGAGCTCATTCTGATTGCCCGGCCACCGAAGTGGCCGGGTGAGAGAAACTAGGCGCGGGCCAAAAGGTCCTTGGCGCCTTGGACGAGAGCAGCGCCGCCAGCGGCCGTCGACATGTTTCCGAACGCCACTTGCTGGCTGGTTTCAAAAACGAGCCGGGTCACTTCGCCAGCGCCTGGCGGCAGCGGCGGGGGCAGGGAACCCACGAGGTTGCCCAGGCTCGCGACGAACTCGACGGAGGCTTTTTCTGCGGGTTTGAGAGCGCCAGCAATCGCCTCTGCCAGTCGGGGCGAGGAGGGAATGCCACGGTCGGCGCCCAGCAGTTTTGCCGCTTCTGGATTACCGGTCAGGAAAGCGAGAAGTGCAACGGCTTCGTCGGGGAACTGGGTTTGAGCCGATACACTGAGACGGGTTGCGGGGCGCAGATAGTGGCCGGGCGCGGCATTTTCACTGATCCGGGGCAAAGGAGCCGGCACCACGGTGTCTGTGATAGCGGCTTGCTGCGGGCCGATCTGGTTGGCGAGCATGAATGTGGATGCCGAATGCCCCAGGGTGAGGCCGCTTGTGTCGATGGCGCCTTGTTCAAGCGCCTGAACATCTGCGGGTACGCAGGCCCGGCTCGCTCGCATGCCGGCCCAGAGTTCGAACCAGCCGGTGGCATCGGCCGCATCATAGCCCAGCTCGCCCTCCGGCGTGTAAAGCGCCTTGTTCTGTTGCTTGAGCCAATTTTCAAAGGCAATGTCATTGCCGCTGGCGTCGCTGGTGCCGTACATATTGGCGCGCGGAGTAGCCTCGGTCAGCTTTGCACAGTTCTCGGCAAATTGTTCGTATGTCATGCCATGATGCGGCGCTTCAATGCCCGCTTCATCCCAGGCGGTCTGGTTGATGAGCATGGCTGCCGAATTGACGCCGAAGCTGACGCCGTAAAGTTTCCCCCCAACACGGTTGGCATCGATCTGGTCTGTTGGAATATCGGATAAATCGATCACATTGCCCAGATACGGATCAAGTTCGAGCAGGGCGCCGCGGTCGGCATATTCGGTGATGTAGCGGAAATCCATCTGGATCAGATCGGGTGGATTGCCGCCGACAACCTGGGTCGCGAGGCGCGTGAAAAAGTCCTCGAATGGTGCGGTTTCGCCTGTTACGGTGACGCCGGGGTTTGCTGCCATGAAGACGTCCATTGCCGCTTCGGTTCGGGCAAGGCGGTCTTGGCTACCCCACCAAAAGAATCGCAACTGCCGATCCTGGGCGAAGGCGCCGCGGGATAGAAACGGCGCGACGGCAAGGCCTGATATCGCGCCGGCAAGCATGCGACGCCGCGTCAAAGAATAGGTCATTTCAAAATCCTCCTCATAGTGAATGTGCCCGACGCCCTCCGCGTTCAAGCACTCTCCCGGTCGATGACCGACCATGGAATTGCAAACGTCCGGCTCTCGGCGCCGGGGATTTTCTCGATCCGGTCGATAAGATGATCAACCGCTTCCTCTAGTGAAGGGCGGCTAGGGCCAATCGTGGTCAGGGCAGGAAAGCAGAGTGCGCCTTCCTCGGCATTGCCGGAGCCGGCAACGGCGATCTCGGTTGGCACCTTGATGCCAAGGCGGGCCAGAGCCTGGAGAACGGACACCGCGCTGGCGTCGGACTGCACCAGAATGGCGTCCGGCAGTTCTGGCTCCTGAAGCAGCGTGTTCAGGATTGCCACGGCACTGGCGCGGCTTTCAGCGCCGGTGACGAAGCGTGCAGGGGGCAAGCCATGCTCCGCCAGGATTTTTTCCAAGGCAGGGGAGCGGCCAGCATCATGGGATTGCGCGTGGCGGATATAGGCGAACCGTTGCCGCTTGTCCGCGACGAGGCGGCGGATGATTGATCGGAATGCGGGCAGGCGCTCCTGACGAACGCTGGAAAATCCAGAGGTTTCGAGAGGCGGATGGAGAAGAAGGACTTCTTTTCCGGCCCGTATCATCGGCGCGAACAGAAGCTCGATTTCCTCAGGCGAAAATTGTTCGACTTCGGCGACAATCCCGTCGGCAAGGCCAGCCTCCACTTGGGCCACGACATCCTGACAGGCGGCAAAATCACGTCCCATGACGAGGAGGGAAGAGTAATCCCTGCGTCGCGCAGCGGCATCGACATCGCGGGCAATGCCATCGGCAAACGGAGAGCCGATCTTGGGAAGGAGGGTGCAAATCCGGCGCGTGCGCTGCAGACGCAAATGGCGCGCTGCCTGGTTTCGCACGTAGCCGAGCTCCTTGACCGCTGCGGCAATGCGGTCGCGTGTCTCTAAGGCAATGCGACAGACAAGCTCCTCTTTGCCGCTCAAAACATAGGAGACGGTCGCGGCCGATACATTGGCGCGTTTGGCAACATCCACGATTGTCGGCTGCTTTCGCGACAAAACAGACACCTTGTGCTTAAACGTTTAAGCAGGTTAGATTTCGTTCTGCCTGTTGTCAAATGGCATGGCGCTTATGATGTCAAAGCGCGCCATTTCGGTACCGCAGCCGTCTTAGGGGAAGCCATTTTGTCCTGCTGTGCACCGAGCCGTGACGGCTCAGCCAAAACGCCAGTCACGCCGCTGACGCGAGGAGAAACCAACGCCGTAGATCGTGTGTTTTTCGATGGCGGCAGAAGTTTTGTGGGTACGGACAGGCCGGTCATTATCGAAGACGGAGAGGGGCCGCGTCGCCCGACAAAACTGGCACCCTTCTGGCTCGAAGCGACCCCCGTCACCAATGAGCGCTTCGCCGCCTTTGTCGCCGCCACAGCCTATGTGACCGAGGCCGAGCAATTTGGTTGGTCCCCGGTGTTTCGGGGTTTGCTGAGCCAGGATCATCGACCCAGCGGGTCAGGCCAAGCATCCTGGTGGGTAAAGGTCGATGGCGCCGCTTGGTCAACGCCAGAAGGGCGGGGCTCCTCGATAGCTGACCGGCAGCGCCATCCGGTCGTGCATGTATCCTGGGCGGACGCGAAGGCGTTCGCCACCTGGTGCGGCGGTCGTCTGCCGAACGAGGCGGAATGGGAGCATGCAGCGCGTGGCGGGCTGGCGGATCCCAGATTCCCTTGGGGCAACGAGGAGCCAGATGACGACAAATCAATCCATGCCAATATCTGGCAGGGACAATTTCCCAACCACAACACGCGGAGAGACGGCTTTCTGGGAACCAGTCCTGTGCGGACATTTGCGGCCAACGGTGCGGGTCTCTACGATATGGTAGGCAATGTCTGGGAATGGACAGCTGATCCATTTCGTGTGCGTTCGCTCAGCAAACAGGCGAAGGCCCGCAATGAGAACGCGAGCGCAACTCAGGAAAAAGTGCTGAAAGGGGGCTCATTCCTCTGCCACCTGTCCTACTGCTACCGATACCGTATCGCGGCACGCTCCGCACTTACCGCGGATTCGTCCTCCAGCAATACTGGGTTCAGACTGGCCTATGACCGTTGAGCCTACGTCCCAAATTAGAGCTGCGGGACGGCTAAAACACCTATCCTGGATATTCGTGTGTTGTCTCTAATATCGTGTAGAGGGCGCTCGTTCTGCATTCTCACGTGTTTACGTCCAGCCTAGCGGGAACTTTTCACTTGCCATACCGGCACTGCATGTCTCCACCAAAAACTCCAAGCTCCGCTGGACTGCCTGTTATGCAGATGACGCCTGAATTCCCAGCGCCAAGATGCCTTGATCGTCGAACGTTGGCACCTGCCTCCCTTAAGTCGACCGAGGGTACGGCCTGCCTTGATATATGCCCCTTTATTGAACGCCTTTGAGCAACACCATCGATCGTGACGTTCGAAAATGGCTGCAGCGGGACAGGCCGCTCTTGTATTTGAACTGTAGCTTGCAGATATCGCCCAAGTTCGAAGAGGCACTCAGGTTCGCTAAAACCTATTCCGGCAAAAATGATCTTGGTAGCGCTTTGCTGTCAGGTGCAATATTGTGTAGGTGCTCGCACAGCGTCCCAACCCCGGCCATCGATGCAGCACCACCTTACAACCTCGAGTTCACTGCGCCAACGAAACCGCTCAATGGTTGTGCGCCTCGTCCGGACGTCAGGTGTGGTCTCGCCCTCCAGCCTGGCGCTGCAACTCGGCATTAGTATCCCGACAGTGATGCGCATAGTGTCAGATCTAATGGCGGAAGAACTTGTCGCCTACGACGGGCATGATGAATCTGCGCGCGGGCGGCCGCCTTCCCGCGTGAAGTTCCAGGGCGCAAGCCATGCGATCATCGGTATCGAGGCCATGAGGGGCAAAATTTATGGTGCGGTGTCGGACCTAAATGGCAATATCCAGGTCGAACGACAGGTGTCTGCAGACGATGACGGTCCAAAAAATGTCGAGCGTCTCATTGCCTTGATCAAGGAACTTATCGCCGAGCCGAGGCCAACTGGTCAAACTCTGAAGGGTATCGGTGTCGGCGTGCCGTCCATCGTCCGCCAGCCTGCGGGGGACGTCGTTCTTACTATGGGGCTTGGATGGAAGGATTTGGGGTTGCGAAGCATTTTGCAACGCCGGTTCGACATTCCTGTGTTTGTGGAAAATGGCCGTAACCTGGCCGCTGTGGGGGAGTGGGGCTTTGGGGCCGGGCAGGGTGCTGGGACTGTCGTCAGTGTTTCGATCGGTCCCGGGGCAGGAGCGGGCGTCGTCGTCGATGGCAAGCTATACCGTGGTCGCGGCAATGCCGCTGGCGAGTTAGCATGGTATCTTGACGATCCAATACTGAGCGGCCGCTCCTTTGCGGGACTTGGAGACAAACAGTCTTTGCGATTTGGCGCCGGCATTCCCGATCCAGTATTTGTAGCGCTGGAGCGGGCAGATCGGGAGTATGTGGCAGGTAAGCTCCCGCTGGACGCCCTAGCGTCCTTGAAAACTGCGGAGGGTGCGATGCTCGCCGACCTGCTCGACTATACGACTATTGCTGTTGCAAGCGTCACCGCCTTCATGAATCCAGATGTTGTGGTTCTGGCAGGAAAGATCGCTTTGGGCGCCGAACTCATGGTTGCCGTCCTTCAGCAGCGACTTGCCGATAACGTATACGATCCGCCGACGATCGTCGTCAGCCCGCTTGGTCATCGCGATATTGTTATGGGTGCCATCATGCATGTCCTCGATGCCACAATTCTCGACCCTCAATTGAGATTTGTAGGACCAGCCGGATTGACAAGCCGCGACACCTAAAATAACTTTCAGACTGTAAGTAAAGACAGGATGGCATCGCTTGGCAGTCGCCCAGGCAATGGGCTTCCGGGAAAAACGACCGATAGATGTCGGCCCGGCCTAGTCATTACGAGGAGCAGAAGGCGGCCCTGAACAGGCCGCCATTATTTGAGCTTGATCCGTAAACGTTTACGGGCGGTTGGTTCCGTCAGTAGACCTGCGGAGGCTTGGCCGGCCGGGATTGTCCCTGTCCGAGCCTTGACGTGCCATTTGTAGGGCACCAACGCCTGCAGGCAAGACCTGCTGATGGGAGGAAATCGTGAGCAAGTCCTTGGATATTCGACGTTCAACTCTTAACCGCCGGCATTTTATGGTCGGTGCCAGTGCCGCTGCGGCGGCACCCCTCGCTATGTCTTGGCCGGGAATGCAGGCGGCGGCGCAAGAGTCCGTGACGCTTACCATGTGGAGCTGGATAAACGGTATCGACAAGCAGATCGCGCTGTTCGAAGCGGCCAACCCCAACATCAAGGTCGAGTTGACCAATCCCGATGCGCTGGTAGAGAAGCTGCGTACTGCGCTTCGGGCTGGCTCGGGCGCGCCCGACGTAACGCAGCTTGAAATGCACATGCTGCCTACTTTTGACCTGATTAAAGGCCTTGAAGACCTTAGTGCATATGGCGCCAGTGATCTACAACCCATTTTTGAGGAATGGGTTTGGAGCGTCGTTGCACCAAATGGCCGCGTCGTTGGTCTGCCGAACGATAGCGGCCCAATCGGCATGATCCATCGATCGGACGTGTTTGAGCGGTTTGACATCACCCCTCCCGCCACATGGGACGAATTCGCCGAAGCGGCGATTAAGCTGCATGAGGCGAGCCCAGAGCATTATCTGGTCGATGCCACTTTCAACGACCAAACCTGGACGGGTGGGCTGCTGCAGCAGGCTGGCTGGCGTCCTTTCAAAATCGACGGCACGACGCTCGAAGTTCGGGTTAACGACGAAGCCGCAAAGAAGTTTGCCCGGTACTGGCAGACCCTCCTCGACGCCAAGGCGATTGACACGGCGCCCGGCTTTAACAATGAGTGGTATACGGCATTCGACCAAGGCAAATACGCGACTTGGCTGGTTGCTGCGTGGGGGCCGCTATTCCTCAGCCAATTTGCTGCCAACAGTGCCGGAAAATGGCGCGTTGCGCCAATCCCGCAATGGGATACCGCAGCGCCGAGGTCGGGTAATATGGGTGGTTCTTCTTTCTCTGTCACGACCCAGAGCAATAAGAAGGAAGCTGCCGCCGAACTGGTCAAGTTCCTCTCAGGCAATGTTGAAGCTGCCGCCATGTTCGCCAAGGAGCAGTTCCTATTCCCCGTGGTGACGGAAGTACTCAACAGCCCAGATTTCGCTAGCCAGACCTCCGAATTTTACGGCGGCCAGGCGGTCAACGAAGTGTTCATTGAAAGCTCGACGCAGATCGAGCGCGGCTTCCAGTACAGCCCGTTCCAAGATTTCGTCGGAGCACAGTTTGAATCCGAACTGGCCGTCGCCGCGGCCAGCGGCACCAGCCTCGAAGAGGCGTTCGACCGCATGCAGGCCAATGTCGTGGAATATGCCTCGGCCCAAGGCTTCACCGTCATCTCCTGATCCAGTCCCCGGTCGGACGACGCGCTCCCAGCGCCGCCTGGCCATTGGCATGAACGAGGTGCGCACGATGGCACAACCTTCTCGTGGCGTTACGGCGACAGCGCCGGCTAGCGCCGGTAAAAAAGAATGGCGACCCAAGCTTTCCAAGCATTGGGCTCCCTATGTGTTTGTCGCCCCGTTCATGCTTTTTTTTATAGCCTTCCTTGTGCTGCCTTTGCTCTATGCGCTGCAGCTGAGCGCCTGGCGCGAAACGCTGGTGGGCGGCAATACCTTCGTCGGGCTGGCTAATTACCTGCGTGTGTTCAGCGATACCAAATTCTGGGACGGCCTGGGGCGGACATTGCTGTTTGGCCTCGTGCAGGTTCCGGTCATGCTTGGCCTAGCGCTGGCCTTCGCGCTCGTTATCGATAGCGGTGCGGTCTGGGCCAAGAGCCTTTTTCGCATCGGCTTTTTCATTCCCTATGCCGTGCCCGGCGTCATCGCTGCGCTGATCTGGGGCTATCTCTATGGCCCATCCTACGGGCCCATCTCGCAGCTGTTCCGAGGCATCGGCTTGGCGCCACCCAATTTTCTCGATGCCGCTTTGATGCTGCCGGGGATCGGCAATATCGTGACCTGGGAATTCACCGGCTACAATATGATCATCCTCTATTCTGCCTTGCAGGCCATTCCGTCGGACCTTGAAGAAGCCGCCGCAATCGAGGGCGCCAAGGGCTGGCAGATCGCTTGGCTGATCAAGATCCCGCTCATTGCCCCCGCGCTTCTGCTGACGCTGGTCTTTTCGGTGATCGGCACGCTGCAACTGTTCGGCGAACCGAAGCTGATGCGGCTGATGGCTCCGCAGGCGGTCAGCCCATCCTACACGCCAAACATGTATGCCTATGAGCTGGCCTTCGTGAACCAGGAGTATAACTACTCCGCCGCCACGTCCTTCGTGCTGGGTGCCATCGTCGTGGTGGCATCCTATGCCTGCATGTATGTTGCGAACCGGAGGAGGTAGACATGGCCATGGTGGGTACCGCAACCAACGCACCCCAGATGCGCCGGGTCCGGCTCGTCCTTACTATCGTGCTGACCGTGTTCCTGGTTTATTCGCTGCTGCCGCTCTACTATGTCTTCGTCTCCTCAACCAAGGCGGACGGCACGCTGTTTGCGAGCTTCGGGCTTTGGTTTTCCGGGCGCTTCGCGCTGTGGGACAACCTAGTGCTGACCTTCACTTACGACAACGGTATCTTCGCCCGCTGGCTCTGGAACACGGTGTGGTATTCGGTGGTATCGGCGGTGGGTTCCGCGCTGTTTGCCACCGCCGCTGGCTACGCCTTTGCCAAGTATGATTTCTTCGGGCGGCGGGCATTCTTCGCGCTGATCCTGGGGTCCATCATGGTGCCCTGGACGGCACTCGTGATCCCCACTTTCCTACTGCTGTCCAATATGGGGCTGGTCAACACCCCATGGGCGGTGATCCTCCCGTCGCTGACGACTCCGATCGGGGTCTATTTGATGCGTGTCTATGCCGACAGCGCCGTGCCGGACGAGTTGATCGATGCGGCGCGCATCGAAGGGGCCGGGGAGTTCACCATCCTGACGCACATCGCCTTCCGACTGATGGTGCCCGCCTTTATCACCGTGCTGCTGTTGTCGTTCGTCGGCGCGTGGAACAACTACTTTCTGCCTTTGGTCATGCTGTCCAATGACGAGCTGTTCCCCGCTACTGTAGGCCTTTCCACCTGGTATAGCGCCGCCAATGGCGGCTCAGGTGCCCAGGCGCTGTTTTCCATGGTCCTGACCGGGGCCCTTGTTACCATCCTGCCGATCGCGGTTGCATTTGTCTTCCTGCAACGGTTCTGGCAGGCAGATTTGGGCGCAGGAGGCGTCAAATGACCAAGGATTTCACCCCCACATCTTTCGAGACCATCCTGTACGGCGCCTCGTACTATCACGAATACATGCCTGAGGATCGGCTGGACAAGGACATCACTCTGATGTCGGAGGCCGGGCTCAGCGTCGTGCGCATGGGTGAAAGCACATGGAGCCTGTGGGAGCCAACCGACGGCGCCTTCGAGACTGCTTGGATGGACCGCACGCTTGATGCCATGCACAAAGCTGGCATCAAGGCGGTGATTGGCACGCCTACCTATTCCATCCCCACGTGGATGGCGCGAAAATACCCCGAAATCTTGGCCGTGCGCGCTGATAACAAAAATCCCACCTATGGTATGCGGCAGAACATGGATACCGACCATGCCGCCTACCGGTTCTATTGCCAGCGCATCATTCGACGGCTGATCAGCCACTATGCCGATCATCCTGCGGTCATCGGCTGGCAGATCGATAACGAAACCGCGTCCTATGGCGCGCAGAACCGCGACGTGTTCATCGGTTTCGTCGAATGGCTTAAGGCGCGTTACGGCACGCTTGAGGCGCTAAATAAAGCTTGGCTCACCACCTTTTGGGGGCAAAATATCTCGACTTGGGAGGATGTGCTGCAGCAGGACCGGCCAGCCAGCACAGGCTACCGGCTCGACTGGTTGCGCTGGCAAAAGCAGCGGGTCACCAATTTTCTGCGCTTCCAGGCCGAAATCGTGCGCGAGTATCGCGGACCCGGCCAGTTCATCCTGCAGAATTTCTCGCCGGGCCTGCATCTCGACGTCGACGAGGCGGGCATTGCCGAGCTAGTCGACCATGTGGCGGTTAATCCCTATCACGGCTACCAGGATCACATGACAGGCCATCCCCAAGCGTTGAACGGGGATTTCTATCGCAGCCTCAAGCAGAAGAACTTCCTGGTCACTGAGATCAATGCACAGGCCATCGGCTGGGGCCCGCACCACCAGTATCCGCCTTACGATGGGCAGGCGCGACTGGACGTCTATACCCACATTTCCAACGGCGCCAATATGGTCGCCTACTGGCACTGGCATAGCCTGCATTCTGGCCAGGAGACCTATTGGCGCGGCGTGCTGGGGCATGATCTGGAGCCCAACCGCTTCTATGGCGAAGTCAGCCGCACTGCCCAGGAGCTCAAGCGCATCGGGCCGGCGCTGGTCAACCTCACCAAGCGCAACGATGTAGCCGTTCTCTATAGCGGCGACAGCCAGACAGCGCTCGACATCATGCCGATCACCATGGAGGGCCATGCGCCCGACATGTTGCCCTGGGAAAAGTCCAAGTCCGACTATCAAGGCCTGATCTTCCAGCTACATAAGGCGCTGTTCGATCTCAACGTCGAAGCCGATTTCATCGGCGGAGATACCGAGGACCTGGCACGCTACAAACTGATCGTGCTGCCGGCATTCTATGTCGCCTCGGACGTCCAGCTCGAACGGCTGGCAGCCTATGTGCGCCACGGGGGCCATGTGCTAGCCAGTTTCAAGACTGGCTTCACCAATGAGCATGGCGCCGTACGTGCCACGCGCGCGCCCGGTCCGCTGCGCCAGGCTGCCGGCTTCTCATATCAGGAGTTTTCTAGCCTCGAACACCCTATCGCGCTCAAGGGCGAACTGGCTGGCAACGCCGCTCACTGGGCCGAACTGCTGGTGCTCGAAGGCGCCACAGCTTTGGCCCACTACGACCACAAGTTCTTCAGGCAATGGGCAGCAGTCACTACCAATTCATACGGCAAGGGTCGTTTTACCTATATGGGCAGCTGGCTCGACCTAGCGGCGCAGTCGGCTCTTGTGCGCCGGGTGGTAGGCGAGGCCGGTATTACCATTCTCGATGGCCTGCCGCCCACCGTTCGCATTCGTCGCGCGACCTCAAATGCGGGCAAGCCGCTGATCTTCCTGTTCAACTATGGCGACGACGCTGTCACGCTCCCTGTCGGTGCGGTGACGGGCCGAAACATGCTGACTGAAACGGCGCTCGATTCGAACCAGACGCTGACCATTGGCGGCTGGGATGTTTTGGTCGCGCAAGGCGCATAAGGAACACACCCATGGCCCATGTCACACTGCGCAAAATCGTTAAGAAGTTCGGCTCCATCGAGGTCATCAAGGGCGTGGATCTGGATGTTGAGGATCAGAAGCTGGTAGTTTTCGTCGGCCCGTCAGGCTGCGGAAAATCGACGCTTCTGCGTCTTATCGCCGGGTTGGAAGACATCAGCTCGGGGGAGCTAACCATTGGCGGCGAGCTGGTGAACGAGGTTCCGCCCTCCGATCGCGGCATCTCGATGGTGTTCCAGTCTTATGCGCTGTTCCCGCATATGAATGTCTTCGACAACATGGCTTTCGGCCTGAAGCTCGCTAAAACGCCCAAGTCTGAGATCGACAGCCGGGTAAGAGATGCCGCGCGTATCCTTAAATTAGAAGAATTGTTGGATCGAAAGCCGCGTTCGCTGTCGGGTGGACAACGTCAGCGAGTTGCTATTGGACGCGCTATCGTCAGGCAGCCCAAGGTGTTCCTGTTTGACGAGCCACTGTCTAACCTTGACGCAGCCTTGAGAGTTTCGACCCGGGTCGAGATTGCAAATCTGCATAAGCAGCTCAAGGCAACCATCATCTATGTAACGCATGATCAGGTGGAGGCCATGACGCTGGCCGATCAGATCGTTGTCCTTAATGAAGGGCGCGTGGAGCAGGTCGGCTCGCCACTCGAGCTCTACCATTATCCGAACAACCAGTTTGTGGCAGGCTTCATCGGGTCCCCGAAGATGAATTTCCTGCCAGTAATTGCCGATTACGAAGGTGGCATGCGCTTGCCGGATGGCAGACACATAACGCTGCCTAGGTTCGATGTTGCTGGCCACGGGGAGGATAGCTTGGTGCTGGGAATCCGCCCTGAGCACTCGGGGTTTACCCCTGACGCAAAGGGCGAAGCAATGGTGCGTCTGGTGGAACGACTTGGCGGAGAGACGATGGTATATGCGGAATATTTTGGCGCGGATTTTGTTATCAAGTTAACCGAAGACCGGGCCGTCGCAATCGGTGACAGGATTCTGCCGCTGTTTGAAGCGGACAAGTGCCATATTTTCGACTCAAGAGGTCTAGCAATCCGCCCCCTCGCCGAGTCGTAGAATTCAGCTGCTTTTGGCAGTTGGCTGAATTCGACAGGCCCCCAACCTGCCACTTTGTTGACGGCAAGGTGCAGGAACCGACGTGAATGATGGTCTGACAAATTCGGTCAAACGTTCAAAGGTCGCGTCGACGAGCTGTCCTTCGCTTTTGCGATGATAGCCTTACCGGTGAGAGGATCGCTTGAAATAGTCTTGTCCTGGCAATTTTTAGAAGCGCCTCGATTTGATTGATAACTAGTGTCACCCGAACTGACGCAGACACATAGCGAAGTTGAAGGGCCGCTATGGTTCGGGGGCAGGCTTTTTAAGCCCGCTCCGATTAAAAAGGGTGGTCACTCTTAGATCGGGCGGTAATCGTCAAATATTAGCCCAGTATTCGTCGCCCAGAGCGGCGCCCAGAGACTGGCCGATGCTGAGTAAACTGTCGAGTATTTTCTGCTGTATCTCTGGCGGCGTTGTTGCCATGAAGCTGAATGCAAAGCCGATAGCTTCTCCACCCGCAGGCCGAATTGCAGCGGCGAAAGCTTCCACACCACGGTTTGCCATATCGTGCAGCTGCACCCAGCGGCGATCTCGGCCCTGTTGTAGTTCAGAGATGAAATCAGCTCGGCTCATGTCGTAGTAAGGCGCTTCGCTGTGTAGATGGCGGGGCACTAGCGCGTCCAGTTCGTGATCTGTCAGCCTGGACAGCAAGGCCTTTCCAACTGCGACGGTATAGGCGGGAACGACCGAACCTTCGGCCACGACAAACCTAACAGGGCTGATGCCCTCCCGCATCCTCAGGATGATCGTATCTAGGCCTTTGTTCACAGCCATATAGCCACTCGCTGGTAACGAAGCGACCGCCGCTTTGATCAAGGCATCAACCCGATCTATCGGTAGTGATCCAAACTTGTAGAGCGATCCAATCCGCAGAAGCTCCGAGCCTGGACGGTACCGGCGGGCATCTGTCCGCTCGAGATACTGAGCGCGCTCCAATTCAGCCATAAGTCTAGAAACCGTGCTTTTGGGCAGGCCGAGTTGTTCGGCAAGCTGTGTTACCCCCAGTTCCGGGACGTTACGACTGAATGAAGACAAAATTGCTATAGCGCTTAATAGGGATGACATGTTCCATATATAGCAACTGGTATCTGTATATGCAACATATATTTACAAACGGGCGAACTTGCTGATAGCGTCATTTGCGAGGGTGCCGCGCTTTAAGAGCACCCCGCGACCTGAGGGAAGAGATCCATGACCGAATTCAAACTCAATCGGCGCCAGTTCGCTCTCATGAGCGGAGCAAGCGTAGCGACCAGCATCTTTATGCCGGCAATCGCACGTGCACAGGCGCCTAAAGCCATCCGCTTGGCTCACCACCTGCAGCTGGAATCGGAACAGCACATTGCTGCCGAAGCATTTGCGACAAAGGTGAACGACTATTCCGACGGTGCGCTCGAAGTCACTGTTCTACCCGCTGGTCAAATGGGCGGGCAGCGCGAAATCGTAGAATCGATCTCGCTTGGCCTGCTTGAAATGGGCTACGGCGAATCCGGCATTTATTCGAGCTATGTGTCGCAGTTCGGCATTCTAGCACTGCCCTACATGTATAAGGATTTTGATCAGTGGCAACGCGTCGTAGACGGCCCTGTGGGGCAGGACCTCGCCGCCAAGCTGCAGGCTGCGGGCAATATCAAGATAGTCAATACGTTAATGGCCGGCTATCGCAGCACCTTCTTACGAACCAGGCCCATTAAAACTCCAGAAGACTTCGATGGGGTGAAAATCCGGCTCCCCGAGGCGCCCGCATTCGTCAAGACTTTCGCCGCCCTCGGCGCATCGCCCACACCGATTCCGGCGCCGGAAATGTATTCGGCATTACAGACAGGTGTTGTCGATGCGATGGAGGGTTCGCTTGAGACCGGCTTTACCTACAAGATTTATGAAGTCTGCAAGTATCTTTCGCTGACACGTCACATCCTCAACGATGGGTCCTTCATCATCAACAACGATTTCCTGAACGGCCTTACGGTTGAGGAGCAGGACGCCATCAGCCGTGCTGGCGCCGATGTAGCCCTCGAACAGAGAGCCAGTCATTTCGACCGCACTGCAACTTGGCTTAAGCGCTTGGGCGAAGAAGGCGGCATCACCATTAATGAGCCCAATTTGGTCCCATTCCAGCAGAAACTTGCGGCGTTGCAGGAAGAGTTCGCTGCCGAAGCGGGTGCGACCGAGCTACTCGCACAGATCCGCGCAGCGTAGTGGACACACAGGACCGGCCTGTACCAGGCCGGTCAGCTTTGGACCATGAACATGACAATCCTCCGAAATCTCGCCAGCCTCTTGGTAGCCGTATGTAAACTCGGAATGGTGCTGGCTTTTGTCATCATGATGGGGTTGACGCTGTTTCAAGTCATCAATCGCTACGCGATTGGTCTGCCGATTTTCTGGACCGAGGAATTAATCGTGTTCCTTTTGGTTTGGTCGGCAATGTTGGGTCTGCCGGTACAATTGTGGGAGCACCAAGACATTGTCGTCGATTTCCTGAACTTGCCCAACGCTATGCTCGATAGAGTCAAGCAAGTCGCAGGCACGCTTTCGTCAGTCGCGTTCTGCGCAGTTCTAGCGTGGAGTGGGTGGGAGTTTGCGACGCGTGGTTGGGCCGTCATTTCGCCAACCCTTGGACTGCCGCGGTTCTGGTTCTTTCTTCCCATCTCACTTTCCGCAGCTATTTCCGTATTGGTCTTGGTCCTGCGTGAACGCGGCCCAAGCGCCGGAGGATTTGATTGATGACCTGGACCCTCGTTATCGCACTGATCGTGTTCATCGCGCTGGGTATGCCTATTGCTTTTTCGATGGGGCTAGCCGCGGTGACGGCACTAATCGTTGGAGGCGGCGTACCATTGCTAGTACTGCCTCAGAAAATGTATTCCTCGCTCGATAGCTTTCCGTTGTTGGCGATTCCGCTGTTTATTCTTGCCGGAGCGCTGATGAACATCAGCGGTATCACGGAGAAACTCGTAGTCCTTTCGCGCTCACTCGTCGGCCACATGCGTGGCGGTCTTGGGCAGGTAACTGTTTTGACTAGCGTGCTTTTTGCCACGATTTCCGGTTCGGCATCTGCATCTGCCGCTGCAGTAGGGTCCATGATGATCCCGCAGATGGAGAAGGATGGCTACCGCAAAGAAGATGCAGCGGTCATTACGGCAGCCTCATCCATCCTCGGGCCCGTTCTGCCGCCAAGCGTAGTTATGGTGATCTACGGGTCAATGACGGGACTATCGATTGGTACGCTCTTCATGGCCGGTATCGGGCCAGGCCTTTTGATTGCACTGACGTTGATGGTCGGTGTGTGGATCATCGGTCGCCGTGATGAAATCCGTATATACGGCCGTGCAACCCTAAGCGAGGCATTCAATGCGTTAATTAGCGCCATCCCGGCTCTGGCTATGCCTGCGATCATTGTCGGGGGTATCGTGTCGGGCGTTTTCACCACAACCGAAGCAGGCGTGATCGCAGTTGCCTATGCTGCGCTCTATGCACTCATTATCAAGCGTACGCCGTTCAGGCAGATTGCAGCTAACGTGACGTCTGCAGCGACGGTATCGTCCAGTATCCTTGTGATATTGGGCGGTGCGGCGCTGTTCGGCTGGATCATCGCACGCGAGGGCATTCCGCTGGTTATTGCGGGCTGGCTCCAGTCGGTCACTGGAGACGCCATGGTAGCCATGTCTCTCATTCTTGCTGTGCTGCTTTTGGTGGGTATTTTCATTGAGCCGATCCCGGCCCTGATCATGCTTGTACCTGTTCTGCAACCCATTGCCGACGCCTATGGCTTCGACCCCTACCACTTTGCCATGGTTGTGACGTTCGGTCTGTTGCTGGGCTCACTTACCCCACCTGTTGCCGTTTTGGTACTCATTACCTGCAAGATCGCGGGCGTCCAGCCAAGCAAGGCAAATGGCCCGCTCTTTCCGATGTTCGGCGTTCTGGTCGCGATTTTGTTCGTGATTGCCTATGTGCCGTTTGTTTCCCTGATTTTTCCGAAGCTATTCGGCAACTAGTATCCGAGACTTTGATATGTCTAAAATAACAGAAGTCGACGTCATACCTTTCACGTTCGAAGTTGATGACCTTTCTCTGGGCGGTGGCCGCGCCATGGGCGTCAGCAATGTCGTCTACGAGAGGGGCGCAAAGCTCAAGGTGATGCGGTATGCCGTTGCTTTGCGTACCGACGATGGAGCGCAGGGAAAGTACGTCACGCACTGGGTGGGAACCCAGTCTGCACTCGGTCAGACGTTGATGCTCGCTCCAAATCTGCTGGGACGAGATCCTGAGCATCGGGAAGCCATCTATGACGATTTAAAGCGCGAAGCGCGAGCTTATGACCATATGGGGCATGGCCCGCTCGATATTGCGATATGGGATCTGTACGGTCGCATGAAGTCGACCTCAGTGACCAGCTTGCTGGGCGGCTTCCGTGACCGGCTACCGACCTATGCCAGCACCCACCATGGCCAAGAACTGCCTGGGGGCCTGGATTCCATCGACGCGTATGTAAATTTTGCTCTCGATTGCAAACATCGCGGCATGCCCGCTATAAAAGTTCACGGTTGGCATGATGGCAACAAGCGCCGCGAGGCCAAGTTGATAATCGCCATCCGCGATGCAATCGGTTCTGACATGGAGTTGATGGTTGATCCTGCCTGCGAGCTGCGCACATATGCGGATGCTCTGTACGTAGGCCGTGCTTGCGACGAGGCAGAATGTCTTTGGTACGAAGACCCCTATCGCGACTCTAGCGTCTCGGTAATCGGGCAGAAAATGCTGCGCGAGAACCTTAAAACACCACTGCTGACTTCAGAGCATATTCGCGGTTTGGAACAGAAGGCGGCGTTTGCTTTGGCTGGCGGTTGCGACATGATCCATACCGACCCTGAATATGACTTGGGAATCACGGGCACCATGAAGATCGCCCATTTCGGGGAGGCGATAGGCATGGATGTGCAGGTGCATGCTTGCGGTCCAGCGCATCGCGCCTGTGTGGCGGCCATGCGCAATACCCATTTCTATGAACTAGCCTTGGTCGGTCCTCGGATGCCTAACCTGATTCCGCCTGTTTACCAGTGCGGCTACAGTGACCAGATAGATGGTGTGGCAGGCGATGGTACCATTCTAGTGCCCAGCGGTCCTGGATTGGGCGTTGAGTACGACTGGGACTTCATCGAAGCTAACAAGATCGCTGCACATCGTTTCAGGCTGTAGCCTCAATTTCAGCACGGTCAACTTCGAGTATCATCACATGAATACCATCGATTTGAACAACCAAATTGCGGTCATTACTGGTGGCGCGCAGGGCATCGGCCTCGCTGTTGCCAAGCGTCTTGTGGCCTCTGGTGCAAGGGTAAGCCTTTGGGATATCGACACGGCGGTTTTGGCAAGGGCAAAGCAGGAACTGGGTGATGCCGCCTCCACCTGCCCGGTTAACATCACATCATACCAAGATGTAGAAGCAGCTGTCGCTGAGACCGAAAACGTCCACGGGCGCATCGATATCCTCGTCCACTCAGCCGGCATCGCAGGCAAGAATGCACCGTTGGACGAGTACGAGCTTGAAGAGTGGCGCCGCGTCATAGACATCGACCTGACGGGTGCATTTTACGTTAACCGCGCAGTTCTCAAAGGCATGAAAGTCCGGAAGTACGGCCGCATCGTGAACATTGCATCTGTAGCCGGCAAGGAGGGCAATCCTAACGCGTCGGCCTATGCAGCTGCAAAAGCTGGATTGATTGGAATGACCAAGGCGGTCGGCAAAGAGTGTGCGAGTTTAGATATTGCGATCAATTGTATTACTCCAGCGACTGCGAAAACACGGATTTTGGACGAACTGAAGCCGGATTTCATTCAATACATGCTAAGCCGTATTCCACGCGGCCGTTTTCTTGAGGTCGATGAGGCTGCGGCTATGGTTGCTTGGCTCGTCTCTAAGGAAAACAGCTTCACGACCGCCTCGGTCTTCGATCTGTCCGGCGGCAGGACGACTTACTGACCAGCGATCCCCAAACCCGTTCTCACCTAAGATGCCGCGCTGAATACGCACGTCATGATCTAATCAGGGTCATAGTCCTCTGCTTTTGTCTCGATGCACTGACTAGAAGGAAATAACGATGAAATTGCTTCGCGTTGGCGCTAAGGGCGCAGAAAAACCCGCAATCTTGGCTGATGATAGTTCGATCCGCGATCTCTCCGGAATAGTAAGTGACATCGGCGGGGAGGCGCTGACGCCAAGAGGGCTAGATAGAATTCGCGCCGTCGACACTAGTACTCTGCCAATGCTTGATCGCAGCGAGCGCACAGGCGCCTGTGTTGGTAATGTTGGCAAGTTCATCTGCATAGGTCTCAACTATGCCGACCATGCTGCAGAGAGCAATTTGCCGGTGCCCACCGAGCCTGTCATCTTCATGAAAGCTACCAGCGCGATCATCGGCCCGAACGACGACGTTATAATTCCGAAGAACGCCATCAAGCCCGATTGGGAAGTCGAACTTGGCATCGTCATCGGTATGGAGGCACGTTACGTGGAAGAGTGTGACGCGTTTGACCATGTCGCTGGATACTGCGTGGTGAACGATGTTTCCGAGCGACATTTCCAGACCGAACGAGGCGGCACTTGGGATAAAGGTAAAGGCAGTGACACCTTTGGCCCAATAGGGCCTTGGCTAGTAACGCGGGATGAGATCGCAGATCCTCAAGACTTGTCAATGTGGCTGGAGGTGGACGGTCACCGCTATCAAAACGGCTCAACCCGAACGATGATTTTTGGCATCCAGACCATCGTCAGCTATGTCAGCCAGTTTATGAGTCTTCAACCTGGTGACATCATTTCGACGGGCACACCGCCCGGTGTCGGTATGGGGCTGAAGCCAGGGCCTAAATGGCTTCAGCCAGGCAATGTGATGCGCTTAAGCGTCGAGGGATTGGGCGAACAAAGACAGTTGGTGAAAAGCTACCAAGGTTAGAATTAGTCAGCTCGCATGCTGATAATTGTGCCACTGCTTTCTTAAATGGGCGAATGGCGGCTTATGATACCTTCATTTCTGCCAGCGGATGTAATGCCTTCCCACTTGGTTCCAACAAAGTGGAGGCCGGGTCGCTATTTGCCCAACCCGGACCCGGCGGAGATGGGGCCGAGAGCGGTCTGTCCGCTCCCGGCGCTGCGCTGGTGAAAAGTAGCCATTCGGCGTACATGCCCGCCGGGGTCAATTTGGGCCGGTAGCGGATGGTCAGCTCCGGCCCACGCTGTTTGTAGACATCGAAGCGTGAGCCTTACACCGGGTGTCCTGTCTCAGGCGTCCTCTTGAGTGTTGCTCCGTTCCGCTTGACGTTGCCCGCAACAGCGAGCCCAAGTCCTAGACACTGGTGCAGTTGCTGCGAATCTGTCTGCCCTGTCACTATGAATCGTAGATCTCATAGCTGCTGTTTTGGGTAAGACGCGACGATGATGAAATTCACTGGTTCCGTAAGTTTGCGACCCGTTCGCCTGGGCTTTCTCGTGGCTGGCGATGACCCTTCTGAAGTGAGCCGGGCGGCTCGACTTTCATCTTGTGTTTGGGGCGGTAGGTATAATCCCATCATTCCATTTTGCGACTCTATGGGAGGTCGATGGCATTCCCCCCACTCCTCGGTCGATGGGCTGGATATCACCAGAGGCTATGTAGACTTTTTCGAGCCGGACGTGCTGGTCGAAGCCAAGTCTGGGATGGCAGAGGCACTAGGCTGGAAAGGTGGTGAGCGCTATTGGCGCCTGCCTCGGATATTGCCGATTGATGAGTTCTACGAAGTCGATCGGCGTGGTTTTGTGGGGTTCGCTGCCGGCATCGATATCCAGGAGGTGATGGCCTCCCTTTATCAATCCGAATACCAGTATCAGCGGCGACACAAGCAAACCTTTGCAAATATTGCCCCTGTCGCCGGGGACGCCTATTTCGATGTTGTTTGCGGCCGTTACCCCTCTGACGAGCCGCTGTCCCCAGTCCATGCCACCTACAGGGATGTATTCGACCCGGAGGAACTGGCGGCTACGCCCGAGACCGCCCTTCGACATTTCGAGGATCCGCTGGGTGGGCCATTGTGGATCTCGGGTCACGACCTGGATGAGAGTCTGGGGCGCGGCTTGCGTGACGACACCTGGTTCGTTTTCGATTCCACCGATGCCGGGGATTCACTGGATTACTGGAACTTCCGGCTGGTCGAAAGCCGGGTCACTCCTGTCAATGTGAGCTGGATCGAACATTATGCCGCCGCCATGCGAGAGAGGATCATAGCGGTACATCGCCCCATCCCCGGGAATGCCTTTGGCACCAAATTTCGTTCAACGATCTGTTTTGCCGCGTCGATAGACGAGAAAACCGTGGAGCAGATCTGTAAGCAATATCTGTCTGATCTGCCAGAGCATTCGTTTCACGTCTCCACACCAGCCAGGCTGCGTCGGCCCTTGCCCGGAAACCGTCACTGGGGCGAAAGCAAAATCGTGGTTTCTGCCGCCGCCGCGCACTTTGACGAGGAGCTTATCAGTGGGAAAAGCGTCCGCATCCCTTCTCCGGCACCTTCGTTTCTCAACCGCACTGGCCGGCATGTGAAAGCTCAGTGGATCAATGTTGTGTCTGCGGCACGCTCCTATGCAGCGGAAACGCCGGCGACGGCATATCCTTCCAATCTCTGGTCACCTGGCTATCCTCGCCTGGGGATGGGTGGTCAGGGGCGCATCGGACGCGAAGGCTGGATCCTCCACCAGGAGTATGACATCGGTTATTCCATTCTCGACCTGCAAACGGGTCGCGAAGCGATCGTTGATTGGCTCAAAACCCAGGACATTCTCGCCGAGCCCTCCGAAGAAGGTCAGATCGCCGCGCAGGTTATCAGGGCCGCCGGGGGGCTGAATGCGTCTGGTATGTTTACCGATCGGGAAACTGTGGAGCTGTTGGGGGAGATGGCCGAGGGGCACGCCGCCCTGAGCAGGAATGGTCGGTCGGTGGTGGCGTCAACTCCCGCCAAATCGAAACATATCAATCAGATTCAGCAGCACTTTGCAGCCCGCGAAAAACGCTCATTCGGCTACTGGAACGAGCTGAAATATTTTCTAGAACGCGGCGTGTTCAAGGCTGGCCTCAACGTTCAATGTCCCACTTGTGGCAACAGCAATTGGCTGGACCTGGATTCCATCAGCCATCGCCCCACCTGCACGCGCTGTCTCAATTCGTTTGATTTCTCACAGGCACCAGAGCACCTTCAAAAGCTCAAGTGGTACTATCGTGTGGTCGGTCCATTCGCGGCACCAGACTATGCTAGAGGCGGCTATTCTGTTGCGCTGACGCTGCGCGTCCTTTTCGGGGAGCATGACACGGAGACAACCTGGTCCACGGGATTGAAGCTCAGTCCGCTCAATTGTGAGGTCGATTTCATCGGCTGGCATCGATCAAATCGCATGGGAAATGGGGAACGCGACGAGCCGCTTCTTGTGTTTGGTGAAGCAAAGAGCTTTGGGCGGAACGCCATCGATGACGACGCCATAGTAGCCCTCAAAGCCGTTGGGGATCGCTTCCCAGGAGCCACTATGGTGGTTTCCGTGCTAAGAAAAGGCAGTGAGCTTAGCCTCGCCGAGGTCGGCCGCCTTCGTAAACTGGCGGCGTGGGGCCGCAGATCGACTTACCTGGGCCAACCGATCAATCCGCTGATTGTGCTTACAGGCACCGAGCTGTTCACCGACCATGGCATCTCCTTGGCATGGAAGGAGGAAGATGGCTTCGAAGCGCCCGCATACCAAGACTTCAACGACCTTCACTCACTGGCAGAACTGACGCAGGAGCGCTATCTGGGGCTTCCACCTCACTGGTTTGAACCCGCAGACCGACACGCGCCACCCGCAATGACGTCGATCATAGACATCCTGAAGAAGCGCGGCACAATCCCATGGCTGCGTGACGGATAGGGCCATGCAGGGAGGGAGCGTAGGGGCGAAGTGCATCTCCGCGCCGGTCGATGCTAGTCGCATTCCTGGAAAAGCATCTGAAAGTCGAAATCGATACTCGTGGGATGTTCACCATCACGGCGAATGACCGGCGGTATCGCGAGTTCGTTGGCAAGGCCAGGCGCCAGACTGGGTGCATCTGGCTGACGCTGCTGCTGCCGCTCGGCAATGCCTCACCTTACGCTTGGGACAGAATTGCGTCAGGCTGCTGACCGCAGTTGGTGCACCTTAGTGCCGCGCTGCTGCGATCAGAATGCTGCGCTTTATGTACAGCCCTCGCTGACCTCATCGTTCGCCGGCCGGGATCTCCATGTCCGTTTTCGGGAGGGGGCGAAGGCTCGCATAACGTCAGGAATGGGGCGCGGTGCGGTCTGGTGCCGGAGCTAGAACCGATGACATCACGATGAGGGCATGGCATACAAAAGCGCTTAATTCACCAGGGGGAAGATGATGACGACTGCCAACGAGATCGCCGACAAGCTTGCTGAAGAACACAATCTTACGAAGGCCCAGGGCAAGGCCCTTGTCGAAGGAGTTCTAAAAGCCATCACCGAGGCGGCAGTCGCCGGTGATGAAATTTCATTGCCTGGCTTTGGAAAGTTTAAAGTCAAAGAGACGCCCGCGCGAGATGGTCGCAATCCTTCTACAGGGGCCACTATCAAGATCGCGGCATCTAAAAAACTGGCCTTTACGCCCGCTAAAGCGCTCAAAGATAGTCTCAACAACTAGGCGGTCATCTCCCAGGGAGCCGCCGTTCTGTAATTTCGGCGCCTTTGTTGGCTTGGGTAAGGGCGGCGGGTGACTACGGTGGTCCGCCGCCCTCGTTGCCTTTGGAGGCGCCCGGATCTTACCGCTGACCTCCTTAAACAGGAACGGCATTTCGCCGCCGTAGTCGCGCTCCATGAAAAGCATCTAGAAGCTCCGGCGGAACTCCTCACAAGCCAAAGGCAAACTTACCGCTGGCATCCAATTCCGGCGTTTGGCCTTTGAATTTCAAACGACCGCTTTTGGGAAGTTGCGATAACGGCCCGCACGCCCTTAATGGGGCGCTAAGCGGCGAAAAGGTGTTTCCATCATTGCTGGTTGCAATGCGCGTCAGACTGCCAGCAGATATGATCCACGCTGACGGCGGAAGTCGGAGGGTGACTGTCCGGTAACCTTGCGAAAAGCCTGGCTGAAGGTGCTGAGCGAGCCGAAGCCGCTAGCGAGGGCAACGTCCAGGATATTGGCGTCATCTTCCAAGAGTAGCGATTGGGCATAGCTGAGGCGCATCAGCGTTAGGTACTCGTTGAGCGTCATCCCAGTCGACTTTTTGAAGACGCTCATGGCGTATTTGGGATGGATATCGAGCGAGGAGGCGATTTCGGCCGAGCCGATGTCATCGCGAAAATTCTCGGTCACATAAGCGCAGATTTCGAGAATGTTGCGGAAGGCGCTGGCGTCGAGCGGCTCGCTTGAGGTTTCAGTTTCCTCGCCGCCATCGATGACCCGGTGCGGCTCGAAATTGAGGCGATTGATCCGCATTAGTAATTCTTCGATCGCATAAGTCCGACGGGCCGGTTCGTCGCCATTCATATAGTCTGTCAGCCGGCGGAACAGTTCGCGGTCTGATGCGCCATCAGTGCTCGATACAACGCAGCCACCGCGCGTCAGGCGCTGCATCAGGTCAGCGGAGAGCCGCAGTCGAAAGAAATGTACCAGCGGCAGGTGGATAGCGGCGAGTTCAGTCCCGGGTTGGAGCTCGATCGCCTGGTGGGGCTGGCCGCCCCAAAAGATGCAGAGGTCGCCAGCCTGCAGATCAACTGCATAATGGCTCATGCGGTAGGACATGCCGCCTGAATAGATGAAATTGATTTCTACCTGCGCATGCCAGTGCGGCACGGCCATGATGCAGGTGTCGTTGACGCGCGCCAGCAGCTTATCTGGAAAGATATCCAACTCGTGATCGAGCTGGTTCAGAATTTTTCCGCGCGTCTTACCATTCCACATTTTGCTTTGCCCATCCCACGAGACGACGATCCAACGCTTCGTTTAGCGTATGGTGAGCCTGAACAGAGCGCAAACAAAAACCGGATCGGTCCAAGGGCACAAGCCCAGGCCAAAGGGAGACTGCGCCGGAGGGCACTTGTTGATCGCTGAACAATTGAGGCTGCCGCACCGCGGCTGGCCGCGGAGGAACACATCTATGTCTTTGCTGAAGCGCGCTCGCGCCTCTCACCTGCTTCTTGCTGCCAGCATGGCGTCCGTGCTGATGGCTGCCCCCGTTCTGTCGCAGGACAAGGTCGAACTGACCTATTGGAACTGGGCGCCTCACATCGATGAAGTCATCGCCATCTGGAATGAGCAGAACCCCGATATTCACGTGACGGTAAGCCGCGCGGCTGCTGCCGGCGAAATCGTGCAGAAGCTTTCCGCCGCACACACTGCCGGCAATCCGCCCGATGTGACCAATGTCACCTATGGCGATCTCCCGGCCCTGATCGTCAATGGCCTCGTTACCGATCTCACGCCCGAAATGGTGCCGCTGCAGGAAAAGATCACGCCCGTCGCCTGGAACCTCGTTACCTTCGACGGCACCACCTGGGCCACCCCGCAGGGCACCTCGCCCATGTTCTTCTTCTATCGCAAGGACCTTCTGGAAGAGCTCGGCATCGCCGTGCCCAAGACCTGGGAAGAGTTCGCCGAGGCCGCCAAGGCCGTGCGTGCCGCTGACGACAGCAAGTATCTCACCCAGTTTTCCTCGGGCGATCCCGGCACCTTCGCGGCCCTGACCCATCAGGTTGGCGCCAAGTGGTGGACGCTTGAAGGCGACCAGTGGACCGTCGACATCAACAGCGAAGCGGCCAAGGGCGTGGCGAATTACTGGCAGGAGCTGGTTGCCAGCGACTCCGTTGCCACCATGCAGGCCTTCAGCCCCGAATGGGGTGCAGCCATCGCCGATGGTAGCCTGCTTGGCATCATCAGTGCCGTCTGGGCGCCGCCGCTGATCCAGAACCTGGCTCCCGATACCGTGGGCGATTGGGGCGTCGTGCCGCTGCCGCGCTGGAGCGAAGGCGTTGGCGCAGAGTATGCCGGTGGTGTCACCGGAGGCAGCGCCACTGCTGTTTCCTCGCTCACCAAGCATCCCGAGGAAGCCAAGAAGTTCGCCATCTGGATCACCAATAACGAAGAGGCTCTCGCCGCCTATGTTCGCCTGATGAACATCTGGCCGGCCCGCCTCGAAGCCCGCAACCTGCCGCAGTTGCAGCAGGCGCCGGCCTTCATTCCCGATGCGACGAATTTTTACCAGATGGCCGCCGAGATCGACGCCGAAACGCCGGCAATCTCATGGGGCCCGAACACCAGCACTGCCTTTGACGCCTACAAGAACGCCATGGGCGAGGCTGTACAGAACAAGGCCGGGTTCGCCGATGTGCTCGACGTGGTCCAGAAGGCCGCCTTCGATGACATGAAGAACCAGGGCTACACTGTCGCCGAAGGCAACTAGGCCGTGCGGACACTTGGCCATAGCGGTCTGCGAATGACGGTTTTCTGCGCTTCCGGTGCTCACGTACTCAAACGTACGCTGCGCTCCGGGTCTCGAAAACCATCATTTTCGCCACCCTCTGGCTCAACCGTCCAAATAGCCTAGCCCCCAAATCCCTCCCGGGTAGGGCGGGGCTCAGGCCCCGCCCAAACTTGTCAGCCGGATCTATGCAATGACCTCATCGAGGAAAACTGCCAAGCGACCGTTTCGAGCGGTTCATCCCTTGGCGCCCTGGCTCTTCGTTGGCCCCGCAGTGCTGCTGTCGCTGGCCATGATCGTCGCGCCATTCGTCTATTCGATCTACCAGAGCCTGCGCGGCGTAAAGGTTGCCGGTGGCGGCCTCGGGCGGCGCGAGGAAGTGTTTGTCGGCTTCGGCAATTATGTCAGCGCCATCTTCAACGCCGAGCTGTGGGCCGGCTTTGGTCGCATGCTCTATCTCGGCATCATCACCGTGCCGCTGACCCTTGGCCTGGCGCTGCTTTTCGCCCTCTTGCTCGATACGCCCCGACTGCGTCTGGCGCAGTTTTCGCGCATCGCCATTTTCGTGCCCTATGCGGTGCCCGGCGTTATCGCCTCGCTGATGTGGGGCTTCATGTATCTGCCCGGCGTCAGCCCGTTCCGCGAGCTCGCGGGCAATCTGGGCCTGCCCCTGCCGGACTTCTTCACCCGCGACAGCGTCTTCTGGTCGATCGCCAATATCAATGTGTGGGGCGGCGTGGGCTTCAATATGGTCATTCTCTATACGGCCCTGCGTGGCATCAGCGGCGAGCTCTATGATGCGGCCCGCATCGATGGCTGCACCGAGTGGCAGATCGCCCGCGACATCAAACTGCCTTTGCTGGTGCCGGCTCTGGTGCTGACCGGGCTCTTTTCGCTCATCGGCACCATCCAGACGTTCTCCGAACCGACGACGCTGGCTCCGCTCACCGATGCCCTATCTTCCACCTGGGTGCCGATGATGCTGGTCTATCGCGATACGTTTGTGGGGCAGAACGTCTATGGCGGCGCGGCTTCGGCCATGCTGGTCGCCCTTATCACCATCGTCTCGTCGGTGGCCCTCTTCTGGGTTACCCGAAGGCGCAGCGAGGGGAAGGCGATATGACCATGGATATCGCGACCGCCCGCCGCCGGGCCCATAGTCACCACCAGCGCGTCGCCTGGGTGCCGACGCTGATCCTCCTTATCGGCGCGCTCTATTGTCTGTTGCCGCTCTATTGGCTCGTGGCAGCGACCAGCAAGTATCATGGCGAGCTGTTCTCTCTGCCGTCCTTCGCCCTGGCGTTCAATGGCGGGTTCATCGACAACATCGTCGCCCTCTCCAATTATCGGGGCGGTCGCTACTGGCTCTGGACCTTCAACTCGCTGCTCTTTGCAGCGGGCGGCGCCTCGCTCTCGACCATCGTTTCGGCCGCGGCCGGCTATGGCCTTGCCAAGTACAATTTTGCCGGCAAGAACGTGGTCTTCGCCTTCCTTCTTGGCGCGGTGCTGATCCCCGGCGTGGTGCTGGCGGTGCCGCAATATCTTCTGATGAGCAAGATCGGTCTCGCCGGGACCTATTGGGCGGTGCTGATCCCATCAGTGCTTTCGCCGCTCGGCATTTATCTCTGCCGCATCTATGCCGATGCGGTGGTGCATAACGAACTGCTCGAAGCCGGTCGTGTCGATGGTGCCAGCGAAGTGCGCATCTTCTTTTCCATCGGCCTGCCGCCGATGATCCCCGGCCTCATCACCGTGTTCCTGCTGCAGTTCATCGGCATCTGGAACAACTTCCTACTGCCCTTCATCATGCTCTCGGACGAGAAGCTCTTCCCGCTGACGGTGGGGCTCTACACCATGCTCAATGCCGGCACCGAGCAGCCGGGCATGTACACCCTGATCATCACCGGGGCCTTCCTTTCCATCCTTCCCCTCGTCGCCCTTTTCCTGGTGCTCCAGCGCTATTGGCGGCTCGACCTCATCTCCGGCTCCGTCAAGGGCTGACTTCAAAGGAACTTCTGCCATGTCTCAAGACATCATTCCCAATGGTTGCTGGCCCGTCATGCTCACCCCGTTCAAGGACGACCGGTCCTTTGACTGGGATGGCGTCGATGCCCTTGTCGACTACTATGCCAAGGCTCAGGTCGGCGGCATTTTCACGGTTTGCCTTTCGAGCGAAATCTACCAGATGAGCCCCGAGGAACGCGTGACGCTGGCGGAGCGCGTGGTCAAGCGCGCGGCTGGCCGCGTGCCGGTGATCGCTTCGGCCGTTGCCGGGTCTGCGCCTCAAGAACAGGCCGATGCGGTCAAGGCCATTGCCGATACCGGCGTCAGCGCCGTGGTGCTGCTGCCGTGCCTCATTGCGGGTGAGGGCGAAAGCGACGCGGTCTGGCGCAGCCGGGTCGAGCAGATTCTGGCCAAGACCGGCGATATTCCCCTCGGCTTTTATGAATGCCCGCGTCCCTATAAGCGCGGCGTTTCGCCCGCTGACCTTGCCTGGGCGGCGGATAGCGGCCGCGTGCTCTTCCACAAGGATACCTGCCACAATCTCGATCTGATGAAGCAGAAACTTGCCGCGACCAAGGGCAAGGGGCTGAAATTCTTCAACACCCAGATGGGCACCCTGATCGACACGCTTGAAGCCGGCGGACACGGCTTTTCGAGCTATGCCGCCAATCTCTATCCAGAACTGGTGCAGTGGGTGTCGCTCAACTACGCGAAAGACCGCGCTACCGCGATCAAGGTGCAGCAGATCCTTGCCATTGCCGAGCACTCCATCAATTCGAAATATCCCGCCTCGGCAAAGTACTTCGTCAGCCAGAACGCCGGCGTCGATATCGCCACCACCTGCCGCTCCATTTATGACAGCCTCGGCCGCCACGACCAGTTGCCGCTTCTGGCACTGATCGATTATGTCAAAAGCCTCGACCTGCCGGTCGATGTGGTGACCATGGGGCCGCCCGCTTCGAGGGCCGCATAATGGCGTCGGTCACGCTCAAGGGTATCAAGAAGAGTTTTGGGGCCGTGCCCATCATCCACGGCCTCGATCTCGATATCGCTGACGGCGCCTTTGTGGCGCTGGTCGGGCCGTCGGGCTGCGGCAAGTCCACACTGTTGCGCATGATCGCGGGTCTCGAGGAGCTGAGCGACGGGGAAATCCTGTTTGGGGGTGAGCCCGTCGATCACCTGAGCCCGCGCGACCGCAATATCGCGATGGTGTTCCAGTCCTATGCGCTCTATCCGCATATGACCGTGGCGCAGAACATGGCCTTCAACCTCAAGATCGCCGGCCTTCCAGCGGCTGAGCGCGACAGGCGCGTCGCCGATGCGGCAAAGCTGCTTGAACTCGGGGACCTTCTGCAGCGTCGTCCGGCGCAGCTTTCGGGCGGCCAGCGCCAGCGCGTCGCCATGGGGCGTGCGGTGGTGCGCGACCCCGCGGTGTTCCTTTTCGACGAACCGCTCTCCAATCTCGACGCCAAGCTGCGCGTGCAGATGCGCACCGAGATCAAGGGCCTCCATGCCAAGATCCGCCGCACCTCGATCTATGTGACGCATGACCAGGTGGAGGCCATGACGCTCGCCGACACAGTCGTGGTTCTCAACAAGGGCAATATCGAGCAGGCTGGCGAACCGATGGACCTCTACCGCCGTCCGGCCAATCTCTTCGTGGCCGGTTTCATCGGCTCACCTGCCATGAATTTTCTGTCTGCCGAGATTATTGCGGCCGATCGCCCGACCGCACGGCTGCAAACCGGCGAAACGCTCGTGCTCGACCCCGCCACAAAAGTGTCGGCCGGCGATCGGGTCACGATCGGGCTGCGGCCTGAAAACTTCGTGCCCGGCAATGGCACCAATGCGCTGGCTGGCACCATAAAGCTTGTCGAGCGAACCGGGGCCCAGACCCATCTCGTCGTCGCCATGGCGGGGCAAGACCTCACCGTCATCGTCGATGGCTCGCTCGATGTGGTGCCCAACATGGCTTTGCCTGCTTCGGTTGCGCCAAACCTCATCCATGCCTTTGATCTAAACACTGGCGCGCGCCGCTAGGCCCGACCCAAAATTTCTGGACTTATCATGACTTATCGCGCTGCCCCCGGTCGCTACGAGACCATGCAATACCGCCATGCCGGCCGGTCCGGCCTGAAGCTGCCCGTTATCAGTCTTGGCCTCTGGCAGAATTTCGGCGGCGCGCGGGATTATCCCTCGGCGTTTGAGATGCTCGGCGCCGCGTTCGACGCGGGCATTACCCACTTCGACCTCGCCAACAATTACGGTCCGCCTCCCGGCTCGGCCGAGGAACTGTTCGGCCAGGTCATGGCGCGCGATTTCAAGCCCTATCGCGACGAGCTGATCATCTCGTCCAAGGCGGGCTACCAGATGTGGGAGGGCCCCTATGGCGAATGGGGGAGCCGGAAGAACCTCATTGCCTCGGCCGATCAATCGCTGAAGCGCCTTGGCCTCGACTATGTCGATGTCTTTTATTCGCACCGCTTCGATCCCAAGACGCCGCTCGAGGAAACCATGGGGGCGCTGGCAACGCTCGTTGCCCAGGGCAAGACGCTCTATGTGGGCATCTCCAATTATCCCGAAGCCGAGACGCGGCAGGCTCACGCCATCCTCAACTCGCTCGGCGTGCCGTGCATCCTGCACCAGCCGAGCTATTCGATCCTCAACCGCTGGATCGAGGACGACAAGACGGTGGACGCTTGTGGCGAACTCGGCATCGGCATGATTGCTTTCTCGCCTTTGGCACAGGGCGTGCTCTCGGGCAAATACAATACCGGGGACACGGACGGGGCTCGCGGCACCAGCAATAATCCGTTCCTCAAGGCTGATCGGATCAAGCCCGAAACGCTCGATGCCGTCGGTAAGCTCGCTGCCATCGCCAAGGCGCGTGGCCAGACCCTGCCGCAACTGGCTCTCGCCTGGGTGCTGCGCCGGCCCGAACTGACCTCGGCGCTGATCGGAATCCGCACCCCGGCTCAGCTGCAGGACAATCTCGGCGCGCTCAGCAATCTCGACTTCGCGTCGGAGGAAATCGCCGCCATCGACGCGGCCACTGTCAACGGCTCGATGCCGGGCCATCCGCGCTGGTGGTAGATTTAGCGAAGGCTGCTGGAGTAAGCGCCCCATTTCGTGCTCAGTTATCTGCATCGAACGTCACAGATGGACAGTCAGGTGGGCCAGTATCGGCGATCACTCGAGTCCAGCGACATGTCCGCTTTCGGGTGGTCTACACAACCGGCGTAAAGACCGAAATGGCGCGCACGGCAGAATGGCAGTTTTCGACTCCCCTATGCGGCCCTAGGTGCAAAGAGCTACGGCTCCGAAAGCGGACCTTGTTATGGTGCCGTTTGCCGGACAAGGCCATGTTCTGGAGCACGAGGAAGCAAAACTTGTGCGCCGGAACCAAATCGACACCTTCTATTCGGCTCCCAAGGCGCATACAGCCTTGGGACTAGGTCGCCACGATTGGGTGGCATTTACGGGCAGCTACTTCCCATCTGTGGACGCCCCTTAAGACGCAAGCGGTTTTTTGAAGGTTAGTTCGTAGTCGGATGCTGCCATCTGTCCGGCCTCTGATGCAGCACCAGAGGCTGCGGGCCCGTATGGGAGTTCG
>NZ_JAIMBX010000010.1:0-21356 GCF_032907385.1 Devosia sp. BK
GGTCTCCTGCTCCTTCACGATCGCGATGATCTGCTCTTCGGTGAACCTGGTTCGCTTCATCTCTGGTCCTTCTGATGGGCCAGAGCCTACTTCAAACTGGATTAGGCGCAGGGGGCAACGTCAAATGGAGCGTCCATGGAGAAACTCCCGCACTGACATCAATCAGTGCGCAATCTCATGGCTCACAAACGGGAGGAAGGTGGGGGTAGGACACCGCTTACGACAGAAGTGGCTTGGGATAAGTAGATTTTGTGCCGATGGCGACCGATATGACCGAGAACAGGAGCGAGTTGCCCCTTCAGAGCCCCTGCCTTTTTTGTCTTTCTCGATCCCGATTTCAATGCCACCGGCATTGTTTTAAAGCCAAGCGACCGCGTCGTTCGCGTCGCACGTTCTGACCTTACCTCGTTTCGGCACTCGGGACACGATATGGGATGATCGTGATGTCCTAGCTCGAATTGATCAAACGAGCAGCAATGGAGACGGAGCCGACTTCCTGGTCTGGATCGGTAGAGGCCTATCCCGGTTTCTCTTTAACCTTGGCGACGCAGGATCAAGTTCCGTCGCATCGCAACCCGATACGACAAGAGCGCCGTCTCATTCCTTGGCTTCGTTGCACTCGCTGCCGCAAAACCATGGATGCCCACTTATGTCAACAGGGCCTAGTTCAGATGCTGCTCCAACCAGGCTTGGAACATTAGAATGTCCCATAGGTGATAAGCCCAGTTTCGTTGGCCGCTCAGGTGTTCCTGCCATTTTTGCCGAATCGGCACGGGGTCGAAGTAATCCTCGCGACGCAGCCGCTCTTCGGTCAGAAGGCTTTCGGCCCAATCGCGAAGAGGACCGCGCAACCATTTGTCAAGCGGAATGCCGAAGCCCATTTTTGGACGGTCCATCAATGCCTGCGGAACATACCGGTAAAGCACTTGCCGTAGAGGCCATTTACCTTGACCGTCGCGCAACTTGACGTCTTGCGGAACACGCCAAGCGAATTCCACGACCCGATGGTCCAAAAAGGGAACCCGTGTTTCAAGGCTGACACCCATGGCCGCTCGATCGACTTTTGCCAGGATGTCGTCTGGCAGATAGGATATCATGTCGAGCGCCATCATCCGCTCGACAGCATCCAGCCCCTCCAGCGCCGGCGCATTGCCAGTCAGACGCGTGGCGGGCTCGCGTCCACCACGCACCACCTCGTCAGGATCGCCCCAGTGAGACACCAAGCCCATATAAAGTTCATCGATAGTCCGGCTTGCGACGACCCCTGCTGCCTTGTGTAATTTGTCGCCGACGCGACCGCCAAAGCGCTGTTTCACGCGCGGCATCGTCCTTGCGAGGCCGTCCCATGCTTGGGGCGAAAGGCCGTTGATGCACATCGCCGTTAAGGCGCGCAAGGGCCGCGGTATAGCTGAAAGCTTCTTCCAATTTCTGGAAGCTGCCAAATATCGGCTATAGCCACAGAACAACTCGTCTCCGCCATCGCCTGACAAGGAGACCGTGACATGCTGACGAGCGAGCTGGGACACGAGGAATGTCGGCACTTGAGATGAGTCCGAAAAAGGCTCGTCGTAAAGTGTCGCCAATCGTGGGATGACATCAATGGCTTGGTTTCCGAATACATACAGTTCTGTATGGTCAGTACCAAGATGAGAAGCAACAGCGCGAGCGTGCTCGGCTTCGTCATAACCTTCTTCACTGAACCCGATCGTGAAGGTTTTTACGGGCCGCGAAGACTGGGTCTGCATCAGTGCCACGACGGTCGACGAGTCGATCCCGCCCGACAAAAACGCACCAAGAGGAACATCGGCAACGGCCTGACCGGCAATGGATTGCCTCAACAGCGCCTCAAGGTCATCCACTATCTCAGCGGGACTCCCCTGGTGTTTACTACGCTGGCCTGCTTCGGCAACGCTTGGCAGATCCCAGTAGGTTTCAACCCTTTCATGTCGGTGCGACCAAGCCTGCACCGTAACCATGCTTCCAGGCTCAAGTTTTTTGACGTTGCGAAAGATTGAATAGGGTGCCGGTATATAATTGTGCCGCAGAAGCAAGCAGATTGCATCCCGGTCAATCGCACGATCAAACGAGGCATGCTGCCTCAAAGCCTTAAGTTCAGAGCCAAAAAGGAGAACAGCGTCGGCTCCTTGGCCTTGCCAGCCGTAATAGAGCGGTTTTTCGCCCATCCGGTCACGCGCTAATGTGAGAGTGCGGTCCCGGCGGTCCCATATGGCAAATGCGAACATGCCGACGCATCGTTCCAAGGTGGCTTTGATGCCCCATGCATCGAAGCCAGCAAGAGCCGTTTCGGTGTCAGAATGTCCCCTCCACGAGGGTGCGAGCCCATCCTGGTCAAGCATAATGCGGATGTCGGAGTGGTTGTAGATCTCGCCATTGTAGACCATCACGAATCGTCCAGAAGCGGACTGCATGGGCTGATGGCCCGCAGGGGACAAATCGACGATGGAAAGTCGACGGTGGGCAAGGCCGATGCGCCCTTCGTCGTCGGCCCAGACACCCATGTCATCCGGACCGCGAGAACTGATGGCCTCTGCCATGCGTAAAAGAGTATCTTCCGAAGGCTCGTCGAGAGACTGGCTTTTCCCTAGATAGCCCGCAATTCCGCACATAGAGCGTTCCTTGACTTCGAGCAAGTTCGACCTGCGCGAACGAGCAAAACAATCAGCCTTTGTTAGGCTTCAACGGTAATGTTCCGACAAGCGCCGCAAACGAAATTAGATTTTATCATCAAGAGGATCGCCGCATTTACGAAAGCGCGTGCAGCCCGAAAGACAATATGAGATCGCCTACGGAAAGAGCAATGCGCAAGCTTAAACTAGGCTCAATAGGCAATGCCGCGCCACAAATTGTGCTCAAGTCAAGCTAGGGTCGCGCTTCTCGCGCGCAGACACGTACCATGACATCGTTTCTCCAAGACCATCGTGAACGGTGTGGGACGGCTCGTATGCCAGCAGCGTTCTCGCCTTACTGATGTCAGCCTGCGAGTGTTTTACATCTCCGGCACGAAAATCGCGCTGCACAATATTTGGAGGCGGAAAAGCTGTAGTCGCCGTCAGATTGTACCGAATGGCATCGATCAGCTCGAGCAGGGTCGTCCGGTCACCCACGGCGACATTATAAACCTGGTTGCGCGCGGCATCGTCTTCTGCAACCGATGCTAGAATGTTGGCCTGAACGGCGTTTGCGACGTAACAGAAATCGCGGCTCGTAGAACCGTCGCCATTGATGTAGATCACGTCGCCGCGCAACAGGCTATCGACCCATTTGGGGATCACGGCCGCATAGGCCCCATTGGGGTCTTGGCGGGCGCCGAAAACATTGAAGTAACGCAACCCGATGGACGAAAATCCATAGCTACGCGCAAATACGTCGGCGTAAAGCTCGTTTACGTACTTTGTCACTGCATATGGACTGAGCGGGCGACCGATCTTGTCTTCGACCTTCGGCAAGCCAGGGTGATCGCCATAGGTGCTGCTGCTTGCCGCATAGGTGAAGCTTTTCACACCAGAATCCCGGGCCGCAACTAGCATGTTGAGGAAACCCGTAATATTGGCAGCATTGGTGGCTATCGGATCGGCAAGACTGCGGGGCACGCTGCCTAATGCAGCCTGATGCAGAACATGTGCCACGGGTGAATTCTCGTCCCAACGCATGGCGTTATGACAATCTTGCAACTCTCGGATATCGCCTTCGATGAACTTGAATCCACCCCACTGTTCGGAGGTTACAAGTGTTTGCACTTCATCAAGATTGCGCTTGTAACCCGTGGCGAAATTATCGAGCCCCACGACCTTTTGGTTGGCTTTAAGAAGAACCTCAAGCAGATTACTGCCGATGAAGCCGGCCACCCCGGTGACCAGCCAAACACGCGGAACCTGTCGCAACTGGTCCATAACTTCATCATAACGCTTCATGTCGCTTGTCCCTCGACTTGTTTTTGACCGTGTTGCTGCCAAAGCCACGAACCGTCACGGCGGGTTCTCCTAACCGATTGCTGCTCGGCCCCATAGCCAAAAAGTCTGAGAACAAAAAAATCAGTTCACTACGGGTATTCAGTCATCTGAAATGCAGGACAACCTGTCGACCGGGTGCTCTGGAAGCTCCCTTATAGCCTTCCAGACCGATGCCGCTTCCAACCGCGGGCAAACGTCATGACGCCGGTGACCACCACAAAAACAGCGCCGGCAAATGCCCATGGAAGAATTAGCCGCGAAAGAAAAACTCGGACGGGCACGGCATTGGCAGCGCTGCCTGGCTGTTTCTCTAAGTACGCATCTACAATCTTTATCAGACCAGCATCTATTCCACCAACAAAGGTTACAGCACCAAGATACTGGGAGGCTGCAAATTCGGTTGATTGCAGGACACGGCTTTCTTCGTTCGCCAGCAACTGAACGCGTTGGCGCACCTCCGTCTCTAAAGCCGTATCAATCTGCTGGAGCTTGTCCATAATAGCTTCGGCATCCGCCATTGTCCTTGCGGTAAAAAGCATCGTGGTAGTTGGAGAGATTGAGGTCATTTTGACCTCGTCTCCATCAAGAGCGGAACTCACGATATCTGAAATCTGCTCGGCGCTTCTCAGGGGCGTTCCGGAGGCAAGGACTTTTACCCTCAATTGGACTTCAGAAGTTGGCTCTGCCACCGGCTGCGAAGGTGTGGTCACCACCAACACAGCCGTCCAAATGCCAGCTAGAGCCAAAAGCCCAATTATTAACCAGCGAAAAGACCAAAACCATTCTGCCACATCGTAGATGCTAAACTGCTCTTGCTTCATTAAATTCTCGCCGCTCGTTATCGGATATCGATGTATTTGATAGCGGCGAAGAAACTCGCCATTTTCGCTTCTGTAAATAGTTAGAAAGGTCTCGCTTCAGTTCGCTTTACAGATCAGAATTCGCTGCTTGTTCTGATTGCGTGGATGCCAAACCAAAGATCTTGATCAGTTGGGCGCAGATCTTTTCCGCATCAAACCTTTGTTCCGCGATTTTCCTGCTCTCGTTGCCCATTGTGGATATCAGATCAGGCGACTGCAGAAACCTTTCCATAGCCTCGCGTAACCGCTCGACATCTTGGGCCGGCACAAGAAAACCGTTGACACCATGTATCACTGTTTCTCTGCAGCCCGGAACATCGGTCGTCACAATAGGACGGCCCAATGCGGCAGCTTCCTGCGATGATCTTGGCACACCTTCTCGATAGGAGGGAAGTACGAACACGCTGGTCTCGTCAAGGACCGGCCTTACAGGGACATGACCAAGCCACTCCACTGTTTTCTCGCCCACCCACGTCGAAACTTCGGCCTCGCCTATGGCCAGTGGATTGCTGTCCAACCCTCCCACCAAGAGAAATCTGGCGCTGGGATACCTACACTTGATCAATTTGGCAGCTGCCACAAATTCTCGCACACCTTTGTCAGCCAGCATTCTGGCAACCAGCGTGAATGTAGTCGGAATAAGCAACGGCGGCGTCAAAGGCCATTCACCAAGCTTTATTCCGGTTGGGAAGACGCCCTTGACCTTGCTGGCGCTGATGAGGCCTTCATCAATGATGAAGTTCCTGTCGTCATTATTCTGAACGACAACACCATCGGATAGCAAGAAACTCAACTTATAAAGAAGTCGAGCGACGCGGTAGATAATCTTTGAGCGAATATTTGCTCGTGAATTTGTAAAGGCGTAACCAAGTCCCGTAATCATGGCATAAGAATGTTTCACGCCAGCCAGTTTGGCGGCAATCGTCCCATATATGGACGGCTTGATTGTATAAGAGACAACGACATCCGGTTTATGCGCTAATAAAATCCGCAGCAGTCCAATCAGCGTCGCTAAGTCATGAAACGGATTAATTCCGGCTCGGGTCAGAGGGTACTCCAACGGCAGGGCACCCAGTTCCCGGATCCTGGACTTGTCTTCCTCAGTCATACGAGGGGCACAGGCAACCACCTCATTTCCAGCCGCAACGAGCGCCTCGATGAGTGGCGCGCGGAAGTTCAGTAAAGCAAAAGCCTGGTTTCCAACGATCGCAACTTTAGGCACAGATATCTACCATGGTTATTAGATTAGGCCGCCAACGACCGGGCGCAAAATTGACTAGATAGCCGAATTGCGAGCCCATTTTTGAAACTCGCCCGAGAAGACATACCTCTTCGTCTTGAAATCTTTAACCCAAACGGCGATCGGCGTTCTTGGCACTTTGATAGCGTCCCCATCCGGTCTTTAGCTGGACGCTGCGCCAATGCCAGGCATGTTCACTTTCAAGCTAAAACTGGCTCTGACGAATGATTGTTTTGTCTCAAATCAGACGATCTACCAAAAAGCACTAAGCCATAAATGGGTATGGCAAAAACGATCGTGCCTGACGAGTAGTAGTCATGAAATATTCCAAGACATATCTGTGAAAAACAGACAGCAGCCCAAATCTGCATCGGAATCCAGTTAGAGCCTTTGGCAAGCCCGCAGATCAGTCCGCTCAAGGCAGCAAAAACGGAGAGTATCAGATATGAACCTATCCAACCGAAGTCACTGAAATATACGCCAAAAACCGTATAGACATTTACCGGACTTGGTGTCTGAACATAAGGCAAAATATGATCGATGTTGCCGCCAATACCCAAAACTGAAAGTACAGGCTGCGCCACACGGAAAGAGATCATGTTGCTGGTTAGCTCGGCGTCACCATTGAGGACGGCCGAGAAAGCATGCGCCGGGCCAAGCAAGTAGACGAGGTAGCTGTTCAGGCTACCTTTCCCGACAACGGCGCCTAATACGCCAAAGGAGAAAACCAGCAGAATGGCCATCGTCAAGACGAACTTCAGCGAGAAATGTCTTTGCAAATAAAAAAATGCAAAAACTGTCATTGCCATAAAGAACGAGGCCCTCGCACCACTCATATAGACAAAGACGATAAAAAATAAAATCTGGATTGCCGAAAAAATACGATCGTCTTTAAAATATATAAAAGCAGAAATCGGAAGTAAGAACATTGCGCCGTTCATTATCGCCACCCAGGCATATCTTGGCGATTGCGCCATCTCGGTGATTAGGTAGCGGTGACGTTCAATATTCGCCGGCAGCGGTAAAAAACTACCAGTACTGTTGTGTATTTCAAGAATTGACACCCCAATGAACACAATAGGGATAATCACCAGAAGAATCCTTGCAATATGGCCGCTCATAAATCCAAATCTTGGAAGCTGCCAAGCAATTTTACGCCCAACACTATAGGTCGCACCGGACAAAATCACCCAAAGCGCAATAATGCCAACAACATAGATGTAAAATGAAAGAGTGTAGTCGTAGAAAAATCCAGGCAAAAAGTACTGAACTACCGAACTGAGCACGATCACGGAGATCCACACCAGGGCGAATATAGCACCGGGCGTGAGGATATAGTCAGTGACCGACGATAAGCTCGTGCTCTTTGTGTCCAAGGGCATGTCCGAGATATTTAGCTCAGAATCGTGCACGAGAAGCCCTCAAGCAATTAGACAAAAAGTCGAGAAACGATAGGGGCGACATGCGCACGCCTCTGGTAAATTGAGCGATGCCTTTTTTGAAATGCCGGTGCAACAGAAGATAAAGGCCATATGTCTGGCGCCGCTCTCCTTCCCTGCGGGCGGCGGCCTCAACGAGTTGGGGCAGCCTTGACCTAGCAACGTCAATAGACTTCAGCGTCTCGTCAAATCCCCTGCTCATGTCGCTTGAAGTCGTGTTGCCACTGTGGCGACGATAACGACCAAGTACTCTATCGATATATTTTATCGTTCCGCCGTTGGCGCCCAACCATTCCATCTGGTGCAACCAATCCGAAGCGAACCGGATTTGCTCATCACAATAGACGATCCGAAATTTACGGCGCGCCATGAAGGCTGCGCCGCAGATGAACGAACCATGTCGCATCAATTGATCCATATGACCTTGCCGCGGAGGAATTCGATCACTGAAGCGAAACTTAACTGCACCCGAACCGGCATCCTGTACCTCCATGTCATGATAGCAGATCGTGCAGTCTGGGTCCGCCAACATTAATCGCACCTGGCTGTCGATTTTTTCTGAAAACATGATGTCGTCGCCAGAGAAAAAGGCGATGAATTCACCGTTGGCTTTGCTGAGCAAGTTGTTCACGTGTCTGCTTATGCCAAGATTTTCCGGCTGGGCAATGACGTGGACGGATTTCGAGCCGGCGTCTGTTTCAGACAATAAACGACGAATGGCATCGAGACTCCCGTCCGTCGACTTGTCGTCGCTTACCAAGATCTCGATATTTCCATAAGACTGCTGAAGAACGGACCGTAATGACTCTGCCACTAGCGTTTGCTGGTTATAGACGGGCATGATGACCGTAACCAGCGGCTGATCGGTGTCAGGAAACGGCATGGCGCGATCCTTGTCGTTTTAAAAATGTCAGACAAAAGTAGGAGACGCACGCGAGCCCGTAGACAATGGCTCCGAAAATCGAAGCGTAGCCAGCACCTATAAGGCCGAAATGCTCTACGAACACAAGATTGGCTAGATAGAGAACGCCAGAACTGCCTAACTCCATAAGAATGAACTGAGTTTTTTTTCCTCTGGCGATGATATTGTATGACACAACCCATCCGCCAACACGAATTATACTGGCAACAATATTCATCCAAAGTATGTAATATATGTCTGAGAATCCATTTCCATATATGATATCAACGACTAGTCCCTGAAATATGAAAAACCCAAGGGCTAGAAATGAAGATATCAATACGGAAATCACAACGGTCTTTACGACAAAGTCTCTTTCTTCGATGAGGTCTCTTATCTTGCTTAGCCGTGGCACATAATAGACGATGAGAGCGTTGGTGATCACCAATAGATAGATATCAGTTAATCGCCAGGCAGCTTCCCAAATACCGGCAGCGTGCCATCCCAGTTTGTCTGCCACTGTGAGCCTGATGGCAATCAAAGTTATCGGCGTGCAGCAGGCCCCTATTACGCCCATGATCCAATACGGTGTCAGGCGTCGAACGGCATAACGACGCAACTTCGGCACCGGTAAAACACCTCTTTTCGATGACCGGATCTGCGATATGGCGATAGAGAGCGCCAGAGCAATACAGGGTGCCAGAGCAAGGCCCCATTCTGCTCCACTAGACAGGCCCATGACCAGCAATACAAAGGTCACCACGACCAAGGAGATACTATAAAAGGCCTTGGACGCTATCAGCTCGTATATTTTACCGGAGCCATTAAGAATGGCGACCCTGTAATAATATAGGGAAACTACTGGCGCGAGAAGCGGCAATATCAATAGATTGAGATCGCCTGTCGGATTCACTACCTGTTCGGCGGCAGGCAATAGAGAAAGCGCCCCGATGACGACGCCCGCCAGCAGACCGCAACTTAACGCTGCGCCAAAACCTGCTTGCACCCAATAAGCGCGTTGTCGCTCGCTGCGGTCGTGCCTAGAGACGAAGGTGACGAGACCCACGACGACGGCGCCATTGCCGATGATCGTAGCGACAGACAGCAGGTTCTGAAATTGGCCGTAATTCGCAACTCCAACCACACCGCCAAAAGCGGATATGAGCCGTACCGCGATCAGGGCGCAAATCAGCCGGAAAATCGTCTCCGCAGCGGATAGGCCCGCAATGCTCAGGGGGCGCAAATTTAGCTCTTGTGCCCCTCGGAATGTACGCCGAAATAATCACGTATCTTTCCGATCACCGCGGACACTTCGTCGTCCGACATTGTTGGACCGATAGGCAGGCTGAGTACTTCGCGGTGGATGCGTTCAGAAATCGGGAACGCCCCCTCCTTTAGTCCGAGATTTCTATACGCGCTCTGCAAATGAGGCGCGATTGGATAGTGAATGAGCGTGCCTACCCCGTTTGCTGCAAGATATTGATGGAGGTCATCACGGTTGCTGGTGCGGATGACGTAGAGGTGCCACACAGGTTCGGCCTGATCATGGACCTCGGGAAGAACCAAGTCGTCTAAGCCGGACAATTCGGCATTGTACCGCGCTGCTATAGCGCGACGCCGATCGTTGTCCTGATCAAGCAAAACAAGCTTTTCCCGCAGGAAAGCTGCTTGAAGCTCGTCCAGCCGGCTATTCCAGCCAACGACATCGTTCGTATACTTGACTTCGGAGCCATAATTTCTGAGTAGGCGCAAGCGGTTAGCAACCTCCGGATCCGACGAAGTCACGGCACCACCGTCACCAAGCGCACCAAGATTTTTACCGGGATAGAAGCTAAATCCAGCCGCGTCGCCAAGGCTTCCGGTACGGATGCCGTCCCATTTTGCTCCATGAGCCTGGGCTGCGTCTTCTAAGACGCGCAGACCATGCTTGGCGGCAATTTCTTTGATTTTGGTCATCTCGGCCGGCTGTCCATAAAGGTGGACGGCGATAATAACCTTAGTCTGCTGGGTGATCGCAGCTTCGATCAGATCGGGGTCTATATTGTAGGTTTCAAGTCGCGGCTCAACCGGTATCGGAATGGCGCCTACGTGAGAAACAGCCAACCAGGTCGCGATAAACGTATTGGAGGGCACGATCACTTCGTCGCCAGGCCCAACGTCCCAGGCGCGGAGGACGAGCGAAAGCGCTTCCAGACCGTTTGCGACGCCGATGCATTCGGCGGCGTGTGAATAGGATGCAAACTCGGCTTCGAACGATTTGACCTCGTTGCCGAGGATAAGCCACCCGCTCGCCATCACGCGGTCGAATGCACTCTTGAGTTCGGCATCTTGGCGAGAGTTAATGCTCTTGAGATCGAGGAATGGGATCATTGTCTTTGCGTCCGAAGATTTCACTAGCCTGCGATCTGCATAAGATATTGGCCATATTGCGTTTTTGAGTACGTCTCGCCAGCCGCCAGGACATCGGCGCGCGAGAGCCAGCCGTTAGCCAAAGCAATTTCTTCAAGACAGGCAATCTTGAAGCCCTGCCGTTTCTCCACGGTTTCAACGAAATGCGCAGCTTCGAGTAGGCTTTCGTGTGTGCCCGTGTCCAGCCAAGCAAAACCTCGCCCCAACAACTCGACATGCATCTGATCTTTTTCGAGATACAGCTGGTTCAAGGACGATATTTCAAGCTCGCCGCGGGCCGATGGTTTTATGGTCTTTGCGAGTTCGCACACCTGCGAGTCATAGAAATACAGGCCCGTTACCGCGTAATTCGATTTCGGCTTTTCGGGCTTTTCCTCGATGCTGATGGCGCGCATGTCCTGATCGAATTCCACCACACCGAAACGCTCTGGGTCAGTGACGCGATAGCCGAACACAGTGGCACCATCTTTACGATCGACGGCGCGACGGAGCATCGACGTGAACCCCTGACCAAAGAATATGTTATCTCCGAGCACAAGGCTGACGGGATTGCCGTCAATAAATTTTTCACCAAGCGTGAAGGCTTGTACCAAACCTTCAGGACGAGGCTGAATTTCGTAGCTAATCGAGATTCCGAACTTAGATCCATCCCCCAGCAAACGCCGATAAGCGTCGATGTCTGTCGGTGCGGTAATAATCAGAACGTCGCGAATACCTGCAAGCATGAGGACGCTAAGGGGATAGAACACCATCGGCTTGTCATAGACAGGCAAAAGCTGTTTGGAAACGCCCAGCGTGAGCGGGTGTAGTCTGGTTCCGGATCCACCGGCTAAAACTATGCCCTTCATAGGCTTTCCTTCCCAAGGCCAAGGCGCTCTAGGTTGTAGTCCGCCGCAGTCGCCTCGGTGAGCCATTCCGGATTATTCAAATACCATTCGATGGTCTTGGCCAATCCAGTCGACAGGCTTTCCTTAGGCTCCCAACCGAGTTCATCCCTGACTTTAGTGGCATCGATCGCGTATCGCGTATCGTGGCCTGGGCGATCTTTAACAAACGTAATGAGGTCCTCGAACTTTCCGACGCCTTCGGGCTTGTGGACGACCTTTGCGTCGAGTTCGCGGCAGATCGCTCGGACGAGGTCGATATTGCGCACTTCGTTGTTACCGCCGATCAGGTAGCTTTCACCGCTGCGACCCTTGAGCAGCACATCCTCGAGCGCCGATGCATGGTCCTCTACATAAAGCCAATCGCGGATATTGTTGCCATCCCCATAGACAGGTAGCGGCCTGCCCGCCAACGCATTTAGGATCATGTGGGGCAACAATTTTTCGGGAAACTGTCGCGGCCCGTAATTGTTCGAACAATTGGTCACAATCGTGGAAAGCCCATAGGTACGCCCCCAGGCTTTCACTAGGTGGTCGGAAGCCGCTTTGCTCGCCGAATAGGGAGAACTCGGGGCATATGGCGTTCGCTCGCTAAACGGGGCGTCATCTGGGCCGAGATCGCCAAACACTTCATCGGTCGAAACGTGGATGAAAAGCAGTTGCTCGTTCTGATCTGCCACAGCCGAATAGCGTCTGGCAGCTTCAAGAAGTGCATAAGTGCCAAGAATGTTGGTTCGGACAAACGCGTCTGGACCATCGATCGACCGATCGACATGGGTCTCAGCCGCGAGGTTGATGATCGCTTCAGGCTTATACGTCTCAAGCAGTCCGGCAATCCAACCACTATCGCAAATATCGCCTTGTTCGAAGAGATAACCCGGGTGCCCCTCTATGTCTTTCAGAGAGAGGAAGTTGCTCGAATAGGTCAGCTTGTCGACGTTAATTACGACATGTCCGTTTCCGACCAGGCGCCGCACCAAAGCAGAGCCAATGAAGCCGTAGCCACCGGTAACGAGAACGGTGTTTTTCGACATGGGCATGGCTCCAGTTAAAGTCTCAGGTCGGAATCGCCAACGGGCATGATCGATTTCAAGTCGTAGAGAACATGCCTATCCCTAGCCAGACGCCGCATGCCCTCTGCGCCCATGTTCTTGAACTGGTCATGGCCGACTGCGACGAGAACGCCGTCGTAGCTTTGATCAAAGACCTCCTTGAGCACTTTAAGACCATACTCTTGCTCGGCCTCGGCTGCGGAAACCCAGGGATCGAACACATCCACTTGACAACCGTAATCTTCAAGACTGCTTATAACGTCGATCACGCGCGTGTTTCTCAGGTCAGGACAGTTTTCTTTGAAGGTTAGTCCCATGACGAGAATTCGCGAGCCGCTAACATTGATGCCCTTGCGGATCATGGCCTTAACCATCTCTGCGGCGACGTAAGAACCCATTGAGTCGTTAAGACGCCGCCCTGCTAGGATGATTTCTGGATGGTAGCCCAGTTCCTCTGCCTTATGGGTCAGATAGTAGGGATCCACGCCGATGCAATGTCCACCCACCAATCCCGGGCGGAACGGCATGAAATTCCATTTGGTCCCTGACGCCTTGAGAACATCTTCGGTGTCGATTCCCATTCTGTTGAAGATGATCGCAAGCTCGTTGATAAGCGCGATATTGAGGTCACGCTGGGTGTTTTCAATGACTTTGGCAGCTTCGGCGACTCGGATGGAGGGCGCCATGTGCGTCCCGGCAGCGACGATCCCACGATAGAGCTCATCGACGATCTGTGCAGTCTCAGGGGTTGATCCGGACGTAACCTTAACGACAGTCGTCAATCGGTGAAGTTTGTCGCCGGGATTTATACGCTCGGGCGAATAACCGACGAAAAAATCCTCATTGAAACGCAGGCCAGAGACTTCTTCCAGGATCGGAACGCAGTCTTCCTCGGTCGCACCAGGATAGACGGTTGATTCGTAAACAACGATATCGCCGCGCTTGAGATAAGCGCCTACGGTGCGACTTGCCGCAATCAGTGGACGCAAGTCCGGCCTTTTCGACTTATCGACTGGGGTTGGAACGGTAACGATAAAGACGTCGCTGTCTTCAAGGTCCTGCGCAGAACTAGTAAACCGAAGACCCTGGGCCTTACGAAGGTCGTCGGCCGTTGTCTCAAGTGTGCGGTCATGGCCAGACTGAAGATCGGAAATGCGCGCGGCATCGATGTCAAAACCGGTAACGGCGCGTATTTTCCCAAATTCCACGGCGAGTGGCAGCCCGACGTAGCCAAGTCCGACTACCGCTAATTTGCGTTCAGCTGCATTCTTCATATGTCACTCGTAGTAGTCGTGAACCATTCAACGAAGGCGGCAGCACCGTCCTCCACTAACGTTTCCGGTCTTTACCCCACATCGTTATGTAACGTCGAGATGCAGAGCGAGGCCACTGGCACTTATTCGCCAGTTAAGACGGATGCCCCCTTGCGATCTGTATCTTTTGTGAACGAGTTTTCGTATTCCTCGCACATGGGCACACTTGACGTCATTTCATTCTAAAAATGTCGCCTATTGATCAGCGGCCTTTAGCCATGGTTCGCTGCAGATGGCAAGGTCTGGCCATATGCCCTGACCACAACTATACACGTGCGCAACGAAAGACCGTGTAATTCATCGCGGCGTTCTGACCACAAATGCGATCTGAGACATATCATGGCCGGGTTCGAGCTAATTTCTTTTCCGTTATATGAAGCTGAATCAGGCACTTTGTCGGTGTATGAGCAAGGAGCCGGACTGCGTTTCGATGTGAAACGCGTCTATTGCATCACGCAACTTAATCCGGGCAGCACCCGCGGGCATCATGCCCATCGAGAGCTCCAACAGATCGTGGTTTGCCTGAGCGGCAGTTGCGTCTTCACCCTCGATGATGGAACTGAAAGGGTTGATATTCCACTTTCGTCGCCTTCCACCGGCCTTTACCTGTCGGGTCGCATTTGGCGCGAGATGAGTGAGTTCACCAGCAACTGCGTCCTGATGGTTATGACTGACGCGGTATATTCAGAAGCAGATTACATAAGAGACTACGAAACGTTTCTTGAGGAAGTTAAAAATTGAAACTGGAAAGTCACCCATCAAAAACGAAAAAACTCGTGCTCATAGGAGCTGGCGAGTTCGCTGCAATTGCGTATGAATACTTCACTCATGATTCTGAATACGAAGTTCTGGCATATTCTGTAGAGAAAAATTACCTGGATTCGACGAATCCGCTGAACCTTCCCGTCGTTGCTTTCGAAGATCTCGAAAGTGAATATGCTCCCGGCACCGTCGAACTGTTCGTTGCCATTCCCGCAAGTGATCTCAACGCTACGCGAACACGGCTCTACAATGCTTCGCGCGACAAAGGCTACAAGCTGGCAAGCTACGTTAGTTCCCGGTGTTTCTGCTGGCATAACGTTAAAATCGGAGACAATACATTTATCTTCGAGAACAATACGCTGCAGCCATTCACCTCGATTGGAAACAACGTGGTCATGTGGAGCGGGAATCACTTGGGACATCGGAGTGTGATAGAAGACCACTGCTTCATATCCTCCCATGTCGTGATTTCGGGCTACTGCACAATTGGCCATTCTAGCTTCATTGGGGTGAATGCCACGCTTAATGACGGCATTTCCATTCCATCCCAATGCATTATCGCAGCCGGAACACATGTCACCAAGACGCTCAAAGAAGAAGGCCGCGTCTATCGCGGTGCGCCAGCAGCCGAAGTTCCTCGTCTAGATGCGCGCAAGTTGAAGCTGTAATGCGCTGGTCAAAGAAAGGGCTTGTCTGGAACGCCTCTTACGATCTTCCCTGGGCTTTGAATTCAGCGCTTACGCCTACCCCGATTGTCCTTGGATCGGTGATCAGGGTCTATGCGGGCTTTCGTGATGAATTCGGCGTCAGCCGCATTGGTTTTGTGGATTTGTCCGCGCAAAATCCCACGCACGTAGTCGGGTTCTCGCAAAAGCCCGCTCTTGATATCGGGCGGCCAGGTGCATTTGACGACAACGGCGTCATTCTGGGCCATGTTGAGGCGGTTGGTGAGACCATCCGAATGTATTATGTCGGCTTCCAAAAAGTCGAGAAAGCCAAGTTTCTTGCTTTCACTGGTCTGGCTATCAGTGAAGATGGTGGCCTGACGTTCCAAAGATATTCAGAAGCACCGATTATCGATCGCACTAACGGCTCGATAATGATCAATGCCTTGCATTCGATCAGGCTGCATGGCGATAAGTGGCACGGATGGGTTGCCCGGGGTGACGGCTGGCTCGAAAAAAACGGCATCCCTTATCCGCGATACGAGATCTGGGAAATGCAGTCTTCGGACGGCATTACCTTCGACACATCGAATGCGCGTAAATTGATAGGTTGCGAGGGCGATGAATACCGCATTGGCCGTCCTTCGGTTTTTGTCAGGCCGGACGGGTCTTACGTCATGTTCTATACCGCCGGATACGCAAAAGACGACCGCTATCAAGCGGGAATGGCCGTTTCAGCGGACGGTTTCTCTTGGAAGCGAATAGACGATGAAATCGGTCTTTCGCCTGGAGAAATCGGGACGTTCGACCACCTCCACCTGTGCTATCCTAGATTGGTGGAGGTGAACGGCAAGTTCTGGGCCGTTTACAACGGAAACAATATGGGCCGTGAAGGTTTCGGGTTGGCGGAGCTTCAGACTTGGTAGAGGTTACGCGCTATGATTCCAGCTTTGAAGAAGCGTGGGACGAGCTTGTTGAAGACAGCAAGGCTCCACTGTTCTTCCTGAAGAGGAAGTTTGTCGAATACCACAAAGACCGGTTCACGGATCATTCTCTGCTATTTTTCGAAGGTGGTAAGCTGATTGCCACTTTGCCCGCCACCCAAAAGGGCGACAGCGTTACGTCCCACGGTGGGCTGACATTCGGTGGGCTCGTGCTGCGCAGGTCCCTGAGAAGCGCGCTTACCAGGGATATTTTCGATGCCATGGCTTCCTCGCTCCGGGCATCAGGGATTGGCACACTTACATATAAAGCTGTACCGCACATCTTTCATGAAATCCCGGCCGAGGAGGATCTGTACTTTCTTGTGCAAGACTATGGCGCCAAGTTGGCGCGACGAGACCTGTCAAGTATCATCGACACTTCGAAAAGACTCCCATTTTCTAAGGGTCGCAAGGCATTGATTTCGAAAGCACGGAAGTCCGGAATTTCAATATCGCGTTCGCAGGATTGGGCCGGCTTCCACCAACTGCTGTCCTCGGTGCTATCCAGGCACGATGCCGCGCCGGTTCATACACCGGCAGAACTTGAGCTACTGGCCACGATGTTTCCTGACAATGTCAAACTTTACACCGCATCAATGAAGGCCGAACTGATGGCTGGGTGCTTGATCTTTGACTTCGGCCAAGTCGTCCACACTCAATATCTGGCGACATCCGATAGCGGAAAGGATGTTGGCGCACTCGACCTTCTCATTGAAACGCAAATCAAGGAAGCGGCGGATCGCAAATATTTCAGCTTTGGAATATCGACGGAACAGGCCGGTAAAGTCTTGAATGACGGACTACTGGCTCAGAAAGAATCTTTCGGCGCGCGTTCAGTTTCGATAGATAGTTACCGAATTGACTTCTAGAGAAAATGAGGATGCCCAGATCTAATCTATTAATTTAAATTAGGGCAGAAGCAAAATTATATTTGCTGAGGGCGCCCGCCTTGCCAGCTCTGAGCATTCGCCAAACTGTTATGACGGCGATAAATTAGACCGTTTCTGAGTGGAATTTGTGATGATTGACCGGTTACGCGCGCGCGTACTTGCTCTGCCGCGACGTTGGAAACAGAGCATCTTGATCGCGTTCGACTTTATCGCGCTTTCACTAGCGCTGTGGATGAGCTTCTGCTTGCGGTATGACAACTGGTATTTCCCGAGGGAAATTGATCAGTGGGCGATCATCCTCTCCGCTCCGGTTGTGGCGATTCCGATTTTCATTCGTACCGGACTTTATCGGGCCATCGTTCGTTATCTACCTGAAAAGGCGATGTGGACCATTCTGCGAAGCATGGCATTCGCTACGCTAGCTTGGGTGGGCCTTGTATTCATTTCGGAAATGGCCGGACGGGGGGTTGTCCCTCGATCTGTGCCCGTCATCTTCTTTGGCTTGGGCACATTCGTCGTCGTTGGCAGCCGCTTCGTAGCTAAGTGGATATTCCTACACGGCGCGAAGCGATTGAGTGCAGATCATAAAGCTGTGCTCATTTATGGTGCTGGCGATGCCGGTATGCAGCTTGCACAATCGCTGCGGAGCACCCATCGCATCGTTGGCTTTTTGGATGACAACCACTCCTTACACGGACGAGAGCTAGGTGGCGTAAGGGTCTATAGTCCTTCGGTTTTAGAGCGTCTGGTCGAGGAATACGGAGTATCCGAAGCGATCCTGTCCATTCCTTCGCTTTCCGCGCAGCGCCGGAAAGAAATCGTTACATCTCTTAGCAGCCGCGCCGTCAAGGTTAGCGTGATCCCCGCTATTGTCGATCTGGTGACCGGCAAATACCTCGTCAGTCAAATAAAGGAGATAGACGCGGTTGAGCTGCTAGGCCGATCCTCGGTGCCGCCTGATCCGGACCTGATCCGCCAGATGATCGTCGGCCGATCAATCATGGTGACAGGCGCGGGTGGCTCGATCGGTTCGGAACTGTGCCGCAAGATTGCTCGCTGGAACCCCCAGCGGCTTGTCCTGTTCGAGTCCAACGAATTTGCTCTTTACCAAATCGAGCGAGAGCTTTCCGAAATTCAGGACCTCGCCATCGTTCCGGTCCTCGGCTCGGTCACCGACGCCGCTCGGATCGAGCAGGTCCTGTCGGAAAATGATATCCGCGTCGTGTTCCATGCTGCCGCCCATAAACACGTACCGCTGGTCGAAGCGAACGCACTGGAGGGCGTCAAGAACAACATATTCGGGACCGCAGCCCTGGCGGAGGCCTCATACAAGCACGGAGTCGAACACTTCGTACTGATATCGACCGATAAGGCCGTGCGGCCGACCAATGTCATGGGGGCGACCAAACGGTGGGCCGAGCTTATCGTGAGCAATATGTCCGCCCGCGCTAAGGCAGAAGAATCGAACCAACGCTTCTGCGCCGTCCGCTTCGGTAATGTCCTTGGATCGAATGGCTCGGTCGTACCACTGTTTAAGAAGCAAATCTCCGCCGGCGGGCCAGTCACGCTAACCGACGCCGCCATGACGCGCTATTTCATGTCAATTCAGGAAGCGGCAGAGCTTATCGTTCAGGCGGGGGCGCTTTCAGAGGGCGGCGATGTATTTCTCCTCGATATGGGCGAGCCGATGCTCATCAGCGACCTGGCAGAAAACATGGTCCGCCTCGCTGGGCTTAGTGTGCGCTCGGAAGCCAACCCAGGAGGAGATATCGAAATAGTGGTGACAGGCAAGCGACCTGGCGAAAAGATGTATGAAGAACTCTTCTACGATTCCTCTTCATCGCAGAGCACGCGCCACGCAAAAATCATGCGGGCAGCCTCACGCGCCGACGTCATGAGCATCACCGATTCACTCATCAACCTAAGAGATAGCGTCACCTTGCTCGACGAGCATTCCGCCCGCCGAATCCTGTTCGACGTCGTCAACCAGAGCGGCTGACTATCAGCGGCAAGAACTTCACCATTGCATTCTTTCGGTAGCCTTTATGAATGAATCCCATGCCCCCTCTTTCATCGTCGCTGGAGCCAGCGGTAATCTCGGGCGGCAGTTGGTCCCGTTGCTCAGTGCTTCTGGGGCGCGAATGTTGCTTGTGGGCCGGGACAAGAACAAGCTGCGGGAAATATTTCCTCACCATGAAGTTGCCATCTATGCGGACATCCCATGGGCCGCCGGACAATACGAAGACCTGATATTTCTGGCCACTACAAACAGCGACTCCGACGCTTCCTATGAGCAATTCGAAAGAACAAATGTCGCACTGGCTCTCGAAGCTCGAAACCTAGCTGCGGCTGGTGGCGTGAAACGATTCACGTATTTTTCGTCGGTCCACGCCTTGGAGCACGCAAACCAGTCTCACTATGCCCGATCGAAACGAGCCGCTGAAGAGGCGCTTAATAACAGCCCGGGGATCGTAACGAAGATCATTTACATCCCTGCTCTTTTGGGAAAGACCTATTCTGGGAGTCTCGCAGTCCTCAATCGCACGCCGACGTTCTTGGCCAAGCTGCTCCTGCCGACGCTCAAGGCTTTGAAGCCTACGGTCAATGTCACTGCCGTTTCGAAAGAACTCCTCACCAATTCGGCCTTTCAGTCTAATCAATCGGTGATCTTGGCGACCGACCAAGACACAAATTTAGCCTACACATTTCTGAAACGGTGCATGGATCTTTTAGGAGCTGCCGCAATCGTTTTGCTGCTGTGGTGGCTGATGATTATTGTGTGGATTGTCATCAAAGTGCAGTCGCCCGGACCAGGAATATTCCGCCAGCGCAGAATAGGACTCAATGGAAAGGAATTCACCTGCTATAAGTTTCGGACCATGCATCTGTCCGCGCCCAATGTCGCAACGCATGAGGCGCCTTCCTCTGCTGTGACGCCGTTCGGTAAAATCTTGCGCCGAACCAAGATAGATGAGTTGCCTCAAGTTTTTAATATCTTTGTCAACGAAATGAGTTTCGTAGGCCCAAGACCGTGTCTTCCAACCCAGACTGAACTTATTGAAGAACGTCGCAAACGCGCAGTGCTCACACTCAAGCCGGGAATTACTGGTCTGGCTCAGGTCAACGATATCGACATGAGCGACCCTGTCAGGCTAGCGGTCTGTGACGAGCGCTACCTGAAGCTTCGTTCCATAATCTTCGATCTCAAACTCATGTTGATGACCGTTGCGGGAAAAGGCATGAACGACAAGATTGGTAAGGCAGCAAAATAGCCGCAATCGAGTTACATGCGAATATCAAGCGCTTCAAGCTACGACCATTTTAAAGACGTCTATTCGAATCCCCAGTAACTGGAAACTTGGGTGCAGCCAAGTCAAAAACTTATAACTTCGCGACAACACAATCAGACGGGCGACGTATCTTAGCTGCCGCGTGAGTCTGCACTACTGCTATAATGATGATTAGCTCTGACTGCCCCACTGCGCGGTCATCGTCGCAAAATCGAACTATCGCCCGGATATCGATGTTCTTCGTAGTCTAGTGGTCTGTCACGAAGTTGTCGGATCGTGTGCGAAATTCACAACGCAAATGGACGCCGCGCTCCGGCGCTTGGCTAATCCCACTCGGATCACCTTGAAGACGATGGCCCTCCTGCCCGCTGCTAGGTGTCAACCCGCCCGACACTCATCGCGCAGGCTTTCACCGCGCTCTCTAAGCGCGGAGTAAGTGGCGGCAAACACGATCGCACACACCCAGAAGAATACGGTGTACATCTGGGTTGACATCCAAGGGCCCGTGTGTTGATTGCCACTGAAAAGTGACCCGTTAGGCGGGACTATTTCCATCGAGATTTGACCCATGTTCCAACCGTGCCCTGGCTGTTTTCAGCGGGGGCTGTGGAGTGATCGACATGGCGTTACTGAGCGTTATCCGACGCTGGCATTTTCGAGAGCATCTATCGATCCGGGAGATCGGCCGCAGGACCGG
>NZ_JAIMBX010000012.1:0-2779 GCF_032907385.1 Devosia sp. BK
AGGCAATCCGGACCGCCGAGGCGCCAGGCTCGAGCCGGATGATCACCGATCCCACCACGACCTCGGGCCCAGCCGATGCCGCCCGATCCGCGGCCGCCAGTGCCTCATCAACCGGAGCGACCACCAGCGTCGCAAACTCCACCGCATCCTCTGGTGCCGGCAGCACCAGCCTCCCCCTCCGCGCAAGGTAAGCGCGTAGGCGAGGCCGTTAGGGTTTGAAGTTCCATGGCATGAGGTCTGGGATTTGGCTGTTTGGCCAGCCGCCTGCGATGCGTTCGAGCGTGTCGGCGAGCCAGGCATTTGGATCGACGCCGTTCATCTTGGCGGTTGTCAGCAGCGTGGCGATCGTGGCCCACGTCCGGCCACCACCATCCGATCCGGCGAAGAGAGCATTTTTGCGGGTAATGGTTTGGGGCCTGATGGCGCGTTCGACAATGTTGGAATCGATCTCGATACGACCATCGGCAAGGAAGCGTTCGAGTGCGACGCGGCGACTGAGGGTATAGCGGATGGCCTCGGCCAGCTTGGATTTGCCTGACAGGCGCGGCAGCTCCCGGTCCAGCATGGCGAACAGCTCGGCCACGATGGGACGTGATCTTTCTGCCCGTACGCTGGCGCGCAGTTCGGCATTGTGGCCGCGGATATCCTCCTCGCTGGCCCAGAGCGGGGCCATGGCCTTGACCACGGTGCTGGCAAAGGGCGAGGCATCGCTGGAGTGGAGATCGAAGAACTTGCGCCGCGCGTGTGCCCAGCACCCGGCAAGGGTCACCGCGTCATTGGCGCCGCTCTGCTTGCCCAGCCGGTTATAGGCAGTATAGCCGTCAACCTGCAGGATACCGCGATAACCATCCAGATGCCGGGCGACGCAATCGCCGGACCGAGAGTCTTCGAACCGATAGGCCACCATGGGCGGTCCTGATCCGCCAAACGGTCGATCGTCCCGAGCATAGGCCTAGAGCCAGGCGGTCTTCACCTTGCCCGAGCCCGGCGCCAGGGTCGGTAACTGGGTCTCGTCGGCGAAGATCCGTTCGCCCTGTTTGATGGTGTGAAGGACGTACTGGGCCAGCGGTTCGAGTTCGAAGCCCAGCCGCCCCATCCACTGGGCCATCAGCGAGCGGTCCAGCTCCACGCCATCGCGGGCGTAAATCTCCTCTTGCCGGTAAAGCGGCAAGCCATCGGCATATTTGCTGACCGCCACCTGGGCCAGCAGCGCCTCGGTGGGGATGCCGCCGACAATCAGGTGATGGGGCGCCGGCGCCTGCACGATGCGATCTTCGTCGTCAGCCAGCCGGTAGGCATATTTGGGACGACGGGTGACGATGACGCGGAACGTCGCCGGGGTCACATCGAGCCGTTCGGAGACGTCTTCGCCAATGCAGACAGCTTCCAGACCAACGCAGTCGGCCGGCACCTCGGGCTCGATGACCTGCTCGATGCGCTCCAGGTGTGGAGCAAAGCCTTTTCGCGGCCGCGACGGACGGGGAGCGGTACTGTTCCTGTCGCGTGCTTCCAGCCCAGCCTTGATCTCCTCAATGCCGGTTTCGATCTCGTCAAACACGAAGGCCATCTGCTCATCGTTGAGCGGGTCGTGGCGTAGCCGTTCAGAGCGCGTGCCGTATTGGGCGCGCTGCAGCATGGCGACGATCGAGGTCAGTCGCGCGATACGCTCGTCGGCCGTGGCGTTGATGACCTTGAGTTCGGCGATCTCGGCATGGGCAGCAGCGATCATCGCCTTAAGGGCGTCAATGTCGTCTGGGAGCTGTTGCGGATCGGTCGGAGCCATGACCGCATTATGGCATAAAACACCCCGGATTGCCTGGGATTTTGCGTCAGTGAGTCAGTCTGCCGCAGGCTTTTACCCAGCCGATTGCGGCCGGCTCTCAGGCACCGCGTACACCCGCTTCCAGTCCATGCCCTCCACCAGCGCCAGCAGTTGCGCATGGCTCAGGTGGACCCGGCTGCGGCCGATCCGCGGCCAGCAAAACGCCGCCTTTTCCAACCGCTTGGCGTAAAGACACAAACCCGTGCCATCCCACCACACGATCTTGACCCGATCAGCGCGCTTTGACCGGAAAACGTAGAGCGAGCCGTCGAACGGATCTGCTCCGGCGTCGCGCACTAGACCGACCAGACCATCAGGTCCTTTCCTGAAGTCCACCGGATGGCTGGCCAAAAATACCTTGGCGCCCGAGGGGATCATGCGGACCGAACAGCGCGCAGGACCCGGCGCAGGTGATCCTCGCTGACTGTCGGGCCAACCCGGATCATGGCACCTGCGATCTCGATCTCGACAGTCCCGCCCGAGCAAGCATGCTCCTCGCTCGGCGTCTCAAGCCGCTCAACCTGGCCTTTGGAAACGGCTTTGCGCCGCCAGCCGAACAATTGCGAGGGCGACATTCCGTATCGGCGCGCTACTGCCGACACGTTTGCGTCCGGGGCAAGCGCCTCTTCAAGGATACGAGCCTTGGTCTCATCGGGCCAATTGCGCCGCGATACCGCAGGACTGCTGTCCATCCGGCCCGGCACCACCTCTAGCAATTGGAAACTTCTATCACTGGGCATAGGAGCAGACATAGAAACTCACACCGTCATCAAATCAGACGTGCAAATAATCCAACTCAAGCCAATGCGTCAGACGGGGGCGCCTTGGCGCTTACCGCGCAAGGGTTCGCCAAGAGGAAATATGGTTGGGCTTCAGCCCATGCCGCTCCGCAACTTCACTAATGGTTGCTCCGGGCCGCAACGTCTCGGCGACAATCCGCGCCTTAACCTCATCGGG
>NZ_JAIMBX010000013.1:0-1371 GCF_032907385.1 Devosia sp. BK
GGGTGATGGGGTGGACGCCCCCCCGGCGGCATCGATGTGCCAAAGTGGAGGTGTGAACACACCACTTGAGGAGGCGCCCATGTCGGAAGTTACCACAATCGGTCTGGATATCGCGAAGAACGTTTTCCATGCGCACGGGGCAGATGCCAGCGGCAAACCGCTGTTCAGTCGCAAGATCAGCCGCACCAAGTTGCTGGAGTTCTTCGCCAAACAGCCACGTTGCCTGGTGGCGTTGGAGGCCTGCGGCGGTGCGCATCATTGGGCCCGCGAGCTCACGCAGCAGGGTCACCAAGTGAAGTTGATCCCGCCGGCCTATGTGAAGCCCTTTGTGAAGCGGAACAAGAACGATGCGGTGGACGCCGAAGCCATATGCGAGGCAGCGCAACGACCGAACATGCGGTTCGTGGCGATCAAAAGCGAGGAGCAGCAGGCCTCGGCCCTGGTGTTTCGAACCCGCGATCTGCTGGTGCGACAGCGGACCCAGTTGATTAATGCGATCCGCGGTCACCTGACCGAGTATGGATGGGTCGCACCCAAGGGGCCGTCGCACATAGCTGTGCTCGGTGACCTGCTCGATGGCGAGATGGGCTCGTCGCTTCCAGATGCGGCCACGCCCATGTTCCGTACGATGCTTGATCTGCTTGAGGTGCTTAACGGCAAGATCGCCGAACTGGACAAGGAGATCGCCCGACGCGCCCGTGATGATGTAATCGCCCGGCGGCTTATGACGATACCAGGCGTAGGGCCGATCACGGCCACGGCGATTGCTGCTCTTGCCCCTCCAGCCGAGACCTTCGCCAAAGGCCGGGACTTCGCCGCCTGGTTGGGCCTGGCGCCACGTCAGCTCTCGAGCGGAGGCAAGCAAAAGCTTGGATCGATCACGAAGATGGGCGAACGAACGCTGAGGCGCCTGCTCATCATCGGTTGCAGTGCTGTCGTCCTGCAGGCGAGCAAACGCGGTGCGCCGGCAGGTTCTTGGCTTGAGCAGATGATGGCCCGTAAGCCACGTATGCTCGTCACCGTGGCGCTGGCCAACAAGACGGCGCGCATCATCTGGGCGCTGCTCATCAAGCAAGAGGAATACAAAGCTCCGGGTGCAGCTGCGGCATAAGCCAAGGCGGACCAGAGGTCGTCGGAGACGGAGTCGGTCGAAGGAAGGTATGGCGCAACAGTCGGTGAGACGGGATCGGAAAACCAGGGCTTTCCACTGTGCTTTGAGCACGCTGTGGGTGATATGGATCCGGTCCGCGAACTCCCATACGGGCCCGCAGCCTCTGGTGCTGCATCAGAGGCCGGACAGATGGCAGCATCCGACTACGAACTAACCTTCAAAAAACCGCTTGCGTCTTAAGGGGCGTCCACAGATGGGAA
>NZ_JAIMBX010000014.1:0-1332 GCF_032907385.1 Devosia sp. BK
CCTGACCAGTTCGAACTGGCGCTGGAAGATCTGGAAACGGCCATCGCGGTTATCCATGCCGAAGAAGACGCCGAGGATCGCGTCGCTCGAGGGCCGGCCAAACCGCGCAATGCCAACCGTGGTTCGCTGCCCAAGCACTTGCCGCGGATCGAAGAGATCATCGAACCCGAGAGCTTGATCTGTGGCTGCGGCGGCGGTCTGCACTGCATTGGAGAAGACGTCTCCGAGCGGCTCGACGTGATCCCGGCCCAGTTCCGCGTGATTGTCACCCGGCGTCCCAAATATGCCTGCCGAGCCTGCACGGACGGCGTGGTGCAGGCGCCAGCGCCCACTCGGCTGATCCCTGGCGGGCTGCCGACCGAGGCCACCGTCGCCCATGTTCTGGTCAGCAAATATGCCGATCATCTGCCGCTTTATCGCCAGGCGCAAATCTTTAGCCGTCAGGGCGTTGATCTGGACCGCTCAACCCTTGCCGACTGGGTCGGCCGGGCCGCCTTCGAGCTGCGTCCGGTGTACAACGCCCTGATGGCGGACCTGAAACGGTCATCCAAGCTGTTCATGGACGAAACCCGTGCGCCGGTGCTTGATCCTGGGGCCCGAAAAACCAAGACCGGTTACTTCTGGGCCCTTGCTCGAGACGATCGGCCCTGGAGTGGCACCGCGCCACCCGGTGTTGCCTTCACCTATGCCCCGGGCCGGGGTGGCCTTCATGCCGAACGGATCTTGCAGGGCTTTGGCGGCATCCTGCAGGTGGATGGCTATGCCGGCTATAACCGGCTGATCGCGCCCGGCCGCGTCGGCGCGGATATACAGCTTGCCTATTGCTGGGCCCATGCCCGTCGCAAGCTGTTTGAGATCACGCGCGCCGGTACCACCCCGATTGCCGAAGAGGGTGTACGGCTCATCGGCGACCTCTATGCCATCGAAGCCGAGATCCGAGGCCTCCGGCCGGATGCCCGCCTTGCCGCTCGCCAGGAACGATCTGGACCAGCTGTCGCGCTGATACGGGAATGGCTCGATCATCATCGCGCCCGCGTCTCGGCGAAAGCGCCCCTTGGGGAAGCCTTGAGCTACATCGCCAAATACTGGACTGGGCTTGCGCTATTCCTGGCCGATGGCCGCATCGAGCTCGACAACAATGCCGTTGAGCGCACCATCCGCCCGATTGCGCTGAACCGGAAGAACGCGCTCTTTGCTGGCCATGATGCCGGTGCCGAAAACTGGGCAGTCATCGCCTCGCTGATCGAAACCTGCAAGCTCAATGGCGTCGATCCCTACGCTTGGCTCGCCACGACCCTCCGCGCCATCGTGAGCGACCACAAGCAGAGCCGC
>NZ_JAIMBX010000015.1:0-1271 GCF_032907385.1 Devosia sp. BK
TGACGTTGCCCCCTGCGCCTAATCCAGTTTGAAGTAGGCTCTGGCCCATCAGAAGGACCAGAGATGAAGCGAACCAGGTTCACCGAAGAGCAGATCATCGCGATCGTGAAGGAGCAGGAGACCGGCGTTCCCGTTGCCGACCTGTGCCGTAAGCACGGCGTCAGCAACGCCAGCATCTACAAATGGAAGGCCAAGTATGGCGGCATGGATGTCAGCGAGGCCCGACGACTGAAGGCGCTCGAGGAGGAGAACGCCCGGCTCAAAAAGCTGCTGGCCGACAGCATGCTCGATAATGCCGCGCTGAAAGATCTTCTTGGAAAAAAATGGTAGCGCCCGCCGCCGAGCGGGATGCTGTTGCCCATCTCCAGACGGCCTATGGGATGAGCGAGCGGCGGGCGTGCCGAGTATTGGGATGTTGCCGGATGACGATGCGCTACCAGGCGCTTCGGACCGATGACATCGTGCTGCGCGATCGGATGAAGGCCATTGCCCACGAGCGGCGACGGTTCGGCTATCGGCGCCTGCACGTCCTGCTGCGGCGAGAAGGATATCACGTCAATCACAAGCGCCTGTTCCGGATCTATCGTGAAGAGAAGCTGATGGTGCGCCGTAGAGGTGGCCGCAAGAGAGCCATGGGCACCAGGGCGCCGATGCTGATCCCAATCGCACCAAACGATCGGTGGTCTCTGGACTTCGTCTCTGACCAGATGACGGACGGTCGGCGATTCAGGGTGCTGACGGTGGTTGATGACTGCACACGCGAATGCCTGACCTTGGTTGCCGATACCTCGCTGTCTGGTCTGCGCGTTGCCAGAGAACTGGAGACGTTGATGGCTACTCGAGGACGCCCCAAGATGATCGTCAGCGACAATGGGACTGAGTTCACGTCCAATGCGATCCTGGGCTTCACTGACCGGATGGGGATCGACTGGCACTACATTGCTCGAGGCAAGCCGATCCAGAATGCCTTCATCGAGAGCTTCAACGGACGACTGCGGGACGAACTGCTCAATGAGACCCTGTTCCCATCGCTTGCTCACGTCCGGGCCACCGTGGCGTCCTGGCGCGCCGATTACAATCTGCACCGCCCTCACTCGCGCTTGGGTTGGATGACGCCTGCCGAATACGCCAACACCTTCAACCCGCGACGGGATCTGCCGCTCCGCTCAATGACCAGCTCCGCGCCAGCCCCCGTCACTCACCCCGGCCAGATCGGCCAAACCAACCGCCCGAGTCTACTTCACGCTGGATAGAAGTTGGGGGCAACGTCA